>NZ_OPYN01000061.1 GCF_900277125.1 Pseudomonas inefficax
ATCGACCCACAGCATCGCCACCTTGTCGTGTTGCTGGGCCTCGACTCGCTGGACCAGTTCGGCCGGTGGCAGCACGCCCTCCGGGCGCACCTGGACCTTCAGGACATCGGCATTCAGCGCGCGCAGCAGTTCTTCCTGAAACGAGTACAAGGCCCCGGTGATGCCCATCAAGGCCAGCACCAGGCCAGCGGTGATGCCAAAGAACCAGTGCAATTGGAACAGCGTCTTCTTCACCACATGATCACCTTGTGTTTCTGCCGCACACTACGCGGCCTGCATTATGCCTTGATACGCAAACGCCCCGCTCACGGGAATGAACGGGGCGGGGTGGGCTAGTCAGTCACGCTTGTGTTGTCTGTACCGGCCTCTTCGCGGGTAAACCCGCTCCCACAGAGATATCACTGGACCTGAGGCCAGTGGTGTACCTGTGGGAGCGGGTTCACCCGCGAAAGGGCCGGCACAGGCGCAGCCCTTTCAAAAGATCAGCCCCGTCCTGAAATCAGAAGTGCACGCTGGTGGTCAACAATGCCGTCCGCCCGGCCGCCTGGTTGGCGAAGTGGGTGGAGAAGGCCTTGTCGTAGTACACCTCGTTGGTCAGGTTCTGCACGTTCAGCTGCAGGTCGACGTTCTTGGTCAGCTTGTAGGCGGCCATGGCGTCGTAGCGTACGTAGCTGTCGACCATGGTGGTGTTGGCCACGCTGCCGTACACGTCATCCACGTAGAACGCACCGCCACCAACGGTCAGCTTCGGCGTAATGGAATAGGTGGTCCACAGGCTGGCGCTGTTGTTCGGCGTGTTTGGCAGCTGGTTGCCGTCGTTGGCCTTGTTTACCGCGCCGCCGTCGATCTGGCGAGCTTCCATGTAGGTATAGCCGGCGAATACCTGCCACTTGTCGGTGATCTTGCCGCTGGCCGACAACTCGATGCCCTGCACGCGGGTTTCGCCGACGTTTTCGTAGGTGGTAGTGTCCACCTGGACGCGGGCGTTTTCTTTCTCGGTACGGAACAGCGCGGCGGCCAGGGACAGGCGCTGTTCGAGCAGGTCCCACTTGGTACCAATTTCGTAGTTGGTGGTTTCTTCCGGCTCCAGGTCGCTGCTCAGCAAGTTGCCGGCGCGGTCGGTGGTGTTGCCCAGCGGGTTGCCTTCAGTGCCTTCGCCCAGCATAGCACCGGGTGGCGTTGCCGAGGTGGCGTAGGAAACATAGATGCTGCCATTCTCGGTCGGCTTCCACACCAGGCCCAGTTGGCCGGTGACGAACTCGCTCGTATCCTTGCCTTTGGAAACCACGCCCTTGCTGTTGACTACGGTGGCGCCGGTGGCGTCGTAGGTGCGGTACTGGGTATCGAAGTGGTCGTAACGCAGGCCCATGTTCAGCAGCCACTCGGGTGTCAGCTCGAGGGTGTCGAACACATAGATTGCACGGGTGTTGCTTTTGGTGTCGGTGCCCGCGTAGTTGCGTGCGATGCTGCCGTTCCACGGATCATCCGGGTTCGGGTTGCTCAGCGAGGTGCAGTTGTAACCGCTGTTGGCACCGATCATGCCTGGGGTGCAGTTGGTGTTGGCAGCACCGCCCGGGACGGTGTCGGTATCGACGGTGTAGCTCGAACGCTTGCTCTCTTCACGGCTCAGCTCGATACCGGTCGAGAAGCTGTTCTTCATGCCGCCCAGATAGAATTCGCCGAACAGATCGGTCTGGTTGGTGGTGGTGGCGGTGTTGCCCACGCGGGTGTTGGCACGGCGCCAGACGCTGCCGTTGTTGACGTTGCCCTTGCTGTCGTCAGGCTGGGTCAGAATGTAGTCCTGCATGCTGTTGCCATGGCGCAGGGTATTCTTGATGGTCAGCGAGTCTGTCAGGTCGTGTTCGATGGCGAAGGTGGCGATATCCACACGGCTCTTGCGGAAGTCGCGACCGGTCAGGCCATAGAAGTTGTCGCTGTCGCCGCCGTCGTACGGCTTGCTCGGGTGTGCCGAGGTACGTGCGGCGCTGCCACCGGTCGGTATGGTGTACGGGATGCCGGAATCCGGCAGGTCGTCGCTTTCCAGGTGATAGTAATCGAGGTTGACGCGGGTCGGCGTGCCCAGGCCGAAGGCCAGCGACGGGGCGATACCCCAACGGTCGTAGTTGACCTTGTCGCGGCCAGCGACGTTGCTTTCGTGGGTCATCAGGTTCAGGCGGCCGGCAACGCTGTCGCTGAACTGGTAGTTGCCATCGAAGGTGTAGCGCTGGGTCTGGTCGCTGCCCCAGGTCCACGCACCGTCCAGCGAGTTGCCCAGGTGCGCGCGTTTGCTCACCAGGTTGATGCTACCGCCGGCGGCACCACGGCCACCGATGGCCGAATTCGGGCCCTTGGCCACTTCCACCGATTCGATGGCGAAGATTTCACGGGTTTGCGCGCCAGTGTCACGCACGCCGTCCAGGTAGGTGTCGCCCTGGGCGTCGAAGCCGCGGATGAACGGGCGGTCGCCTTGCGGGTTGCCGCCTTCGCCAGCACCGAAGGTGATGCCCGGCACGGTGCGCAGGGCATCCTGCAGGCTCAGGGCATTGGTGTCTTTGATGACCTGCTGCGGGATCACGGTAATCGAGCGCGGGGTGTCTACCAGCGGCGCGGTGTACTTCTGCGAGGAAGCCTTGTCGACTTTGTAATCGGTGCTGGCCTGTTCAGCTTTGCCGTTGACGCTGGTGGCATCGAGGGTGATCGCGCTGCTGGCGGCCGGGTCGGCGGCGTAGGCCGACGAGGCGCTGAGGGCAACGCCGATGGCGGAGACGATCAGGCGTGGTGAGCTCACTGCAGATGGTACGTACTGGCGCATTGCTAAGGCCTTCCCCAAGGTGTTAAGGCCGCGGATCTTAATGTAAGCAATTGTGACTCACAATTGAGAGTCGTTACCATTCGTGAAGAATTTACAATCTTTACAATTTGCCTTTACGGTTTCATCAAGCTGAAACGTCTTAAGCGGCGATTGGGGCTTGTGAAGCGCAAAAGGGAATCAATATCATTGACGCCTTTACACTTTCCAACGGTAGTGCCGCCATGCTGCTTCACATCCCCGGCCTGTTCGACACCGATGAACTGGCCCGTATCCGCGAGGCGCTGGAGCAGGCCGACTGGGCCGACGGCAAGGTCACGGCCGGCTACCAGTCGGCCAAGGCCAAGCACAACCTGCAGTTGGCCGAAGGCCACCCGCTGGCCAAGGAAATCGGCAGTGCGCTGATCGACCGCCTGTGGCAAAACCCGCGCTTCATGTCTGCAGCCTTGCCGCACAAGGTGTTCCCGCCGCTGATCAACTGCTACCGCGAAGGCGGCAATTTCGGCTTCCACATCGACAAGGCCCTCCGCCAGCCCAAGGGCAGCCCGGCGCGAGTTCGTACCGACCTGTCCTCAACGCTGCTCCTCAGCGAGCCGGACAGCTACGGCGGCGGCGAGCTGGTGATCCAGGACACCTATGGTGTGCAGCAGGTCAAGCTGGCTGCCGGTGACCTGGTGCTTTACCCCGGCACC
>NZ_OPYN01000062.1 GCF_900277125.1 Pseudomonas inefficax
GGTCGAGCAGTTCTGCCGGTTCCTCGGCCGAGTCGCTGGTAACAATGTTCTGACGCTGGGCGCACGGGGTGGGGTCTATATTGTCGGCGGCGTGATCCCACGCTTTGCCGAGCTGTTCCTGCGCAGCGGGTTTGCCGCGAGCTTTGCCGACAAGGGTTGCATGAGTGGGTATTTCGCTGGCGTGCCGGTGTGGCTGGTGACAGCGGAGTTTTCCGGGTTGCTGGGGGCCGGGGTGGCCTTGCAGCAGGCGCTGGATCATGGATAGGTGAAATGGGGGCCGCTGCGCGGTCCATCGCGACACAAGGCCGCTCCTACACGGGGGCAGTGCATATTTCCGGCGCGGCGCGGTCCCTGTAGGAGCGGCCTTGTGTCGCGATGGGGCGCGAAGCGGCCCCAACAGCAGGCAACAAAGACCTGTAACTGACAAAAGGAAGGACCACCTTGACCACTGCCGGCAAATCGATCCTGATGGTCGACGACGACCAGGAAATCCGCGAACTGCTGCAAACCTACCTGAGCCGCTCCGGCTTCCAGGTGCATGCCGAAGCCGACGGCAAGGGCTTTCGCCGCGCGCTGGAAACCACCCCCTGCGACCTGGTCATCCTCGATGTCATGCTGCCCGACGAAGACGGCTTCAGCCTGTGCCGCTGGGTACGCCAGCACCCCCGCCAGGCCCGGGTACCGATCATCATGCTCACTGCCAGCTCCGACGAAACCGACCGGGTCATCGGCCTGGAGCTGGGCGCTGACGACTACCTGGGCAAGCCGTTCAGCCCCCGCGAACTGCAAGCGCGGATCAAGGCCCTGCTGCGCCGCGCCGAGTTCGGCCAGGCGGCACCCGGCAGTGCCGTGCTGGCCTTCGACGACTGGCGCCTGGACACGGTCAGCCATCGCCTGTTCCATCGCGACGGCGAGGAGGTGATTCTCTCCGGCGCCGACTTCGCCCTGCTCAAGCTGTTCCTCGACCACCCACAGCAGATACTCGACCGCGACACCATCGGCAACGCCACCCGTGGCCGCGAGCCGATGCCGCTGGACCGCATCGTCGACATGGCGGTCAGCCGCCTGCGCCAGCGCCTGCGCGATACCGACAAACCACCCCGGCT
>NZ_OPYN01000063.1 GCF_900277125.1 Pseudomonas inefficax
AGGCCATGAGCCGAACCCCGTCGGGCCCGAAAATGCTGATGAAACCAGCTCCCCAACCGAAGCGGGTTGCAGGGGAGTGGACGTCTCCGCGGGCGTAAAGGTTCCCATCTGGGGCGGCATTTGGCCAGCGTTAATCACTGCCCTTGTGGAAATTTGACGAGAAAAAACAGTGGCTTGATGCGCTGTAGGCGTTGAAACAACTGCCCTGTGGCCATTTGTCGTGATAAAGCTTTTGCCTGTTGGATTTGTGGCGGCAGTGCTGGCCCTATCGCCGGCAAGCCAGCTCCCACAGGTACCGCACAGGGCTTGGGTACCGTGGAGCTCTTTGTGGGAGCTGGCTTGCCGGCGATGAGGCCGGACCTGTAACCACTCAAGCAGCAGGTTTTGGTCCCGGCCCAACTTCAGGTATGATATCGCCCCTTTTTAATCCCCCAAGTCAGGCGATTTCCCATGACCAACCAGGCCGCCGAAGTCGCGAAGCGCCGCACTTTCGCAATCATTTCCCACCCCGACGCCGGTAAGACCACCATCACCGAGAAGCTGTTGCTGATGGGCAAGGCCATTGCCGTCGCCGGTACCGTGAAGTCGCGCAAGTCCGACCGCCACGCCACCTCCGACTGGATGGAAATGGAGAAACAGCGCGGCATCTCCATCACCACCTCGGTGATGCAGTTCCCGTACCGCGAGCACATGATCAACCTGCTCGACACCCCCGGCCACGAAGACTTCTCGGAAGACACCTACCGCACCCTGACCGCGGTGGACTCGGCGTTGATGGTGCTCGACGGCGGTAAAGGTGTAGAGCCACGTACCATCGCCCTGATGGACGTGTGCCGCCTGCGCGACACGCCGATCGTCAGCTTCATCAACAAGCTCGACCGTGACATTCGCGACCCGATCGAACTGCTGGACGAGATCGAAGCCGTGCTGAAGATCAAGGCCGCGCCGATCACCTGGCCGATCGGCTGCTACCGCGATTTCAAGGGCGTGTACCACCTGACCGGTGACTACATCGTGGTGTACACCCCGGGCCACGGCCACGAGCGTACCGAAGCCAAGATCATCCAGAAGCTGGACTCGGACGAAGCCCGTGCCCACCTGGGCGACCAGTACGACTCGTTCGTCGAACAGCTGGAGCTGGTGCAGGGTGCCTGCCACGAGTTCAACCAGGATGAGTTCATCAACGGCCAGCTGACTCCGGTATTCTTCGGTACCGCGCTGGGCAACTTCGGTGTCGACCATGTGCTTGACGCCGTCGTCGACTGGGCGCCGCGCCCGCTGGGCCGTGTTGCCCACGAGCGCACCGTGGAGCCTGTGGAAGAGAAGTTCACCGGTTTCGTGTTCAAGATCCAGGCGAACATGGACCCGAAACACCGCGACCGCATCGCCTTCATGCGCATCTGCTCGGGCAAGTACGAAAAGGGCATGAAGATGCGCCACGTGCGGATCAACAAGGACCTGCGTATCGGTGATGCGCTGACCTTCTTCTCCTCCGAGCGTGAGCAACTGGAAGAAGCCTATGCCGGCGACATCATCGGCCTGCACAACCACGGCACCATCCAGATCGGCGACACCTTCACCGAAGGCGAGGCGCTGGGCTTCACCGGTATCCCGCACTTCGCCCCGGAGCTGTTCCGCCGCGTGCGCCTGAAGGACCCGTTGAAATCCAAGCAGCTGCGCCAGGGCCTGCAACAGCTGGCCGAAGAAGGTGCTACCCAGGTGTTCTTCCCTGAACGCAGCAACGACATCATCCTTGGTGCAGTTGGTGTGCTGCAGTTCGACGTGGTCGCCAGCCGCCTGAAGGAAGAGTACAAGGTCGAGTGCGCCTACGAGCCGATCACTGTGTGGTCGGCCCGCTGGATCGGTTGTGACGACAAGAAGAAGCTCGAGGAATTCCAGAACAAGGCCATGGAGAACCTGGCCATCGACGGTGGCGGGCACCTGACCTACCTGGCGCCGACCCGCGTCAACCTGTCGCTGATGGAAGAGCGCTGGCCGGACATCAAGTTCCGCGCTACCCGCGAGCATCACTGATCGCAGAATTGGGGCTGCTTTGCAGCCCTTCGCGGGCGCGCCCGCTCCCACAGGGAATCACAACACCTGAAGGTTGCGCGATCCTTGTGGGAGCGGGCGTGCCCGCGAAGGGCCGCAAAGCGGCCCCGATTCAATTTCCTGCCTTGATACTGGTCCAGATCCGTGTGCGGATGCGGTCGATCTTGGCCGGCATTGCCTCCAGCGCATACAGCTTGCCCATCACTTCCTCGCTCGGGTAAATCATCGAGTTGCCCTTCATCGCCGGGTCAACCAGCGTGTCCGCCTTCAGGTTGCCGTTTGCGTACTGCACATGGTTGCTGATATTGGCCATCACCTCCGGCTGCAGCAGGTAGTTCATGTAGGCATACCCGGCCTTCTCGTCCGGTGCATCGGCCGGCATCGCCACCATGTCGAACCACATTGGCGCACCTTCCTTCGGGATCGAATACCCCACCTTCACCCCGTTGTTCGCTTCTTCGGCACGATTCTTCGCCTGCAACACATCCCCGGAGAAACCCACCACCACGCAGATATCGCCGTTGGCCAGATCGCCGGTGTACTTCGATGAGTGGAAGTAGCTGATGTATGGCCGCACCTGCATCAGCAACGCCTTGGCCTTGTCGTAGTCCGCCGGGTTCTGGCTGTGGTGCGGCAGGCCCAGGTAGTGCAGGGCGATCGGCAACAGTTCGGGACCGTTGTCCAGCACGGCGACGCCGCAGCTTTTCAGCTTGCTCATGTACTCAGGCTTGAAGATCAGGTCCCACGAGTCCAGCGGCGCGCTGTCGCCGAGCACCGCCTTGACCTTGTCGACGTTGTAGCCGATGCCGGTGCTGCCCCACAGGTACGGGAAGCCGTAATGGTTGCCCGGGTCGTTCACCTCCAGCGCCTTGAGCAGCACCGGGTTGAGGTTGTGCCAGTTGGGCAGCTGCGATCTGTCCAGGCGTTTGAGGGCCTTGCCCTGTATTTGCCGGGCCATGAAATGGTTGGACGGAAACACCACGTCGTAGCCGGAGTTGCCGGTCATCAGCTTGCCGTCGAGGGTTTCGTTGCTGTCGTAAACGTCGTAGGTGGGCACGATACCGCTGGCTTGCTGGAAGTTCTTCAGTGTGTCTGGGGCAACGTAGCTGGACCAGTTGTAGATCTTCACCGTTTCGGCGGCGCCGGCCACGCTGGCGGCCAACATCAGGGGGGCGAGAAGGAGCGTGCGCATGTCGGGGTTACCTTGCTTTGTCTGTTGTTATCGAAGGCAGGCGATCAGCGGATCAGAAAATAAGGACGTAGGTCTTGCGCACGGTTTCCTGGATATCCCAGGTGCCGGTGCTGTTGGCCGGTAGCATCAGTGCGTCTCCGGCTTCTATTGACAGGGGCTCGCCACCGTCTGGGGTGAAGGTGCAGCGCCCCTTGATGAAATGGCAGAACTCCTGCTGCACGATCTGCCGCCGCCAGCGCCCGGGGGTGCACTCCCAGATGCCGGTTTCGACGCCGTCGCTGCGCTCCACGCAGGTGACCGAGGTCATCGCCACGGGCTCGCAGAGTGGTACCGCAACGGGGTTAGAGCTATCGAGCACGGCGTTGTCGGTGTTCTTGAAATGGGTGATGCTCATGACCGGTAAATCCTGTGTCGGGGAAAGGGAAGTCAGTGCATGAAGCCTTCCATGAAGTCTGCAAGATTGCTGGCAAGGCGCCGCCTCCAAGGTGCACTTGCGGGGTTGGCGAGGGTCCGGTCCTCGTGGACGAAGCTCTGGATGATTGCGTTGTAGCCCAGCCAGCGGCAGGGCTCGGGTGGCCAGCTGGCCAGGCTTGAAAGCGGGCGGTTGTCGAGCACCCAGGGTTGCGCGGTCAGTTCGTTGTGCTGGTTGAGGATCAGCGCTGCCAGGGTGCGCCCGCCCAGGTTGGTGGCGCCGACGCCTTCGCCGCCGTAACCGCCCGCCAGGGCGATACCGCGTTGACGGTCGCAGAGCATGTGTGGGCGGAAGCGCCGCGCCATGCCCAGGTTGCCGCCCCAGGAATGGGTGATACGCACGTGCTTCAGCTGCGGGAACAGTTCGCTGAACAGGTAGCGGCGCAGCTCGATTTCCTGTTCGTCGAGGTTGAAGTTTTCGCGCAGGCGGCCACCGAAGCGGTAGCCACCACGGGCGCCGAATACCAGGCGGTTGTCGGCGGTACGCTGGCCGTAGGTGACCTGGCGGCTGCTTTCGCTGAACGCCTGGCCCTGGTTCAGGCCGATCTGGTCCCAGGTAGCCTCTGGCAGTGGTTCGGTGGCCACCAGCAGGCTCTGGACCGGCAGCTGATGTTTGCCCAATGGTGGCAGACTGGCGGCGTAGCCCTCCACGGCGGGTACCATCCATTGGCAACGGATGCGCGCCAACGGCGTACGCACCTCACCCGGCTGCCAGTCGATGGCTGGGGTGTTTTCGTAGATGGGTATGCCCAGCGCTTCTACAGCCCGGGCCAGGCCACGCGCCAGCTTGGCGGGTTGGATGGTCGCGGTGTGCGGGCTGTAGATGGCGCCATAGGCGTTGCTGACTCGCAGTTGCGCGTCCAGCTGCTCGGGGCGTAGCCAGCGGTAGTCGTCCTCGGTCATGCCCTGACGGTAAAGGTCGTCGAGGTAGGCGCGCAGGCTGCGCTCCTGTTCCGGGTAACGCGCGGCGCAGTACAGCACGCCGCCTTTGCGGTAGTCGCAGTCGATGCCTTCGCGTTGCAGCACGCTGTGCACTTCATCGGGTATGCCGTGCAGCAGGTCGATGCTGGCACGGCGTTGCTGCGGCGACAGGGTGGCCAACAGGCGGTCTTCGCCGAGCAGGTTGCCCATCAGCCAGCCGCCGTTGCGCCCTGAGGCACCAAAGCCGGCGATATTGGCGTCGATCACGGCGATGTTCAGCTGCGGCGCCTGGCGCTTGAGGTAGTAGGCAGTCCACAAACCGGTATAGCCAGCGCCGATGATGCACACATCCGCTACCAGGTCTTCACGCAGGGCCGGGCGGGCGCACAGTGGCTCGTCGAGCTGGTCCATCCACAGGCTGAGCGTGCGCAGGGGTTGCATCGGGTTCGGCTCCACATCCGTCAAGGTCTGTGGGCGATCCTAGTGGTGTCGGCAGGCGGCTGTCCTACGTGCGTGCACGCAGGGAAATTTGCTTCAGGTACGCCTTGGGCGTGAGCCCGGTATGTTCGCGGAAGCACTTGTAGAACGCCGACAGCGAGTTGAAACCGGCATTGAACGCCAGCTCATCGATCGTGGCTTCGACGCTGTCGTCATCGAGGCTGGTCATCAGGTGCTGAAGGCGGGCCTGGTTGACGTAGCGGTAAAAGCTCTGCCCGAGCACCTGGTTGAGCAGGTAGGAGATCTGGTTGCGGCTGTAGCCGCTGGCGTCGGCCACCTGCTGCAGGTCCAGCTCCGGGTCCAGGTAGGGGCGCTGGCGCTGGAAGTAGTGTTCCAGGTCCTGGGCCATGGTCGACAGCTGCCGGGGTGACAGGCCCAGGCGGCTGGTCGCCGGGCGCGGGCCACTGCTGGCATGGCCACTGCCGTTCTGGCGCACCAGTGTGGCGTATTCGTTGACCCGCCAGATCAGGCCGTCCTTGACGGTGATCGCCTCACTGGACTGGAACGCCACCAGGCCATCGCCGCCCTGCACCGTGACCTGGTACTGGATGAACGCGGTACAGCCATCGACGCGGATGCGGTCGCTGTGGACGATATCTTCGCCGGCTTCATGGGGCAGGCAGGCGCGCACGTAGTCACGCAGTTCCTGGTAGCCGAGCACGCGGTTTTGAAAGAAGTCGTGGTACTGGATGTCGGGGTGGTAGAGCGCAATGACGCCGTCGAGGTCGCGGTGCTTCCAGCACAGGTGGTAGCGCAGCACGGTGTCGGCGGTGAGCGGAGACTGCTCGGGGCCGTCGGGGAGGGTGGTGGCGGTCATGCGCCTGATAGTGCATTGCAGAACACCCAGCTGCAAGGGTGCGGATCCGGCATATTGCACGGTTTTGCCAAGCGGCTTGGGAAGTAAGCCGTTGATTCATATGGAAGTAATTTTTTGATACCAATGGCATGGCGAGTGCACCGGTCTGTTCAACATCAAACAAGGAGAAAGGCCATGCGCTCGATACTGCTCTGGATGATTGGGGTGCCGATTCCGGTGATTATCCTGATCTGGTTCTTCATGCATTGAGATTTTTGGGGCCGCTTTGCGGCCCATCGCGACACAAGGCCGCTCCTACAGGAGATCGCGGTCCCTTGTAGGAGCGGCCTTGTGTCGCGATGGGCTGCAAAGCAGCCCCGGCTATCCAGAGGCTAGAGAAATTGCTCGGCATAGTGGCAAGCCACCTGCCGAGTACTCACCTGCCTGAGCGCCGGCACCTCCTTGGCACACCGCTCGGTCGCATACGGGCAGCGCTTGTGAAACGCACACCCATCCGGCGGGTTCAGCGGGTTGGGCAACTCCCCGGCAATTCGAATCTTCGGCTTCAGCGGATCAGGATGAATCGCCGGTGTCGCCGATAACAGCGCCTGGGTGTACGGGTGCAGCGGCTTCTCGTAGATGTCCTCTTTCGGCCCCATTTCCGCCGGCCGCCCCAAGTACATCACCAGCACCTGATCGGCCACATGCCGCACCACTGCCAGGTTGTGCGAGATGAACACATAAGCCGTGTTGAACTCCTTCTGCAAATCCATGAACAGGTTCAACACCTGGGCCTGGATCGACACGTCCAGCGCCGAGGTCGGCTCGTCCGCCACCAGCACCTTGGGTTGCAGCATCATCGCCCGGGCCAGTGCGATACGCTGGCGCTGGCCACCGGAGAACATGTGCGGGTAGCGCTGGTAATGCTCGGGGCGCAGGCCGACCTGTTCCATCATCTTCTGCACCTTTTCACGCCGCTCGGCCTTGCTCAGCGAGGTGTTTATCAGCAGCGGCTCGGCCAGCTGGTCACCAATCTTCTGCCGTGGGTTGAGCGAGGCGTAGGGGCTCTGGAACACCATCTGCACGTCGCGGCGCAGTTGCTTGCGCTCGCTCTTGCTGGCGCCTTTCACTTCGGTACCGGCAATTTGCAGCGAGCCCGACGACGGTTCTTCGATCAGGGTCAGGGCGCGGGCCAGGGTCGACTTGCCGCAGCCGGACTCGCCGACCACGGCCAGGGTCTTGCCGGCCTCCAGTTCGAACGACACGCCATTCAGCGCGCGGACCAGGGCGTGGCCCTTGAACAGCCCGCGGGAGACTTCGTAATGCCGGGTCAGCTCCCGGGCGGATAGAACGACGGCCATCACGCCACCTCCTGGTTCAGCGGGTAGAAGCAACGCACCAGGCCATGGGCCTGGGGATCGAGGGGCGGGCGCTGGCGCCGGCAGTTGTCCTGCACGTACGGGCAGCGCGGTGACAGCAGGCAACCCACGGGGCGGTCGTAGCGGCCGGGGACGATGCCGGGCAGGGTGGCCAGGCGTTCGGCACCGATGCTGTGCTCGGGAATGGCCGCCAGCAACGCTTCGCTGTAGGGGTGGGCGGGCACGTCGAACAGCTCAGGCACCTGGCCCACTTCCACGGCTTGGCCAGCGTACATCACGCACACGCGTTTGGCGGTTTCGGCGACCACGGCCAGGTCGTGGGTGATCAGGATGAGCGCCATGTTGCGCTCCTTCTGCAGGTTGACCAGCAACTCCATGATCTGCGCCTGGATGGTCACGTCCAGCGCAGTGGTGGGTTCGTCGGCAATCAGCAGCTTGGGCTCGCCGGCAATCGCCATGGCAATCGCCACACGCTGGCTCATGCCGCCAGAGAGCTGGTGCGGGTAAGCGTCCAGGCGGCTTTCCGCAGCCGGAATCTCGACTTTCTTCAGCAGTTCCAGGGCACGCTGACGCGCAGCCTTGCCCTTCAGGCCCAGGTGCTGACGCAGCACTTCCTCGATCTGGTAGCCGACGGTGTAGCTGGGGTTGAGCGCGGTCATCGGGTCCTGGAAGACCATGGCGATGTCCTTGCCCACCACTTTGCGTCGCTGACGACCGCTGAGCTTGAGCATGTCGGTGCCATCGAAGGTGAGCGAGTCGGCGGTAATGCGCCCGGGCGCATCGATCAGGCCCATCAGGGCCATCATGGTCACGGACTTGCCCGAGCCGGATTCGCCGACGATGGCCAGGATCTCGCCGGCCTCCACCGTCAGGTCCAGGCCATCGACCACCGGTACCGCATTGGCGTCGCCGAAGCGCACGTTCAGGTTGTTGATCTGCAACAGTGACATGGCGTTCTCCTCAGGCGGCGTTCTTGAGTTTCGGGTCCAGCGCATCGCGCAGGCCGTCGCCCATCAGGTTGATTGCCAGCACACTGAGCAGAATGGTCAGGCCGGGCAGGCTCACCACCCACCAGGCGCGCTCGATGTAGTCGCGGGCCGAAGCCAGCATGGTGCCCCACTCCGGGGTCGGCGGCTGTACGCCAAGGCCGAGGAAGCCCAGGGCGGCGGCGTCGAGGATGGCCGAAGAGAAGCTGAGGGTGGCCTGCACGATCAGCGGTGCCATGCAGTTGGGCAGCACGGTGACGAACATCAGCCGTGGCAGCCCGGCACCGGCAAGGCGTGCGGCGGTTACGTAGTCGCGGTTCAGCTCGCCCATCACGGCGGCGCGGGTCAGGCGCACGTAGGATGGCAACGACACGATGGCGATGGCGATCACGGTGTTGATCAGGCCTGGGCCGAGGATGGCGACGATGGCCACCGCCAGCAGCAGCGAGGGCAAGGCCAGCATCACGTCCATCAGGCGCATGATCGACGGGCCGAGCAGTTGCGGGAAGAAACCGGCCAGCAGGCCCAGCAGGATGCCCGGGATCAGCGACATCACCACCGACGACAGGCCGATCAGCAGGGACAGCCGCGCGCCTTGGATCAGCCGCGAAAGCAGGTCGCGGCCCAGCTCGTCGGTGCCGAGGATGAACTGCCAGCTGCCGCCTTCGAGCCACACCGGCGGGGTCAGCAGGAACTCGCGGTACTGCTCGCTCGGGTCGTGCGGGGCCACCCACGGCGCGAACAGTGCGCAGAACACCACCAGGCACATGAAGGCCAGGCCCATCACCGCGCCTTTGTTGCGGGCGAAGGCTTGCCAGAATTCTTTGTATGGCGAGGGGTAGAGCAGGCTCTGGTCCACCGGGCTGACCGGTGTGACGGATTTCGGAATCGGGCTAGTCATGGCGGGGGCCTCAGCGCTGATGACGGATGCGTGGGTTGGCCAGGCCGTAGAGGATATCCACGACGAAGTTGACCAGAATCACCAGGCAGGCGATCAACAGGATGCCGTTCTGGACCACGGGGTAGTCACGGGCACCGATGGCTTCGATCAGCCACTTGCCGATGCCCGGCCAGGAAAAGATGGTTTCGGTCAGCACCGCGCCGGCCAGCAACGTGCCGACCTGCAGGCCGAATACGGTCAGTACCGGGATCAGTGCGTTGCGCAGGCCGTGCACGAACACCACGCGGGCCGGCGACAGGCCCTTGGCACGGGCGGTGCGGATGTAGTCCTCGCGCAGTACTTCGAGCATCGACGAGCGGGTCATGCGGGCAATCACCGCCAGCGGGATGGTGCCGAGCACGATGGCTGGCAGGATAAGGTGCATCACCGCGTCCTTGAACGCGCCTTCCTCGTCGCTGAGCAGGGTGTCGATGAGCATGAAGCCGGTCTTCGGCTCGATGTCGTAGAGCAGGTCGATGCGCCCGGATACCGGGGTCCAGCCCAGGCTTACCGAGAAGAACATGATCAGGATCAGGCCCCACCAGAAGATCGGCATCGAATAACCGGCCAGGGAAATGCCCATCACCCCGTGGTCGAACAGCGAACCGCGCTTGAGCGCGGCGATCACCCCGGCCAGCAGGCCGACGATGCCGGCGAACAGCAGGGCGGCGAAGGCCAGTTCGAGGGTGGCCGGGAATAGGGTGAGGAACTCGCTCCACACGCTTTCGCGGGTGCGCAGCGATTCACCGAGGTCACCCTGGGCCAGCTTGCCGACGTAGTCCAGGTACTGGACCGGTAGCGGCTTGTTCAGGCCAAGGCGCTCCATGGCCTGGGCATGCATTTCGGGGTCGACCCTGCGCTCGCCCATCATCACTTCCACCGGGTCGCCGGGGATCAGGCGTATGAGCGCGAAGGTCAGCAAGGTGATACCGAAAAAGGTCGGTATCAGCAGGCCAAGGCGCCGGGCAATAAAGCTCAACATTGTCGGGGTTACCTCATCAGGCCGTGGGGCGATCAGCCCGCTACGGTGGTGCCGCCGGTTCCCGTGTGGGGTGCCGGCGGTCGTTGTTGTTCTACTTCACCTTGGTGGTGGCGAAGTTGTTGTTGGTCAGAGGGCTGACTACGTAGCCCTCCACGTTGTCACGCATGGCCGTGAACACCTTCGGGTGAGCCATGCTGATCCAGGGTTGGTCATCATCGTACACCTTCAATGCCTCGCTATAGAGCCTTGCGCGCTCGTCGTTGTCGATCACTTCGCGGGCTCGGCTGATCAGTTCCTGGAACTTAGGGTTGCACCAGCGCGCATAGTTCTCGCCGCTCTTGACGGCATCGCAACTGAGCAGGGGGCTGAGGAAGTTGTCCGGGTCGCCGTTGTCACCCGCCCAGCCAGTGGACACCAGGTCGGCTTCGCCCTTCTTGGCCCGGCGCAGCATTTCGGCCCACTCCATCACGCGGATATCCAGCTTCAGGCCTATCTGCTTGAGGTCGGCTTGCAGCATCTCTGCGGACAAGCGCGGATTGGGGTTGGTCGGGCCGCCACCGTTGCGGGTGAACAGGGTGATCACTGTGCCTTCCGGCACCCCTGCTTCCTTGAGCAGTTCACGGGCCTTGGCCAGGTCGCGGGGCGGGTTCCTGTTCTCTCTGTTGTAGCCGATCATGCTCGGCGGGTACGGGTTCACCCCCACCTGAGCGTTACCTTTGCCAAACAGCTGGTCGACATGGGTCTGGCGGTCGAAGGCCATGTTGATGGCTTTGCGCACACGCACATCGCTCAGGTACTTGTGCTGGGTATTCATCGAGATGTAGCCGGTGACCAGCGCTTCGGTCTCGGCCACCTTTAGCCTGGGGTCTGCCTTGATCGACGGCACATCCTCCGGCTTGGGGTACAACGCGACCTGGCATTCATTGGCGCGAAGCTTCTGCAAGCGCACATTGCTGTCGGTGGCGATGGCGAATATCAGGGCGTCGGCTGGTGGCTTGCCGCGGAAGTAGTCCGGGTTGGGTTTGAAGCGGACCTGGGCGTCTTTGTTGTAGCGCTGGAAGATGAACGGGCCGGTGCCGATAGGTTTGCTGTTCAGCTCGGCGGTCTTGCCGGCCTTGAGCAACTGGTCGCCGTATTCGGCGGAGTAGATCGAGGTGAAGCCCATGGCCATGTCCCGCAGGAACGGTGCCTCGGGGCGGGTGAGGGTGATCACTACGGTGTGATCGTCGGTCTTGTCCACCGACTTGAGCAGGCTCTTGAAGGCCATGCTTTCGAAGTACGGGTAGCCGACACTGGTCTTGTCGTGCCATGGGTGCGCCGGGTCGAGCTGGCGGCGCAGGCTCCACAGCACATCATCGGCGTTGAATTCGCGAGTGGGCTTGAAGTAGTCGGTGCTGTGGAACTTCACTCCCCGGCGGAGGTGGAAGGTATAGGTCAGGCCGTCCGGCGAGATGTCCCAGCCTTCGGCCAGCGCCGGCTGGACGTCGGTGGTACCAGGCTTGAAGTCGACCAGGCGGTTGAACAGCGTTTCGGAAGCGGCATCGAAGGTGACTGCTGTTGTGTACTGGACAACGTCGAACCCTTCCGGGCTGGCCTCGGTGCACACCACCAGCGGTTTGGCTGCCAGCTGCGTGGCGCCGCCCAGAAGCAACGCGGTCAGGGCCAGGCGCAGTGGCCGCGATTTCATGAAAGCTCTCTGCATGGGTTGAAACTCCCTGCTTGCATTGATTCCAGCGTAGCCGCCACGGCCCGCAGCGAAGCAGGCCGTGGCGCCGGCGGTCAGAGAATGTTGAATGGAATGGTGGTAACTACCCGGAACTCGTCCAGGCTGCCATCGCCCTGGGCCTTGCTGGCGCGGTGCGCGGTGTAGGTGGCGCGAATGCTGGTGTCTTTCAGTGGCCCGCTCTGCACCGCATAACTGGTACCGAAGCCCCACTCGTAGTGGGTTTCGCCATCCAGGCCGTTCACGTCGTAGGCGGTACCGCGGTAATGGGTACCATCGATGCCCCAGCCGCGGGCGTTGTACAAGTTGAACTTCAGGCCCGGCACGCCGTACGGCGCCATGTTCAGCACGTAGGAAATCTGCAGCGATTTCTCGTTGGGGCCGTTGAAGTCCGACAGCAGCGAGTTTGCCAGGTAGATGCCGTTGGTTTCGTGCAGGTAGTCGAAGTACTCGTTGCCATTGACCTGCTGCCAGGAGGCGCTGAGGGTGTGGGCCTGGTGGGTCAGGCCGAACGACAGGCTGTAGGTGTCGTTGTCGATCTCACCCATCTTCTTGCTGCCGGCGTCGACGGTCTTGTAGTAGTTCAGGCCGGTGCTCAGGCTGAGCACCGCGCTGTCGCCGAGCACGTGGTTGGCGCCAAAGTAGTACTGGTTCCAGAAGTCGTCGACCTTGGTGGCATACAGGCTGGTGCTCAGGCTCTTGAACGGCTGGTAGTTGATGCCGGCGGTGCTGGCGCGGTCGGTTTCCACGCCAGTGGCACTGTACTCGGTGCGGAACTTGCTGAGGCTCTGTTCGGTACGTGGCGAAACCCGGTCGAAGGTACCCAGATCGAGGCTCAGGTTGTCGAATTCGGCACTGTGCAGGAATGCGCCCTGGAAGCTCGAGGGCAGGGCGCGGTTGCCGATGTAGGCGATCATCGGCGTGTCCACGGACTGGCGGCCGACGGTGAGGGTGGTGTTGGACACGCGTGCCTTGACGTTGGCAAGGCCCATCTTGCTCCACTGGCCGACCGGGTCGCCGTCGCTGTGGGTCAGGGTGCGGTTGTTGGGGCCGGCGATCGCTTCGCGGCTCTGCTGCAGGGCGATGGCGTTGTAGCCGGCGGCTTCGACGGCGAAACCGACAGTGCCCTGGGTGAAACCCGAGCTGTAGTTGAGGATGGTGCCCTGCACCCAGTTCTCGCGGCTGTGGGTATCGTGGCGGGTGCCGTCGCTCTTGTAGTACTTCCACAGCGGGGCGCGTGCGGCGCGCTCGCGGGCGTACCAGTTGCGGGTGCTGCCGGACAGGCTCTGGCCGTCGACGAAGCCGCTGGCCTGCTCCTGCTCGCTGCTGCCTTTGAGGGTGATGGGCACGTAGTCCTGGCTTTGCGGGTCGGCCTGGGCCACGGTGGATAAGGCACTGATGGATAAAGCCAGTGCGGTCAAGGTGAACATTTTCAAGGTTGAAGCTCCCTTTCTTTTCTAGTTATGCCGGCCTTGTGGGCCGGGTTTCTTGCTGCGGTGTTGCCAGGGTTGCCCGGGGTGACCGGGCAGAATCGGGGCGTTGTGTTGGCTGTGCCGGCCCTTTCGCGGGTAAACCCGCTCCCACAGGGGCACCACAGGTTTCGGCATGTGCGCCGTACCTGTGGGAGCGGGTTTACCCGCGAAGAGGCCCTTGAGGGTTAAAGATCAATCAACACTCACACCGGAAAAATCATTGCGCCCGAACGGGCTGACCTTGAACTCGGAAACCTTGACGCTGAGCGGTTGGTTGACCGTGGAGTGCGCCACCGGGGTAATCGGCACCTGTTGCTTGAGCCGCTGCTGGGCCTGCTGGTACAGGGCGGTGCGCTGCGTGCGGTCGGTGACTTGCTTGGCCTGCTTGACCAGGCTGTCGTACTGCGGATCGCACCACAGCGAGTAGTTGTTGCTGCCGATGGCATCGCAGTTGTAGAGGGTGCCCAGCCAGTTGTCCGGGTCGCCGTTGTCCCCGGTCCAGCCGATCAGGGCGATATCGTGCTCACCGCTTTTCATGCGCTTGAGGTACTCGCCCCATTCGTAGCTGACAATGCGCACCTTGAAGCCGAGCTTGCTCCAGTCGGCCTGCAACATTTCCGCCATCAGCTTGGCGTTGGGGTTGTACGGGCGCTGCACCGGCATGGCCCACAGGGTGATCTCGGTGCCTGGCTTGACCCCGGCCTGCTGCAGTAGCTGTTTGGCCTTTTCCGGGTCGAAGGGCGCGTCCTTGAGGCTGTCGTCATAGGACCACTGGGTCGGTGGCATGGCGTTCACTGCCAGCTGGCCGGAATCCTGGTACACAGCCTGGATGATCGCCTGCTTGTTCACTGCCATGTCCATCGCCTGGCGCACTTCCAGGCGGTCGAACGGTGGGTGCTGGGTGTTATAGGCGATGTAGCCGAGATTGAAGCCAGGTTGCTGCAGCACCTGCAGTTTGCTGTCGGCCTTGAGCGCCGGCAGGTCGGCGGGGCGCGGGTGCAGGGTGACCTGGCATTCGTTGCGACGCAGCTTCTGGATGCGCACCGAAGGGTCGATGTTGATCGAGAACACCAGGTTGTCGATTTTCACGTCCTGCGGTGACCAATAGGCCTTGTTGCCCTTGTAGCGGATTTGCGAGTCCTTCTGATAACGCTGGAACACGAACGGGCCGGTAACGATCGGTTGCTGGTTGATGTCGCTGGGGCGCCCGCTGGCCATCAGCTGTTCGGCGTACTCGGCAGAGAGGATGGAAGCGAAGCTCATGGCCAGGTTCTGGATGAACGCGGCATCGACGCTGTTCAGGGTGAACACCACGGTCAGTGGACCGGTCTTTTCGACACGGGCGATGTTCTTGTCCAGGCCCATGCTGATGAAATAGGGGAACTCGGTCGGGTAGGCCTGGCGAAACGGGTGGTTCTTGTCGAGCATGCGGTTGAAGGTGAACAGCACGTCGTCGGCGTTGAAGTCGCGGCTTGGTGCAAAGGCCTTGTTGCTGTGGAATTTCACCCCTTCGCGCAGGTGGAAGGTGTAGCGCAGGCCATCCTCGGATACCTCCCAGCGGGTCGCCAGGGCAGGGTGCACGGCGGTGCCGCCGCGTTCGAACTCGACCAGGCGGTTGTAGATCGGTTCGGCGGCGTCGTTGTCGGTGGCGCTGGTGTACTGGGCGGTGTCGAAGCCGGCGGGGCTGCCTTCGGAGCAGAACACCAGGTTGTTGGCCAGCAGGGCCGGCGATTGGCTGATCAGGCCCAGGGCCAGCAGGGCGGAAAGGCGGGTGGCATGGCGCATGGAAAGTCCTTTTACGTCTGTTTGCGCCGCCTCGGGGTACGAATGGCGGCAACAGGTCGCCGACCCCGCTGCGGATGGCAGCAGGACGACATGAAGGGGTGCGAGGTTGGCGGGGCACCCGCCGCTCGGCGGGTGCCTTGGCTAGCCTATTTGTCCACGCTGACGCCGTAGAAGGAGTTCAGACCGAACGGACTGATCTTGAAGTCCTTCACCTTGGCGCTCATGGGCTGATACACGGTGGAGTGGGCGATCGGGGTGATCGGCACCTGCTCCTTGAGGATGTGCTGTGCCTGCTGGTACAGCTCGGTGCGCTTGGCCTGGTCGGAGGTGGCCTTGGCCTGCTTGATCAGGTCGTCGTAGGGCTTGTAGCACCACTTGGAGAAGTTGTTGCCGTTCATGGCGTCGCAGCCATACAGGGTGCCCAGCCAGTTGTCCGGGTCACCGTTGTCACCGCTCCAGCCGATCAGCATGGCCCCCTGTTCGCCGCCTTTGGAGCGCTTGATGTACTCGCCCCATTCATAGCTGACGATCTTCGCCTTGATGCCGACCTTGGCCCAGTCGGACTGCAGCATTTCGGCCATCAGCTTGGCGTTGGGGTTGTACGGGCGTTGCACCGGCATCGCCCACAGGGTGATTTCAGTACCTTCCTTGACGCCGGCCTCCTTGAGCAGCTGCTTGGCTTTTTCAGGGTCGAACGAGGCGTCCTTGATGCTGTCGTCATAGGACCACTGGGTTGGTGGCATGGCGTTGACCGCCAGCTGGCCGGCGCCCTGATAGACCGACTCGATGATCTTTTTCTTGTCCACGGCCATGTCCAGCGCCTCGCGGACTTTCAGCTGGGCCAGCGGGTTGGCCTCGTTGCTGCCCTTGACCTTGTCCATCACGTTGTAGGCGATGTAGCCGAGGTTGAAGCCGGCTTGCTGCGGCATCTGCAGCTTGGGGTCCTGCTTCAGCGGCTGGATGTCGGCCGGGCGCGGGAACAGGGTGACCTGGCACTCGTTCTTCTTCAGCTTCTGCATGCGCACCGAGGCGTCGGTGGTGATGGCGAAGATCAGGTTGTCGATCTTGACGTCATCGGGTTGCCAGTAGTCCTTGTTGCCCTTGAAGCGGATCTGCGCGTCCTTTTGGTACTTGCTGAACACGAACGGGCCAGTGCCGATCGGCTTCTGGTTGATGTCGGCGGCCTTGCCTTCCTTGAGCAGCTGGTCGGCGTATTCGGCGGACTGGATCGAGGCGAAGCTCATGGCCAGGTTCTGGATGAACGCGGCGTCGACTTCATTGAGGGTGAACTTGACCGTGTGTTCGTCGAGCTTTTCCAGCTTGGCGATGTTCTTGTCCATGCCCATGTCGGTGAAGTACGGGAACTCGGTAGGGTAGGCCTGGCGGAACGGGTGGTTCTTGTCGAGCATGCGGTTGAAGGTGAACAGCACGTCGTCGGCGTTGAAGGGGCGGGTGGGCTTGAAGTAGTCGGTGGTGTGGAACTTGACCCCTTCGCGCAGGTGGAAGGTGTAGGTCTTTCCGTCGTCGGAGACTTCCCACTTGGTCGCCAGGCCGGGGATGACTGCAGTGCCGCCACGTTCGAACTGGGTCAGACGGTTGAACACGGTCTCGGCCGAGGCGTCAAAGTCAGTTCCTGTGGTGTATTGCCCCGGGTCGAAGCCGGCCGGGCTGCCTTCGGAGCAGAACACCAGGTTGGACGCGGCGAGGGCCGACGGTGCGGCGGAGAGCAAGCCTGCGCCTAGCAGGAACGGAATGACTGCGTGTTTGAGCATGGTGGCCTCATTGTTGTCATTTTTCGATTGAGGTGGCCTCGTGAGCCGACCTGCGGATACTTATGCAGGGGCTGTTCCCAATGCAATACGGGGAAGGATGATTGGCGTCAGAAAAGTGGTACGCGCGTACATGAATGTCGCATTGCTATAACTTTCAACGAAGTTGAACGTTTGCGCAGGCAAAATGATGGCTTTTTGCGGGATGTTGCTGGGCGGGGAAGCTTGTAGGAAGCACCTTTTTAGTGCGTAGGAAACTTCCGAAAATCCTAATTTGACAGACAGCTGGATTCGCAAGCGATCCGCGTATCCTGTGGGAGCGGCTTTAGCCGCGAAGAATCCAACGCGGTGCATGGCACCGGCTGCGCCGGTGTTCGCGGCTAAAGCCGCTCCCACAGGGTCCCTGCTAATTCAATAAGTTATGTGCAGTTCCAAGAGAGCGGGCACGCCCGCTCTCACAGGTGTTTCGTGGTTCCTTTAAGGCATCTGCACTTCGATCAGGCCATCGGCATTCATGCTCACCTCACTGGTCCCGGCCTCGATATCCGGCGCCGGTGCCGACTCATCAGCCCCCATGGCCTTCATCGCCATCGGCGCACTGCGCAGGTACGGGCGTGGGTAACCGCTGCTGTTCAGGTTCAGACTGACCACTTTGTAACCCTTGCCACCCAGCGCCTCGGTAGCCAATTGCGCGCGCGCCTTGAAGGCATCCACCGCATCCTTGAGCAGTGCATCCTCGCTAGCCTTGCGCGTAGCCGGGGCGATGGAGAAGTCCATGCCACCCATCTTCAGCTCTTGCAGCAGGTCGGCGGTCAGCTGCGAGAGGGCCGGGAAGTTGGCGCTTTCCAGGCGCAACTCGGCACGCTCGCGCCAGCCGGTGATCTTCTGGCCCTTGCTGTCATATACCGGGTAGCTGTTGCGGCTGCCCTGGCTGATCTTCACGTCCTTGACCTGGCGCGACTGCTGTACGGCCTTGTTCATGGTTTCGGTGATCTGCTTGGCGAGCTTGCCCGGGTCGGTGTTCTGCGCTTCGCTGTATAGGGTAACGACCATCAGGTCGCGCGCCACTTCCTTGCTGACTTCGGCACGCAGCGAGACCTGGTTGTAGCGCGGCTCATCGGCAGCCAGTGCCGGCAGGCTGGCGAGCAGGCCGCAGGACAGGATCAGGGCGGTGCCGCGACGTGGGATTTGCATGTGGTACTCCTTGGCAATATAAGGCGTGGGTTGTGGTCATCCATTCCACGCATGGCCCATCAGACCGGCAACAGTGTAGTGGGTTCAAAAGTGCCATCATCAACCTGTGACAAAGTGTGGCGCTTTGCCGCATCGCTGCAGCGAGGCGCCCGGCTTCGGTATACTCCAGCCGATTTTTCTGGAGCACTCATCAGGAGAGCTCATGCTCGCCGCCGTACAACCGCTGTCTGCTACTCGCCAGAACCTCTGGCGCCTGACCGTCATTCGGGTCCTGGTCCTGGCTGCCCAGGCCGGCTCCGTGGGGGTCGCCTACTGGACCGAGCTGCTGCCCTTGCCCTGGCTGTCGCTGGCCGGCACCTTGGCCTTGTCTTCGCTGCTGTGCGCCTTCACGGCGCTGCGCCTGCGCCTGTCGTTGCCGGTCACCGAGCTGGAGTATGCCCTGCAACTGGCCTGCGACCTGCTGATCCACAGTGCCTTGCTGTATTACTCCGGCGGCTCGACCAACCCGTTCGTGTCGTATTACCTGGTGCCGCTGGCGATTGCCGCAGTCACCTTGCCGTGGCTGTATTCGCTGATCCTGTCCGGCATTGCCCTGACCGCCTACAGCCTGCTGCTGGTGCAGTTCTACCCGCTCGAAGGCCTGCCGATGGCGCGGGACAAGATGCAGGTCTATGGCATGTGGTTGAGCATTGCCCTGGCCGCCGCGGTGATCACCTTCTTTGCCGCGCGCATGGCCGAAGAGTTGCGCCGCCAGGAGCAGCTGCGTTCCGAGCGGCGTGAAGAAAGCCTGCGCGACGAGCAACTGCTGGCCGTGGCCACCCAGGCTGCCGGTGCCGCCCATGAGCTGGGCACGCCGTTGGCGACCATGAGCGTGCTGCTGAACGAAATGCGCCAGGACCACGCCGACCCGCTGCTGCAGGAGGACCTGCAGATCCTTCAGGACCAGGTGAAGCTGTGCAAGGAAACCCTGCAACAGCTGGTACGCGCCGCCGAAGCCAACCGCCGCCTGGCCGTGGTGGAGCAGGACGTGACGGCCTGGCTGGACGAAGCGCTCAACCGCTGGCACCTGATGCGCCCGGAAGCCAGCTACCGCTTCCAGCGCCTGCGCGACGGCCAGGTGCCGCGCCTGATCCCGCCGCCGGACCTGACCCAGGCGCTGTTGAACCTGTTGAACAATGCCGCCGATGCCTGTCCCGATGACCTTGAAGTGCGCCTGGACTGGGACGCCCATGACATCGTCATCAGCATCCGCGACCATGGCCCCGGCGTGCCGCCGGCCATCGCCGAAGCCATCGGCAAACCCTTCATTACCACCAAAGGCAAAGGCTTCGGCCTGGGCCTGTTCTTGAGCAAGGCCAGCGTGACCCGTGCGGGCGGTTCGGTGAAACTCTATAGTCATGAACAGGGTGGCACCCTGACCGAACTGCGCCTGCCCTATGGCAAGCGAGGAGATGAATGATGAGCGAAGAAAACCAGGTCGAAGGCGAAGAGCTGCCGCACCTGCTGCTGGTGGATGACGATGCCACCTTCACCCGGGTCATGGCCCGTGCCATGAGCCGCCGCGGTTTCCGCGTGAGCACTGCCAGCTCTGCCGAAGAAGGGTTGATCCTGGCCCAGCAGGACCTGCCGGACTACGCCACGCTGGACCTCAAGATGGATGGCGACTCCGGGCTGGTGCTGCTGCCCAAGCTGCTGGAGCTGGACCCGGAAATGCGCGTGGTGATCCTGACCGGTTACTCGAGCATTGCCACCGCGGTGGAAGCGGTCAAGCGCGGCGCGTGCAACTACCTGTGCAAGCCGGCCGATGCCGATGATGTGCTGGCGGCGCTGCTGTCGGAGCACACCGACCTGGACACCCTGGTGCCGGAAAACCCGATGTCGGTCGACCGCCTGCAGTGGGAGCACATCCAGCGGGTGCTGAACGAACACGAAGGCAATATCTCGGCCACCGCGCGGGCGCTGGGCATGCACCGGCGGACCTTGCAGCGCAAACTGCAGAAGCGCCCGGTTCGGCGCTGATTCAGTACCGGCCTCTTCGCGGGTAAACCCGCTCCCACAGGTATTTCACAAGCCTCCAGACCTGTGCAGTACTTGTGGGAGCGGGTTTACCCGCGAAAGGGCCGCAACTGACAGAAACTTCTCTTTATCACCCCTCGATCCCCGCAACTCCCGGCCGTTGGCGTATCATTAGCCGCCTAACGGCAACCCCTCCAGGATCGCTTGCGCATGCTCGCCCTTCTTATCCAGACACTGAACATCACGGCACCGGTCTTCGCCATGCTGTTCATGGGCGTGCTGCTCAAACGTATTCGCCTGATCGACGACAATTTCAACCGCGTCGCCTCACAGCTGGTGTTCAACGTGTGCATGCCGGCGCTGCTGTTCCTCGGCATCTACCACGCCGACCTGGCCACGGCGGTCAAGCCCGGCGTCCTTCTCTATTTCATTTTCGCCACCCTGGCCGGCTTCGCCATTGCCTGGGGCCTGGCCATCTGGCGCAGCCCGCTGGCCGACCGGGGCATCTATACCCAGGGCGCATTCCGCGGCAACAACGGCGTGATCGGCCTGGCTTTGGCCGCCAGTCTCTACGGCGACTACGGCATCTCCCTGGGGGCGGTGCTCGCCGGCCTGGTCATCCTCATGTACAACTCGCTGTCGGCAGTGGTGCTGGCGGTGTACAGCCCGGACCTGAAGTCCGACCCGTGGAGCATCTGCAAAAGCATTTTCAGCAACCCGCTGATCATCAGTGTGCTGGTGGCCACGCCCATGGCCTACGGCCAGGTACCGCTGCCCAACTGGCTACTGACCTCGGGCGACTACCTGGCGCAGATGACCCTGCCGCTGGCGCTGATCTGCATTGGTGGCACGCTGTCGCTGGCGGCGCTGCGCGACAGTGGCAGGCTGGCCATCGACGCCAGCCTGGTAAAGATGGTCTGGCTACCGCTGTTCGGCACCCTCGGTGCCTGGCTGTGCGGCTTCCGCGGGGCCGAGCTGGGCATCCTGTTCCTGTACATCGGCAGCCCGACCGCAGCGGCCAGCTACGTCATGGCACGGGCGGCCAACGGCAACCATGAGCTGGCGGCGTCGATCATCGTGATTACCACGCTGATGGCGGCGATCACCACCAACATCGGTATTTTCATCTTGCAGTGGGGCGGATGGATCTAGATCCTTGACTGCAAACAACACAAAAACACAGCCTCACTGAGCTAAAGGACACTTCATGCAAGACCAGAGCACGCCCGAGCGGTTACAGCGCGGGCTGAAGAATCGCCATATCCAGCTGATCGCGTTGGGCGGGGCCATCGGTACCGGGTTGTTCCTGGGCATCGCCCAGACCATTCAGCTGGCCGGCCCTTCCGTCCTGCTGGGCTACGCCATTGCCGGCCTCATGGCCTTCCTGATCATGCGCCAGCTCGGTGAAATGGTGGTTGAAGAGCCGGTGGCCGGCAGCTTCAGCCACTTCGCCCACCAGTACTGGAGCGAGTTCGCCGGCTTCGTTTCGGGCTGGAACTACTGGGTGGTGTACGTACTGGTCGGCATGGCCGAGCTGACAGCGGTGGGTATCTACGTTCAGTACTGGTGGCCAGGTTTCCCCACCTGGGCGACGGCGGCGATCTTCTTCGTGGTGATCAACCTGATCAACCTGACCCAGGTGAAGGTCTACGGCGAGATGGAGTTCTGGTTCGCCCTGGTCAAGGTAGTGGCGATCGTCAGCATGATCGGTTTCGGCGCCTGGCTGCTGACCAGCGGCCATGGCGGCCCGGATGCCAGCGTGGCCAACCTCTGGCAGTACGGCGGCTTCTTCCCCAACGGCGTCACCGGCCTGGTGATGGCGCTGGCAGTGATCATGTTCTCGTTTGGCGGCCTGGAACTCGTGGGCATCACCGCCGCCGAGGCTGACAACCCGCGTCAGAGCATCCCCAAGGCCACCAACCAGGTGGTGTACCGCATCCTCATCTTCTACATCGGTGCCCTGGCGGTGCTGCTGTCGTTGTACCCATGGCAGAAGGTGGTGCAGGGTGGCAGCCCGTTCGTGATGATCTTCCACGAGCTGGACAGTGACCTGGTGGCGACCATCCTCAATATCGTGGTGCTGACGGCTGCGCTATCGGTGTACAACAGCTGCGTGTACGCCAACAGCCGCATGCTTTTCGGCCTGGCCAGCCAAGGCGACGCACCGCGTCAGTTGCTGAAGGTAAGCCGTAGCGGCGTACCGCTGACCGCGCTGGGTGTGTCGGCGTTCGCTACCGGGCTGTGCGTGGTGATCAACTACCTGATGCCGGGCGAGGCCTTTGGTTTGCTGATGGCCCTGGCGGTGTCGGCGCTGGTGATCAACTGGGCGAGCATCAGCATTACCCACCTGAAGTTCCGCAAGGCCAAGCTGGCGGCCGGGATTACCCCCTTCTACAAGAGCTGGGGGCACCCGGTCACCAACTACCTTTGCCTGGCGTTCATCGTGCTGATCCTGGTGGTGATGTACCTGACCCCGCCGATTCGCATCTCGGTGATGCTGATCCCTGGGTGGATCCTGCTGCTGTGGGTCGCCTTCAAGATGAAGAAGGCTCGCCAGGCCAGGTAGGTAAAACGGTACCGGCCTCTTCGCGGGCACGCCCGCTCCCACAGGAACTGCGCAGGTCTCAGAGCCTGTAGCGTCCCTGTGGGAGCGGGCGTGCCCGCGAAGAGGCCGGTACAGGCTACCTATTGATAACTGTCGATCACTTCCTGGGCTGCCCTGAACGCATCGATCGCCGCCGGCACCCCCGCATACACTGCGCAATGCAGTAACGCTTCGCGAATCTCCTCCACCGTACAGCCATTGTTCAACGCCCCGCGCACATGCCCCTTCAGCTCCTGCGGGCACTTGAGCGCTGTCAGTGTCGCCAGGGTAATCAGGCTGCGGGTTTTCAACGGCAACCCGTCGCGGGCCCACACGCTGCCCCAGGCATGTTCGTTGACAAAGTCCTGCAGCGGCTGGGTAAAGTCGGTGGCATTGCCCAAGGCGCGGTCGACGAACGCATCGCCCATCACCTGGCGCCGAATCTGTTCGCCGGTTTTCTTGCTATCAGCCATGTTGTTTTCCTTAGTGTTGGCGGCGCCAGGCTCGTGCGGTGGTGTACAGCAACACCATGGCGAGCACCGGCAGTACATAGAACAGCATCAATCGCTCCAGGCGGCCGGCCAGTGGCATGCCCATGGTGAACGCGGCTACATGCAGCCCATAGGCCAGGTACAGGCAGAGGAACACCAGGCCTTCGGCGCGGGTGATGCGGTAACCGGAATAGAACACCGGCAGGCTCAGCACAGCAACACCCAGCATTACCGGCAGGTCGAAGGCCAAGGCATTGGGCGAGATCGACAGCGGCTCGGGAGTGACCAGTGCGGTCAGGCCCAGTACGGCCAGCAGGTTGAACAGGTTGCTGCCGATCACTGTGCCCACGGCGATTTCCCGTTCGCCGCGCAGGGCGGCGATCAGCGCAGCGGCCAGTTCCGGCAGAGAAGTGCAGATGGCAACGACGGTCAGCCCGATGATGCGCTCGGACAGCCCCAGGTCGGTGGCCACCTCCACGGCGGCCTCCAGCAACAAATGGCCTGCCAGGCTCAGCAGACCCAGGCCGGCCAGCACCTGCAGCAGCGTGCCCGACCAGAAGCGCCCGGTGCTGCTGGTGACGGTGGCCGGTGCGGGGTAGGTGCGGGCGTAGTGGCGCGACTGGTGCCAAAGCATTGCCAGGTAGCCGACCAGGCCGATCAGCAGCAGCCCCCCTTCGAGCCGGCCCAGGTGGCCGTTGGCGGACAACGCGTAGACCAGGCCGCTGGCGACGATCATCAGGGGAATGTCCAGGCGCACCAGTTGCCGCGACACGCGCAGCGGGATTATCAGCGCGGCCAGGCCGAGAATGACCAGTACGTTGAAGATGTTGCTGCCGATCACGCTGCCCACCGCCACATCTGGCGCGCCCTGGTAGGCAGCCTGCAGGCTCACGGTCAATTGCGGGGCAGTACTGCCGAAGGCCACCAGGCTCAGGCCGATGATCAGCGGGCGTACATGCAGGCGCTGGGCCAGGCGCAGGGCTGCGCGCACCAGCAGTTCGGCACCGCCGATCAGCAACAGCAGCGCGATGCCCAGTTGCAGGAGGCTGAAGGTGGGAAGGGTAGCCAGGTCGAAAATGGTCGGACTCCTGTCGCGTCAGTCGCTAAGCCCTTGTACTCGCACGCGCGCGGTTCCGCTACGGATCATGCCGATTTTTTCTGCGGCGGCACGTGAAAGATCGATCAGGCGGCCGCGGGTATGGGGGCCACGGTCGTTGATGCGCACCACGACGCTACGCTGGTTGGCCAGGTTGGTCACTCGTACCCGCGTGCCGAAAGGCAGGCTGCGGTGTGCGGCGGTGAGGCCATGCTGGTTGAACGGCTCGCCGCTGGCGGTGCGTTTGCCGTGGTGGCGAGCGCCGTAATAGGAAGCAGTGCCGGTCTTGTCGTAGCCGTTGGGGTCGACGTCGATGTCCTGGCTGGCGCAGCCGGCCAGCAGGGAGAAGAGGGCGAGGGTGCTCAGGGATCGCTTTAGCAACTCAGATGCTCCGATATGGCCCATTCGCGGCTAAAGCCGCTCCCACAGGTACATCACCGCTTCGAGAGCAGCGCTGTACCTGTGGGAGCGGCTTCAGCCGCGAACGAGGGCGAAGCCCTCGCAGGACTACAGGGATAAAACAATCACCCTTCGAGCTTGGCCTTGAGCAATTGGTTCACTTGCCCCGGGTTGGCCTTGCCTTTGGAGGCTTTCATCGCCTGGCCGACGAAGAAGCCGAACATCTTGCCGCGCTTGGCCTCGTCGGCTGCGCGGTACTGTTCGACCTGTTCGGCGTTGGCCGCCAGCACTTCGTCGAGCATCTTGTCGATCGCACCGGTATCGGTAACCTGCTTCAGGCCCTTGCTTTCGATGATGCTGTCGGCATCGCCTTCACCTGCGGCCATGGCCTCGAACACGGTCTTGGCGATCTTGCCGCTGATGGTGTTGTCGCGGATACGCAGCAGCATGCCGCCCAGCTGTGCGGCGGTGACTGGCGCCTGATCGATCTCGATGCCCAGCTTGTTCAGCAGGCTGCCCAGTTCGACCATGACCCAGTTGGCAGCCAGCTTGGCATCGCCACCGATCTTCACCACTTCCTCGAAGTAGTCTGCCTGTTCGCGGCTGGAAGCCAGCACGTTGGCATCGTAGGCCGACAGGCCGTACTGGTTCTGGAAGCGCTCGACCTTCTGCGTTGGCAGCTCCGGCAAGCCGGCGCGGACGGTTTCGAGGAAGCTGTCCTCGATCACCACCGGCAGCAGGTCCGGGTCTGGGAAGTAACGGTAGTCGTTGGCTTCCTCCTTGCTGCGCATGGAGCGGGTCTCATCCTTGTTCGGGTCGTACAGGCGGGTTTCCTGTACCACCTTGCCGCCGTCCTCGATCAGGTCGATCTGACGCTGGATCTCGCTGTTGATCGCGCGCTCGATGAAGCGGAACGAGTTGACGTTCTTGATCTCGCAGCGGGTACCGAACTCGGCCTGGCCTTTCGGGCGGATCGACACGTTGCAGTCGCAACGCAGCGAGCCTTCGGCCATGTTGCCGTCGCAGATGCCCAGGTAACGCACCAGCGCGTGGATCGCCTTGACGTAGGCCACGGCTTCCTTGGCGCTGCGCATGTCAGGCTCGGAGACGATTTCCAGCAGCGGGGTGCCGGCGCGGTTCAGGTCGATGCCGGTGGAGCCGCTGAAGTCTTCGTGCAGGCTCTTGCCGGCGTCTTCTTCCAGGTGCGCGCGGGTTACCCCGATGCGCTTGATGGTGCCGTCTTCCAGGGCGATGTCCAGGTGGCCCTTGCCGACGATCGGCAGGTCCATCTGGCTGATCTGGTAGCCCTTGGGCAGGTCCGGATAGAAGTAGTTCTTGCGCGCGAACACGTTGCGCTTGCCGATCTCGGCATCGATGGCCAGGCCGAACATGCACGCCATGCGCACGGCTTCCTGGTTCAGTACCGGCAGTACGCCGGGCATGCCCAGGTCAACCAGGCTGGCCTGGGTGTTCGGCTCGGAACCGAAGGTGGTGGCGCTGCCGGAGAAGATCTTCGACTGGGTGGCGAGCTGAGTGTGGATTTCCAGCCCGATCACAACTTCCCATTGCATGTGTGAATTCCTCAGAAGCCGTTGGGGGCGCGGGTGTGCCAGTCGGTCACTTGCTGGTAGCGGTGCGCGACGTTGAGCAGGCGGCCTTCCTGGAAGTATGGCGCCAGCAGCTGCACGCCGACCGGCAGGCCATCGACGAAGCCGGCCGGCATCGACAGGCCCGGCAGGCCCGCCAGGTTGGCGGTGATGGTGTAGACGTCTTCGAGGTAGGCGGCGACCGGGTCGCTGCTTTTGGCGCCGAGCTTCCAGGCCGGGTTTGGCGTGGTCGGGCCGAGGATCAGGTCGACGTCGTTGAAGGCGGTCATGAAGTCGTTCTTGATCAGGCGGCGGATCTGCTGCGCCTTGACGTAGTAGGCGTCGTAGTAGCCGGCCGACAGGGCGTAGGTGCCGACCATGATGCGGCGCTGCACTTCGACACCGAAGCCTTCGCCACGCGAACGCTTGTACAGGTCGGTGAGGTCTTTCGGGTTTTCGCAGCGGTAGCCGAAACGCACGCCGTCGAAGCGCGACAGGTTGGACGAGGCTTCAGCGGGGGCGATCACGTAGTAGGCCGGGATGGCGTGCTGCATGTTCGGCAGGCTGATTTCCTTGACCACCGCACCGAGCTTTTCCAGCTCTTTGACGCTGGCCTGGACCAGGTCGGCGATGCGTGGGTCGAGGCCGGCACCAAAGTACTCCTTCGGCAGGCCGATGCGCAGGCCCTGCAGCGAAGCATTCAGGTTGGCGCTGTAGTCCGGCACCGGCTCTTCGATGCTGGTGGAGTCCTTGGCGTCGAAACCGGCCATGCCTTGCAGTAGCAGGGCGCAGTCCTCGGCAGTACGGGCCAGCGGGCCACCCTGATCGAGGCTGGAGGCATAGGCGATCATGCCCCAGCGCGACACGCGGCCATAGGTTGGCTTGAGGCCGGTAAGGTTGGTCAGTGCCGCCGGTTGGCGGATCGAACCGCCGGTGTCGGTGCCGGTGGTGGCTGGCAGCAGGCGCGCAGCCACTGCCGCGGCCGAACCACCCGACGAGCCGCCCGGAACATGTTCGAGGTTCCACGGGTTCTTCACCGCGCCGTAGTGGCTGGATTCGTTGGCCGAACCCATGGCGAATTCGTCCATGTTGGTCTTGCCCAGGGTGACCATGCCGGCTTCGGCCAGCTTGGCAACCACGGTGGCGTCATACGGCGCCTTGAAGTTGTCGAGCATCTTCGAGCCGCAGCTGGTGCGTACGCCGTTGGTGCAGAACAGGTCCTTGTGGGCGATCGGGGCACCCAGCAGCGCGCCGGTTTCGCCAGCGGCGCGACGGGCGTCGGCGGCACGCGCCTGGCCCAGGGCCAGGTCTTCGGTGACGCTGATGAAGCTGTTGATCTGCGGGTCGAGCTGCTTGATGCGCGCCAGCAGGGCGCCGGTCAGCTCTTCGGAGGAAAACGACTTGTCGGCGAGTCCGCGGGCGATCTCGGCCAGGGTCAATTGATGCATGGCAGGCTCTATCCCTTACTCGATGACTTTGGGAACCAGGTACAGACCGCTTTCGGTCGACGGCGCGATAGCCTGGTAGGTATCGCGCTGGTTGCTCTCGGTGACCTGGTCGGGACGCAGACGCTGGCTGGCCTCCAGGGGGTGGGCCAGTGGCTCGATGCCGGTAGTGTCGACCGCTTGCATCTGGTCGACCAGCCCGAGAATGCTGTTCAGTGCGTCAGTAATGCGTGGCAGTTCGCCATCATTCAGGCCCAGACGGGCCAGATGGGCGATCTTTTCCACGTCGCAGCGTTCAAGCGCCATGGGGATCTCCAGGGGAAACAAAGACCGGAATTTGGGTCCGCAGTGAGGAACATGTCAGCTTTCTGGCGGTCTAACGGCCGCGAAATTCTGCTGGCTTGCTCGGAAAAACAGCCAATTTAACATATTGGCTCCTTGCCCAAAATCCCTGCCATTGTTAGAGTTTGCCGCACTTTTTTACCCACGCTTTCCCCAGGGTCACTTTCCCATGTTCAAGAAACTGCGTGGCATGTTTTCCAGCGATCTGTCCATCGACCTGGGTACTGCCAACACCCTTATTTACGTGCGTGAGCGCGGTATCGTCCTGAATGAGCCCTCGGTTGTTGCCATCCGTACCCATGGCAACCAGAAAAGCGTCGTCGCCGTCGGTACCGAAGCCAAGCGCATGCTGGGCCGTACGCCTGGCAACATTGCTGCCATTCGTCCGATGAAGGACGGCGTCATCGCCGACTTCAGCGTCTGCGAAAAAATGTTGCAATATTTTATCAACAAGGTTCACGAGAACAGCTTCCTGCAGCCGAGCCCGCGCGTGCTGATCTGCGTGCCGTGCAAGTCGACCCAGGTAGAGCGCCGCGCCATTCGCGAATCGGCCCTGGGTGCCGGTGCCCGTGAAGTGTTCCTGATCGAAGAGCCGATGGCCGCCGCTATCGGTGCCGGCCTGCCGGTCGAGGAAGCCCGCGGTTCGATGGTTGTCGATATCGGTGGTGGTACCACTGAAATCGCGCTCATCTCCCTGAACGGCGTGGTCTATGCCGAATCCGTCCGCGTTGGCGGCGACCGCTTCGACGAAGCCATCGTCACCTACGTGCGCCGCAACTACGGCAGCCTGATCGGCGAGTCCACCGCCGAGCGCATCAAGCAGGAAATCGGTACCGCCTACCCGGGCGGCGAAGTACGCGAAGTCGACGTGCGCGGCCGCAACCTGGCCGAGGGCGTACCGCGTGCCTTCACCCTGAACTCCAACGAAGTGCTCGAAGCGCTGCAGGAGTCCCTGGCGACCATCGTCCAGGCGGTCAAGAGTGCCCTGGAGCAATCGCCGCCCGAGCTGGCCTCGGACATCGCCGAGCGTGGCCTGGTGCTGACCGGTGGTGGCGCGCTGCTGCGTGACCTGGACAAGTTGCTGGCCCAGGAAACCGGCCTGCCGGTGATCGTCGCCGAAGACCCGCTGACCTGCGTCGCCCGTGGCGGTGGTCGCGCCCTGGAGATGATGGACAAGCACGCGATGGACCTGCTCTCCAGCGAGTGATTCCGCTCGCTGTTCACGAGCGCCCGGTTTACAGGTAGCACACACAGTGCTACCTGTATGTGCTGGGCTGGCGCCCGTTCCGGGCGCCTTATCCGTCAACCCGCAACCAGGCTGGTGCGTTGTCCCATGTCCAATGACCTCCTGAGTCGTTCACGAGGAACGGCCCATTAAACCGCTTTTCTCCAAGGGCCCTTCGCTGGGCGTTCGCCTGCTCGTCCTGGTGGTGATGTCGGTCGCGTTGATGGTTGTCGACGCGCGCTTCGACGTGCTCAAGCCAGTGCGCAGCCAGATGGGCCTGGTACTCATGGAGTCCTACTGGATCACCGACCTGCCGCAGCGTGCGTGGCAAGGTGTGGCCGGCCAGTTCGGCAGCCGCACGGAACTGATCGCCGAAAACGAGAAGCTCAAGACCGAAGCCCTGCTGCTGCAGGGGCGCCTGCAGAAGCTGGCGGCCCTGACCGAGCAGAACGTGCGCCTGCGCGAGTTGCTCAACTCCTCGGCGCTGGTCAACGAAAAGGTCGAAGTGGCCGAGCTGATCGGTGTCGACCCCAACCCGTTCACCCACCGCATCCTGATCAACAAGGGCGAGCGTGATGGCGTGTTCCTTGGCCAGCCGGTGCTCGATGCCCGTGGCCTGATGGGCCAGGTGGTCGAGCTGATGCCGTACACCTCGCGGGTACTGTTGCTGACCGACACCACCCATAGCATCCCGGTGCAGGTCAACCGCAACGGCCTGCGCGCCATCGCCAGCGGCACCGGCAACCCGGAGCGACTGGAGCTGCGCCATGTGGCCGATACCGCCGACATCAAGGAAGGCGACCTGCTGGTCAGTTCCGGTATGGGGCAACGGTTCCCGGCCGGCTACCCGGTGGCCACGGTCAACGAGGTCATCCACGATTCCGGCCAGCCGTTCGCCATTGTTCGTGCCATCCCCACCGCCGCGCTCAACCGTAGCCGCTACATGCTGCTGGTGTTCAGTGACCGGCGTACCCCGGAGCAGCGCGCCACCGAGGCCGGCATGGCCCAGGAAGAAGCTGACCGCAAGGGCACTTCGGCCCCAGGCCAGCCGGCCACGACAGACGAGCAGGGTGCGCCTGCCGGTAGCGCGCCTGCCACACCAGCGGCCCCGGCAACCCCGGCTGCGCAGCCTGCAGTTCCGGTAGCCGCACCTGCCACGCCGGCTGCAGCGCCTGCCGCACCCGCCCAAACCCGGAGGCAATGATGGCTGCATCACGCCGCAACAACGGCTGGGTCATCTGGCTGACTTTCGCCATCGGCCTGCTGCTCAGCGTCTCGCCCATGCCGCAGTTCATGGAAGTGTTCCGGCCCATGTGGCTGGCCTTGCTGGTGTCGTTCTGGACCCTCGCCGTTCCGAACAAGGTCGGCATGACTACAGCGTTCGTGCTGGGCCTGGCCGAGGATGTGCTGTATGGCACCCTGCTGGGGCAGAACGCGTTGATCCTGACTCTCATCACCTTCCTGGTGTTGTCCCTGCAACAGCGCCTGCGCATGTTCCCCATGTGGCAGCAGAGCCTGGTGATCCTGGTAATCTTCGGCATCGCCCAGCTGATCCAGTTGTGGCTCAGCGCGCTCACCGGCAACCGCCTGCCCACCCTGGCGCTGGTCTGGTCGGCGGTGATCAGTGCCTTGCTCTGGCCGTGGATCAGTTTCGCCCTGCGCGACCTGCGTCGACGCTTGCATATCAACTGACGGCGCCGCCGCGACTGACAGGGAGATGTCTGCATGAACCCGCTATACCTGGCTTCCGGCTCGCCCCGTCGACGTGAACTGCTGACCCAGATCGGTGTGCCGTTCAGCGTCATCAGTGCCCCCATCGATGAAACCCCGCTGCCCGATGAAGGTGTTTCGGCCTACGCCGTGCGTCTGGCACGTGCCAAGGCCGAGGCAGGCTTTGCCCAGTTGCGTGGCCCTGGCGTGGTATTGGCTGCGGATACCGTGGTATCGGCAAGCTGCCAGATTCTCGGCAAACCCCGTGATCGGGAACATGCCCTGGCCATGCTCGCCCAACTGTCCGATGACCATCATCAAGTGATCACTGCAGTGGCGGTGACCGATGGCACGCGCTGTCTCGACGTGTGCGTCGGCACCCATGTGTACTTTCGCGCTATCAGCCCACAGGAGGCTGAGCGCTACTGGGCTACCGGCGAACCGCTGGACAAGGCTGGAGGCTATGCAATCCAGGGCTTGGGTGCGGTTTTCGTCAGGGAGCTGATTGGCAGTTATTCAACCGTTGTCGGCCTTCCACTGTTCGAAACCGCCCGCTTGCTGGAGGCGTTTTCCATTCCATGCTGGCAGCAACACGAGGTATCAGCACCGCGCTAGCCAGCTACCCGACCGCGATCCATCATTACCGAATACCTTTGACGAGAGCCTGCCATGAGTGAAGAGATCCTGATCAACATCACCCCGATGGAGTCGCGCGTGGCGGTGGTGGAAAACGGGGTGCTGCAGGAAGTGCACGTCGAGCGCACCCAGCGCCGGGGCATCGTCGGCAATATCTACAAAGGCAAGGTGGTACGCGTGCTGCCGGGCATGCAGGCGGCCTTCGTCGACATCGGCCTGGAGCGCGCGGCGTTCATCCATGCCTCGGAAATATCCCAGCGCGAAGGCTCGGCGGTAGAGAACATCACCGCGCTGGTGCATGAGGGACAGGCCCTGGTGGTGCAGGTGACCAAGGACCCGATCGGCACCAAGGGCGCGCGCCTGACCACCCAGCTGTCGATCCCGTCGCGCTACCTGGTGTACATGCCGCGCAGCAGTCATGTCGGCATTTCCCTGAAGATCGAAGACGAAGCCGAACGCGAGCGCCTCAAGCAGGTGGTCAGCGACTGCATGGAAAGCGAGAACATCAAGGACGCCGGTGGCTTCATCCTGCGTACCGCCGCCGAAGGCGCACGCGCTGAAGAGATCCTGCAGGACATTCGCTACCTGCGCCGCCTGTGGGAGCAGATCGGCACCCAGATCAAGACCTGCGGCGCGCCCACGGTCATCTACGAGGACCTGGGCCTGGCCCTGCGCACCCTGCGCGACCTGGTCAACCCGAAGATCGAGAAGATCCGTATCGACTCGCGTGAAACCTTCCAGAAGACCACGCAGTTCGTTGGTGAGCTGATGCCGGAAATCGCCGACCGCCTCGAACACTATCCGGGCGAACGGCCGATCTTCGACCTTTACGGCGTCGAGGACGAGATCCAGCGCGCGCTGGAGCGCAAGGTACCGCTCAAGTCCGGTGGCTACCTGGTGGTGGATCCGGCTGAAGCGATGACCACCATCGATGTGAACACCGGCGCGTTCGTCGGCCATCGCAACCTTGAAGAGACCATCTTCAAGACCAACCTCGAGGCTGCCACCGCCATCGCCCGGCAACTGCGCCTGCGCAACATTGGCGGCATCATCATCATCGACTTCATCGACATGGAAGACGAAGAGCACCAGCGCCAGGTGCTGCGCACCCTGGAAAAGCAGCTCGAGCGCGATCACGCCAAGACCAACATCATCGGCATCACCGAGCTGGGCCTGGTGCAGATGACCCGCAAGCGCACACGGGAAAGCCTGGAACAGGTGCTGTGCGAACCCTGCCTGGCCTGTCAGGGGCGTGGCAAGCTGAAAACCCCCGAGACCATCTGTTACGAAATCTTCCGCGAAATTCTGCGCGAGGCTCGTGCCTATCAGGCCGAAGGCTACCGCGTGCTGGCCAACCAGAAGGTGGTCGACCGGCTGCTGGATGAAGAGTCCGGTAACGTTGCGGAACTGGAGGCTTTCATCGGCCGAACCATTCGTTTCCAGGTGGAGTCGATGTATTCGCAGGAACAATACGATGTGGTGCTGCTCTGAGGCCTTCTGAAATGCGCCGCGGGTGGCCCGGGCTGGAAAAACCGGGACGACGGGCCATCATGGATAAACGACCTGGAGGGCCATGGCCATGGGACGTCTGACCCGCGTTCTTGTCGCCTTGACCCGCTGGGGGTTGGGCGCTTGCGCCCTGCTGGCGGTACTGGTGGCGCTGTATGTCAGCCTCGGCCGCGAACTGGTGCCGTTGGTGGCCGAGTATCGCGCCGATGTGGAGAGCAAGGCCGAGCAGGCTTTGGGCCTGCCCGTGCACGTTGGTGCCCTGGAAGGCCGCTGGAGCGGCCTGGCACCGGTGCTGCGGGTGCGCGACCTGCAACTGGGCGAGGGGGCCACGGCCCTGCGCCTGGACGACGTCAAGGTGGTTCCAGATGTCTGGGCCAGCCTCACCGCCCGCGAAGTACGCCTGGCGCGTATTCAGTTGGGCGGCTTGCAACTGATCCTGCGCGAGAACGAGCAGGGCGCCTGGAGCCTCGAAGGCCTGCCGAAGAAGGACGATGCGCCGCTCGACCCTGCCGAGTTGTTGCAGCGCCTGCGCCAGTTGGGCCGCATCGATGTGTTCGACAGCCAGGTCACCCTGCACCCCTGGCAGCGTGACCCGTTGACCCTGACCTATGTGAGCGTCGGCCTGCAGGCCGGAGCTTCGCGCCATGCCCTGGACCTGCGCGCGACCCTGCCCGATGGCCAACCCCTTTCGCTGAACCTGCGCAGTCGTGCGTCGGCCAACGCCTGGCGCGACGGCCAGGTCGAAGCCTACCTGAGCCTGCCACAGAGTGACTGGGCGCGTTGGCTACCGCCACGCCTGCTGGGCCAGTGGCATGCCGACGCCCTGCGGGCGGGAGGCGAGTTCTGGGTCGACTGGAGCAAGGGGCAGTTGCAGCAGGCCGTTGTACGCCTCAATGCACCGGAGCTGCACGGTGCCTATGCCGGGCGCAAGGCGGCCAAGCTGAACAACCTGGCCCTGGGCGCCTGGTTCCAGCGCCAGGAGCAAGGCTTCGATGTGGTGGTCGATTCCCTGGCCATGGATATCGGCAAGACCCGTTGGGAGTCGCATCTGCAATTGCAGCAGCGCCCCGGCGAGGATGCCGCTGCGGAAAGCTGGCAAGTGCAGGCCGACCGCCTGGACCTCACACCGTTGACACCGCTGATCGATGCCCTGGCGCCGCTGCCGGACAAGGTCATGGCCGTGGTCAATGGCCTGAACGTGACCGGCGCGCTGCGCAATGTGCGCCTGGAAGCCCGGCCCAAGGCCGAGGGTGACCAGCGCCTGCAGTTCGAAGCCAACCTGGAGAAGGTCGGTTTCGATGCCTATCACAATGCTCCGGCAGCCGGTAACGTCAGCGGCAGCATCAGCGGTGACCTTGGCCATGGCGAACTGCGCCTCGATACCGATGCGTTCATGCTGCATCTGTACCCGATCTTCGCCAAACCCTGGCACTACCAGAAGGCCAATGCGCGCCTGACCTGGGCCTTGGACAAGGAAGGTTTTACCTTGGTCGCGCCATACCTCAAGGTACTGGGCGAGGAAGGCAAGATCGCCGGTGACTTCCTCATTCGCCTGCTGTTCGAAGAGGGCCGCGAGGACTACATGGACCTGCGCGTCGGCCTGACCGAAGGCGACGGCCGTTATACCGCCAAGTACCTGCCCGAGGTGCTAAGCCCCGCCCTCGACGAATGGCTGCGCAGTGCGATCGTCAAAGGCACGGTGGACGAAGGCTACTTCCAGTACCAAGGCTCGCTGAACCATGGCGTTGCGCCGGAAGCCCGCAGCATCAGCCTGTTCTTCAAGGTGCGTGATGCCGCCCTGGACTTCCAGCCGGGCTGGCCGCAGGTGCAGCACGTGGATGGCGATGTGTTCATCGAGGACAGCGGCGTGCGCATCAAGGCCCAGCGTGGCGTACTGCTCGACACCAAGGTCAGCGATGTGAGCGTCGATATCCCGCATGTCGACGAGGGCCAGCAAAGCCACCTGTACCTCGATGGCGACTTCGACGGCAGCCTGGGCGATGGCCTGAAGATCCTCAAGGAAGCGCCAATCGGCACTGGCGAGATCTTCGCCGGGTGGGAGGGCGAGGGGCCGCTCAAGGGTAAGGTCAAGCTCGACATTCCGTTGGCCCGCGGGCAGCGGCCGAAAGTGCAGGTGGACTTCGCCACCGACGATGCGCGCCTGAAGGTGGCGCCGCCGAGCTTGGAGTTGAGCCGCCTGAAGGGTGACTTCAGTTTCGATCTGGACAAGGGCCTGAGCGGCAAGGGAATCAGCCTGCAAGCGTTCGGCAAGCCGGTTACGGCGCAAATCACCGCCGAAGGCCAGCCGGGGCAGATGCAGACCCGCGTCAACGCCAGCGGCCAGGTGTCACTCAAGGCTCTGACCGACTGGCTGCAGTTCAAGCAGGCCTTGCCGGCTTCCGGCGACTTGCCGTACCAGTTGCAGGTCAGCCTGGGTAGCCGGGACAACCGCCTGCGTGTCGATTCCAGCCTCAAGGGCCTGGCCATCGACTTGCCGGCGCCCTTCGGCAAGGCAGCGAGTGATACCCGTGACACCCGTTTCAGCATGACCCTGCAGGGGCCGGAGCGGCGCTTCGATGTCGCCTACACCGACCTTGCCCGCTTTGCCTACGCTGCACCGGCCGACAAGCTGGGCCAGGGTCGGGGCGAGTTGCTGCTGGGCACCGGTGACGCCCAGGTACCTGCCGGCCAGGGCCTGCGAGTGCGTGGGCACCTCGAGACGCTGGACCTGGCGCCCTGGCAGGAACAGGCAGCGCGCCTGGCCGGCGGCGACCCAGGCGGTAGCGCGCGGCAGAACCTGCAAGGCGTAGACCTGAGCATCGGCCAGCTGAAAGCTTTTGGCCTGGACCTGAACCAGGCTGTGGTGCGCCTGGCCCGTGGTGGCCCCGCCTGGGACTTGCGCCTCGACAGCAAGGAAGTCATCGGCAACGCCCGGGTGCCGGATGCCAAGGGCGCGCCAATGGTGGTGCGCATGCAGACCTTGCGCCTGCCCGCCGCCAGCGCCGCGGAAAAGCAGGCCGAGGAGGGCCCGGACCCGCTGGCTTCGTTCGACCCGCGCAAGGTGCCGGCGCTGGACTTGAGCATCGACAAGCTCTATCGCGGTGACGACCTTTACGGCAGTGCATCGCTCAAGCTGCGGCCGACCGCGCGTGGCGTGACCGCCAGCGACATCGACCTCGACTTCAAAGGCCTGCGTATTGATGGTGGCGGCGGCTGGGAAGGTGAACCGGGCCGCACCAGCAGCTGGTACAAAGGGCGCCTGGACGGCAAGAACCTGGCGGACGTGCTCAAGGCCTGGGGCTTTGCCCCTACCGCTACCAGCCGCGACTTCCGTCTGGATGTGGATGGCCGCTGGCCGGGTTCGCCGGCCTCGGTGAGCCTAAAGCGTTTCTCCGGCAGCATGGATGCAGCGCTGCGCACCGGCCAGTTCGTCGAGGTCGAAGGCAGTGCCCAGGCGCTACGGGTGTTCGGCCTGCTGAACTTCAACTCCATCGGCCGACGCTTGCGCCTGGACTTTTCCGACCTGTTCGACAAAGGCCTGGCCTACGACCGGGTCAAAGGCTTGCTGGTGGCCAGTAACGGAGTGTACGTGACCCGCGAGCCAATCGCCGTGACTGGCCCGTCGAGCAACTTCGAGCTGGACGGTACCCTGGACCTGGTAAGCGACCGGGTCGATGCCAACCTGCAGGTAAGCCTGCCGGTGACCAACAACCTGCCGCTGGCGGCCCTGATTGTCGGGGCGCCGGCCGTGGGCGGGGCGCTGTTCCTGGTCGACCGGCTGATCGGGGACCGTGTGTCGCGCTTCGCCAGCGTGCACTACCGTGTCGAAGGTCCGGTGAAAGAGCCTAGAATCACATTTGTGAAACCTTTCGAGAAATCCCGCTAGGAGTGCCCATGAAGGCAGCTGTAATCCAGATGGTCAGCCAGGACGATGTGCTGGCCAACCTGCAGCGTGCCGGTGCCCTGCTGGAGCAGGCCGCCCTTGGCGGTGCACGGCTGGCCGTGCTGCCGGAAAACTTCGCCGCCATGGGCCGCAAGGACGCCGCTGCCATCGGCCGCGCCGAAGCGTTGGGCGAAGGGCCGATCCTGCCATGGTTGAAACGCACCGCCCGCGACCTCAAGTTATGGATTGTCGCCGGTACCTTGCCATTGCCACCGGTCGGCCAACCTGAAGCCAAGGCCCATGCCTGCTCGCTGTTGATCGACGAACACGGTGAGGTGGCGGCACGCTATGACAAGCTGCACCTGTTCGATGTGGACGTTGCCGACAACCGTGGCCGCTACCGCGAGTCCGACGACTACGCACATGGCGCCCAGGTGGTAGTGGCTGATACGCCGGTGGGGCGGCTGGGGCTGAGCGTGTGCTACGACCTGCGCTTCCCCGAGCTGTACAGCGCACTGCGTGCCGCCGGCGCGGAACTGATTACAGCACCGGCCGCCTTCACTGCGGTAACGGGCGCGGCGCACTGGGAAGTGCTGGTACGCGCCCGGGCCATCGAGACCCAGTGCTACCTGCTGGCTGCGGCGCAAGGCGGGACTCACCCGGGGCCACGGGAAACCCATGGCCATGCGGCGATCGTCGACCCCTGGGGGCGCATCGTCGCGGAACAGGCGCAAGGTGAAGCGGTACTGCTCGCCGAGCGCGACATTGACGAACAAGCGTCCATCCGGGCGCGCATGCCGGTGGTTTCGCACCGGCGCTTTTTCTCGCAGGGCGCGTTGCGGCCTGCGCACACCTCGGAGTGACTATGAGCCAGATGTTATCCACCGTCAGCGAGCAGCTCCTGGCCCCAGGCGGCTTGACCCTGGACAGCCTGCAGAGCGTGCTGGGTGAGTTGGCCGGCCCCGGCATCGACGCCGCCGACCTGTATTTCCAGGGCCAGATCTCGGAAACCTGGGCGCTGGAAGACGGCATCGTCAAAGAGGGCAGTTTCAACCTCGACCAAGGCGTGGGCGTGCGTGCCCAATCCGGGGAAAAGACCGGCTTTGCCTACAGCAACGCGATCAACCTCGAAGCGCTGACCTCGGCCGCCCGTGCCGCCCGTTCGATCTCGCGTGCCGGCCAGAACGGCAAGGTGCAGGCCTTCCGCAGCCAGGATGTGACCGCCCTTTATCCGGCGGACAACCCGCTGGATGTGCTCAGCCGTGCCGAGAAGGTCGAGCTGCTCAAGCGTGTCGACGCCGCCACCCGCGCCCTGGACCCGCGTATCCAGCAGGTCAGTGTGAGCATGGCCGGGGTCTGGGAGCGCATCCTGATCGCTGCGGCCGATGGCAGCCTGGCCGCCGACGTGCGCCCGCTGGTGCGCTTCAACGTCAGCGTCATCGTCGAGCAGAATGGCCGTCGCGAGCGTGGCGGGCAGGGCGGTGGCGGGCGTACCGACTACCGCTTCTTCACCGAAGAGCGGGTCATGGGCTATGCCCGCGAAGCGCTGCGCCAGGCCCTGGTGAACCTGGAGGCGATCCCGGCTCCGGCTGGTACCCTGCCTGTGGTGTTGGGTTCGGGCTGGTCGGGCGTGCTGCTGCACGAGGCTGTCGGCCATGGCCTGGAAGGTGACTTCAACCGCAAGGGCAGTTCGGCGTTCAGCGGCCGCATTGGCGAGAAAGTGGCGTCGAGCCTGTGCACCATCGTTGACGACGGCACCCTCGAAGGCCGCCGAGGCTCGCTGAGCGTGGATGACGAAGGCACCCCGACCGAGTGCACCACGCTGATCGAGAACGGAGTGCTCAAGGGCTACATGCAGGACAAGCTGAACGCGCGCCTGATGGGCATGGCGGTGACCGGCAATGGCCGGCGCGAATCCTACGCGCACCTGCCGATGCCCCGCATGACCAACACCTACATGCGTGCGGGCGAAAGCGACCCGCAGGAAATCATCGCTTCGGTGAAGAAGGGCATCTATTGCGCCAACCTCGGCGGTGGCCAGGTGGACATCACCAGCGGCAAGTTCGTGTTCTCGACCAGTGAGGCCTACCTGATCGAAGACGGCAAGATTACCGCGCCGGTGAAGGGGGCGACCCTGATCGGCAATGGCCCGGAGGCGATGAGCCGGGTGTCGATGGTCGGTAACGACCTGGCGCTGGACAGCGGGGTAGGGACTTGCGGCAAGGACGGGCAATCGGTGCCGGTGGGGGTCGGCCAGCCGACCTTGAAGCTGGATGCGATTACCGTGGGCGGTACAGGGGCGTGATGGCCATCTGGGACCGCTTTGCGGTCCTTTCGCGACGCAAGGCCGCTCCCACAGGGATTGTGCCATGCAGAAATGGCTGCGCACCTACTGTGGGAGCGGCCTTGTGTTGCGATTGGGCCGCAAAGCGGCCCCAGGGTGATCAGCGCAAACCGCGCTGCAGCTCGTCCAGGTCGCGGATGTACTTGAACACCTTGCGCGCGGCGGCAGGCGGCTTGTTCCGCGCCTTCTCGTGCTGGGCATGGCGTACCAGCGAGCGCAGCTGCTGGCGATCGGTGTCGGGGTACTCATTGACGAAGCGCTCGAGGTCTTCGTCGTTACCGTCGATCAGCCGGTCGCGCCAGCGCTCCAGGCTGTGGAAGCGCTCGTTGTACTGGCGGGTCGAGCTGTCCATCTGTTCGAGCAGGGCTTGGATGGCATCCAGGTCCTGTACGCGCATCAGCTTGCCGACAAACGACATGTGGCGTTTGCGGGCACCGTGAGCGGTGTGCTTGCTGGCTTCGGCCAGGGCCTTGCGCAGCTCGTCGGTCAACGGCAGGCGGGCCAGGGTATCGGCCTTGAGCGTGGTAAGGCGCTCGCCGAGTTCGACCAGCGCATGCAGCTCGCGCTTGATCTGGGTTTTGCTTTTTTCGCCGTCGAAGGCGTCGTCGTTTGAATCAACCATGGTGGAAGTCCGCTAGAAATCGCCGCCATGATAACCAGTCGGGGGCCGCTTGTCCGGCCCGGTCGTAGAATGACCCCAAGCCGAACGCAGAATTTGAGTGGAGAGAACCATGAGTGCAGTCCAGAGCGTAGGTCCGAAAGACCTGCCAGCATTGCAGGAGCAGGTAGAGGCGATCATCGCCGAGGCGCGCCGCCAGGGGGCCAGTGCCTGCGAAGTGGCGGTGTCGCTGGAGCAGGGCCTGTCCACCACGGTACGCCAGCGTGAGGTCGAAACGGTCGAGTTCAACCGCGATCAGGGCTTTGGCATCACCCTCTACGTGGGCCAGCGCAAAGGCTCGGCCAGCACCTCGGCCAGTGGCCCGGACGCGATCCGCGAAACCGTCGCCGCTGCCCTGGCGATTGCCAAACATACCTCAGAGGATGAATGTTCCGGCCTGGCCGACGCGGCGCTGATGGCCCGCGAGATCCCGGACCTGGACCTGTATCACGACTGGGACCTTGAACCGGAGCAGGCCATCGAGATGGCCCTGGCCTGCGAGGCGGCGGCGTTCGACGCTGACCCGCGCATCCTCAACGCCGATGGCACCACCCTCAATACCCACCAGGGCTGCCGCGTGTATGGCAACAGCCATGGTTTCATCGGTGGCTACGCCTCGACCCGGCACAGCCTGAGCTGCGTGATGATCGCCGAAGGCGACGGGCAGATGCAGCGTGACTACTGGTACGACGTTAACCGCCAGGGCAACCTGCTGGCAGACCCGCGTAGCATCGGCGTGCGCGCTGCACAGCGTGCCGCCAGCCGCCTGGGGGCGCGACCGGTGCCGACGTGCGAGGTGCCAGTGTTGTTCTCGGCCGAGCTGGCCGGTGGCCTGTTCGGCAGCTTCCTGTCGGCCATCTCCGGCGGCAACCTGTACCGCAAATCCTCGTTCCTGGAGGGGACCATTGGCCAGCGGCTGTTCCCTGCCTGGCTGACCCTCGACGAGCGCCCGCATATTCCGCGGGCACTGGGCAGTGCAGCATTCGACGGCGACGGCCTGGCTACCTATGCCAAGCCGTTCGTCGACAAGGGCGAGCTGGTGTCGTACCTGTTGGGTACCTATTCCGGGCGCAAGCTGGGTTTGCCAAGCACCGCCAACGCCGGTGGCGTGCACAACCTGTTCGTCAGCCATGGGGTCGAGGATCAGGCGGCGCTGATCCGGCGCATGGGGCGCGGGCTGCTGGTAACCGAGTTGATGGGGCATGGCCTGAACATGGTGACGGGGGATTATTCCCGTGGCGCGGCAGGGTTCTGGATCGAGAATGGCGAGATCCAGCACGCGGTGCAGGAAGTGACCATTGCCGGGAATATGAAAGACATGTTCCAGCAGATTGTCGCGATTGGCAGCGATCTGGAGACGCGCAGCAACATTCACACCGGTTCGGTGCTGATTGAGCGGATGACCGTTGCTGGTAGCTGATCTTTAGCCTGTACCGGCCTCTTCGCGGGTAAACCCGCTCCCACAAGTATTGCGCAGTCTTCAAGTACGACGCGGTCCCTGTGGGAGCGGGTTTACCCGCGAAGAGGCCGGTGCAGGCAGTAGAGATTTCTCAATGCAACAGAAGAGACCCGGCCCCACGCCGGGTTTTTTGTTTCATCACCTCCCTCTTGAAGTGATTCTGTTTATCACTTAATAATGAATATCATTATCCAGCAACCCGGCGATGATGTTCATGAAACCCGTCCTCCGCGAACTGCCCTACCTGGAAAACTGGCGCTGGCTCAGCCGACGCATCCGCTGTGCGCTCGAGCCCGACGAGCCGCGCCTGATCGAGCATTACCTGGCTGAAGGCCGCTATCTGGTGTGCTGCACCGAGACCTCGCCGTGGACGGTGGCGCTGACCTCCTTCCGCCTGCTGCTGGATACCGCCTGCGACCGCATGCTGCCTTGGCATTGGCGCTGCTTGTGCCTGGACCAGGCCTGGCGCCCACTGCTGGACCTGCGCAACCTCGACCGCGATGCGCAAAACCAGCGTTGGCAGCCCTATGCCCTGCAGTTGGCCAATTGCCGCCTGCTACCGTCGATTTCTCCCGATGAACTGATGCAAGGATTTGATGATGAGTAATACCCGTATCGAGCGTGACAGCATGGGCGAACTGCAGGTGCCGGCCCAGGCCCTGTACGGTGCCCAGACCCAGCGCGCGGTCGACAACTTCCCGATCAGCGGCCAGCGCATGCCGGCCCAGTTCATTCGCGCACTGCTGCTGGCCAAGGCCGCAGCAGCCAAGGCCAACGTCGAACTGGAGCAACTGTCGAGCGCGCAAGGCCAGGCCATCGTAACCTCAGTCGAGCAACTGCTGGCGGGTGACTTCATCCAGCATTTCCCGGTGGATGTGTTCCAGACCGGCTCCGGTACCAGCTCGAACATGAACGCCAACGAGGTGATCGCCACGCTGGCCAGCCGCGTGCTGGGTGAGGCGGTCAACGCCAACGACCACGTCAACTGCGGCCAGAGCAGCAACGACATCATCCCGACCACCATTCATGTCAGCGCCGCCCTGGCCCTGCACGAGCAGCTGCTGCCTGCCTTGGCGCACCTGGTACAGGTGATCGAGGCCAAATCGGCACAGGTGCATCAGTATGTGAAGACCGGTCGCACCCATCTGATGGACGCCATGCCGGTGCGTATGAGCCAGGTGCTCGATGGCTGGGCGGCGCAGATCAGTGGCGCCAAGGCACACATCGAAGCGACCCTGCCGAGCCTGCAGGCACTAGCCCAGGGTGGCACTGCCGTGGGCACCGGCATCAACGCCCACCCACGGTTCGCTGCCGGTTTCGCCCGCCAGCTCAGCGGCCTGACCCAGGTCGAGTTCACCCCCGGGCACAACCTGTTCGCCCTGATCGGCTCGCAGGACACCGCCGTGGCCTTGTCCGGCCAGCTCAAGACTGCCGCCGTGGCGCTGATGAAGATCGCCAACGACTTGCGCTGGATGAACTCCGGCCCGCTGGCCGGGCTGGGCGAAATCGAACTTCAAGGCCTGCAGCCGGGCTCTTCGATCATGCCAGGCAAGGTCAACCCGGTGATTCCGGAGGCCACCGCCATGGTCGCCGCCCAGGTGATCGGCAATGACGCCACCATCGCCGTCGCAGGCCAATCCGGCAACTTCGAGCTGAACGTGATGCTGCCGGTGATCGCCCGCAACCTGCTGGAGAGCATCGAACTGATGGCCAACGTCAGCCGCCTGCTGGCCGACAAGGCCATTGCCAGCTTCAAGGTCAACGAAAGCAAGCTCAAGGAAGCACTGGCCCGCAACCCGATTCTGGTCACGGCGCTCAACCCGATCATCGGTTACCTCAAGGCCGCCGAAATCGCCAAGACCGCCTACAAGCAGGGCCGTCCGATCATCGACGTGGCGCTGGAGCATACCGACCTGTCGCGTGACCAGCTGGAAGCGCTGCTGGACCCGGAAAAACTCACTGCCGGTGGTATCTGACCCCGAGTCACGGCCCAAGCGCCAGCGATGGCCGCATTGGTCATCGCCCAACCCATGCCTACGGAATTCACTGATATGCCCCATACCTTGCCTCCACTGCCTTACGCCTACACTGCGCTGGAACCGCACATCGACGCGCAGACCATGGAAATCCACCACACCAAGCACCACCAGACCTACGTCAATGGCCTCAACGCCGCCATCGAAGGCACTGAATGGGCTGAATGGCCGGTGGAAAAGCTGCTCGGCACGGTCGGGCAATTGCCGGAAAACCTGCGTGGTGCAGTGATCAACCATGGCGGCGGGCACGCCAACCACAGTCTGTTCTGGACCGTGATGTCGCCGCAGGGCGGGGGAGAGCCGCAGGGCGCTCTGGCGCAAGCCATCGACGCACAGCTGGGCGGCTTCGCTGCCTTCAAGGAGGCCTTCACCAAGGCTGCGCTGACCCGCTTCGGCAGTGGCTGGGCCTGGCTCAGCGTGACCCCGCAGAAAACCCTGGTAGTGGAAAGTAGCGGCAACCAGGACAGCCCGCTCATGCACGGCAACACGCCAATCCTCGGCCTGGACGTGTGGGAGCATGCCTACTACCTGAAGTACCAGAACCGTCGTCCGGAATACATTGGCGCCTTCTATAACGTCATTGACTGGGCGGAAGTGGAGCGCCGCTACCTCGAAACCCTGAAGTGAGTCTCCCCGGTATGCGCTCCCAGATGATGTCCGTCAGCCGTGTGCGCCTGTTTCGCCTGACGCTTGGGACTTTGCTGTTGCTGGCAGGCACTGCGTTGCTATTGGCGCGCGGCTTCGCTTGGTTGGACCTGGCCTGGCCAGCTTGGGGTTGTGCATCGGTTTGCGCCGGATGATGGGGTGTTCACCGGCTTCGCTGTGGGCGCGGCACATAACTCATTGAATGAGCAGGGCCTCTGTGGGAGCGGCTTTAGCCGCGAACACCGGCGCAGCCGGTGCCATGCACCGCGTTGGATTCTTCGCGGCTAAAGCCGCTCCCACAGGGTACGCGTACCGCTTGCAGCCCAAAGGACTGGGGCAATCTCCCGCAGGCGTTGTGCGCAAAAACGCTGTTCCCACACGGACCATGCGGGGCAGCGAATTTCATTCGCCTTCGTCGAAAAAGTTGTTGATCAGCTCGACCAGCGCATCCATGGCTTCAACGTCCTGCTCACCTTCGGTATACAGGTGCACCTGGGTACCTTTGCCAGCTGCCAGCATCATCACCGCCATGATGCTCTTGCCATCCACCAGTTTGTCCGGCGCACGCCCAACCCTGACCTGGCAGGGAAAGCGGCCGGCAACGCCGACGAACTTGGCTGCCGCCCGGGCATGCAGACCCAGCTTGTTGATGATGGTGATTTCACGGGCGGGCATCGTGGGGCGGATCCTTGGGCTAGAGGTCGCGGTGGCGAACCTGGACGTTTTTCAGGGATTGCTGCAGCAACTGGCCAAGGCGCTCGGTGATGTACACCGAGCGGTGGTGGCCGCCGGTGCAGCCAATGGCAATGGTGACGTAGGCACGGTTGCTGGCGGCGAAGCGGGGCAGCCACTTGAGCAGGTAGCTGGAAATGTCGTTGAACATCTCTTCGACATCCGCCTGTGCGGCCAGGTAGTCGATCACCGGTTGCTCAAGGCCGGAGTGCTCACGCAGTTCGGGCTTCCAGTAGGGGTTGGGCAGGCAGCGCACATCGAACACCAGGTCGGCATCGACCGGCATTCCGCGCTTGAAACCGAACGACTCGACCAGGAACGCCGTTCCAGGCTCGGGCTGGTTGAGCAGGCGCAGCTTGATCGAATCACGCAGTTGGTACAGGTTCAGGCTGGTGGTGTCGATCTTCAGGTCGGCCAGGTCTGCAATCGGCCCCAGTAATTCACTTTCCACCCGAATCGCTTCCGCGAGCGAGCGGTCGGCGTTGGTCAGCGGGTGGCGTCGACGGGTTTCCGAGAAGCGCTTGAGCAGTACGTCTTCGTCGGCATCCAGGTACAGCACGTCGCACTGGATATGCCGGGCGCGGGCTTCTTCGAGCAACTCGGGGAAACGCGTCAGGTGGCTGGGCAGGTTGCGTGCGTCGATCGAAACGGCAACCTTGGGTTGCAGTAATTCGGTGTTGATCAGCGCATTTTCCGCCAGCTGCGGCAGCAGCCCGGCGGGCAGGTTGTCAATGCAGTAGAAACCGTTGTCTTCCAGGACATCGAGGGCGGTGCTCTTGCCGGAGCCGGACCGGCCGCTGACGATGATCAGGCGCATGTTCAGTGCTCGTTCTGTACGTCCAGGACAACCTGGAACAGGGCCTCGCTGCTGGTGGCCGCACGCAGGCGATCACGGACCTCCTTGCGATCGAGCATGCTGGCAATCTGGCGCAGCAGTTCCAGATGGGCATCGGTGGCGGCTTCTGGCACCAGCAGGACGAACAGCAGGTCCACCGGCGCGCCATCGATGGCGTCGTAGTCGATAGGCGCTTCCAGGTGCAGCAGGGCGCTGACCGGAGCGGAACATCCTTCAAGCCGACAGTGCGGGATGGCGATGCCGTTGCCGAAACCGGTCGAGCCGAGTTTTTCCCGGGCGACCAGTTTTTCGAAGACGTCCTGCATCTCCAGTTCGGGCACTTGTTCGGCGATGACGGTGGCGACCTTTTCCAGGGCGCGCTTCTTGCTGCCGCCCGGCACGTTCACGAGGGAACGGCCGGGGGTCAGGATGGTTTCAAGTCGGATCATGGATGAGGGGGATCAGCGAGCGGCTGCACCTTGCAGCAGGCTTTGCTGTTTTTCCTTGTGTTTTTTCAGTTGGCGGTCGAGCTTGTCTGCCAAGGCGTCGATCGCTGCATACATGTCTTCGTGTTCTGCGTTGGCAACCACTTCGCCGCCGGGAATCTGCAAGGTCGCCTCGACCTTCTGCTGCAGCTTCTCGACTTTCATGATGACCTGCACGTTGGTGATCTTGTCGAAGTGACTTTCCACGCGAGCGAGCTTTTCAAGCACATAATCGCGCAGTGGCTGGGTGACTTCTACATGCTGTCCACTGATATTGACTTGCATACAGCTTCTCCTTTGTTGCCCGTGCATAAAGAGGCAGGTCTTGCACCTGCCCCACAAACGCTGTGGCACATCTCAGGGGCTACATCAGTCGCTTGCGCTCGCTCGACGGTGCGATGCCGAGGGACTCGCGGTACTTGGCGACGGTGCGACGGGCTACCTGGATGCCTTGTGCCTCCAGTAAACCAGCGATCTTGCTGTCACTCAATGGCTTTTTCTGATTTTCCGCCGCAACCAGTTTCTTGATGATCGCGCGGATCGCCGTAGACGAGCATTCTCCGCCTTCGGAGGTGCTGACGTGGCTGGAGAAAAAGTATTTCAGTTCGTAGATACCACGCGGCGTGTGCATGTATTTCTGCGTGGTTACCCGCGAAATGGTCGACTCGTGCATGCCCACCGCTTCGGCGATGTCATGCAGCACCAGAGGCTTCATCGCTTCGTCGCCGTGGTCGAGGAAGCCGCGCTGGTGCTCGACGATCTGCGTGGCCACCTTCATCAGGGTTTCGTTGCGGCTTTGCAGGCTCTTGATGAACCAGCGCGCTTCCTGCAACTGGTTGCGCATGAAGGTGTTGTCGGCGCTGGTGTCGGCGCGGCGCACGAAGCCGGCGTACTGCGGGTTGACGCGCAGGCGCGGGATGGCCTCCTGGTTCAGCTCTACCAGCCAGCGGTCGCTGTCCTTGCGTACGATGACGTCGGGTACCACGTACTCAGGCTCGCTGGACTCGATCTGCGAGCCGGGGCGCGGGTTGAGGCTTTGTACCAGCTCGATGACCTGGCGCAGCTCGTCTTCCTTGATTTTCATGCGACGCATCAGCTGGCTGTAGTCACGGCTGCCGAGCAGGTCGATGAAGTCGCTGACCAGGCGCTTGGCTTCGGCCATCCACGGGGTGCTCGCGGGCAGCTGGCGCAGTTGCAGCAACAGGCATTCGCCAAGGGTGCGGGCGGCAACGCCGGCTGGCTCGAACTGCTGGATGCGGTGCAGTACCGCTTCGACCTCGTCCAGCTCGATATCCAGCTCCGGGTCGAAACCGGCACAGATCTCCTCGAGGGTGTCTTCCAGGTAGCCCTGGCCGTTGATGCTGTCGATCAGGGTGACGGCGATCAGGCGGTCGGTGTCGGACATCGGGGCCAGGTTGAGTTGCCACAACAGGTGGCTTTGCAGGCTTTCGCCGGCCGATGTACGGGTGGTGAAGTCCCACTCGTCGTCGTCGTTGCTCGGCAGGCTGCTGGCACTGGTCTGGTAGATGTCTTCCCAGGCGGTGTCGACCGGCAGCTCGTTGGGGATGCGCTCGCTCCACTCACCGTCTTCCAGGGTGTCGGCACTGGTGGTGCTTTCCTGGAAGCTGTTGTCCTGGACTTCGGCGGCCGGCTTGTTCTCGGCGTTGTCCGCCATCGGGTCGCTGTTGTCGAAGTCGTCGCCGTCTTCCTGACGTTCGAGCATCGGGTTCGACTCCAGCGCTTCCTGGATTTCCTGTTGGAGGTCCAGGGTGGAAAGCTGGAGCAGGCGGATGGCCTGTTGCAACTGCGGGGTCATCGTCAGTTGCTGGCCCATTTTTAGGACGAGCGATGGTTTCATGGCTGGGGCTTAATACCTTGTTCGCCGGCGCGCATGCGCCATCCACTACACGAGGGCGCCGGGGCGCCGGATCAAGCAAGTTTTATGCCTTAAATTGTAGCGTTTGCCTAGAGTACCGTAACAACTTTACCCGGGTTGCAGGGCGATTTGCCGGTACTCCAGGCGCGTGCCGGGCTCAGAGCCGGAACTCGTGGCCCAGGTAAACCTCTTTGACCAGGTCGTTGGCCAGGATGGTTTCGGCGTCGCCTTCGGCGATCAGCCGGCCATCATTGACGATATAGGCGGTTTCGCAGATATCCAGGGTCTCACGCACGTTGTGGTCGGTGATCAGTACGCCGATGCCCTTGGCCTTGAGGTGGTGGATGATCTGCTTGATGTCGCCGACCGAAATCGGGTCGACACCGGCGAACGGTTCGTCCAGCAGGATGAACTTGGGGGCGGTCGCCAGCGCGCGGGCAATTTCCACGCGGCGGCGCTCACCACCGGACAGGCTCATGCCGAGGTTGTCGCGAATGTGGCTGATGTGGAACTCCTGCAGCAGGCTTTCCAGCTCTTTGCGCCGGCCGTCGCGGTCGAGGTCCTTGCGGGTCTCGAGGATGGCCATGATGTTGTCGGCCACCGACAGCTTGCGGAAGATCGAGGCTTCCTGCGGCAGGTAGCCGATGCCGGCGCGGGCGCGACCGTGCATGGGCTGGTGGCTGACATCGAGGTTGTCGATCAGCACGCGCCCCTGTTCGGCCTGGACCAGCCCGACGATCATGTAGAAGCAGGTGGTCTTGCCGGCGCCGTTGGGACCGAGCAGGCCGACGATCTGGCCGCTGTCGATCGACAGGCTGACGTCACGCACGACCTGCCGCCCCTTGTAACTCTTGGCCAGGTGCTGGGCTTTGAGGGTTGCCATTTACTCGGCCTTCTTCTTGGGCTGGATCACCATGTCGATACGCTGACGCGGCGAAGTCACGTTGCCACCACGACCGGCGGTTGCCACCTGGGTCTTGGTGTTGTAGACGATCTTCTCGCCTTCGGTCGTGTTGCCTTCGTTCTCGACTTTGGCGCGGTCGGTGAGAACCACCAGGTCTTTCTGCGCCTGATACTGGATGGTCACGCCCCAGCCTTTCATCTTGTCCGGTTTGGCTGCGCTCTGCTGCTGCTCGAAGTAGGCCAGGTTGCCCACCGAGGTCACCACATCGATATCGCCGGAGGCGGAACGGGTGATGGTCACGGTGTTGCCTTTGATCATCATCGAACCCTGGGTGATGATCACGTCGCCGGTGTAGGTGGCCACACCCTGCTTGTCGTCCAGGTGGGCGTTGTCGGCCTGGATACGGATAGGCTGGTCACGGTCATTCGGCAGGGCGAGGGCGCTCGCGCTTCCCAGTGCTGCGCTCAGGCTGAGCAGAAGGGGGAGGGTTTTAACGAGCCTCATACTGTCCTCTTACGTTAGAGAGCAAGTCCATCTTGCCTTCTTTCAAATACGCTTTCATTCCTTTGCCCGTAGTTGTGCCACCGGCGCCGTCGATTCTAACGGCTTGCTCGGTCTGCGCATATTGCTTCTGCGGGAACACGGTCATGCGTGAGCTGGTAATGATCATTTCGCGCTGCTTTTCGTCGGTGCGGGCGACCCTTACGTTGTCGATCAGTTCGACTTCGCTGCCGTCCGGGTTGACTTCGGCGCGGGTGCTCTGCACGTGCCAGGGGTATTCGGTGCCGCGATACAGGTGCAGGTCCGGCGTGGTCAGCAGGGTGATTTCACTGGCCTTGAGGTGCTCGACCTTGTCTGCGGTCATTTCGTACTGCAGCTTGCCGTCGGGCAGGAACTGCAGGCTGTGGGCGTTGACCGCATAGTAGTCGATGGCGCTTTCGTCGACCTGGGCCACCGGCTTGTCGAGGAAGCTTTCCGGGCTGACATTCCAGTAGCCGATCGCTACCAGCAGCGCGGCGATCACTGCGAGCAGCGCAATGTTGCGGGCTTTCTTGCTGAACATGGGCAGCCTTACAGGTAATTGGCGTTGGCAGCGTCCAGGGTGCCCTGGGCGTGCATGATCAGTTCGCAGAATTCACGGGCTGCGCCTTCGCCGCCACGTGCCTGGGTCACGCCATGGGCGTGCTGGCGAACGAACGGCGCGGCGTTGGCCACCGCCATGCCCAGGGCGACCCGGCGGATCACCGGGAGGTCGGGCAGGTCGTCGCCCAGGTAGGCCACTTGAGCATAGCTCAGGCCCAGTTCGGCGAGCAGGCCGTCGAGCACCACCAGTTTGTCTTCGCGGCCCTGGTACAGGTGCGGGATGCCGAGGTTCTTCGCCCGGCGCTCGACCACCGGGGTCTTGCGCCCGCTGATGATTGCGGTGGTAACGCCCGAGGCCATGAGCATCTTGATGCCTTGGCCGTCGAGGGTGTTGAAGGTCTTGAACTCGCTGCCGTCCTCGAGGAAGTACAGGCGCCCGTCGGTGAGCACGCCGTCCACGTCGAACACTGCCAGCTTGATGTGCTTGCCGCGTTGCATGAGGTCCTGGTTCATTCCATTGCTCCTTTACATCACGCCGGCGCGCAGCAGGTCGTGCATGTTCAGGGCGCCGGTGGGGCGGTCCTCGCGGTCCACCACCACCAGGGCGCCGATCTTGTGGTCTTCCATGATCTTCAGGGCCTCGGCCGCGAGCATTTCGGCGCGGGCCGTCTTGCCGTGCACGGTCATGACCTGGTCGATCAGGGTGGTGTGGACGTCGATGTTGCGGTCCAGGCTGCGGCGCAGGTCGCCGTCGGTGAAGATCCCGGCCAGCTTGCCGTCGGCTTCGACGATCACGGTCATGCCCAGGCCTTTGCGGGACATTTCAAGGAGCGCGTCCTTGAGCAGGGTGCCGCGGGGCACCTGGGGCAGTTCGTCGCCGGCGTGCATCACGTTCTCCACCTTGAGCAGCAGGCGACGGCCCAATGCGCCACCCGGGTGCGAGAAGGCAAAGTCCTCGGCGGTGAAACCGCGGGCTTCGAGCAGGGCAATGGCCAGCGCGTCGCCCAGCACCAGCGATGCGGTGGTGGAGGAGGTGGGGGCCAGGTTAAGCGGGCAGGCTTCTTGCTCGACGCGGGCGTCGAGGTTGACCTCGGCAGCCTGGGCCAATGGCGAGTCCGGGTTGCCGGTCAGGCTTATCAGCTTGATGCCCATGCGCTTGATCAGTGGCAGCAGGGTGACGATTTCGGCAGTGCTGCCGGAATTCGACAGGGCAAGGATGACATCATCGCGGGTGATCATGCCCATGTCGCCATGGCTGGCTTCGGCCGGGTGCACGAAAAACGCCGGTGTGCCGGTGCTGGCCAGGGTGGCGGCGATCTTGTTGCCGATGTGCCCGGACTTGCCCATGCCGACCACGACGACCCGGCCCTTGCTGGCCAGGATCAGTTCGCAGGCCTTGACGAAATTGTCGTCGATGCGCGCCAGCAGGGCCTCTACGGCCTCGAGTTCCAGGCGCAGGGTGCGTTGGGCGGATTGGATCAGCTCGCTGGATTGGCTCATGTCGAAAAAGCAATGCCTGATGAAAAGGCGGCGATTATAGCTGCAATGAAAGAAACCCTCACGCTTTCGATTGCCGTGGTGAATGTCTCGCCAGCCTGTCGCAGGGCTGAACGAGTCACCAGACGACCTTGGGGCGGCGCTGTCAGCGGTGCTATAGTTCGCCGCTATTCGGCCTGCCAGGGGCGCTTGTGCCTTCCAGATGAAGGCCGACGTCCATTAGGACAAGGCTGCACTAGCAAGGAGTCTAGATGAGTGTGGATAGCGCCTACGCGGTCGAGTTGAAGGGGGTTACCTTCAAACGCGGTTCGCGCAGCATTTTCAGCAACGTCGACATTCGCATCCCGCGCGGCAAGGTCACCGGTATCATGGGGCCATCGGGTTGCGGCAAGACCACGTTGCTCCGCCTGATGGGCGCGCAGTTGCGCCCCTCCAGCGGTGAGGTCTGGGTTGCCGGGCAGAACCTGCCGACGTTGTCGCGCAGTGACCTGTTCGACGCCCGCAAGCAAATGGGGGTGCTGTTCCAGAGCGGCGCGCTGTTCACCGATCTCGATGTGTTCGAGAACGTCGCGTTCCCGCTGCGCGTGCATACCCAGCTGTCGGACGAGATGATCCGAGATATCGTGCTGATGAAGCTGCAGGCCGTGGGGCTGCGCGGTGCCATCGACCTGATGCCCGACGAGCTGTCCGGTGGCATGAAGCGCCGTGTGGCGCTGGCCCGGGCGATTGCCCTGGACCCGCAGATCCTCATGTACGACGAGCCGTTCGTCGGCCAGGACCCGATCGCCATGGGTGTATTGGTGCGTCTGATCCGCTTGCTGAACGACGCCTTGGGTATCACCAGTATCGTCGTTTCCCACGACCTGGCGGAAACTGCCAGCATCGCCGACTACATCTATGTGGTAGGTGATGGGCAGGTGCTGGGCCAGGGGACGCCTGACGAGCTGATGGGCTCGGACAACCCCCGTATTCGCCAGTTCATGAAGGGCGACCCGGACGGCCCGGTGCCTTTCCACTTCCCTGCGCCTGACTACCGCGCCGACCTGCTGGGAGCGCGTTGATGCGCAGAAAATCCTTACTCGAACGCGTCCGCCTGCTGGGGCGCTCGGCCATCGACGTGCTGGCCGTGCTGGGGCGCTCGTGCCTGTTCCTGTTCCATGCGCTGATCGGTCGTGGCGGCATTGGTGGCGGCTTCCAGCTGCTGACCAAACAGCTGTACTCGGTGGGCGTGCTGTCGCTGGCGATCATCGTCGTGTCCGGGGTGTTCATCGGCATGGTGCTGGCGCTGCAGGGCTTCAGCATCCTGACCAAGTACGGCTCGGAGCAGGCAGTGGGGCAGATGGTCGCCCTGACCCTGCTGCGCGAGCTCGGCCCGGTGGTCACGGCGTTGCTGTTCGCCGGCCGTGCCGGTTCGGCGCTGACCGCAGAAATCGGCAACATGAAGTCCACCGAGCAGTTGTCGAGCCTTGAAATGATCGGCGTCGACCCGCTCAAGTACATCGTTGCGCCGCGCCTGTGGGCCGGTTTCATCTCGCTGCCGTTGCTGGCGCTGATTTTCAGCGTGGTCGGTATCTGGGGTGGCTCGTGGGTGGCGGTGGACTGGCTGGGCGTCTACGAGGGCTCGTTCTGGGCCAACATGCAGAACAGTGTTTCGTTCACCGACGATGTGCTCAACGGGCTGATCAAGAGCCTGGTATTTGCCTTCGTCACGACCTGGATCGCCGTATTCCAGGGGTACGACTGTGAGCCCACCTCAGAAGGGATCAGCCGTGCCACCACCAAGACCGTGGTCTATGCCTCGTTGGCAGTGCTGGGTCTGGACTTTATTCTGACCGCCTTGATGTTTGGAGATTTCTGATGCAAAACCGCACCCTGGAAATCGGTGTCGGCCTGTTCCTTCTGGCCGGGATCCTGGCGCTGCTGCTGCTCGCCCTGCGTGTCAGCGGGCTGTCGGCCAGCCCGAGCAGCGATACCTATAAAGTTTATGCCTACTTCGACAATATCGCCGGTTTGACGGTCAGAGCTAAAGTGACCATGGCCGGTGTGACCATCGGCAAGGTTACCGCCATCGATCTGGACCGTGATTCCTACACCGGTCGGGTGACGTTGCAGCTGGACAAGTCGGTGGACAACCTGCCGACCGACTCCACGGCCTCGATCCTCACTGCCGGGTTGCTTGGCGAGAAGTACATCGGCATCAGCGTGGGCGGTGAGGACCAGGTGCTCAAGGACGGCGGGACCATCCACGACACCCAGTCGGCGCTGGTGCTGGAAGATCTGATTGGCAAGTTCCTGCTCAACTCCGTTGGCAAGGAACCGAAAGAAGCGCAACCGGCTAATTAAGGAGTTTCCATGATTTCGATCCTGCGACGTGGCCTGCTGGTCCTGCTGGCGGCCTTCCCCCTGATGGCAATGGCCGCGCAGTCGCCGCACGATGTGGTGCAGAGCACCACCACCGAACTGCTGGGTGAGCTCAAGGCCAACAAGGAGCAGTACAAGACCAACCCGCAAGCGTTCTACGACACCCTTGACCGGATCCTCGCGCCCGTGGTCGATGCCGACGGTATTTCCAGAAGCATCATGACCGTCAAGTACTCGCGCAAGGCCACGCCCGAGCAGATGCAGCGCTTCCAGGAAAACTTCAAGCGCAGCCTGTTCCAGTTCTACGGTAACGCGCTGCTGGAGTACAACAACCAGGGTATCGTCGTAGACCCGGCCAAGGCCGATGACGGCAAGCGTGCCTCCGTAGGCATGAAGGTCACCGGCAACAATGGCGCCGTGTACCCGGTGCAGTACACCCTGGAAAACCTGGGTGGCGAATGGAAAGTGCGTAACGTGATCGTCAACGGCATCAACATCGGCAAGCTGTTCCGTGACCAGTTCGCCGACGCCATGCAGCGCAATGGCAACGACCTGGACAAGACCATCGACGGCTGGGCCGGCGAAGTGGCCAAGGCCAAGCAGGCTGCCGACAACTCGCCAGAGAAGACCGTCAAATGAGTGAGGCCGGTGTAAGCATGGCCGAGCCGGGCGTGCTGCGCCTGGTTGGCGTGCTGGACTACCGCAGCGGGCCGGCCCTGCGCAAGCAGGGCAAGGCGCTGATCGCGGCCTGCCGCGAGGCGCAGTTGGTGCTCGATTGCTCGGCAGTGCAGCGTTCCACCAGTGTTGGCCTGTCGTTGCTGCTGGCCTTCATGCGCGATGCCCAGGCCGCCGGCAAGGGGTGCCAGGTGCGCAGCATGCCCGACGACATGCGGGAAATTGCCGAGGTCTATGACCTCGATGAAGTGCTGGCAACCTGATGGCCCGGCACGGATGATGGCCCCTCGGTCAGCGAAGCCCTCGTTGGGCTTCGCAGGCGAGGGGCTTTTTTGTATGATGGCCGACCCGTGCGCATCGGGCGCCGATTGAGGTTGAGCATGCAGGCTGTAGAAGTTAAAAGCTTCCTTGAAGAGAAATTGCCGGGTTCCCGGGTCGAAGTTGAAGGCGAAGGCTGCAACTTCCAGTTGAACGTGATCAGCGACGAGTTGGCTGGCCTGAGCCCGGTCAAACGCCAGCAGGCGATCTATGCTCACCTGAATCCGTGGATCGCCAATGGCAGCATCCATGCGGTAACCATGAAATTTTTCAGCAGCGCAGCCTGGGCTGAGCGCACCTGAGCCAACGTGGCGGCGAGATTCCAATGGACAAACTGATTATTACTGGCGGCGCTCGCCTTGATGGCGAGATCCGCATTTCGGGCGCGAAGAACGCAGCCCTGCCGATTCTGGCGGCGACCCTGCTGGCCGACGGCCCGGTCACCGTGGGCAACCTGCCGCACCTGCACGACATCACCACCATGATCGAGCTGTTCGGCCGCATGGGCATCGAGCCGGTGATCGACGAAAAGCTGGCGGTCGAGATTGATCCTCGCACCATCAAGACCCTGGTCGCGCCTTACGAGCTGGTCAAGACCATGCGCGCCTCGATTCTGGTGCTGGGCCCGATGGTCGCCCGTTTCGGCGAGGCCGAAGTGGCCCTGCCTGGCGGTTGCGCCATTGGTTCACGCCCGGTCGACCTGCACATCCGTGGCCTCGAGGCCATGGGCGCGAAGATCGAAGTCGAAGGCGGCTACATCAAGGCCAAGGCGCCTGAGGGTGGCCTGCGCGGTGCGCACTTCTTCTTCGACACCGTCAGCGTGACCGGTACCGAGAACATCATGATGGCCGCAGCCCTGGCCAAGGGCCGCAGCGTGCTGCAGAACGCCGCGCGTGAGCCGGAAGTGGTCGACCTGGCCAACTTCATCAACGCCATGGGTGGCAAGGTTCAAGGTGCGGGTACCGACACCATCGTCATCGATGGCGTCGAGCGCCTGGCGTCGGCCAGCTACCGGGTGATGCCGGACCGTATCGAGACCGGTACCTACCTGGTTGCCGCTGCCGTGACCGGTGGCCGCGTCAAGGTCAAGGACACCGACCCGACCATCCTTGAAGCCGTTCTGGAAAAACTCAAGGAAGCCGGCGCCGACATCAACACCGGCGAAGACTGGATCGAGCTGGACATGCACGGCAAGCGGCCGAAAGCCGTCAACCTGCGTACCGCCCCGTACCCGGCGTTCCCGACCGACATGCAGGCGCAGTTCATCTCGCTCAACGCCATTGCCGAAGGCACCGGTGCAGTGATCGAGACAATCTTCGAAAACCGCTTCATGCACGTCTACGAAATGCACCGTATGGGCGCGCAGATCCAGGTCGAAGGCAACACTGCCATCGTCACTGGCGTCAAGGCGCTGAAAGGCGCCCCGGTAATGGCCACCGACCTGCGTGCTTCCGCCAGCCTGGTGCTGTCGGCGCTGGTAGCCGAAGGCGATACCCTGATCGATCGCATCTACCACATCGACCGTGGTTACGAGTGCATCGAAGAAAAACTGCAGATGCTGGGCGCGAAGATCCGTCGCGTACCGGGCTAGTCGTCTGCCTGGTGCATCCTGTGGGGGAGGGGGTTGCCCGCTTTCACAGGATGTACCTAACGAATTGAATGCGGTCGGGCTCGACGCCCGGCCGGCAGTAGCCGCTTAAGGACCGACGTTCCAATGTTGACCATCGCGCTTTCCAAAGGCCGTATTCTCGACGATACCCTGCCGTTGCTGGCCGAGGCCGGTATCGTGCCGACCGAGAACCCGGACAAGAGCCGCAAACTAATCATCCCCACCACGCAGGACGACGTGCGCCTGCTGATCGTGCGTGCCACCGACGTGCCGACTTATGTCGAGCATGGTGCCGCCGACCTGGGTGTGGCCGGCAAGGATGTGCTGATGGAGTACGGCGGCCAGGGCTTATACGAGCCCCTGGACCTGCAGATTGCCCGTTGCAAGCTGATGACCGCTGGCGTAGTCGGCGCACCCGAGCCCAAGGGCCGTCTGCGCGTGGCTACCAAGTTCGTCAACGTAGCCAAGCGCTACTACGCCGAACAGGGCCGCCAGGTCGACATCATCAAGCTGTATGGCTCGATGGAGCTGGCACCGCTGATCAACCTCGCCGACAAGATCATCGACGTTGTCGACACCGGCAACACCCTGCGTGCCAACGGCCTGGAGCCCCAGGAACTGATCGCCACGATCAGCTCGCGCCTGGTGGTCAACAAGGCCTCCATGAAAATGCAGCACGCCCGTATCCAGAGCCTGATCGACACGCTGCGCGGAGCGGTCGAATCGCGACACCGCGGCTGACTCACTACCTTCTGTGCGCGACCTTCGCTGTCGCGCCCGTCTATCCGCGTCATAGCCATTTTTCTCGGGTGCCCGCGCGGATGGACTGGTAGCCTAGGGCGCCTGAGCATTCGCCATTAATCGAGGCCCTCGCCATGACCGTGTCCACTGCAATTGCCCGTCTCAACGCTGCTGATCCGGATTTCGCCCGACATCTGGATCATCTGCTGAGCTGGGAAAGTGTGTCCGATGACGCGGTCAACCAGCGGGTGCTCGACATCATCAAGGCCGTGCGCGAGCGTGGCGATGCCGCATTGGTGGAGTTCACCCAGCGTTTCGATGGTGTCGACGCCAAATCGATCGATGACCTGATTCTCGGTCGCGAGCGCCTGGAACTGGCTCTGACCCGCATTACCCCGGTCCAGCGCGAAGCCCTGGAAAAGGCTGCCGACCGTGTGCGCATGTACCACGAGCGGCAGAAACAGGACTCCTGGCAGTACACCGAGGCCGACGGCACCGTGCTGGGCCAGAAGGTCACCCCGCTGGACCGCGCCGGCCTGTATGTGCCGGGTGGCAAGGCGTCGTACCCATCGTCGGTGCTGATGAACGCCATCCCGGCCAAGGTTGCCGGCGTGGCCGAAGTGGTAATGGTTGTGCCGACCCCGCGTGGCGAGGTCAACGAGCTGGTGCTGGCGGCTGCCTGCATCGCCGGTGTCGACCGTGTGTTCACCGTCGGTGGCGCCCAGGCTGTCGCCGCGTTGGCCTACGGTACCGAAAGCGTGCCGCAGGTGGACAAGATCGTCGGCCCGGGCAACATCTACGTCGCCACCGCCAAGCGCCACGTGTTCGGCCAGGTGGGTATCGACATGATCGCCGGCCCGTCGGAAATCCTCGTGGTGTGCGACGGCCAGACCGACCCGGACTGGATCGCCATGGACCTGTTTTCCCAGGCAGAGCACGACGAAGATGCCCAGGCCATCCTGGTCAGCCCGGACGCCGCCTTCCTCGACCGTGTTGCCGCCAGCATCGACAAGCTGCTGCCGACCATGGAACGTGCCGAGATCATCGAGAAGTCGATCAATGGCCGTGGCGCGCTGATCCAGGTGCGTGACATGCAGCAGGCCATTGAAGTGGCCAACCGCATTGCCCCGGAGCACCTGGAGCTGTCGGTGGCCGAGCCACAGGCCTGGCTGCCGCACATCCGCCACGCTGGCGCAATCTTCATGGGCCGCCACACCAGCGAAGCGCTGGGCGACTACTGCGCAGGGCCCAACCACGTGCTGCCGACCTCTGGCACCGCGCGTTTCTCGTCGCCACTGGGGGTGTATGACTTCCAGAAGCGTTCGTCGATCATTTTCTGCTCCGAGCAGGGGGCGTCCGAGCTGGGCCACACCGCCTCGGTCCTGGCCCGTGGCGAGTCGCTGACCGCACACGCCCGCAGCGCTGAATACCGCATCCTGACCCAAGAGAAGGGGAACTGAACATGAGTCGATTCTGGAGCCCCTTCGTCAAGGACCTGGTGCCTTACGTGCCGGGCGAGCAACCCAAGCTGGCGCGCCTGGTCAAGCTGAACACCAACGAAAACCCCTACGGCCCGTCGCCCAAGGCGCTGGAAGCCATGCGCGGCGAGCTGAACGACAACCTGCGCCTGTACCCGGACCCGAATGGTGACCGGCTGAAGCAGGCGGTGGCCGAGTACTATGGGGTCACCCCGGCACAAGTGTTCGTCGGCAACGGCTCGGACGAGGTGCTGGCGCACATCTTCCACGGCCTGTTCCAGCACGACGCGCCGCTGCTGTTCCCGGACATCAGCTACAGCTTCTACCCGGTGTACTGCGGCCTGTACGGTATCGCGTTCGAGCAGGTGGCGCTGGACCAACAGTTCCAGATCCGCATCGAGGACTATAACAAGCCCAACGCCGGCATCATCTTCCCCAATCCCAACGCGCCGACCGGCTGCCTGATGCCGCTGCAGGCGGTGGAGCAGTTGCTGCAGGCCAACCGTGATTCGGTGGTGGTGGTCGATGAAGCCTACATCGACTTCGGTGGCGAAACGGCGATCAGCCTGGTGGACCGCTACGACAACCTGTTGGTCACCCAGACCCTGTCGAAGTCGCGCTCGTTGGCCGGGCTGCGGGTTGGCCTGGCGGTGGGCCACCCGGACCTGATCGAGGCGCTGGAGCGGATCAAGAACAGCTTCAACTCCTACCCGCTGGACCGTGCGGCGATCGTCGGCGCGGCGGCGGCGTTCGAGGACCGCGAGTACTTCGAGGAAACCTGCCGCAAGGTGATCGACAGCCGCGAGGTTCTGGTCGGGCAGCTGCAGGGCAAGGGCTTCGAAGTGCTGCCGTCGGCGGCCAACTTCATCTTCGCCCGCCATCCGCAAAAAGATGCCGGTGAGCTGGCTGCACGCCTGCGCGAGCAGGGCGTGATCGTGCGCCACTTCAAGCAGCCGCGCATTGCCCAGTTCCTGCGTATCACCATCGGCACGCCAGAGATGAACCAGGCGTTGATCGATGCGTTGAACTGACGGTATCGCAAGCTGCCGTGACGCAGCCCTTGTGGGAGCGGGCGTGCCCGCGAACACCGGCAACGCCGGTGCCATCCATCGCGTTGGATTCTTCGCGGGCATGCCCGCTCCCACAGGGATTTCCACTATCGCCACAAACCATCAGTGTTTGCTGTATTGCCGGTATACATTATGCTGACCAGATTCATCGGATGATTGGTTGAGTTACATGAGCACCGAATTGACCAAGCGTTCACTGGTCGAACTGGCCGTCGAGCGCATGCGCGAACGGATCATGCTGGGCGACTGGCAAGTCGGTCAGCGCCTGCCGACCGAGCCGGAACTGGCCCTGCAACTGGGCATCAGTCGCAACACGGTGCGCGAGGCCATGCGCGTGCTTGCGTTCAGCGGCCTGGTGGAAATTCGCCAGGGCGACGGCAGCTACTTGCGCACGGCCCAGGACCCGCTACAGGCAGTACAGGCGATGTCGCGCTGTACGCCCGAGCAGGCCCGTGAAACCCGGCACATCCTCGAAGCCGAGGCCATCGGCCTGGCTGCATTGCGCCGAACCGATGCCGACCTGCAGGCGCTGCGTGATGCCCTGGCCAACAGCGCCGGGCATTTTCACGGTGATATCGATGCCTACGTGGCCTGCGACCTGGTGTTCCACCAGCGGCTCGTCGATGCCGCCCATAACCCGGCCTTGAGCGAGCTGTACCGGTACTTTTCCGGGGTAGTGGCGGCCGCGCTGCAGCACAACATGGCGACCGTGCCGCGCTGCCAGGCCACGTTCGACCTGCATGGGCAGATCCTTGCCGCCATCGAGCAACGCGATGCGGAGCAGGCCAAGCGCCTGAGCCGTACCCTTATCGAATCCTGACTCCGAGAAAGCCATGGCTGATTCCATCACCCGTAACACCCCGCCTAGCGATCGGGACCTCGATGAGTTGCTGATCGACGCCGAGGCTGACGACGAGCAGGTCCAACAGCAGCCGGTGCTACTGCAGCGGCCTTGGCTGTTGTTGCTGGGCCTGGTGCTGGTGGCATTGAACCTGCGCCCGGCATTGTCGAGCATGGCGCCGGTGCTGGGCCTGGTGTCCGAAGGCTTGGGGCTGAATGCCTCGCAGGCCGGTTTGTTGACCACCTTGCCAGTGCTATGCCTGGGCCTGTTCGCCCCGTTGGCGCCGGTGCTGGCGCGGCGTTTTGGCAGCGAGCGGGTGATTCTCGGCATCCTCGCCACCCTGGCGCTTGGCATCGTCGTGCGCAGTAGCCTAGGGGCCACCGGGGTGTTCCTCGGCAGCCTAATGGCGGGGGCCAGCATCGGCATCATTGGCGTGCTGTTGCCGGGTATCGTCAAGCGCGACTTCCCGCAGCACGCCGGCACACTGACCGGCGTCTATACCATGGCGCTGTGCCTGGGGGCGGCGATGGCGGCGGGGGCGACCGTCCCGCTGGCGCAGCATTTCGACGGCAGCTGGGCGCTGGGGCTGGGCTTCTGGGCAGTGCCGGCCCTGCTGGCCATGCTGGTATGGCTGCCGCAGGCCCGCCAGGGGCATGGCCTGCACAAGGTGGCCTATCGCGTGCGTGGGCTGTGGCGTGATCCGCTGGCCTGGCAGGTGACCCTGTACATGGGCCTGCAGTCGTCACTGGCCTACATCGTCTTTGGTTGGTTGCCATCGATCCTGATCGGCCGCGGCCTGAGCCCGACCGAGGCGGGGCTGGTGCTGTCGGGGTCGGTGATCGTGCAACTGGTCAGTTCGCTCAGTGCGCCCTGGCTGGCCACCCGCGGCAAGGACCAGCGCCTGGCGATCGTGCTGGTCATGCTGATTACCCTGGCCGGCCTGTTCGGTTGCCTGTATGCGCCGCTTTCCGGGCTGTGGGGCTGGGCGGTGGTGCTGGGCCTGGGGCAGGGCGGTACCTTTGCCCTGGCGCTGACCTTGATCGTGTTGCGCTCGAAAGATGCCCATGTCGCGGCGAACCTGTCGAGCATGGCGCAGGGGGTGGGTTATACCCTGGCGTCGATGGGGCCGCTTGCGGTGGGGCTGGTGCATGACTTGACCAGCGGCTGGTCGGCTGTCGGGTGGATTTTTGCCGTGCTTGGGGTGGGTGCCATCGTGTTCGGCCTGGGGGCAGGACGGGCTTTGCATGTGCGGGTGAGCAGCGAGAAAGTCTGAAGGGGTATGTTGGCAGTGCTGGCCTCTTCGCGGGTAAACCCGCTCCCACAGGAATCGCACACATCTTGAAGCAGTGTGGTACCTGTGGGAGCGGGTTTACCCGCGAAAGGGCCGGTACTGGCATAACCAACCGGGGCAGATTATCGTGCTGCTTTCATCCCCAGGACGGACCAGCCCCATGAGCGACGCCAACCGCGACCTGATCACCCGCTTCTACCAGGCCTTCCAGCGCCTGGATGCCGAGGCCATGGTCGCCTGCTACAGCGACGATATCGTCTTCAGCGACCCGGTCTTCGGCACCTTGCGTGGCAAGGACGCAGGCGACATGTGGCGAATGCTCAGCAGCCGGGCCAAGGACTTCACCCTGACCTTCGACAACGTCCGCGCCGATGAACGCACGGGGGCCGCGCATTGGGTGGCCACCTACCTGTTCAGCCAGACCGGCCGCATCGTGGTCAACGATATCCAGGCGCGTTTCGTGATCCGTGACGGGCGGATCTGCCAGCACGATGACCAGTTCGACTTGTGGCGCTGGTCGCGGCAGGCGCTGGGCGTGCCAGGCATGCTGCTGGGCTGGTCGCCGCTGGTGCAGAACAAGGTACGCCAGCAGGCGTTCAAAGGATTGCGCGCATACCAGCAGGCCCAGGGTGAGTGAATCCGTCCAGATCGCCGCCAGCAAACCTTGGTATGTCTACCTGGTAAGGGCGGCCAATGGTTCGTTGTATTGCGGCATCAGCGATGACCCGCAGCGGCGCTTTCTGGCGCACCAGAAAGGGCAGGGCGCGCGTTACTTCAAGACCAGCCCGGCCCAGGCGCTGGTGTATGTGGAGCAATGGCCGGACAAGGGCGAGGCGTTACGCCAGGAGCGGTTGGTGAAGCGGCTGCGCAAATCTGCGAAGGAGGCGTTGGTGGCGTCTTATGGCGCTTCTACCGTGATCTAGGGCTGCGCAGCAGCCCCGAGGTTATCAGTCTTTACGGCGTTTGAGCTGATCCACCAGGGTGGTCGGAAGGCCCTTGATGATCAAGGTCCCTGCCTCTTCGTCATACTCGACCTTGTCCCCCAGCAGGTGCGCCTCGAAGCTGATCGACAACCCCTCGGCACGCCCGGTGAAACGGCGGAACTGGTTGAGGGTGCGCTTGTCTGCGGGGATTTCCGGCGACAAGCCGTAGTCCTTGTTGCGGATGTGGTCGTAGAACGCCTTGGGCCGGTCCTCGTCGATCAGGCTGGACAACTCTTCCAGCGTGACCGGCTCGCCCAGCTTGGTCTGGGTAGTGGCGTACTCGACCAGGGTCTGGGTTTTTTCGCGGGCGGACTCTTCCGGCAGGTCTTCGCTCTCGACGAAGTCACTGAAGGCCTTGAGCAGGGTGCGGGTTTCGCCCGGGCCGTCGACGCCCTCCTGGCAGCCGATGAAGTCGCGGAAGTAGTCCGAAACCTTCTTGCCGTTCTTGCCCTTGATGAACGAAATGTACTGTTTGGAGTTCTGGTTGTTCTTCCACTCCGACAGGTTGATGCGCGCCGCCAGGTGCAACTGGCCAAGGTCCAGGTGGCGCGAAGGCATGACATCGAGCTCGGCGTTCACCGCCACGCCTTCGCTATGGTGCAGCAGGGCGATCGCCAGGTATTCGGTCATGCCTTGCTGGTAGTGAGCAAACAGGATGTGGCCGCCGGTGGACAGGTTGGACTCTTCCATCAGCTTCTGCAGGTGCTCCACGGCCACGCGGCTGAAGGCGGTAAAGTCCTTTTCTTCGTCCAGGTACTGCTTCAGCCAGCCGCTTAGCGGGTAGGCACCGGACTCGCCGTGAAAAAAGCCCCAGGCCTTGCCTTGCTTGGCGTTGTAGCTGTCATTGAGGTCGGCCAGCAGGTTTTCGATGGCGTCGGAGGCGGCCAGCTCGGAATCGCGGGCATGCAGCACGGCGGGGCTGCCATCGGGCTTTTTGTCGATCAGGTGAACGATGCAATGACGGATTGGCATGGGATTCTCGGCGAGCTGCAAAAGTCGGCCAGTTTACCCCAGACGCAAGGCGATGCAGTGGCCGGATGTTGGCAGAAATGCCGGTTGTTCGTTTTTTGTTCAAATTTGCGCGTTTTAAGCTAAAACCCCCGAAAAACCTGCATTAAATCGAAGCGCGCAGCGGATATTTATCCGTTCCTGTGGTAGCTTTGCGCGGTCTTGCGCCCTTGTGTGGCGCATTGCTGGCAGCGTGCTGTCGTCGTGTCGAACCAAACGTCGATTTGCGTATCTACATACGCGATTGGCGCGGCCCTCCACTTTCAGGGGCTGGCCCGATAACGTCGTAGTCCGCTGCATAACCATCGAATTTGATAGGGAAGGAACACCACCATGGCATTGACCAAAGACCAACTGATTGCCGACATCGCCGAATCGATCGCCGCGCCAAAAGCCACCGCCAAGAACGCTCTGGAGCAACTGGGCCAGATCGTTGCCGACCAGCTGGAAAACGGCGCTGAAATCACTCTGCCAGGCATCGGCAAGCTGAAAGTCACCGAGCGTCCTGCCCGTACCGGCCGCAACCCTTCGACTGGCGCTGCCATCGAAATCGCTGCCAAGAAAGTCGTCAAGTTCGTTCCAGCCAAAGTGCTGACCGACGCCATCAACAAGTAATTGTTGAAGCTTTGACGAAACCGCGCCCGGCTTGCCCGGGCGCGGTTTTTTCATGCCTGGGTTTTACGCCCGGCGTGCCAGGCCTGGCGCGCGGCGTCGTCGTGGAAGCTCCAGGCGACCATGCGGCTTTGCTTCTGCCCCTGGCCCATTTCGCTGATGCGCACGGTCTTGGCGCCCGCTTTCCTGAGCGCGGCCTCGATCCCCGGCAGGTTGCTGGCCTTGGACACCAGGCTGGTGAACCACAGCACCCGTTTGGCGTATTGCACGCTTTCACCGACCAGTTGGGTGACGAAGCGGATCTCGCCGCCCTCGCACCACAGTTCGTTGTTCTGGCCACCGAAGTTGAGCACCGGCAGCTTGCGCCTGGGGTCCTGCTTGCCCAGGTTCTTCCACTTGCGCTGGCTGCCACGGGTGGCTTCGTCGCGTGAGGAATGGAAGGGTGGGTTGCACAGAGTCAGGTCGAAGCGTTCGCCCTCCTGCAGCAAGCCGCTGAGGATATGTGCACGGTTGGCCTGCTGGCGCAGGGTGATGGCCTTGCCCAGGCCGTTGGCCTGGACTATGGCCTTTGCCGAAGCCAGGGCCACTGGGTCGATGTCCGAGCCGAGGAAGCGCCAGCGGTAATCGCTGTGGCCCAGCAGAGGGTAGATACAGTTGGCACCCACGCCGATGTCCAGCGCACGCACCTGGGCGCCCTTGGGGATCTCGCCGGCATTGTCCTCGGCCAACAGGTCGGCAGCCACGTGGATGTAGTCGGCACGGCCGGGAATCGGCGGGCACAGGTAGTCGGCAGGGATATCCCAGTGCTGGATGCCGTACTGGGCCTTGAGCAGGGCACGGTTGAACACCCGCACGGCCTCGGGGTTGGCGAAGTCGATGCTGGGCTTGCCGTGGGGGTTGGTGATGGTGAAGCGCGCCAGGTCAGGGTGGGCCTTGATCAGGCTGGGGAAGTCGTAGCGGCCCTGGTGGCGGTTGCGCGGGTGCAGGGTGGGTTTGTTCGGGGTCATGGCAGTGTCCAGCCCTATACGAGCGGTGGCTGATAGAGCCTGGGGCTGCTTTGCAGCCCTTTCGCGACACAAGGCCGCTCCTACAGGATAGCGGCGCCCTTCAGACCGGCGCCGTCCCTGTAGGAGCGGCCTTGTGTCGCGAAAGGGCCGCAAAGCGGCCCCAGCTTTTTCTCTAGTGATTAAAGCGCTGCAATCCGCGCATGCTGCTCGGTGAAGTTGGCCAGGGCCTGTTCGGACTCGGCCAGCTTGGCGCGCTCTTTTTCGATCACGGCAGGCGGTGCCTTGTCGACGAAGGCGGCGTTGGACAGCTTGCCACCCACGCGTGCCACTTCACCCTGCAGGCGCTGGATTTCCTTGTTCAGGCGCGCCAGTTCGGCATCCTTGTCGATCAGGCCGGCCATTGGCACCAGCACTTGCAGGTCACCGACCAGGGCGGTGGCCGACAGCGGCGCTTCGTCGGCATCGCCCAGTACGGTGAACGATTCGACCTTGGCCAGTTTCTTCAGCAGGGCTTCGTTTTCCTGCAGGCGACGCTGGTCATCGGCGTTGGCGTTCTTCAGGAACAGCGGCAGCGGCTTGCCCAGGCCGATGTTCATTTCGGCGCGGATGTTGCGCAGGCCGACCATCAGTTCCTTGAGCCACTCGATGTCGCCTTCGGCGGCGGCGTCGATGCGGCTTTCATTGGCCACCGGCCATGGCTGCAGCATGATGGTCTTGCCTTCGATGCCGGCCAGCGGCGCGATGCGCTGCCAGATTTCTTCGGTGATGAACGGCATGAACGGATGCGCCAGGCGCAGCGCCACTTCCAGCACGCGCACCAAGGTGCGGCGGGTGCCACGGGCGCGCTCGACCGGGGCGTTCTCGTCCCACAGCACCGGCTTGGACAGCTCCAGGTACCAGTCGCAGTACTGGTTCCAGATGAACTCGTACAGCGCCTGGCTGGCCAGGTCGAAGCGGAACTGCTCCAGCTGGCGGGTCACTTCGGCTTCGGTACGCTGCAGCTGCGAGATGATCCAGCGATCGGCCAGCGACAGCTCGTAGGCTTCGCCGTTCTGGCCGCAGTCCTCGCCCTTGTCCAGCACGTAGCGGGCGGCGTTCCAGATCTTGTTGCAGAAGTTGCGGTAGCCTTCGACGCGGCCCATGTCGAACTTGATGTCGCGGCCGGTGGAGGCCAGCGAGCAGAAGGTGAAGCGCAGGGCGTCGGTGCCGTAGCTGGCGATACCTTCGGGGAACTCGGCCTTGGTCTGCTTGGCGATCTTCTCGGCAAGCTTGGGCTGCATCATGCCGCTGGTGCGCTTTTCCAGCAGGGCGTCGAGGGTGATGCCGTCGACGATGTCCAGCGGGTCCAGTACGTTGCCCTTGGACTTGGACATCTTCTGGCCCTGGCCGTCACGTACCAGGCCGTGCACGTACACGGTCTTGAACGGTACCTGCGGGGTGCCATCCTCGTTCTTGATCAGGTGCATGGTCAGCATGATCATGCGCGCAACCCAGAAGAAGATGATGTCGAAGCCGGTCACCAGCACGTCGGTGGAGTGGAACTTCTTGAGGAACTCGGTCTGCTCCGGCCAGCCCAGGGTGGAGAAGGTCCACAGGCCCGAACTGAACCAGGTGTCGAGTACGTCGTCGTCCTGACGCAGGACCACATCGGCGCCCAGGTTGTGCTTGGCGCGCACTTCTTCCTCGTTGCGGCCGACATAGACCTGGCCGGCCTCGTCGTACCACGCCGGAATGCGGTGGCCCCACCACAGCTGGCGGCTGATGCACCAGTCCTGGATGTCACGCATCCAGGAGAAGTACATGTTCTCGTACTGCTTGGGCACGAACTGGATGCGGCCGTCTTCCACGGCGGCGATGGCAGGTTCTGCCAGCGGCTTGGTGGAGACGTACCACTGGTCGGTCAGCCACGGCTCGATGACGGTGCCCGAACGGTCGCCTTTCGGTACTTTCAGGGCATGGTCGTCGATGCTCACCAGCAGGCCTTGGGCATCCAGGTCGGCAACGATCTGCTTGCGCGCGACGAAGCGGTCGAGGTTGGCGTACTGGGCCGGCAGGCGGGTGTCCACCTGCTCGTTGACGCTGCCGTCGAGGTTGAAGGCCTGCGCGCTGGCGAGCACGAAGGCGTTCTTGTCGAAGATGTTCAGCAGCGGCAGGTTGTGGCGTTTGCCGACTTCGTAGTCGTTGAAGTCGTGGGCCGGGGTGATCTTCACGCAGCCGGTACCGAACTCGGGGTCGCAGTAGTCGTCGGCGATGATCGGAATGCGGCGGCCAACCAGCGGCAGTTCGACGAACTTGCCGATCAGTGCCTGGTAGCGCACGTCGTTCGGGTTGACCGCCACGGCGGCGTCACCCAGCAAGGTTTCCGGACGGGTAGTGGCGACGACCAGGTAGTCCTTGCCTTCGGCGGTCTTGGCGCCGTCGGCCAGTGGGTAGCGCAGGTTCCACAGGTGGCCCTTTTCGTCGTGGTTTTCCACTTCGAGGTCGGAGATGGCCGTGTGCAGCTTGGTGTCCCAGTTGACCAGGCGCTTGCCGCGGTAGATCAGGCCGTCTTCATGCAGGCGCACGAAGGCTTCCTTGACCGCTTCGGACAGGCCGTCGTCCATGGTGAAGCGCTCGCGGCTCCAGTCGACCGACGAGCCCAGGCGGCGGATCTGACGGCTGATGTTGCCACCGGACTGGTCCTTCCATTCCCAGACCTTTTCCAGGAACTTTTCGCGGCCCAGGTCATGCCGGTTCTGGCCCTTGGCCTCGAGCTGGCGCTCGACCAGCATCTGGGTGGCGATACCGGCGTGGTCGGTGCCTGGCTGCCACAGGGTGTCGCGGCCTTGCATGCGGCGGAAACGGATCAGGGCGTCCATGATCGCGTTGTTGAACCCGTGGCCCATGTGCAGGCTGCCGGTCACGTTCGGCGGCGGGATCATGATGGTGTAGGACTCGCCTGCACCTTGTGGAGCGAAATAGTTCTCGGACTCCCAGGTGTTGTACCAGGAAGTTTCGATGGCGTGCGGCTGGTAGGTCTTATCCATGCGCGGCGGGACCCTGTGCATTTATTCGGGAAAGCCGGGAAGTATAACCAAGCTGGGGGCCGCAGGCGACAAGCTGCTGCTATCTGGCAGGGCAGGCATGGCCTCTTCGCGGGTAAACCCGCTCCCACAGAGACCTCACAAGTCTTAGGGCTCCTGCGATCCCTGTGGGAGCGGGTTTACCCGCGAAGCAGGCGCCGCCGAATTTTCAGGTTTACTCCGAACGCTTGATCAACCGCTCGATCCGCGCATCCAGCCGGCGCTTGATCTCGTTCTCGATATGCGGGGTAAAGTCATTGATCACATCCTGCATGATCATTTGCGCCGCCGCGCGCAGCTCGCTTTCCAGGTGCAGCAGGGTGTCCTGGCGGCGGGTCTGCGGGTCATCTTCGGGCTCGGCAGCTACCGGCTCGGCCGCTGGCGCGTGGTTGCCGGGCGCTTCTTCAAGCAGCAACGGGATCTGCTCCACCGTCTCGGTCAGCAGCGGTGGTTGCAGGTCGGCGTCGCCAAGCAGCTGGCGTATCGACTCGAGGTCATCGAGCAGATGGGCGGAGTCGGGCAGGGGGGAGGGCTTGTCCATCGTCGTCAAAGTCGCTGTAAGCGGTGGTCTTGCAGAGCATAGCCCTGTTCACGGTAGAAACGGAATCGTTCACGGGCCGATTGGCGGATGCCAGGCTCTTCAATGACGATTTCGGCCACCCGCTCGAACTGGCCGACAAAGCCCGGTACACCCGCGCCCAGGTTGATCAACAGGTCGTGGTGGTCGCCCGCACTGTCGGCCGCCAGGCCCAGTGCCACGCTGGCGTCAGCATGCATCTCCACGAGATCGTGTGGCACGAAGGCTTCGCCCTTGAAACGCCACAGGCGTTGATCCAGCTCGCTGCGCTGCTCGGCGTCCTGGCAGTGCAGGTAGACCCGGTGGCCGAGGCGCCAGGCCTTTTCGCACAGCTTGCAGGCGAAATCGAGCCGCGCCGACAACGAGTCGGTGGGCAGTATGTAGAAATCTACTTTGCTCATGATGGTATCGCCGGCCGGTGGCGCGGGGCGCCACCGGCTTCATGGCGTCAGGCGCCGGCGCGGTCCAGCAGGTACTGGGTCAGCAGGGGCACAGGGCGGCCAGTGGCGCCCTTGTCCTTGCCACCGCTGACCCAGGCGGTGCCGGCGATGTCCATGTGCGCCCAGTCGTAGGCCTTGGCAAAGCGCGACAGGAAGCAGCCGGCGGTGATGGTCCCGGCCTTCGGCCCGCCGATGTTGCCCATGTCGGCGAACGGGCTGTCCAGTTGCTCCTGGTACTCATCGAACAGCGGCAGCTGCCAGGCACGGTCGTCGGCGCGCTTGCCGGCGTCGAGCAACTGGCCGACCAGGTCGTCGTTGTTGCCCATCAGGCCGGTGGTGTGGCTGCCCAGGGCGACGATGCAGGCACCGGTCAAGGTGGCGATGTCGATGACTGCCTGCGGCTTGAAACGCTCGGCATAGGTCAGGGTGTCGCACAGCACCAGGCGGCCTTCGGCGTCGGTGTTGAGGATTTCCACGGTCTGCCCGCTCATGGTGGTGACGATGTCACCCGGGCGGGTGGCGCCGCCGCTCGGCATGTTCTCGGCGCAGGCCAGCAGGCACACCAGGTTGACCGGCAGCTGCAGCTCTAGCACCGCACGCAGGGTGCCGAGCACGCTGGCGGCACCGCACATGTCGTATTTCATTTCGTCCATGCCGGCACCAGGCTTGAGGCTGATGCCGCCGGTGTCGAAGGTGATGCCCTTGCCCACCAATACGAACGGTTTGTCCGCCTTCTTGCCACCCTGGTAGTTGAGCACGATCAGGCGTGGCGGCTGGTCGCTGCCCTGGCCGACGGCGTAGAACGCGCCCATGCCCAGGTCCTTGATCTTCTTTTCGTCCAGTACTTCGACTTTCAGCGCCTTGTGCGCCTTGCCCAAATCCTTGGCCTGTTCGGCCAGGAAGCTAGGGTGGCACAGGTTGGGCGGCAGGTTGCCCAGATCGCGGGTAAAGGCCATGCCGGTGGCGATGGCGCTGGCATGCTTGACGGCACGTTCGACCTCGGCCTGGCCGGCCTTGTCGGCCAGCAGGGTGATCTTTTTCAGCGCGCGCGGCTCGGCCTTCTGGCTCTTGAAGCGATCGAACACGTATTCGCCGTCGAGCAGGGTTTCGGCCAGCAGGCGGTACTTGCCATAGTGGGCATCGCGGTTGCTGACCGCGATATCGTCCAGGGCCAGCACGGCGTCGGTGCCGTTCAAGCCTTTGAGTACGCCGGCAACGCTGGCGACCAGCTTGCGCCAGGCGCGGTCACCCAGGGCTTCGTCCTTGCCGCTGCCCACCAGCAGCACGCGCTCGGCCTTCAGGCCCGCGAGGTTCTGCAGGAGCAGGGTCTGGCCGGGCTTGCCGGCCAGGTCTCCACGCTTGAGCACGGCACTGATGGCACCTTCGCTGGCCAGGTCGACGGCCTTGGCCACGCTGCCGAGCTTGCGGTTTTCACCTACCGGGAGGACCAGGGTGGCGGTTTTTACGGATGCAGCAGCTACGCTTTTTACAACCAGTTCCATGTCAGGATCCCCGAATGATCGATACAGTCGGCGCTGTGTATTCCAGCGCTCTGGACGGGCCTGGCCGCGTAGTCGCGCGCCAGCGGAAAAGCTGCCAGTTTGAGCCTGCGGCAAGCGTGCTGACAACCCCGTTGTGCGCCTTCATGCGCGGCGAAGTGACAGGGGCGGTCAATCACAGGATAATGCGCGCACTTTACATGGAGGTTCGCCTTTGGCGAACCGGCATTGGTCTTGGCTGTACTAAGTCATTGTCTGGCGCCATTGATTGGCAGTCCGCCCTGACAACCCAGGAGTGTCTGGTTTGATCGTCTTTCGTTATCTGTCCCGCGAGGTCCTGGTGACCTTGAGCGCCGTCAGCGCCGTGCTGCTGGTGATCATCATGAGCGGGCGCTTCATCAAGTACCTGGCCCAGGCTGCCCAGGGTGTGCTGGACCCGAGCGTGCTGTTCCTGATCATGGGCTTCCGTCTGCCGGGCTTCCTGCAGTTGATCCTGCCGTTGGGGCTGTTCCTCGGCATTCTCCTGGCGTACGGGCGCCTGTACCTGGAAAGTGAGATGACCGTGCTGTCGGCCACCGGCATGAGCCAGCAGCGCCTGCTGGGCCTGACCATGGCGCCGGCCGCCCTGGTCGCCCTGCTGGTGGCCTGGCTGAGCCTGAGCCTGGCGCCGCTGGGGGTGGCCCAGGTGCAGCAGATCATCGCCCAGCAGGACGCCCTGACCGAGTTCGACACCCTGGTGCCGGGCCGCTTCCAGACCCTGCGCGACGGCTCGCGGGTGACCTACACCGAAGAGCTGTCGGATGACCGCATCAACCTGGCCGGGGTGTTCATTTCCGAGAAGCGCTTCAACCAGGACAAGACCAAGGACCGCGCCCCGTCGGTGCTGGTTGCCGAAAAAGGCCACCAGGAAATCCAGGCCGATGGCAACCGCTACCTGGTGCTGGAAAACGGTTACCGTTACGACGGCAACCCGGGCCAGGCCGATTACCGTGCGATCAAGTACGACACCTACGGCGTGCTGCTGCCCAAGCCGGAAGTCGCCGAGGAAGTAACCGACCGCGAAGCCATCCCCACTTCCGAGCTGATCGGCAAGAAGGGCCTGCGCGAGCGCGCCGAGCTGCAATGGCGGTTGTCGCTGCCGATCCTGGTGTTCATCGTCACCATGCTGGCGGTGCCGCTGTCCCGGGTCAACCCGCGCCAGGGCCGCTTCCTCAAGCTGCTGCCGGCAATTCTTCTGTACATGGCCTACCTGACAATGCTGATTTCCGTACGCGGCGCCCTCGAGAAGGGCAAACTGCCGATCGCCCTGGGCATGTGGTGGGTCCACGGCCTGTTCCTGCTGATCGGCCTGGGCCTGATGTACTGGGAGCCGCTGCGCCTCAAGCGCGCCGCCCGTCGTGCGGAGGTGGCCCATGGGTAAGCTCGACCGCTATATCGGCCAGAGCGTGCTGCTGGCCATCCTCGCCGTGCTGGGGATCATCCTCGGCCTGGCTTCGCTGTTTGCCTTCATCGACGAGATGAGCGACCTGAGTGACACCTACACGGTGATGGAGGCGGGCAACTTCGTCTTGCTGACCGCACCACGGCGCCTGTACGAAATGCTGCCGATGGCCGCCCTGATCGGCTGCCTGATCGGCCTGGGCAGCCTGGCCAGCAGCAGCGAACTGACCATCATGCGCGCTGCCGGGGTTTCCATCGGGCGCATCGTCTGGGCGGTGATGAAGCCGATGCTGGTACTGATGCTGGTCGGCTTGTTGATCGGCGAGTACGTGGCGCCGGTGACCGAGAACAAGGCCCAGGCCGACCGTTCCCTGGCCCAGGGCGGTGGTGATGCGCAAAGTTCCAAGCGCGGCATGTGGCATCGCCAGGGCGAGGAGTACGTGCACATCAACGCCGTGCAGCCTAACGGCCTGCTGCTGGGTGTGACCCGTTACCGTTTCGACAGCGAGCGCAAGATTGTCACCTCGAGCTTCGCCCGCCGTGCACAGTACCAGGACGACCACTGGATGCTCAGCGACGTGCGCACCACCTTCTTCCGTGGCGACCACACCGAAGTGGTGACCGCGCCGCAGGAGCGCTGGGACGTTTCGCTTACGCCGCAACTGCTCAATACCGTGATCCTGGCACCGGAGTCGCTGTCCATTACCGGGCTGTGGGACTACATCCACTACCTGTCCGACCAGGGCCTGAACAATGCCCGTTACTGGCTGGCGTTCTGGACCAAGGTATTGCAGCCGATGGTGACCGCGGCGCTGGTGCTGATGGCCATTTCCTTCATCTTCGGCCCGCTGCGTTCGGTAACCCTTGGCCAGCGCGTGTTCACCGGTGTGCTGGTGGGCTTCGTGTTCCGCATCGCCCAGGACCTGCTGGGGCCGTCGAGCCAGGTGTTCGGCTTCCCGCCGCTGCTGGCGGTGGTGATCCCGGCGGGCATCTGTGCGCTGGCAGGTGTGTGGTTGTTGCGCCGGGCTGGTTGATGGCCTGAGCTGCACAAAAAAGCCGACCTCAGGGTCGGCTTTTTGCTGGCATTTGTGTTGCCTTCTTCGCGGGCTTGCCCGCTCCCACAGAAACCTCACCATCCTCAGGACCTGTGATGAACCTGTGGGAGCGGGCAAGCCCGCGAAGAGGCCGGAGCAGGCAATACAAGTCTCAGTTCATTTCTTCTGCTTCGGCACCCGCACCAGCTGGCTTTCCGAATAGATGTCATGCCAACCCCGCTTGCGCTTGTCGACCAACACCCAGAAAAAACCCAACCCCAGGCACAGCCACGAGGCAATCGACACCACGAACCGCAGCAGCGCCTGCCACAGGCTGATGGCCGTGCCATCGGTGTTCTGCACGCGCACACCCCACACCTGCATGCCCAGGGTCTGCCCACCATGGGTCCAGAACTTGGCAAAGAAACCGAACAGGACGAACAGCAGCACGGTGGACAGAAGTGGGTCGCCGTCGAGTGCACCAGCCTCGGTCAGCTCACGCATGCGGGCTTCGCCGATGATCGCCATCTGGATCATCTTGTAGGCGCCGGCCGTCACGATCAGTAGCGCCGTGCACAACAGGAAGTCATAGAACATCGCCGCCAGGCGCCGACCCAGGCCGACCGGCGGAAAATCACCCTGGGGTGTAAGCAGAGGCTTGGACATGCAATACGGCTCCAGAAGACGAAGCCGCTATTCTACGGGCAAAAAAAAGCCCCTGCACTTGGCAGGGGCTTTTTCGAAGTCGGGTTCAGCTTAGCCGATGACCTGAACTTTGTCAGCTTGCAGGCCTTTCTGGCCCTGCACTGCTTCGAAGGAGACTTTCTGGCCTTCTTTCAGGCTCTTGAAGCCGTTGCCTTCGATAGCGCGGAAGTGCACGAACAGATCAGCACCGCTTTCTGGGGTGATGAAACCGTAACCTTTTTCGTCATTGAACCACTTGACGGTACCGTTCTGACGCTCAGCCATTGTCTTATTTCCTATGAAGCTTGAATTTTAATGACAGTTTCTTTTGCAATAACAGGAAGCAAAAGATTACTGGGCTGGGTTGCAGGAAAGTAAGAGACGTCGAACGGGTTGTAGCAGATTGCGGCTACTGGCCCAGGTCACGAACTGTTGCGACCCATGCAAACACAGTGCAGTGACTCTACGCCAACTCCCGAGCGAAAAACAAGCCCTTGGTCGTATGGAAAATCGGCCGTTTGCCGATAACCGACCGATTTGTCGGAAACGGCATGGCGCCTGGCCTGGCGCCATGTTCCAAAAGTTATTGGACAGGTTCGAAAACGAATATGTCGAACCTGCCCGCAACCTTCACAAAGCGGCTTCAGCCCCGGTAGTAACGTTGTGTCACGAAAGGCATTTTGCTGACTTTCAAGGCAACCTTCTTCCCGCGCACAACGGCAAACAGTGGCGTGTCGATAGCTGTATGTTCACTATCGATATAACCCATTGCTACAGGTGCACCGAGTGTCGGGCCGAAGCCGCCGCTGCACACTTTGCCTACAGGTTTATCGCTTGCATCGACAATATCCGCGCCTTCACGTACTGGCGTACGCTCCTGCGGCAACAGGCCCACACGTTTGCGCGCCACGCCATCGCGCTGGTGGGCGAAGATGGCTTCGGCACCCGGGAAGCCTGCGGCACGCGCGCCATCGGCACGGCGAACCTTGGAAATGGCCCACAGCAGGCTGGCTTCCACCGGCGTGGTCTCGGTGTTCATGTCATGGCCATACAGGCACAGGCCGGCTTCCAGGCGCAGGGAGTCGCGCGCACCCAGGCCGATCGGCTGTACTTCGGGCTCGGCCAGCAGGCGGCGGGCCAAGGCTTCGGCGGCATGTGCCGGTACCGAAATTTCGTAGCCGTCTTCGCCTGTGTAGCCCGAGCGGCTGACGAAGCAGTCTTCTCCGAGCAGTTTCACCGGGCGGAACTGCATGAAGGTCATGCCGGCCACTTCCGGCGCCAGACGCTCCAGCACCTTGACCGCCGCCGGGCCTTGCAGGGCCAGCAGGGCGCGCTGCTCGAACAGCGGCTGCACCTCGCAACGGCTGCCGATGTGCGCTTGCAGGTGGGCCAGGTCCTGCTCCTTGCAGGCGGCGTTGACCACCAGGAACAGCGTATCGTCGCTCAGGTTGGCGACCATCAGGTCGTCGAGGATGCCGCCTTGCTCATTGGTGAACATGGCATAGCGCTGCATGCCCACCGGCAGGTCGATGATATCCACCGGCACCAGGCTTTCCAGGGCCTTGGCCGCATCGCTGCCGCGCAGGATGATCTGGCCCATGTGCGAGACATCGAACAGGCCGGCCTGCTCGCGGGTGTGCAGGTGTTCCTTGAGCACGCCCAACGGGTACTGCACCGGCATGTCATAGCCGGCGAACGGCACCATGCGCGCACCCAGTTCCAGGTGCAGGGCGTGCAGTGGGGTCTTGAGCAGTGTTTCGGACATCGGTGACTCCTTGCTTTTGTTGTCGGGTCAACACTCGATGATGTTGACGGCCAGGCCGCCACGGGCGGTCTCTTTGTATTTGCTTTTCATGTCGGCGCCGGTCTGGCGCATGGTGCGGATGACCTTGTCGAGTGACACGTAGTGCTGCCCGTCGCCGCGCAAGGCCATGCGCACCGCGTTGATTGCCTTCACCGAGCCCATGGCGTTGCGCTCGATACAAGGTACCTGGACCAGCCCGCCGATCGGGTCGCAGGTCAGGCCCAGGTTGTGTTCCATGCCGATTTCGGCAGCGTTTTCCACCTGTTGCACGCTGCCCCCCATCACTTCGCACAGCGCCCCGGCGGCCATCGAACAGGCCACGCCGACCTCGCCCTGGCAGCCAACTTCGGCACCGGAGATGGAGGCGTTTTCCTTGTACAGGATGCCAATGGCTGCGGCGGTGAGCAGAAACCGCACCACCCCGTCCTCGCTGGCACCCGGTACGAAGCGCATGTAGTAGTGCAGCACCGCCGGGACGATGCCCGCCGCGCCGTTGGTCGGCGCAGTGACCACACGCCCGCCATAGGCGTTTTCCTCGTTCACCGCCAGGGCATAGAGGTTGACCCAGTCGAGTACCGACAGGGCATCGCGCAGGCTGGCTTCGGGGTGGCGGCTCAGTTGCCGGTACAACGCCGGCGCCCGGCGCTTGACCTTCAGCCCGCCAGGCAGGATGCCTTCATGCTGGCAACCGGCTTCGACGCAATCCTGCATCACCTGCCAGATGCGCAGCAGCCCGGCACGGGTTTGCGCCTCGGGGCGCCAGGCCGCCTCGTTGGCCAGCATTACCTGGCTGATCGACAGGTTTTGCCCGGTGCAATGGCCGAGCAGCTCCTTGGCGGTCTTGAACGGGTAGGTCAGCGGTGTGCTGTCCTCGACGATGCGGTCGTGGCCGGCGGCGTCCTGGTCGACCACGAAACCGCCGCCCACCGAGTAGTACTCGCGGCTGCGAATTTGCAGGCCTGCCTCGTCGAAGGCGCGGAAGATCATGCCGTTGGGGTGGTAGTCCAGCGGCTTGCGGATCATTGCCAGGTGCTGCTTTTCGGTGAAGGCGATGTCGTGCTCGCCGAGCAGGTACAGCCGACCGCTGTCGCGGATGGCCTGCAGGCGGGCAGGGATGGTGTCGGTGTCGATGACATCGGGGTGTTCACCTTCGAGGCCCAGCAGCACGGCCTTGTCGCTGCCGTGGCCCTTGCCGGTGGCGCCTAGCGAGCCGTAAAGCTCGGCCTTGACGCTGACGGTACGGGCAAGCAGTCCATCACGGCGCAGCCCTTCGGCGAAGCGCGCGGCTGCGCGCATCGGGCCGACAGTATGCGAGCTGGAGGGGCCGATGGCGATCTTGAACAGGTCGAAGACGCTCAGTGACATGGGACCTCCTGCCAGAGATGCTGAGTGGACATTGAACCCTGTGGGAGCGGGTTTACCCGCGAATGCGGCGGTAAAGCCACAATCGCATTCGCGGGTAAACCCGCTCCCACAGGGACCGCCATCCAAGGGTAGGTGGCGGGGCAGGGGCTATCAGGCGTCCTGATAGCTCTCGATCGACGGGCAGGCGCACACCAGGTTGCGGTCGCCGAACACGTTATCGACCCGGCCGACCGGCGGCCAGTACTTGCCTTCCACCAGGCTCGGCAGCGGGTACACCGCCTGCTCGCGGCTGTAGCCATGGGCCCATTCGCCAACCAGCTCGGCCGCAGTGTGCGGGGCGTTCTTCAGCGGGTTGTCGTCCTTGTCCAGGCTGCCGTTCTCGACCGCGCGAATTTCTTCGCGGATCTGGATCATCGCATCGCAGAAGCGGTCCAGTTCTTCCTTGGACTCGCTTTCGGTCGGTTCGATCATCAGCGTGCCTGCAACCGGGAAGGACATGGTCGGGGCGTGGAAGCCGAAGTCGATCAGGCGCTTGGCCACGTCGTCTACGCTGATGCCGCTGGTTTCCTTCAGCGGGCGCAGGTCGAGGATGCACTCGTGGGCAACCAGGCCATTGCCGCCGGTATACAGAACAGGATAGTGCTCTTCCAGGCGACGGGCGATGTAGTTGGCGTTGAGGATCGCCATCTGCGAGGCACGCTTGAGGCCGGCACCGCCCATCATGCGGATGTACATCCAGGTGATCGGCAGGATGCTGGCGCTGCCGAACGGCGCGGCGCAAACCGCGCCCTCGGTGTTTTCCAGCTGCGCGTGGCCGGGCAGGAACGGCGCCAGGTGCGACTTGACACCGATCGGGCCGACGCCCGGGCCGCCACCGCCGTGCGGGATGCAGAAGGTCTTGTGCAGGTTCAGATGCGAAACGTCGCCACCGAACTTGCCCGGGGCGCACAGGCCGACCATGGCGTTCATGTTGGCGCCGTCGATGTACACCTGGCCACCGTTGTCGTGGATGATCGCGCAGATTTCGCCGATCGCTTCCTCGAACACGCCGTGGGTCGACGGGTAGGTGATCATGATCGCGGCCAGGCGCTCGCGGTGCTCGATGGCCTTGGCGCGCAGGTCCTCGACATCGACGTTGCCGCGGGCATCACAGGCGGTGACCACCACGCGCATGCCGGCCATGTGCGCGGTTGCCGGGTTGGTGCCGTGGGCCGACGACGGGATCAGGCAGATGTCGCGGTGGCCTTCGCCACGGCTGCGGTGATAGGCGCGGATGGCCAGCAGGCCTGCGTACTCGCCCTGGGAACCGGCGTTGGGCTGCAGCGACACGGCGTCGTAGCCGGTGGCGGCGCAGAGCATGGCCTCCAGCTCGGTGGTCATTTGCAGGTAGCCCTGGCTCTGCTCGGCCGGGGCAAACGGGTGCAGGTTGCCGAACTCGGCCCAGGTGACAGGGATCATTTCGCTGGCGGCGTTCAGCTTCATGGTGCACGAGCCCAGCGGGATCATGCTGCGGTCCAGCGCCAGGTCCTTGTCGGCCAGGCGGCGCAGGTAGCGCATCAGCTCGGTTTCGCTGTGGTAGCGGTTGAATACCGGGTGCGCGAGGATGGCCGACTGACGCAGCAGGGCGGCAGGCAGCAGCGAGCCGGTGCTGGCGGCCAGTGCGTTGAAGTCCGGCTGGGCCAGGTCGCCACCGATCAGTTGCCACAGGGCCTCGACATCGCCCTGGCTACTGGTTTCGTCCAGCGACAGGCCCACGTGGGCGGCGTCGATCTGGCGCAAGTTGATGCCCTGGGCGCGCGCCTTTTCATGCAGGCCGGCAGTGGCATTGCCGGTGGCCAGGGTCAGGGTGTCGAAGGCGCTGGCGCCTACTACCTGTACGCCTAGCGTTTTCAGGCCGGCGGCCAGGATCGCGGTCAGGGCGTGGGTACGTTCGGCGATGCGCTTGAGGCCGGCCGGGCCGTGGTACACGGCGAACATGCTGGCGATGTTGGCCAGCAGCACCTGTGCGGTGCAGATGTTGCTGGTGGCCTTTTCGCGGCGGATGTGCTGTTCGCGGGTCTGCATGGCCAGGCGCAGGGCGGTCTTGCCGAAGCGGTCGATCGACACACCGACCAGGCGGCCCGGCATGTCGCGCTTGAATGCGTCACGGGTGGAGAAGTAGGCCGCGTGCGGCCCACCGAAGCCCAGTGGTACGCCGAAGCGCTGGGCGCTGCCGATGGCCACGTCGGCACCGAATTCGCCCGGCGGGGTCAGCAGGGTCAGGGCCAGCAGGTCGGCGGCAACGGCGACCAGGGCATTGGCTGCGTGGAAGCGCTCGACCACTTCGCGGTAGTCGAACACTTCACCGTTGCTGGCCGGGTACTGCAGCAGGGCGCCGAAGAAGGCGCTGACATCGCTGAGCTCGCGCTCGTCGCCGACCACGATCTCGATGCCCAGCGGTTCGGCACGGGTGCGCAGCACGTCGAGGGTTTGCGGGTGGCAGTGCACGGAGGCAAAGAAGGCGTGGCTGGCCTTGTTCTTCGACAGGCGCTTGCAGAAGGTCATTGCCTCGGCGGCAGCGGTGGCTTCGTCGAGCAGCGAGGCGTTGGCGATCGGCAGGCCGGTCAGGTCGCTGATCAGAGTCTGGAAGTTCAGCAGCGCTTCCAGACGGCCCTGGGAAATTTCTGGCTGGTACGGGGTATAGGCGGTGTACCAGGCCGGGTTTTCCAGCAGGTTGCGCAGGATCGGCGCCGGGGTGTGGGTATTGTAGTAGCCCTGGCCGATGTAGCTCTTGAACAGTTGGTTCTTGCCGGCGATGGCCTTGAGCGCGGCGAGCGCGTCGGCTTCGCTCTGGCCGTCGTGCGAGCCGAGCACGCTGGTGCCCTTGATGCTGTCAGGGATGACCGCGGCGGTCATGGCTTCCAGCGAGTCGAAGCCGAGGGCGGCCAGCATGGCCTGCTCGTCAGCGGCGCGCGGGCCGATGTGGCGGGCGATGAATTCGTTGGCGGTGCCGAGGTTGATGGTCATGGCGGGTTCCTCAGGCGTCGTCGTTGGCTTTGATCAGGCGGTCATAGGCGTCCTGGTCGAGCAGGGCGGTGACTTCGCTCATGTCGGTCGGTTTGAAGCGGAAGAACCAGCCTTCGCCCATCGGGTCTTCGTTGACCAGTTCCGGGCTGTCTTCGAGCTGATCGTTGATCTGGACCACTTCGCCGGTCAGAGGCATGTACACACCGCTTGCGGCCTTGACCGACTCGACGGTGGACGCTTCGCTGCCTTTCTCATACTGCTGCAACTCTGGCAGTTGCACGAAAACCACATCGCCAAGGGCGTTCTGGGCGTAGGCGGTGATGCCCACGGTGACGCTGCCATCGGCTTCGACGCGCAGCCATTCGTGATCTTCAGTAAAACGCAACTCGCTCATGGGGAATCCTCGGGAAGCAGGGCGTTGGGCGCGGTGGCTCCGCGCTCTTGGGGTTGGGATTCCCTTAGCAAAAATGCGGCCAATCGTTAAAAACAGTTATAAATCAATAGGTTGTATGTTTTTCGTAACCGTTTTGTCATTCTTGTGGAACGAAAACGCTACGGTCGGTGTGGGGTGGAAAAGGGTTTGGGGATCAAACCCTTGCATAACCGTGTGCGGAGGGGGTGTGTATCGATTTCAATACGATGTATTGAATTCGATACGATTTCTCAGTGCAGGGCGCATGATCAAGGCTGAGCCTCAGGCATAAGCTGAGGCGCTCTTGAACTACGCCCTGGAGCATGGACTGATCTCGACCTAGGAAAAGAAGGGCAATGCCAGATATAGCTTGATGACAATGACATTGATGATGTCGATGAAGAATGCCCCCACCATCGGTACCACCAGGAAGGCAATGCGCGAGGCTCCGTAGCGCTGGGTCACCGCTTGCATGTTGGCAATTGCCGTCGGCGTTGCGCCCAGGCCGAAGCCGCAATGCCCGGCAGCCAGTACCGCTGCATCATAGTTGCGGCCCATGACCCTGAACGTGACGAATATCGCGAACAGTGCCATGACCAGTGTCTGCGCGGCGAGCAATGCAAAGAACGGTAATGCCAATGCTGAAAGGTCCCACAACTTGAGCGACATCAAGGCAATAGCCAGGAATAACGACAAACTCACATTGCCCAATACCGAGACTTCCCGTTCGAATACTTGATAAAAGCCGAGCGCCGAAAGGCCGTTTCGCAACACCACACCCACGAACAACACGCAGACGAACGTTGGCAGTTCAAGCGCAGTGCCTTTCAGCAAGCCGCCGAGTAACGAGCCCGCGAGCAGGCTGACAGCGATCAGTGCCAATGTTTCGATAAATGAAAACGGCGTAATCAGGCGCTCTTTGTCTGGTTGTTCGAAACCCTTGGGCAGTTGTGGTGCTGCTTCTTCGATACCTGGTGTCGTTACCCGCTTGATCAGCAACCGGGCAACCGGGCCACCAATCAGGCCACCCAGTACCAGGCCGAAGGTAGCTGATGCCAATGCCAGTTCGGAGGCCGAGGCCAGGCCAAATTTTTCGGTGAAAGTCGCCCCCCACGCAGCGCCTGTGCCGTGGCCGCCCGACAAGGTGATGGAGCCGGCCAGCAGGCCCATCAGCGGATCGAGCCCCAGTGCGGTTGCCAGGCCGATGCCCATGGCGTTCTGAACCAGCAGCAAGCCGGTCACCACCAGCAGGAACACGGTAACCACGCGGCCACCTTTTTTCAGGCTGGCAAAGTCAGCACTCAAGCCGATGGTGGCGAAGAATGCCAGCATCAGAGGAGTTTGCAGTGAAGTGTCGAATTGCACGTGGACATCGAAACTGCGCAACGCCAGCAATGCCAGGGCCACTACCAGGCCGCCAGCGACAGGTTCCGGAATATTGTAAGTGCGCAAGAAACCAATACGCGCGACCAGGCCGCGACCTAATAGCAATACCAAAGAGGCGGCTACAAGTGTCCCGTAAAAATCGAGTTCAAACATCAGATGCTCTCGTTATATCCAGTAGCGGACCACTTCCCGCTATGGGGCGGGCAAGTGGGATGACAGGTGGGAATACACTGTCACCATTCTACGAGGCATCCGTGGGAGAGTATCTTTCGCCAGTGTAGGAAAAGTCTGAATAACAAGCGTATTATTACAGCAACTATCAGGTTTTGCCCTGCGGTCTGTCAGTCAAGCAATAAGGGGCTGCGTAGCAGCCCCATTGACGCTATCTGAAAAGCATCAGGGCTTGCCCGGTATTCCATATTTGCGCAGGCGCTGCGCAATGGCGGTATGTGAAGTTTGCAAGCGCCCGGCCAGTTGCCGTGTCGACGGGTAGCTGGCGTACAGGCGTTGCAGCAGCTCGCGCTCGAAATCGCCCACGGCCTGTTCCAGGCTGGCCACTTCGCCGTCCTGGCCACCAGCGACCGAGGTACCGGCGATATCCAGGTCACCGATGTCCACCAGGTTGCCCTCGCATATGGCGGCTGCGCGGAAAATCACGTTCTGCAACTGGCGCACGTTGCCCGGCCAGGGGTTGGCCAGCAGTGCCGAATGGGTAGCGGCCGTCAGCCGGCAGGCGGGGCGCTGGATTTGCGTGCAGGCCTGCTGCATGAAGAAGTGCGCCAGCATCAGGATATCCTGGCCACGCTCGCGTAGCGGCGGCACCTGCAAGTTGAGCACGTTCAGGCGGTAGAACAGGTCTTCGCGGAAGCTGCCTTCGGCGACCATCCGCTCCAAGTCGCGGTGGGTGGCGCTGATGATGCGTACATCCACCTTCACTTCGCGGTCGCCACCTACCCGGCGGAAGCTGCCATCGCTGAGAAAGCGCAGCAGCTTGGCCTGCAGGTACGGCGACATCTCGCCTATTTCATCGAGGAACACCGTGCCCTGGTTGGCCAGCTCCATCAGCCCGGGCTTGCCGCCCCGTTGTGCGCCGGTGAAGGCGCCAGGGGCGTAACCGAACAGTTCGCTCTCGGCCAGGCTCTCGGGTAGCGCAGCGCAGTTCAGCGCCAGGAATGGCGCTGCGTGGCGGCTGCTGATGGCATGGCAGGCGCGGGCTACCAGTTCTTTGCCGGTGCCGGTTTCGCCATGCACCAGCAGCGGTGCATCGAGCGCCGCCACACGCAGGGCACGGGCCTTGAGGGTGCGGATGGCCGGTGACTCGCCGAGCAAGGCATCGAAGCCTTCGGCATGATCGTGGTGCAGGGCCGATAGGCGTTCGCCCATGCGCGTGGGTGGGTACAGCGTCAGCAGGCCACCGGCATTGGTGATCGGCATGGCGTCCAGCAGCAAGCTCTGGCCGTTGAGCTGCATTTCGCGCATGGGCAGGTGGAAGTTGTTATCCAGCAAGGCTTGCAACAGCGCCGGATCACCGAACAGTTCACCCACCGAGCGCCCGGCCGATTCGCGACCGCACAGTTCGATAAATGCCGGGTTGGCCAGCAGCACCTTGCCGGCACTGTCCACGGCCAGCACCGGGTCGCTCATTGCCGCCAGCAGGGCATCGAGCTGCAGGTGCCGGCGTTGGCCAGGGAGGATGTCGACCACGTCCACCGATTGCACGCCATGCACCTCGAACAGCGCGTCGTGCAGTTCTTCGAGCACGGCGGGGCTGAGGGTGGGGGCGTCGATATAGACGTTCGGCGGGACCATCTCCACGGCGTCCAGGTTGAGGTTGCGGGCACCGAGCAGGGCGAGGACTTCCTGGGTGATGCCGACGCGGTCGATGAAGCTGACGTGGATGCGCATGGGGAGGGCGAGGTGGTGGCCGGGGAGGCAGTATTATGCCTTAACATCGCCGGGGCCGCTTTGCGGCCCATCGCGACGCAAGGCCGCTCCCACAAGTATCGCGCAGGCCTTGGGGTCAGCGGCCAACCTGTGGGAGCGGCCTTGCGTCGCGATGGGCTGCAAAGCAGCCCCCGGTTCCTGAAATCACTCCAGATGTTCAGGCTTGATCGGATCGCCCGACTTCACATCGAGCTTCTGGCGGATGTCTTCGAACATTGCGTCGTACAGCTTGTGCGGCGAACCCAGGGTCTCGAACTTCTGGTGCGGCGCCAGGTAGGACTGGGCCTTGCGCGAGGCGACCATGAGGAAGCTGGGCAGCACCTGGTCCTTGGGCAGGAAGAACTTGTCGTCGATCGTCTTGCCTTCAATGGTACCGTGCATGCGGAACTGGATGCCGCGGCCTTCCTTGGGGTCTGTCGCCGCCTCGTATTCGATGTTCAGGTCATAGCTGTGGTCGTTCTTGTTCAGCGCGGTGCGCTCGATGTGTACATGACCGGGCTGGTACTGGGCCATGGCGGACTCCTCTGGAAGGTGAAAATGGCGGGCCCATCGGCCCGCCCACTGCATTCAACGGTAGCTGATCCCCGGCTTGGCGGTGGATACTCGCGTACCGGCAGTGCCTTTGACGATGTCTTCGATGTTTTCCAGCGAACTGATCACCGCCACCTTGCCGGTATTACGGGCAAAATCGCAGGCCGCCTGCACCTTCGGCCCCATGGAGCCGGCAGCGAAGCCGAGGCGTTCCAGTTCGTCGGGGTGCGCCTGGGCGATGGCTTTCTGGGTCGGCTTGCCCCAGTCGATGTAGGCCGCATCGACGTCGGTGGCGATGATCAGCAGGTCGGCGTCCAGCTGCTCCGCCAGTAGTGCCGAACACAGGTCCTTGTCGATCACCGCCTCGATGCCTTTGAGCTTGCGGTTCTCATCGTACATGGTGGGGATGCCGCCGCCGCCGGCGCAGATCACGATGCTGCTCTTTTCCAGCAGCCACTTGATCGGGCGGATTTCGAAGATGCGCTTGGGTTTCGGGCTGGCTACCACGCGGCGGTACTTGTCGCCGTCAGGCTTGACCACCCAACCCTTTTCCTTGGCCAGGTGCTCGGCCTCTTCCTTGGCATAGACCGGGCCGATGAACTTGGTCGGGTCTTTGAAGGCGGGGTCGTTGGCGTCCACTTCGACCTGGGTCAGCAGGGTGGCGAACGGCACTTCGAAGGCCAGCAGGTTGCCCAGTTCCTGTTCGATCATGTAGCCGATCATGCCCTCGGTCTCGGCACCCAGCACGTCCAGCGGGTAGGCCTCGTCGGGCTTGTAGGACAGGCCCTGCAGCGACAGCAGGCCAACTTGCGGGCCGTTGCCGTGGGCGATGACCAGCTCGTTGCCAGGGTGGATCTTGGCGATCTGTTCGGTAGCGGTGCGGATATTGGCGCGCTGGTTGTCAGCGGTCATCGGCTCGCCGCGACGCAGCAGGGCGTTGCCGCCCAATGCAACAACGATACGCATGGGGAATGTCCTTTAACGAAAGAAGGGAGCGCTGTTCTCTACCGGTATCGCCCTCCTTTGTGGGAGCGGGTTTACCCGCGAAAGCGTCAGCCCATGCAGCGCGGCTGGTGCTACTGACGCATTCGCGGGTAAACCCGCTCCCACAGGGATCCGGGTTGCCCGGCTTGTCGTGTCAGCCTTTACAGGTCAGCCAGCGTCGAAACCAGGATCGCCTTGATCGTGTGCATGCGGTTTTCCGCCTGCTCGAAGGCGATGCAGGCCGGCGACTCGAAGACGTCGTCGGTCACTTCGATACCGTTGGCCAGGTCCGGGTACTGTTCGGCGATCTGCTTGCCTACCTTGGTTTCGGAGTTGTGGAACGCCGGCAGGCAGTGCATGAACTTGGTCCGCGGGTTGCCGGTGGACTTCATTAGTTGTGTATTCACCTGAAACGGCTTGAGCAGCTTGATGCGCTCGCCCCAGGCTTCGATCGGCTCACCCATCGATACCCACACGTCGGTGTGCACGAAGTCCACACCCTTGACCGCGGCGAGCGGGTCTTCGGTGAGGGTGATGCGCGCACCGCTTTCCTCGGCGTACTTGTGGCAACGCTCGACCAGGTCGTCATGCGGCCACAGCGCCTTGGGCGCGGCGATGCGCACGTCCATGCCGAGCTTGGCACCGATCAGCAGCAACGAGTTGCCCATGTTGTTGCGGGCGTCGCCCAGGTAGGCGTAGCTGATGTCATGCAGCGGCTTGTCGCTGTGCTCACGCATGGTCAGCACGTCGGCAATCATCTGCGTCGGGTGGTATTCGTCGGTCAGGCCGTTGAACACCGGAACACCGGCGAACTTGGCCAGCTCTTCGACGATTTCCTGCTTGAAGCCACGGTACTCGATGGCGTCATACATGCGCCCGAGCACGCGGGCGGTGTCCTTCATGCTCTCCTTGTGGCCGATCTGCGAAGAGTTGGGGTCGATGTAGGTAACGTTGGCGCCCTGGTCGTAGGCGGCCACTTCGAAGGCGCAGCGGGTACGGGTAGAGGTTTTTTCGAAGATCAGGGCGATGTTATTGCCCTTCAGGTGTTGTTGTTCGGTGCCGGTGTACTTGGCGCGCTTGAGGTCACGGGACAGGTCCAGCAGGTAGCGCAGCTCGCGGGTGGTGTGGTGTTCCAGGCTGAGCAGGTTGCGGTTGTGAATATTGAACGCCATGACATTTCTCCTTGAGTTTGGTGAACGCACCGGCCGCCGCTTCGTGAGGGCGGCCGGGGGTAATGGTCGTTAGTAGTCGATAGGGTCGCGCACGATCGGGCAGGTCATGCAGTGGCCGCCGCCACGGCCCCGGCCCAGTTCGCCGGCGCTGATGGTGATGACCTCGATCCCGGCCTTGCGCAGCAGGGTATTGGTGTAGGTGTTGCGGTCGTAGCCAATGACCACGCCCGGCTCGATGGCCACCACGTTGTTGCCGTCATCCCACTGTTCGCGTTCGGCGGCGAAGCTGTTGCCGCCGGTCTCGACCACGCGCAGCTTGACCCCCAGTTGCTCGCCCACCACCTCGATGAACGACTTGTTGATGCGGCGAACATCCATGCCGTAAGGCTTGCTTTCGTCGGGGCGGATGATGAATGGAATGATCTCTTTCACCACTTCCGGGAAGACCGTGACCAGGTCGCGGTCGCAGAAGCTGAACACTGTGTCCAGGTGCATGGCGGCGCGGGATTTCGGCAGGCCGGCGACGATCACTTCCTTGACTGCGCCCTTGGCGAACAGGTTGCGCGCCAACTGGCCGATGGCCTGACGCGAGGTGCGCTCGCCCATGCCGATCAGCACGATGCCGTTGCCGATCGGCATCACGTCACCGCCTTCGAGGGTGGACTGGCCGTGTTCCTTGTCCGGGTCGCCGTACCAGACTTCGAAGTCGGCGTTGGTGAACTCCTTGTGGAACTTGTAGATGGCGGTGGTCAGCAGGGTTTCCTGACGGCGCGCAGGCCAGTACATCGGGTTCAGGGTGACACCGCCGTAGATCCAGCAAGTGGTGTCGCGGGTGAACTGGGTGTTGGGCAGTGGCGGCAGGATGAAGCTGGAGTGGCCCAGGTAGTCGTTGTACATCTTGACCACATCGGCGCCTTCGCTTTGTGGCAGGTCCTGGCCGGCCACGCCGCCAATCAGGAACTCGGCCAGATGGCGCGGCTCGAGGCCTTCGAGCCAGCTGCGCACTTCGTTGTTCAGGCCCACGCCGACGGTGTCATCGGTGATCTTGCGGTCGAGGATCCACTTCAATGCTTCGGGTTGCTGCACGATATCGGTCAGCAGGTTGTGCATTTCCAGCACATCGACGCCGCGCTCGCGCATCTTGGTGACGAAGTCGAAATGGTCACGCTTGGCCTGGTCGACCCAGATCACGTCGTCGAACAGCAGCTCGTCACAGTTGCTCGGCGTCAGGCGCTTGTGCGCCAGGCCCGGGGCGCAAACCATCACCTTGCGCAGTTTGCCGGCTTCGGAGTGGACACCGTACTTCTGTTTTTCAGCGGACATGATTTCATTCCTCCAGTTGAACGAAGACGTGGGTCAAAGAGTCAGGAAGCCGTCGTACAGGCCAAAGGCTGCCACCAGGGCGCCGATGACCACGGCTGCGAAGATCAGCTTTTCCACGTTGGTGAAGACAGGTTGGCCGACTTCACGCTTGGCCTTGGCGAACAGGATTGCGCCAGGTGCGTAGAGCAGGGCCGAGAGCAGCAGGTATTTCACACCGCCGGCGTACAGCAGCCAGACGGCATACAACAGGGCGATGCCGCCGATGATCAGGTCTTTCTTGCGCTCAGCCAGGGCCTGTTCGTAGGTTTCGCTGCGCCATGCCAGCAGGAAGGCGTAGGCCGCCGACCACAGGTAAGGCACCAGGATCATCGATGTGGCCAGGTAGATCAGCGACAGATAGGTGCTGTTGGAGAACAGCGTAATCACCAGGAAGATCTGCACCATGGCGTTGGTCAGCCACAGGGCGTTGGCCGGTACCTGGTTGGCGTTCTCGCGGCGCAGGAACTCCGGCATGGTGTGGTCCTTGGCGGCGGCGAACATGATCTCGGCGCACAGCAGCACCCACGACAGCAGCGCCCCGAGCAGCGAGATGATCAGGCCGACGCTGATCAGCACCGCACCCCAGTGGCCGACCACATGCTCCAGCACGGCAGCCATCGACGGGTTCTGCAGCTTGGCCAGTTCCGGCTGGGTCATGATGCCCAGCGACAGTACGTTGACCAGCACCAGGAACAGCAGCACGGTGACGAAGCCGATGACCGTGGCCTTGCCCACGTCAGAGCGTTTTTCCGCCCGCGACGAGAAGATGCTCGCACCCTCGATGCCGATGAACACCCACACGGTGACCAGCATCATGTTGCGCACCTGGTTCATCACGCTGCCAAGTTCTGGCGTGCCCACCGCCCAGATGTCGGCGGTGAAGATGTCGAGCTTGAAGGCGAACAGGCAGATCAGGGCGAACAGCAGCAGCGGCACTACCTTGGCCACGGTGGTGACCAGGTTGATGAACGCCGCTTCCTTGATGCCGCGCAGTACCAGGAAGTGCACCGCCCACAGCAGCACCGACGCGCCGATGATGGCAGCGGGGGTGTTGCCTTCGCCGAAAATCGGGAAGAAGTAGCCCAGGGTGCTGAACAGCAGCACGAAGTAGCCGACGTTGCCCAGCCAGGCACTGATCCAGTAGCCCCAGGCCGAGGAGAAGCCCATGTAGTCGCCGAAACCGGCCTTGGCGTAGGCATACACCCCGCCATCCAGGTCAGGCTTGCGGTTGGCCAGGGTCTGGAACACGAAGGCCAGGGTCAGCATGCCGACCGCGGTGATTGCCCAGCCGATCAGCACAGCGCCAACCCCTGCGCTGGCCGCCATGTTTTGCGGCAGCGAGAAGATCCCGCCACCAATCATCGAACCGACGACAAGTGCAACTAACGCGCCGAGCTTTAGTTTTCCGGATGAATCAGACATTTAACAACTCCTGCCAGGAGAAAGTTGACGACAGAGTAAATCCGACGCCGCTGCCATTCGCTGACTTGGGTCAGTTCATGGCGACGTGAAGTAGGAAAATTCCTTCACGAAGCTCCTGGAGAGTGCCGACAACTTATGCTGCAAGCCTTGCACGCTGGCACCTCCATGTCCTTCTAGAGCAAACGCTCTGTTCAGCCTGCGATGCTTGAAGCTAGCCGCTTTTGCCGCTTTCGCAAATTTTTCACAAGAATTTCGAGTTTTATCGGGTTCTTTTCTAGTTGCTCGGGAGCTGCTAGTTTTTTACCAACGGGGGCCATAGACAAAGCAGTTATTAGTGCTATAGCTTCATTGGTCAGGATCATTATAAGTAACAGCATTTAATGGACCGCACGGCTGTTTCAAGCCCATGACAGCGCGCAAAAAAAAGGAAGGCTCATGAGCGAACCGGGACAGAAGCTGCGCCTGGGCGCGCTGATCGCATTGGTGGTCGGCTCGATGATTGGTGGTGGAATATTCTCGTTGCCGCAGAACATGGCGGCGCGTGCCGACGTGGGCGCGGTGCTGATCGGCTGGGGCATCACAGCCGTTGGCATGCTGGCGCTGGCGTTCGTGTTCCAGACCCTGGCCAACCGCAAGCCGGAGCTGGATTCGGGGGTGTACGCCTACGCCAAGGCCGGCTTTGGCGAGTACATGGGTTTTTCCTCGGCCTGGGGCTATTGGATCAGTGCCTGGCTGGGCAACGTCGGCTACTTCGTGCTGCTGTTCAGCACCTTGGGCTTCTATTTCCCGGTGTTCGGCGAGGGCAACACGCCAATCGCCATCGGCTGCGCCTCGCTGCTGCTGTGGGCGGTGCACTTCCTGGTGCTGCGCGGTATCAAGGAGGCGGCGTTCATCAACCAGGTGACCACCGTGGCCAAGGTGGTGCCGTTGCTGATTTTCGTGGTGATCGCGGCGTTCGCCTTCCGCGCCGATATCTTCACGCGTGATATCTGGGGCCTGAGCAACCCACAGTTCGGCAGCGTGCTGGAGCAGGTGCGCAACATGATGCTGGTCACCGTGTTCGTATTCATCGGCATCGAAGGCGCCAGTGTGTATTCCGGACGTGCCGAGCGCCGGTCGGATGTGGGCAAGGCTACGGTGATCGGTTTCCTGGGGGTGCTGGCGCTGCTGGTGCTGGTCAACGTGTTGTCGCTGGGGGTGATGACCCAGCCGGAACTGGCCGGGCTGCAGAACCCATCGCTGGCTTCGGTACTGGAGCATATCGTCGGGCCGTGGGGCGCCTTGCTGATCAGTATCGGCCTGGCGGTTTCGCTGCTTGGCGCGCTGCTGTCCTGGGCGTTGCTGTGCGCCGAGATCCTCTTCGCCACGGCGCGGGACAAGACCATGCCGCGCTTCCTGGCCAAGGAAAACGCCAACCATGTGCCGGCCAACGCCCTGTGGCTGACCAACTGCATGATCCAGGGCTTCCTGCTGATCACGCTGTTTTCCGCCGGTACCTATACCAGCCTGATCTACCTGGCCTCGTCGATGATCCTGGTGCCCTACCTGTGGTCGGCGGCCTACGCTGTGTTGTTGGCGGTGCGTAAGGAAACCTACGATGGGCAGCCGGCCCTGCGCCGCAAGGACTTGCTGGTGGCGTTGGTTGCCCTGGTGTATGCCGTGTGGCTGTTGTATGCCGGCGGGCTCAAGTACCTGCTGCTGTCAGCACTGCTGTATGCGCCGGGCGTGATCCTGTTCGCCAGGGCCAAGCATGAGCAGGGAAAAGCCTTGTTCACCACCTGGGAAAAGCTGATTTTCGCCGCCGTGCTGGCAGGTGCCGCGCTGGCGGCCTATGCCCTGTACTCAGGGCTGCTGAGCTTGTGACGGGGCAGGGCAGGGGGCGTGCTCCGGGCGTGACCAGATCCATAGGTTGCCCAGGGTCATGCCGGCAATGGCCAGGAATACCGGCCAGCGGTGTTCCAGGAGTGTCAGCATCAGGCCCGCACACAGCAGCATGCTGAGGGTCGCGCTGACCTTGGCCCGCCGCTGGATCACCTTGCCATTGCGCCAGTTGTGCAGGATCGGCCCGAAAAGCCGGTGGTTTTCCAGCCAGGCAGACAGGCGCGGTGAACTACGGGTGGCCGCCCAGGCGGCCAGCAGGATGAATTCGGTGGTCGGCAGGCCGGGAATGACGATCGCGACCAGGCCCACACCCAGGCTCACGTAAGCCAGGATCGCATACAGCAGGCGGGCGAGTTTCGAGCGGGCGGGTCGGGTCATGGTCTCACTGCTTAAAACGGTTCGGCCACCGGTAGGGTGGCCGGGTACGGCGTGTCAAACCAGCGCGGCATCCGCGGCATAGGCGTGCTTGAGCAGCTCGGTGAAGCGCTCGAACGCCGCAACTGCGCCGCGTTCGGCAGCGGCTTCCTCTTCGGCCGACAGGGCCAGGCCATCAAGAATGCGGGTGAACTGCTTCCAGCCTTCGGCACGGCCACCGGCCGGTTCGCCCAGGTGTCGGGCACCAAAGCTGTCGGACAGTCCCAGGGCCACGGCACGCTTGATCAGAAACGCAGCGCCCAGTTTGGAGCCTTCAGAGACGAAGATCCAGCCCATTGCCTCGCCCAGGCTCGGGTTGCGCAGAGCACCCGGTACGGCTGGCGGTACTTCGGTGTCGAGATCGGCGAGGTCCAGGCGGGCCTGTTCGGCACGGCAGCGCTCGGCCAGGTCGGGGACGATGGCGATCAGTTGCGGGTCGTTGTACAGGGCCTGCAGCTCAGCCTGGAACAGGTACTGGGCGACCACGAAGCGGGCGAAGCTTTCGCGGCTGTCGAAGGGTGCATGGGCTTTGACCAAGGCATCCAGTTCGGCGTGGGGAGCGTGGGTGATCTGGTTGAGGCGCTGGGAGCGCAGGGCTGGGCGGTCGGTCATGGGGCAGTCCTTGGAAAAGGGGCATTTAGAGACAAGACGAAACAGCGGGGGCGGGACAGTAAAAAAATCGGTCTTTCGTGTTGCTTGTACTGGCCTCTTCGCGGGCATGCCCGCTCCCACAGGAACATCGCAGGCCCAAGGCTTGCCCAGTACCTGTGGGAGCGGGCGAGCCCGCGAAGAGGCCAGTACAGGTGCAAAGGGTCAGATATCCCAAACCACATTGATGCCGAAGTTGCGCCCCGGCATGGTCAGGCGGTCGATGTTGGCCGGCTGGGTCACGGCCGCTTCACCCTGGCCGTCGTAGCTGCGCACCGAATCCCACTGCCAGTACTTCTTGTCGGTGAGGTTGTACAGGCCGGCGTTGATGGTCACGTCGTCGGTGACCTTGTAGTAACCGGTCAGGTCCAGTACCCCATAGCCCGGGGTGCGGAACTTGGAGCTCGAGCCGTCGGGCGAGTAGAAGGTGCTGTCGTCGACGCGGGTCTTGCGCTTGACCAGTGTCCAGCTCAGCAGCCCGCCGTAGTGCTGTTGTTCATAACCCAGGCCGAACACGCCCTTGAGCGGGTTGACGGTGTTCAGTGGCTCGCCGGTGTCATCGTTGCGGCCATGGGTGTAGGCGATCGAGCCTTGGGTATACAGGCCCTGCGGTGCACCGAAGTGGTCGAGGTTCACGCGGCCCTTGACCTCGGCACCCTTTATGGTGGCGTGCTTGATGTTGTTGGCCTGGAAGGTCTGCTCCAGATTGGCGCTTTTCACGGCGTCCTCGTCGATGAAGTCGCGGTACTTGTTGTAGAACACTGCCACGTCGAAGTTGCCGGCGTCGAAGTTGCCACGCAGGCCGGTTTCATAACTTTTGCTCTTTTCCGGCTCGAGGCTCGGGTTGCCTTCTACGCGGTAGCCTTCCTCGATGTTCTCGAACTTGCCGTACATGGACTTGGCAGTCGGGGTGCGGAAACCTTCGGCGTACTGGCCATACCAGGTGTAGTTGTCGTTGAAGGCGTAGGTCAGGCCGAACTTGGGCGAGATACGGTGCCACTTCTTGTCCGAGTCGTCCTGGGAGGTGGGCGCGGTACCAGAGGACTCAAGGCCACGCAGGAATTCCTCGGTGAACCTGGGCTCCATGCGCGTGTAGTCGTAACGAGCGCCAGGCATGAAGGTCCAGTTGTTCCAGCGGATTTCATCCTGCACGAACAGGCTGTAGGTGTTCACGGTCGGGTCCGGGAAGTCGCTGACCAGCACCTGGCCGTCTGCCGGCCGCTCGGCGCCAGGGCCGGAACAACCTGAGCCAACGGCCAGACAGGTGCCGGTGCCGCTGCGCGAACCGGTGACCTTCTCGTGCTTGAGGGTGGTGCCGTAGGTCAGCAGGTGGTCGGTGGCGCCGAGGCTGAAGGCCTTGTCCAGCTGGGCGTCGAATACCCACTGGCGGTCCTTGTAGGTGGTGTCGCGGGTACGCAGCACCTGACGGCCAGGCGGTGCATAGACTTCCTCGGTGTACTGGTCGGTCTTGGCGATCTGGTAGTTCAGGCTCCACTTCACATGGTCGGCGACCAGCGAATCCAGGCCGAACTCATGGTTGATGCCAAAGCGTTCACGGGTAATGGTGTCGTTGCCGTTACGCGCCTTGTAGTAACCCGAAGCACCACGGCCAGGAATGAACGGCCCGCCCACCGCACTGAGGATGTTCTGGTCGCGGTCATCCTTGTAACGCTCGTAAGTGAAGCCCAGGCGTGCGTCGTCGGCGTAATTCCAGCCCAGCTTGGCCAGTACGTTTGTGGTGCGCACGTCCATCGGGTTGGCTTCGGTACGGGACAGGCCGTCACCGCTGTGGCCGCCGTGGGTTTCGGTTTCGTGACCGTTGCGCTGGCTCAGGTGCACCAGGCCGTCGAACTCGCCCTGGCGGCCGGCGACGGTGGCGGAGGTCAGCCAGCTTTCGTCGGCCGAGCTGTAGCCGGTCTTCAGGCGGGCACCTGCGTCCTTGCCGGGCTTGATGATGTCGTCAGGGTCGAGGGTGAAGTAGCTCACTGCCCCGCCGATGGCGTTGCTGCCATACAGCACCGAGGCCGGGCCGCGGAGGATTTCCACACGCTTGACGATCTCCGGGTCCACGTAGTTGCGCTGCGTCTGGGCGTAGGGGCCGAAGAAGAAACTGTCGGGGATCGACACGCCATCGACCTGGGTAAGGATGCGCTCGCCGTCGATGCCACGGATGTTGTAGCCGTTCAGGCCGCTGCGCTGGCCGGTGCCGGCCACCGACACGCCCGGTTCGTAGCGCACCAGGTCCTGGATGTTGTTGACGTTCTGCCGGTCCAGTTGCTCGCGGGTCTGCACGCTGACGGTGCTCGGCACCTGACTGACGTCCTGGGCGCTGCGGGTGGCGCTGACGGTCACCTGCTGCAGGGCAATCACATTGGCGCTGGCCTGGCGTTCGAGCACCACATTGCCGTTGCCGATCTTGCGAAAGCCCAGGCCGGTGCCGTGCAGCAGACGCTTGAGGGCAGCTTCCGGCGTTAGCGAACCCTGCACCCCTGGCGAGGCAACGCCGTCGGCCAGTTCGGCGCTGAAGCCTACCTGCCAGCCGGTGACCTGGCTGAAAGCATTGATGGCCGAAACCAGCGGCTGCTGGCCGATGCTGAAGCGGTAGTCGCCCATGCGCGGGCTGCTGGCCTGGGCCGGCTCGGCGGCCAGCGCCGGCAGGCTGCAGGTGCCGCTGGCGAGCAGGGCCAGGTTCAGTAGGGAAAGGCTCAGGAGGGACAGCTGCCCTCCATGGCGAGGACGGGTGGAGGGGCGGGTAGGACCTGTGGACATCGGAAGCGCTCCCTGACGCGCAGACTGTTATAGGTGATGGCTGTCCCCGTTTTCAAACGAGAATCAGTTGCATTGGCTATAACGAGACGGGTGGGGTAGCGTGACTGCGTAAAAAAAGTTGGATTGCAGCCTGGCGATCCGTATCGCGACTTCTGTGGGAGCGGGCAAGCCCGCGAAACAGGCACCGCGGTGGATGGCACGGGCGTTGCCCGTGTTCGCGGGCACGCCCGCTCCCACATGGACCGTGTCGGGTTTCAGATTTTGCTGACGATTGATTGGCGGATCAGTTCAGGATGACCAGCGCCGGGTACTCATGCAGCTGTGCCGAGGTGATGTGGGCCAGCGCACGCAGGGTTTCCAGCGGCTGGTCGAGGCGGTAGTTGCCGGTGACCGCCATGTCTTCCAGCTGCGCATTGCGGTTGATGATCCAGCCTGGGTAGTAGCGCTGCACCTCGGCCAGCACCTGGCTCAGCGGGCAGTTCTCGAACACCAGGCGGCCTTCGATCCAGGCCAGGTCCCGGTGCATGTCGGGGCGCTGACGCTGGCCGAATCCCTGGGGGCCGACGCTGATGCTGTCGCCGGCACTCAGGCGGATGCGCTGGTCGCGAGCCCCCTGCAGGTCGACATCGCCGCGCTGCACCCGCACCTGTGCCTCGCCGTCGAGGTAGCGCACGGCAAAGTCGGTGTCGCGTACCTGCGCGCGCAACGGCCCGGCCTGCACTTCAAGGGGCCGCAGCGCGCCTTCGGGGACCTGGAAATAGGCCTCGCCCTGCAACAGGCGGGCGACTTGTCGGCCGTCACGCTGCTCACTGGCAAATGCCGAATTGGTGTTGAGCAGCACTTTTGCCCCGTCTTCCAGCTGCAGGCGCTGGCGCTCACCCACCACCGTCAGGTGGTCGGCCTGCAAGCGCATGGGCAGGTTGCCAAGGGTGAACAGCCCGACCAGCAGCAGCGCCGCCGTTGCCAGGGGTTTCCAGTGGCTGCGCAGGCGCCCGCGCCACGAGCGGCGCTGTTGCTGATGCAACTGTACGGCCACCTGATGCAGCGGTGCGCCATTCCACAGGGCTTCTGCCTCGACATAGGCCTCGGCATTTTCCGGCGCTGCGCTCAGCCAGGCTTCGAAGGCCTGGGTGTCCTCGGCGTTGGCGCATTGCAGGCGCACCAGCCAGTCCAGCGCCTCGTCCATGGCACGAGCACGGGCGCTGGGCCCGGCGGGTGACGGGCGAGGGGGGCTGTCGGTCACGGTGAATCCTTGAATGGTTTTTTGCGAATGATCAAGGCTGAGGCGGGGCGTGGCAAGGGCTTTGCGTTGCCTCACTTGAGGCGGTCGGCGACACCTATGCAGATCGCCATGATCAGTTTCAGTTCCTTCTGTACCGTGCTCGGTGAAACATTCAGTTGTTCGGCGATTTCCAGGTAGGTGGCGCCGTGCAGGCGGCTGAGGATGAAGATGCGCTGCTGGCGTTCGCTCAACTGGTTGAGGCTGATGCTCAGGTGCCTGAGCAACTGTTCGGCATGGGCTGCATCCTCGCTGCTGGTGGCGGGCGCGGCCACGCTGTGCAGCACCTCGTCGGGCACATCGTCGACCAGCATGCGCGATTGCACACGGCGCGCGCGCAGGTGGTCGAGGGCCAGATTGCGTGCGGTCTGGAACACGAACGGTTCGATGTGTTCGATGGGCCGCTCACCGATTGCGCGGGATACCCGCAGGTAGGTTTCCTGCAACAGGTCCTCGGCCGTGGTGGGGTTGCCCACCATGCGCTGCAAGGTGCGCAGCAGGGTAAGGCGCTGGACGAGGAAGACAGAGTTGAACCGGGACTGACTCACTGGGGGACCTGGCCGACGAAAGGTTAATGATAATGCTTATCATCCATATCGAAGGTCAAGCCTGGAAATGTTAGGAAAAGGTAAAGATTGTGAGTCCCCAGCCTTGCCCGGTCCCCGTGTAGGAGCGGCCTTGTGTCGCGATGGGCTGCGCGGCAGCCCCGGGATTTCGACCTTGGCACAGATTGCAGGGGCTGCTGCGCAGCCCATCGCGACACAAGGCCGCTCCTACAGAGAACATGCCGAAGCTCAGCGGGCGTTGCACAACGCCAGGCAGTTATCCAGCATGCGGTTGGAGAACCCCCACTCGTTGTCATACCAAGCCAGCACCTTGAGCATGCGCCCGTCGGCCCGGGTATGGTTGGCATCGAAGATCGACGACAGCGGGTTGTGGTTGAAATCGCAGGAAACCAGCGGCAAGGCGTTGTAGCCCAATACCCTGGAATGCTTGCTGGCCTCGAGGAACAGCTGGTTGACCTGCTCGGCCGTGGCTTCGCGCTTGAGGTTGACGGTGAGATCGACCAGCGACACGTTGATAACCGGCACCCGCACCGCCATGCCGGTCAGCTTGCCAGCCAGCTCCGGCAGCACCAGGCCCACGGCCTCGGCAGCGCCGGTCTTGCTGGGGATCATCGACTGGGTCGCCGAACGCGCACGGTACGGGTCGCCGTGGTACACATCGGTCAGCACCTGGTCGTTGGTGTAGGCATGGATGGTGGTCATCAGGCCCTGTTCGATGCCGAACTCGCGGTGCAGCACCTGGGCAATCGGTGCCAGGCAGTTGGTGGTGCAGGAGGCATTGGAAATGATCTGGTGCGAAGCCCGCAGGATGTCATGGTTGACCCCGTACACCACGGTGGCATCGGCGCCTTTGGCCGGTGCCGAGACAATCACCTTGCCAGCCCCCGCGGCCAGGTGCGCGGCGGCCTTGGCGCGCTCGGTGAACAGCCCGGTGCATTCGAACACCACATCGATCGCCTCGGCCTTCCAGGGCAGTTCGGCCGGGTTGCGGATGGCACTGACCGCGATACGGTCACCATTGACCGTCAGGCTTTCGTGGTCGGCCTCGACGCTGGCGTCGAAGGTGCCGTGCACGCTGTCGTACTTGAGCAGGTGGGCATTCATGGCGCTGTCGCCCAGGTCGTTGATGGCGACGACCTGCAGGTCCTGGCGGTAGCCTTGGGTATACAGTGCGCGCAGGACGTTGCGCCCGATGCGGCCGAATCCATTGATGGCGATGCGTAGGGTCATGGCAGTACCTCTGGCAGTCCGAGTGAAACCTGTGGCACAAAGGAGCTTCACTGAAACGGTTTTGTTGTTGGAATTACAAGATTATTCACCTGCAGATAGAAAACAAGCCTTTTTAGTGGCAGTATTTTGTTTAAACATACAACGAGTGGTTGGGCGACGTGCCTCCATCGATGCAGCGGCTCCTCTACCTTGAGCCTAGGCCGCAATCGTTTGGAGGGGAAATGCCCGGCAAACCGCCCTTACAATTAGCCTGGAGTCCAGTACATGCATCCGCGCATCCTTGAGGTCACCCAGCGGCTGGTCGAACGTAGCCGTGCCACCCGCGAACGCTACCTGCAACTGATTCGCGGCGCGGCAAGTGACGGCCCCATGCGTGCCAGCCTGCAGTGCGCCAACTTCGCCCATGGCGTGGCCGGTTGCGGCAGCGACGACAAGCAGACCCTGCGCCTGATGAACGCGGCCAACGTGGCCATCGTCTCGGCCTACAACGACATGCTTTCGGCGCACCAGCCGTACCAGCACTTCCCCGCGCAGATCAAGCAGGCCCTGCGCGAGGTCGGCTCGGTCGGCCAGTTCGCCGGTGGCGTGCCGGCCATGTGCGATGGCGTGACTCAGGGCGAGCCGGGCATGGAGCTGGCCATCGCCAGCCGTGAAGTGATCGCCATGTCCACCGCCGTGGCCCTGTCGCACAACATGTTCGACGCCGCGCTGATGCTGGGCATCTGTGACAAGATCGTTCCCGGCCTGATGATGGGTGCGCTGCGCTTCGGCCACCTGCCGACCATCTTCGTCCCGGGCGGGCCGATGGTCTCCGGCATTTCCAACAAGCAGAAGGCCGATGTGCGCCAGCGCTACGCCGAGGGCAAGGCCAGCCGTGAAGAGCTGCTTGAGTCGGAGATGAAGTCCTACCACAGCCCAGGAACCTGCACGTTCTACGGCACTGCCAACACCAACCAGCTGGTGATGGAAGTGATGGGCCTGCACCTGCCGGGTGCCTCGTTCGTCAACCCGTACACACCGCTGCGTGATGCGCTCACCGCCGAGGCCGCACAGCAGGTCACGCGCATGACCAAGGCTAGTGGCAGCTTCATGCCGCTGGGCGAGATCGTCGACGAGAAGGCGCTGGTCAACTCCATCGTCGCCCTGCATGCCACTGGCGGCTCGACCAACCATACCCTGCACATCCCGGCGATTGCCCAGGCGGCGGGTATCCAGCTGACCTGGCAGGACATGGCCGACCTGTCCGAGGTCGTGCCGACCCTGTCCCACGTCTACCCCAACGGCAAGGCCGACATCAACCACTTCCAGGCCGCGGGTGGCATGGCCTTCCTGATCCGCGAGCTGCTCGATGCCGGGCTGCTGCACGAAGACGTCAACACCGTGGCCGGCCATGGCCTGCGCCGCTATACCCAGGAGCCGTTCCTCGACAACGGCAAGCTGGTGTGGCGCGAAGGGCCGCAGCACAGCCTGGACGAAAGCATCCTGCGCCCGGTGGCGCGGCCGTTCTCGGCCGAAGGCGGCCTGCGGGTGATGGAGGGCAACCTCGGCCGCGGCGTGATGAAGGTGTCCGCTGTCGCTCCCGAGCACCAGGTGGTCGAGGCCCCGGCGCGGGTGTTCCACGACCAGCAGTCACTGGCCGATGCGTTCAAGGCCGGCGAGCTGGAGCGCGACTTCGTCGCCGTGGTGCGCTTCCAGGGCCCGCGCTGCAACGGTATGCCGGAGCTGCACAAGCTCACGCCGTTCCTCGGCGTGCTGCAGGACCGTGGCTTCAAGGTGGCGCTGGTTACCGACGGGCGCATGTCCGGTGCCTCGGGCAAGATCCCGGCGGCCATTCACGTTTGCCCCGAGGCCTATGACGGCGGCCCGCTGGCACGGGTGCGCGATGGTGATATTGTGCGGGTCGATGGTGTCGAAGGCACGCTGCGGGTAATGGTGTCGGCTGAAGAACTGGCCAGCCGCGACCTGCCGCCAGCGCCACAGGGCAACGACCTGGGCTGCGGGCGCGAGCTCTTCGGCTTCATGCGCATGGCGTTCAGCCCGGCAGAGCAGGGCGCCAGTGCGTTCACCTCGGCCCTGGAGAACCTCAAATGAAGGACCTGCTGGTTGGCGACATCGGCGGCACCAATGCCCGTTTTGCGTTGTGGCGTGACAACCAGCTGCATGAAGTGAAGGTCTTCGCGACCGAGGACTACACCAGCCCGGAACAGGCCATCGAGGCGTACCTCGACGGGCTTGGCATTGCTCGCGGTGGGCTGATTGCGGCCTGCCTTGCAGTGGCCGGGCCGGTCAACGGTGACGAGTTCCGCTTCACCAACAACCATTGGCGCCTGAGCCGCCTCGCATTCTGCCAGAGGCTACAGATCGAGCAGCTGCTGCTGATCAATGATTTCACCGCCATGGCGCTGGGCATGACCCGTCTGCGCGAAGGCGAATTCCGTGAGGTATGCCCGGGCCAGGCCGACCTTTCGCGTCCTGCGTTGGTCATCGGCCCGGGCACCGGCCTGGGCGTTGGCTCCCTGTTGCGTCTGGGCGACCAGCGCTGGTGCGCCTTGCCGGGCGAGGGCGGGCACGTCGACTTGCCAGTGGGCAATGCCCGTGAAGCGGCGATTCACCAACAGATCCACAGCCAGATCGGCCATGTCAGCGCCGAGACTGTGCTCAGTGGCGGTGGCCTGCTGCGCCTTTACCAGGCGATCTGCGCGCTGGACGGCGACACACCGCGACACAAGACACCGGCACAGATCACCGATGCCGCGCTCGGCGGCGAGCCACGGGCGTTGGCGGTGGTCGAGCAGTTCTGCCGGTTCCTCGGCCGAGTCGCTGGTAACAATGTTCTGACGCTGGGCGCACGGGGTGGGGTCTATATTGTCGGCGGCGTGATCCCACGCTTTGCCGAGCTGTTCCTGCGCAGCGGGTTTGCCGCGAGCTTTGCCGACAAGGGTTGCATGAGTGGGTATTTCGCTGGCGTGCCGGTGTGGCTGGTGACAGCGGAGTTTTCCGGGTTGCTGGGGGCCGGGGTGGCCTTGCAGCAGGCGTTGGATCACTGACTGGGGCCGCTTTGCGGCCCTTCGCGGGCTTGCCCGCTCCCACAGGTGTGTCGCTGTGCCCATGAAATGTGCGATCCGTGTGGGAGCGGGCAAGCCCGCGAAGGGCTGCAAAGCAGCCCCAATAAAAACAGGCAACAAAGACCTGTAATCAACAAGAGGAAGGACCACCTTGAGCACTGCCGGCAAATCGATCCTGATGGTCGACGACGACCAGGAAATCCGCGAACTGCTGCAAACCTACCTGAGCCGCTCCGGCTTCCAGGTGCATGCCGAAGCCGACGGCAAGGGCTTTCGCCGCGCGCTGGAAACCACCCCCTGCGACCTGGTCATCCTCGATGTCATGCTGCCCGACGAAGACGGCTTCAGCCTGTGCCGCTGGGTACGCCAGCACCCCCGCCAGGCACGAGTACCGATCATCATGCTCACTGCCAGCTCCGACGAAACCGACCGGGTCATCGGCCTGGAGCTGGGCGCTGACGACTACCTGGGCAAGCCGTTCAGCCCCCGCGAACTGCAAGCGCGGATCAAGGCCCTGCTGCGCCGCGCCGAGTTCGGCCAGGCGGCGCCCGGCAATGCCGTGCTGGCTTTCGACGACTGGCGCTTGGATACGGTCAGCCACCGCCTGTTCCATCGCGACGGCGAGGAGGTGATTCTCTCCGGCGCCGACTTCGCCCTGCTCAAGCTGTTCCTCGACCACCCACAGCAGATACTCGACCGCGACACCATCGGCAACGCCACCCGTGGCCGCGAGCCGATGCCGCTGGACCGCATCGTCGACATGGCGGTCAGCCGCCTGCGCCAGCGCCTGCGCGATACCGACAAACCACCCCGGCTGATCCGCACCGTACGCGGCAGCGGCTACCTGTTGGCTGCCCATGTCTGCAATGCGCCCTGAGCGGCGCTGGCGCCTGCTGCCGCGCTCGCTACTGGGGCGCATGCTGCTGCTGACCCTGCTGGTGGTGCTGCTGGCCCAGGGGCTGTCGAGCATCATCTGGGTTGCCCAATTGCGCGCCAGCCAGTTGCAGGGCCTGCGTGCCAGCGCCAGCAGCCTGGCTCATTCGATGAGTGCCAGCGTCAGCTACTTCCGCTCGCTGCCGGTCGCCTACCGGCCGATGGTCCTGGACCAACTGCGCAGCATGGGCGGCACGCGCTTTTTCGTGTCGCTCAACGCCAAGCCGCTGGACATGCCGCTACTGCCCGTTACCCCGCGCAAGCAGGCGGTGATCGATGTGTTCCAGCAAGTGCTGCATGAGCGCCTGGGTTCGCAAATGGAAATTTCCGTGGAGTTCGTCAGCCCCGACGACCTCCGCATCTTCAACAGCGGCCTCAAGCTCGACGAACTGCCACGTTCCTGGGCGCATTACTCACTGACCCTGGAACCGCTCAACCCGCCGGTACTGGTCACGCAGATCCGCCTGGACGAGGGCGAATGGCTGTACATCGCCTCGCTGCTGCCGGAGCCCTACACCAGCCTGGAGGCCGAGCGCCTGCCGCGTCAGCAGATCGGCTTCATAGTGCTGACCACGGCTTTGCTGTTGTTGTTCATCGGCTTGCTGGTGCACTGGCAAAGCTGGCCGCTCAAACGCCTGGCGCGGGCTGCGCGGGAGATGTCGCTGGGCGCCGATGTGGCGCCGGTGGCCGAAGGCGGTGGCAGCGAGGTGGTCGAGGTGGGGCGTGCTTTCAACAACATGCGCGAGCGCATCAGCCGCTACCTGACCGAACGCAGCCAGTTGTTCAGCGCCATTTCCCACGACCTGCGCACGCCGATCACCCGCTTGCGCCTGCGCGTCGAGCTGCTGGAGGACGAGCGCCTGCAGGCCAAGTTCAGCCAGGACCTGGACGAGCTGGAGCTGTTGGTAAAAGGTGCATTGCAGTGCGTGAAGGACACCGACATCCACGAAAACATCGAGCCGGTCGACCTCAACCAGGTGCTTGAGATCCTCGCCGAGCCTTACCTGGGCGATGGCCGCATCACGCTCGAAGGCCGTGCGCTGGCGCCGTACCCCGGCAAGCCACTGGCGCTGCGGCGCTGCATCGGCAACCTGATCGACAACGCCATCAAGTACGGCGAGCGGGCACGGCTGCGCATCATCGATAATGCCGAGGGGTTCGTCCTGCAGGTGGATGACCATGGGCCGGGGGTGCCGCAGCAGCAGCTGGAGCAGGTGTTCGAGCCGCACTTCCGTCTGGCCGGGCAGCAGCAGGGGTACGGGCTGGGGTTGGGGATTGCGCGCAACATTGCCCATAGCCATGGCGGGGAGGTGAGCTTGCTCAACCTGCGTGAGGGCGGGTTGCGGGTGACCTTGTATCTGCCACGAGGCATGGACTGAGGGTATGGGTTGCTGGTGCCGGCCTCTTCGCGGGTGAACCCGCTCCCACAGCGGGCCCATAGGCCCATGCAAAGCCCGAGGCTGGTGCAAAAACCTGTGGGAGCGGGTGAACCCGCTCCCACAGCGGGCCCACAGGCCCATGCAAAGCCCGAGGCTGGTGCAAAAACCTGTGGGAGCGGGTTCACCCGCGAAGAGGCCGGCACAGGCAAGCGAAATGTCACTGCCTGGTGACAATCCAGCCGTCCTTCGTGACATCCCGCCAAACCCCACTAGCTAGAATTCGCACACGACTGGCAAGGATCAAGCTGGCCCATGAGCACCTCCAACCTGCCTTCCACCCGCTGGCTCGACGCCCCGGCCCACACCGCCTGGCGCATTGCCGAAGGGCAGCGCCTGCTGGCCTTCGCCACGGCGTCGAAACTGCCCGATGGCTTCGGCAGCCTCGACGCCGCAGGCCTGCTCGCACCGGGTGCCCGCGCCGAAACCCTGATCACCGCCCGCATGACCCACTGTTTCGCCCTGGCCCACCTGCAGGGCGTGCCCGGTTACCTGGCCTACGCCGAACACGGTGTGGCCGCCCTGCGCGGCGCGCTGCAGGATGCCACCTACGGCGGCTGGTTCGCCCACCCCGGCGGCCATGACGACAGCGGCAAGGCGGCTTACCTGCATGCCTTCGTCGCTCTGGCCGCCAGCTCGGCGGTGATGGCAGGTGCTGGCGGTGCACCAGCCCTGCTGGCAGACGCGGTGAAGGTGCTCGAAGCGCATTTCTGGAGCGAAGAGGAGGGCGCCCTGCGGGAAGCCTTCTCCCGCGCCTGGCAGTTGCCCGAGCAGTACCGTGGCGCCAACAGCAACATGCATGCGGTCGAGGCCTTCCTGGCCCTTGCAGACGTCACTGGCGACAGCCTGTGGCTGCAACGCGCCTTGCGCATCGCCGAACGCATCATCCATACCCATGCTGCCTCCAACGGCCACCGGGTCATCGAGCATTTCGATGCCCTCTGGCAACCAATGCCGCACTACAACCAGGCGCACCCGGCAGACCACTTCCGGCCTTATGGCTCCACGCCCGGGCATGCCCTGGAGTGGGCGCGGTTGCTGCTGCACCTGGAGGCCAGCCTGGAACGGTTTGGCCTGCATGCCCCGCAGTGGCTGCCGGACTGTGCCCGTGCATTGTTCGATACAGCCTGCCAGCAGGCCTGGAGCGTCGATGACGCGCCCGGTTTCGTCTACACCCTGGACTGGGACGATCGCCCGGTGGTGCGCGCACGCCTGCACTGGGTGCACGCCGAAGCCTGCGCCGCCGCCGCGGCACTGTTGCAGCGCACGGGCGAGGCGCACTACGAGCAGTGGTACCGCCGTTGCTGGGACTTCATCGCCAACCATTTCATTGACCACGGCGCTGGCAGCTGGCACCACGAGCTCGACATGCGCAACCAGCCGGCCGCAACCATCTGGCCTGGCAAGCCCGACCTCTACCATGCCTATCAGGCGCTATTGCTGCCGGGCTTGCCATTGGCACCCAGCCTGGCCAGCAACCTGGCCGGCAATGTAACCAAACGATGACATTCACGCATCGCTTCGTTACCTGACGAGGCGAGCACGCTGTTTAGACTTCATGCAACGCAAGCGATCGACTTGCACGGCATAACAACAAGAAAGGTGCTTCGATGAATTCCACGCTCCGGCTCGCTGCCGCCATCTCCCTGGCCTCGTTACTTCCATTCAATGCCCTGGCTGCTGAACCCAAAGGCAGTGTCGAGGTGGTGCACTGGTGGACCTCCGGTGGTGAAAAAGCGGCGGTCGATGTACTCAAGGCCCAGGTCGAAAAGGATGGCTTCACCTGGAAGGACGGCGCCGTCGCCGGCGGCGGTGGTGCCACCGCCATGACCGTGCTCAAAAGCCGCGCCGTGGCAGGCAACCCGCCGGGTGTCGCGCAAATCAAGGGCCCGGACATCCAAGACTGGGCGGCTACCGGCCTGCTCGACGCCGATGTGCTCAAGGGCGTGGCCAAGGACGAAAAGTGGGACTCCCTGCTCGACAAGAAGGTCGCGGACACCGTCAAGTACGATGGTGACTATGTCGCCGTGCCGGTGAACATCCACCGCATCAACTGGCTGTGGATCAACCCCGACGTCTTCAAGAAGGCCGGCATCGACAAGGCGCCAGCCACCCTCGACGAATTCTACGCCGCCGCCGACAAGCTCAAGGCCGCCGGCTTCATCCCGCTCGCCCATGGCGGTCAGCCGTGGCAGGACAGCACCGTGTTCGAAAGCGTGGTGCTGGCGGTGATGGGGGCTGATGGCTACAAGAAGGCCCTGGTCGACCTCGACAGCACGGCCCTGACCGGCCCGCAGATGGTCAAGGCGCTGACCGAACTGAAGAAGGTCGCCACCTACATGGACCCGGATGGCAAAGGCCAGGACTGGAACCTGGAAGCGGCCAAGGTCATCAACGGCAAGGCCGGCATGCAGATCATGGGCGACTGGGCCAAGAGCGAATGGACCCTGGCGAAGAAAACCGCCGGCAAGGATTACCAGTGCGTGCCATTCCCCGGCACCGACAAGGCCTTCCTGTACAACATCGACTCACTGGTGGTGTTCAAGCAGAACGACGCCGGCACCTCGGCCGGCCAGCAGGATATTGCCCGCAAGGTGCTGGGCGAGGACTTCCAGAAGGTCTTCAGCACCAACAAGGGCTCGATCCCGGTGCGCAACGACATGCTTGCCGACATGGGTAAATACGGTTTCGATGCCTGCGCCCAAACCTCCGCCAAGGACTTCCTGGCCGACGCCAAGACCGGCGGCCTGCAGCCGAGCATGGCGCACAACATGGCTACCACGCTGGCCGTGCAGGGCGCGTTCTTCGATGTGGTGACCAACTACATCAACGACCCCAAGGCCGACCCGGCCGATGCGGCGAAGAAACTGGCAGCGGCGATCAAGGCTGCCCAGTAAACGCTGACTCGAGACTGGCGCGGTCTGATGTGGGAGCGGCCTTGTGTCGCGATAGGACCGCGAGGCGGTCCCCAATCCAGGCAGCGCAGTCCTTTCAGAACAGCTTCGTTCCGCAGGCCCCCGGGGCTGCTTCGCAGCCCTTTCGTGACACAAGGCCGCTCCCACAAAAGCGGGCCGTTGTGCCTTCGAGGTGAACCATGACCACAGCAACCGCCCAACTGCGGGCCTCACCCCTGGACGCGCTACAGCGCTGGCTGCCCAAGCTGGTACTGGCCCCAAGCATGTTCATCGTCCTGGTGGGCTTCTACGGCTACATCCTCTGGACCTTCGTCCTGTCCTTCACCACTTCGACCTTCCTGCCGACCTACAAATGGGCCGGCCTGGCGCAGTACGCCCGGCTGTTCGACAACGACCGCTGGTGGGTGGCAAGCAAGAACCTGCTGCTGTTCGGCGGCCTGTTCATCGCCATCAGCCTGGTCATCGGCGTAGTGCTGGCGGTCTTGCTGGACCAGCGCATTCGTCGCGAAGGTTTCATCCGCACCATCTACCTGTACCCCATGGCGCTGTCGATGATTGTCACCGGCACCGCCTGGAAGTGGCTGCTCAACCCCGGCATGGGCCTGGATAAGCTGCTGCGCGACTGGGGCTGGGAGGGCTTTCGCCTGGACTGGCTGATCGATCCCGACCGGGTGGTGTACTGCCTGGTGATCGCTGCCGTGTGGCAGGCCTCGGGCTTCATCATGGCAATGTTCCTTGCCGGCCTGCGTGGCGTCGACCCGTCGATCATCCGCGCCGCGCAGATCGACGGTGCCAGCCTGCCGCGCATCTACTGGCGTGTGGTGCTGCCCAGCCTGCGCCCGGTGTTCTTCAGCTCGCTGATGATTCTTTCGCACATTGCCATCAAGAGCTTCGACCTGGTGGCGGCCATGACGGCCGGCGGCCCAGGCTACTCGTCCGACCTGCCGGCGATGTTCATGTATTCGTTCACCTTCAGCCGCGGCCAGATGGGCATGGGCTCGGCCAGCGCCATCCTCATGCTCGGTGCGATCCTGGCCATCCTCGTGCCTTACCTGTACTCGGAGCTGCGGAGCAAACGCCATGCATAGCCCTCTCGACAAAATGGTGCCGAGCCCAAGCCGCATCGCCATCCATGCGGTGCTGTTGCTGGCGGTGCTGCTGTACCTGGTGCCGCTGGTGGTGATGCTGCTGACCAGCTTCAAGACCCCGGAAGACATCAGCACCGGCAACCTGCTGAGCTGGCCGGCGGTAATTACCGGCATCGGCTGGGTGAAGGCATGGAGCACGGTCAGCGGTTACTTCTGGAACTCGATCATGATCACCGTGCCAGCGGTGCTGATCTCCACCACCATTGGCGCGCTGAACGGCTATGTGTTGTCGATGTGGCGCTTCCGCGGTTCGCAGCTGTTCTTCGGCCTGCTGCTGTTCGGCTGCTTCCTGCCGTTCCAGACCGTGCTGCTGCCGGCCTCGTTCACCCTCGGCAAGCTCGGCCTGGCCAGCACCACCACCGGCCTGGTACTGGTGCACGTGGTCTACGGCCTGGCCTTCACCACGCTGTTCTTCCGCAACTTCTACGTGAGCATCCCCGATGCGCTGGTCAAGGCCGCGCGCCTGGACGGTGCCGGGTTCTTCACCATCTTCCGCCGCATCATCCTGCCGATGTCCACGCCGATCATCATGGTCTGCCTGATCTGGCAGTTCACCCAGATCTGGAACGATTTCCTGTTCGGCGTGGTGTTCTCCAGCGGCGACTCGCAACCGATTACCGTGGCCCTGAACAACCTGGTCAACACCAGCACCGGGGCCAAGGAATACAACGTCGACATGGCGGCGGCGATGATCGCCGGCCTGCCAACCCTGCTGGTCTACGTGGTGGCAGGCAAATATTTCGTCCGCGGGCTGACTGCTGGCGCGGTAAAGGGGTAAGTCATGGCAACGCTCGAACTTCGCAATGTGAACAAGACCTACGGCAGCGGCTTGCCGGACACCCTCAAGGACATCCAGCTGTCGATCAAGGACGGCGAGTTCCTGATCCTGGTCGGCCCGTCTGGTTGCGGCAAGTCGACCCTGATGAATTGCATCGCCGGGCTGGAGCAGATCACCGGCGGTGCGATTCTCATCGACCAGCAGGACGTCAGCGGCATGAGCCCCAAGGACCGCGACATCGCCATGGTGTTTCAGTCCTACGCGCTGTACCCGACCATGAGCGTACGTGAGAACATCGAGTTCGGCCTGAAGATCCGCAAGCTGCCCCAGGCCGCCATCGACGAGGAAGTGGCGCGGGTGGCCAAGCTGTTGCAGATCGAGCACCTGCTGGCGCGCAAGCCGGCGCAGCTGTCCGGCGGCCAGCAGCAGCGCGTGGCCATGGGCCGGGCGCTGGCACGGCGGCCGAAGATCTACCTGTTCGATGAACCGCTTTCCAACCTCGATGCCAAGCTGCGCGTCGAGATGCGTACCGAAATGAAATTGATGCACCAGCGCCTGAAGACCACCACCGTGTACGTCACCCATGACCAGATCGAGGCGATGACCCTGGGCGACAAGGTGGCGGTGATGAAGGACGGCATCATCCAGCAGTTCGGTACTCCGCAGCAGATCTACAACGACCCGGCCAACCAGTTCGTCGCCAGCTTCATCGGTTCGCCGCCGATGAACTTCATCCCGGTGCGCCTCACGCAGCAGGACGGGCGCCTGCTGGCCGTGCTGGACAGCGGCCAGGCGCGTTGCGAACTGCCCCTGGGGGTGGCTGCTGACGAGCTGGATGGCCGCGAGATCATCCTGGGCATCCGCCCCGAGCAGATTGCCCTGGGCGCAGCCGAGGGCAATGGCCTGCCCGGCATTCGCGCCGAGGTGCAGGTGACCGAGCCCACCGGGCCAGACCTGCTGGTGTTCGTCACCCTCAACCAGACCAAGGTCTGCTGCCGCCTGGCGCCGGATGTGGCGTGCCGGGTCGGCGACAGCCTGAACCTGCAATTCGACCCGGCCCGGGTGCTGCTGTTCGACGCCGCCAGCGGCGAGCGCCTGCACTTGGCCACTACTGCCGCAACCATGAAAGACAACGTGGCGCACTTCAAAGGCCGATAACTCGTCTACACCATCAATAAGAAAAAAGAGGACGCAAAGGGATGGAACAGCGCAAACGCATCAGGACATTAGGTTCGCTCGCCTTGCTCGCACCACTGGCGATGGCCGCTGGCAGCGGCACGCAGGCTGCCGAGGCCTTTTCCAGCGAATCGAAGTGGATGACCGGCGACTGGGGAGGCACACGCACCGAGCTGCTGGAAAAGGGCTATGACTTCACCCTCGATTATGTCGGGGAGGTTGCCGGTAACCTGCACGGTGGTTACAACGACGACAAGACCGCGCGCTACAGCGACCAGTTCGCCCTCGGCGCGCATCTGGACTTGCAGAAAATCTTCGGCTGGCACGATGCCGAGTTCAAGCTGGCGATCACCGAGCGCAGCGGCCGCAACCTGTCCAACGATCGCATCAGCGATCCGCGTGCCGGGCAGTTCAGCTCGGTGCAGGAAGTGTGGGGCCGCGGCCAGACCTGGCGTCTGACCCAGATGTGGGTCAAGCAGAAGTACTTCGACGGTGCACTGGACGTGAAATTCGGCCGCTTCGGCGAGGGCGAGGACTTCAACAGCTTCCCCTGCGACTTCCAGAACCTGGCCTTCTGCGGCTCGCAGGTGGGCAACTGGGTCGGCGGTATCTGGTACAACTGGCCGGTCAGCCAGTGGGCGCTGCGGGTGAAATACAACATCACCCCGGAATTCTTCGTTCAGGTAGGTGCCTTCGAGCAGAACCCTTCCAACCTGGAAACCGGCAACGGCTTCAAGCTCAGTGGCAGCGGCACCAAAGGCGCTATCCTGCCGGTGGAGGCGGTGTGGTCACCCAAGGTCAACGGCCTGCCGGGCGAATACCGCCTGGGTTACTACTACAGCACGGCCAAGGCCGACGATGTGTTCGATGACGTCAACGGCAACCCGCAGGCGCTGACGGGCGAGGCCTTCAAGTCGCACTCCAGCAAGCATGGCTGGTGGGTGGTGGCACAGCAGCAGGTCACTGCCCATGGCGGCGACGTAAACCGTGGCCTGAGCCTGTTCGCCAACTTCACCGTGCACGACAAGGCCACCAACGTGGTCGATAACTACCAGCAGGTTGGCCTGGTCTACAAAGGCGCCTTCGACGCCCGGCCCAAGGACGATATCGGCTTCGGCGTGGCGCGCATTCATGTGAATGACGATGTGAAGAAGCGCGCCGAACTGCTCAACGCCCAGAGCGGCATCAGCGATTACGACAACCCAGGCTTCGTACCACTGCAGCGTACCGAGTACAACGCCGAGCTCTACTACGGCTTCCACGTTACCAACTGGCTGACCGTGCGGCCCAACCTGCAATACATCAAGAGCCCCGGCGGGGTGGATGAGGTGGATAACGCGCTGGTCGCAGGCTTGAAGATTCAGTCGTCATTCTGAGAGCAATTGTTGTAAATTTACGCCAATCCATTTTCGGTCCTATTCCGATATTCGGCACCCACTGCCTTGCGGTGGGTGTCGGGGATAGGTCGAGACAGCGCTATCTCAAACAACAAGAGCTCTGAACCATGCCCGAACATCCGCTCCATCGCTTCTTCACCTCGCAGCGGCCCCGGCCGACATTCGAGTGGGAGCGTTACCAGCAGCGCGATGTGCTGATCATCGACCATCCCCGTTGCCAGGCGGTTTTCAGCCGTCAGGGTGCCCAATTGCTGCATTTTCAACCGGAGGGTGAACGGCCCTGGCTGTGGTGCGCCGAGCAGTGGCCGCAGGTTGGGGCGATCCGCGGTGGTGTGCCGGTGTGCTGGCCATGGTATGGCCGCCACCCCAGCGAGGACTTGTGGCCGGCCCATGGCTGGGCGCGCCTGCTCGACTGGAAGCTGGTGGACAGCCGCGAGGACGAAGAGGGCGTAACCCTGAAATGGCGGCTGGACCTATGCGACTGGCAGGTCGACCTGCACGCCCGGCTGGGTAGCCGCATGGAACTGAGCCTGAGCACCGAGCACCAGGACAGCGAACCCTGCCAGCTGAGCCATGCCCTGCTGGCCTACTGGCGCATCAGTGACGTGTCCGAGATAGCGCTGTCCGGGCTCGAGGATATCGAAGGCTACGACCGCCTGAACCGTCAGGCCTGCCGTGAGGATGGCGCGCTGAAGCTCAAGGGCGGCTGCCAGAAGGTCTACCCCGGTACGCCGCGGGTGCAACTGCAGGACCCGGCCTGGCAGCGCGAGCTGTGCATCGATACCGGCGACAGCGACGACACGGTGGTCTGGCACCCGGGCAATCGCCCGCTGATGGGCGTGACCGGGCGTGAATGCCAACGCTTCGTCTGCGTCGAGGCTGCTAGCGGCGGTGGCGAGGGCCTGAGCCTGGCGCCGGGGCAGCGTGCCCACCTGCGCCTGCAGGCGCACCGGCTCAGTTGAGCTCGTCGTCCTCGATCGGGTAGCGGCTGGCGTTGAGGCTTTCCTTGATCTTGCGCAGGTGCGGCTGGAAGTCCACGCCGCGGCGCAGGGTCATGCCGGTGGCCAGCACATCGAGCACGGTCAGCTGGATGATCCGCGAGGTCATCGGCATGTAGATGTCGGTGTCTTCGGGCAGCGGAATGTGCAGGCTCAGGCTGCAGGCATTGGCCAGTGGCGAACCGGCGGCGGTCAGGCCCAGCACCGAGGCGCCGTTCTCGCGGGCCAGGCGGGCCACATCGACCAGTTCGCGGGTGCGCCCGGTGTAGGAGATGATCACGAACAGGTCGCCGGTGTGCGCCACCGAGGCCAGCATGCGCTGCATCAGTACATCGGCGTGGGCCGATACTGCCAGGTTGAAGCGGAAGAACTTGTGCTGTGCGTCCAGCGCCACCGGGGCCGAGGCGCCCAGGCCGAAGAAGTGGATCTGCCGGGCCTGGATCATCATGTCCACGGCACGGCTGACCTGCTGCGGGTCGAGCTGCTGGCAGGCGCTGTCGAGCGAGGCGATGGCACTGGCGAAGATCTTCTGGGTGTAGGCTGCCGGGTCATCGTCGGCCTCTACTGCGCGGCTGACATAGGCAGCACCGCTGGCCAGGCTCTGCGCCAGCTGCAGCTTGAGCTCGGGGTAGCCGCTGACGCCGAACGAGCGGCAGAAACGGTTGACGGTCGGTTCGCTGACCTTGGCCGCCTGGGCCAGCGCAGCGATGCTGAAACGGGTGGCTTGTTGCGGGTTGAGCAGGATGACTTCGGCGACTTTGCGTTCGGCCTTGTTCAGCTCGTCGAGGCGGCCCTGGATCTGTTCCAGGAGGTTTCGCACGCGGTCCATGGGTGTGTCCTTGGGTCGGGAAGACAGCCGGCTGTGGGAGCAGCAGGCTTTTTGCACGGTCGTCTATCGTACTGTCGGCGCGGTTGGCGTACCACTTGTCTGTAACACTTGTGTGTAATGTTGTGGTTTTTACTACATTATCCCTTGAAAACCGTATGTGAAAGCGGTATTCCTAGACCAACTTTAGGAAAGAACCAACATCATGGCTGCAATCAGTGTCGAACCTTGCACCTTTGCCCTGTTTGGCGCCCTCGGCGATCTGGCATTGCGCAAGCTGTTTCCTGCGCTTTACCAGCTCGACCGGGCCAACTTGTTGCACCCGGACACCCGCCTGCTGGCGCTGGCCCGCGAGGCAGGTAGCGCGCAGGGCCACCTGGACAGCATCGAAGCGCACCTGCGCCGGCATGTACCCGAGGCCGATATCGAGCCCGCCGCGCTGGGCCGTTTCCTTGCCAGGCTGAGCTACCAGCACCTGGACTTCCTCCAGCCCGAGGGCTACCAGGCCCTGGCCGAGCAGTTGCCTGGCGAGCTGCCGCTGATTGCCTACTTCGCCACCGCTGCGGCGGTGTACGGGGCCATCTGCGAAAACCTCGACAAGGCCGGGCTGGCCGCACGCACCCGTGTGGTGCTGGAGAAGCCCATCGGCCACGACCTGGAGTCGTCGCGCCGGGTCAACGATGCCGTGGCACGGTTCTTCCCGGAGGGCCGGGTCTACCGCATCGACCACTACCTGGGCAAGGAAACGGTGCAGAACCTGATCGCCCTGCGTTTCGCCAACAGCCTGTTCGAAACCCAGTGGAACCAGAATTCCATCTCCCATGTGGAGATCACCGTCGCCGAGAAGGTCGGTATCGAAGGCCGCTGGGGCTACTTCGACAAGGCCGGCCAGCTGCGCGACATGATCCAGAACCACCTGCTGCAGCTGCTGTGCCTGATCGCCATGGACCCGCCCAGCGAACTGTCGGCCGATGCCATCCGTGACGAGAAGGTCAAGGTACTCAAGGCCCTGGCACCGATCACCGGTGAGGGGCTGAGCACTCGTGTGGTGCGCGGGCAGTACATCGCCGGCTACAGCGATGGCAAGCCGGTGCCCGGTTACCTGGAAGAAGACAACGCCAACGCCCAGAGCGACACCGAAACCTTCGTCGCCCTGCGTGCCGACATCCGCAACTGGCGCTGGTCGGGGGTGCCGTTCTACCTGCGTACCGGCAAGCGCATGCCGCAGAAGCTGTCGCAGATCGTCATCCACTTCAAGGAAACCCCGCACTACATCTTCGCCCCGGAACAGCGTTTGCAGATCGGTAACAAGCTGATCATCCGCCTGCAACCGGACGAGGGCATCTCTCTGCGGGTGATGACCAAGGAGCAGGGCCTGGACAAAGGCATGCAACTGCGCAGCGGCCCGTTGCAGCTGAATTTCTCCGATACCTGGCGCAGTGCAAGGATTCCGGATGCCTACGAGCGGCTGTTGCTCGAAGTGATGCGCGGCAACCAGAACCTGTTCGTGCGCAAGGACGAAATCGAGTATGCCTGGAAGTGGTGCGACCAACTCATCGCCGGTTGGCGTAACGCGGGCGATGCACCCAAGCCATACGCGGCAGGCTCCTGGGGGCCGATGAGCTCGATTGCACTGATCACACGCGATGGGAGGGCGTGGTATGGGGATATCTGAACTGCAACTGCCAGCGGTTGTGAAGGTACACGAGCTGGCGGATGCCAAGGCTTTGGCCGCAGCCCAGGCCCATGACGTGGCCGAGCGCCTGCGTGCAGCCATTGCCGCCAAGGGCCAGGCCTGCGTGGTGCTATCGGGCGGTCGCAGCCCGGTACCTTTCCTCGAGAAACTGGCCGGCGAAAACCTCGACTGGGACAAAGTCACCGTCAGCCTGGCCGATGAGCGCTGGGTGCCTGTCGAGCACGCCGACAGCAACGCCGGCCTGCTGGCCCGTCATCTGTTCAAGGGTACGGCGGCCAAGGCCCGCTTCGTTGGCCTGTATCAGCAGGCGGAAAACCTCGATGCCGCTGCGGACAAGGCCGACCAGGCCCTGGCCGGGCTGCCGCCGATCGACGTACTGGTGCTGGGCATGGGAGATGATGGCCATACCGCCTCGCTGTTCCCCGCCAGCCCCAACCTGGAAGCAGGCCTCGACCTGGCCAACCCACGCCGCTGCCTGCCTTTGCTGGCACCGAGCGTGCCGCGCCAACGCCTGTCGATGACCCGCTCGCTGCTGGCCAGCTCTGCCTTTACCGCGCTGTCCGTACAAGGGCAGGGCAAACTCGCTACCCTGCGCGCCGCGCTGGCTGGCAACGACCTTACCGAAATGCCGATTCGCGCTTTTCTTCACGCCCCCCTGGACATCTACTGGTGCCCATGAGCCAAGGATCCACAGTCATGACCACCCTCGAACGCCCACAGCCCAAGCTCTCGATGGCCGACAAAGCCGCACGGATCGACGCCATTTGCGAAAAGGCGCGCATCCTGCCGGTGATCACCATCGCCCGCGAGGAAGACATCTTGCCGCTGGCTGACGCCTTGGCCGCCGGCGGTATCCGTACCCTGGAAGTGACCTTGCGCTCGCAGCACGGCCTTAAGGCCATCCAGGTGTTGCGCGAGCAGCGCCCGGAGCTTTGTGTCGGTGCCGGCACTGTGCTCGATCGCGACATGTTCGCCGCGGTTGAAGCTGCGGGTGCGCAATTCGTCGTTACCCCCGGCATTACCCAGGACATTCTCGAAGCCGGTGTGGACAGCCAGATCCCGCTGCTGCCAGGCATCAGCACGCCGTCCGAAATCATGATGGGCTACGCCCTGGGCTACCGCCGCTTCAAGCTGTTCCCGGCGGAAATCAGTGGCGGCGTTGCGGCGATCAAGGCTTTCGGTGGCCCGTTCGGCGATATCCGTTTCTGCCCTACGGGCGGTGTGAACCCGGCCAACGTGCGCAACTACATGGCGCTGCCCAATGTAATGTGCGTGGGTGGCACCTGGATGCTCGATAGCAGCTGGATCAAGAACGGCGATTGGGCGCGAATCGAAGCGTGCAGTGCGGAGGCGATGGCGCTGCTGGACGCCAACTGAATTTGTTGTGTGCTTTACGGCTTGTGGGGCGCTTGGTCGGCGCCCCTTTTTTTTGCGTTGGTAAAGCGGGTGCTAACAAGGAACCGCTTCAGGCTTCGTTGCAAAATCTGGTGCTCCTAAAGTTGGCGATGTCAGTAAACCGTCAATGCCAGGAGTGTGCAGTGAATATAATCGATAAAAAAGTTGTTGAGCAGATTAGCTATATGCCAGAGAAACGCGGTAGTTACGAAATTGATAACTATTTGCTCGGCGAAACCGGGAAGTCGCTTAAACCCGGCTGCTGGGTACGAGGCGCGACCATATATGGGGACATGTGGATCTGGAACCAGAACTGGGGAACCTACAGCCTACCGGTGTTTGCCTACCTTGAACATATGCAGACGGTTCGTATACCAAGCGCGACCAAATACACTCACGCCGTTGAGGTTACGGAAGGGTTCAGCTCATCTGTTACCCAAACTTCAGAGGTCGAGCTGTCTGTAGGCGGCGGATTCGTGGCGCTAGGCGCTGGAGGTGTGAAGCTCTCCAGCAGTTATACCGAAGGCATTCATGGATCGAACAAACGTATGGAGTCATTTGAGATTCAGGGGCCGGGGATTTATAACTTCTATCAAATGCACATGGTTTTTGCGCACAAGGCTACATCTGCAGGCCATCTGAATGAGCTGTTCCGGTATTCCCAAGTGGCCACGCATGAAAGCGGGCGGGAGGATTTGTGTTTCCTCACCTCTATAGCAACTGACACTGTCGTTCCGGTCCCGGTCGATTCGTCGATAACGCCACTGGGTTGGCATGAGATCCAAAGGGCTGTGCTGATGAACAATTACAAGGCTTCGGACAATAGTGGCCAGTGGCTGTTCCATTATAGCGCATACCATCGGCCTGGTTCGCGCTATTGATTGTTGCCCTGTCCGAAGGGGCAGCATCGACCAATAAAAAATCCCGCATCACAGGATCCGGGATTTTTTATTGTAGTTTGGCTCAGGCCGCTTTTGCTTCTTGCTGGCTCAGCGAGCGGTTCAGCGCGCTGAACAGCGCCTTGAAGCTGGCCGTGGTGATGTTTTCATCGATGCCCACGCCATGCACCGGGCGGCCACCGGCCACGCGCAGTTCGATGTAGGCCGCAGCCTTGGCATTAGTACCTGCACCAATGGCGTGCTCGTTGTAGTCCATGATTTCTACCGCAATTGGCAGGCCGGCAACCAGTGCTTCCAGTGCGCCGTTGCCCTTGCCGCGCCAGTGCAGGGTGGTTTCGCCTTCACCGGCGACTTCCACTTCCACGGCACTGTGGCCGTTCTCTTCCTGCAGGCGGTGGCTGACCAGCGCGTAAGGGGCGTTGGCCTGGAGGTATTCCTTGTGCAACAGGCTGTAGATCTGCTGAGCGGTCATTTCCAGGCCCAGGCGGTCGGTTTCACCCTGTACCACCTGGCTAAATTCGATCTGCATGCGGCGTGGCAGGCTGATGCCGTATTCCTGTTCGAGCAGGTAGGTGATACCGCCTTTGCCCGACTGGCTGTTGACGCGGATCACTGCCTCGTAGCTGCGACCAATGTCGGCCGGGTCGATCGGCAAGTAAGGGACTTCCCACAGTTCGCCTTCCTGCTGCTTGGCGAAGCCTTTGCGGATGGCATCCTGGTGCGAGCCGGAGAACGCGGTGTGAACCAGGTCGCCCACGTATGGGTGGCGTGGGTGCACCGGCAGCTGGTTGCACTCTTCGACTACCTTGCGCACGCCGTCGATGTCGGAAAAGTCCAGCAGCGGGTCGATGCCCTGGGTGTAGAGGTTCAATGCCAGGGTCACCAGGTCGACGTTACCGGTACGCTCGCCGTTGCCGAACAGGCAGCCTTCAGCGCGATCGGCACCGGCCATCAGGCCCAGTTCGGTGGCGGCAATGCCGGTGCCACGGTCGTTGTGGCAGTGCAGGCTGATGATCACGCTGTCGCGACGGCTGACATTACGGCAGAACCACTCGATCTGGTCGGCGTAGATGTTCGGGGTGGACACTTCCACGGTGGCCGGCAGGTTGAGGATGATCTTGTGCTCGGGGGTCGGGTTCCACACCTCGATCACCGCATCGCAGACTTCCTTGGCGAACTCCATCTCGGTGGCGCTGAAGGTTTCCGGCGAGTATTGGAAGGTCCACTGGGTTTCAGGCTGTTGGGCGGCGTACTTGACGAACAGCTTGGCTGCGTTCACCGCGATGTCCTTCACGCCTTGCTTGTCCTGGTTGAAGACGATGCGGCGGAACGACGGGCTGGTGGCGTTGTACAGGTGGACGATGGCCTTCTTCGCCCCGCGCAGCGACTCGAAGGTGCGGGCGATGAGGTCTTCACGGGCCTGGGTGAGCACCTGGATGGTGGTGTCGTCCGGGATGTGGCCGTCTTCGATCAGCATGCGCACGAAGTCGAAATCGGTCTGCGAGGCGGACGGGAACGAGGCTTCGATTTCCTTTACGCCAACCTGCACCAGGGTCTTCCAGAAACGCAGCTTCTTCTCCGAATCCATTGGCTCGATCAGCGACTGGTTGCCATCACGCAGGTCGGAACTGCACCAGATTGGCGCGGCAGTGATGGTCTTCGACGGCCAGGTACGGTCAGGCAGGTCGATGGTCGGGAAAGCGCGGTATTTCTTCGAAGGGTCTTTGAGCATGGTCATGGAAGCAATCCTTTTGTGTGCGGCCGAGATCGGGCCTGCCGGGCGATAACGAGATGTAAAGGCGAGGCGACGCGATTCAGCCTGGTAGTCGGGCGCTGACCAGGCAGAGGCTGCGATGTTGTCGGAGCAGGATGAGGGTGCTGAAGGTTTTCATGCTTTCAACCCTAACCAGTGGGGTGGGGGATGGCAAGCGTTCAGAAAAAATTGAGAGGAATGCTTAAAAAATGCCGATAGGCGAGATTTTATGGCTCTATTTTATTTGAGGGTTCTTTATTTTTGCGCGGTATTTTTCGATGGCGCAACACAGTTGAACTGATGTCGACTGTGCTGGCCCTTTCGCGGGTAAACCCGCTCCCACAGGTGCAGCGCTATCCCTGTGGGAGCGGGTTTACCCGCGAAAGGGCCAGCACTGCCAACGCAAATCTCAGGGCTGGAACGCCCCAATGAAAATCGCCGGATCCACCCGCGCATCATTCAGGCTGACGTTCCAGTGCATGTGCGGCCCGGTAGCCCGCCCGGTCGAGCCCACACGCCCGACCACTTCGCCCCGGCGCAGCTGCTGCCCAACCTGCACATCGATCTTCGACATATGGCAGAACATGCTGATGAAGCCCTGCCCATGGTCGACGAACACCGTGCGGCCATTGAAGAAATAATCGCCCACCAGTATCACCTTGCCATTGGCCGGGGTCTTGATCGGCGTGCCTGCCGGCACCGCGAAATCCAGCCCGGCATGTGGGTTGCGCTCTTCGCCATTGAAGAAGCGGCGCACGCCGAACTTGCTCGACAGCGGGCCGCTGACTGGCTTGTCGAGGATCAGGTTGCTGGGCAGGGTCGGGCTGAAGCTGCGGTAAGCCTTTATCTGCTCGGCCAGCTCACGGTCGATGCGCTTGAGGTCGGCCGGGTTCGGGTTGACCTGGCGGGTGTTCTTCAGGGTGATGCGCTGCTCGGGGTACTTTTTATTACCTACGCTGAAAGGCAGGGTACGGCCGCCCTGGCTCAGCACCGCAGTGCCGGGCTTTTGGGTCAGCGGGATGCCGACGATGGCCAGCCAGTTTTCCTGCTCCTTCACCACCAGCACCGGTTTGCCGTCGAAGCGGGCGCTGGGCGCGCTGGCTGCGGGGCCAAGGTCGACCACCGCCACGCCGCCGGGTACCGGCTTGTTCAGCGTGCGGGTGATGTAGCTGGCCTGGGCGCCACCGGCCAATAACAGGAGGGAAAGGGCAAGCAGGGGCGCGAGCAGGCGGGGCATGTGTCAGTCCAGAAGTGAGAGGGTGACCGGGGTCAGGTGGTTGTCTTCGACCCGCACCAACAGCTCGCCTTCGTTCAGGCGGGCAGTCAGGCGCTGGCCGTTGCGGGTCTGTTCGGCGCTGCGGATGGCCTGGCCCTGTTCGTCCAGCAGGATGCTGTAGCCGCGGGCGAGGGTGGCCAGCGGGCTGACCACCTGCAGCGTCTGCAACTGGGCCTGGAAGCGCTGGCGACGGTCCTTCAGCACTTCGCGCATGGCCCGTGGCAGGCGCTCGGCCAGGCTTTCCAGGCGTTGGCCCAGCAGTTTCAGAGTGCGCCCCGGATGCTGCGCGGCCAAGCGAGTATCCAGGCGTGCCAGCAACTGATGGCGCTGGTTGAGGTTGAGCATGAATGCACGGCGCAGGCGCATGTCCAGGTCGTCCAGGCGCTGGGCCTGCTGGCGCAGGCGCTCGCCCGGATGGCGCAGGCGTCGGGTCAGCGACTCCAGGCGCAGGCGGTCGTGGGTCAGGCGGTTCTGCATGCGCAGCAACAGGCGCCGTTGCAGGCCATCCAGGCGTTGCTGCAGGCCACTGTTGTCGGGGGCCAGCAGTTCGGCAGCGGCAGAAGGGGTGGGGGCGCGCACGTCGGCGACGAAGTCGCTGATCGATACATCGGTCTCATGGCCCACAGCGCTGACAATCGGCGTGACACAAGCTGCCACGGCCCTCGCCACGGCTTCTTCGTTGAAGCACCACAGGTCTTCCAGCGAGCCGCCGCCCCGGGCCAGGATCAGCGCATCGAACCCGAGGCTGTCGGCCAGGCGGATGGCGCGCACGATCTGGGCAATGGCTTCGCGGCCCTGTACTGCGGTGGGGACCAGGTTCAGTTCCACCTGCGGGGCACGGCGACCGAACACACTGATGATGTCGCGGATCACCGCACCAGTGGGTGAGGTAATGATGCCGATGCGCTGCGGGTGGGCCGGCAGCGGCCGCTTGCGTTCGGCGCTGAACAGCCCCTCGGCACCGAGCTTCTCCTTCAATGCCTCGAAGGCCAGGCGCAGGGCGCCGTCGCCGGCCGGCTCGACGGTGTCGAGAATCAGCTGGTAATCACCACGCCCCTCGAACAGCGAAACCTTGCCGCGTACCCGTACCGCCAGGCCATCGCGAAGGGCCTGGCGCACCCGGTTGGCGTTCTGCCGGAACAGCGCGCAGCGCACCTGTGCGCCGCTGTCCTTCAGGGTGAAGTACATGTGGCCGGACGCAGGGCGGGCGAGGTTGGATATCTCGCCTTCTACCCACACGCTGCGGAACACATCTTCCAGCAGCACACGGGCGCGGCCGTTGAGTTGGCTGACGGTAAGGACCTCGCGGTCCAGGCCGAGTCGTTCGAAAGGGTCTCTGATCATGGCGGGCATCATAAAGGACATCGGCCCCGGTTGTCTGTCCTGGCCCCATCGCCGGCAAGCCAGCTCCCACAGGGACATCATAAGGCCCAGCCAAAGCGATACCTGTGGGAGCAACTGTCTTGAATATCTCTTCAAGCCAGCACTGGCCCTTGTAGGAGCGGCCTTGTGTCGCGATAGGCCGCGCAGCGGCCCCGGCAATCTTTGCTGCGAAGCTGAAAACCTGGGGCCGCTTCGCGCCCCATCGCGACACAAGGCCGCTCCTACAGGTATTTGCGCATGGCTTGAGACCGGTGTGGTCGAGGTGGGAACCGGCTTGCCGGCGATGGGATCCTTCAGGCCTGCATCGCCGTCACGAACTGGCGCACCATCGAACCTGCATCACGCCTGCAGGCCATCGCTACAGTACTTTCACCCCCACCTTCCAGCGCCACGAAGCTGACTGAGGCTGGCGCAATCTCGCGCATGCATTCCGGCAACAACGCTACTCCAAAACCGGCCTGAATCAGCTGCAACTGGGTGGTCTTGCGCGACAGCACCTGCGCCGCGCGCGGGAAAAAGCCCGCCTCCATGCACATCGAGGCCGACAGGTAGCTCAGTCCGCCACGGTCCCGGTGCGGAATGGAAATGAAGCGCTCTTCCCGCAGCTGTTCCAGTCTCACCTGTGGCGCGCTGGCCAAGGGATGACCGGCGGCGACCGCCAGCAGCAGGGGTTCGCTGAACAGTTCATGCAGCAGCACCCCTTCATGCTGGCGCAGCACCGGCAAGCGCAACAGGCCGATATCCAGCCGCCCGGCAGCGATATCCTCCAGCTGCGCCTCCGACGACTGCTGCGCAATCTCCAGCGCAATCCCCGGGTTGCCCTGCAGGTAGCCGCCCAGGCGAGCCAGCAACGGGCCAGTCAGCGGCACGGTACTGGAGTGGTTCAGGCGCAGGCTGCCTTGCAACCCTTCGCCAATATCGCGGGTCACACGTTCCGCCTGCGCCAGGTCGGCCAGCAAGCGCCGCGCCCGTTCCAGCAAAGCCTGGCCGGCCAGGGTCAGGCGTGGCAGGCGCGCGGTGCGCTCGAACAGTGGCGTACCCAGTTGCTGCTCCAACTCCTTGATCTGCCGGCTCAGCGCCGACTGTGCGATATACAGTCGCTCGGCGGCAGCGCTGAAGCTGCCGCATTCGGCGATTTCCACGAAGTAACGCAACTGGCGGATCGACGTCATGTCATGCCTTTTCGAGATGAGTGTGGCGATAAAGGCATATTAGTCGGCATGGCTCATGGCTGGCTAACCTTTGCCTGTCTTCCGAGGAATCGTTGCCATGCTCGCCCAACTATCGTTTTCCGGCCTTGACTGGCTACCCATCCTGCTTGGTGTAGGGGTTGCCTACATCGTCTTCGGTATCGCCGGTTTCGGCACCGCGCTGGTGGCCGGCCCAGTGCTGATCCACTTCATGCCGCTGTCGCGGATCATTCCGCTGCTGGTGCTGCTGGACTTCGTCGCAGCCTTCGGCAACCTGTTGCCCTCGCGCCGCGATGTCGTGCGCGGCGAACTGCTGCGGCTACTGCCGTTCATGGCCATTGGCTGCACGCTGGGTGTGGTATTCCTGCTGCAGCTGAAGTCCGACGTGTTGCTGCTGCTGATGGGCCTGTTCGTCACGGCCTATGCGCTGTACGGGCTGGCGGTGAAGGTGCGGCCGGCCAGCCTGTCCGGTTTCTGGGCAATGCCCATGGGTACGGCAGGCGGGCTGTTCGGTGCCTTGTTCGGCAGCGGCGGCTTCCTTTATGCGCTGTACTTGAGTGCACGGCTGGAGGCCAAGGAGCAGGTTCGCGCCACCCAGAGCGCGCTGATCAGTTGCAGTACCTTGGTGCGCCTGACGCTGTTCCTGATCGCTGGCGTCTATGCCGACCCAAGCCTGCTGCTACTCGCCGCCTGCCTGTTGCCGGTCATGCTTGTCGGCCTCTGGGCAGGGCGCAGGCTTACCCATCGGCTGTCCCGCGAAGCCTTCGTGCGCCTGGTCACGTGGCTGGTGCTGGCCAGCGGCCTGGCGTTGATCGGTCGCTATCTCAGCGCCTGAGCAGGCGGTAGAATTGCGCCATTACCGCAGTTTTTCAGGCTTGTCCCGTTCATGAACACCCAGAGCATCATCGTTCCCAAGCTGTCTACCGTCCCGGTGCACGAAGCCCGTGCCCGCGCCATCCTGCGCTGGCTGGTGCGCGAGAAAGTGGTCGAGGAACAGCTGACCACCTGTGGTCGCGCCGGCAACCGCATGGGCCATGCCCTGGCCGAGGGTGCCCGCAAAGTAGCCCTGCACCCGCAAAAACTGCCCTTCGGCGAGCAGGTCAACGGCCTGGAAGTGATGCTCAAACGCTGCATCTATACCCCTACCGAAGGTTTCCTCGAAGAGGCCGGTTGCCCTGAGTGCCGGCGCGAGGTGGGCGAGCCGCTGTTCGAAAGCCTGGAAGAATGGATGCCGGCGGTGAGCGACAACTTCACCTGCCCGTTGTGCGGCTTCGAAGATGACATCAATGGCTTCATTTACCTGCAGCCATGTGCCTTTTCCAACCTGGGGTTCATCTTCAACAACTGGGGCGAGGCCGGGTTTACCCAGGCCTTTCTCGACAGCTTCGCCGACTGGCTCGACCAGCCGGTGGCCGTGGTACAGGTAAAACTGCCACAAGGCTGACCGAAGGCCCTTATTTTGCATTGAGCGGCGCGCCGTGCATGAGTATAATGGCGCGCTTCCATTTTTCCCGCCCGGGAGCCCCCGCGATGCTGCGTATCAGCCAAGAAGCCCTGACCTTCGACGATATCCTCCTTGTACCTGGCTATTCCGAGGTACTGCCCAATGAAGTCAGTCTCAAGACCCGTTTGACCCGCGGCATCGAGCTGAACATTCCGCTGGTTTCCGCTGCCATGGATACCGTGACCGAAGCGCGCCTGGCCATTGCCATGGCCCAGGAAGGCGGCATCGGCATCATCCACAAGAACATGACCATCGAACAGCAGGCCAGCGAAGTGCGCAAGGTCAAGAAGTTCGAGGCTGGCGTGGTCAAGGACCCGATCACCATCGACGCCGACGCCACCGTGCGCGACCTGTTCGACCTGACCCGCCTGAACAACATCTCCGGCGTACCGGTGCTGGCGAACGGCGACCTGGTCGGCATCGTCACTTCCCGTGACGTGCGCTTCGAAAGCCGCCTGGATGCCAAGGTCCGCGACGTGATGACCCCGAAAGAGCGTCTGGTCACCGTCCGCGAAGGCGCCGACAAGAACGAAGTCCGCGAGCTGCTGCACAAGCACCGCCTGGAAAAAGTCCTGATCGTCGACGACAAGTTCAACCTCAAGGGCATGATGACCGTCAAGGACATCGAAAAGGCCAAGGCCTACCCGCTGGCCAGCAAGGACGACCAGGGTCGTCTGCGCGTCGGCGCCGCGGTCGGCACCGGCAAGGACACCGGCGAGCGCGTTGCCGCCCTGGTGGCTGCTGGTGTTGACGTGGTTGTGGTCGACACCGCCCACGGTCACTCCAAAGGTGTGATCGACCGCGTTCGCTGGGTCAAGGAAACCTACCCGCAAGTGCAGGTGATCGGCGGCAACATCGCCACCGGCGCTGCCGCCAAGGCGCTGGCCGAAGCTGGCGCTGACGCGGTCAAGGTCGGTATCGGCCCAGGCTCGATCTGCACCACCCGTATCGTTGCCGGTGTCGGCGTGCCGCAAATCAGCGCCATCGCCAACGTTGCCGCTGCGCTGGAAGGCACTGGCGTGCCGCTGATCGCCGACGGCGGCATCCGCTTCTCGGGTGACCTGTCCAAGGCCATCGTCGCCGGTGCTTCCTGCGTGATGATGGGTTCGATGTTCGCCGGTACCGAAGAGGCACCGGGTGAAGTCGAACTGTTCCAGGGCCGTTCCTACAAGGCCTACCGTGGCATGGGCTCGCTGGGTGCCATGGCACAGGCGCAAGGCTCGTCCGACCGCTACTTCCAGGACTCCTCGGCCGGTGCCGAGAAGCTGGTACCGGAAGGCATCGAAGGCCGTGTTCCCTACAAGGGCGCGCTGGCCGCGATCATCCACCAGCTGATGGGCGGCCTGCGTTCGTCCATGGGCTACACCGGCAGCGCAACCATCGAAGAGATGCGCACCAAGCCGGAATTCGTGCGCATCACCGGTGCCGGCATGGCCGAGTCCCACGTGCATGACGTGCAGATCACCAAAGAAGCCCCTAACTACCGCGTAGGCTGAGGCTTCTAGCAATACAAGCATGCGGGGCTGTCGTGACAGCCCCGCGTCGTTTCCGATTTCCACTGACGAGATTGAGTCATGGCCCTCGACATTCACGCTCACCGCATCCTGATCCTCGATTTCGGTTCCCAGTACACCCAGCTGATCGCCCGCCGCGTGCGCGAAATCGGCGTGTACTGCGAGCTGCATCCGTTCGACATGGACGATGAAGCGATCCGCGAATTCAACCCGCGCGGCATCATCCTCGCCGGCGGCCCCGAGTCGGTCCACGAAGCCAACAGCCCACGCGCCCCGCAGGCGGTGTTCGACCTGAACGTACCAGTGCTGGGCATCTGCTACGGCATGCAGACCATGGCCGAGCAGATGGGCGGCAAGGTCGAAGGTTCCGACCTGCGTGAATTCGGTTATGCCCGCGTGGACGTGGTCGGCAAGAGCCGCCTGCTCGACGGCATCGAAGACCACATCGACGCTGACGGCGTACTGGGCCTGGACGTGTGGATGAGCCACGGCGACAAGGTTACCCAGATGCCGGGCAACTTCCACGTGCTGGCCAGCACCCCGAGCTGCCCGATCGCCGGCATGTTCGACGACGCGCGCGGCTACTACGGCGTGCAGTTCCACCCCGAAGTGACCCACACCAAGCAGGGCGGTCGCATCCTGTCCCGCTTCGTGCAGGAAATCTGCGGTTGTGAAGCCCTGTGGACTCCGTCCAACATCGTCGAAGACGCCATCGCCCAGGTGCGTGAGCAGGTCGGTTCGGCCAACGTCCTGCTGGGCCTGTCCGGCGGCGTCGACAGCTCGGTTGTTGCCGCGCTGCTGCACCGCGCCATCGGCGACCAGCTGACCTGCGTATTCGTCGACAACGGCCTGCTGCGCCTGCACGAAGGCGACCAGGTGATGGCCATGTTCAAGGAGAACATGGGCGTCAAGGTAATCCGCGCCGACGCCGAGAAGCAGTTCCTCGACAACCTGGCCGGCGAAGCCGACCCGGAGAAGAAGCGCAAGATCATCGGCCGCACCTTCATCGACGTGTTCGATGCCGAAGCCAGCAAGCTGGAAAGCATCCAGTTCCTCGCCCAAGGCACCATCTACCCGGACGTGATCGAGTCGGCTGGCGCCAAGAGCGGCAAGGCCCACGTGATCAAGTCGCACCACAACGTCGGTGGCCTGCCGGAGGAAATGAACCTCAAACTGGTCGAGCCACTGCGTGAGCTGTTCAAGGACGAAGTACGCAAGATCGGCCTGGAGCTGGGCCTGCCGTACGACATGGTCTACCGCCACCCATTCCCGGGCCCGGGCCTGGGCGTGCGCATCCTTGGTGAAGTGAAGAAGGAATACGCCGACATCCTGCGTCGCGCCGACCACATCTTCATCGAAGAGCTGCGCAAGGCCGACTGGTACCACAAGACCAGCCAGGCATTCGTGGTGTTCCAGCCGGTCAAGTCGGTCGGCGTCGTTGGCGATGGCCGTCGCTACGCCTGGGTCGTGGCCCTGCGCGCCGTCGAGACCGTGGACTTCATGACCGCACGTTGGGCGCACCTGCCGTACGAGCTGCTGGAAACCGTCAGCGGCCGTATCATCAACGAAATCGACGGTATCTCGCGCGTTACCTACGACGTGTCGAGCAAGCCGCCGGCGACCATCGAGTGGGAATGATCCCACCTAGCGGTTGATGAAACGGGCCTGCATTGCAGGCCCGTTTTTTTTATCCGGTAAAACCCTATTCGGCCCCGGGAGAACGCCCGAAATACGCCTTGTAGGCATGGCAGAAATTGGCAGGGTTGGCGTAACCGACCTGATAGGCAACCTGCGAGACCTGCCAGCGACGTTCCAGCAGCAGGGCGCGGGCCAGTTCCATTCTCTGTTGCCGCACATACTGCAGGAGCGACCGGCCGTACTCATGGCTGAATGCGCGGCGCAAGGTGGTCTCGCTCACCCCCAGCTGGCGAGCAAGGGTTGCAGCAGTGGGCGGGGCATTCAGGTTTGCATCAAGCTGGCGACGCGTTTCAATGGCCAAATCGCGGTGCCCCCGGTCCTGGGGCTTTTCGGCCGGCCTGTGGCCGATCAGGTGGCTGGCCAGTTCCAGCACGATGGCCAGGCTCAGGCTTTCGCAATGCAGGCGCCTGAGCGCGCCCGTGTAGGGCGATAGATACAGCTGCTGGAACAGGCGGCTTATCGTTGGCCACTGCGGCAACTGGTCGAAGCGCATGCCATCGGCGGCAAGGGCCAGCAGCGGCATCAGCTGCGCATCGTCCCGGGCCAGCTCGTGCAGGTAATCGCCGGCAATACGCACCCCGGCCATGCGGGCGTGACTGTTGGCGGGCAATTGGTCCTGCGCCTCCAGGCTTTCACCAAGGCCCAGCATGTGCAACTGACCAGGGGCATAGCTGTTGAGCTTTCCGTCCACCGTGTGCTGCCACGCCCCGTCGAACACCTGCACGATGCACAGGCTTTGCTGCAGCACCTTGTCGATCCTCAGCGGCTCCGGAAATTGCAGGTTGCAATCGAAGTACTGCAACCCGCCGTGTACCGTCTGCGCCCGATAGTGGCCGGTCGCGCTCCCCATCACTCGCGCGCTGCTTGCGTCCAGTACGCCGGCCTCGGCGAGTGACCCGGGGCTATCGAATGAAAAAGCGGTATCGAGGTAGGGGCTGATAGATCGCATGTGCGCTAGGCATCCTTGGCAGCGGGCGGCATGGCCGGAAATGGTAACGCGTGCACATTTTCAGCGACAGTCGTTGTGCGCAGGGCGCTGTCTGTTGTGCGAACCGGTCAACGGGGTTGGCAGTGCGGGCCAGGCTTATTTCAATGGGCGTTTGTTCCGCTTCAGGATGGAAAACACATGCTCGTTTATCGCAAATGGACAGCCCTGCTGGTGGCTGCGCTCAGCCTGTGGCTGGGCCAGGTTCACGCTGAACAACGGCCGGAAGTGGCCGACCAGGTAGTTGCCTACATGGGCACGCAAGGGGCCAAGGTATGGACGCTGCGCATCGGTGACCGCGCCGCCAACGAAGCGCTGGTGCAGATCGAAGGCGTCGATCACGACTGGAACATGCGCATCCAGAAAATGCAGGTGGAGAAAACCAGCCGGGATACCCGTTACTCCACCACCGTGGACGGCAAGAAATACGTGGTGCTGATCATCCAGGGCAGTTGGGGCGGCGAACTGTATTTGCCGGGTGAGGCGCAGCCACTGCAGGTCGGCTATTCGGAAGGGCTGTCGCATCAGGGCAATGCCCAGGCATTCCTCACCGATTACCTGGCGACGCAGGAGGCGCAATGACCATGAGCGAGTTCAACGACCCGCTGTCCGAGCTGTCCGGTTCGCTCGGCCAGGAATACGAGCAATCCCGTGCCGCCCAGCGCGACCGGGTGATCGCCGAACTCAAGCAAGTGATCGAGCGTGTGCCCGAGCAGAGCGAGTTCACCAATTCCCGGCGTTACCGGGTCTGGGGGCCGATACTGTTGCTGGGCTCGCTGATTCTCACAGCCGTCTGCTTCAACCTGGAACGTATGGGCGCGGTCGCAGCCTGTGCCTTCACGGTCTTCATCGCCGCCGCGGTGACTTGGCAACATCGCAATGCCGGTACCCAGGTGTTCATGCGCCTGACCCGCCGGCAGTTGTTCGTCGATACGCTGGACGCCCCGGTAAACATGGCCGAAGTGGAGGATGTTTCGGTCAAGGATGAAGGGCTGGTCACGGTGCAGACGCTGGAAATGAGCAGCGAAGCCGTGCTTCCCAAGCACCACGTGGTGAAACTGCAGTTCTTCGGCAACCAGGCCATGGTGCTGAAAAAGCCGCAGCCGCAGGTGCGCATCATGTCCGCAGGCTTGGCCAGCAATGGCCGCAAGCTGGACAACGAGGAAGTGCTCGCAGTGCTGGCGGCTTACCGCGATGCGGCCCATGCGCAACGGCAACTGGATCTGTTGCAGGCTGATGAATAACGACGAACGCGAAGCCCACCTGGCGTATCTGCAGGCGCAGGCCGATGGCCCGGTCGAGGGCTTCGAACTGCGCGAGCGCTCGCTTGGCAAGGCGCTGGCCTGCGCCTTGACCGGCCTGTTGCTTGCCGGGCTGGGTGCATGGCTGATAGCGCTGGCGGTGCTGTTCGCCCCCCAGGCGAGCAGCGGCGCCATATGGCTGCTCTCTGCTTTCGGCCTCGGCCTGGCCGCCACCGGGGCGGCGGCGCTGGCATGCGCCGCAGCGCTGTACCGCCGCCATGGCAAGCGGGTGCTGAGCGTTACGCCCGATAGCTTGTGCTTCACCAATGCGCAGGCGCCGACACCCCTGCATGCCTTCGACGGCTTCGAGGTCGAGCAGCGATATTTCAGCACCCGGCTGATCTTTACCGTGTCGGCGGCCGGCAGCGCGCCAACGCTGGCGCCGGCCTGTTTCAAGGCGTTGGCCTCGCCTGACGCTGTAGCCGTGGCGGGCGGACTGCGCGTCAGCTTGTGGTTGTGCACCCCTGTCGTAGCCGGGCGCCGCCTTGCCCTGCAGGAACTGGTGGACCTGCTCTATGCCTATCTGCAAGCGGCCCAGGCCAGGCACACGTTGGCGCAACTGTTTCCTGGCGTGGCGCGCCTGGGTGAAGCGGCCAGATGAGCCTGGGCGTGACCATCGGCGCTCTGGAGCAATGAAGCGCTTCGGTTGGGGCCTGATCCTGCTACTGTTGCCACTGGTGTTGTTCGGCTGGGGTAATGTGCAGTACTGGCGGGCCGACACGGCGCAGGATCAGGCCCGCACCATACGGCAATGGCTGTCGGCCCCGAGCGAGGCGTTGCTACAGCAATTGCCGTGGGAAGCCCGCAAGGAGCTTGCCAGGCATGTCGAGCCGCGGCAGGCCCTGCAGCGCCGACTGGACCTGCTCGATGCGGATCGCCACTGGGTAAGCGTACGCAAAGTGATGGCCAGCGTGAGCTGCTGGCTGGCATTGGCTGCTTTGCTGGTCGGCCTCTGGGCCTGGCTCAAGCTGAAGGCAGACGCTTGGCGGGCGCTGCGCTCTGCGGCGTACCTGAATGAGCGCATGATGGCCAGCTGGCAGGGCCTGGGCTGTTGCTTGAGCATCTACATGGCCATGCTTGCCGGTTCGCTGTGCCTGGCGTTGCTCTATGAGGCCAGTTCCGGAGCGAGCCGCGCAGCGCAGGGCGGCATGAGCGTGCTGGTCGTGGTGCTGCCGCTGGCCTCTGTCCTGGTTGTGTGTGTTCGCCAGGCCTGGCGAATGCGCAGGCAGTGGCCGCTGATGCAGTCTCCGACCGCCAGGTTTCTCGCCCGCCCGCTCGGAAGGCAGGCGACGCCAGCGGTGTGGCAGTGGATCGAGGCCTTGGCAACGCAGCTGCAAGCGCCGACCCCGGACCATATCGTGGTCGGGCTTGACCAGGGTTTTTTTGTCACCAGCGTGCCGGTCCTGCTGCAGCCCGGCGGGGAGGTACTCACGGGGCGCACGTTGTATCTGCCGCTACCATTGCTGACTGCCTTGAGCCAAGCCGAGGCGGCTTCGATCATCGGCCACGAACTGGGCCATTTCAGGCGCCGTGATACGGAGCGAGGCAGCGAAACCAGCGCACGTTTCAGCCTGATGTGCGCGCAGTATTCTGCGATGGTCGGCGACGAGGATGCTCCGCCCTGGGTGGTTCGGCCGACCTTGTGGCTGGCCGGGCAGTTCTTGCACCATTTCCAGATTGCGGTTCATCACTGGGGGCGTGCACAAGAATTGCTGGCTGATCGGGCCGGTGCCGAGGTCGCTGGCCCGAAGCTGTTCGTACAGGCGCTGCTACGGGCGATTGCCCTGGGCAGGGTAATCGACGGCTTGCTGCTCGCCCACGGTGGCAGCAACCTGCTGCAGGTGCTGGCATCGCACCTGCAAGGCACGCCGTTGCAACTGGGTGAGGAAGTGCTGGGGCTGGCCAACCCCCATCCGTTCGATACGCACCCCGAAATCGCCACGCGCCTGCAGAACCTGAACGTCCTGCTCGACCCACAACTGCTCCAGGCCGCCTTGCGGGTGCCGTCCGCGGATGACCAGCAGTGGTTCAACGCGCTTTGTGCTGCCCCCGGCAATACTGCCGAGGGCAAGGCTGCGGAAAGCAGTGCAAGAGACTTCACTTAATATTTCCCATTTGCAGGTGTATCGTATTCGCCCTTCATCGCCAGCCATGCTGGCAGCTTGATTGCGCAGAACACGAGGTACCCGCACCGATGTCCTTCACCCGTCGACAAATGCTCAAGGGCCTGACCGGCCTGGTTGTGGTTGGCCTGGGCGCCGGTGGCGCGGCGCGTTACTGGCTGGGCAAGGTCGAAGATGACAACGCCGGGCATGACTATGAGCTGATCGCCGCACCGCTGGACGTCGAGCTGGTGCCGGGCTTCAAGACCGAGGCCTGGGCCTTCGGCCCGTCTGCCCCGGGTACCGAGTTGCGCGTACGCCAGGGCACCTGGCTGCGGGTGCGCTTCATCAACCACCTGCCGGTCGAAACCACCATCCATTGGCACGGCATTCGCCTGCCGCTGGAAATGGACGGCGTGCCCTATGTGTCGCAACTGCCGGTCAAGCCTGGCGAGTACTTCGACTACAAGTTCCGCGTGCCGGACGCCGGCAGCTACTGGTACCACCCGCATGTCAGCAGTTCCGAGGAGCTGGGCCGTGGCCTGGTCGGCCCGCTGATCGTCGAGGAGCGCGAGCCGACCGGCTTCAGGCATGAGCGCACGCTGAGCCTGAAGAACTGGCACGTGGACGAGCAGGGGGCCTGGCTGCCTTTCAGCATTCCGCGAGAAGCCGCGCGCAACGGCACCGCCGGGCGCCTGATCACCATCAATGGCCAGGCCGATTCAGTCACCGAGTTGCCAGCCGGCCAGGTGGTGCGGGTGCGTCTGCTGAACCTTGATAACACCTGGACCTACCGCATCAACCTCAAGGGCAACTGCGAGGCAAAAATCTATGCCCTGGACGGCAACCCGGTAAACCCGCGCCCACTGGACGATGACTACTGGCTCGGCCCGGGCATGCGCATCTGCCTGGCTATCCGCATTCCCGAGGCGGGGCAGGAGATCTCCCTACGCGACGGTTTCGTGCGCCTGGGCACCTTGCGTTCGGTAGCCAGCAACGACGCGCCGAGCGACTGGCCGCCGGCGCTACCGCCCAACCCGATTGCCGAGCCGGATCTGGAAAACGCCGAAAAGCTCAACTTCAATTTCGAATGGGCGGCGAAAGTCTCGGTCACTACGGATCAGGATAAGCCTTCGAGCATGTGGCAGATCAACGGCCAGGCCTGGGACATCACCGACAAGACCTGCGCCGAGCGCCCTATCGCCACGTTGCAGAAGGGCAAGAGCTACATCTTCGAGCTGAAGAACATGACCCAGTACCAGCACCCGATCCACCTGCACGGCATGAGCTTCAAGGTGATCGCCTCCAACCGCCACGACATCACCGAGCCGTGGTTCACCGACACCTACTTGCTAGGCAAGAACGAACGCGCCCAGGTGGCGCTGGTGGCGGATAACCCGGGCACCTGGATGTTCCACTGCCATGTCATCGACCACATGGAAACCGGCCTGATGGCCGCGATCGCGGTGGTCTGATGCGTCCGCAGATCATCGATCGCAGTCGTGATCAGGAATTCATGCGCCTGGCCCTGGCCCTGGCCGCAGAAGGCGCAGCCATGGGCGAGGTACCGGTGGGCGCGGTGCTGGTGCAGCACGGGCAGGTGATCGGGCAGGGCTTCAATCGGCCGATCATCGACAGTGACCCCAGCGCGCATGCCGAGATGGTGGCCATTCGCGCGGCGGCGAAATCGGCGAGTAATTACCGGCTGCCCGGCAGCACTCTGTATGTGACCCTGGAACCGTGCAGCATGTGTGCGGGGCTGATCGTGCATTCACGGGTCATGCGGGTAGTGTACGGCGCGCTGGAGCCCAAGGCAGGGATCGTGCAGAGCCAGGGGCAGTTCTTCGGGCAGGGCTTCCTGAACCACCGGGTGATGGTGGAGGGCGGGGTGCTGGCGGAAGAGTGCGGGCAGATTCTCAGCGACTTCTTCAAGGCTCGCCGGGCCAAGTCTTGACCTGTTTCGGCCCCTTCGCGGGTAAACCCGCTCCCACAGGAATACCACTATCTCCAAAACCTGTGATGTACCTGTGGGAGCGGGCGAGCCCGCGAAAGGGCCCGTGCAGGCTTACATCGGCGGCGACTGCTCCGCCGGCTTGTCCTTGTTCACCCCGGGCACATGCAGGCTGCCCTCGGCCACCTGGCCTTCGAGCTGCGGCTGGGTCACCCAGGTAAGAATGTCGTAGTAGCGACGGATGTTGGCCACAAAGTGCACAGGCTCGCCGCCCCGCGCGTAACCGTACCTGGTCTGCCGATACCACTGCTTCTGCGACAGCCGCGGCAGCATCTTCTTCACGTCCAGCCACTTGTTGGGGTTGAGCTTCTCGCGCTTGGCCAGAGTGCGGGCGTCTTCCAGGTGGCCGCTGCCGACGTTGTAGGCGGCCAGGGCGAACCAGGTGCGGTCCGGTTCCTGGATGCTGTCGTCGAGCTCTTCCTTGATCTTCATGAAGTATTTGGCGCCGCCCTGGATGCTCTGCTTCGGGTCCAGCCGGTTGGACACGCCCATGGCCTGGGCGGTGCGCTGGGTCAGCATCATCAGGCCGCGTACGCCGGTCTTGGAAGTGACCTCAGGCTGCCACATCGATTCCTGATAGCCGATGGCGGCCAGCAGGCGCCAGTCCACCTGTTCGACCTTGGCGTAGCTCTTGAAGTGCTTTTCGTACTTGGGCAGGCGCTGCTGAAGGTGCTGGGCGAAGGTGTAGGCACCCACGTAGCCCAGTACGTCGACGTGGCCGTAGTAGCGGTCCTTCAGGCGTTGCAGGGTGCCGTTCTTCTGCGCCTTGTCGAGGAACTCGTTGACCTCGTTGAGCAGGCTGTTGTCTTCGCCGGCCGCCACCGCCCAGCGCTGGTCGCGAGTGTCGCCCAGGTCGAAGGCGACCCGTACGTTGGGGAAGTACACCTGGTTCATCGCCAGCTCGTTGGAGTCGACCAGGGTCAGGTCGATCTGGCCTTCGTCGACCATACGCAGCAGGTCGACCACCTCGACGGCGTCGGATTCTTCGTATTCCAGGCCCGGATACTGCTTTTTCAGCTCGGCCAGCTGGTCGGCGTGGCTGCTGCCCTTGAGCACCATGATCTTCTTGCCGACCAGGCCCTTGGCGTTGGTGGGGCGGGTGCGGCCGTTGCGGTAGATGACCTGTGGGGTCACTTCCAGGTAAGGGTGAGAGTACCTGACCTGGGCCTTGCGCCGTTCGCTGGTGACCAGGCCGGCCGCCGCCAGCACCGGGCCGGAGGGCTTGCCGAGGCTGTCGTACAGCTCGTCGAGGTTGTCGGCGGTCTCGATCTGCAGCTTCACGCCGAGATCCTCGGCGAAATGCTGGACCAGCTCGTATTCGAAGCCGGTTTCGCCGTTGCGGTCCTGAAAGTAGGTGGCCGGGCTGTTGCGGGTGATCACGCGCAGCACGCCATCCTCCTTCACGCGCTCGAGGGTGCTGGGTTTTTCAACGCAGGCACCGAGCAGCAGAAAGAGTCCGGTTGCGAAAAGCCATCTGGCGCAACGCTGGCGCAAAGCAGTGTGGGCGAACATAGGTTGCAGTATACGCAAAGGACTGGCCCAACCATATCTCGACAACTGTTAGCTTGTCTGGTAGCGGTTTGTGTGCCATGGCGGCCTGGTCCCCTTGTAGGAGCGGCCTTGTGTCGCGATGGGGCGCGCAGCGGCCCCAGGGATATTTGCGGCGGAGCTGAAAATCTGGGGCCGCTGCGCGCCCCCATCGCGACACAAGGCCGCTCCTACAAGGCGCGTGAAACAGGTGTATTTTTTTGACCCGAAAGTCCGGTTCCGCCGCCCGGCAGGCGTGGCGTAGAGCGGGTGCCGAAACCCTTCGAATTAGGCTAGAATGCACGGCCTCTAAGCACACCCCTTCCTGAGGCTGTCCCGACGATGTTGATCCTGCGCGGCGCTCCTGCCCTTTCTGCCTTTCGCCACGGTAAATTACTCGAGCAACTGAGCCAGAAAGTCCCCGCTGTTACTGGTTTGTATGCCGAATTTGCCCACTTCGCCGATGTCGACGGCGAGCTGACCGCCGACCAGCAGCAGGTGCTGGGCCGTCTGCTCAAGTACGGCCCGAGCGTGCCGGTACAGGAGCCGAGCGGCCGCCTGTTCCTGGTCGTGCCGCGCCTGGGCACCATTTCGCCTTGGGCCAGCAAGGCCAGCGACATCGCCCATAACTGCGGCCTGCAGTCGATTCAGCGCCTGGAGCGCGGTATCGCCTACTACGTTGCCGGCAGCCTGAGCGAAGCCGACGCCGAACTGATCGCCGCCGAGCTGCACGACCGCATGACCCAGCGCGTGCTCGGCCAGCTGGAGCAGGCCGCTGACCTGTTCAGCCATGCCCAGCCCAAGCCGATGACCTCGGTGGACATCCTCGCCGGTGGCCGTGACGCCCTGGCCAAGGCCAACATCGACCTCGGCCTGGCCCTGGCCGAAGACGAGATCGACTACCTGGTCAACGCCTTCCAGGGCCTCAAGCGCAACCCGAACGACATCGAACTGATGATGTTCGCCCAGGCCAACTCCGAGCACTGCCGCCACAAGATCTTCAACGCCAGTTGGGACATCGACGGCCAGGCTCAGGAAAAGAGCCTGTTCGGCATGATCAAGAACACCTACCAGATGCACAACGAAGGTGTGCTGTCTGCGTACAAGGACAACGCCTCGGTGATCGTCGGCAACGTTGCCGGCCGTTTCTTCCCGAACCCTGAAACCCGCCAGTACGGCGCGGTGCAGGAGCCGGTGCACATCCTGATGAAGGTGGAAACGCACAACCACCCGACCGCCATCGCCCCGTTCTCCGGCGCCTCCACCGGCTCCGGCGGCGAAATACGCGACGAAGGCGCGACCGGCCGTGGCGCCAAGCCCAAGGCTGGCCTGACCGGCTTCACCGTGTCCAACCTGCGCATCCCAGGCTTCGAACAGCCGTGGGAGCAGGCCTACGGTAAGCCCGAGCGCATCGTCGACGCCCTCGACATCATGATCGAAGGCCCTCTGGGTGGCGCTGCGTTCAACAACGAATTCGGTCGCCCGGCCCTGACCGGTTACTTCCGTACCTTCGAGCAAGCCATCAACACCCCGCACGGTGAAGAAGTGCGCGGCTACCACAAGCCGATCATGCTGGCCGGTGGCATGGGCAACATCCGTGAAGACCACGTGCAGAAGGGCGAGATCACCGTCGGCGCCAAGCTGATCGTGCTCGGTGGCCCGGCCATGCTGATCGGCCTGGGCGGCGGCGCCGCTTCGTCGGTGGCTACCGGTGCCAGCTCGGCAGACCTGGATTTTGCCTCCGTTCAGCGCGAAAACCCGGAAATGGAGCGCCGTTGCCAGGAGGTCATCGACCGTTGCTGGCAGCTGGGCGACGCCAACCCGATCGCCTTCATCCACGACGTTGGCGCCGGCGGTATCTCCAACGCCTTCCCTGAGCTGGTCAACGACGGTGGCCGTGGGGGCCGCTTCGAGCTGCGTAACGTGCCCAATGACGAGCCGGGCATGGCCCCGCACGAAATCTGGAGCAACGAATCGCAGGAGCGTTACGTGCTGGCCGTCAGCGCCGTCGACTTCGAGCGCTTCAAGGCAATCTGCGAGCGTGAACGTTGCCCGTTTGCCGTAGTGGGTGAAGCGACTGAAGAGCAACACCTGACCGTAAGCGACAGCCACTTCGGCAACACGCCGGTAGACATGCCGCTCGACGTACTGCTGGGCAAACCGCCACGCATGCACCGTTCGGTTACCCGCGAAGCCGAGCTGGGCGATGACTTCGACCCGAGCAAGCTGGACCTGGACAATGCCGTTCAGCGCGTCCTCAGCCACCCGGCCGTAGCCAGCAAGAGCTTCCTGATCACCATCGGTGACCGCACCATCACCGGCCTGGTAGCTCGTGACCAGATGGTCGGCCCGTGGCAGGTACCGGTGGCCGACTGCGCCGTCACCGCCACCAGCTTCGACGTCTACACCGGTGAAGCCATGGCCATGGGCGAGCGTACCCCGCTGGCATTGCTGGATGCCCCGGCGTCCGGCCGCATGGCAATTGGCGAGACACTGACCAACCTGGCTGCCTCGCGCATCGAGAAGCTGTCCGACATCAAATTGTCGGCCAACTGGATGTCTGCCGCCGGCCACCCAGGTGAAGACGCCCGCCTGTACGACACCGTCAAGGCTGTCGGCATGGAGCTGTGCCCGGAGCTGGGCATTACCATTCCGGTCGGCAAAGACTCGATGTCGATGAAGACCAAGTGGAGCGACGAGGGCGTCGAGAAGAGCGTTACCTCGCCAATGTCGCTGATCATCACCGGCTTCGCCCCGGTCACCGACATCCGCAAGACCCTGACCCCGCAACTGCGCATGGACAAGGGCGAGACCGACCTGATCCTGATCGACCTGGGCCGCGGCAAGAACCGCATGGGCGCCTCGATCCTGGCCCAGACCTACGGCAAGATCGCTGCCCAGGCACCGGACGTCGACGACGCCGAAGACCTGAAGGCGTTCTTCGCCGTGATTCAGGGCCTGAACGAAGATGGCCACCTGCTGGCCTACCACGACCGCTCCGACGGCGGCCTGGTCACCACCGTGCTGGAAATGGCCTTCGCCGGCCACTGCGGCCTCGACCTGCAACTCGACCCGCTGACCGACAGCAAGGCCGAGGTGGCCGCCATCCTCTTCAACGAAGAGCTGGGCGCGGTCATCCAGGTTCGCCAGGATGCCACCCCGGACGTGCTGGCACAGTTCAGCGCCGCTGGCCTGGGCGAGTGCGTCGCGGTGATCGGCAAGCCGGTCAACAACGGTGAAGTGTCCATCAGCCTGAACGGCGAAGTGCTGTTCGACGACGACCGCCGCATGCTGCAGCGTCAGTGGGCCGAGACCAGCTACCAGATCCAGCGCCTGCGCGACAACGCCGACTGCGCCGACCAGGAATTCGACCTGCTGCTCGAGGAAGACAACCCGGGCCTGTCGGTCAAGCTGGGCTTCGACGTCAACGACGACATCGCCGCGCCGTACATCAAGAAGGGCGTGCGCCCGCAAGTGGCCATCCTGCGCGAACAGGGCGTCAACGGCCAGGTCGAAATGGCTGCTGCCTTCGACCGTGCCGGCTTCGCTGCCATCGACGTGCACATGAGCGACATCCTCGCTGGCCGTGTCGACTTCGAGGCCTTCAAGGGCCTGGTCGCCTGCGGTGGCTTCTCCTACGGCGACGTGCTGGGTGCCGGTGAAGGCTGGGCCAAGTCGGCGCTGTTCAACAGCCGCGCCCGCGATGCCTTCCAAGCCTTCTTCGAGCGTACCGACAGCTTCGCCCTGGGCGTGTGCAACGGTTGCCAGATGATGTCCAACCTGCACGAGCTGATCCCGGGCACCGAGCACTGGCCGCACTTCGTGCGCAACCGCTCGGAGCAGTTCGAGGCGCGTGTGGCCATGGTCGAAGTGCAGAAGTCCAACTCGATCTTCCTGCAGGGCATGGCCGGTTCGCGCATGCCGATCGCCATCGCCCACGGTGAAGGCCATGCCGAGTTTGCCAGCGAAGAAGCACTGCTGGCAGCTGACCTGTCCGGTTGTGTGGCCCTGCGCTACGTCGACAACCATGGCAAGGTCACCGAAGCCTACCCGGCCAACCCGAACGGCTCGCCGCGTGGTATCACCGGCCTCACCAGCCGCGACGGCCGCGTGACCATCATGATGCCGCACCCGGAGCGTGTGTTCCGTGCCGTGCAGAACTCGTGGCGCCCGGATGAGTGGCAGGAAGATGCCGCGCTGATGCGTATGTTCCGTAACGCACGGGTGTGGGTGAACTAAGGCGTGTACAAGCTCGCCTTCTTCGTCCCCGCCAGCCACGTCGAAGTGGTCAAAGCCGCTGTGTTCGCCGCGGGTGGCGGGCGCATCGGTGACTATGACCACTGCGCCTGGCAGGCCTTGGGCCAGGGCCAGTTCCGCCCACTGGACGGCAGCCAGCCGTTCCTCGGGCAAACCGGCCAGGTCGAGGTGGTGGAAGAGTGGAAGGTGGAGCTGGTGGTGGCTGACGACCTGATTGCCCAGGTCGTCGCTGCACTCAAGCAGAGCCACCCGTACGAGACGCCTGCCTACGAAGTCTGGCGGCTCGCCGAGTTCTAGACCGCATCAAGGCTATTCGCGGGTAAACCCGCTCCCACAGGGATCGCACAACTCTCGGATATTGTGCGATCCCTGTGGGAGCGGGTTTACCCGCGAAGAGGCCCTACAATCCAGCGACAATCTCCTTGCCTGGCTCAGGCCGCTTCAACCATCCACAAGCCAGCAACCCCACCTCGAATAGCACCCACATCGGCACCGCCAGCATCGTCTGCGAAAACACATCCGGCGGCGTCAGAATCATCCCCACCACAAAGCAGCCGACGATCACGTATGGCCTGCTGCGCCGCAACATAGCCACATCGGCCAACCCCACCCAGACCACGATAAATGTCGCCACCGGGATCTCGAAAGCCAGCCCGAACGCCAGAAACAGCGCGAGGATAAAGTCCAGGTACTGGCTGATATCGGTCATCATCGCCACGCCCTCCGGTGTCACGCTGGCAAAGAAGCCGAACATCATCGGGAACACCAGGAAAAACGCGAACGCCATGCCGGCATAGAACAGAACGATGCTCGATATCAGCAATGGCAGGGCAATGCGCCGTTCACGGCGGTACAGCCCCGGTGCCAGAAAGCCCCAGGCCTGGTGCAGCAGCAGCGGCATGGCGACGAACACTGCGCACATCGCGGTCAGCTTGAACGGCGTCAGGAACGGCGAAGTGACGCTGGTAGCGATCATGCTGGCGCCTTCCGGCAAAAAGCGCCGCAACGGTTCGGAAATCAGCGTGTACAGCGTCTGGGCGAAGGGGAACAGCCCGGCGAACACCAGCGCCACCAGCGCCAGGCAACGCACCAGGCGTTTGCGCAGGTCGCGCAGGTGTTCGGTCAGCGGCATGTTCGCCGTCGGGTCCATGGCAATGCTCATGAAGCGTTTTCCTTGGTGGCGGCGACCGTGGCCGCATCATTGGCCGGCTCCGCTTTCAGGCTGATGCCTTGGCGGATCTCCTGTTCCAGGCGCTGCAAAGGCGCACGGTCGAGATTGGGCAGCTCGACAACGCCCAGATCGATCTCCCGCTCCACCTGCGTACGCAGGGCGTGCATGGCCTTGCGGGCCTGGCCCAGGCCGCGCCCGAGGGTGCGTGCCGCCACCGGCAAGCGCTCCGGGCCCAGCACCATAAGCGCGACGATGCCGACCAGCAGCAACTCGCTGAAGCCTACCTCGAACATCAGGGCTGACGGTCCGCTTGCGGTTGCTGCGTACCCTGACCGGTCAACGGGCACTGTTGCTGCACCTGCGTGTGCGCTGGGGGAATGGTGCCAGTTTCACCGCCCATGGACTTGCGAAAACCCTGGATCGCCTCGCCCACATCGCTGCCCAGGCCCTTCAGGCGCTTGGTACCAAACAGCAGGAATACGATCAGCAGTACGATCACCAGTTGCCAGATTCCGATGCCACCCATTGCGACCACTCCTGTAAGGTCATGAAAAGGAAAGGCAATCCTGCCTCGCGCAGATGACGTACACATGACGAACGGTCACTGCCATCTACCTGCAACACCTGGCGTGTTGACTGGCGTCTTCATTCGGCGACAGAGGCAGGCAAGGATGGGTGGCAGGCAACAGCAGGGTGCGGCCCTGTTGATGGTGATGGTGGTGCTGGCGATGCTGGCGGCGGGCATGGCCTGGCTGGTGGAAGATGGCCGGCGCCAGGTCGATGACGTGCGCCTGCTGCATCAGCGGGTGCAGGCGCGAGCCATGGAGCAGGCCGGCCTGGCTTATGCCGAGCAGGCCCTGCGCGACCCCACCTGGCGGCTTAGCCCGCTGTTCTGGCAAGCCTTGCGTGGGCAGCCTTTGAACTACGATTTTGGCGCCGGCCAGGCGCAGTTGCGGGTGCGCGACCAGCACACCTGTTTCAATGTCAATGCGTTGCTCGGCGCTGACGGCGAGCGTGCTGCGCGCCAGTTGCGGTATCTGCTGGGCGACGACATGGCTGCGCAGCGCCTGGTCGACGCCCTGGCCGACTGGCTGGATGCCGACAGCGATGCCCGCCTGCAGGGCGCCGAGAGCGCCCAGTACCTGCGCCAGCAACCGCCGCGCCTGGCGGCCAACCAGCCGATGCTCGATACCAGCGAGTTGAACCTGCTACTGGAGCCGGACGCCAGCCGCCAGGGCCGTTACCCGATGCTGTGCGCCTTGCCGCAGACCACCGGCTGGCGGCTGAATGCCAATGCCCTGGGGCTGGAGCATCTGCCGTTGCTGGAAGCGCTGTATGAAGGACGCTATCCGCGCTCGTTGCTCAGCCGCATCATCAGCGGCCGGCCGGCGTCAGGTTACGTGGATGCAGCTGCGCTACGCCAGGCGCTGGGGGCGGTGGATGACGAAACGTTCGAACGGCTGAGCGAAGGGTTGCTGCTGAACAGCGGGTATTTCCTGTTGCAGCTGTCGTTTGCGGAGGAGGGGCGGGTGATACGCAGCGAGTTCCAGGTGGAGGCGCTGGGTGTGGTGCAATGGCATGCCCGGGTGCCGGCGCAGCAGGTGCGGGTGCGCAGCCGGGAGCCGATATCTCGGTAATATTCACCGGCCTTTTCGCGGGTAAACCCGCTCCCACAGTTACTGCACAGGGTTCAAGAACTGCGCGGTACCTGTGGGAGCGGGTTTACCCGCGAAGAGGCCGGTACAACCAGCACAAGGCTGACTGGCCGGCGCCCGGTCAGGCGGTACCAATCTCCCCGCCATCGATACGCTGAATCACCACCGTCGCAGCCCGCGGTCTGACAGTGGTACCTGCCGGGGTGGCATCGGTAGCTTTGTCGGTATACGGCCAGTTCTCCGGGTGCTGGATGTTGACGAACAGGGTCTTGTTGTCCGGGGTAAAGGTTATCCCGGTCACCTCGCAGCCATTCGGCCCGACGAAGAAGCGGCGCAGGTCCACCTGGTTCTGTGCATTCACCGGCACCTGCTTGCCACTGGCATCCACCAGGTTGGTGGGGATCACTGCCAGCAGCTGGTCGTTGGTGTAGTCGGTCACGGTGCTCTCGCCGTTGTCGGTCTCGAACCACAGCACGCCACGGCTATCGAAACTCATGCCGTCGGGGCTTGCGAACTGGTTCAGTTCGGTCAGGCCGGAGCGGTTGATGTCGGCGGTGCCGGCAGCGTTGGCGCCGAACACGAAGATGTCCCAGGTGAAGCTCAGCTGGTCGTCGCTGTCGTGCCAGCGGATGATGTGGCCGTGACGGTTCGGGCCGCGCGGGTTGGCTGCATCGACCTTTTCCGGCGTGCGCGCGCTGTTGTTGGTCAGGGTCAGGTACACGTCGCCGTTGAGCGGGTTGACCGTGGTCCATTCGGGGCGGTCCATCGGCGTTGCACCCACGGCATCAGCAGCACCACGGGTGTTGAGGATGATACCTGGCAGGTCACCATACAGTGCGCCCAGGGTGCTGCCGCCAGTGGTGGCGGTGGCCACGTCCAGCAGCAACCAGACGCCAGTGCCGTCGGCATTGAAGCGGGCTACATACAGCTTGCCTTGGTCGAGGTACTTGGCGCCGGTGGCCAGGCGGTCGGCGGGGTTGGCATCGGCGACGTTCCACACGGCGGTGGACACCCACTTGTACAGGTACTCGTTGTTCGAGTCGTCACCCATGTACCACACCAGCGGCTTGCCGGCCACGGGCAGGCCTGGGGCGCAGCCTTCGTGGCGGAAACGGCCCAGCGCGGTGCGCTTGGTGGCCAGGGTGTTGCTGGTGTACGGGTCGATTTCGACGATGTAGCCGTAGGTGCTGGCTTCGTTGCGGTAGTCGTCGGTGGCGCTGGCGCCTTTAACGGTGACGTCGAAACGGGCGAACTCGTCGGCCACTTCGCTGCTGTCACCGGCTGCGGTTTCCCACTTGTACTGGCCGCTGGAGGTGCCCACGCCAATACGGCGCTGGTCTTCGGGGCGGGTGCCCTTGTTGACGAAGATGCCTGGCCAGTTCTCTTCACAGGTCAGGTAGGTGCCCCACGGGGTGTAGCCGTTGCCGCAGTTGTTGTTGGTGCCGCGGCAGTGGGTGCCGGCGGTGGAGTACTTGGTCTTGACGTGGTCGGTACCCCGTAGCGGGCCGGTGATTTCCATGCGCGAGGCGGTAGTGAAGCGGCGGTTGAGCGGGTCGTTATCGACCACCTGCCAGCGACCGTTGATTTTCTGCAGGCGGACCACACCGGCGCCGTGGGCGTTGATTTCCTTGCGCACTTCCTCGACCGGGCGCTTGCCGTTGACATCGGTGGTCGGGCCGGCCGGGTGCAGGGCGGCGGTGTCGATGTACTCGAAGTTGATCGCCAGCAGGCCGTCTTCAGAGCTGCCGTTGATGGGGAAGAAGTGCATGCCGTCATGGTGCATGCCCATGGCGTTGGCCTGGTCGGTCGAGGTGTTGCTGCCGTCGGATTTCCACGGGTTGCCGTTGCTGTTGATCGGCGTGCCCCAAGGCGCCAGCACATAGGCGCTGTAGCCGGCGGCAACCACGCAGGCGTCGGTGCGCGAGCCCGCTATGGACTGGAAGCCCAGTGCCAGTTTCGGCTCTTCCGGCTCAGTCACGGGTGGCTCCGGATCATCGTGATCGGAACCACCACCGTCGAAGCAGCCTGTCAGGCCGGTACCGGCAATCATGGCGATGGCGGCGCCCAGGCTACCGCGCATCACGCTGCGGCGGCTCAGGTAGGCGTCCATGACGTTGGCCATCGGCAGGTTGCCGCTTTGGTTCCGGTCCAGGTTGTCGCCGGTATCTCGACTCATCAGGGTGTCCTTATGTTGGCTGAGTTGGAGGAAACCGCGACTTTAGTGCGCAAATATGATGATTCATTGGCAGAAATGTTAAGGCGGCTTTAAAACGACTCGCTCTTAGAGATGTGCTCTACAGATCACTTTGGAATGGCTGTCGAATTTCTGCCATCAAACTGTAATGCCAACGCCGCAACATCCGGTGCCCTGAATGAACGTGGATAAGGATGGCGGGTTCGATGGCAAGCAGTGTGCACAGGCGCGAAGTGATCAGCTGGATGGGTATCGGTGCCTTGGCACCGTTGCTCGGCGCCTGCTCCGCATTCCCCGGGCAGCAGGGCGGCAGCGCCAGCCTCGACCTGCTTTACGTGGCCGATACCCTCGATGCGCGCCAGCCTGGCCAGGCGGTGGTGCCGGCCACCCGCCTGGGGCCGGTCAGCCACCTGGGCCGCGCCCCATGGATGACCGGCAGCAGTGCCAGTATCACCTACCCACAGCTGGCGCCACTGCTCGATGCCAGCCAGGCTGCATCTGCCCAGCTGGGCGGCTATGCGGTGCTGGCGGCGTTGCTCGAACAGCTGCGCGGCGAGGCTGGGGCAGGCAACAGCCTGACCCTGGAGAACGGCCAGGGCTGGAATGGCAGTGGCCTGGCCTACCTGACCCAGGGCGAAAGCGGCCTGCAAGGCAGCCTGCTGCTGGGCAGCGAAGTGCGGGTAAGCAGCGACGAGCGCGTGTTGTGGCCACAGCGCAGCCCGGCACTGTATCACCAGGCTGGCACCGTTACCCTGGGCGCCGGGCTGGCAGACACGCAACGTCGCGCATTAGGCCTGGAGGCATTGCACACCTTCGAACGCGGCGGTGCACGTGTTGCCGTGGTCGGCGTGACCGACCCCTATGCCCAGGACCAGAAAGCCTCCCTTAAACAGTGGTACCAGTCATTGCAACCGGTGTTCGAACAGGCCCGGCGCGAGGCCGACCTGGTGGTGGCCATGGCCGATGTCGGTACCGGGCCGGGTCTGTGGCTGGCCGAGCGGGTGCCGCAGATCGACGTGCTGCTGTGCGCCCGCGGCCAGGACCTGTGGCCGGCACCGGTCGAGGTGAGCCAGGCCAGCGGCCGCCGCGTGCCGGTGCTGTTCGCCGGGTGCCGGGGCAGCGGCGCCTTTCGCCTGCGCTGCCAGCGCGTGGCCGGGCTGTGGCAGTTCGACGGGCGTTTCTTTCCGGCCTTCGAGCAACAGCTGGCACCCGCCGCGCAACAGCGTGTCGGGGCATTGCAGGCAGAATTGCGCCAGCAGCGCGCCGGCCACGCGGCCTGGCTCGATCAACCGCTGGCCCGCGCGCCACAGGCGCTGTGGCGCCGCGATACCCGAGGCGGCAGCTGGGACCGCCTGCTGCATCAAGCGCTGGCCGACGACAGCAGCATGCCGGTGCTGCTGCCGGGCCTGCGTTACGACTACCCGCTGCCCGCCGGGGCGGCCATTACCCGCGAACACCTGATCAGCCTCACCGGTGGCTACCCGGCACCGGTGGTCGAAGCGCCGGCCCGGCAGGTCGAGCAGGTTCTGGAAAACGCCGCGGAGCAACTGTTCGGCGACCCACTGCTGCTCGACAACAGCCAGGACCTGCCGCGCTGGCAGGGCCAGGCCTGGCGTGTCAGCTACAGCCCGCAAGGCAAGCGCATCAGTGGCCTGGAGCCGGTGCAGGGCCTGTGCCGCACCTTTGGCCTGCAATTCGAGACCCAGGCCGGCGAGCCGCTGTGGCAACGGGTCGAAGCCTGGCTCGCCCGCCAGTCGACCGACTGGCAACTGGCGTCCCTGCAGCTGCCCGAAGTGCGCTACGTGCAGGGCCACCCGGGCTGGCACCCAAGGCAGCTGGCCTCGTGATGCTCGCCTCGCGCCTGCTGACTGGCGCTGGCCTGACCTTGGCCGGCTGGCTGGCGGCCCAGTGTGTGCTGCAACTGGGCCGCCAGCCGCAACCGGCCACTGCGCCTGCAGTGGCCGACAAGCCGTTGCCTGGCTTGATGGTCGGCCATTGGCAGGTACCCGTCGACGACGGTGCCATCGCCATCACCCGCCTGCCGTTGCAATACCTCGGCGGCCTCAAGGCCCAGCCACTGGCCTCCAGCGTGGTAGTGCTGCGCTATGGCGAACAGGTGCGCACTTTGGCCCGCGGCCAGCGCCTGGCGCCAGGGATCGTGCTGCAGGACATCGACAGCGATGGCCTGATTTTCAACAACCAGGGGCGGCGTGAACGCCTGCCCTGGCCGCCACGCTCCGTCGTGACCGGCTTCAAGCGGCAAGGATGAACGATGCCTGTCAGATATTGCGTGGCGGCCGCGCTGAGCCTGGCCCTGTCCATGGCCTGTGCTGAAGAACCGGTGTTCGACGACAACGGCACGCCGATGTACGAAGTGAACTTCGTCGATACCGAACTGGGCGAGTTCATCGACAGCGTGTCGCGTATCACCGGCACCACCTTCATCGTCGACCCCCGAGTCAAGGGCAAGGTCACCGTGCGCACCGTCGACCTGCATGACGCCGATGCCATCTACGACATTTTCCTGGCCCAGTTGCGCGCCCAGGGCTATGCCACTGTCGACCTGCCCAACGGCAGCGTGAAGATCGTCCCCGACCAGGCTGCTCGCCTGGAGCCTGTGCCGGTGGAAGCGGGAGGGCAGCAGGGGGAAGGCAGCGACAGCGTGGCTACTCGAGTATTCAATGTACGCAACGCCGCCAGCGAGCAGGTGCTGGGCATTCTCAAGCCCCTGATCGACCCACGGGTCGGTGTGATCACACCTTACCCGGCGGCGCACCAGTTGGTCGTTACCGACTGGCGCAGCAACCTGGAGCGTATCGCCAGCCTGCTGCGCCAGCTCGACCGCCCCCAGGACGCACCAGGCAGCGGCAGTACCCAAGTCATCTACCTGCGCCATGCCAATGCTGGCGAAGTGGTCAAGGTGTTGCGCGGGCTCAGCCAGGAAGGCATGGCGCCCTCTGAAGGTGCGGGCGAAGCAGAAGGCGAGGACAGGCCCGCAGTGCCTGCCGCCGGGGGCTCGGGCATCCGCCTGGAATACGAAGAAGGCACCAACGCCGTGGTCATGGTCGGCCCCGACAGCGAGCTGGCCGCCTACCGCGCCATCGTCGAGCAACTGGACATCCGTCGTGCCCAGGTAGTGGTGGAAGCGATCATCGCCGAGGTGTCCGACAGCAGCGCCCAGGAACTGGGCGTGCAGTGGCTGTTCGCCGACGAGAAGTTCGGTGCCGGCATCGTCAACTTCGGCAGCAACGGGGTGAACATCGCCAGCATCGCCGGGGCCGCTGCCAGCGGCGACAACGAGGCCCTTGGTGACCTGTTGTCCAGCACCACCGGCGCCATGGCGGGTATCGGCCATTTCGGTGGCGGCTTCAACTTCGCCATGCTGGTCAACGCGCTTAAGGGCAAAAGCGGCTTCAACCTGCTGTCCACGCCCACCCTGCTGACCCTGGACAACGCCGAGGCGTCGATCCTGGTCGGCCAGGAAGTACCCTTCGTCACCGGGTCGGTGACGCAGAACAACGCCAACCCTTACCAGACCATCGAGCGCAAGGAAGTCGGGGTGAAACTGCGCATCAAGCCGCAGATCAACATCGACAACAGCGTGCGCCTGGACATCGTCCAGGAAGTGTCGTCGATTGCCGACACTACGGCGGCCAGCGATGTGATCACCAACAAGCGCGAGATCAAGACCAAGGTCATGGTCGAGGACAACGGCCTGGTGATCCTCGGTGGCCTGATCAGCGACGAACTGAGTACCAGCGACCAGCGCGTGCCGTTGCTTGGCGATATCCCTTACCTGGGCCGGCTGTTCCGCTCCGACGCGACCAAGAACACCAAGCAGAACCTGATGGTGTTCATCCGCCCGCGCATCCTGCGTGACGGGCCGAGCCTGGCCGGGCTGAGCGAAGACAAGTACCGCACCTTGCAACAGACCACGCCGCTGCAGTTGCCCGACCTGGCTGATGCGCAGAACGCTACGCCGCTGCTACAGGTGTTCCCCTCCAGCCGCGCACGGCTGGAAGGTGGTGACTGGTGATGCTGCCTTATCGCCAGGCGCGGCAGAGCGGGGTGGCCATGGGCCCTGCGGAGCAGGGCTGGCAGCTATGGCTGCGGCATGACGCCGACAGTGCCCAATTGCAGGAGCTGCTGCGGGTGCATGGCCAGCCCAGCTTGGTCGAATACCTGGAGCCTGCACTGTTTGACGAACGCCTCGGCCAGTTGTATCAGGCTGGCGATGCCGCCACCGAGGCGCTGATCGAAGGCATCGGTGACCAGGTCGACCTGGACAGCCTGATGAGCGAAATGCCGCGCATCGAGGACCTGCTGGAGAGCGACGACGAAGCACCGGTGATCCGCCTGATCAACGGCCTGTTCGGCCAGGCCCTGCGCCTGCGCGCCTCGGACATTCATATAGAAACCTTCGAGCAGAGCCTGGTGGTGCGCCTGCGGGTCGATGGCCACCTGCGCGAAGTGTTGCGCCCACCGCGTGCGCTGTCGGCCATGCTGGTGTCGCGGATCAAGGTCATGGCCCGTCTGGACATCGCCGAAAAGCGCCAGCCCCAGGATGGCCGGATCACCCTGCGCGCGGCGGGGCGCGAAGTGGATGTGCGGGTCTCGACCTTGCCCGGCATCCACGGCGAACGGGTGGTGATGCGCGTGCTCGACAAGCAGGCCAGCCTGCTGGCGCTGGGCAACTTGGGCATGCCCACTGCGGTGTTGCAGGGCCTGCGCAGTTGCCTGGCGCGGCCCAACGGCATCGTGCTGTCCACGGGGCCGACCGGCTCGGGCAAGACCACTACCCTGTATGCCAGCCTCAACAGCCTCAACGACGGCAGCCGCAATATCCTCACGGTCGAGGACCCGGTGGAATACGCTATCGCCGGCATCGGCCAGACCGCCATCAACCCGCGTGCCGGGCTGACCTTTGCCAGCGGCCTGCGCGCAATCCTGCGCCAGGACCCGGACGTAATCATGCTCGGCGAAATCCGTGATCAGGAGACCGCGCAGATCACCGTACAGGCCAGCCTCACCGGCCATCTGGTGTTGTCCACGCTGCACACCAACAGTGCGGTGGGCGCGGTGACCCGCCTGCGTGACATGGGCATCGAACCATTCCTGATCGCCTCGTGCCTGCGCGGCGTACTGGCCCAGCGCCTGGTGCGGCGCTTGTGCAGTTGCGCCGTCGCGCACCCGCTGCAGCCGGCGGAACGCGACCTGTGGCCCGAACTGGCGGCGCTGGGCAGCAGCTACCACGCGGTGGGCTGCGAGCAGTGCCAGGGCAGCGGTTATGTCGGGCGCCTGGGCCTGTATGAATTCATCGAACTGGATGCCGGGCTGATCGGCCTGTTGTACGACGGTGCCAGTGAACTGGCCATGCAGGACTACCTGGCCGCACGCCGGCAGAGCCTGGTGGCGATGGCCAGCGACTGTCTGGCCCGTGGCGAGACCAGCCTGGCCGAAGTACTGCGCGTGGTGCAGGGCTGAGCCATGCCGACCTATCGCTACCAGGCCGTCGACCTCGCCGGCAAGACCCACAAGGCCAGCTTGCAGGCCGACAGCGAACGTCATGCCCGTCAGCTGTTGCGTGAGCAGGGCCTGTTCGCCCGCCGCTTGCAGCGTCACGAGACCGGCACCCGGCAACCCCGGCGCCAGCGCCTGAGCCGCGCCCAGTTGTGCGAACTGACTCGCCAGCTGGCCACCCTGACCGGTGCCGGCATCCCGCTGGTCGACGCCCTGGCTACCCTGGAACGGCAACTGCGCCAGCCCGCCCTGCACGGTGTGCTGGTGGCCTTGCGCGGCTCGCTTGCCGAAGGACTGGGCCTGGCCCGTAGCCTGGCGCGTCAGGGCGCACCGTTTACCGGCCTGTACTGCGCGCTGGTCGAGGCCGGCGAGCGGTCCGGGCGCCTGGCCCAGGTGCTGACCCGCCTCGCCGACCACCTGGAGCAGGTACAACGGCAGCAGCACAAGGCACGTACCGCGCTGATCTACCCCACCGTGTTGATGGGGGTGTCACTCGCCGTGGTGGTAGGCCTGATGACCTTCGTCGTACCCAAGCTCACCGAACAGTTTGCCCACGCCGGGCAGAGCCTGCCGCTCATCACTACGCTGCTGATCGGCTTGAGCCGAGGGCTGGTGCAGGCCGGGCCCTGGCTGTTGGGGCTGGCCCTGATGCTTGGTGTGCTTGGCGGCTGGTTGTTGCGCAAGCCCCACTGGTGCCTGCGCCGCGACCAGCTGCTGCTACGTCTGCCCCATATCGGCAGCCTGCTGCAGGTGCTGGAAAGCGCGCGCCTGGCACGCAGCCTGGCAATCCTCAGCGGCAGCGGCGTGGCCCTGCTCGAAGCCCTGCAAGTGGCCACCGAAACCGTCGGTAACCGGCGCATCCGCCTGGCCATGGAACAGGTTCGCCAGCAGGTGCAGGGCGGCACCAGCCTGCATCGCGCGCTGGATGCCAGCCAGCAGTTCCCGCCGCTGCTGGTGAACATGGTCGGCAGCGGCGAGGCCAGCGGCACTTTGGCCGACATGCTCGAGCGCGTGGCCGACGACCAGGAGCGCGGCTTCGCCCGCCAGGTCGATACCGCCATGGCGCTGTTCGAACCCCTGATGATCCTGGTGATGGGCGCCGTGGTGCTGTTCATCGTGCTGGCGGTGCTGCTGCCGATCATGCAACTCAACCAGGGCCTGCAACTGTGACGACAAGGAGTACTGCCATGCAGCATCGACGTAACCGCCAGCGCGGTTTCACCCTTATGGAAATCATGGTGGTGATCTTCATCATCGGGCTGTTGATCGCCGTGGTCGCGCCCAGCGTGCTGGGCAACCAGGACAAAGCCATGAAACAGAAGGTGATGGCCGACCTGGCCACCCTGGAGCAGGCGCTGGACATGTACCGCCTGGATAACCTGCGCTTCCCCAGTAACGAGCAGGGTCTGACCGCGCTGGTGAAAAAACCGGCCCAGGAGCCGTTGCCACGGGCCTGGCGCAGCGACGGCTACGTGCGCCGCCTGCCGGAAGATCCTTGGGGCACCCCGTATCAGTACCGCATGCCCGGTGAACATGGCCGGGTCGACGTGTACTCGCTGGGCGCCGACGGCCTGCCGGGCGGCGAAGGCCAGGATGCCGACCTGGGTAACTGGGAGCTGTAACGGGTGCGTCGTCAGCGGGGTTTCAGCCTGATCGAGTTGCTGGTGGTGCTGGCCATCGCCGGGCTGATGACCGGCTTGGCTGTGGCCGGGTTCGGCAACAGCCAGGCCAGTGTAGACCAGGCGCTGCAACGGCTGGCGAGCGAGACCCGGGCGCAGGCTGCGCTGGCCCGGCATGCCGGGCAGTTGCGCGGGCTGCGCTGGAATGGCCAGCGCCCGGAGTTCGTCCGGCGCGATGGTAATGGCTGGGAGGTCGAAGCAGTTGCCCTTGGCGACTGGCCCAAGGGCCTGCGCCCGGACTGGCCGGCCAGCCCGCAGCCGCGCCTGTTGTTCACTCCGCATGGCTGGGCGCAACCGGGCAGCATGCGCTGGCGCTGGGCCGATGGCAGCCAGCAATGGGCCTGGAGCCGCGACGGCCGCTTGCAGGTGGTGGTCGCCCCATGAAGCGCCATCAGCGTGGCTTCACCCTGCTGGAAGTGACCGTGGCCCTGGCGATCGCCGCTGTGCTGGCGGTGATTACCAGCCAGGTCCTGCGCCAGCGCCTGGCGGTGCAGGACAACCTGCAGCAACACCGCCTTGGCCTGCTATGCGCGCGAGAACTGCAAACCCGCTTTGCCGTCGAGCAGTACTGGCCAGCTGCAAGCCAGGTTGGCGGTGAACTGAGCCAGGGCGGCCAGCGCTGCCACTGGCAACTGCAACTGCGCCGCACCGGCGTACGCGACCTGCGCCGTGGCGAGCTGCTGTTGTTCGCCGACCGCGACCAGCGCCTGCCGCTGGGGCAGTACACCGTATTTCTGGAGCGGCCATGAGTTACAGAGATCGTGAAGCTTGTGCTGCCCCTGTGGGAGCGGGCATGCCCGCGAAGCAGGCGACTCGGTGCATGGCACCGGCTTCGCCGGTGTTCGCGGGCGCGCCCGCTCCCACAGAGGCCCAGTTCCACCCCGCGCAGGTGCCTGCCCATGAAGCAGCGCCATGCCTGCCTGATCCTGGAGCACTTATTAGTTACAGAAATGATGAAGTTTGTGCTGCCCCTGTGGGAGCGGGTTTACCCGCGAAGCAGGCGACTCGGTGCATGGCACCGACTTCGCCGGTGTTCGCGGGTGAACCCGCTCCCACAGGGAGGGCGTATACCCGTCAGCCCAGTATCCAGCCTGTGAAGCAGCGACAGGCCGGCATGTTCCTGGAGCGGCCATGAGTTACAGAAACCGTGAAGCTTGTGCGCTCCCTGTGGGAGCGGGCATGCCCGCGAAGCAGGCGACTCGGTCCATGGCACCGGCTTCGCCGGTGTTCGCGGGCGCGCCCGCTCCCACAGAGGCCAAGTTCCACCTCGCGCAGGTGCCTGCCCATGAAGCAGCGCCAGGCCTGCCTGATCCTAGAGCACTCATGAGTTACAGAAATGATGAAGTTTGTGCTGCCCCTGTGGGAGCGGGTTTACCCGCGAAGCAGGCGACTCGGTGCATGGCACCGGCTGTGCCGGTGTTCGCGGGTGAACCCGCTCCCACAGGGAGGGCGTATATCCGTCAGCCCAGTGTCCAGCCTGTGAAGCACCGCCAGGCCGGCCTGACCCTGATCGAGCTGATGGTCGCGCTGGCGCTTACCGCCATGCTCGGCATCATGCTCGCCGCCCTGGTCAATGGCTGGCTCAAGGTCCGCGAGCGCCTGCAGACCACCAACCAGGAAACTTCAGTACTGGACTTCTGCCTGGCCCTGGAGCGTCGCTTCGACAGCCCGGTAATGCGCCGTCTGTACGACCAGCGCCTACCCCTGGCCAGCCGCTGGCTGGACTGGCAACCAGCAAGCAACCAATTGCTCTGGGTCGCCATCACCGGCATGCCGGAAGCCGAAGGCGGCTCGCGCCTGCAGCGCCAGCGCCTGCGTTTCGAGGCCCGCGAGCAGCGCCTGCTGCTGGAAAGCTCGGCCGACCTCTACGCTGCCGCCGCCCCACGCTGGGTCCAGCGCGACCGGCTCGAGCGGGTCAGTGCCATGAATGTTCTTTATTACCAGGGCGGCCGCTGGCTGGCCTGGCCTTCCGACCAACCTGCGCACCCCGGCCGTGGCGTGCGTCTGGAGCTGCAGCGTGATGGAGCACCCTATGTCTGCACTTTCGCCCTCCCATGGGGGCGCTCATGAAGTTTGAATGGGGGCGGCGCACCCCGGCCGAGCCGTGGCTGTTGCTGCGACCGGGCGTTGTCTGGCACTGGGCGCTGGCCCAGGGCGGCCTTGTGCAACGCCATGGGCAGGGCGAGCCGCCGGCCAACCTGCAGGCTCGTGTGGCGTTGATCCTGCCTGCCGAGGCCTGCAGCTATTTCCGCGTACCGGCACCGCCCGGGCTCAAGCGTGAAGAATGGCCGCTGTTGCTCGAAGACCGCTTGCTACAGGCCGTCGACGAGGTGACTTGCGCCTGTCTGGCCCGCGAGCCCGGCCATCTTCGGTTATTGGTGGTAGCCCGTCAGCAACTGGACGACTGGCGCGGACAGTGTGCCGAGTGGGGCTTGCAGGTAGCCCGTTGCTGGGCAGAACTACAGCTGCTGCCAGCGCCCGAGGCGGGCCGTGCCTGGCAATGGCAGCGCACCCCCGGCATGTATTTTTACAAAGGGCTGGGCGAAGACCGGCAGGAGCACTGGCTGGCCTGGCCGGATGCACTGGGCGAGTTGCCACGGCAACCGTGGGCGCAGCTGCAAAAGGTCGCGCTGAGCGGTGACTGGCCAAGCACGTTGGCACCGCTCGATAAATTGCCCGGCCTGTTCGAGCGTACCCGCAAGGTGCGCTCGCTGCCGGTGGCTTCCCGGCAGCAGCAACGGCTGCTCGCGGCCTGCCTGGTACTGGCTGCCGTCTGGGGTGGGCTGTGGTTGAGCAAGCAGTGGGGCCAGGCGCAAATCTGGCGCAGTCAGGTCATCGCCATGACCGGTGAGCAGGCCAGCCCCCGGCACGCCGCGCAGGCCCTCAAGCGCCTGCGCGAAAGTGAACTGCAACAGCAACTGCGCACGCGCCAGCTAGAGGATCTGGAGGCGGCGTTGCAGGCCTGGTTGCGTGACCACCCCAGCTGGCGCCTGCAAGCGGTACGCTTCGATGGCCAGCGCTGGCACCTGCGGCTGGAGGGCGAGGGCGGTGCGCCGCCATGGAACGACATGGCGACAGCAGCTGGGGTCTCCGTCCAGGTGCAGGACGGCCAGGTGGTTTTCGACTTGGGAGCAACCTCATGAACCGGGCCTGGTTACAGCGTCATCGTTTGAGGCTCGCCTGGGCACTGATTGCCCTGTTGCTGGCCTTCCTGGCCCTGCGCGCTGGCCTTGCGCAGTGGCGCGAGCTCAACCAGTGGCGCGGGCTGGCCGAACAAGCCGCCAGCTTGCAAGGTGGCGCGGGGTTGAACCTGGAGCGGCTACGCCAGTCGGCCCAGGCGCGACAGATCGAACTGGCCGAGGTCGATGCGCAGGGCAAGGCCTGGCAACTGCGTGGGCAGGTGGCTGACGAACGAGTGCTGCAAGGTTGGTTGCAAAGCCTGCGGGCAGAAGGTGCACAGCTCCTGCAATGGGGGCTGGAGCAGGATGGCAAGGGCCTGCGCTTCAACCTGGTGATGCAGCCATGAGCCGCAAGGGCATGGCGTGGGTTGTGCTGGTGTTCGTGGTGTCGGTATTGGTTGAGCTTCCGGCCAATTGGGTGGTACGTGCGTTCGGCCTGCCAATGCGTGACGCCAGTGGCAGCCTGTGGCAAGGCCAGGCCCAACAGTTGGGCCCGGTCGGGCCTTTGCACTGGACAGTGCAACCTTGGCGCTTGCAGGTGAATGCGCAGCTGGGCTTCCAGGGCCAGGCCTGGCAGTTGCGCGCCGAAGGCTGGCCATGGCGCTGGCAGTTGGAGGCGAGGGCCATAGGCGCCCAGGTGACGGTGGCGACGGATTACCGCTTGGCCGGCCAATGGCAGGGCGCGTTGCGGGTGCAGGGGGCAGGGCAGCAATGCCGCGCCAGCGAAGGCCGCGTGACGGTAACCGATCTTGCCCTGAGCCAGCCCTGGTCGCTGGGCTTGGGGCAGGGCTGGCTGGAAATGGATTGCCGCAACGGCTGGCACCTGCGCGGGCAATTGGCGCAGCAAGGGCAGCATCAGTTGGCCGTGGATGCCGACCTGCCAGCGCGCCGGGCGCAGGTGGTGGTCGAGTTGCAGCCGGAGGCGGCGCTGACGCCTTTGCTGCGTGGGGTGCAGTGGCTTGGGCCCCAGGCGCTTGCAGGGCAGCGAGACTTGCGCTGGTAGACAGATGTTATCGCCGGCAAGCTGGCTCGACGTTTGTAGGAGCGGCCTTGCGTCGCGAAAGGGCTGCAAAGCAGCCCCCGGGTTTCAGCGCATATGCACAAATTGCTGGGGCTGCTTTGCAGCCCTTTCGCGATACAAGGCCGCTCCTACAACCAATCAACTGTCTGGCCCAAATGCTAAAAGAGGGCACGAAGCCCGTGCCCTCCAGCGCGGCGCCTGCTTCAGTTTTTCTTGCCCTGCACACTCGAAGCCCACTGCTCACTGCGATTGTGCCCACTGGTTTTCAACAACCCCAGGTCCAGTGCATTTTCCCCATCCGCCGCACCCTTGCCCTTGGCCAGCTCGGCCACCGCCGTGCCCAGGTCCACCGGCGAGTTGGACGCATCGATCGACACATCCCGGCGATAGTCGTTACCGCTCAGTGTTTCCCGGGTCACCGAGTTGGCGTCGAGCACCGCATCACCTTTGGCCGACTGCAAGCGTGCACCCACCAGGTGAGCATTGCCACCAACCCGCAGGTCGATACCGTCGCTACCTTTGAGCGTGGCCTGCTGGCCTACGGTGTCGCGCTGCGTGTGCGACACATCGAGGCTGAAGGTGGGCGAAATGCCCGGGTCTGCCTTGCTCAGGGCGGAGCCAGCTTTTTCCTCCACCTTGCGCCCCAGCGGCCCTGCCAACGAAGTGGCCGCGTTGACGTAGCCCCGCGGGTTTTTCTCCTGGCTCAGCCGGGCATCGCCTTTCACGCTCAGGGTATCGACGTTGTCCTTGCGGCTGGCGATGCGCAGGTCGCCGTCGATCATTCCATTGATACGCCCAGCTTCCAGGGTGACGCCTTCGAGACGGGTATCGCCACGGCTTTGCAGGTCGATGCGCTCGGCGCGCAGGTCGCTGGCATTCCAGGTCAGGTTGTCGCGCTTGTCGAGTTCCACCTTGAGACGGCCATGCAGGCCGCGGGTGTCCAGCGCGCCTTTGGCCATGTCGAAGCCCGCCCCGGCGGTGATGTCGAGGTTGTCACGTCGCTCCTGGCTAGATGATGCTTCCAGCAGCGTGCCGCCATTCGATGCGTCGAGGGTTATCTGTTCGGCCGAGGCCTGCAGGCCCTCGAGATGCAGGGCGATATCCTCGCGGGCGCTGCTGCCCAGGGTCAGTGTGCCGTTGCTCGCGAACTGGGCAGCTACAGCCTGGCGTGCCTCTTCGTCCTGCTTGCCGTGGCTGAAGTGGCCGCCTATGGCACCGCCTTTGGTGTTGCCCGCCTTGACCGCCAATTCCACGCCGCCGCCCATCTTGGCGCCGCTAGCGTTCTGGGTGTCGCTGGCTGCCTTGACCTGCAGCCGACCCCCGCTTTGCAGTTGTATGTCACCAGTCTTGGCCTCGCGGCTGCCAATGCGGGTGCCTTCGAGCAACAGGTCGCCGCCACTGTTCAGTTGTACCTGGCCCTTGGCGTCGATTTGCGCGACCTGGGCCTTGCGCTGTGTGCTCTGGTTCTGGCCGTGGTCGAGGTAGCCCCGGCCATCGATGCCGGTGCTGCCCGGGCGGTTACCGACCTTGGCCCAGGCATTGCCGTCGAGCTGGCGTGACTGTTGTTCGGTGTGGTGGTTTGCCTGTGCCAATGTCAGCGAACCGGCACTGCTCATGACCACGCTGCCTTCACCGCCATCGATGCGCGTCCCTTCATAACGACCAGAGCTGCCCAGTTGCACCTGGATGCCCTGTTGCCCATACAGGCTGCCGGGTACGGCGCTGCTGGCGCTGTCCTTTTTGTCCAGCGAGCCGCCTTTGCCGGCGGCGCGTACATTCAGGTCTTCGCCGGTACTGGTATCCAGGCGCACATCACCGCCGTAGGCCAGGCGTTGCACGGTATTTTCCTGGGTGTTCTCGGCAGCCTGCATCTGGTGTTGTCGGGCCTCGATCTGCAGCTTGCCGGCGTTGGCGCGCCAGGCGGTACCCTGGTCGGTGATGTTGTCGGCCTTGACTTCGACCTTGCCCCCGGACAACTCGCTCACCTGGGCAAAGCCGCGGCGCTGGTTTTCCAGGCGCTTGAGGTGCTCCGCGGTCATGTCGGCGCCAACGCTGGGCGGCGCCATGGCGTCTTCGGGGGAGGCTTGCTGGAAGCGCGCGGCTTCTTCGCCCAGCACCAGGCGTTCGATGGGGCGGGTAAGGTCGCGGTACTCGACACTGGCGCCGAGGCTGCCCGACCAGTCGTCACGGCTTTGTTCACGTTCCTCGGTATCCTGCACCGCGCGGTTGTCGATGCGTTTGGCCGTCACCTGCAGGGTGTTGCCGGCCTTGACGCGTGCGGCCTCTGTGACCAGTTCATCGCCATTCAGCTTAAGGTCGCCGCTGGCCTGCAATGTGCTGCGTTGCACCTTGCTGTCGCGTTCGGTCTGCACCTGGCGGTTGTGATGGCCTTCGAACAAGCTGCCGAGCCGATCGATGCCGCCGGTCACCGTCAAGCCGCCGCCACTGTGGGTGGTGCTGGTGGTCTTGTCGCGGTCATTGCGGGTTGCCCCCAGGGTCATCTTTTGTGCCTGCACATCGAGGTCGCCTGCGGTGGCTTTCACCGTGGAGCCGTTGACCTGCAGTTGAGCCCCGCTGCCAAGGCTCACCGAGGCGCCCTCAAGCTCACTGGCGACCTGGCTGGTGGTGCGCTGCTTGCTGCTGGTAGTGGCGACGTCATAGGCCACGCCGGCCGAGTACTGGCGGGACTCGGGCTTGCCATCCTCGGCCTCCTGGGTCTGCTTGGCGCTGGCGCTGAAACCACGTTGCTGTTTGCGGGTTTCGCGCTCGCCAACCGCTTGCGCGCTGGTAATCAGCAGGTCGCCCTTGGCCTCTACCTGCAGGTGCCCGCCCGCTGCGACCTTGGCGCCCTGGATGCGCATTTCCTCGGCGCTGGCCAGGCGCAGATTGGTGGCCGAACTGACATCGCTGCTCAGTACCTGTTGCGTACGCTCGGTGTTCTCGCTATCGCTGCCAATCAAGCCGAACAGCTTGCTGTCGCTCGTACGGTCGGTGGAGGTGGTGCGGCCATGGTCGGCTTCGATTGCCAGTGAACCTTTTGTGCTGTAGAGCACCGCGTCTTCCGTGCCGTGCACGGTACTGCCCTTGATGGTCACCTGGTCAGCTGTCACGGCCAGCTTGCCATCCGCCGTGACGCGGCTGCCGGCGACGGCTTGGCCTTCGCTGTCGTTACCCTTGCGGTCGCCAAAGAAGGTGCCGGATACCAGGTCGCCGCGATAGTCGCGCCGGGTGCCGCGCTCCTGCAGGGCGGTGGTACCGATGGTTGCCTCCTTGGCTTCGATCGCCATGTCGCCGCGGCTGTGCAGGCTGCTTCCGTTCACATCGACGGTATTCCTGGCCTTGAGCGTCATGCGTTGGGCCTGGAGTGCACTGCCTTGCGCGGTTTCCTTGTACTGGTCGGTATCGCTGTCACCGCGCCACAAGTCCTTGCGGTGGCGAACCTGCTCTTCGGTGTGCTGGCTGTCGATGCCGGCAGCGATGATCAGGTCGGCGCCGCTGTCGAGGGTCAGCGCATTGCCAGCATCCACCTTGGCAGCCACCAGGCGCATGTCGTCGGCAGATTGCAACAGCACGCTCTCCTTGCCTTGCAAGCTGCTGCCTTGTTGCTGCTGCTGGGTGGTGGTGGTTTCGCGGTTGTAGGTTTCGCGGGTGACGAACAGGAACTTCTTGTTCCAGTTTTCGCTGTCGCGCGCGATGTCCTCGCGGGTTGTGGCGTCCAGCGTGAGCTTTTTACCGGCCTTGACCTCGATTCGCCGAGCTTGCCCATCGACGGTTTCAAGTGTCAGGTCATCGGCAGCGGTCAGCCGCAAGTCGCCCTGTTCGCTGTGCAGTTCGACGGGGTTGTCGGCCTTGCCGCTGACCTGCAGGGCGCCGGCCGACTGGATGTCGACCCCGTCGATACCCAGCAACTGCGGTGCCCCCACACGCACACCGGCACCTTCTGCGGTGCTCACCACGCGAATGCGCCCGGCGCGCATGGCGCCGAACAGGCTGGCATCGATGCTGGAAGGGGTGCCGGGCAGGTGCTCGACAATTTCGCCGCTGGTTCTGTCGATGCGGTTGCGACCGACGGTGATATCGATGGAGTTGCGCGCCATCAGCAGCCCTTTGCTGTCCACGCGCGGGGCAATCAGCTCAAGGGCGCCGTTGGGGTTTCGCTGGCCGCCGTCGAGCACTTGCAGGGTACCGCTGGCGTTCAGCGTGTCGAGGTACTTCAGTTGCTTGCCCTCGAACTCGGGGGTGCCCACCACGAAGCCGGCGCGCGTGGTGTTGATGAAACTGCCGCCGTTGAGGGTGATGCCGTTGGGGTTGGCCAGGATGTAGTCGGCCGGGCGACCGAAGATTTCCTGCGGCCCTTCGATCAGCGAGGCGTTGCGGCTGACCACTTCGTTGAGAATGGTCGAGGCGGCCTGGCCCTGGAATTGCGGGTTGGCTGCCAGGGCGCCGGCCAGTTCCGACTGCCCGGCCTGGGTGGCATTGTTCAGCACCAGCCCGGAGCGGCCGACGTTGTAGTCGAGGAACTGATTGTGCGATAGCCCTTTGGCGTTTGGCGCGACAATATCGATGACCGGAACACCGTGCCCGTCGTTGATGACCGGTGTGCCGCCGGGGCCGCTGGTTGCTGCCAGGCCACCCTGGGCCAGTGCGGTGCCGGGCCCGAGCAGGGCCAGGAAGATGGCCCAGCGCAAGGTATCCGGGCGGGACGACGGTGACTGCGAGAGTGTTTGCATGTTCTCGTTCTCTTTGTTGTTGGTGAGTCAGATGTTCAGGGCCAGCTCCACCACCCAGAAGCCGGGTTCCAGCAGCGGGCGTGGCAGGTCGCTGGCATGCAGCGCGCGTTGGTAGCCCAGGCGCAGGTGGCTGCCGGGCAGGCTCAGTTCGGCACCGACGGTGGCCCCGGCGAGGCGTTGGGAAGGCTTGCCTTCGGCAGTGCGGGTCCAGCCCAGGTCCAGGCCGATGTAGGGGCGTACTTGCAGAGGAGCGGCCCAGCCCTCCGGCAGCTGACTGACGGTGTTGCGCCAGACGGCGCTGCTGGCACCGGAGTAGGTACGCAGGCGAAACCCGCGCACGGCCGAATCGTCGCTGACCAGCAACTGCTCGACCGCGGGTAGCGGGTCACTGCTGTATTGCAGGCCCAGCTCGCTCTGCCAGCGCCATGGGTGGCTGGCCGGGCCCTGGCGCAGGTGCAGCAGGTTGGCGCGGTACTTGCGAAAATCCGGGCGCAGGCGTTCCGCTCCCAGCGGTGAGCGGTCAGCGCCGAAGGCGTCGATACCCTGGGCGACACCGAGGTAGCCATTCCACAGCCCTCCCTGGAGCCAAAGCAGGTTGATACCCGCCTCCACGGAGACCAGGGTGGGGCTCTGCTGGACAATCACCGCGCCAGCGCTGCGGTTGACCATTTGCTTGCGGTCCAGCCGGGCGCTGGCGCTGAGCATGCCTTGCTGGTTGCGCCACAGCACCCGCTCGATGCTCAGGCCCTGGTAGCTGCTACTGCCGTCGGTTACCTGGCGGCTGTGGGGCAGCGGCGCCTCGTAGCGCAGTTCGCTGGCACTGAGCGCGAAGGTCCAGGCGCCGTAGGGGATGCTGTAGTACAACGAGATGCCTTGGCTTTGCCCGGGCGCATCGAGCACCGTGCCGTTCAGCGACAGGCGCAGGTCATCATTGAGGCCCAGCGGGCTGTCCAGACCAAAGCCGAGGTTCAGGCGATGGCGCCCGGTGAGATCGCTGCCGCGGTTGTCGAAGCGGCTGTCCAGGTGCCCGCGCGAGGCCACCTTGCGTGGCTGCACGACAACCCGGGTGCCGCCCTGCAGCTCGCCAGGCAGCAATTCTGCGGACAGGTCATAAGCGCGCAGGCGGTTGAGCTGGTCGAGGCCTTGCTCCAGGGCTGGCAGGTACAGTGGCTGCCCGAGCAGGCCGGGAAAGGCGCCGGGGAGGGACAGGGGCAACTCGGGTTCGGCCATTTCAATGGACTCGACGAACCCTTCGACGATGACCAGGTTCAGCGGTGCGCCGTTATGTGGCGGTTGCTGCAGGTAAGGCCGGCTGGTCGGATATCCGGCCTGCACATAACGCTGGGTGATGGCTTTTAGCAGCCGGTTGATTTCCGCGATGCCCATGCACGGGGTAATGAACCTGCGGAGGGTTGGCGTTAGCGCCGAGTCGGAAAGCTTGCGGTTGCCGGCCACGCGTACGCCGGTGATGGCCCAGCACCGCTGGTCGTGCGGGAGGGGGGCGGTGGTGTCGCGGCTTTCAGCCGGGGCGGGCTGGCGCTGCCAGCGTTCCAGCCGCTGTTGCTGTTCCAGCTGTTGCAGCCCGCGCTGCTGATCGCGCAGTTGCTGGCTGGCGGGGTCGTCGGCCTGCGCCTGGGGCGCGGCCAGCAAACCGGACAGGCAGCAGGTGAGCGCCCAGCAGGTGGCGCGGTGAATGTGGCACGGCATTGAAGCACCCCGCAAATGATGTACGGATTTCGTACTCGTCTGCGTGGATGCTAAAAATTAAGCGGTTCGCCTGGATGCAGTACCTGGCCTAAGCGCTTGTAAGGCGCATTCTTGCCTGATGGTGGGAAGCTTCCTACAGCATCAGTAGAAAGCCCCGCTATCAGGGCCGAATTTCGATCAACGTGCCATCCCGCACCAGGTCCCACACTTCCTGCATGTCGCGGTTACGCATGGCAATGCACCCATCCGTCCAGTCCAGGGTGTGGAAGTACCATTCCGGATACTCGTCGTCGATCGGCGTGCCATGGATCATGATCATGCTGCCGGCACTCACCCCTTCACGGGTGGCACGGGCGGCATCGGTGATGTTCGGATAATTGATGTGCATGGCCAGGTTGAAGCGGTCGCTCTGCTTGCGCCAGTCCAGCCAGTACAGGCCCTCGGGGGTTTTCTTGTCGCCTTCGCGCTCCTTGGCGCCCTTTGGCTGTTTGCCCAAAGAGATACGGTAGGTCTTCAGCGGTTCGCCACGGCTGATCAGCTGCAGTCGGCGTTCGGACTTGATCACCAGCACCTTGTCGATCAGCGGTTGCATGGCCTGCTGCGAAGGCGACAGGTTTTGCGCTGCCGGCTGCGGCTTGCGGATGATGGTCTCGGTGAAGGCCGCCTGGGACACCGAGGTAACGCAAAGGCAGAAAAGGGCAAGCAACCAACGCATGTAACGGTATCCCCGAAGGCTTCTAGGTGGTGGGCGAGACGTTCATCGGCGGCAGGTATTCATGGCCTATTGGGTAGTGCTGCCCGATGCGATCGCGATAGTAGCATTCTAGTGTGCGAGTGACGGTGCGGAAAGCCAGCTCGCCCCACGGTATCTCATGTTCTTCGAACAGCCGCACCTCCAGGCTTTCGACACCGATCGCGAAATCAAGGTCTGCCAGCTCGGCGCGAAAGAACACGTGCACCTGGTTGATGTGGGGCAGGTCGAACAGCTGGTACAGGCTCATGCTGCCGACCCGGGCGCAGGCTTCCTCGACGGTTTCGCGACGGGCGGCCTCGTCCAGGGTTTCGCCGTTTTCCATGAAACCGGCAGGCAAGGTCCAGAAGCCTCGGCGTGGCTCGATGGCGCGCCGGCACAGCAGCACCCGGCTGCCCCAGGTCGGCAACACGCCGGCAACGATGTTGGGGTTCTGATAATGGACGATCCGGCAAGACCCGCAGACATACCGCAGGCGGCTGTCGCCCTCGGGAATCTGCTGAGTGACCGGCTGGCCGCAGGCGCTGCAATATTTCATTCGGGGTTCCCTTTGCTGAGGTTTATCTTGGCGCGACGGCCGGTTTGCCGCAAGCGCACAGGGCTTGGGTGCTTCGCGCCTTTGGTGCATCATGCAAGGCAGGCCTTGAATACGAGTGTGCGCAATGCTGGACGAGCTACTTCGCCGAATGAGCAACCACCAACCCGCATCATTGGAAACCGACCGACGGTTCCCTGAAGCGGCGGTTCTTTTGCCCATCACCCGCAGCGAAGCGCCCGAACTGGTCCTGACCCTGCGTGCCAAGGGCCTGTCCACTCACGGCGGCGAAGTGGCTTTTCCCGGTGGTCGCCGCGACCCGGAAGACCCGGACCTGGTGTTCACCGCGCTACGTGAAGCTGAAGAAGAAATCGGCCTGCCACCAGGCCTGGTGGAAGTGATCGGCCCGCTCAGCCCGCTGATTTCGCTGCACGGCTTGAAAGTGACGCCATTCGTCGGGCTCATCCCCGATTTTGTCGAATACCGTGCCAATGATGCCGAGATCGCGGCAGTATTCACCGTGCCGCTGGAATTCTTCCGCCAGGACCCGCGCGACCATACCCACCGTATCGATTACCAGGGGCGCAGCTGGTATGTGCCCAGCTATCGCTATGGCGAATACAAGATCTGGGGGTTGTCGGCGATCATGATCGTCGAACTGGTCAACCTGCTGTTCGATGCCGGCATCAGCCTGCACCAGCCCCCTGAGCGTTACATCGAAAACTGAGCGGGGCCAACCCCGTCGTCTGCGTTGCAGCCTGAGGAGCAAGCATGAAATACCGCCTGGGCGACCTGCGGGTCGAGAGCCACCCCACCAGTTGGGCCGCACCCAACGCCACGCTGATCGGCAAGGTGCGTCTGCAGGCCAATGCCAGCGTGTGGTTTGGCGCGGTGCTGCGCGGGGATAACGAGCTGATCGACATTGGCGAAGGCAGCAACGTGCAGGATGGCACGGTGATGCACACCGACATGGGCTCGCCGCTGACCTTGGGCAAGGGCGTGACCGTTGGCCACAACGCCATGCTGCATGGCTGCACGGTGGGCGACTACAGCCTGGTCGGTATCAATGCGGTCATCCTCAATGGCGCGCGTATCGGCAAGCATTGCATCATCGGCGCCAATGCGCTGATTGCGGAAGGCAAGGAGATCCCCGACGGTTCGCTGGTGATGGGTTCGCCGGGCAAGGTGGTGCGCGAGCTGACCGAACAGCAGAAGCGCATGCTCGAAGCCAGTGCCGCGCATTACGTGCACAATGCCCAGCGTTATGCACGGGAGTTGGTGGTTGACGATGAATGATGTCGTGGAGCGGCCGGTAGCCTCGCCGTGCGTGAGTATCTGTGCGCTGGACGAGCAGGATATCTGCACCGGTTGCCAGCGAACCGTGGCCGAGATCGGCCGCTGGGGGCGGATGGACAACGACGAGCGCCGGGCGGTGCTCAAACTTTGTCATGAAAGGGCAGTGGAAGCCGGCCTCATCCTCTAGAGCTGACTCGCCCCCCCCTGTGGGAGCGGGTTCACCCGCGAACACCGGCGCAGCCGGTGCCATCCACCGTGTTGGATTCTTCGCGGGTGAACCCGCTCCCACAGGCATCGCGTAGCCCTCGAACCTGATGTTGTACCTGTGGGAGCGGGTTTACCCGCGAACCAGCCAGCGGTAATCTGTGCGGCTTGCCCACAGACTACCCGCCATGTTCTATCTGATTGCCTACATCAGCAGCGTAGTGCTGATCAACTACGCCTTCTCCAGCGCGCCACACCTGGACATCATCTGGTCCGCCTGGGGCGGCCTGGTGTTCATCCTGCGCGACATGGTGCAGACCCGCTTCGGCCATGGCGCCCTGGTCGCCATGCTGGCGGCGCTGGTGCTGTCTTATGTCACTTCGGAACCGGCCATCGCCCTGGCCAGCGCCACCGCGTTCTTCATTTCCGAGCTGATCGACTGGCTGGTATTCAGCATCACCCGCCGGCCGCTGCGCGACCGCCTGTGGCTGAGTTCGGCGCTGAGCATCCCGGTGGACACCTTTATCTTCTTCGGCATGATCGGTGCGCTGACCCCAGCCGTGATCGGCACCGCCATGGCCTCGAAATTCGCCGGTGTCACCGCCGTGTGGCTGGCCATGGCATTTCGCGCCCGGCGGGCCGCCGTGGCGGGTTGATGGTGTAGAATAGCGGTCCTTTTTCAGCGGGTGGCGCCAAGCCTGGTGCGGCCCCGGACGCCTTCGAGGACCTGAAATGACCCGTATCGGAACCCCCTTGTCGCCTACCGCGACCCGTGTACTGCTCTGCGGCTGTGGCGAGCTGGGCAAGGAAGTGGTGATCGAGCTGCAGCGCCTGGGCGTCGAAGTGATCGCCGTCGACCGCTACGCCAATGCCCCGGCAATGCAGGTGGCGCACCGCAGCCACGTGGTCAACATGCTCGATGGCGTGGCCCTGCGTGCCGTGATCGAGGCCGAGAAGCCGCACTACATCGTTCCTGAAATCGAAGCCATCGCCACCGCCACCCTGGTCGAGCTGGAAAACGAAGGCTTCACCGTGGTGCCGACCGCCCGCGCCACCCAGCTGACCATGAACCGCGAAGGCATCCGCCGCCTGGCCGCCGAAGAGCTGGACCTGCCAACCTCGCCGTACCACTTCGCCGACACCTACGAAGACTACGCCAAGGCCGTGGCCGATGTCGGCTACCCGTGCGTGGTCAAGCCGGTGATGAGTTCGTCGGGCAAGGGCCAGAGCCTGTTGCGCAGCGATGCCGACCTGCAGAAGTCGTGGGACTACGCCCAGGAAGGCGGCCGCGCCGGCAAAGGCCGGGTGATCATTGAGGGCTTCATCGACTTCGAGTACGAAATCACCCTGCTGACCGTGCGCCACGTCGGCGGCACCACCTTCCTCGAGCCAGTCGGCCATCGCCAGGAGAAGGGCGATTATCAGGAATCGTGGCAGCCGCAGGCCATGAGCCCGAAGGCGCTGGCCGAGTCGCAGCGAGTAGCCAAGGCGGTTACCGATGCCCTGGGCGGTCGTGGCCTGTTTGGCGTGGAACTGTTCGTGAAGGGCGACCAGGTGTGGTTCAGCGAAGTCTCGCCACGCCCGCATGACACCGGCCTGGTGACCCTGATTTCCCAGGACCTGTCGCAGTTTGCGCTGCATGCCCGCGCCATTCTTGGCCTGCCGATTCCGGTAGTGCGCCAGTTCGGCCCTTCGGCTTCTGCGGTGATCTTGCCCGAGGGGCAGTCGCAGCAGACCAGCTTTGCCAACCTGGGCGCGGCGCTGAGCGAGGCGGATACTGCCATTCGCCTGTTTGGCAAGCCGGAAATCAACGGTACCCGCCGCATGGGCGTGTGCCTGGCGCGTGACGAGTCGGTCGAACTGGCACGGGCCAAGGCGACCCGTGCTGCGCAGGCGGTCAAGGTCGAGTTCTGATACGGGACTGCAGGGGGCCGCTTTGCGGCCCATTCGCAGCACAAGGCTGCTCCTACAAGGTAACGCATCCCCCTGTAGGAGCAGCCTTGTGCTGCGAATGGGGCGCAGAGCGCCCCCAGCTGTTCAAAGTGCAGTATCGCGGGTCTCTTTCAGGCACAGCACGGCAATCAAGCTGATCACCGCCGCCACCGATACATATCCCCCCACCCAGCTCAACCCACCCATGCTCACCAGCTTCTGGGCAAAGAACGGAGCAGCCGAGGCGCCGACGATACCGCCCAGGTTATACGCCGCCGAAGCGCCGGTATAACGCACGTGGGTCGGGAACAGTTCCGGCAGCAGCGCCCCCATCGGTGCAAATGTCACGCCCATCAGGAACAGTTCGATGGCGAGGAACAGCGCCACCCCTGCGGTCGACCCCGAAGTCAGCAGCGGCTCCATGGTAAAGCCCGAGGCTACCGCCAGCAGGCCGCCGACGATCAGCACCGGTTTGCGCCCGTAGCGGTCACTGAGCCAGGCTGACAGTGGTGTGGCCAAGGCCATGAACACCACCGCGAAGCACAGCAGGCCAAGGAATGTCTCGCGGCTGTAGCCCAGCGTGGTCACGCCGTAGCTCAGCGAGAACACCGTCGAGATGTAGAACAGCGCGTAGCACACCACCATCGCCGCTGCGCCCAGCAGGGTCGGCAGCCAGTATCTGGAAAACAGGTCGACCACCGGCATTTTCACCCGCTCGTGGCGGGCGACGGCCTTGGCGAATACCGGGCTTTCTTCCAGCTTCAGGCGTACATACAGCCCCACCAGTACCAGCGCGGCGCTGAGCAGGAACGGTATGCGCCAGCCCCACTCGCGGAACTGCTCGTCGCTGAGCACCAGGGCAAGGGTCAGGAACAGGCCGTTGGCAGCCAGGAAGCCGATCGATGGGCCCAGCTGCGGGAACATGCCGAACCAGGCGCGCTTGCCTTCCGGCGCGTTCTCGGTTGCCAGCAAAGCCGCGCCACCCCATTCGCCGCCCAGGCCCAGGCCTTGGCCAAAACGCAGCAGGCAGAGGATGATCGGCGCCCATACGCCGATGCTGTCATAGCCCGGCAGCACGCCGATGGCCGTGGTGGACACTCCCATCAGCAGCAGCGAGGCGACCAGGGTCGACTTGCGGCCGATGCGGTCGCCAAAGTGGCCGAACAGCGCCGAGCCCAGTGGGCGGGCGAGGAAGGCGATACCGAAGGTAAGGAAGGCCGCCAGCATCTGCGCGGTGCCCGACCCGGACGGGAAGAACACCGGGCCGATCACCAGGGCGGCGGCAGTGGCGTAGACGTAGAAATCGTAGAACTCGATGGCAGTGCCGATAAAGCTGGCGGTGGCTACCCGCGCGGGCGAGTTGACCGGTGCGGCAGGCGCTTCGGCATAGGTGCTGCTGGTTGTCATTGAATAGGTCCCTGACAGTCTGGTCCGGCTCCATTGGGATAAGCCACGCGGCGTGCAATGCCAAAGGCAGGCACTGCGACGCGGGCGCCGGAGCGTTTTGTTGTTGTGCGCGCCCGACTGACGATAGCCCAAGGGGGGTAGGGGCGGGGGCGGGCACTGTTCGGGGTGTTGAAGCAGGACCGCAGGGCGTGTCAGTGGAGCGGACTGGCCGTCAAGCGCCGGGTGCGGGTAGCAGGCGGGACGGCGGGGCTGGGTAAGCGTGACCCGAGTATAGCTATCGGGTCACGGCCCACACCAGTACCTTGCTGGCACAATTGTCCTCTGTTTCGAGGATTTCCAGGCGATAGCGGCCGATCTTCAGGCAAACGGCGCTTTCAGGGATGCTTTCCAGTGCTTCGGTGACCAGCCCGTTGAGGGTTTTCGGCCCGCCGTCGCATGGCAGGTGCCAGCCCAGGCTGCGGTTGATCTCGCGCAGCGAAGCGGTGCCGTCGATGACGAAAGTGCCATCGGGCTGCGGGTGCACGTGGGGGTTGTCCAGGCTCTGTTCATCCTCGAACTCGCCAACGATCTCTTCGAGGATGTCTTCCAGGGTGACGATGCCCAGCACTTCGCCGTACTCGTCCACCACCACGCCCAGGCGGCGCTGCTGCTTGTGGAAGTTCAGCAGCTGCATTTGCAATGGTGTGCTTTCGGGTACGAAATAAGGCTCGTAGCAGGCCCCGAGCAGCGCTTCCAGGGTCAGTTCGGCCTTCGGCAGCAGGTGGCTGATCAGCTTGGTATTGAGGATTGCTTCAACCTGGTTGATGTCGCTGTGGTACACCGGCAGGCGGGTGTGACGGCTGACGATCAGTTGCTCGATGATGCGCTCGATCGGCTCGTCGAGGCTGACGCCGTCCACTTCGTTGCGCGGTACCAGGATGTCGTTGACGGTCATCTTGTCCAGTGACTGCAGGCCGTCCAGCAGGCCGTGGCGCGGGGCCTCGTGTTCCTCGTCCTCGTCGAACTCGTCGACTTCCTGCGGGTGCAGGGCCACGGCCGTGGGCTGCACGCGGAACGGACGCAGAATCAGCTTGGCAATGCCATCCAGCAGGCAGGCCAGCGGTTGCAGCAGGGTGAGGGGAACTTTCAGCAGGCTCGCGCCAAGGCTGGCGAACGCCTGCGGATTGCGCCGGGCAAGGCGCCGCGGCAGGTATTCGGCAAACACCAGCAGGACGAGGGTGGCGGCCAACCCGGCCAGCCAGAAGCCATGCTCGCCGTCATGGCGCTGGCCGACCAGGCAGGCCAGGCCCAGCACCAGCAGCTTGCCCAGGCTGGCGCACAGCACCAGGGCCTGGGCCGGCAACGCGGGCTGGCCGTCCTCGCCGACGCGCAGCGTGCCATTGAGTTGTAGGCGGGCGGCGTCCACCGCGGTGAACAGCGCCGACCACAATAGCGCCAGTACCAGGGTGCCGAATAGCGGTGCGTACGGCAGGGTATCCATGGGCGGCCGTCAGATATGCAGGATGAATTCGCGAACCAGCTTGCTGCCGAAATAGGCCAGCATCAGCAGGCAGAAACCGGCCAGCGTCCAGCGGATGGCCTTGTGGCCACGCCAGCCCAGGCGGGTGCGGCCCCATAGCAGCACGCTGAACACCACCCAGGCGACACAGGCCAGCAGGGTCTTGTGTGCCAGATGCTGGGCGAACAGGTTGTCGAGGAACAGCCAGCCGGAGATCAGCGACAGCGACAGCAGGCACCAGCCGGCCCAGAGGAAGCCGAACAACAGGCTTTCCATGGTTTGCAGCGGCGGGAAGTTGCGGATCAGACCGGACGGGTGCTTGTTCTTCAGCTGGCGGTCCTGCAGCAGCAATAGCAGCGCCTGGAACACCGCGATGGTGAACAGCCCGTAGGCCAGGATCGACAGCAGGATGTGCGCGAGGATGCCCGGCTCTTCGTTGACCAGCGGCACCGTGCCGGGGGGCGCGAACTGGGCCAGCAGCGCGGTCACCGCGCCCAGCGGGAACAGCAGCACCAGCAGGTTTTCCACGGGTATGCGCAAGCAGGCCAGCAGGGTCAGGGCGATGACCGCCACGGCGATCAGGCTGGCGGCACTGAAGAAGTCCAGGCTCAGGCCCAGCGGGGTGATCAGCTGGAAGAACAGCGCACCGGCCTGGGCGAGTACCGCGAAGGCACCCAGCAGGGCAAGCAGGCGCTTGTCCGCCTTGCGGTTCTGGGCAAGGTAAGAGCCCTGGTAGATGGCCGCGGCTATATATAGGCCGGCAGCGATCAGGTTGGGGATGAGGCTGGGTGAGGAGAACATAAGTCCTGGTTGGCGCGCCTTAAAGAGACGGAGTTTGGCATAGATCGCGCTGGTCTAGGAAGACTGACAGACCGCGCTGCGGCATTCGCGGGTGAACCCGCTCCCACAGGTACCGCGCCGGTTTCGAGTGTGGCGCAGACCTTGTGGGAGCGGGTTTACCCGCGAAGAGGCCGGCACAGCCACCGAATATCTACCAGGCCGCCAGCAAGGTGTGCGCCGTCGCCGCACTTCGCTATAATCGCCGCCTTGCTGTGCCCGGCGGGTGTGCATTCCCCGCTGGGCGCCTGACAAACCTCGGCTTTTACTGGGCCTGAAAGGATCACCATGTTCGAAAACCTGACCGACCGCCTGTCACAGACGCTGCGCCATGTCACCGGCAAGGCCAAGCTGACCGAAGACAACATCAAGGACACGCTGCGCGAAGTGCGCATGGCCCTGCTCGAGGCCGACGTTGCCCTGCCGGTGGTCAAGGATTTCGTCAACAGCGTCAAGGACCGTGCAGTCGGCACTGAAGTGTCGCGCAGCCTGACCCCGGGCCAGGCGTTCGTGAAGATCGTCCAGGCCGAGCTGGAAAGCCTGATGGGCGCGGCCAACGAAGATCTCGCACTCAACGCCGCCCCGCCCGCCGTGGTGCTGATGGCTGGCCTGCAGGGCGCCGGCAAGACCACCACCGCCGGCAAGCTGGCGCGCTTCCTCAAGGAGCGCAAGAAAAAGAGCGTGATGGTGGTGTCCGCCGACGTCTACCGCCCGGCGGCGATCAAGCAGCTGGAAACCCTGGCCAACGACATCGGCGTCACTTTCTTCCCGTCCGACATCAGCCAGAAGCCGGTGGCCATCGCCGAAGCGGCCATCCGCGAAGCCAAGCTGAAGTTCATCGACGTGGTCATCGTCGACACCGCCGGCCGTCTGCACATCGACGCCGACATGATGGACGAGATCAAGGCGCTGCATGCCGCGGTCAAGCCGATCGAGACCCTGTTCGTGGTCGACGCCATGACCGGCCAGGATGCCGCCAACACCGCCAAGGCCTTTGGCGAGGCGCTGCCGCTGACCGGCGTGGTGCTGACCAAGGTCGACGGCGACGCCCGTGGCGGTGCCGCGCTGTCGGTGCGTGCGATTACCGGCAAGCCGATCAAGTTCATCGGTATGGGCGAGAAGACCGAAGCCCTCGAGCCGTTCCACCCCGACCGTGTCGCCTCGCGCATCCTCGGCATGGGCGACGTGCTCAGCCTGATCGAGCAGGCCGAGCAGACGATCGACAAGGCCAAGGCCGACAAGCTGGCCAAGAAGCTGAAGAAGGGCAAGGGCTTCGATCTCGAAGACTTCCGCGACCAGCTGCAACAGATGAAGAACATGGGCGGCCTCGGCGGCCTGATGGACAAGCTGCCGAGCATCGGCGGGGTCAACCTGTCGCAGATGGGCAATGCCCAGGGCGCCGCCGAGAAGCAGTTCAAGCAGATGGAAGCGATCATCAACTCCATGACCCCGGCCGAGCGCCGTGATCCGGAGTTGATCAGCGGCTCGCGCAAGCGCCGAATCGCCATCGGTTCCGGCACCCAGGTGCAGGACGTCGGCCGCCTGATCAAGCAGCACAAGCAAATGCAGAAGATGATGAAGAAATTCTCCGCCAAGGGCGGCATGGCCAAGATGATGCGCGGCCTTGGCGGGATGCTGCCGGGCGGCGGCATGCCGAAGCTGTAACCCCTATTCCGGGGGCCTGCCGTTTGTCCGGCAGGCGCCCAGAACCCCCGCCGTGGCGGGGCAATCGCCGCGGATTTCGCGGCTCAACCGGCAGATCTGGACGGTAGGGCAGGGCCTTGCCGAAAAAGTCATTTGCAAATGTCCGTGTATTCCCCGAGAATATGCGGCCTTTTGGGCACCCGTGTGCCTATTTGGCATTCAGATTTGCAGTACCAGCTGCTGTATCAACTGCAGCACCGACTATAGGAACGATGTTCACATGGTAACCATTCGTCTGGCCCGTGGCGGCTCGAAAAAGCGCCCATTCTACCACCTGACCGTGACCAACTCGCGTAACGCCCGTGACGGCCGTTTCGTTGAGCGCGTAGGTTTCTTCAACCCGATCGCTGCTGGCGCCGAAGTCAAGCTGTCGGTCAACCAAGAGCGCGTCAACTACTGGCTGAGCCAGGGTGCACAGCCGTCTGAGCGCGTTGCTCAGCTGCTGAAGGACGCTGCCAAGGCTGCTGCCTGAGTAGTATGAACGCGACGCCAGAAAAGGCTGACGACCTCATCGTCGTTGGCAAGATTTTTTCGGTTCACGGCGTTCGCGGCGAGGTGAAGGTGTATTCCTTTACCGATCCGATTGAAAACCTGTTGGATTATCCGCGCTGGACGCTTCGGCACGAAGGCAAGGTAAAGCAGGTCGAGCTGGTCAACGGTCGTGGCTCCCAGAAGGGCCTGGTCGTGAAGCTGAAAGGCCTCGATGATCGCGATGAAGCCCGTCTTCTGAGCGGTTACGAAATCTGCATTCCGCGGAGCCTTTTGCCCAACCTGGCTGCTGACGAGTACTACTGGTACCAGTTGGTGGGCCTGAAGGTCATCAACCAGGACGAACAACTGTTCGGCAAGGTCGATCACCTGTTGGAGACCGGTGCGAACGATGTAATGGTGGTCAAGCCCTGCGCAGGCAGCCTGGATGATCGCGAGCGTCTGTTGCCCTATACGGCGCAATGCGTGCTCGACATCGACCTGGAAGCAGGCGTGATGCGGGTTGAATGGGACGCGGACTTCTAAACGATGGGTAACCTTCGCGTAGACGTCATCACGTTGTTCCCCGAGATGTTCTCGGCCATCACGGAGTACGGCATTACCAGCCGCGCGGTGAAACAGGGGTTGCTTCAGGTGACTTGCTGGAACCCGCGGGACTACACCACAGATCGTCACCACACGGTGGATGATCGGCCGTTTGGCGGTGGTCCGGGCATGGTGATGAAAATCAAGCCTCTGGAAGACGCCCTGGTTAGCGCCAGGCAAGCGACCGGAGCAGCGGCGAAGGTGATCTACCTTTCGCCACAAGGCCGCAAGCTGACTCAGCAGGCGGTCAAAGGCCTGGCCGAACAGGAATCGTTGATCCTGATCGCCGGTCGTTATGAAGGCATCGACGAGCGCTTTATCGAGGCTCATGTCGATGAGGAGTGGTCGATTGGCGACTATGTGCTTTCCGGTGGCGAGCTGCCGGCCATGGTACTGATCGATGCGGTTACACGGCTGCTGCCCGGAGCTTTAGGGCATGTGGACTCGGCGGAAGAAGATTCCTTCACCGACGGTCTGCTCGATTGCCCGCACTACACCCGACCTGAGGTGTATGCGGATCAGCGTGTTCCCGACGTGTTGCTAAGTGGCAACCATGCACACATCCGGCGTTGGAGAATGAAGCAGTCCCTTGGTAGGACCTTCGAACGACGCGCCGATCTTCTGGAAAGTCGCTCGCTTTCTGGAGAAGAGAAGAAGCTGCTCGAGGAATATCTCCGCGAGCGGGACGATAGTTAAACGTATCGATGGTGGATCACGTATCCATCTTAGGAGCACAGCATGACCAACAAGATCATCCAGCAGCTCGAAGCCGAGCAGATGAGCAAGGAAATCCCGACCTTCGCACCAGGCGACACCGTTGTCGTTCAGGTTAAAGTGAAGGAAGGTGAGCGTTCCCGTCTGCAGGCGTTCGAAGGCGTCGTTATCGCCAAGCGTAACCGCGGTCTGAACAGCGCCTTCACCGTGCGCAAGATCTCCAGCGGCGTTGGCGTAGAGCGTACCTTCCAGACCTACAGCCCGCAAATCGACAGCCTGGCCGTGAAACGTCGTGGTGACGTGCGTAAAGCCAAGCTGTACTACCTGCGCGACCTGTCCGGCAAAGCCGCTCGCATCAAGGAAAAACTGTCCTGAGTGCAGTTTGCCCGGTGGCCGAGGCCGCCTAGCGAGAAAAAAGCAGCCTTCGGGCTGCTTTTTTGCGTTTTGCCCCCCCCAAGATGTGATTGCCATGACTACCCGAGACCAGGAAATCCTGCGCCGCACCGAACTGTCGGTGACCCGCGTGACCAAGGCGGTGTTCCCCAACACCACTAACCACCACAACACCCTCTTCGGCGGCACCGCCCTGGCCTGGATGGACGAAGTGTCGTTCATCGCCGCTACGCGCTTCTGCCGCCTGCCGCTGGTAACCGTGTCGACTGACCGCATCGACTTCAAGCATCCGATCCCGGCGGGCTCGATCGTCGAGTTGGTGGGGTCGGTCATCAAGGTAGGTAATACCAGCTTGCAGGTGCAGGTGGATGTGTTCGTCGAGAACATGTACCTGGATGGACGCGAGCGGGCGATCCACGGGGTGTTCAGCTTTGTTGCCATCGACGAGGACAAGCGGCCTGTGCCCGTGCTGCCTCAGGCCTGAGTTCTCCTGTTTCGGCCCTTTCGCGGGTAAACCCGCTCCCACAGGGATATCACCGCCTTCGGAACCTGTGTGACCCTTGTGGGAGCGGGTTCACCCGCGAAGAGGCCAGTACAGACAACCCCCAAGCTGCTGTGAAACACTAGCCCCACCCTCAACACCCAGCAGCCCCGAATGCCCGCCCTAGACCACCCCCTGATCGACCAGTTCCTCGACGCCCTGTGGCTTGAAAAGGGCCTGTCCGACAACACCCGCGTGTCCTACCGCAGCGACCTGGCCCTGTTCAATGGCTGGTTGCAGGAACATGGCGTCAGCTTGCCCGACGCCGGCCGCGAGCTGATTCTCGACCACCTGGCCTGGCGCCTCGACCAGGGCTACAAGCCGCGCTCCACGGCGCGCTTCCTGTCCGGCCTGCGCGGCTTCTTCCGCTACCTGCTGCGGGAAAAGCTGGTGGCCATCGACCCCACCCTGCAAGTGGATATGCCGCAACTGGGCAAGCCGCTGCCCAAGTCGTTGTCCGAAGCAGACGTCGAAGCCTTGCTGCAAGCCCCGGACCTGGGCAAAGCCATCGGCCAGCGGGACCGCGCCATGCTCGAAGTGCTCTACGCCTGCGGCCTGCGGGTCACCGAGCTGGTCAGCCTGGCCCTCGATCAGGTCAACCTGCGCCAGGGCGTGCTGCGGGTGATGGGCAAGGGCAGCAAGGAGCGCCTGGTGCCCATGGGCGAGGAGGCGGTGCTGTGGTTGCAGCGCTACCTGCGCGATGGCCGCGCCGAACTGCTCAATGGCCGCCCCAGCGACGTCTTGTTCCCCAGCCAGCGTGGCGAACAGATGACCCGCCAGACCTTCTGGCATCGCATCAAGCACCATGCCCGGGTCGCCGGTATCGACAAGCCGCTGTCGCCGCACACCCTGCGCCATGCCTTCGCTACTCATCTGCTCAACCATGGCGCCGACCTGCGCGTGGTGCAGATGCTGCTGGGCCACAGTGACCTGTCGACTACGCAGATCTATACCCATGTCGCCAAGGCTCGCCTGCAGCAACTGCATGCCCAGCACCACCCGCGTGGATGAATGTTTTTCATGTTCCGCCGACCGGTCCTTGCAAGGCCCTTCACCGGCGGTTTGATGTGGTAGGCTTGGGCGGTTTGCACCAAGGGCCGCACGGTCACCGCGTATTTTCCGCAGGTGACGCCCTCCGGCCCCTGTCCGCCTTCAGGAGTTCCCATGCGCGTGACCCAGTTTTTCGCCGCCGCCGCGTTGGCGCTGGCCAGTACCTTTGCCGTTGCTGCGGCAACCGACAGCAATGCCACTGCCGAGCAGGCCATTCGTAAGTCGTTGCAGAACCTCGAGTTGGAAGTGCCCGTCGAAAGCGTGGCCAGCAGCCCGGTCAGCGGCCTGTATGAAGTCAAGCTGCAGGGCGGCCGCGTGCTGTATGCCAGCGGCGACGGCCAGTTCGTGATGCAGGGTTACCTGTTCCAGATCCAGGACGGCAAGCCGGTCAACCTCACCGAGAAGACCGAGCGCCTGGGCATTGCCAAGCTCATCAATGGCATTCCAGCCGCCGAGATGGTGGTTTATCCTGCCAAGGGCGAGACCAAGTCGCACATCACCGTGTTCACCGACACCACCTGCCCGTACTGCCACAAGCTGCATGCCGAAGTGCCCGAGCTCAACCGCCGCGGTATCGAAGTGCGCTATGTCGCCTTCCCGCGCCAGGGCCTCGGTTCGCCAGGTGACCAGCAGTTGCAGGCCGTCTGGTGTTCCAGCGACCGCCGTGCGGCGATGGACAAGATGGTCGAGGGTGAGGAAATCAAAGCCGCCAAGTGCGCCAACCCGGTCGGCAAGCAGTTCCAGCTGGGCCAGTCGATCGGCGTCAATGGCACGCCGGCGATCGTCCTTGAAAGCGGCCAGGTCATTCCGGGCTACCAGCCGGCACCGCAGGTCGCCAAGCTGGCACTGGCCAAGTAATCCAATTCAGTACGCCGTCGTCATGGGGTGACGGCATGTTTCACGGTCGGCATAGGTGTCGGCCGTTCAATGGGGAGTTCACAGTGAAACCGGTCAAAGTAGGCATCTGTGGGTTGGGGACCGTCGGTGGCGGAACCTTCAATGTACTTCAGCGCAACGCCGAGGAGATCGCCCGCCGTGCCGGGCGCGGTATTGAAGTGGCACAGATTGCCATGCGCTCGCAGAACCCGAACTGCCAGATTACCGGTACCCCCATTACCGCTGATGTGTTCGAAGTTGCGAGCAACCCGGAGATCGACATTGTCATCGAGCTGATCGGTGGCTACACCGTGGCCCGCGAGCTGGTGCTCAAGGCCATCGAAAACGGCAAGCACGTGGTCACCGCCAACAAGGCGCTGATTGCCGTGCACGGCAATGAAATCTTTGCCAAGGCCCGCGAGAAGGGCGTGATCGTTGCCTTCGAAGCGGCCGTGGCCGGTGGCATCCCGGTGATCAAAGCCATCCGCGAAGGCCTGTCGGCGAACCACATCAACTGGCTGGCCGGCATCATCAACGGCACCGGCAACTTCATCCTCACCGAAATGCGTGAGAAGGGCCGTGCCTTCCCGGACGTGCTGGCCGAAGCCCAGGCGCTGGGTTACGCCGAAGCCGACCCGACCTTCGACGTTGAAGGCATCGATGCCGCGCACAAGCTGACCATCCTCGCCTCGATCGCTTTCGGCATCCCGCTGCAATTCGACAAGGCCTACACCGAAGGCATCACCCAGCTGACCACTGCAGACGTGAATTATGCCGAGGCCCTGGGCTATCGCATCAAGCACCTGGGCGTAGCCCGCCGCACTGCCGAAGGTATCGAGCTGCGCGTACACCCGACGCTGATCCCGGCCGACCGCCTGATCGCCAACGTCAACGGCGTGATGAACGCCGTCATGGTCAACGGCGACGCCGCCGGTTCCACCTTGTACTACGGCGCTGGTGCCGGCATGGAGCCTACCGCTTCGTCGGTGATCGGCGATCTGGTCGATGTGGTTCGTGCCATGACCTCCGACCCGGAAAACCGCGTGCCGCACCTGGCCTTCCAGCCGGATTCGCTGTCTGCCCACCCGATCCTGCCGATCGAAGCCTGCGAAAGCGCCTACTACCTGCGCATCCAGGCCAAGGATCACCCGGGCGTACTGGCCCAGGTGGCCAGCATCCTCTCGGAGCGCGGCATCAACATCGAGTCGATCATGCAGAAGGAAGCTGAGGAACAGGACGGCCTGGTGCCGATGATCCTGCTGACCCATCGCGTGGTCGAGCAGCGCATCAACGACGCCATCGTTGCCCTGGAAGCCCTGCAGGACGTGGTCGGCAAGGTCGTGCGCATTCGCGTCGAGCAGCTCAACTAACAATTGTGCCGTCGGGCCGCCAGTGCGGCCCCGGCCCCAGCATCGAAGGTTTGCACCCATGCGCTATATCAGCACCCGCGGCCAGGCTCCGGCCCTGAATTTCGAAGACGTCCTGCTGGCTGGCCTGGCCAGCGACGGCGGCCTGTACGTCCCAGAAAACCTGCCACGCTTCACCCAGGAAGAAATCGCCTCGTGGGCCGGCCTGCCGTACCACGAACTGGCCTTCCGGGTGATGCGCCCGTTCGTCGAAGGCAGCATCGCCGACGCCGACTTCAAGAAGATCCTCGAAGAAACCTACGGCGAGTTCGCCCACGCCGCGGTTGCCCCGCTGCGTCAGTTGAACAGCAACGAGTGGGTCCTGGAGCTGTTCCACGGCCCGACCCTGGCGTTCAAGGACTTCGCCCTGCAACTGCTCGGTCGCCTGCTCGACCATGTACTGGCCAAGCGCAACGAGCGCGTGGTGATCATCGGCGCTACCAGCGGGGACACCGGTTCGGCCGCCATCGAAGGCTGCCGTCGTTGCGACAACGTCGACATCTTCATCCTGCACCCGCACCAGCGCGTGTCGGAAGTGCAGCGCCGGCAGATGACCACCATCTTCGGTGACAACATCCACAACATCGCCGTCGAAGGCAACTTCGACGACTGCCAGGAAATGGTCAAGGCCAGCTTCGCCGACCAGTCGTTCCTCAAGGGCACCCGCCTGGTTGCGGTCAACTCGATCAACTGGGCGCGGATCATGGCCCAGATCGTCTACTACTTCCACGCTGCCCTGCAGCTGGGTGGCCCGGCGCGTTCCGTGGCGTTCTCGGTGCCGACCGGCAACTTCGGCGACATCTTCGCAGGGTACCTGGCACGTAACATGGGCCTGCCGGTCAGCCAGCTGATCGTCGCCACCAACCGCAACGACATCCTGCACCGCTTCATGAGCGGCAACCAGTACGTCAAGGAAACCCTGCACGCGACCCTGTCGCCGTCGATGGACATCATGGTCTCGTCCAACTTCGAGCGCCTGCTGTTCGACCTGCACGGCCGCAACGGTGGCGCCATTGCCGAGCTGATGGCCAACTTCAAGCAAGGTGGCGGCTTCAGTGTCGAGCAAGACCGCTGGACCGAAGCGCGCAAACTGTTCGACTCGCTGGCAGTGAGCGACGAACAGACCTGCGAAACCATCGCCGAAGTGTTCGCCGCCACCGGTGAGGTGCTTGACCCGCACACTGCAATTGGCGTCAAGGCCGCCCGCGAATGCCGCCGCAGCCTGGACACGCCGATGGTGGTGCTGGGTACTGCGCACCCGGTCAAGTTCCCGGAAGCGGTGGAGAAGGCCGGTGTTGGCAAGGCGCTGGAACTGCCGGCGCACCTCAGCGACCTGTTCAGCCGTGAGGAGCGTTGCACGGTGCTGGCCAATGACCTGAAGGCTGTGCAGGGCTTTGTCAGCCAGCATGGTAACCGCGGCAAACCATTGTAAGCATTGCTATCGCCAGGGGGCTGCTGCGCAGCCCTTTCGCGACACAAGGCCGCTCCTACAGGAGATCGCGACCCATGCAACAGGCGCGTTCCCCTGTAGGAGCGGCCTTGTGTCGCGATGGGCCGCAAAGCGGCCCCAATGATTTCAGGCTTTCCCTCAATCCAATCAGAAAAATCCTATTCAGTTCACCCAGCGCCAAGCCTAGATTAGCCGGTCCTCCCACCAGGAGCGGCTTTCATGCACCAGCCCTACGTGTTGATTCACCAGGCTCGCCCATCCCACCAGATTCTTCTGCACCAGGCCCTTAATGCCCAAGGCATGTTTCACGTGCGTATCAGTGAAACCAGCGCAGACCTCGACGCCTGCCTGAACGCCGACCACCGCCCCGACCTGCTGATTCTTGACCACGCCATGCCAACCCGGGACGGCCTTGCCTTGCTCGAGCAGCACCGAACACGCGCCTTGTTGTTCGTCGGCCAGGCTATCCCCACGCGCTGTAACCTTGCCCAAGAGGCCAGAAACCGTGGCCTGTGGGTGCTTGCCGAGTTGCCGTGGCCGCTGTCGATGCCATGCCTGCAGCGTGCCCTGCAAGCACTGCAGGTGCGCCCTTGGCGGCGTATTCAAACTGTCACCTCGGCCCCGCATGCTCACTGAAGCAGCCGCGGTGTAACGAACTTTCCGCTGCGTCTGTTGGTCAGTTCCTCTATATCCCACCACGCAGCGAGTGATCCGGATGGAAAGAATCTGCAGACTGCTCAACGAAGCCCTGACCCCTTATCAGACCCACCTTGGCGTCGCCGATGCCCAGGGTAATCGCCAATTGACCGTTCACGACCGCCTTGCCGGCATCACCCTTCGGCGCACGGTAAGCGAGCGTCAGTTGCAGGAACAACGCCTGTTGATCGATTTGGTGGATGGCCTGCACCGTGACCTGCAGATTGCCGAAGGGCGCTTGCAGCCCTGTGTGATCGCGGCATTGCAGCAGCGTCAGCAACCCCATGGAACCTTTGCCTGAGTGGTTTATCAGACATTGTAGGGCAACCCCGCCAGTGCTTTGCTCCGGCGCTGGCAGGGTTGTCACGGGAAGCCCTCAAGGGCTTTCGCTTGGCCCCGGGCGTGTTTCCCCAGCGCCCGGGGTTTCTTTTTTTAGGGGCAGGCACATATGCTTGTAGGAGCGGCCTTGTGTCGCGATGGGGCGCGTAGCGGCCCCACATTTTCAGCTTCGCAGCGAAGGTTGCCAGGGCCGCTTTGCGACCCATCGCGACACAAGGTGAACTGGCCTAATGATCCCGGACACCTCTTAAGGGCGATATGATTCGCCCAATCAGGAGGTTTCATGCAAGAACGAAAGACCTACACCCGCGAGTTCAAGCAACGTGCTGCCAGCATGGTTCTAGATGACCACTGCTCGATTCCCGACGTCTGCGCATCAATGGACGTCGGCCCTACAGCCCTGCGCCGCTGGGTTGATCAGGTACGTAAAGAGCGACAGAAGGG
>NZ_OPYN01000064.1 GCF_900277125.1 Pseudomonas inefficax
TATCACCGGCACCACCTTCATCGTCGACCCCCGGGTCAAGGGCAAGGTCACGGTGCGCACCGTCGACCTGCATGACGCCGATGCCATCTACGACATTTTCCTGGCCCAGCTGCGCGCCCAGGGCTATGCCACTGTCGACCTGCCCAACGGCAGCGTGAAGATCGTCCCCGACCAGGCCGCTCGCCTTGAGCCGGTGCCGGTGGAGACGGGAGGGCAGCAGGGGGAAGGCAGCGACAGCGTGGCTACTCGGGTATTCAATGTGCGCAACGCCGCCAGCGAGCAGGTGCTGGGCATTCTCAAGCCCCTGATCGACCCACGGGTCGGTGTGATCACACCTTACCCGGCGGCGCACCAGTTGGTCGTTACCGACTGGCGCAGCAACCTGGAGCGTATCGCCAGCCTGCTGCGCCAGCTCGACCGCCCCCAGGACGCACCAGGCAGCGGCAGTACCCAGGTCATCTACCTGCGCCATGCCAATGCTGGCGAAGTGGTCAAGGTGTTGCGCGGGCTCAGCCAGGAAGGCATGGCGCCCTCTGAAGGTGCGGGCGAAGGGGAGGGCAAGGACAGGCCCGCAGTGCCTGCCGCCGGGGGCTCGGGCATCCGCCTGGAATACGAAGAAGGCACCAACGCCGTGGTCATGGTCGGCCCCGACAGCGAGCTGGCCGCCTACCGCGCCATTGTCGAGCAACTGGACATCCGTCGTGCCCAGGTAGTGGTGGAAGCGATCATCGCCGAGGTGTCCGACAGCAGCGCCCAGGAACTGGGCGTGCAGTGGCTGTTCGCCGACGAGAAGTTCGGTGCCGGCATCGTCAATTTCGGCAGCAACGGTGTGAACATCGCCAGCATCGCCGGGGCCGCTGCCAGCGGCGACAACGAGGCCCTTGGTGACCTGTTGTCCAGCACCACCGGCGCCATGGCGGGTATCGGCCATTTCGGTGGCGGTTTCAACTTCGCCATGCTGGTCAACGCACTGAAGGGCAAGAGCGGCTTCAACCTGCTGTCCACGCCCACTCTGCTGACCCTGGACAACGCCGAGGCGTCGATCCTGGTCGGCCAGGAAGTGCCCTTCGTCACCGGGTCGGTGACGCAGAACAACGCCAACCCGTACCAGACCATCGAGCGCAAGGAGGTCGGGGTGAAGCTGCGCATCAAGCCGCAGATCAACATCGACAACAGCGTGCGCCTGGACATCGTCCAGGAAGTGTCGTCGATCGCCGACACTACGGCGGCCAGCGACGTGATCACCAACAAGCGCGAGATCAAGACCAAGGTCATGGTCGAGGACAATGGCCTGGTGATCCTCGGTGGCCTTATCAGCGACGAACTGAGCACCAGCGACCAGCGCGTGCCGCTGCTTGGCGACATCCCTTACCTGGGCCGGCTGTTCCGCTCCGACGCCACCAAGAACGCCAAGCAGAACCTGATGGTGTTCACCCGCCCGCGCATCGTTCGTGACGGGCCGAGCCTGGCCGGGCTGAGCGAAGACAAGTACCGCACCTTGCAACAGACCACGCCGCTGCAGTTGCCCGACCTGGCTG
>NZ_OPYN01000065.1 GCF_900277125.1 Pseudomonas inefficax
GCGCTGGCCCAGGACGGCCTTGTGCAACGCCATGGGCAGGGCGAGCCGCCGGCCAACCTGCAAGCCCGTGTGGCGTTGATCCTGCCTGCCGAGGCCTGCAGCTATTTCCGCGTGCCGGCACCGCCCGGACTCAAGCGTGAAGAATGGCCGCTGTTGCTCGAAGACCGCTTGCTACAGGCCGTCGACGAGGTGACTTGCGCCTGCCTGGCCCGCGACCCCGGCCATCTTCGGTTGTTGGTGGTAACCCGCCAGCAACTGGACGACTGGCGCGGGCAGTGTGCCGAATGGGGCTTGCAGGTAGTCCGTTGCTGGGCAGAACTACAGCTGCTGCCGGCGCCCGAGGCGGGCCGTGCCTGGCAATGGCAGCGAACCCCCGGCATGTATTTTTACAAAGGGATGGGCGAAGACCGGCAGGAGCACTGGCTGGCCTGGCCGGATGCACTGGGCGAGGTGCCACGGCAACCGTGGGCGCAGCTGCAAAAGGTCGCGTTGAGCGGTGACTGGCCAAGCACGTTGGCACCGCTCGATAAATTGCCCGGCCTGTTCGAGCGCACCCGCAAGGTGCGCTCGCTGCCGGTGGTTTCCCGGGCGCAGCAGCGGCTGCTTGCGGCCTGCCTGGTATTGGCTGCCGTCTGGGGCGGGCTGTGGTTGAGCAAGCAGTGGGGCCAGGGGCAAATCTGGCGCAGTCAGGTCATCGCCCTAACCGGTGAGCAGGCCGGCCCCCGTTACGCCGCGCAGGCCCTCAAGCGCCTGCGCGAAAGTGAACTGCAACAGCAACTGCGCACGCGCCAGCTAGAGGATCTGGAGGCGGCGTTGCAGGCCTGGCTGCGTGACCACCCCAGCTGGCGCCTGCAAGCGGTGCGCTTCGATGGCCAGCGCTGGCACCTGCGGCTGGAAGGCGAGGGCGGTGCGCCGCCATGGAGCGACATGGCGAAAGCGGCTGGGGCCTCCGTCCAGGTGCAGGACGGCCAGGTGGTTTTCGACTTGGGAGCAACCTCATGAACCGGGCCTGGTTACAGCGTCATCGTTTGAGGCTCGCCTGGGCACTGATTGCCCTGTTGCTGGCCTTCCTGGCCCTGCGCGCGGGTCTTGCGCAGTGGCGCGAGCTCAACCAGTGGCGCGGGCTGGCCGAACAAGCCGCCAGCTTGCAAGGTGGCCCGGCGTTGAACCTGGAGCGGCTACGCCAGTCGGCCCAGGCGCGACAGATCGAACTGGCCGAGGTCGATGCGCAGGGCAAGGCCTGGCAACTGCGTGGGCAGGTGGCCGACGAACGAGTGTTGCAAGGTTGGTTGCAAAGCCTGCGTGCAGAAGGTGCACAGATACTGCAATGGGGGCTGGAGCAGGATGGCAAGGGCCTGCGCTTCAACCTGGTGATGCAGCCATGAGCCGCAAGGGCATGGCGTGGGTTGTGCTGGTGTTCGTGGTGTCGGTATTGGTTGAGCTTCCAGCCAA
>NZ_OPYN01000066.1 GCF_900277125.1 Pseudomonas inefficax
GCTGGTGTGGATGGAAGAGGGTGTGATGCCCGGCATGATGTTGCCGGTGCGTTCGCGGATAAAGCCGAACACATCGAACTCCGGGACCATGCTTTCCATCATGGCGAAGATCGCTTCGTAGAGGGCGACGTCCACCACTTGGCCCTGGCCGCCGTTGACTTCCCGGTGCCGCAGCGCCATCAGTGCGCCGATAACTCCCCACAGGGCAGCAATCGAGTCGCCGATGGAAATGCCCGTGCGCACCGGCGGTCGGTCGTCGAAGCCGGTGATGTAGCGCAGGCCGCCCATCGACTCGCCTACCGCGCCAAAGCCCGGCTGGTCTTTCATCGGCCCGGTCTGGCCAAAGCCCGACAGGCGCACCATTACCAGGCGCGGGTTGAGCGCATGCAGCACGTCCCAGCCCAGGCCGAGTTTTTCCAGCACGCCTGGGCGGAAGTTCTCGATCAGGATGTCGGCCTCGGCCAGCAGGCGTTTGAGAATCTCACGGCCCTCGGGGTGCTTGAGGTTGAGGGTGAGCGACTGCTTGTTGCGGGCCTGCACGAACCACCACAGCGAGGTGCCCTCGTACAGCTTGCGCCATTTGCGCAATGGGTCGCCGCCGTCGGGCGATTCGACCTTTATCACCTCGGCGCCGAATTCGGCACAGNTGCGCGAGGCGAACGGCCCAGCGATGAGGGTGCCGAGTTCGACAACTTTGATTCCGGCGAGTGGTTTGCTGGGCTTCGACATGGGGCATCCGTGGCAGCTGGGCAGAGCCGTGGTTTTATCACACGTCGGNTTCGCCGGGTACTGCTCCGGCGCATGGAAGGAGCGGATGGGGTAGACTGTGCCGCTTTTCTTTTGCACGAAGCCCGTCGACCATGGCCCAGCCGTCCACNACCTACAAATTCGAACTGAACCTGACCGACCTCGACCGCGGCGTGTACGAAAACGTCCGTCCGACCACCGCCCGCCACCCGTCGGAAACCGAAGAACGCATGGTCGTGCGCCTGCTGGCCTACGCCCTGTGGTACAACGAAAACCTGTCGTTCGGCCGTGGCCTGTCCGATGTGGACGAAGCAGCGCTGTGGGAAAAGAGCCTGGACGATCGCATCCTGCACTGGATCGAAGTAGGCCAGCCGGACGCCGACCGACTGACCTGGTGTTCACGCCGCACCGAGCGCACCAGCCTGCTGGCCTACGGCAGCCTGCGCGTATGGCAGAACAAAGTGGTAGATGCGGTCAAGGGCCTGAAGAACCTGAGCATCGCCGCCGTGCCGCAGGAGGTGCTGGAAACCCTCGCCACAGACATGCCACGCACCATCAAGTGGGACGTGATGATCAGTGAAGGCACGCTGTTCGTCACCGACGACCGAGGCCAGCATGAAGTGCAGCTGGAATGGCTGCTGGGTGAGCGCGGCTGAATTACCCATGCGTATCGAACCTCGCCCGTTGCCGCCGACCCTGCCATTCCTGGGTAACCTGCCGCCTTTGCTGACCCGCCTGTACGCCGCTCGCGGCGTGCAGAGCGAGGCCGAGCTGGACAAAAGCCTGGCGCGCCTGCTGCCATATCAGCAGCTCAAAGGCATCGAGGCCGGCGTGGACCTGCTGGTCGAGGCCATCGACCAGCGCCAGCGTATCCTCATCGTTGGCGACTTCGATGCCGACGGCGCCACCGCTAGTACCGTCGGCGTGCTGGGCCTGCGCCTGCTGGGTGCGGCCCATGTCGACTACCTTGTGCCCAACCGCTTCGAATACGGTTACGGTCTGACTCCGGAAATCGTCGAGGTGGCGCTGCAGCGCCAGCCGCAGCTGTTGATCACCGTGGACAATGGCATTTCCAGCGTCGACGGTGTGGCTGCCGCCAAGGCCGCCGGGCTCAAGGTGCTGGTCACCGACCACCACCT
>NZ_OPYN01000067.1 GCF_900277125.1 Pseudomonas inefficax
GAGGGCCGATACATTAGTGGCTGGGTTCAATTTCTAGGTGTGAATGATGGAAGAGCAGGGCACAGGTATCCGGGTCGAGGCGCTGTCGGCTGAATTCGAGGCGCAAGCCGCTGCGTGGGCCGAGCGCCTTGAGTTGCCGCTGCAGGACGATGCTGCCGGGTTTGCCGTGCAGGTGGGCGTTGATGGTTTGCAGATTCAGCAATTGGGCCCGCAGGCGCCGGGGCCGGTGCGGGTGGACTTCGTCGAAGGCCAGGCCGCGCATCGGCGCCTGTTCGGTGGTGGCAACGGGCAGATGATCGCCAAGGCGGTGGGCATTGCCCAGGGCGTGCGTCCGCAGGTGCTGGATGCCACTGCCGGGCTGGGCAAGGACGCATTCGTACTGGCCAGCCTGGGCTGCCAGGTGACCCTGGTCGAACGCCAGCCGCTGATTGCCGCGCTGCTTGAGGATGGCCTGGCGCGGGCGCGGTCGGATGAGGAGGTGGGGCCGATCGTGGGGCGCATGCGCCTGCTGACCGGCAATGCCATCGAGCGCATGCGCACTTGGGAAGGGGAGGCGCCGCAGGTGATCTACCTCGACCCGATGTTCCCGCACCGGGACAAAAGCGCGCTAGTGAAGAAGGAAATGCGCGTTTTCCGGCCATTGGTCGGTGATGACCTGGATGCCCCGGCCCTGCTCGAAGCCGCCCTGGCGCTGGCCAGCCACCGGGTGGTGGTGAAGCGGCCGCGCAAGGCGCCTATCATCGATGGGCCGAAGCCAAGCCACAGCCTTGAGGGTAAGTCGAGCCGGTATGACATTTACCCGAAGAAGGCGCTGAAGGCCTGATTTGGCTATGCCTGTTCGGGCCTCTTCGCGGGTAAACCCGCTCCCACAGGTGCTGTACAAACTTCAAGATCACATCGACCCTGTGGGAGCGGGTTTACCCGCGAAGAGGCCCGCACAGGCAGCCTGATATCAGGGCTGGAATGCCCGCAAGAACACCCCCACCACCTCGCGCACATGTGCCTCGGCCTCATCCCCCTCCAGCGGCCCCGCGCACCCCAGCAGCAACCGGTAATCCGGTGCGCCCTTGACCAGGCAGAAGAAGTGCTCCGCCGCACGCAGCGGGTTGTCGACACGCAGCAACCCACGCTCATGCGCCCCGCGCAGCAGCGCTTCCATGCCGGCCAGCACGCGCTTGGGCCCGGCTTCGTAGAAGTACTCGCCAAAGCTCGGGTCGAGGCTGCCCTGGGCCATGATCAGGCGGCTCAGTTTGACCGCTTCATCGCTGCTGATCAGCGCCTGGAAGCCACGGGCAATGGTCAGCAGCACCTCTTCCACCGGCGCCCCCTCGGGGTACTCGAACAGCAGGTCAGGCAACTGGATCTGACAGGTGGCCATCACCGCCGAGCCGAACAGTGTCTGCTTGTCGGTGAAGTGGCTGTATACGGTGAGCTTTGAAACACCTGCCGCCGCGGCGACCGCATCCATGCTGGTGTTGGCGTAGCCAAGGCTGAGGAACAGGGCCTTGGCCGCTTCGAGAATCGCCTCGCGCTTGGCCAGATCCTTGGGCCGGCCCGGGCCGATGGGTGCGTCGTTAGACATTGGAATCCGCATCTTTTCAAAAGGACGACCATCTTACCGGCTCGAACAGCTTCCGGCTGCAGATCGCGTCCTGCATTGATATTGATTTTCTTCCGGGCCTGGCTTCCCGGCTCCGGTTCGCTGATTTAATATACTAGCCAGTATAAATATTCAGTCGTGCCCTTCGCGAAAGGATTCATCATGTTGCGCCATGCCTTGTCCATCGCCCTGCCCACCGTCGCTGCTCTGCTCCTGACGGCGTGCGGCCAGGAAGCCGCCCCACCTGCCGCGCCGCGCCCGGCGCTGGTGGTGCAGCCGCAGCCGGCCGAAGCCGCTGCCGACAGTTACCCCGGTGAAGTGCGTGCGCGCTTCGAGCCGGAGCTGGCTTTCCGCATTGGCGGCAAGGTCAGCAAACGCCTGGTCGAGGAAGGGCAGCGGGTCAAGGCCGACCAGCCGCTCGCCGAACTGGACCCGCAGGATGTGCGCTTGCAGCTGGAAGCCAACCGTGCCCAGCTGGCAGCCGCCGAGGCCAACCTGTCGCTGGTGCGCGCCGAGCGCGATCGCTACCAGAAGCTGCTAGACCGGCAGATGGTCAGCCATTCCCAGTTCGATAACGCCGAAAACCTCTACCGCGCCGGCCTCGCCCGCCTGAAGCAGGCCAAGGCCGAGTTCGACGTGGCCGGCAATCAGGCTGAATACGCCGTGTTGCGTGCACCTCAGGCAGGTGTCATTGCCAAGCGCCAGGTGGAAGTGGGCCAGGTGGTCGCCGCAGGGCAGACTGTGTTCACCCTGGCCGCCGATGGCGAGCGGGAAGTGGCCATCGGCCTGCCGGAGCAGCAGTTCGCCCGCTTCGCCGTGGGCCAGCCGGTGAGCGTGGAGCTGTGGTCGCACCCGCAAGAGCGCTTCCAGGGGCGCATCCGCGAGCTGTCACCGGCCGCCGACCCGCGGTCGCGCACCTTCGCTGCCCGCATCGCCTTTACCTCGGCCGCCACACCGGCGGAGCTGGGCCAGAGTGCCCGGGTATTCATCGCCCACGAAGGGCTGATCCCGCTGGCGGTGCCGCTGTCGGCAGTCACTGCGGAAAACGGGCAGGCCTACGTCTGGCGGGTCACCAAGGACAGCCGCCTGGAGCGGGCAGTGGTACGCCTGGGGGCTTATGGTGCCGACAGCGTACCCGTGCTCGAAGGCCTCGCCCCCGGCGACNGGGNAGTCGCCGCGGGTGGCCATGTATTGCGCGAGGGCCATGAGATACGCCCCGTGGACCGTACCAATCGCGTAGTGAACCTGACGTCCAAGGAGTACGTCGCGATGGGTTTCAACCTTTCTGCCTGGGCGCTGCGCAACCGCCAGATCGTCCTGTTCCTGATGATCCTGCTGGCGGCCATTGGCGCCATGTCCTACACCAAGCTCGGCCAGAGCGAGGACCCGCCGTTCACCTTCAAGGCCATGGTCATTCGTACTCTGTGGCCTGGTGCCACTGCCGAGGAAGTGTCGCGGCAGGTTACCGAGCGCATCGAGAAGAAGCTGATGGAAACCGGCGAGTACGAGCGGATCGTCTCGTTTTCCCGACCAGGCGAATCGCAGGTCACCTTCATGGCCCGCGACTCGCTGCATTCCAAGGACATTCCCGAGCTGTGGTACCAGATCCGCAAGAAGGTCGCGGACATCCGCCACACCTTGCCGCCGGAAATCCAGGGCCCGTTTTTCAATGACGAGTTCGGCACCACCTTCGGCAACATCTATGCCCTGACCGGTGATGGCTTCGACTACGCGGTGCTCAAGGACTATGCCGACCGTATCCAGATCCAGTTGCA
>NZ_OPYN01000068.1 GCF_900277125.1 Pseudomonas inefficax
GCACCATTGCCCTGGCGGGGATGATCATGCGCAATTCGGTGATCCTGGTGGACCAGATCGAGCAGGACATCGCGGCGGGGCTGGAGCGCTGGCAGGCGATCATCGAAGCCACGGTGCGGCGGTTCCGCCCAATCGTGCTGACTGCACTGGCGGCGGTGCTGGCGATGATTCCGTTGTCGCGTAGCGTGTTCTACGGGCCGATGGCGGTGGCGATCATGGGTGGTTTGATCGTGGCCACGGTGCTGACCTTGCTGTTCCTGCCGGCGTTGTATGCGGCGTGGTTCAGGGTAAAGAAGGGCTGAGGACCGCAGGGGAGGGCTTTGCCCTCCAATCGCCGGCAAGCCAGCTCCCACAGGTACTGCACATGGCTCGAGGTAACTGTCTTGGATATCTCTTCAAGCCAGCACTGGCCCTTGTAGGAGCGGCCTTGTGTCGCGATGGGCCGCGCAGCGGCCCCGGCAATCTTTGCTGCGAAGCTGAAAACCTGGGGCCGCTACGCGCCCCATCGCGACACAAGGCCGCTCCTACAGGTATTTGCACATGGCTTGAGGCCGGTGTGGTCGAGGTGGGAGCAACTGGCTTGTCGTAGCGACGAACCGCGTCGATGGGCTGCAAAGCAGCCCCAGGGCCCCATCAGAGGGCGCCGAAGACCTTCTTGGCCAGGCTGGTAGCCGCTTCAGCCGGGTTCTGGCGGATGCTCTGCTCCTGCTTGGCAATCATCTCGAACAGGCCATCCAGCGCCTTTTCAGTCACGTAGTTCTCGATGCTGGCGCTCTTGGCGTCGACCACACCCAACGCCACGGCCTGGCCGGCAAAGTTGTTGTACTGCTGGGCCAAGCCAACCTTGTCGGTAGCCTGCTTGACGATCGGCAGGAACTTGGCGCGGATCTGCTCGCGGCTGCTCTTGTTCAGGTACTGGGTGGCCGAGTCGTCACCGCCGCCGAGAATGCCCTTGGCATCGGTCACGCTCATGTTCTTCACGGCATCCACCAGGATCGCCTGAGCCTGCGGTACGGCAGCCTCGGCGGCCTTGTTCATGCTGGTTTCCAGGGCTTCGACCTGTTCACCCTTGCCGAACATCTTCATCGCCTTGGCGGCCTTGCCCAGGTTGCCTGGCAGTTCGATACGCACGTCCGGGTTGTTGCTGAAGCCGCCTGGGGTGCTCAGCTGCTTGACGGCCAGTTGTGCGCCTTGGGTCAGGGCATCCTTCAGGCCGCCGGTGGCGTCTTTCTGGGTCAGGTCGCCCAGCGACAGGGCCAGGGCAGTGGCCGACAGCAGCAGGCCGGCGCACAGGGTGGTGAAACGCAGGGAAGTGCGGATCATGAAGCTTTCCTTGTAAGCAGATGAATACGGGTATCAGCGGACTGGATCGACCTTGATCCGCACGGGCTGTGGGTCACTGCCATCGAGCATGACGCCGTGGTGTTCGGTGTTGATGAACAGCAGCTTGCCGTCCAGCTCGATGCGCGCGCTTACCGCATAGCGGTGGCCGGGCTTGACCTGGGCCGGGTCGTAGGTGAGGTGGAACGGCAGCGGTACATTGCCTTTGACCGGGCCAGCCTGGCGGGCCAGGGTAACCGCCGGGGCGTCCATCAGCGAGACGTCCTGCAATTCCACGCTGAGGGTGGCGGCCGGTGGCAGGGCGCTGCGCTGCAGGTAGAAGACTTCGCCATCCAGGCTGGCCTGGTTGGACGGGGTATGGCTGGAACAGGCTGCGAGCAGGGATGCGCAACACAGCATAAAGAGCTTTTTCATGGTATCTCCGAAGTCCTTGGCGTTGGCTTGTGGCCAACCCCAGGGACTTTAGCGGATTTCTTCTGGCGGGTCCTTGATGTAGATGCGATTGAGGGAATAGAGCGGACGAAGAGGAACGCAGATATTCAGTTGCGGCGCGGCTACCACAAAGTGATTGCATCCATTAGTCGCTGGTGCGGACGGGGTCACAGGGAAAGCTGGCCTGGGCCGCTAGCAATCTGGTCGACCGTCACACGTTGGGTACCGGACACTGTGCCTGGCTCGATCGAGTGACGGCTGGTGTTGATGTAGTACAGGCGATCATCTTTTTCGATGCGCACGGCGAGGGCATAGCTACGGCGTGGATCGATCAGGCTGCTGTCAAAAGTCAACGGCAGATTGATCGGCATCAGGCCGCCACAGCGCAGGCGCAGCTCGGCAAGGCTGATGGCCGGTGCATCTGCTATAGAGACATCGATCAGGCTCAACTTGACCAGCCCGGACGGCGGAAGGGTGTTATCGCCAGAAGAAACGATTTCAACGTTGAATGATTTGATTAGCGTCATTTCAGAGCTCCTTGAGAGGGGTGTGCAAATGCAGCACATCGATACTCCCCCCTCTCAAGCGGCGCGAGCAGACTGAAAGCCTACCCTTGCACCAAGTCCGCCGGCTCGTCACGGTGCAAGGCCACCTGGCGGATCGACAGGCGCAGCTCGGCCGACAACACGCGCTTGGCCACGCCTTCTGCCAACTCGCCGAGCTTGTCGTGATAACCCAGCTTGCCTTGCGCGTCAGCGTGCAGCACACCTTGCTCGAGCAAGGTCTGGATGAAATGGCGGAACAGCGTCTTGTCGAAGAACTCCGGGGCGTTCAGGCCGTGCAGGATCGACAGGCGCTGGGCCATCATCACGCACAGGTCTTCCAGTTCTTCGGCG
>NZ_OPYN01000069.1 GCF_900277125.1 Pseudomonas inefficax
TGCTTGACCGTTACCGGGGTCGACACCGCATCGCGCATGGGTTTCACACAGTCGGCAACCGGGGCAGTGTGGGCCATCAGGCAGGCGCCGATCAGGTTGTTCTGCACCCGGTCACTCGGGCAGCCGACGTTGAGGTTGACCTCGTCGTAACCAGCCTCCTCGGCCAGGCGGGCACAGGCGGCCAGGTCGGCCGGCACGCTGCCGCCCAGTTGCAGGGCCAGCGGGTGCTCGGAGGCGTCGTGGCGCAGGAAACGCTGGGCGTCGTTGTGCAGCAGGGCACCGGTGGTGACCATTTCGGTGTACAGCAGGGTGTTTTTGGAAAGCAGGCGCAGGAAGAACCGGCAGTGGCGGTCTGTCCAATCCATCATCGGTGCAACGCTGAAGCGACGTGACGGCTCAGGGCGCGTGGTTTGTGGCTTTGAGGCTGATTCTAGGGGCATTCTGGTCTACGCATTCTTGTGCCGTTTTCTGGGGTTTTTGGGCGTTTTTGGTGTGACAGTGGTACGATGTACCACCGCCAATCACGCTTGTACCACCGAAAATCATGGCAACGATCAGAGCAAGGAAAAAGGCCGATGGGACGGTCAGCTACACCGTCCAGATCCGCCTCAAGAAAAAGGGTGTCATAGTTTACCAAGAAGCCCAGACATTCGCCCGCAAGCAGGCTGCGCAAGCCTGGGCGAAGCGACGAGAGACCGAATTGGCGGTGCCTGGTGCGATCGAGCGGGCCAGCCGCAAGGGGCACACGGTCAAGGAGATGATCGAGCGCTACCTGATCGAGGCGGAGAAAGCCCGGCCTCTCGGTGAAACCAAGCGGCTTACTCTCAATGCCATCAAGAAGAGCTACTTGGGGGAGAAGGTCGATTCGGACATCAGCCAGCAGGTCCTTGTGGATTATGCGCTTTGGCGCATGGGGCCAGAAGGTGGCTCCGTAAAGCCTCAGACTGCCGGCAATGATTTGGCTCACCTGGGTTCGGTTCTTTCCTTGGCCAGGGCGGCTTGGGGGTATGAGATCAATCCCTTGGCTATGTCCGACGCTCGTCTCGTCCTGAAGAAGTTCGGTTACAACATGCGGAGTCGCGAGAGAGATCGCAGGCCTACATTGGATGAACTCGATAAAGTGATGGAGCACCTCTTCGAGACGCTGCAGCGCCGGCCGACAGCTATCCATATGCCCAAGGTGGTGGCGTTCGCGATTTTTTCGACGAGACGAATGGATGAAATCACGCGCATCCTTTGGGATGATCTGGATGAGCACCGGAAAGCGGTAAAAGTGCGGGATATGAAAAACCCCGGGCAGAAGCTGGGTAATGATGTCTGGTGTCATTTACCCGATGAGGCATGGCAGATTGTGCAGAGCATGCCGCGGGAGTGCCCGGAGATATTCCCGTACAACACTGACTCGGTCGGCACTGCTTGGGCCAAAGCGTGCAAGATGAAGGGTATTGAGGACTTGCACTTTCACGACCTGCGTCACGAAGGGGTTAGCCGACTGTTCGAGATGGATTGGGATATACCCAGAGTTGCGAGCGTATCCGGCCATCGCGATTGGAACTCAATGCGACGCTATACACATTTGCGCGGTCGAGGAGACGGGTACAAGGGGTGGAAGTGGTTGAATCAAATTATCCAGGCGCCGGTGAAGCTCGGCGCCCGGGTAGGTTAGTTAGCCCGCTCGTAGAGGTTTGTTCAGCTGCGCGCATTCAAGGCGCGCAGCTTCCCTTTGTCGGTCCAGGTACAGGGCCAGATCAGCGATATGCACGCCTCTGGCACTTTTCTGGCTAGCTTCGAGCCTGGTTATTGGAAGCTGAATCTGTCCGGCCAGCACCTTTCGTTGAAACATATCAGGCGTCAGGTGCGTGAAATAGTCGGTGCATACCTGCTCTATTGAGATGATGGCTTTGCCGTTGTATTGCGCCATTAAAACGAAAGCGGTGTTCATGCACGCCTCCCCACTGCTCGTTTTGCGGCCACATTGGCCATGTAGGCTGCCCATTTATCGCTCTCGCGCAGTTGGCGGATCCGACTGCATTTCGAGTGTCGCCTGGTCGACCTGCCTTTGCCGCAGACATCGCAGATGGCAGGAAGATCGAGGCTGTGCGAAGCCATGGGTGGACGGATACGCTCAGTCATGGCGTGCCTCGCGCTTTGCACTGGCGGATAGCGCGGCTTTTATACGTTCGCGCAAGGGCTTCGAGTAGCCACCTTTGAGCATGGCGGTGAAGCAATCGCGCAGCAGTCCATCCCGCTCGTCCAACTGGTTGCGGAGATCGATTGCGTTCTGTGCATTGGCGTCATGGTCAGCCTTAGCCGTCGCCGTGTCTGCGCGCAGCTGCTCGCGGGGGATATTGTTGTCGGGCGTATCGCCCTCCGCTTTGCCGAGGCTGCGGCAATGCGCTGCATCTGTGCAGTGCACATCGAAGATCAGGGGACTGATCTCGGGCTTGTAGCCCTCGGCATTTATCGGGCGTTGGCGCCGACATCCGCTTTTCTCTGCGTCCACCGCGCCGGCTTTGTAGCCAGCCAGGAACACCAGGTAATCGCTATGCGTGCGCTCGTCGGCGAACCCGGAGCTGTCTTTCTTCAGTTCGCGCTCGTCCAGGCCGAGGGGGTTGAGGCTGATGAACAGGTCTCGTGGATCAGTGTTCATGATTTGCGACCTCGCATGATGATGAAGCCAGCTGCCTGGCGGGCCTTGGAGCACTGGTCGTGATTGCCCTTCACGCGAGCCTTGCCGCAAATGTCGCAAATGAACGACATGGCGGGGCGTTGCATGGGCTGCATGCCCTTCGGCGTCCGGGTAGTCGGGGTGTAGGTCTGTGTGGTGGTCACAACGAATACCTCTCATGGGCGCGGCGTGCGTTCGGGCTTAGGGCCAGGCGCTCGTAGTTCTGGCTGTTGTCGACAGTCCTTAGGGGGCCTGCTGGGCAGCGGGCAGTGCTGCTGCGATACAGCTCGATCAGGGCAGCAACCAGCACCACAAAGAGCACAAGGCTGATCAGCTGCCAGATGCGTGTTGGGTTAGGCATGGATGCAGGCCTCGAGAACGTGTTTGCGCGCGAGTTCGAATAGCTCGTCTGCTGACACTGGCTCCAAGAGCTGCTCGCCGTTCTGCACGGCTTCAAACCGAGAGCGGTACAGCCCGGCCTGGCCGAGCCACGCGGCTGCGTTGAGTTTCGCATCGGGTGCGGGATGGTCGTGCTGGCTCATGCTGCCTCCCGCTGGTACAGATCGATCAGATCCTTGGCATTGGCGGCGATCAGATCCTCGGCCTCGTCAGGGCAAACACTGTTGCCAATAAGTCGGATCTGGTCGGTGTTATTGATGGCGCGCCACTCCAGCTGGCCCGTGTGAGGATTCTCAAAAAGTCCGCGATCGAGGATGTAGTCAGGGCTGAACCCTTGCGCCAGCTTCAGCTCTGGTGCCTTGAGCATGCGCAGGGTGAAATCCACCAGGGCGTACTCGCCGAGCAGCACCACATCCACTGGCTCGGGGAAGTGTTCAGGCAGGTACTTGTGCAGGAAGTGGGCGCACTTCCGGGCTCGTTCCATCAGTTCCGGCGGCAGAATGGCGGCTGGCACCTGCACGATGGTGACCAGCGCCATGCGCTCTCTCGTTGGCAGCGTGTGCATAGGCTCTTCCACGCCTTGCCACTGTCCACCCGTGCCGTAGTACTTCACCAGGTAGGCGGTGGCCAGACGCTGATTGGTGCCTCGTCCGAGAATGGTGCTCAGTGGTGCCTTTGCGGCCCGCCCGTCACCGTTGTAGAACCCGCCGTTGGCTTGCTCGAAGTGTGATGCGGCAAGAGCATAGTGCCTGCTGCCTGTGGGCAGGTGCGTGAGGTGTGCTGCTGCCAGGGCGAAGTGGCCGCCCTTCACCTGGGCAACTTGGGTGCGCAACGGCTCTGCAATGCTGAAGGTTCGCTGGTTGCTCGCGTTGGCGAACTCGGTGAGGCTGGCGGCAGCCAGCTGCTGATCGTTCAACGGGATGACAAACGGTTGCTCGGCCAGCACTGTGTGCCGCCAGAATCCCTTCGCGACCCGGCGGCAGGTGTTGTCTACCAGCGGGCGCTTGCGGTCCAGGATGCTTTTGCCCAGGTCGGAAAAGTCGATGCACTCCGCCGCCGTTCGCCATGGCAACTGGTCGGCCTGAGGGTTCTCGTGTCTCTTGGGTTTGGTCCACACAATGGGACGGCCATCGGTGCGACCGATCAGGAACAGGCGCTTGCGGATGGTCGGTGACCCAGCGTTGGACGCACGGCGTTCTTTCCATTGCACTTTGCAGCCTAGGCCGCGCACCAGAGCTTCCATGGGAACCCACTGGCCGATGCAATCCATGATTTCCGCCATGTCGGGATGATCGGCAGGCAGGCCGGTGGTAAGACAGGATACGAACGCCTTGAAGGTGCGGCCCATCTCGGTCTTGAGCGGTTTACCAGCATCGTCCAGCGGACCCCATGCCTGGAACTCCTCGACGTTCTCCATGAGGAACAGGCGCGGGCGTGTCGCAAACACCCAGCGGACAACGACCCATGGCAGGGAGCGAACGCTTTTGCTGCGTGGCGCGCTACCTTTGGCCTTGGAGAAGTGCCGGCAGTCCGGTGAAGCCCACAGGATGCCAACTGGCTGGCCGCCGGTGGCCTTCAGTGGATCAACTTCGTAAATGTCGCTGATGTAATGTCGGGTCTTGCGGTGATTAGCTCGGTGAACAGCGATAGCAATAGGGTTGTGGTTTATGGCCACATCAGGGTCGCGATAGGCGCGTGCGCCGCCGCTGCTGGCTCCGCCCGCGCCTGCGAACAGATCCACGTACAGCTCCCGCTGGAAGGGAAGGGCCTGCTGCTGCGCGCCTGCAACGTTGATTTGCTGAGCGGTCGTCATGCTGCCACCTCAGCGCTTGCGGCACTGGCAGGGGTTTCGCGCAGTTGGGTGTGAATGCGTTTAGCCAGACCGTCCAGTCCAACGGCTTGTAGTTTGGCGCGTGATGCCTGCTGAGTTGCCTTCATTGCGGTTAACGTCCGCTCGGTGAGGCTCAGGGTTTCCAAGGCGCTGATGAGCAGCTCGTAATCCGCCCTGGTCACTGCCAGTCCGGTATACGACATGATCCTGGCTTCGAGCTCGCGGACGTTGCCTTTGAGATGTGCTACAGCCATGTGGTGCTTGCGCTGGCTCGCCTCGGCTTGAACCCGGGCTTCGTCCAGGTCCACTTGCAGGCTTTGTATCTGCAATTTCAGATCGGCTTGCAGACGCTGTTTCCCGATCTCCAAGCCCCTGTTGAAGGCACGATGCCGAGCTTTCGCGAACAGGAAAGGCAGGATGGCCAGGGTGACTAGGAAGATGATGCCCAGGGCAAGAACTTGTTGATGCGGTTGCATGTGCTGTGCTCCAAATGTAGCCCTCCGCCGTTGGTGTGAGAGTCGGCGGGGGCCATGAGCCCCTGATGGCCGGGGCCGCCTGGTCAAGCAGATTGGGTAGAGCGTTCGGCCTGCCGGTCGAGATAAGCGGCAAGGTTGTGCAGGTAGATCACGTGCTGGGCTTTCTTTGAGCTGTCGATCTTGCTCAGCTGAAGATCAATCCGCCCTTTGTTGATCAGCTCTTTGAACCGCCTGTCTGACCCGATGTGGGGGAAATATCGCTCTCTGACAGCAGTGAGCGTTGGGCAGGGGGTGGTCCACTCGCTGCGGAGCTGTTCCAGCGTACTCATGCGAATTTCCCGATACCGTCAGGGCTGAGCCGGAGCTTCGCGCGGACTGCTGCTGCGAGTTGCTCTTTAGTGGCTCCCGTCACTGCAGCGCAGACATCTCCCTGGTCGTCAGTCACCACGGCGCCAAGGGGAAGCTGTCGGTTTACGGTGGCGATTACGTAGGCTGTCTGACCCGTCTGCAGGACCTCTTCAACGCTGACTTGCGCCTCCATGAGAGCAAGCGCTTCTTCCGTTTGGGCTGCGGAGTCAGCCCGGCCATTCGCGATGTCCTGCACAAAATCTCTTAAGGACTGGCACTTGGTGGAGAGGGCGCGCGGAAGTTTCAGGCTGCTGCAAAGCGGCCCAAGGGTCACCTTGATGCTGTGATGCGTACTGTCATTTTCGATCTCGATCTGTGCATCGACTGTGGCTTCAGGGCGCTGCAATTTGCAGGTCGCAGTGCCGCCGTTATCCAAGGTGCGTTGCAGCAGCATGATCTGGCGAAGGGAGATCCGGAATTCGCTCATGCAGCACCCCCATTGGCAGGTACAGCATGGGCTTTACCTTCGAGCGTGACGACCAGCTGCAAGCCGGTGCTGCGCTGGAATGCCTGTATTTTTGCCACGCTGCTGCAGGCGGTTGGATGGATCAGAATTGCTACCGACCCGTTGTGCTGTGCTGATTTCATTCTTCGTGTCCTTGATGTGAGAGAGGGGCACGAAGCTGAAATTAGCAAAAGCTAAATAATTGTTCAATAGCAGATGCTAAATTGCATGAGCGTGGTTGCGCCCCGGCGGATGGCCGGTATGACACAACCCAAGAAGGCGTTAGAGCTTTTTCGCGTTCCAGGCCAGTAGGACACGGGCCTGGATATGCATCCGCTCGATCATCGACTCGTCGATGGTAATCGGCGGGTAGATAGGGTTGTCGGAGATCATTCGGAGCTGGCCTCCGGTCAGACGCTGCAGGCGTTTGATGTAGAGATCGCCATCGAGGGTGAAGACATAAATTGCGTCTGTCTTCACTTCGGTTATCCCGCGATCCACAAGCAGGGCATCGCCGTCTGCGAATGTGCCAGACATGCTGTCGCCGTCGCCAGTGATGATCGCCAGGTTGTCGATGTTGGAGAAACTTAGGCCCTGCATCCTGAGCCAGTCTAGGTGAACCGTCATGTCGCGGATGACTTCAATGTGCATTTCCGGGGCTGCCTTGCCATGCCCCATAGAAGCCGCGACATCGAGATGCGGAATCAGAACGTAGTTCTTGTCCTTTGCTGCCCTGGTGGGCAGGCGAACCACGTTGGTTGGGGCTGCGATGGAGGGTTCCTCCAATGGAGGAGATGTCAGCGTCCCTGCTACAAGCCCAATCTTGAGCTCGAGATTAAGCGCAGCCTTTTCCCCCAGCTTGCGGTGGCCGTTGAGCAGTTGCGACAGGTACGACGCGTCTAGGTCGTGAGCCTCGGCGAATTCCTTCTGGCTCAGGTTCCCCATGATCGTACGGAGGGAGGCGATGCGCCTTTCGTTAATGTCCATTTGTAGATGATTGCTTTCCGTTAGCAAACAGTAAATTACGAGTTGCTATTGCCTTCATAATTAGCAATTGCTAATCTGCTGAGCATTGGAGGTGTCTATGACGCTTAGCGAATATTTGAAAACGATAGACAAGGAAGGGGTCGACGCCCTCGCACGGCACTGCGGAACATCGGTCGGCCAACTGAAGCAAGTGGCTTATGGAAACCGCCGTGCAGGTGCGGGGTTGGCTGTCAATTTGGATCGTGAAACGGGAGGAGAGGTTACTTGTGAGTCGCTGCGACCGGACATTGACTGGGGATACTTAAGGCAGGGAAAGGGGTAAGAACGCTGAGCCAGGACTCTCACCTCCCGGCCCAGCTATGACAGTACGAAGCACCATCACTCTCGTCGGCCGGTGGGCTCTCTCACAAGTTCAGCCGGACGACTATTACCACATGCCATGCCCGCACAGCACGCAAGGCACAGCACACAGGTCGTGGTCGTAGGATAGGTCTTACATGATCCTATGACTAGGCCGTAAACCGAGGATTTACGGTTATGAGCAGGATTGATCTTTTGCCGGGCGCAGGTCCGGTTCTCACTTTGCGACAAGCGCTCTATCGCGCGGGTCGTGATTATCACGGCGGTATCACCAGGCTGGCCTTCGACATGGGGCTCGAGGTGGATGCCCTGCAGAAGAAGTTGCACCATGCCGATGACCGCCGCTGGCCAACCCCTGACGAATTGGAAGAGATCGTGCAGTGGACCGCTGACCCTCGGCTGCTCGATGCGCTGGTTCGTCCTGCCGGTGCGGTCTGGTATCGCCCCAAGCCTGTACCTGCTACCAACGATGCCTTGCAGGCGGTTGCGAAGCTTCTGGCCGAGTCCGGTCAGTTCGTGGGTAGCCTGCATGATGGCGCCTCGGACAACGTTTGGACCTTACCGGAGGTGTTGAATCTGGAGCAGCGTGGCATGGAGGTTATCCGGCAAGTTCTCGCCATCATGGCGGGCGCGCGCGAAGCCATGGAGGACGCAAGCCATGGCTGATGCCGTCGATTTTGCCAATGATCGCGCTGAGTATTTCCTCCAGTTGTCGCTGCAGCGTCTTGCGCGGCTCCCGGTCAAGCCAAGCGCGCAAATCTGCGAAGACTGCGATGAGCCCATCCCGCTGGCCCGTCAATTGTCAGTCTCCGGTTGCGAAACCTGCATCGATTGCCAAGAGTTGCGGGAGCGCCGGAGATGAGCGAACGCCCAACTCCTACCACAGCTGATTGGGCGCGGCGTTACATTGAAACCTTCGGTCTGGCTCTGGTTCCTATCGAACCGGGTGAGAAGGGGCCGAAGGGGGCCGGATGGAACAAGCCTGGTGGCTATTTCACGGATGCTTCGAAAGCTGAAGCGTTCTGGACTGCGAGCCCGAACCACAACCTCGGTGTTGTACTTGGGCCGAGTCGTGTCTGCTCGCTCGATGTTGATGATGTAGAACTGACCCGGCAGGTGCTGCAGCAGACGCTTGGGCTCGATGTCGACGCACTCGCTGACGCGTACCCCACCTCCGTGGGCAACCCTGAACGATTCCGCGTGATGTTCCGCGTCCCTGAGGGGGTGGAACTGAGTCGCCACGCCTTGGTTTGGCCAAACAGAAACGACCCGGATGGCACCATCTACAAAGGGCTCATGGTGCAAGTGAAGGCTGCCATGGACGCCGGGGATGCAGGCCGCGAGGCCGCTTTCCGCATGGCGGCTGAGCCTTTCAAGAAAGTGACGGTCTTCGAGTTGCGGGGTGGCCTGGTGCAGGACGTATTGCCACCATCCATTCACCCTGGCACGCACAAGCCATACACATGGCGTACCCCTCCGACAGCTGATGGCTTGCCAGAGCTGCCTGACGACTTGTTGGCAATCTGGCAGGACTGGGATGAGTTCAAACCGAAGGGGGAGGCCGTTTGCCCGTGGAAACCGAAGGCGGCAACACCTGTGCCTGCAGCTCGTCCCATGGCCAAACCATCAACAGCTACAGCACGATCTGGTGACCGGCTCCCCGAGGTCATCCCTGAATTCAATCGTATCCATGACATCGCATCGATGATTGAGGCGCACGGTTACAAGCGCGTCGATGGGAAGTGGCTGAGCCCGCACAGCAGTTCAGGCCTACCCGGTGTGACGATCACGGAGGGCAAACTTTACTCGCATCACACCTCGGACCCGCTGGCGAACGGACACAAGAATGATGCGTTCGATGTGTTCTGCATCTTAGAGCACGACGGCGACCAGAAGGCTGCGACTAGGGCGGCAGCTCGGATCCTGGGTATTGACGCGAAGTCACGTCCGCCGGCACCGCCGCCATTGGGCGAACTTCCCCGTGCCCCATCGGTGGTGGAGCCGGCCGAGCTGCCTCCGGTCGTCGATAGCAATGTCGAGCATCTTCCCCGCACCCCATCAGACGTCGAGGCCATCAGCCCGGCCGACTCCTCGGCCACCGGGGGGCCGGGGGGAGATGCCCTGGACATTGATGCTGCGATGCGCCGATTTGCCCTGGTCGAAGGTTCCACGAACGTATGGGACTTCGACAAGCGACGGTCGATGAAGCGGACAGGCTTCGAGGCCTTGGTCGGCAAGCCACTCTCGAAAGCGTGGATGGAGCGGACCGACAAGAAGCTCATCGCTTTCGAGCAGGTGCAAGAGCTTGAGCAGGCCCGGAAGATGTCCAGCAAGAAGGGTGGAGCGCTGAAGCTTGAACCGCTCGACCGGTACATCTACATCGATGGGACAAAAGAGGCCTGGGATCGTGAGAAGAAGCGTCGGTTGCCCGAGGGCAGCGTCAAGATGGCCTTGGGGGATGCCTATCAGCTCTGGCTGAACAGCCCGGAACGGCGGGTGGTGGACGTCGATCACATCGTATTCGACCCAACGATGACCAAGGACCCGGCGATCTACATCAACACTTTTGAGGGCTTGCCGCTTGAGCCGGTCCGTGACGATGCTGCGTGCGAGAACTTGCGGTGGCTGATCTCGTTCCTTTGCAACAATGACGCCGAAGCGTTGGATTGGCTGGTCAAGTGGCTGGCCTACCCGCTGCAGCACATGGGCGCAAAGATGGACACCGCGATTCTGTTCCACTCAACCATGGAGGGCTCGGGCAAAAGCCTGCTGTTCGCGGACATCATGGGCGAGCTGTACGGTCGTTACGGTGCCACGGTTGGCCAGGCACAGCTGGAGGGCAATTTCAACGCCTGGCAAAGCGGCAAGCTTTGGGCCGTGTTTGAAGAGGTGGTGAGCCGTGACCAGCGCTACAACCAGGTAGGCAAGATCAAGCACATGATCACCGGCAAGACGGTGCGCATGGAATCCAAGTTCATCAACGGCTGGGAAGAATCCAACCACATGAACTCGGCGTTCTTGAGCAACGAGATCATGCCATGGCCGATCAGTGAAGACGACCGCCGGATGCTAGTGATGTGGCCAATGGAGACTCTGCCCGCCGAAAGGCAAAAGGCTATCGCCCGAGAGTTGGCCAACGGTGGGGTGGCTGCCTTGTACGGGTGGCTGCTCGATGTCGACCTTGGAGATTTCAACCAGCGCACGCGTCCGCCAAAAACTGAAGCCCGCCAGAGGCTTGTTGAGCTGAGTCGCACGGCTTGGCAGACCTTCTTCTACCTCTGGCGAAACGGCGAGTTGGGGCACGGTCTATGGGGCTGCTGCCTGACTTCCGATGTGTACGCCATGTTCCTTGAGTGGTGCTCCCACAACAAAGAGAACTCCATGAGCCACACGAAGTTCTCGCTGATGTTAAGCGCGAAGGTGGAGAAGACACGCCCTATCCCCTGGACTGATGGCAGCTCTCGCCGATTTGCGGCGTTCTTTGTGCCCAGCGAGGGTGATCCTTCCCTGCCCCCATCCATGAAGTCGGCCGAGCTGGGCAAGACCGTTGTCGAGTGGCGTGCCCGAGCAAAGCTGGCGGGCTGGAACGTCGAAAGTTGGGACCACATCAAGAGGCTTGCCGCATGACTCTGCCATTAAGTGTGTTGGGTGTGTTGGGTTTGTGTTGGGTTGGTTTCGGTAAGCCAACACACATTCAGGCCCCGGAATCTGTGGCTTTGGGGGTATGTGTGTTGGGTGTGTTGGGTTTGTGCGCACGCGCGCGCGCGCGATTTTTTTTAATCGCTGAAATCGAAGGGGGAAGAAATCTCTATGCGAACCCTGAAAAACCCAACACACCCAACACACTCAACACAGTTACTTCCAATCCATTGAATTCATTGAGTTTTAAGTGTGTTGGGTTTGTGTTGGGTTTGCCAAATGCGTGTTGGGTACTGGCCGGGGAGGGCTGGCGATGACGAAGGACCAAGGATTGCGCCTACAGGGGCAGGTGGATCGCGCGCTGCACCGCATCGATATGGCGGCACTAATCGACCAGTCCGAACGCCTGCGTCTGGTTGCCGAGCTGATGAAGCACTGGGGAGAGCGGCGTGGACAGCTTGGGCTGGATGCCAGCTTGGGCAGTCAAATGGGCAGCATTATGGAATGGAAGGGGGCTGCACCGCGCGGGGGCTCATCCGGTTCGCGAATTTTGGTCGGCGGTGCAGGCCTTGATCACGCGGCAGCAGAGGTTGACGCGGCAGTGGTCCAGCTGGAGCGGCGTGATCCGCGCGGGGCTACGCTGGCCAAGCTGGCCCAACTGCGCTACCTGTATGGGGTCACGGTGCGCGAGCAGATGCGCGAGGTTGGGCTGGCTGAGGACGCCGACCGCACCTACCGAAACTGGGTTAAGGCCCTTCACCTGCAGGTGTTTGCCATCCTGGCCGCCCGCGCTGGCCGCGTCCGCCAGCAGACCGTTCGTCGGGTGAATATGCGACTTGCGTGCAACATTGATGAGACATAACCACCACATGGCGACGAACCGAAAATAGGCCCTTTTCGGTTTTTCCGGTGGCATGTAAAAAGGCGCCACGATATCAAAAGTGCGCTTAGGCGCTTCCCCCACAAGCACTGTGCTGTGCAAGCCGCTCCGAATTGTCGGCGCACCGAGAACCCTGCCAACTGGCGGGGTTTTCTTTTTCCGGCGCCGTGCTTTGCCAATGAGGCTTACATGAACAGCGAGCAACAAACGTTAGCCGAACTGCCAATCTGGATGGTGATCGTGCTGTCCCTGGTCGGCGGTGTTTCGGGAGAGATGTGGCGGGCGGACATGGCGGGCGCTCGCGGTTGGGGGCTGATTCGCCGGTTGGCGTTGCGCTCTGGTGCCTGCGTGACCTGCGGTCTTTCGACCAACATGCTGCTGTACGCCCTCGGCGTTTCGGTATGGGCGGCAGCAGCGGTTGGTTGCTTGGCTGCTATGGCCGGCGCCGATGTCGCGATCAACCTCTACATGCGCTGGGCCGCCAAGCGGCTGGGACTGGGGCAGGTGCCGCCGGCTGGCGGCGAGGCGGGGCAGTGATCCCCGCCGGTGACTGGGGCGTGCGGCGCCCGTCGATTTTTGGGTCCTCCCCCGGGGCCGCCCCCTACACGGGTGCGCAGACTCGCGGTTTCCCTGCAGCTGAAATTCTTGCAGGGATGTCCGTCTTTTCAAGGACTTAGTGATGGGCAAGACAGTCAGCAAGCTCGAACTGGCCGAGATCATTGGTCGTGATGAGCGGACCCTGAGCCGTTGGCAGAAGGACGGCATGCCAGTGATCGAGTTCGGCGTGGGTCGTGGCAACGAAAACCAGTACGACACCCAGCTGGTGATCGAATGGCTAATGCGACAGGCCGCACTGAACGGCAAGAAAGAATCGACGCGTGACCGCCTTGACCGATTGCGCGGTGACCGCGAAGAAATCGCGTTGGCCCGTGAGCTGGGCGAGGTGGTGATTGAGGCCGAAATGGTTGAGCGCTTCGAGGCGGTGATTACTGCCGCGAAGATCGAGCTGCTCAATACCTTCCCTGATGAGGTGGCGGCGACGTTATCAGCCAGGTACGGCGTGCAGGTCGATGACCAGCTGATCCGCGAGCCCATCGAATCAATACTGAGGAGGTTGTCCGCGTATGACGAGGACGACGATCTCGCTGGGGATTTTGACGAGTCGGACGACCAGGAGGGCTCTGAAGAAGACGGCGAGTAAAGCCATGGCCCGGGTCTGCCGTAAGTGGGCGCCCCCGCCAAGAATGACCATCGCCGAATGGGCCGACAGATTCCGCTGGCTGGCCCCCGAAGAGTCAGCTGCACCAGGTAAGTACCGCTTCGAGATGACCCCGCACCTGATCTGGCCGGGTGGACCGCTAGAAGCGCTGGACGATCCGAACGTATTCGAGATCGTGGGGCGCAAGTCAGCCCAGGTAGCCTGGACGTCGGGCGTGCTGGGTAACGCCATCGGCAAATGGATTGATCTCGACCCTTCGCCCATCTTGATCCTGTTTCCCAAGGCTGAAGCGGCCAAGCAGTACGTCGCGGAAAAGCTGGAGCCGATGATCGAAGCTACCAAGCGGCTGCGGAAGAAGGTCGACCTGCGCAGTCGAAAGTTGCAGCAGCGCCAGGACTTCAAGCGGTTCCCCGGCGGCTTTCTGAAAATGGTGGGCTCCAACAGCCCGGCCAGTGTGAAGTCCACGCCGGTGCCACGGGTCGCCATTGAAGAGCCTGATGATTGCAACCTGAACCTGCGGGGGCAGGGGGACAGCATCAAACTGGCGAAAGAGCGTCTCAAGACGTTCCGCCGGTCGAAGATCATCATCGGTGGCACGCCGACTATCAAGGGGCTGTCTGCCATCGACGCCGAGCTTGAGCTATCCGATAAGCGTGTTGGCTTGGTGCCGTGCCACGGTTGTGGCCAGTCCCACGCGCTGAGCTTCGACCACCTGCACTGCGACGAAGACGAGCATTACTTCCACGAGGTTTATGGCAAGCGCAGACCGGAAACGGCTTACTACGCGTGCCCGCACTGCGGCGAGATCTGGGATGACCATCAGAAGAACGCCAACCTCGCGCATGGATACTGGGAAGCGACGGCTGAATTCCGTGGTATCGCCGGCTACATCCTCAATGAGTTGTATGCCAAGTTCCATGGCTCCCGCTTCGAGGTGCTGATGGAAAAGAAGCTGCAGGCGGAATACGCCGTGCGGCAGGGCAACATCGGTCCGATGATTGCCTTCACCAACAGCTCAATGGGTGAAAGCTACGAGTACAAGAGCGACGCGCCCAAGACGGACGAGCTGGAGAAGCGCGCCGAGCCTTATGCCGAGCTGACTGCTCCGAAGGGCACGCTATTGGTCACGGTCGGCGTCGACGTTCAGGGTGATCGTCTCGCCCTGGTCATGGTCGGTTGGGGGAGGGGCGAGGAGTCCTGGCGATTGTACTGGGGCGAGCTACCAGGCAACCCCATCGATCCGCACGACCCGGTGTGGACAGAATTGGACAAGATCATCGCGACGCCCATACCTACCGAAAGCGGTGCGCAGCTTGCCGTGTCGGCAGTCAGCGTCGATAGCTCTGACGGTAATACCAGCGATGCGGTGTACACCTACGTTCGAGATCGCCAGCGTTTCAACATCATGGCAATCAAGGGCGCATCCATCGACAGCCGGGATAGGGAGATTTTCACCAAGCCGGCCCAGTCGGCAGACACCAGCCAGGACAACACCAAGGCCTCGAAGTACGGCTTGCGCGTGTTTATCGTCGGTACCCACAAGGCCAAGACGCTTATCGATGGCCGGATGAAGCTCAAGGGAGCTGGGCCGGGGCGGATGCACTGGTACAGCGAGATCCGCTCGGATTACTACGAGCAGGTGACCAACGAGGTGCTGGCACCGCACCCGCGTAATCCCAGCAAGATGGTCTGGCAGAAAAAAGCAGGCCGGCGCAACGAGGCGCTGGACTGCGAGGTGTACGCCTTGCACGCGGCTCGCAGCCTGAAGACGCACCTGCTGCGTGATCACGAATGGGACCAGCTGGAGCAGCAGCTGCTTCAGCCCACCCTCTTCACAACTGAGCAGGCGGTGGCGCCGGTTCCCCGCCGTGCGGTTGCGCGCGGCAGAGGCACACGGAGCCGCGTCAGCTAATCGAGGTTCACCATGACAGATGCACAACAACGTCTCGACGAGGTCCGGGCGGCGATCTCGAACGTCCTGAAAAACGGGCAACGCTTGCGGCGACAGGATCGAGAGGTCCAGCTGGCTGAGCTGAACAGCTTGCGCTTGCTGGAGAAACAGTACGCCACCGAGGTTGCTGCGGAGACGGCTGCCCGGCAGGGCCGTGGCCGTAACCGCGTTTCCTACGTGGGGATCTGACCATGTGGCCGTTCCGAAAGCGGGATTCGGCTGCCGAGCAGCTAATGACCGAAGCTATTCGTGTGGCAAGAGCATCAGTCGAGGGGCAGCAGATCGTCGCCCAGGGCGGCGGCGGTGGCGTCGAAACCCGCTGGCGGGGCGCCTCTCGGGTGCTGCGCAGCGTTTCCAGCTGGATCCCTGGCCTGGGTAGCCCTCGGCGTGACTTTAACCACAGCGAGCGCCGCATGCTGGTGGCCCGCTCCCGCGATGCGATGCGCAATCACTTGATCGCCCGCGCGGCGATTACCCGGTTGCGTACCAACGTCGTGGGTACCGGGCTGGTCTGCCGTGCCCAGGTCGATCATGAGGCGTTGGGCTTGACCGAGGAAGAGGCAGAGCAGCTCAACAGCCAGCTGGACCGCCTGTGGTCGCTGTACGCCGATGATCCACGTGAGTGCGATGCCGAAGCATCGCTCAACCACTACCAACTGCAGGCCTTGGTGCTTGTCTCGTCAATGCTGGCAGGTGACGTTTTTGTTGCCAGCCCCGATCAGGAGCGGCCTGGTTGCATCTTCAGCACCCGATTGCAGCTGATCGAGTCGGACCGTGTAGGCAACCCGAACGGCGGAATGGATCGGGCGGACTTGGTAGAGGGCGTGGAGTTCGACGGACTGGGCGCTCCAGTTGCTTACCACGTATGCACTGGCTACCCCGGTGAGCATGTGCTGGGCAAGTCTCTGCAGTGGGAGCGGCTGATGGTGTTCGGTGCTGAAACCGGGCGTCGTCGGGTGCTGCATGTAATGGCTGACAAAGAGCGGCCAGGGCAGAAGCGCGGCGCACCGTACCTGTCCCCAGTGCTTGAGCCACTGCAGAAGCTGGAGCGGTACAGCAGCGCAGAGCTGATGGCAGCGGTGATCTCGGCAATGTTCACCGTTTTCATCAAGAAGGGCGACAACTTCAATAATAACAACCTGCCCATGTCCGCACTGACGGAGGAGCAACCGGGAGGTGATGACACCTCCGACGGTGCAATAGCACTGGGGGAAGGGGCCATCGTTGACCTGGGCGTGGGTGAGGAGCCAGTGGTGGCCAACCCCAGCCGGCCCAACGCCCAGTTCGATCCGTTCTTCACCGCAGTGGTGAAAGAAATCGGCGCCGCATTGGAGCTGCCGCTGGAGGAATTGCTGTTGCATTACAGCAGCAGCTACAGCGCTGCCCGGGCGGCCATGCTACAGGCCTGGCGGTTTTACAGCCTACGCCGCTGGTGGCTGGCTTGTGATTTCTGCCAGCCAAGCCGCGAGTTGATCATCGACGAGGCCGTTGCACGGGGGTTGGTCGAACTTCCGGGTTACAACGACCCAGCCAAGCGCAAGGCCTATTGCCAGGCAATCTGGATTGGCCCGGCCCGTGGCGCGATCGATGAGCTTAAGGAAGCCAATGCGGCGGGTAAGCGCATCGAGATCGGCGTGAGCAACGAGACGCTGGAGACGGCTGCCATGACCGGTGAGCCCTGGCAGCAGGTGATCCGTCAGCGCACTCGCGAAGTTACCTACCGACGCGAGCACAACATGCAGGCCCTGCCAAAGAGCGGGCTTGAGCCTTCGCCTGAATCCAACCCCAAAGAGGAATAAACATGCCTCGAGCACTTGAGCTGGCTGCCTCGCAGCCCTGGCTGATGATGCCCGACGCCTTGGACAACCTGCTGACCATCTCCGACCGCATGGGCGATCCGGTGGCGCTGGCGACCAAGCGCGGTGAGCGACTGGACGAAACCCGACGAGTCACCATGCGCGGCAGCGTGGCGGTGGTGCCAGTCACCGGCCCGATCTTTCGGTACGCCAACCTTTTCACCGAGATCAGCGGAGCAACCAGCACCCAGATCCTGGCGACCGACATCCAGCGCGCGCTGGACGACCCCAAGGTCAAATCCATCGTGCTCAACATCGACAGTCCAGGTGGCGTGGCCTCGGGCATCAACGAACTGGCCGAGATGATCTACGCCGGGCGGGACCGCAAACGGATTGTTGCCTACATCGGCGGCATCGGTGCTAGCGCGGCCTACTGGATCGCCTCAGCAGCGGGCGAGATCGTTATCGATGAGGCCAGCCTGGCTGGCAGCATCGGCGTCGTTGTAGAGGCCGTGGTCGAAGACGAAAAGAAGACCGGTCGCACGCGCTATCAGATTGTCAGTCGCAACGCACCGAACAAGCGGCCCGACCTCGGCACTGAGGAAGGCCGCGCCAAGATGGGCGAGACCATCGACGCGATGGCTGAAGTTTTCGTGGGCAAGGTTGCCCGCAACCTGGGCGTGGCTGCCGAAAAAGTGCCCGAGATGGGCGACCACGGCGGCATTCGTGTCGGCGTCGACGCCGTCAAGCACGGCCTGGCCCACCGCGTGGGCTCGCTGGAATCCCTGATCACCGAACTGGCCAAGCCGGCCATCAACTCTCCAAGGATACACACCATGACTACCGTCAAGACCACGGCAGAACTGCGCGCGGCCATTGCCGCTGGCACCGACCCAAACACTATCGAGATCGCCCAGGCCGATCAGCCTGACACCGCAGCGATCCGTGCCGAGGCCGCTACCGCTGAGCGCGAGCGCATCAAGGGTATCAACAGCCTGGCAGTCAAAGGCTTCGAGAAGGAAATCGGTGCGGCAATCGACGATGGCAGCTCAGTGGAAGCCACCGCGCTGGTGCTGTTCAAGGCCTCACAGGATCGCGGTATCTCGCTAGCCGGGATCAAGGGCGATGCGCAAGGCGTCACCGGCACCACCCCGCCGGAAGGCGGCAAAGGAGGCGAGCGCAAGGTCGCCGTCAGCGCAATCGTGTCTGGCGCAGCGCGCCGTTAATTAGGAGCCCCTCATGGCAAACCCCGACCGCAAGACCTACCTGCCGCGCGAACTCTCGGCAGGTGATTTCCCCATCGTGATGGACACCGGCGTCATCGCTGCTGGCCAGCAGTTGTCCCGTGGTGCTGTGCTGGGCCAGGTCACCGGCTCTGGTGAATATCTGCTGTGCAAGGCCGCAGCTGAGGACGGCTCCCAGGCGCCTACGGCGATCCTCGATCAGGACGTAGACGCCACCGATGGCGCAAAAAGTGCGCCCATTCGCCTGACCGGCCAAGTGCTGGGCAGTCAACTCACCCTTGGTGAGGGCTTGACCCTGGCGGCTGCGAAAGCGGCGCTGCGTCCTCTCTGCCTTTTCGTTCGTTAATCGGAGCCCACATGACTGACATTTTCGACACCCTGACCATGCTGGAAGCCGTTGAGCAGATGCCGACGCCGCGTCGCTTCCTCATGGACACTTTCTTCAACGCCTCTGCCCCCGAGACCTTCCCGACCGAGACGGTGACTATCGACATCGTGAAAGGGCAGCGCAAAATGGCGCCGTTCGTTCATCCAACCCTGCCGGGCAGCGTGTCGCTGCGCACCGGCTTCTCGTCGTCCACCTACCAGCCGCCCTACATTCAGCCCAAGCGCGTGACGCGGGCCGAGCAGATCCTGAAGCGCAGTGCTGGTGAAACGCCATTCTCGACCCGTACCGCCCTGGAGCGTGCTGGCGAGCGGCTCGGCCGTGACCTGGTGGACCTCGACGGTGAGATCACCCGCCGTGAAGAGTGGATGTGCGCCCAGGCACTGACCACCGGGCGTATCCGGGTTGTTGGTGACGGGGTGGACGACACGATCGACTTCCTGATGGAGGACACCCATAAGGTCGCCCTCGCCACCGGCCGTTGGAATACGGCAGGTTCCGACCCCATTGCCAACCTGCGTCAATGGCGCCGCCTGATCGCCAAAGACTCCGGGCGGTCTGCCAACGTCGCGGTGCTTAGTGGCGAGGCGCAGGATGCCTTCCAGAGCAATGAACTGGTGATGAAGCAGCTAAACACCCGGCGTGTGGATATGGGCTTGATCAAGCCAGAAGAGTTGCCCGACGGGGTCACTTACTTGGGCTACCTAAATGACCCAGGTGTCGATCTTTACACGTATGACGAGTGGTACCTGGCTGATGAGGGCGGTGAGATGCCGATGGTGCCAGCTGGTGGACTGATCCTTGGTTCCACCTCGACCCGTAACGCCATGCTGTACGCGGCTATTCAGGACTTGGACGCCATCGAGAGTGGCCTGGTAGAAGCTGCGCGTTTCCCGAAGAGCTGGGTCACCAAAGAGCCGAGCCAGCGCTGGCTGAAGTTGCAGTCGGCCCCGCTGCCCGGGATGTTGGAACCAAACGCTTTCCTCTACGCCAAGGTGGTGTGACATGGCTGCCAAGATCGAGTACGTGGTGGCGGACGGCTGCATTCAGGATGGGACAAACGTCGTCCAAAAGGGTGAGGTCTTCATGTCGTCCAACAAGGAGGTGCTGGAGCTGCTTATCGAAGAGGGGAAGATTACTCCTCGCGGCAAGCTGCCGAGCAAGGACGAACAAGACGGCGGTGACTGATCGTGGGCTTCCGTGACCAGGTGGCGTTCATGGACCGGGCGCTGCTGGATGCCCTGGGTGACGAGGCTGAAATCGAAGGGGTAGCCGATCCGGTACCGGGATTCTTTTCGGCCCCCTGGCTCCAGCCCAAGCTTGGCCAGATCAACACAGGGGTCCGCGAGCCAGTTTTTGCGGTTCGCATCGCCCAGGCGAATGGCATTAAGGAGGGGATGCACCTGGTGATCAAGCTTGCGCCCGAGGATGGTGGTGGGCGTTACGTCATCGCGGGCAGGAAGCCTGACGGGACCGGTTGGATCAACCTGACACTGCGTGAGGTGCGTTCATGAGTGTTGGCAGTTACCACAAGGAGTCGGCAAGCAGCGGCCTGATCACGCTGCAGGCAAGGCCCCAAGACGTAAGAGGCTTTGAGCAGTTCGCTCAGTTGGTGCCCAAAGCTATTGCTGCAGCGCAGCGGCGAGCCATCAATAAGACCCTTCGCTGGCTCAGAGGCAAGATTGCCCGCGAAGTAGGTGTTCAGGAGCGCATCGCTATATCTGCCGTGCGAAAGCGCTTGCTGGCTTACCCAATGGGCAGCAACGGTCAGGGCAAGCTTTGGTTCGGGATCAAACCGATTGAGGCCAGCCGCGCTGGTCGGCCTCGGCAAACTCGCGCCGGGGTATCGGTAGCGGGGCGGCATTACAAAGGTGCCTTCTACCGCCGTGTTTATGGCGACCAGGCTGATATCTGGATCCGTGCGGGCAGCAAGCATTTCACGGATGAAGACTACCCCGACAGCATGATCGAGGTGCGTCGAAAGGGGCGCTCGGGTTGGATTGCTGAATCCAGCAGCATTGGCCGTTTCCCGCTAGCCAAGGCAAAAATCTCACTTGAAGACGTCCGGCCTCATTTCGAGACCTGGACCAATCGCGCCCACGACCGGTTGCTAGTGGTCATGAAGCAAGAGTTGAACTTCGAGCTGCAAAAATTTTTGCGGAGGACTGGCAATGGCTGATGAGCCGATACCGCTTTCCCAGATATACGCTGCGATTGAGCAGCACATCGGGGCTGCAATACCTGGTCTCGCTTATGTCGGAACCATGCCAGCAGGCATCGATGTCGTTCCGGTGCCAGCCGTCGTGTTGGAGCTGGCCGGGTTTGATGATGCGGACAAGGATCCGGGTACCGGTGAGACCGCAGTTGATGCCCGTTTTGAGGCGCGCGTGATCGTGGGGGCCGAAGAGGAAAACTGCCTCCATGTAGCTGCGTTTGTCTCGGCTCAACTGGCTGTGTTGCTGCGTATGCAGTCATGGGGCTTGGCTGTGGAGTTCGCCCAGTTTGTGCGGGCGGAGCGGGACTGGAGCCGGCCAGAGCTGGATAGTTTCGCGGTTTGGGTCGTCGAATGGACTCAGATTATTTACCTGGGCGAAGAGGAGTGGCCCTGGCCACGAGAGCCCGGCCCATTGAAGTTCGCCTTCGACCCGGACAGTGGCCCCGGCAACGAGGATCAGTATCGAGAGCCGGAGGCGCTGGCATGAGTTACGCGGCCGCGCAGATGGACCGCATGCTGGCCGGCCTGGTGATCCCCTGTTACGTCGTGGCGGTCGACCTGGTCGCCGCCAAGGTGCGGGTGACCGACGGCGGCGACTGGACGAGCGCCTGGGTGCGCTGGCATGCCCTTGCCGCTGGCAAGGCCCGCCACTGGCGCGCGCCGAGCATGGGCGAGCAGGGTGTGCTGGTGAGCCCGAGCGGCGAGCCTGCGCAAGGGACGTTCGTTCCAGGGCTGTATGGCAACGCTGGTGCCCAGCCGGACAACCGCGACCATGTCGAGGTGTGGCGTTTCGATGATGGCGGCTCCCTGGCCTACGACTGGGCGGCCAAGAGCTACACCATCAAGCTGCCCAGTGGCACGGTCAACATCGAGGTCGGCAGCAGCAAGGCAGTGATCACTGACGCTGCGATCAATGCCGAGTCGGCCGCGATCAAGGCCAAGGCGCCGGTCATCACCTTGGAAGGCAGCGTGGAGATTGTCGGGCCGTTACGAGTAACGGGCGACATCCTCGGCCTTGGGAAAATCATCGACACCGCCGGGAACACGGCGAACCACAAGCACTGACAGCCCGCATTCGCGGGCTTTGTCTTTTCTGGAGCATCACATATGGCAGTCAAGAAAACCGCCGAGACTGACGCGGCAGCGGATGCGGCCGAATCCGCAGTTGTACCTGGTGCCGACGGCACCGACACCATCCTTGCAGCCGCTGAGCCGGCCGGCGTGACCTTCACCGACCGCGTTTTCACCTCGCGCTCGCTATTCCTGCAGGCCGGTGACGACCTGCGCGAGTTCAAGGTGCAGGCCGGCCGCGTGACCGTCCAGGCCGACAACGCCGAGGCGCTGGCGTTTTTGCGTGGCCATGCCGACCTGCAGCAACTGGACGGCTAAGCATGATTGGCCTGGACCGCAGGACCGGCCAGAAATCCACCGGCCTCGATCATCTGAAACAGTCGATTGAGGACATCCTGACCACGCCCTTGGGTAGTCGCCGCATGCGGCCTGAATACGGCTGCAACCTGCGCCGCTTTGTCGACCTGCCGGTTAACGAGGGCTGGAAAAGCGCCGTGCAGGCCGAGGTCGCCCGCGCCCTGGGGCGCTGGGAGCCGCGCCTGCAGCTGGAGCGGGTCAAGGTCGTTTCGGTGCTGGATGGCCAGATCGGCCTGTTGCTGACAGGCCAGTACCTGGGTAGCTCGGCCGTTGTGGAGGTGAGCGCATGATTGACCTGTCTTTACTGCCCCCGCCCGATGTGGTGGAAACCCTGGAGTTTGAGACGCTCTATCAAGAGGTGCTTGGCATCTTCCGCGCCCATATGGGCGATCAGTGGACCGCGCTTCTTGAGTCCGATCCGGTGGTCAAGCTGATGGAGGTCATGGCTTACCGTGAGCTGATGGTGCGCGCCCGTGTCAACGCGGCTGCCAAGGCCAGCTTGCTGGCCTACGCCAAGGGCGCCGACCTCGACAATCGCGCGGCTGATTACGGCGTGCAACGACTGACCATCCGGGCAGCTGACCCTGACGCGGTGCCGCCGGTGGCGGCGGTGATGGAAAGTGACGTGGCGCTGCGCTACCGCACGCGGCTGTCGCTGGAAGCGCTGTCCGTCGCCGGCAGTAGCGGGGCGTATGAGTATCACGCGCTGAGTTCGTCGGCCGAGCTGGTTCACGTCTCGGTCGATTCGCCCCGGTTTTCCGGAGTACCGGTGCCAGCCTCGGTAAAAGCGCAGTTGCCGGCCGGGGCCATTGTCGTGGTCTGCGACTACGACGCCGGCCTGGTTAACCCGCTGCCCGGCGATGTTTCGCTGGCCGTGTTGGCACGGCCTGATAGCGCGGTGCCCGAGGCGCAGCTGGTGACCACTGTCCTCAAGGCGCTGTCGGCCGATGACGTGCGGCCGGTGACGGATCGGCCGCGCGTACAGGGCGGTATCCCGACTGACTTTCAGGTTGAGGCGGTGCTATGGATGGAGGATGGGCCAGACCCTGACGTTGTCCGTGCAGCCGCTAGAGTCAGCCTGGATGTCGCCATCGCAGATGCGCGACGGCTGGAGGGGCAGTTGCCTGTCTCGGCTATCTACGCGGCGTTACATGTAACGGGAGTTGGCCGTGTCGACCTGATCAAGCCGGTGGAAGGGGTGGTGTGTGACAAGCGGCATTATCCGCGCGCCACGTCCATTGTCCTGACCACCAAGGTGGTCACATGAGCCTGTTACCGCACAACGCCACGCTGCTGGAGCGCTCGCTGGAGCGTGCCGGCGAGTTTGGCGTGGACCCGGACATTATCCGGGGCGTGGCCGAGTCGGCGCGCTGCCCGCCTAACTTCCTGCCTTGGTTGGGCTGGGCGCTCAAGGTTGAAGGCTGGGAAGCCGCCTACACCGACGAGCAGCGCCGCGCGCTAATCCGCGAGGCAATTCCGGTGCACAAGACCAAGGGTACCGTCGGCGCAGTCCGGCGGGTGCTCAAGGCGGTGCGGGTCAACGCGGAGTTCAAAGAGTGGCACCAGATACCAAACGCCGCGCCATACACATTCCAGGTCACGGCCTGGGCCAACGAAAACCGGGCGGGTGAGGGTTCGATTATCTCGCCCGAGCTGGGCGCGCGTTTGCGTGCCCTGGTCGACGCGGCGAAGAACGAGCGCAGCCACTACGAGTTTCGGCTGGGTGCCCGCTTCGACGGCGGCCTGGTGCTCGGCAACGCCTTTCAGGCGCGGGCCGTGCAGCACCGCTCCATGGATGCCCAGGCGGTGCCCGTCGACCTCATGGCGCAGACGGTGCTGTTTGCCAATGTGCTCAATGCGTCCAGCGTATCCCGGCAATTTGCCGAGGCGCAGGGCGTACCCATTCAAGCAGAAGGTGCCCCGCTGGTAGCCAACGCGGCGCAGGTCCGCACGGTCGTGCGGGGCTACATGGAGGCTGTTCTATGAGTACAGGCTTGCAACCTGTCATCACCAAGGCCGGCCTGGCGGCGATCCTGACGGCAACGAAAACCGGTCTCTCGGCCGAGATTAGCCATATCGCCTTGGGCAGCCAGGCCTACACCCCAAGCGCCGAGCAGAAGACCCTGCGCAACGAGGTGGCGCGCTTCCCGATTTCCAGCGGCGAGAAGTTGAGTAGCACGCTGTTGCACCTGACCGCTGTCGCCGATGGCGCAACAGCGTACTGGGTGCGCGAGGTCGGCATTTTCCTTAAGGACGGCACTCTGTTGGCGGTCTGGTCGCACCTGACCGAGGCGTTGGCCTACAAGGCCGCCAACATCGACCTGCTGCTGGCCTACGACCTGTCGCTGGCGGCGCTGCCGGCGGACAGCGTGACCATCGTCAGTTCAGCTGCCGGCCTCAACCTGACGCTGGCCGAGCCCTTGGCGGCGCTGTCCACCGCACTCATTGCCGAGCAGGTGCGCGGCATGGAGAAGGGCGAGCGCCTGGACAGCCTGGAGCGCTTGGCGCGAATCGCCGGCGAGCAGATCGGCGGCTTGCTCGTGCGGGTGGAGGCTGCAGAGAAGGCCGCCACCGAAACACGGGATGGCCTGTTGAGCTTGGCTGTAGCCAATGCCACCGGGCTTATGACCATTCAACTCAACCAAATTCAAAAACTACTCGGAGCTTGACGTATGAGTCTCGAAAATGAAGTCGCCGGTTTGGCGTCTGTTTGCAACAAACTGGTCGATACAGTTAACGGCAGGATGGCCGGCATCAACGCTGCCGTGGCTGCAGCGGTTGCTGCAGCGCCGTTGATGGTCCGCGGCTACTGGGTGGACCCACAACTGGGCGATGACGCCAATGGCCTGGGAACCGAGGCGAGCCCATTCAAGACCGTGCAACGGGCCGTCGACGCTACCCCGGACTGTGGTCGGGTGACCGTATGGCTGGCCAAGGACTACGTACTGGATAGAAGCATCACCACGAACGGGCGTCAGGTGGTCATTGGTGCGTTGCCTGGCTCTGGTCGTCGACTGATTCTCAATGAGTTCACCCCGGAAGGCGACACCCTGCCACGCATGGGGTCGTTCTGGATGTCGGGCGGCTCGAACCTCCAGTTGCTTAACGTGACGCTCAGCCTGCCGGCATCGAGCGCCGGCGATCTGAGCGCCTACTACGCCCTCTGTTTTGCCAGTGGGTCGTCGGCTCCGATCATCATGCAGGTGCGCATGTACAACTGCGCGTTCGAGCTGCGTGGCACCTTCCGGGGCAAGCTGATCGGTCCAGGCTCGGCACTTTTTGCGCTGTCCATGACCGGCACGGCGGTGCCTTCGGCCCTCAATGGCTCGCTGATTGTTGGCGTTGCTGCGGGCACCCTGTCCAAAGATCTGGGCCACATCATCACCAACCTGTCGAGCCTGTGAGGCGATCATGCAAAAAACCTTTTTGAACGTCGTCTTTGGCGAGATCAACTACAACGGCTTCGACTTCGAGGCACTGCCCATTGGTGCTGCGCTGCTGGTGGCACAGCAGCAAATCGACCAGGCGGCCGACCAGGCGCTGGCGGCGGTACTGGGCGATCCGCTGCGCGCCATCGAGAACCAGCTGGCCGAGGGTGAGGCGAAGGCCTTCAAGCAGGCGGGTTACGCCGGTGAGGTGCCGCTGACCGTACAGGCCATGGTCGATGCCCAAGGCGTCGAGCCCGTGGAGGCGGCTGAGTCGATCCTGCAGGAGGCGCAGGCGTGGCACGCGGCCGTTTGCTCCATCCGTGCGGCCCGTCTCAAAGGCAAGGTCGAGGTGCTCAAGGCGACTACCCATGCGCAGGCTGAAAGCTACGCCGACGGGGCGATCAACGCCATTCGCGCGAGCGTTCCGGGCGCTGTCTGACCCCCTCGCTGCATTCCCTTGAGCGCCCCGTTTTCGGGGCGTTTTTATTTCTGCAGGGCCGCCGCGTGCGGCCCTTTCTTTTGGAGCTATCCCATGGCTGGATTCTTTCACGGCGTTACCGTAACGAACGTCGACACCGGCGCGCGTAACGTTGCGCTGCCGTCTTCCTCGATCATTGGCCTGGTCGACACCTTCACCGAGGGCGCGAACGTCTCGGCCAAAGTTGGTGACCTGTTCCTGATTACCAACGAGCGCGAGGCCGTTGCCGCGTTCGGTGCCGATGCTGCCATCACCAAGGCCTGCCGGGCGATCTATACGCGTTCTAAGGCGGTTATTGTCGCCACGGGCGTGGCCAAGGTGGCTGACGGCGCCGCGCAGACTTCCGCGATCATTGGCGGGGTGCAGGCCAGCGGCAAGCGTACCGGCCTGCAGGCGCTGCTGGACGGCAAGAGCCGCTTCAACGCCCAGCCGCGCCTGATCGTCGCGCCCAAGCACAGCGCGACCCTGGCGGTGGCCACCGCCATGGACTCCATTGCGGCCAAGCTGCGCGCCGTGGCGATCATCGACGGCCCCAACACTACCGACGAGGCCGCCACCGCCTACGCCAAATCGTTCGGCTCCAAGCGCATTTACATGGTCGATCCGGGCGTGCAGGTGTGGGACACCGCTACCAACGCGACCATCGACGCGCCGGCCTCGGCGTGGGCTGCAGGCGTGTTCGCCTGGACCGACAGTGAGTATGGCTTCTGGTCCTCGCCATCGAACAAAGAGTTCGTCGGCATCACCGGCACCACCCGCGCCATCGAGTACCTGGATGGCGATGAGACGTGCCGGGCCAACCTGCTCAACAACGCCAATATCGCGACCATCATCCGTGACGACGGATTCCGCCTGTGGGGTAACCGCACGCTGTCGAGCGATCCGAAGTGGGCGTTCGTCACCCGCGTGCGAACCATGGACATGGTCATGGACGCGATCCTGTACGGGCACAAATGGGCGGTGGACCGGGGTATTACCTCGACCTATATCCGCGACGTAACCGAAGGCCTGCAGGCCTTCATGCGCGACCTGAAAGCCCAGGGCGCAATCATCAACTTCGAGGTCTATGCCGACCCGGTGCTCAACACGGCCAGCCAACTGGAGCAGGGCAAGGTGTACTGGAACATCCGCTTCACCGACGTACCGCCGGCCGAAAACCCGAATTTCCGTATCGAAGTCACCAATCAATGGCTGACCGAAGTCCTCGACCAAGTCGCGTAAGGAGCGCATCACATGGCAATGATTCCCGAGATATTGGCCAACATGAACCTGTTTGTGGACGGCCTCAGCTTCCAGGGCGATGTTCCCAGCCTGACCCTGCCCAAGCTCACGCTGAAAATGGAGGAGCACCGGCCCGGTGGCATGGATATGCCGATTGAGATGGATGTGGGCATGGACAAGATGGAGTCCAACTTCACCACCACCGGGGTGCGCAAAGAGTCCTTGAAATTCTTCGGCCTGGCTGACGGCAACGCGTTCAACGGGACGTTCCGGGGTTCGTTCAAGGGCCAGCGGGGCGAGACCAAAGCGGTGATCGTCACTCAGCGCGGCACCCTGAAGGAGCTGGATATGGGGGACTGGAAGCCGGGCGACAAGGCTGAGTTCAAGCACTCCGTGGCGTTGACCTATTACAAGCTCGAGGTCGGTGGTGAGGTCATCTATGAGATCGATCCAGTGGCGATGAAGCGCGTCATCAACGGTGTCGACCAGCTGGCCAGCCAGCGCCGCGACCTCGGCCTGTAGTCCCCTACAACCCTTCCGCATTCCTTTCTGATTCAAGGACACCGAGTCATGAGCAAGCCAGCACCGAAGTACCTCAAGCTGACCGCTGAAAATGTCACCGTCACCCTGACCAAGCCAACCGAGATGAATGGTATCAAGGTGGACACCATCACCCTGCGCGCGCCGACCGTTCGCGATATGCGCATGTCCAGCCAGACCTCGGACGGCGACGAGGAGCAACGCGAGCTGAACCTGTTCGCCTCCCTGGCCGAGGTCAGTGTCAAGGACCTGGAGGGCCTGACCTACAAGGATTACAACCGTGTCTCGACCGGTTACACCTTTCTGGTGCGCGAGGACGAACTGTAATCCCGAAAGCATGAAGGCCGCCGCCAAGCGACTGGCGGCCGAGCTGAATTTCTCGGCCGAGGAAATCATGACCATGTCCTATGCCGACGTGGTCTGGTGGCTTACAGATTGAGCTTTTCATAGGGGGCTCCGGTGGCGAACAAACTAGCGTTAGCGCTGGTGATCGGCGGCACGGTCGCCTCATCGGTAGGCGCCGCATTCAAAACGGTTGAAAACGGCATCCAGAGGTTGGAGGCCAAGGGCAACAGGGCCAAGGTGCTGAAAAGCACGATTGGCGAAACCATCAAGCTGCGGGAGGAGTGGAAGCGCGCCCACGACAGTGGTGCCGCCGGCGCCGACAAGCTTTTGCGCAAGCTGAACGGCAACCTTGAGGCGCTGCGCAACCAAGGCGTCGAAGTCGGGCGCCTTAAGCGTGAGTATCAGCGCCTTGGCCGCGAAGCTCGTGCCGCCGGTCTGCAGATGAAGGGACACCAGCAGCTGCAGGCGGGCAAGGAATCGCTTAAGTCGAACGTAGGAAAGGCAGTGGCGGCCACGGCCGCTGTTGCCGCGCCGACGATGATCAGCGCGAATTACCAGGCGATCATCCGCGACATTGCGATCAAGGCTGACATCGTCAACAAGCCAGAGGAACAGCAGCTAACCCGGACGGTGATCGACACGGCCTCTGACACCGGGATGGCGCGCAACGACGTGGCCGCCCTGGTCAACCAGTTGGTCGGCGCCGGCATGGAGCTGGATAAAGCGCTGGCCTATGCGCCGGTGGCGGCCAAGTTCGCCGTCGGTCAAGGCGCCTCGGGCGTCGACACGGCGTCAATGATCCAGGCGCTCGAGCAGAATGCCAAGATCAGCGACCCGAAGGTCATGCAGCAGGCGCTGGAGGCCATCGCCTACCAGGGTCAGGCGGGTAGCTTCGAGGCCAGCGATATGGCCCGGTGGTTCCCACAACTGCTGGCCGGTATGGAGAAGAGCGGCATCACCGGGCTGGATGCGGTGACGTCGCTGGGCTCCATGCTGCAGGTCCAGATGAAGACCGCCGGCGGTTCTGACGAGGCTGCAAACAACCTCAAGAACTGGATGGAGAAAATCGGTTCCGGCGAGGTGGTCAAGGCCTACAAAGACGCCGGCATTGATTATCAGGCTTCGCTGAACACCGGCCTGCAGAAGGGGATGAACGTCATTGAGGCGTCCATGGCCCTGGCCATGAGATACGTTGAAAAGACCGACCCGGACAAGGCCAAGAAGATCGAGGCGGCCAAGGCGCAAATCGACAAGGAGGTCGACCCGGAGAAGGCCAGGGCAGCACTGGACGCCTTGGAGAAGACCCTGCGTACCGGCGATATCTTTGCCGACATGCAGGTCAAGGCGGCGCTGACCGCCTACGGGCAGAATCGGGGCCTGTATCAGGAGCTGAAGGCCAACTCTGCCAACGCGCAGAAGGTCGGCGGCATCCTCGACAAGAATCTGGCCGAGCGTCGTGAAACCTCGGCTCAGCAATGGGCAGAGACGGTGCAGGCGTCTGACGACGCCATGCGCAGCATTGGCGATGCCATCCGCCCAGCGACTGACATGGCGGCCAAAGGGCTGACAGCAGTCGCCCGTGGCATCACCTCCCTGTCGGACACTTTTCCGGCGGTCGTGACGGGCATTGCTGGCACCGTGGCGGCCATCCTGGCGTTACGGACCGCGTCTAGCGCGTTCAAGATCGGCAAGGGTGTGGTCAACATCGCGCGCGGCCGTGGCCTGGAGCGTTTCGCCGGTCGTGCTGATCGTGGTGCACAGGCGCCCATCAAACTGCCCAAGACAGGCAACAAGGTGCTCGATACCGGTTTGGGTGCGTTGGGCAAGGTGTTTGGAGCCACGGCCAGTAATGACCCCGCCCCAATCGCCGACAGCGATCCGCAGCGCGTGTTTGTAGTCAATGCCGACGCTATTGGGCGGGTCGGTGGTAGCGTGGCTACTTCTGGGCCTGGCGAGTCCGGTAGTCGTCGTGCACGCCGTCGGCGGCGGCGTCGAGCTGATCCATCGACCAATGCGCGGCGCTCGCCTGTTCCGCCGGTAGCCAAGGCGCATTTGCCGGCGGCGGGCGTTGCGGCGCTCGCTGGTGCTGCCGAGGCAAACAAGCTGGGGCGTATGGTGCAAAGTGTGCGCGGCATCACCAAGGCTGCCGGCAAGCTGCCTGGGGGCAAGCTGATTGATGCGGTGCCCGGCGTGCTCGACGTAGCGCTGAATGCCGAAACCCAAGACGAGAAGGCCGAGGGTTACGGCGGTGTGGCGGGCGGCACGGCCGGGGCCATGGCGGGTGCGGCAGCAGGTGCGGCGATTGGCTCCATTGTGCCGGTAATTGGAAGCGCTGTGGGTGGTGTCGTTGGGGCGGTCCTGGGTGGCCTCGGCGGCGAGTCCGTCGGCGGCTGGCTGGGTAAGCGCTGGTTTGGTGAGGATGCGCCGGAGGCTGAAAGCAAGCCACAGGCGGCACCAGGTGAGGCGATACGCTTAACGCTGGAGCCGCAGGAGGCCAAGCCGGACGCCTCGGCTGTGCCCGATTTGGGCAAGCATGCGTTGGAAGTTTGGGGCACCGATAAGGCTGCCGTGCCACCTCCAGCACTAACGCCGGCTGTGGGTGATGCGGTGCGCAACGCCGGCAAGCCGGCCGAGCCTGCCATCCGGTCGGTGGCAGAAATGAGCGACGAGAAAATTGAGCGCCGCTATGACCAGCTGCCGGCCTTTGCCAAGCGAGATATGTTCGAAGCGGTTGGTGGCTTTTCAGGCACCAAGGCCGGGCTGGGTGAGGACTTTTCGCCGTCGCTGTCGCTTGACGCACCGCCTGTCCAGCCTAAGCCCGCGCCTGTGCCGGTTGATGCTGGTCAGGCGCTTGGGATGGCCCTTCGTGAGCTGGAAAAAGTGCCGCAGGTGCCGGCTACCGTTGCGCCGACCATCACCAGGGTCATGCAGCGTGGTCAGTCTGAGGTGCAGGTGGTCGACCAGAGTTCGCCCCTCGAGCGAACAGGATTGGGCGGTGTGGTACGCGACATGGCGGCCAAGTCGATTCTGGCGCCCCCGCGAATGCCCGAACCGCCCGAGCCAGCCAAGGCGGCCGCGTCGGTCCCGGTGCCGTCGCCGAAAGTAGATCAGGCGTTTTCGTTTGCGCCCAGCATCAAGATCGATGTGTTGGGTGATGTAAAGGACCCTTCCCAGGTCGTTCGCGAAATCGAGGCGCCCCTGCGGCAGCTGTTCGAGGCGTGGCAGCGCGAAGCATCGGCGCGTATGTCCTCGGCCCAGCTGTTCGATCAACCCCACGTTTAAGGAGGGCCTATGGCCTACATGGAGCAGCTGGAATCCTCCCTATCGGGGTTGATTTCAGCCGGGGAGGCGGGGCGCAAGGGCATGGACGGCATGCTGGCCCCACTCAATGGCGCGGTCAGCAGCATTACGGGCGCCGCGTCCGAGCTGGAAAACATCCCGTTTGTAGGGCCCGAGGCCGGTGCCAAGCTGGGGCGCATCGTGCGGAGTATCAATGTGGCCCAGTCTCAGGTGGGCCAAGTGGCTTCGATGTATAGCCGAGCCGTTACCGGCGCCGCCCAGGTTCAAGAGCGCCTGGGCACGTTTAAGACGATGGCGGCCAAGGTCACGGCCGAGGCTAAGCGGGTGGCGGGACTGGTTAGCCCGTCGCTGGCGAACATCCTGCCCTCGGGCGGGCTGATGGGCTCGGCTACGCCGCTGCCCGAGGCGGTCGCGCCATTTCCCCACCTGCTGATCATCCAGCCGCACGACCCCAAGCTGCAGCCGTATTACTTCAACCTGGACACCGCGCCCTTTGACGAGCTGCGCCGGCAGGCGTCGTTCCGCTGGGCCGGCCAGGAGCGCTTGCGCCGCAGTGTGGCGCAGCAAGCCGTTGGTCTGGGTGAGGAAAAGATAACGCTCAAGGGCGCGATCTTTCCCCACCACAAGGGCGGCATTAAGCAGCTGAACGTGCTGCGCAGCGTCGGCCGCAACCTGCAAGCGCTGAAGCTGGTCACGGGCTACGGCGAGGTACTGGGCGACTGGTGCCTGGTGAGTGTGGAGGAAGAACAGGGCCACCTGCTGGCAGGTGGCATCCCCCGGAAACAAGGGTTCACCCTAGAGTTTGTGAGCTATGGCAACGATCTGCAGAACGTCTAGCGGGGATTTGTTGGATGTGATCTGCCAGCACCATTACGGGCACCTCAATGGCACCGTCGAGGCGGTGCTGGAGGCCAANCCGGA
>NZ_OPYN01000070.1 GCF_900277125.1 Pseudomonas inefficax
GCCGCTGGGTTGATCAGGTACGTAAAGAGCGACAGAAGGGCCAGCCAGTAGCCGGTACCAAAGCGATCAGCGACGAACAGCGAGAGCTCCAGCANCTGCGAGCNAAGATCAAGCGCCTGGAGACCGAGGCTGAAATCTTAAAAAAGGCTACGGCTCTCTTGATGTCGGATCCCGATCGTTTTTCCTGATCGAGGAACTGAGAGAGTCAGGNTCGTATCCGACCAGCCTCCTTTGCAGTGCGCTGAGCGTGTCCCGTAGCGCGTTTTATGACTGGCTTCGCCGCCGTTCAGTGCCGAATACCAAGCGTGACGAACTCAGAGAAAAAGTCATTCAACTGCACGGCGAAAGCAGGGGAAGCGCGGGTGCGAGAATGATCTCTGAGCACCTGAAGGCCCAGCAGCTCAAGGTGGGGAGGTATCTGGCCGGAAAACTCATGGAGGAGGCAAATCTGGACAGCAAGCAACGCCGTCCGCATCGAAATCGCTCCAAAGGCGTTGAAGCGTTTGTGGCCAAGAATCTGCTCGCGCGTAACTTTGAGCCAACAGCAATTAACCAGGTCTGGTGCGGTGATGTGACCAGTTTGATGGTCGGGAAGCGCTGGTATCACCTAGCAGTAGTGATTGATTTGTTCGCGCGTCGGATCGTTGGCTGGGCGTTTTCCCTGATCAACGACGCCAACTTGGTTAGCAAGGCGCTGAGGATGGCGGTAGGGGTCAGGGGCAAGCATGCAGGCTTGATGTTTCACTCGGATCAAGGCTGCCAATACACCAGCCAGCGCTTCCAGTCCGAGCTGCTTGAGCATGGGATAACGCAGAGCATGAGCCGGAGGGGACAATGCTGGGATAACGCACCGACAGAGCGTTTCTTTGGGACGCTCAAGTCAGAATGGGTGCCGCCCAAGGGCTACAAGGAAATTGAAGAGGCCAAGCAGGACATGACCAGCTTCTTCATGCGATACAACCGAATCAGACTCCATAGCTACAACAACTACTTGTCGCCAATAGCTATGGAGCAGCAGGCGGCTTGATCACCGTAACTGGTGTCCGGAAATACTTGACCAGAACAAGGCCGCTCCTACAGGGGCCGAGCCGACAGCTAGTGGTCTTCGAAGAAGCGCTTGCTCTCTTCCAGGTAGTCTTCCTGCAACGCCGGGTCCAGCCAGCGTGCATACAATGCCGGCAACACGTCCCGGCGCAGGGCAGGCAGCAACTGGTCTATGTGCGCAATCGCTATACGCCCCAACTCGCTGTTCGAACAGCCTACATGCAGAAACTGGTAGCGGTTCACCCCTTGAACAGGATGAAACCGGTAGTCAGCCAGTGCTCCGCCTTGCTGCTCGATCAGGTAGCGCACTTCGGGCCAGTAGCCGAGCACCATGCGCAGGCGCCCCAGCTGTTGCATCTGCAGCAGGTTGGCAGTGGCGTCGTTGCCGTAGTGGCGGCTGAACGCGGTGTCGGGCAACTGGCGCAGAATGGCGTCGATCTGTGTGCCATAGCTGCGCTCGGCGACAACCCCCAGCTTCAGCGAAGTCTTGCTCAGCAGGCCATGCAGGTCTACCTGCTGGCCATCGAGGTAAGGCGCTACCAGCGCCTCGCTGTCCTTGCGCAGCACCAGGCCGCCACTGATCACGCCCAGAGAGGGCGTTGAAAACCGCACGTATTCGGCGCGGTCCGGCGTCCACAGCAGGGTCGGGTCGCAGGTGAAAGTTTGCGGGTCCTGCAGCATCTGGATGCCGCGGGCGCGGTTGACGCGCACGATGCTGTGGTCATATTCGGGCATCTGCCTGATCAGCAGAGGCAACAGTTGGTCGATCACCCCACGGCCTTTTTCCGGCCCTTCCAGAATGGTGAACGGCGGCAGGTCGCGCACCAGCCAGAAGAGGCGCTCCTTGGCACTGGCAGTTTGTAATAGCAATGCGGGCAGCAGCCCGCACAGCAGGACCAGGTGACGTAGGCAACGGGCAGCGCGCATGGACCAGGGCCGCGCCAGGGTCAGACCGTGCCTGCTGCGCGCAGGCTGGCGATAGCCGCTGCGTCGTAGCCCAGGTTGCCGAGCAGCGCCTCGGTGTGTTCGCCCAGCGCCGGGCCTACCCACTCGGTGGAGCCGGGGGTGTCCGACAGCTTGGGCACGATGCCCGGCATGCGGAATGGCTTGCCGTCCGGCAGTTTCGCCTGCAGGAACATTTCGCGTGCCAGGTACTGCGGGTCGTTGAACATGTCTTCGGCCGAATAGATGCGGCTGGCCGGTACTTCGGCGGTGTTCAGCACTTGCATCAGTTGCTCCAGTGGCAGGCTGTTGGCCCAGCGGTCGATTACCCCGTAAAGCTCGTCACGGCGCAGGTCGCGGCCATCGTTGGTGGCCAGGGTCGGGTCGTCGGCCAGGTCGGTGCGGCCAATGGCGTGCATGAAGCGCTTGAAGATCGCATCGCCGTTGGCACCGATCTGCACATGCTTGCCGTCGGCGCTGGTGTGGATGGAGGAGGGTGTGATGCCCGGCATGATGTTGCCGGTGCGTTCGCGGATAAAGCCGAACACATCGAACTCCGGGACCATGCTTTCCATCATGGCGAAGATCGCTTCGTACAGGGCCACGTCCACCACCTGGCCCTGGCCGCCGTTGACTTCCCGGTGCCGCAGCGCCATCAGTGCGCCGATAACCCCCCACAGGGCAGCAATCGAGTCGCCGATGGAAATGCCCGTGCGCACCGGTGGGCGGTCGTCGAAGCCGGTGATGTAGCGCAGGCCGCCCATTGATTCGCCCACGGCGCCGAAGCCCGGCTGGTCCTTCATCGGCCCGGTCTGGCCAAAGCCCGACAGGCGCACCATGACCAGGCGCGGGTTCAGTGCATGCAGCACGTCCCAGCCCAGGCCGAGTTTTTCCAGTACGCCCGGGCGGAAGTTCTCGATCAGGATGTCGGCCTCGGCCAGCAGGCGTTTGAGAATCTCGCGGCCCTCGGGGTGCTTGAGGTTGAGGGTGAGCGACTGCTTGTTGCGGGCCTGCACGAACCACCACAGCGAGGTGCCCTCGTACAGCTTGCGCCATTTGCGCAATGGGTCGCCGCCGTCGGGCGATTCGACCTTTATCACCTCGGCGCCGAATTCGGCACAGATGCGCGAGGCGAACGGCCCAGCGATGAGGGTGCCGAGTTCGACAACTTTGAGGCCGGCGAGGGGTTTGCTGGGCGTCGACATGGGGCATCCGTGGCAGCTGGGCAGAGCCGTGGTTTTATCACACGTCGGTTTCGCCGGGTACTGCTGCGGCGCATGGAAGGTGCGGATGGGTTAGACTGTGCCACTTTTCTTTTGCACGAAGCCCGTCGACCATGGCCCAGCCGTCCACCACCTACAAATTCGAACTGAACCTGACCGACCTCGACCGCGGCGTGTACGAAAACGTCCGTCAGACCATCGCCCGCCACCCTTCGGAAACCGAAGAACGCATGGCCGTGCGCCTGCTGGCCTACGCCCTGTGGTACAACGAAAACCTGTCGTTCGGCCGTGGCCTGTCCGATGTGGACGAAGCGGCGCTGTGGGAAAAGAGCCTGGACGATCGCATCCTGCACTGGATCGAAGTAGGCCAGCCGGACGCTGACCGGCTGACTTGGTGCTCACGCCGCACCGAGCGCACCAGCCTGCTGGCCTACGGCAGCCTGCGCGTATGGCAGAACAAGGTGGTAGATGCGGTCAAGGGCCTGAAGAACCTGAGCATCGCCGCCGTGCCGCAGGAGGTGCTGGAAACCCTCGCCACCGACATGCCACGCACCATCAAGTGGGACGTGATGATCAGTGAAGGCACGCTGTTCGTCACCGACGACCGTGGCCAGCACGAAGTGCAGCTGGAATGGCTGCTGGGTGAGCGCGGCTGAATTACCCATGCGTATCGAACCTCGCCCGTTGCCGCCGACCCTGCCATTCCTGGGTAACCTGCCGCCCTTGCTGACCCGCCTGTACGCCGCCCGCGGCGTGCAGAGCGAGGCCGAACTGGACAAAAGCCTGGCGCGCCTGCTGCCGTACCAGCAGCTCAAGGGCATCGAGGCTGGCGTGGATCTGCTGGTCGAGGCCATCGACCAGCGCCAGCGCATCCTCATCGTTGGCGACTTCGATGCCGACGGCGCCACCGCTAGTACCGTCGGCGTGCTGGGCCTGCGCCTGCTGGGTGCGGCCCATGTCGACTACCTTGTGCCCAACCGCTTCGAATACGGTTACGGTCTGACCCCGGAAATCGTCGAGGTGGCGCTGCAACGCCAGCCGCAGCTGTTGATCACCGTGGACAATGGCATTTCCAGCGTCGACGGTGTGGCTGCCGCCAAGGCCGCCGGGCTCAAGGTGCTGGTCACCGACCACCACCTGCCGGGCGCGGAGTTGCCCGATGCCGACGCCATCATCAATCCCAACCAGCCGGATTGTAGCTTCCCGAGCAAGGCGCTGGCCGGGGTAGGGGTGATCTTCTACGTGCTGATGGCGCTGCGTGCGCGCCTGCGCAGCCTGGGGCGTTACGAAACGCAGCCACAGCCGAACATCGGCGAATTGCTCGACCTGGTTGCCTTGGGCAGCGTCGCCGACGTGGTGCCATTGGATGCCAACAACCGCATCCTGGTGCACCAGGGCCTCGAACGCATTCGCGCCGGCCGCGCCCGACCGGGGCTCAAGGCCATTCTTGAAGTGGCCCGTCGCGATCACCGGCGCATCACCTCGACCGACCTCGGCTTCATCCTCGGCCCGCGGCTGAACGCTGCCGGGCGCCTGGACGACATGAGCCTGGGCATCGAATGCCTGCTGTGTGAAGACGCGGCCCTGGCCCAGGACATGGCCCAGCAACTGGACGACCTGAACCAGGACCGCAAGTCCATCGAACAGGGCATGCAGCGCGAGGCCCTGGCCCAGCTCAAGGACCTGCCGGTCGAGTCGATGCCATATGGCCTGTGCCTGTTCGATGCGGACTGGCACCAGGGGGTGATCGGTATTCTGGCTTCGCGCCTGAAGGAGCGTTACCACCGGCCGACTATCGCCTTCGCCGACGCTGGCGAGGGTATGCTCAAAGGGTCGGCGCGTTCGGTGCCGGGGTTCCATATTCGTGATGCACTGGATGCCGTGGCGGCGCGCCACCCGCAGCTGATCAGCAAGTTCGGTGGCCACGCGATGGCGGCGGGTTTGTCGTTGCCCGAGGCCAATTTCCCGGCATTTGCCGAGGCGTTCGACGAAGAAGTTCGGCGCCAGCTACGCGAAGAGGACCTGACGGGTCGCTTGTTGTCCGACGGTAGCCTGGCGGTGGAGGAGTTCCACCTCGACCTGGCCAAGGCCCTGCGCCATGCCGGCCCTTGGGGCCAGCACTTCCCCGAGCCGCTGTTCCATGGCGTGTTCCAGTTGGTGGAGCAGCGTGTGGTGGGCGAGCGGCACCTGAAGGTGGTGCTCAAGAGCGAGTGTGGCTCGGTGCGGCTGGACGGTATTGCCTTTGGCATTGACCGCGAAGTATGGCCGAACCCCACGGTGCGTTGGGTGGAATTGGCGTACAAGCTGGATGTGAACGAGTTTCGTGGTAATGAAAGTGTGCAACTGATGATTGCCCACATGGAGCCGGGTTGAGGGTATGTACCACCGCTGCTGGCGGTCTGGGCCTGCACCGGGCCTGAGGCTCGCACTGTACCTGTGGGAGCTGGCTTGCCGGCGATCACCGGCGAAGCCGGTGCCATCCACCGAGTCGCCTGCTTCGCGGGCACGCCCGCTCCCACAGGGCCTGCATCGGGCTTGAGGCATGCACTGTACCTGTGGGAGCTGGCTTGCCGGCGATCACCGGCGAAGCCGGTGCCATCCGCCGAGTTGCCTGTTTCGCGGGTGAACCCGCTCCCACCGTTCAACCTCTACCAAATCCCATGGAACCTCCCCCCCAACCATTCTGGTCTAGTCTGAAGTTATGACCGGACCTGGGCCAGGGATGTGCAATTGAGTGCCCGGGCCGGATCACCATTGGAGTCCTTGGGAGGTGCCCTCATGAGCCTGCTGCTCGAGCCTTACACCCTGCGTCAGCTGACCCTGCCCAACCGCATCGCCGTTTCGCCGATGTGCCAGTATTCCGCCATCGATGGCCTGGCCAACGATTGGCACCTCGTCCATTTAGGCAGCCGCGCTGTGGGTGGCGCTGGCCTGGTAATCACTGAAGCCGTGGCGGTGACCGCCGATGGCCGCATCACCGCTGAAGACCTCGGCCTGTGGGACGACGCTCAGATCGCCCCGCTGCAACGCATCACCCGCTTCATCACCGCCCAGGGGGGCGTGCCCGGTATCCAGCTGGCTCACGCCGGGCGCAAGGCCAGCACCTATCGCCCGTGGCTGGGCAAGCAAGGCAGCGTCAAACCCGAGGAGGGCGGCTGGCAGCCGGTAGGGCCGTCGAAGATCGCCTTCGACCCGCAGCACACCCCGCCGCGTGAATTGAACAAGGATGAAATCGAGCAGGTGATCGCCGCCTTCGTCGCCTCGACCGAGCGCGCCCTGAAGGCCGGCTTCAAGGTGGTCGAGATCCACGCCGCCCACGGCTACCTGTTGCACCAGTTCCTGTCACCACTTAGCAACCAGCGCCGCGACGAGTACGGTAGCTGCTTCGAAAACCGCATCCGCCTGACCCTGCAGGTGGTCGAGGCCGTGCGCAAGGTCTGGCCAGCCGAGCTGCCACTGTTCGTGCGGGTATCGGCGACCGACTGGGTCGAGGACGGCTGGAACCCGGATGAAACCGTCGAACTGGCCCGCCGCCTGCGCGGCTTGGGCGTCGACCTGATCGACGTGTCCTCCGGCGGCACCTCGGTCAACGCAGAAATCCCCACCGGGCCCGGCTACCAGACCCGCTTCGCCGAGCGTGTGCGCAAGGAATCGGAAATCGCCACCGGCACCGTTGGCATGATCACCGAACCGGCCCAGGCCGAGCACATTCTGCGCACCGGCCAGGCCGACATCATCTTCCTCGCCCGCGAACTGCTGCGCGACCCGTACTGGCCGCTGCACGCCGACGACGATCTGGGCGGCAACAAAGCTACCTGGCCTGCGCAATACCAGCGCGCCACCAGCCGGGCCAACCCGATTCACGAGTCGGATTTGCGGGACTAGGTTTTACCTGCACTGGCCTCTTCGCGGGCTCGCCCGCTCCCACAGGTACATCACAGCCCTTGAGGTTTGTGGAGTACCTGTGGGAGCGGGCGAGCCCGCGAAGAGGCCAGTAGATTCAACCTTGGACTAGTGCTTGATCATCACATGCCGCACACAGGTGTAGTCTTCTAGCCCATACATCGACATGTCCTTGCCATACCCCGAATGCTTCTGCCCGCCATGGGGCATTTCGCTGACCAGCATGAAGTGGGTATTCACCCAGGTGCAGCCATACTGCAGGCGCGCTGCCAGGCGGTGGGCGCGGCCGGTGTCGCGGGTCCATACCGATGAGGCCAGGCCGTATTCGGAGTCGTTGGCCCATTCCAGTGCCTGCGCTTCGTCGTTGAAGCGAGTCACCGACACCACCGGGCCGAACACTTCATTGCGCACGATCTCGTCATCTTGCAGGGCATCGGCCAGCACGGTCGGCTCGAAGAAGAAACCGTCGCCCTCGATTGCCTTGCCACCGGTGACCAGGCGAATGTGCGGCTGGGCGATGGCTCGTTGCACCAGGCCGGCGACCTTGTCGCGGTGCTGGGCACTGATCAGCGGCCCCAGCTCGGTGTCCTCGGCTTCCTGCAGGCCTGGCTTGAGGGTGACCACTGCGGCCCCCAGGCGTTCGACGAAACGCTCGTAGATGCCATCCTGCACGTACAGCCGACAGGCTGCGGTGCAGTCCTGGCCGGCGTTGTAGAAGCCGAAGGTACGGATACCGTCGATGGCGGCATCGATGTCGGCATCGTCGAACACCAGCACCGGGGCCTTGCCGCCCAGTTCCATGTGCATGCGTTTCACGCTGTCGGCAGTGGCGCTGATGATGTGCGCGCCGGTGGGGATCGAGCCGGTCAGCGAGACCATGCGCACCTTGGGGTGGCTCACCAGCGGGTTGCCCACCGTCTGGCCGCGGCCGAAGAGGATGTTCAGCACCCCAGGTGGCAGCAGGTCGCGGGCGAGTTCGCCGAGGCGCAGGGCGGTCAGCGGGGTCAGCTCGGAGGGCTTGATCACCACGGTGTTGCCGGCAGCCAGGGCCGGGGCGATCTTCCACGCCAGCATCATCAACGGGTAGTTCCATGGCGCGATCGAGGCCACCACACCCAGCGGGTCACGGCGGATCATCGAGGTATGGCCTGGCAGGTACTCGCCGGCTGCCGAGCCGCCCAGGCAGCGCGCCGCACCAGCAAAGTAGCGGAACACGTCGGCAATTGCCGGGATCTCGTCATTCAGCGCGGCGCTCAGCGGCTTGCCGCAGTTCTGCGATTCCAGGCGGGCCAGTTCATCGCCATGGGCTTCAATGGCGTCGGCCAGCGCCAGCAAGGTTTGCGAGCGTTCCTTGGGGCTGGTTTGCGACCAGCTGTCGAAGGCCTGGTCGGCGGCGCGCACGGCGCTGTCCACCTGGGCCTCGCTGGCTTCGTTGATTTGCGCCAGGGCAGTGCCCAGCGCCGGGTTGAGCACGGTCCAGGCCGGGCCTTGGCCAGCGACCAGCTGGCCATTGATCAGCATCTGCGTTTGCATCGGGGACTCCTCCAGGGTCATTTGCCGCTGCCCGCGACGCTTTCGCCGCCACGGGTCAGGTAATAGGCGCCAAGTATCGGCAACATGGTCACCAGCATCACCAGCATGGCGACCACGTTGGTCACCGGCACGTCGCGCGGGCGGCTGAGCTGGTTGAGCAGCCAGATCGGCAGGGTGCGTTCGTGGCCGGCAGTGAAGGTGGTGACGATGATTTCGTCGAACGACAGGGCAAAGGCCAGCATGCCGCCGGCCAGCAGCGCCGAGCCGAGGTTGGGCAGGATGATGTAGCGAAAGGTCTGCCAGCCGTCGGCGCCCAGGTCCATCGAGGCTTCGATCAGGCTCTGCGAAGTACGCCGCAGGCGGGCGATCACGTTGTTGTAGACGATCACCACGCAGAAGGTGGCGTGGCCGACCACGATGGTGAACACCCCGGGCTCGATCCCCAAGGCCTTGAACGCCGAGAGCAGGGCGATGCCGGTGATGATGCCGGGCAGGGCGATGGGCAGGATCAGCATCAGCGAAATGCTCTCCTTGCCGAAAAAGCTGCGCCGGTACAACGCCGCCGAGGCCAGCGTGCCGAGCACCAGGGCGATCAGCGTGGCCAGGCAGGCCACCTGCAGCGACAGCTTGATCGCTTCCAGCACATCGGGCCGGGCGAAGGCCACGGCGAACCACTTCAGGGTAAAGCCCTTGGGCGGGAAGCTGAATGCCGCGTCTTCGGTGTTGAAGGCATACAGGAAGATGATCAGGATCGGGAAATGCAGGAACAGCAACCCGCCCCAGGCCGCCAGGCGCAGCCCGGTCGAGGCTTTTTCAGAGTGCATCGAAGGCCCCCAGTCGCTTGACGATGGACAGGTACACCGCGATCAGCACGATCGGCACCAGGGTGAATGCGGCGGCCATCGGCATGTTGCCGATCGCCCCTTGCTGGGCATAGACCATGCTGCCGATGAAATAACCGGGCGGGCCGATCAGCTGCGGCACGATGAAGTCGCCCAGGGTCAGCGAGAAAGTGAATATCGAGCCGGCGGCTATGCCTGGGATCGACAGCGGCAGGACCACCTGCAGGAAGGTTTGCCCGGGCCGGGCGCCGAGGTCTGCCGAGGCTTGCAGCAGCGACGGCGGCAAGCGTTCCAGCGAGGCCTGGATCGGCAGGATCATGAACGGCAGCCAGATGTACACGAACACCATGAAGCGCCCCAGGTGCGAAGTAGACAGCGTGCTGCCGCCCACGCCCGGCACCGCCAGCACCGTCTGCAGCAGGGCATCCAGGTGCAGTTGCTGGACGAACCACTGGGCCACGCCGCCCTTGGCCAGCAGCAGAGTCCAGGCGTAGGTCTTGACGATGTAGCTGGCCCACATCGGCATCATTACCGCGATGTAGAAAAACGCCTTGGTCTTGCCGCTGGTGTAGCGCGCCATGTAGTAGGCGATGGGGAAGGCCAGCACCGCGCTGGCCAGCGACACCGCCAGCGCCATGCCCAGGGTACGCAGAATGATGTCGAAGTTCGACGGGTTGAACAGCGCGGCGAAATTGCCCAGGGTCAGGTCCGGGGTTACCGCCATGGTGAAGTCGTCGAAGGTATAGAAGCCCTGCCACAGCAGGTTCAGCAGCGAGCCCAGGTAGATTGCGCCGAACCAGGTCAGTGGTGGGATCAGCAGCAGGGCCAGGTACAGGTTGGGGCGCCGGTACAGCAGGTTGGACAGGCCGCGCAGTGTGCTCATGTCAGCGGCCCTCGGTTTCCTGCAGCACCGTCATGGCTTCGCGGGGCCAGTGTGCCTGTACCGGTTGCCCGGGTTGCCAGGCCTGTACCTGCGCCTGCCAGCGGTCGTTGGCCTGGCTCACCGCCAGTAGTTGGCCGCTGTCCAGTTGCAGCTCGTAGCGGGTGGCACTGCCCTGGTATTGGATGTCGCGCAGCAGGCCGCTGACCTGGACGTGCTGGCCGGCTGTGGCCGGGGCGCCGAGGCGGATGTGTTCGGGGCGGATGGAGAAGGGCGCCGGGCTGCCATTGAGCGCCATGGCCAATTCGCCACGCAGCACATTGGAGGTGCCGACGAATTCGGCGACGAAGGTGGTCGCCGGCTGCATGTACAGGTTGCGCGGGGTGTCGACCTGCTCGATACGGCCGCGGTTGAACACTGCGACGCGGTCGGACATCGACAGCGCCTCGGTCTGGTCGTGGGTCACGAATATGAAGGTGATGCCCAGCTGGCGCTGCAGCTTTTTCAGCTCGCCCTGCATCTGTTCGCGCAACTTCAGGTCCAGCGCGCCAAGCGGCTCGTCCAGCAGCAGTACTCGTGGCCGGTTGACCAGCGCGCGGGCCAGGGCCACGCGTTGGCGCTGGCCACCGGACAACTGCGCCGGCTTGCGTGCGCCGTAGCCGGCCAGGGCCACCATCGCCAGGGCTTCTTCTGCGCGGCTTTGCCGTTCGGGCTTGGCCACGCCCTTTACTTTCAGGCCGTAGGCAATATTGTCCAGCACGTTCATGTGCGGGAACAGGGCGTAGTCCTGGAATACGGTGTTGACGTCGCGCTGGTAGGGCGGTACGCCGGCAGCCTCGACGCCGTGGATGCGGATCGAACCGCTGGTGGGTTGCTCGAAGCCTGCAATCAGGCGCAGGCAGGTGGTCTTGCCGGAGCCAGAGGGGCCGAGCATGGAGAAGAATTCGCCATCGATGATGTCGATGCTGACCTGGTCGACGGCCTTGATCTCGCCGAAGGTGCGGGAAACTTGGGTGAACTGGACGGCTAGGGGCATGCATAGGCTCCGGACAACACGGTTTCTCCTGTACCGGCTTCTTCGCGGGTAAACCCGCTCCCACAGGATCATCACCGCCTGCAAGGGTGGGGCTTTACCTGTGGGAGCGGGTTCACCCGCGAAGAGGCCGGCACAGGCATTCAAGCAACCTCAGCGCCCACCCATGATCGCAATGTAATCCTGGGTCCAGCGGCTATATGGCACGAACTTGCCGCCCTGGGCCTGCGGGGTTTTCCAGAAGGCGATCTTGTCGAAGTTGTCGAAACCGTTGGTCTTGCAGCCCTCGGCCCCCAGCAGCTCGCTGCCGGTGCAGGCCGCCGGCACCGCCGGCAACGAACCGAACCAGGCCGCCACGTCACCCTGTACCTTCGGCTGCAGCGACCAGTCCATCCACTTGTAGGCACAGTTGGGGTGCTTGGCTTCGCTGTGCAGCATGGTGGTGTCGGCCCAGCCGGTCGCGCCTTCCTTGGGTATGGTCGAGGCCACGGGCTGCTTCTCTGCCTTCAGGCCATTGACCATGTAGCCCCAGGAACTGGAAGCGACCACGCCTTCGTTCTTCACGTCGCTCATCTGCACCGTGGCGTCATGCCAGTAGCGGTGAATGAGCGGTTGCTGCTGGCGCAGCAGTTCCAGTACGGCCTTGTACTGCGCTTCGTTCAGTTCGTACGGGTCCTGGATGCCCAGCTCGGGTTTGGCCGTCTTCAGGTACAACGCCGCATCGGCGATGTAGATCGGCCCATCGTAGGCCTGCACGCGGCCCTTGTTCGGCTTGCCGTCGGGCAGGTTCTGCGGCTCGAACAGCACGCCCCAGCTGGTGGGCGCCTGCTTGAATACGTCGGTGTTGTACAGCAGTACGTTCGGCCCCCACTGGTACGGGGTGCCGTAGACCTGCTTGTCGACCACGTACCAGTCACCGCTCTGCAGCCGTGGGTCGATGTTCTTCCAGTTAGGGATCAAGGCGGTATTGATCGGCTGTACCCGCTTGCCCGCGATCAGCCGCAGCGACGCATCGCCCGAGGCGGTGACCAGGTCGTAGCCGCCCTTGGTCATCAGGCTGACCATCTCGTCCGAGGTGGCGGCGGTCTTGACGCTGACCTTGCAGCCGGTTTCCTTCTCGAAGCCGGTTACCCAGTCGTAGGCCTTGTCGCTTTCACCGCGCTCGATGTAGCCGGGCCAGGCGACGATGTCCAGGCGGCCCTCGCCGGCCCCCAGGGCCTTGGGCGGTTCGGCGGCCTGCAGGCTGGCGCTGGCCAGCACGGCGCAGGCGGTTGCGCCGAGCAATGCGGTCTTGTGCACTGACATGGTGTTCCCTCTTCTTGGAGATTTTGGTCGGGGCAGTCATCAAGCAAGCCGTGAAGCGATCGTTATAAACGTAGTGCGGTTACGCGCGGTATTGGCGATATCGAGTCTAGTTGGCTTTTTGCCAGCCAATGCAACATCCGGAAGCAAATCCCCTCGTGGCGATAGCGTGGGCAGGGCTTAACCTGACGGCTCCCTTGGCCAACGTGGAGACCGTTTGATGAATACCCGGGGATTGCTCGACCAGTTGCTCAAGTCCGGCCAGGACTTGCTCGCCAGCCAGGCCGGCAAGGCCAGCTCTGGCAAACCAGGGGCCAGTGCTGGCGGCCTTGGCGGCCTGCTTTCGGGTGCCGGTGGCGGCGCCCTGGCGGCGGGCGCCATGGGCTTGCTGCTGGGCAACAAGAAAGCCCGCAAATATGGTGGCAAGGCCCTGACCTATGGCGGCCTGGCCGCGCTCGGTGTGCTGGCTTACAAGGCCTACGGCAACTGGCAGGCGCGCCAGCAGGTGGCCGCCACCGAGCCACAGACCATCGACCGCCTGCCGCCGGCCCAGGCCGAGCTGCACAGCCAGGCGGTACTGCGGGCCCTGGTGGCGGCTGCCAAGTCCGATGGCCATATCGACGAACGCGAGCGTGCGCTGATCGAGGGCGAATTCACCCGCCTGGACGACGACCGCGAGTTGCAGCACTGGCTGCATGCCGAGCTGAACAAGCCGCTGGACCCGGCCGAAGTGGCCCGAGCCGCGCAAACGCCGGAAATGGCCGCCGAGATGTACCTGGCCAGCGTGATGATGGTCGACCAGGAAAACTTCATGGAGCGCGCCTACCTGGACGAACTGGCCCGCCAGTTGCGCCTGGACCCTGCCTTGCGCCAGGAGCTGGAAAGTCAGGCAAGGCAGGCGGTAGTGCAGTAGCAGTGCTTGTCACGACATTTTCAGCGCCTATGAGATCGAGCGCCGCCCGCGCGGCGCTTCGCAGCGCAAGGCTGCTCCCACATCTGTTTCGGGCCAATCATTCCTGGACCATGGGCGCGCGGGCCCTTGGCGTCCATCTCGATATCGTGCGGGACTAACAAGGCGGTCGCGTGCGTTGGCACAGGCGTTACTGGCCCGAAACAGATGTAGGAGCAGCCTTGCGCTGCGAAGCGCCGCGCGGGCGGCGCTCGATCTCACAGGCGCTGAAAATATCGCGGCAAGCACCCGGTAGCTTTTACTCCATTCCCACATTTCAGCCGCATGAGCGCTGGGCGCCTGGGCTATACTTCGGCGATTTTCCCCGCTCGTTGTGAATTCCTGAGGGCTGAATGTGAAGAACTGGACCTTGCGCCAACGGATCCTGGCAAGTTTTGCCGTGATCATCGCCATCATGCTGCTGATGATCGTGGCCGCCTACTCGCGGTTGGTGACCATCGCCTCCGCCGAGCAGGCAGTGGGGACCGACAGCATTCCCGGCCTCTACTACAGCTCGATGATCCGCAGCGCCTGGGTCGACAGCTACGTCACCAGCCAGCAGCTGGTGGGGCTGTCCAACCACCGCGAATTCACCTCGGCCGACGCAGAGCTGTTCAAGAGCTTCGAGGACCGCCTGAAGGAGCACATGACCAGCTACCAGGGCACCATTCAGGATGATGACGACCAGGCGCGCTTCGACGCCTTCACCCAGATGGAAGTCGCCTACCTCAAGATCGTCGACCAGGTGCTGGAAGCCTATCGACAACGCAACTACGCCGAAGCCCAGCGGTTGATCACCGATGTGCTGACCCCGGCCTGGCTCGAGGGCCGCAAGCACCTCAACGAAGTGATCGAGCACAACCGCGCCGCCGCCGACACCGACACCAACGAGATTGTCGGTGCAGTGAGCACGGCCAAGGGCAGCATGATCATTTCGCTCCTGCTGGCAATCATCGCCGCAGGCGTGTGTGGCCTGTTGCTGATGCGCGCCATCACCGCGCCCATGCAGCGTATTGTCCACGCCCTCGACAAACTGCGCTCGGGCGACCTGAGCATGCGCCTGAGCCTGGACCGCAAGGACGAGTTCGGTGCCATCGAAAGCGGCTTCAACGAAATGGCCGAGGCCCTGGCCAACCTGGTGGCCCAGGCCCAGCGTTCGTCGGTGCAGGTGACCACCTCGGTGACCGAAATCGCCGCAACCTCCAAGCAACAGCAGGCCACCGCTACCGAAACGGCCGCCACCACCACCGAAATCGGCGCCACCTCGCGGGAAATCGCCGCCACCTCGCGCGACCTGGTGCGTACCATGACCGAAGTCACCTCGGCCGCCGATCAGGCCTCCAGCCTGGCCGGCTCCGGCCAGCAAGGCCTGGCGCGCATGGAGGAAACCATGCACCAGGTGATGGGCGCCGCCGACCTGGTCAATGCCAAGCTCGGCATCCTTAATGAAAAAGCCAGCAATATCACCCAGATGGTGGTGACCATCGTCAAGGTCGCCGACCAGACCAACCTGCTGTCGTTAAACGCTGCCATCGAAGCGGAAAAGGCCGGCGAGTACGGCCGCGGCTTTGCCGTGGTGGCCACCGAAGTGCGCCGCCTGGCCGACCAGACCGCCGTGGCCACCTACGATATCGAGCAAATGGTGCGCGAAATCCAGTCGGCGGTGTCGGCCGGGGTCATGGGCATGGACAAGTTCTCCGAAGAAGTGCGCCGCGGCATGTTCGAGGTGCAGCAGGTGGGAGAGCAGCTCAGCCAGATCATTCACCAGGTGCAGGCCCTGGCGCCGCGCGTGCTGATGGTCAACGAAGGCATGCAGGCCCAGGCCACCGGTGCCGAGCAGATCAACCAGGCACTGGCCCAGCTCAGCGATGCCAGTACCCAGACTGTCGAGTCGCTGCGCCAGGCCAGTTTCGCCATCGATGAGCTGAGCCAGGTGGCCGCAGGCCTGCGTGGCGGCGTGTCGCGCTTCAAAGTCTGACTGCGATGAACGACTTGCAGCCGCGCGCCGCGCGGGCGGGCAACGCCAAGGGGGCGTTGTACCTGCAGTTTCGCATCCGCGACCAACGCTTTGCCCTGAGCGTGCACGAGGTGATCGAGGTGCTGCCGCGCCAGCCGCTCAAGCCGATCGCCAAGGCGCCTGCCTGGGTCGCAGGCATTCTTGCGCACCGGGGCCTGCTGGTACCGGTGGTCGACCTGGCGGCATTGAGCTTCGGCCAGCCGGCAGCGCAGCGCACCAGTACCCGCCTGGTGCTGGTGCACTACCGAGGCGGCCTGCAGCTTGGCCTGATCCTGGAACAGGCCACCGAAACCCTGCGTTGCCACCCCGACGAGTTCCAGCCGTATGGCGTGGATAGCGGTGAGGCCCCGTACCTGGGCCCGGTGCGTCAGGACGAACAGGGTTTGCTGCAGCGCATCGAAGTCAGCGACCTGTTGCCCGATGCCGTGCACGCGTTGCTGTACGCGGATGATCCGACAGGGATGCCGACATGAACGAACAGCATTTTTTCCGCTTCCTGCGCGAACGCATCGGCCTGGATGTGGAGTCGGTGGGCGCTACCATGGTCGAGCGTGCGCTGCGCCAGCGTTGCGTGGCCGTGAACGCCGCAGACCTGGATGATTACTGGCTGCACCTGCAGCAGTCGATGGATGAACAGCAGGCACTGATCGAAGCGGTCATCGTCCCGGAAACCTGGTTCTTCCGTTACCCCGAATCCTTCACCGCCTTGGCCAGCCTGGCGCACAAGCGCCTGGCGGAGCTGGCCGGGGCGCGCCCGCTGCGCTTGCTCAGCCTGCCTTGCTCGACTGGCGAGGAGCCCTATTCGCTGGCCATGGCCTTGCTCGATGCGGGTATCGCGCCGGGGGCGTTCATGATCGACGGCATGGACATCAGCCCCAGTTCCGTGGCCAAGGCCGGGCAGGCCGTTTATGGGCGCAATGCCTTCCGTGGCAGCGACCTGGGCTTTCGCGAGCGTTACTTCGATGCCCTGGAGGAAGGCCACCAGTTGCATGAACGGGTGCGCGAGCAAGTCAGCCTGCAGGTGGGCAACGTGCTCGACCCGGCCCTGGCCAGCCGCGATGGCCTGTACGACTTCGTGTTCTGCCGTAACTTGCTGATCTATTTCGACGTGCCGACCCAGCAACGGGTGTTCGAAATGCTCAAGCGCTTGCTGCACCCCCAGGGCGTGCTGTTCATCGGCCCGGCAGAAGGCAGCTTGCTGGCGCGATTGGGCATGCGCCCGCTGGGGATTGCGCAGTCGTTCGCCTACGTGCGTCAGCAGGGCGATAGCGCAGCGCTGGCTACGCCCCCGGCCCAGCCCTTGCGGCGCATGTCGCCAGCACCTGCCAGGCCTGGCTATCCGTTACCGAGCGCAGCGTTGCCGCGCCCGCTGCGGGTGCTGCCCGTGGCCGCCAAGCCAGCGCCGGCGCGCGAGCACAAGCGCGAGGAGCCAAGCGAGTTGCTGGCCAGCATTGCCCGGCTTGCCAATGCCGGCGCCAGCGAAAAGGCCCGTGCCGAATGCCAGCGCTACCTGGGCCAGTTCGCGCCTTCGGCGCAGGTTTACTACTGGCTGGGGCTGCTCAGCGATACCGAAGGCGATGCGCAGCAGGCACTGACCCACTATCGCAAAGCCCTGTACCTGGAGCCGCAGCACCCCGAGGCGCTGGTGCACCTGGCGGCCTTGTTGGCGGCCCAGGGCGACCTGGCCGGTGCCCGGCGCCTGCAGGAGCGCGCCGCACGGGTCGGCCGGGAGTCTGAACGATGAAGGAATCCGCGATGCAATTGCTCGCCGAGGATGACGCGCACATCGACGACTGCTGGAACCGCATTGGCGTGCACGGCGACAAGCAGTGCCCGCTGTTGGAACGTCACGTTCACTGCCGCAACTGCGAGGTGTATGCCGCTGCGGCCACACGCCTGCTCGACCGCTACGCGCTGATGCAGGACCACCAGGCTGCCGTGGCGCCGCCGGCCGACGAAAACACCGGCCGCTCCATGCTGCTGTTCCGCCTTGGCGAAGAATGGCTGGCGCTGGCCACCGCCTGCCTGGCCGAAATTGCCCCGCTGCAGGCGGTACATTCGCTGCCGCACCAGCGCTCGCGGGTGTTGCAGGGGGTGGCCAACGTGCGTGGTGCGCTGGTGCCGTGCCTGTCACTGGCGGACCTGCTGGGTGTGCGGGCCAATGCTGCCGAGCAACGTACCGGCCGGGCGATGCCACGCATGCTGATCCTGGCTGCGGAGGGCGGGCCAGTGGTGATGGCGGTCGAGGAGATCGACGGCATTCACCGGCTCGACCCGCTGCTGCTGGGCAGCGGCCAGGACGCCTCCCGCTTCACGGCAGCGGTGCTGCAATGGCGTGGCCGCAGCGTGCGGGTGCTGGACGATCAACACTTACTGTCAGCCGTGCAGCGGAGCCTGTCATGACCCCAGAGCAAATGCGCGACGCATCGTTGCTCGAACTGTTCAGCCTGGAGGCCGAGGCGCAGACCCAGGTGCTCAGCGCCGGCCTGATGGCCCTTGAGCGTAATCCCACGCAAGCCGACCAGCTCGAGGCTTGCATGCGCGCGGCCCACTCGCTGAAGGGCGCCGCGCGGATCGTCGGGGTGGACGCTGGCGTCAGCGTCGCCCATGTCATGGAAGACTGCCTGGTGGCCGCCCAGGAGGGCCGCCTGCGGCTGAGCGCCGAGCATATCGACGCCCTGCTGCAGGGCACCGACCTGCTGATGCGCATCGCCACGCCTGGCGATACCGGTGCCCAGGCGACGCTGCCGGTGTTCCTTGCGCAAATGGCCAGCCTGCTCGACCCGGGGGCGGCAGCCAAGCCCTTGGCGCCGCCAGCCGTGCCAGCGCTGCCGGAAACACCGGTGCAAATCGCGCAAGACGAACCTGTGCCGCTGCCTGCCGAACCCTTGGAGCCCGAGCTCGACCTGGCTCCCCGTCGCAAGGCCGGCAAGCGCACCGGCGAGGGTACTGAGCGGGTGCTGCGGGTCACCGCCGACCGCCTCAACAGCCTGCTCGACCTGTCCAGCAAGTCGCTGGTGGAAACCCAGCGGCTCAAGCCGTACCTGGCCACCCTGCAGCGCCTCAAGCGCATGCATGGCCAAGGCATGCAGGCGCTCGACGGCCTGCGCATGCAACTTGAGGACAGTGGGCAGAGCAGCGAGGTGCTTGAAGCCTTGGCTCAGACCCAGCGCCTGCTGGCGGAAACCCAGCAGATCCTGCAGCAGCAGGCTGCCGACCTGGACGAGTTCGGCTGGCAGGCCAGCCAGCGCGCACAACTGCTGTACGACACCGCGCTGGCTTGCCGGATGCGGCCGTTTGCCGATGTGCTGACCGGCCAGAGCCGCATGGTGCGCGACCTTGGCCGTTCGCTGGGCAAACCGGTGCGGCTGCTGGTGGAAGGGGACAAGACCCAGGTCGACCGTGATGTGCTGGAAAAACTCGAAGCACCGCTGACCCACCTGTTGCGCAACGCGGTCGACCACGGCATCGAACTGCCCGAGCGGCGCCTGCTGGCGGGCAAGGCGGAGGAGGGGATAATTCGCCTGCGAGCCTCGCACCAGGCCGGTATGCTCAGCCTGGAACTGATTGACGACGGTGCCGGCATCGACCTCGAGCGCCTGCGCAGCAGCATTGTCGAGCGCGCCCTGTCGCCCGCCGACACGGTGGCGCGGATGAGCGAGGAAGAGTTGCTGACGTTCCTGTTCCTGCCCGGGTTCAGCCTGCGCGACAAGGTCACCGAGGTGTCCGGGCGCGGCGTGGGCCTGGATGCGGTGCAGCACATGATCCGTGAGCTACGCGGTTCGATCGAGCTGACCCAGCTGGCCGGGCAGGGCTGCCGTTTCCACTTGCAGGTGCCGCTGACCCTGTCGGTCGTGCGCAGCCTGGTGGTCGAGGTGGGCGGCGAGGCCTATGCCTTCCCGCTCGCCCATATCGAACGCACGCTCGAAGTGGGCGCCGACGAGATCGTGCAGATCGAGGGGCGCCAGCACTTCTGGCACGAAGGCCGGCACATCGGCCTGGTCGCGGCCAGCCAACTGCTCAACCGCCCGGCCGGGCAGACGCAGGAGAGCAGCCTGCGGGTGGTGGTGATCCGCGAGCGCGAGCAACTGTATGGCGTGGCCGTGGAGCGGTTGGTGGGCGAGCGGGTGCTGGTGGTGATGCCGCTCGACCCACGGTTGGGCAAGGTGCAGGACATTTCTTCCGGCGCCTTGCTCGACGATGGCTCGGTGGTGCTGATCGTCGATGTCGAGGACCTGCTGCGCTCGGTGGAAAAATTGCTCAGTACCGGCAGCCTGGAACGCATCGAACGCGGCAGCAGCGGCGCCCGTGGCGCGGCGCGCCAGCGCATCCTGGTGGTCGACGATTCACTTACCGTGCGGGAACTGCAGCGCAAGCTGCTCGGCAACCGTGGCTACGATGTGGCCGTGGCGGTGGACGGCATGGACGGCTGGAACGCCTTGCGTGGCGAGGACTTCGACCTGCTGATCACCGACATCGACATGCCGCGCATGGATGGCATCGAGCTGGTCACTCTGGTGCGCCGCGACCAGCGTCTGCAGTCACTGCCGGTAATGGTGGTGTCCTACAAGGACCGTGAGGAAGACCGACGGCGTGGCCTGGACGCTGGCGCCGACTACTATTTGGCAAAGGCCAGTTTCCATGACGATGCGTTGCTGGATGCTGTGGTTGAGCTGATCGGAGGTGCTCAGGGATGAAGATCGCCATCGTCAACGACATGCCCATGGCCGTCGAGGCGCTGCGCCGGGCGGTCGCCCTGGAGCCGGAGCACCAGGTGGTGTGGGTGGCCAGCAATGGTGCCGAGGCGGTGCAGCGCTGCACCGAGCTGCAGCCAGACCTGATCCTCATGGACCTGATCATGCCGGTCATGGATGGTGTCGAGGCCACCCGGCGGATCATGGCCGAAACCCCATGTGCCATCGTCATCGTCACGGTCGACCGCAAGCAGAACGTGCACCGGGTGTTCGAGGCCATGGGCCACGGCGCTCTCGACGTTGTCGACACGCCGGCACTGGGGGCGGGCGACCCGCGTGAAGCGGCAGCGCCACTGCTGCGCAAGATCCTCAACATAAGCTGGTTGATTGGTCAGCAGCGCGCACCGGCTGCACGCCCGGTCGCCGCATCCGTGCGGGCAGCGTCCCAGCACCGCGGACTGGTAGCAATCGGCTCGTCCGCTGGCGGCCCCGCCGCCCTTGAAGTACTGCTCAAGGGCCTGCCGGCGGCGTTTCCGGCGGCCATCGTGCTGGTCCAGCATGTGGACCAGGTGTTTGCCGCGGGCATGGCCGAATGGCTCAGCAGCGCAGCCGGGCTGCCGGTGCGTCTGGCCCGTGAAGGCGAGCCGCCGCAGCCGGGGCAGGTATTGCTGGCCGGCACCAATCACCACATCCGCCTGCTACAGAACGGCCAACTGGCCTACACTGCCGAACCTGTCAATGAAATCTATCGGCCTTCGATCGATGTGTTCTTCGAGAGTGTGGCGCGCTATTGGAACGGTGATGCGGTGGGCGTGTTGCTTACCGGCATGGGCCGCGATGGTGCCCAGGGCCTGAAGCTGATGCGCCAGCAGGGCTTCCTGACCATTGCCCAGGACCAGGCCAGCAGTGCGGTGTACGGGATGCCCAAGGCCGCTGCGGCCATCGATGCCGCAGTGGAAATCCGCCCGCTGGAACGCATAGCCGGGCGCTTGATGGAATTTTTCGCAAAATGACGAAGTGTATTGAATCACGCCGCCAGGCCGGCAGTGATCGGGTGAACAGGTATGAATGATTTACCGATCGAAGGTTTCACGACCCCCAACGAGAACTCGGCGATGGTGTTGCTGGTCGATGACCAGGCCATGATCGGCGAGGCGGTGCGGCGTGGCCTGGCCAATGAAGAGAACATCGACTTCCACTTCTGCGCCGACCCGCACCAGGCGGTGGCCCAGGCGGTGCGCATCAAGCCTACGGTGATTCTTCAGGACCTGATCATGCCTGGCCTGGACGGGCTGACCCTGGTGCGTGAATACCGCAACAACCCGGCGACGCAGGACATCCCGATCATCGTCCTGTCGACCAAGGAAGACCCGCTGGTCAAGAGCGCAGCCTTTGCTGCCGGGGCCAACGATTACCTGGTCAAGCTGCCGGATACCATCGAACTGGTGGCGCGGATCCGCTATCACTCGCGTTCCTACCTGACCTTGCTGCAGCGCGACGAGGCCTACCGTGCCCTGCGCGTCAGTCAGCAGCAACTGCTCGATACCAACCTGATGCTGCAGCGGCTGATGAATTCCGATGGCCTGACCGGGTTGTCCAACCGCCGCCACTTCGACGAGTACCTGGAGCTGGAATGGCGCCGGGCCATGCGTGAGCAGCAGCAGTTGTCGCTGCTGATGATCGATGTGGACTACTTCAAGGCCTACAACGACAGCTTCGGCCACCTGGCCGGTGACGAGGCCTTGCGCCAGGTAGCCGAGGCACTCCGCGGCGCGTGCTCGCGGCCGACCGACCTGCCGGCGCGCTATGGCGGCGAGGAGTTCGTCCTGGTATTGCCCAACACGTCGCCTGGTGGGGCACGCCTGGTGGCCGAGAAGCTGCGCCAGACCGTGCTCGGCCTGGGCATCCCGCACACTGCACCGGTGCCCGACTCGTACCTGACCGTGAGCATCGGCCTGGCCACCCAGACTCCGGCCATCGGCAGCCATAGCCGGCAGCTGATTTCGGCTGCGGACAAAGGCCTGTACCAAGCCAAGAACAGTGGGCGCAACCAGGTCGGCATCGCCTGAAACGCTGAAGCTGGAGCGGCCCCTGTGGGAGCGGCCTTGCGTCGCGATTGGGCCGCGCAGCGGCCCCGGCAATCTCTACTGCTGAGCTGAAAATCAGGGGCCGCTGCGCGGCCCAATCGCGACGCAAGGCCGCTCCCACAAGGACCGTGCAATTTCCAAGTGCTCGATATACATGCTACCGCCCGGCGGGTCTGCCGCCTTGCGGCGGACTCGGTTATACTCGCAGGCTTTTCACCGAATTCGCACGAGAGCTTCCCGCCCATGGAAATCCAACCGATCCTGAACACCATCAAGGACCTTACCGAGCGTTCCCAGTCCATTCGGGGGTATCTTTGACTACGATCACAAGCATGACCGCCTGATCGAAGTCAACCGCGAGCTGGAAGACCCCAACGTCTGGAACAAGCCCGAGTACGCCCAGGCCCTGGGCCGCGAGCGTGCGATGCTGGCACAGGTCGTCGAGACCCTGGACAAGCTGTCCGGCGGCCTGGCGGACTGCCAGGACCTGCTCGACATGGCCGTCGAGGAAAATGACGAAGGCGCCGTCGGCGACGTCGTGACCGAGCTGGAAAGCCTGGAAGAAAAACTGGCCCAGCTCGAGTTCCGTCGCATGTTCAGCGGCGAGATGGACATGAACAACGCCTACCTGGACATCCAGGCCGGCTCCGGTGGTACCGAGGCGCAGGACTGGGCCAACATCCTGCTGCGCATGTACCTGCGCTGGGCCGACAAGCGTGGTTTCGACGCCACCATCATCGAGCTTTCCGAAGGTGAAGTCGCCGGCATCAAGGGCGCCACCGTGCATATCAAGGGCGAGTACGCCTTCGGCTGGCTGCGCACCGAAATCGGCGTGCACCGCCTGGTGCGCAAGAGCCCGTTCGACTCCGGTGCCCGTCGCCACACCTCGTTCTCGGCGGTGTTCGTGTCGCCCGAGATCGACGACAAGGTCGAGATCGATATCAACCCGTCCGACCTGCGCATCGATACCTATCGCTCCTCCGGTGCCGGTGGTCAGCACGTAAACACCACCGACTCGGCGGTACGTATCACCCACGTGCCGACCAACACCGTGGTGGCCTGCCAGAACGAACGTTCGCAGCACGCCAACAAAGACACCGCCATGAAAATGCTGCGGGCCAAGTTGTACGAGCTGGAAATGCAGAAGCGCAACGCCGCCTCCCAGGCGCTGGAAGACAGCAAGTCGGACATCGGCTGGGGCCACCAGATCCGCTCCTACGTGCTGGATGACTCGCGTATCAAGGACCTGCGTACCGGTGTCGAGCGCAGCGACTGCCAGAAGGTCCTGGACGGCGACCTTGACCAGTACCTGGAAGCGAGCCTCAAGCAGGGGCTGTAAAACGCACACAAACGCCGCGGTACCAGGCCTGGGCCGGTACCGCGTGCCCTGCCCGAAAGGGGCACCGAACACCTGATGGAAAGAATGACGAAATGAGCGACCTCAAGACCGAAGCGCAAGACCTGCAACAGGAAGAAAACGCCCTGATCGCCCTGCGCAAGGAAAAGCTTGCCGCCGAGCGCGCGAAGGGCAATGCCTTCCCCAATGACTTCCGTCGCGACAGCTACTGCAACGACCTGCAGAAGCAGTATGCGGACAAGACCAAGGAAGAACTGGAAGCTGCAGCGATTCCGGTCAAGGTCGCTGGCCGCATCATGCTCAACCGCGGCTCGTTCATGGTCATTCAGGACATGACCGGCCGCATCCAGGTCTACGTCAACCGCAAGACCCTGCCGGAAGAAACCCTGGCAGCGGTCAAGACCTGGGACCTGGGCGACATCATCAGCGCCGAAGGCACCCTGGCCCGTTCCGGCAAGGGCGACCTGTACGTCGAAATGACCAACGTGCGCCTTCTGACCAAGTCGCTGCGCCCGCTGCCCGACAAGCACCACGGCCTGACCGACACCGAGCAGCGCTACCGCCAGCGTTACGTCGACCTGATGGTCAATGAAGAAACCCGCCACACCTTCCGTGTGCGTTCGCAGGTGATTTCGCACATCCGCAAGTTCCTCATCGAGCGCGACTTCCTCGAAGTCGAGACGCCGATGCTGCAAACCATCCCTGGTGGTGCCGCGGCCAAGCCGTTCGAAACCCACCACAACGCCCTGGACATGGCCATGTTCCTGCGTATTGCGCCGGAGCTGTACCTCAAGCGCCTGGTGGTTGGTGGCTTCGAGAAGGTGTTCGAGATTAACCGCAACTTCCGTAACGAAGGCGTTTCGACTCGTCACAACCCTGAATTCACCATGCTCGAGTTCTACCAGGCCTACGCCGACTACCGCGACAACATGGACCTCACCGAGGAGCTGTTCCGCGAGCTGGCGCAGCTGGTGCTGGGCACCACCGACGTGCCGTACGGCGACAAGGTGTTCCACTTTGGCGAGCCGTTCGCCCGCCTGTCGGTATTCGACTCGATCCTCAAGTACAACCCCGAGCTGACCGCCGCCGACCTGCAGGACGTCGACCGCGCTCGCGAGATCGCCAAGAAAGCCGGCGCCAAGGTGCTGGGCCACGAAGGCCTGGGCAAGCTGCAGGTGATGATTTTCGAAGAGCTGGTCGAGCACAAGCTGGAGCAGCCGCACTTCATCACCGAGTACCCGTTCGAAGTGTCGCCGCTGGCCCGTCGCAACGACGACAACCCGGCTGTTACCGACCGTTTCGAGCTGTTCATCGGTGGGCGCGAGATTGCCAACGCCTACTCCGAGCTCAACGATGCCGAAGACCAGGCCGAGCGCTTCCTGGCCCAGGTGGCCGAGAAGGACGCCGGTGACGACGAAGCCATGCACTACGACGCCGACTTCGTTCGCGCCCTGGAGTACGGCATGCCACCGACTGCTGGTGAAGGCATCGGCATCGACCGCCTGGTGATGCTGCTGACCAACTCGCCGTCGATCCGCGACGTGATCCTGTTCCCGCACATGCGTCCGCAGGCCTGAGTGAATTGAACGAGCCGCCTTTCGAGGCGGCTTTTTCTTGCCTGAAGCTTTATGTTGTCAGTACCGGCCTCTTCGCGGCTAAAGCCGCTCCCACAGGGACCGCACCAGCCTGAGGGTAGTGGGGGACCTGTGGGAGCGGCTTTAGCCGCGAAGAGGCCGGTACTGACGAAACACTGTCCATGAGGTACCCCCAGTGACACCCGCAATGCCTCACCAGGGCGCCGCCGGCATCGCCACCGCCGTCGCCGAAAGCGTGCAATACCAAGGCCGCAAGACTGCCCGCCAGGGCAGCGAACAGCGTCGCCAACTGATCCTCGACGCCGCCATGCGCATTGTCGTGCGCGATGGCGTACGTGGCGTGCGCCACCGCGCCGTCGCCGCCGAGGCCGGTGTGCCACTGTCGGCCACCACCTATTACTTCAAGGACATCGAGGACCTGCTCACCGATACCTTCGCCCAGTATGTCGAACGCAGCGCCGCCTACATGGCCAAGCTGTGGGCCAATACCGAGGTGGTGTTGCGCCAGTTGCTGGCGCAGGGTGACGGCAGCCCGCAGGCACGGGCACGGTTGGCTGACGAAGTAGCACGCATGACTGCCGACTACGTGCAGCGGCAACTGCTGAACCGCCGCGACTTCCTGATGGCCGAGCAGGCCTTCCGCCAGGAGGCGCTGCTATGCCCGCGCCTGGCTGAACTGGTGTGCGCTCATGAGCAGATCCTGCTGCATGGCACCCGCCAATTGCTGCAGGTGGTGGGCTCGCTGCAACCGGAACAGGACGCCCAGATGTTGACGGCGATTATCGAGCAGATGGAATATCAGGGCCTGCTCAAGGATGCGAACGCGCAAGCCGATGGGCAGATGCTCGCTATGCTTAGCCGATACCTGCAGCTGGTGCTGGCATCGGCCTGAGCCGAGACCGAATTTTCAAGGAGAACCTGATGAAAGCCTGGCGTGTGGTGTTGTTGACTCTGTCATTCCTGCTGCTGGGCGGTTGTCTGGTGACCTTCCACGAGCCCTTGCCGAGCAACCAGGCGGCGCCCAAGGCCCTGCTCGGCAAGTGGAGCAGCAAGGACGCCTGGGGCGAGCCGCTGAAGCTGGTGATCAGCCGCAGCGGTGGTGATGCCTACAAGGCGGTGGCCACGGCCAAGGGCAAGGCCCCGGAGGAATACGTGTTCACCGTGTCGCGCCACGGCAACCGCTGGTACCTGTCGGCTGGGGTGCCGAAACGCCTGGGTGGCAACTTCCTGATCGGCGGTTTCGATATCGTCGATGGCAAGGAGCTGGTGGTCTACAACCTGGATGTCGAACAGGTGCAGCAGGCAGTGGACAAGAAGGAGCTGACCGGGCGCAGCACCGAGGTGCCGGAGGACAACGGCGACGGTGTGCTGATCGACAGCCCGTCGGCGCGGGTGCTGGCGTACCTGGACGACCCGGCCAACTCCGACCTGTTCGTTGAAGTGGCGCGGTTCCAGCGCTCCGGCAAATGACCGTGCTGGCCTCTTCGCGGCTGAAGCCGCTCCCACAGGGACCGCACCGGTTTCGAGCCTGATGCAGTACCTGTGGGAGCGGCTTTAGCCGCGAAGAGGCCGGTACAGGTTTCCTGTACTAGAAAGGAGTCCCCGGTGGACGAATACCAGCAAACCATCCGCGCCCTGTCCGACCGCATCGTTGCGGCACAGACCCCGATCCGGGTTCTGGACGCGGTGAAGTGGGACGACAACATCCGCCAGGGCTTCCTCAAGGCCAAGGGCAAGGAGCCGCCGGCCGTCGACCGTGCCTACTACCAATCGCGCCCGCTGGCGTTCGATTCCAGCGCGGTCAAGGCCGAGTTCCAGGGCATCGAGCGCGACATCATTCGCCAGCTCGGCCAGTTCAACCCGGTCGGGCAGATCATGAAGCGCATGTGCCGCGAATACCGCATGGTGGTGCGCATGCTCGAAGCGCGTGGCACCGAGGATTTCGGCCTTATCTCCCAGGAGCTGTACGGCGCTGCCTCCGACGCCTTCCACGCTGGTGACCCGACCCTGGCCGACCTCGGCCTGATGCTGTCGGACTACCTGAACAACATCGATGGCCGTGGCGACCTCAAGGACGAACCGAAAAACCTCACCGCCAAGGAAGCCGTGGAAATCCTCCAGCACCGGCTGAACAAGGTGTTCGGCGAGGCCGAGGAAACCATCCGTGTGTTCGAGTCCGACGGCATCGTCGCCGATGCCGCGGCCGGGGCCGACTACATCAAGGTGCGTGCCGACGCCATGTTCAACTCCCGTGACGTGCGCGCCCTGGAGGTGCATGAAGGGCTAGTGCATGTCGGCACCACGCTCAACGGCCTGAACCAGCCGATCTGTACCTTCCTGGCCAAGGGCCCGCCCTCGTCGACGGTGACCCAGGAAGGCCTGGCCATCCTCATGGAGGTGATCGCCTTCGCCTCCTACCCCAGCCGCCTGCGCAAGCTCACCAACCGCACCCGCGCCATCCACATGGTCGAGGAGGGGGCCGATTTCATGCAGGTCTACAACTTCTTCCGCGAGCAGGGTTTCGAGATGGCGCAGAGCTACAGCAACGCCAGCCGGGTGTTCCGCGGGTCGGTGCCCAATGGGCTGCCATTTACCAAGGACTTGTCCTACCTCAAAGGCTTCATCATGGTTTACAACTACATTCAGTTGGCCGTGAAGAAGGGCAAGCTCGAACAGATCCCGTTGCTGTTCTGTGGCAAGACCACTCTGGAAGACATGCGTACCCTGCGACAGCTGGTCGAGGAAGGCCTGGTCGAGCCGCCCAAGTACCTGCCCGAGCAGTTCCGCGACCTCAACGCGCTGTCGGCCTGGATGTGCTTCTCCAACTTCCTCAACCACCTGAGCCTGGATCGCATTGAAGCCGATTACGCGAACATTCTCTGAGTGCTGCCGCCTGCTGGCCCTGGGTTTGATCCTGCTGGGCCTGAGCGGTTGCAGCAGCCTGCTGTTCTACCCCGAGCGTGGCCAGGCGTTCACGCCCGAGCGGGCGAGGCTCGAGTACCGCGATGTCACCCTGACCACTGCTGATGGCATCCGCCTGCATGGCTGGTGGTTGCCGGCCAAGGCCGGGGTCGAGGTCAAGGGTTCGGTGCTGCACCTGCACGGCAATGGCGGCAACCTGCCCGGGCACCTGGGCGGCAGCTACTGGCTGCCGGAGCAGGGCTACCAGGTGTTGATGATCGATTACCGCGGCTATGGCCTGTCGCAGGGCGAGCCGAGCCTGCCGGAGGTGTACCAGGACATCGCTGCGGCCATGGCCTGGCTGGACCAGGCGCCGGAGGTCAAGGGCAAGCCGCTGGTACTGCTGGGGCAGAGCCTTGGCGGGGCCATGGCCATTCACTACCTGGCGGCTCACCCGGAGCAGCGCCAGCGTTTCAGTGCCCTGGTGTTCGACGGGGTGCCGGCCAGTTACCGTGCGGTCGGGCGCTTTGCCCTCAGCACCTCGTGGATGACCTGGCCGCTGCAGGTGCCGCTGTCCTGGCTGGTGCCGGACGGCGATAGCGCGATCCGCTCGATCGAACAACTGAGCAGCCCGCCCAAGCTGTTCTTCCACAGCATCGACGACACCCTGGTGCCGATGGACAACGGCATCCGCCTGTACCAGCACGCGCCAGCGCCGCGGGTGCTGCAACTTACCCGTGGTGGCCACGTGCAGACCTTCGCCGACCCGACCTGGCGCCAGGTGATGCTGCGCTTCCTCGACGACCCCAGCCATTTCAACGGCCTGCGGCGGCTGGCTGAAGTACCCAATTACCCTGACGAGAAGAACAAGCAATGAGTGAAGAACGCAACGCCATCCCGCTGATCCTGACCGGTGTCGGTAGCATCATCGTGACGGTTGGGGCCTTGTGGTACTACGGTTACCTGCATTTCGCCAAGCCCGAGGATGCCCTGTTGCTGCAGGACTTCACCATGCTCAAGACCCTCCCCGGCGAGGACTATAAGGTCTCGCTGGACCCGGCGCCACAAGTGGCCCAGTGCGTGGATGGCGTACTGGTGCTGTTCGATACCCAGCAGAAAGGCCTGACGGGGGTGCTGGTAGACAACCGCAAGCGCGCGGTGCGTTGCATGGGAGAGGAAACCCCGCAGCAGGTGCAGTGAGCCTCGATCTTTGTTGCCTGTGCAGGCCCTTTCGCGGCTAAAGCCGCTCCCACAGGGACTGTGCAAAGCTCAAGATATCTGCTGCCTGAACTGGCCTCTTCGCGGGCATGCCCGCTCCCACAGGGATCGCGCAAAGCTCGAAACTGGCGCCGTACCTGTGTGAGCGGGCGTGCCCGCGAAGAGGCCGGAACAAGCAAAAGAAAGCCCCGCTTCGATCGCGGGGCTTGTCAGTTCAGCTAGCCAGTCTTACTGCTGTACCTGGCTCACCGAGCGCGGCGCTACTGGCTGGTTGTCGTTGGAGATGGTCACCTCCACCCGACGGTTCTGCGCACGCCCCGAATTGCTCGAGTTGTCCGCTACCGGGTACTCCTTGCCATAGCCCTGGGCGACGATGCGTGCCGGGTCGACGCCGGCACGTACCAGTGCCATGCGCACGCTGTTGGCGCGGCGCTCGGAGAGGGTCTGGTTGTAGTTGGCCGAGCCTACGCTGTCGGTATAACCCTCGACGATCACCTTGCGCTCCGGGTTTTCCTGGAGGAACTGCGCCAGCTTGGTGACGTTCGGGTAGGCGTTGCTCTTGAGTTCGGCCTTGTTGAAGTCGAACAGCACGTCACCAAAGGTGACCAGCGTGCCGCGGTCGGTCTGCTTGGCGTTGAGGCTGTCCTGCAGCTTGGCGATCTGTGCGTCGCGGGCGTCCAGCTTGGCCTGGGCGCGCTGGGCCGAGGCGTTTTTCAGTTCACCTTCGGCGGTGCGCAGGGCGATGGTCTGCTTGGCCACCTCGACGCGCTGGTTGGTCAGGTAGGCCAACTGGTCGACCTTCTTCTCGTCTTCACGGTCCATGTAGGCCTTGTCGGCCTTGTTCAGCCAGTCCTGGGCGTCCTTGGTCTCCAGCGCTGCAACCTTGCTCGATTGCGGGTCGCTCTGCAGCGAGGAGAAGTTGGTGCGGGCCGATTCGAGGTTGGCATTAGGGTCATGCGAGCAGGCAGCAAGACCGACGCTCAGGGCCAGCAGGGCGGGAATCATGACGTAGTTGCGCATAGTGTTCATCCTTTGATCGTTTGCGAAGGCCGAGGTGGGCGGGGCAGGGCTCACTGAGCGCTGCGCAGGCCTTCCTCACGTACGTCCTGAACGCCCTCGCGGGCATCCTGCACGGCCTTCTGGGCCTTGGCCGCCTGGGCCTTGCGTTCGGCGAGGCGGGCGTCCCATTCGGCCTGTTCGGCCAGGCGCCTGGCGTCGTCGTACTTCTTGTCGTGCATGGCGATCTCGGCCTGCTTGAACTTGTCCTGGGCCGCTTTCATCTCCACGGCGGCGAACTCGGTGCCGCCAGCGCTGACGGCGGAGTTCACGGCGGACTGGGTGACTGCATACTGCTCGGTGGGCGGGTTGCCGGCACAGCCGGCCAGGACCAAACTGCTGCCCAGGGCCAGTGCTGCCAGCTTGAACCCGCGCACATGAGTGGATGAGGGTTTGTGGATGCGGGTGTTCTTGGTGGTCAGTTCCATTGGATCACTCCTGTTTACGACGTTGTCCGTAGCAGTCCATCGCTCGTTCCCTGACACGTGCGCGCGCTTCAGCTCAACGGTGCACAACGGCAGGTGTGCAGGGTTTTAGCGTGATGGCTATTGGCTGTGACTGACGCGTTTTTCGGATAGTTCAGAAAAAAACATCCCGAACGGATAACTATTTCTGACTGATCGGTCAGTGCGGTTGGCCTGGAACTTTTGTGGGATGCTGCGGTATTCCGGGCCTTTTATCAGGCCCGGAACGCTGGGGTGGCGGGTTACTTTTCGTTGTCCGCTGCGGGGTTGATCAGGGCTTGCAGATGCTGTCGCGACAGTGACAAAAAGCGCGGGGTAGGGCCGATGTCCTCGTACAGCGGGTCGCCTTCCTCGTCGGTGGCGATGACCTGGCGGCCTTGCACATAGGGGAAGCTGGCCTCCAGTTCCTCGAGGGCTGCCGCGACCAGTTCACCGAGCAGTTCTTCGGCGGTGCGCTTGGGGTACATGTCGATCAGCGCCGCCAGGCGCGCTTCTGACTCAAGGTCCAGATGCAGGATATGGCCCGTGGGGCTGAGGGTACCGGCGGCATTCTGTTCCCAGTGCTGGGCGAGTTCACGGATTTTCATGATGACCTCTGGTGGCGCCTTCAAGGGCTGCATTGCATGGGAGTGTCGTGCTTTCACTTTAGTTTGCTTTGGCCGATCACGGCTTGCCATCGGCGCCTGGCTGTGGGCACTCTTGCCAGGTATGCCGCAGCCTTTGTGGGAGCGGGCGTGCCCGCGAACACCGGCAACGCCGGTGCCAGACACCGCGTTGGATTCTTCGCGGGCACGCCCGCTCCCACAAGGGATTGCGTAAAGGCTGTAAAGGGATGCAATGCGCCAGAGCCGCGCCGGAGAGAGGGCCAATGACCGATATCGATGTGCGTTTGCGTGAAGATGTCCATGTGTTGGGTGAGCTGCTCGGCGATACCATTCGCCAGCAGCACGGCGAGGCGTTCCTGCAGAAGATCGAGGACATCCGCCACAGTGCCAAGGCCGACCGCCGCAGTGCCGGCGAGCAACTGAGCTCGACCCTGGCGGACCTGGCCGATGAGGACTTGCTACCCGTGGCCAGGGCCTTCAACCAGTTCCTCAACCTGGCCAACATGGCCGAGCAGTACCAGTTGATCCGCCGCCGCGATACCGATCAGCCCGAGCCGTTCGAGGCCCGGGTGCTGCCCGAGCTGCTGGCGCGCCTGAAGCAGGCAGGGCACAGCAATGATGCCCTGGCCCGGCAATTGGCCAAGCTCGACATCCAGCTGGTACTCACCGCGCACCCCACCGAGGTGGCTCGCCGCACCCTGATCCAGAAGTACGACGCCATCGCCGGCCAACTGGCTGCCCAGGACCACCGCGACCTGACCCCGAGCGAACGCCAGCAGGTGCGCGAGCGCCTGCGCCGGCTGATCGCCGAGGCCTGGCACACCGAAGAAATCCGCCGCACCCGACCCACGCCGGTGGACGAAGCCAAGTGGGGCTTCGCGGTGATCGAGCATTCGCTGTGGCACGCCATCCCCAGCCACTTGCGCAAGGTCGACAAGGCCCTGCTGGAGGCTACCGGCCTGCGCCTGCCATTGGAGGCGGCGCCAATTCGCTTCGCCTCGTGGATGGGCGGTGACCGTGATGGCAACCCCAACGTGACCGCAGCGGTCACCCGCGAAGTGCTGCTGCTGGCACGTTGGATGGCTGCCGACCTGTTCCTGCGCGACATCGATGCGCTGGCTTCCGAGTTGTCCATGCAGCAGGCCGACGATGCCCTGCGCGAGCGGGTCGGCGACAGCGCCGAACCCTACCGTTCCCTGCTCAAGCAACTGCGCGATCGCCTGCGCGCAACGCGCGCCTGGGCGCATTCGGCTTTGACCAGCAGCCAGCCGGCCAGCGCCGAGGTGCTGGTGGACAACCGCGACCTGATCGCGCCGCTGGAGCTGTGCTACCAGTCCCTGCACGCCTGCGGCATGGGTGTGATCGCCGAAGGCCCGTTGCTCGACTGCCTGCGCCGCGCCGTGACCTTCGGCCTGTTCCTGGGCCGCCTGGACGTACGCCAGGACGCCGCCCGCCACCGTGATGCATTGAGCGAGATTACCGACTACCTGGGCCTGGGGCATTATGCCGACTGGGATGAAGAGCAGCGCATCGAGTTCCTCCAGGCCGAGCTGAAAAACCGCCGGCCACTGCTGCCCGCGCACTTCAAGCCGCAGGCTGATACCGCCGAGGTGCTGGCCACCTGCCGGGAAATTGCCGCCGCGCCAGCCGCATCGCTGGGCTCTTACGTCATCTCCATGGCCGGTGCTGCCTCGGATGTGCTGGCGGTGCAGCTGCTGCTGAAGGAGGCCGGCCTGACTCGGCCCATGCGCGTGGTGCCGCTGTTCGAGACCTTGGCCGACCTCGACAATGCCGGCCCGGTGATGCAACGCCTGCTCGGCCTGCCAGGCTACCGCGCCAACCTGCGCGGCCCGCAGGAAGTGATGATCGGCTATTCCGACTCGGCCAAGGACGCTGGTACCACAGCTGCGGCCTGGGCGCAGTATCGGGCGCAGGAAAACCTGGTGCGTATCTGCTCCGAGCACCAGGTCGAGTTGCTGCTGTTCCACGGCCGTGGCGGCACGGTAGGCCGCGGCGGTGGCCCGGCCCACGCAGCGATCCTGTCGCAGCCGCCGGGTTCGGTTGCGGGGCGTTTCCGCACCACCGAGCAGGGCGAGATGATTCGCTTCAAGTTCGGTTTGCCGGGTATTGCCGAGCAGAACCTCAACCTGTACCTGGCTGCCGTGCTCGAAGCCACCTTGTTGCCGCCGCCACCACCGCAGCCGGCCTGGCGCGAGGTGATGGACCAGCTTGCCGCCGATGGCGTCAAGGCCTACCGCGGCGTGGTGCGGGAGAACCCCGATTTTGTCGAGTACTTCCGCCAGTCGACCCCCGAGCAGGAACTGGGGCGCCTGCCGCTGGGCAGCCGCCCGGCCAAGCGCCGCGCCGGTGGCATCGAAAGCTTGCGGGCCATCCCGTGGATCTTCGGCTGGACCCAGACCCGCCTGATGCTGCCAGCCTGGCTTGGCTGGGAGACGGCATTGAACAATGCCCTGGCCCGTGGCCAGGGTGAACTGCTGGCGCAAATGCGCGAGCAATGGCCGTTCTTCCGCACCCGCATCGACATGCTCGAGATGGTACTGGCCAAGGCCGATGCGCAGATCGCCGAGGCCTACGACGAACGTCTAGTGCAACCGCACCTGCTGCCTTTGGGTGCGCACCTGCGCGACCTATTGTCGCAGTCGTGCCAGGTGGTACTGGGCCTCACCGGGCAGCCGGTGCTACTGGCGCACAGCCCCGAGACGCTGGAATTCATCAGCCTGCGCAATACCTACCTGGACCCGTTGCACCGCCTGCAGGCCGAGTTGCTGGCCCGTTCGCGCAGCCGCGAAGCCGCTCTGGACAGCCCGTTGGAGCAGGCCTTGCTGGTCACTGTGGCGGGTATTGCAGCCGGCCTGCGCAACACCGGCTGAAGGTAGGCCCGGTGCGGCCACGGCGGGTGCCGTGGCGGACATGCAGGTGGGCGAAGCGGGGGGTTGCGCCGGGCGCAACCGCCTGCCAGGCCAGCCGTAGGTGGCGCATTCCTGCAACTTTGGGACGCTTGTCTGGCTGCCGGGCGCTGTGTATCTTGAGCAGCCTTCTGACCGATTTATGGTCATACCCGATTTTTCCGGACTTGGCCCTGGTTGCCGAATCCATTGAATTTCATAAAAAAATTTGAGGAGCACGAGATGCGCGTAATTCTGCTGGGAGCTCCCGGGGCCGGTAAAGGTACTCAGGCAAAGTTCATCACCGAAAAGTTCGGTATCCCCCAGATTTCCACCGGTGACATGCTGCGTGCCGCCGTCAAGGCCGGTACCCCGCTGGGCCTGGAACTGAAAAAAGTCATGGATGCCGGCCAGCTGGTCTCCGACGAGTTGATCATCAGCCTGGTCAAGGAGCGCATCGCCCAGCCTGATTGCGCCAAGGGCTGCCTGTTCGACGGCTTCCCACGCACCATCCCGCAAGCCGAAGCCATGGTCGCGGCCGGTGTCGACATCGACGCCGTCGTGGAAATCGCCGTGGACGACGAGGAAATCGTCGGCCGCATGGCTGGCCGCCGTGTGCACCTGGCCTCGGGCCGCACCTACCACGTTCAGTACAACCCGCCGAAAGTAGAAGGCAAGGACGACGAGACAGGTGAAGACCTGATCCAGCGTGATGACGACAAGGAAGAGACCGTTCGCCATCGCCTGTCGGTCTACCACAGCCAGACCAAGCCGCTGGTGGACTTCTACCAGAAGCTGTCGGCTGCCAATGGCGGCAAGCCGAAGTACAGCCACATCGAAGGCGTCGGCTCGGTCGAAGCCATCACCGCCAAGGTCCTGGCAGCCCTGAGCTGATCCAGTACCTGACGCACCTCGACAACGGCCCGCTTGCGGGCCGTTGTCGTTTGTGGGGCGCGGCATTGCGGTCCTGATGCGGCCTATGTGGGAGCGGGCGTGCCCGCGAAGAATTCAACGCGGTGGCTGGCACCGGCTGGGCCGGTGTTCGCGGGCACGCCCGCTCCCACAGAGACCGTGCCAGTTCGCCATGTAGCGCTTAATGGCCATACAGCGGCCCCTTAGGGACACAACGCCGCCGCTGCTCTATACTGCCGCTCTTTTCCCCCTAGTACCTGGATACCCGTTCGATGACCACCCTCCTGGCCCTGGATACCGCCACCGAAGCCTGTTCCGTCGCACTGCTGCATGACGGCAAGGTAACCAGCCATTACGAGGTGATCCCGCGCATGCATGCCCAGAAGCTGCTGCCGATGATCAAGCACCTGCTGGCCGAGTCCGGCGTGGCGCTCAATGCACTGGATGCCATCGCCTTTGGCCGTGGCCCGGGCGCGTTCACTGGGGTGCGTATCGCCATCGGTGTGGTCCAGGGCCTGGCCTTCGCTCTGGAGCGCCCGGTTTTGCCGGTGTCCAACCTGGCCGCACTGGCACAGGGCGCGCTGCGCGAACAGGGTGTGCAGCAAGTGGCGGCCGCCATTGATGCGCGCATGGATGAAGTGTATTGGGGCTGCTACCGGGCCACCAACGGTGAAATGCGCCTGGTCGGCCAGGAGGCAGTGCTGCCGCCCGAGCAGGTGGCGCTGCCGGTGGGCAGTGCTGGCGAGTGGTTCGGTGCCGGTACCGGTTGGGGCTATGCCGAGCGCCTGGCGGTGCAAGTGGCCGCCAGCAATGCCAGTGCCTTGCCCAACGCCCTGGACATTCTCGCCCTGGCCAGCTTTGCCTGGGCACGCGGCGAGGCAATCGTTGCCGAACAGGCGCAGCCGGTGTACCTGCGCGATAATGTAGCCACACCCAAGAAGCGCTGAGTGCTGCTCGTCGGTTATCGCCGATGACACTAAAACCTTTTGCGCGATCTGTGGTCCAGTTATCACTCGAGCATTAGCGATGGACCCCTGATGCTGCTAAATTGCCATCATTGGTCCTGAGTGCTCATGCCATGCGTATCGACGGTTTCTCATCGCAGTCCTATCCGATCAAGCGCACGCCGCGCAAGGCAGCGGTGCGTGACGAGGCCATCGATGATGCCGAGGTGATCGAGGAGGTCGAGAGCGCCCCTCAGGAAACCACCGCCCGCCGTCGCAGCGGTGGCCTGCCAGCCCGCCAGCAGGACATGATCTTCCCACGCGCCCGTGACCGCCGCACCGCTACCGCATTGGCCAGCTACCTGAGCACCGCCGGTTTTACCGACTGGGACATGGAAGTACTGGGGCTCGACCTGTACATTTAGTGGATGAGTCCATCACCACTGCCTTATTTTCTCGGTTGTCCGTCATGGAGCGAAAACGCCTGGCGCGACTACCTGTATCCCGCCGACGCCAACAGCAGTGAAATGCTCGGCTACTACAGCCAGGTATTCAACGCCGTCGAGGGCAATACCACTTTCTATGCACGTCCCGCACCCGGCACCATTGCGCGCTGGGCGCAGACCATGCCCGAACACTTTCGCTTCACTGCCAAGTTCCCGCGAGACATCAGCCATGAAGGCGACTTGCGCGATCAGCTGGAACCGGCCTTTGACTTCACCCGCCTGATGGCCCCGCTTGGCCAGCGCGTAGCCCCGTACTGGCTGCAGTTGCCGGCCCAGTTCAGCCCCGCACGGCTGGGCGAGCTTTGCCACTTCCTTGACGAAGTCGGAGTGCCGGTGGCGGTGGAGGTGCGTAACCAGGCCTTCTTTGCCAAGGGCGAAGAGGAGCGGTTGCTCAACCGCCTGCTGCATGAGCGTGGCGTGGAACGTATCTGCCTCGACCCGCGCGCCTTGTTCAGCTGCACCTCTCGTGACGCCGCCGTGCTGCATGCACAAGCGAAGAAGCCCAAGGTACCGCCACGCCCGGCAGCCTTCAGCCAGCACCCGCAGGTGCGTTTCATCGGCCACCCGCAGCTGGAGGCCAACGAGGTCTTTCTTACCCCTTGGGTGGACAAGATCGCCGCCTGGATCGAGGAAGGCCGCAACCCCTACATCTTCCTGCACACCTCGGACAACCGCCTGGCGGCGGCGCTGGCCCAGCGTTTTCACCAACGCCTGATGCAGCGGCTGCCGGGCCTTGCCGCGTTGCCGGAATTGCCGCGCACGCCCGAGGTCGAACAACTGGGGCTACTCTGACCTTTCCCTGACTGCCGGAGGTTGAACCATGGATGTGCAAACCCTGCGAGCCGAAGCCTTCAAGGCCCTGCACGAGCGCGACAGCGCTTTCGTCATCCCCAACCCTTGGGATGCCGGCTCGGCCAAGTTGCTGGCCAGCCTGGGCTTCGAGGCGCTGGCTACCACCAGTGCAGGCCTGGCCTTCAGCCTGGGCCGGCCGGACGCCGAAGGCGCCTTGAGCCTGGAGGATACCCTTGATAATGCCGGCGAGATCGTCGATGCCACCCCGTTGCCGGTGGCCGCCGACCTGGAGAACGGCTTTGGCGACCTGCCCGAAGATTGTGGACAGACCATTCTGCGGGCCGCCGAAGCCGGCTTGGTAGGGGGCTCTATCGAGGATGCCAGTGGTCGCAGCGATACGCCGATCTATGATTTCGGGCTGGCAGTAGAGCGCGTGCGCGCAGCCGTGCAAGCGGCGCGCAGCCTGCCGTTCCCGTTCACCCTGTGCGCCCGGGCGGAGAACCTGCTGCATGGGCGCATGGACCTGGACGACACCATTCGGCGCCTGCAGGCCTATGCCGAAGCCGGTGCCGATGTGCTCTACGCGCCCGGGCTGCGTACTGTCGAGGAAATCCGCGCGGTGGTGCAGGCAGTCGCGCCACGGCCGGTGAATGTGCTGATGGGCATGGCGGGCGTGCCGCTGAGCGTCAACCAGTTGCAGGACCTGGGCGTGCGCCGCATCAGTGTCGGCTCATCGCTTGCCCGTGCGGCGTTGGGGGCCTTCCACCGGGCTGCGCTGGAGATTCGCGATGAGGGCACCTTCGGCTACGGTGAGCAGGCGCTGCCGTTCGCCCAACTCAACGACCTGTTCCGCCGCTGATGAGGGCCGTGCTGGCGTTGCTGGCCGGCCTGTCGTTGCTTGCGGGGCTGGCCTGGCAGCTGGGTTGGCGTCTGCCCGCCGCGTGGAACCCGTGGGCGCCACTGGACGTGCGTCAGCCCCCGAACCTGCTGACTCCCTACAAGCTGTCCCGCCTTCGCGATGACCCGGCGCTGTGTCGCCTGGCACTTCAAACCAGCCAGTTACGCTACCGGGCACAAGCCGACAGTTCAGCTTCTGCCGACTGCCCATTGCGCAATGTATGGCGTATCGAAGGTGGTCAGGCTCGGCTTGGCAGCAGCTTCCTGGCCAGTTGTCCGTTGGCAGTGGCGTATGCACTTTTCGAAAACCATGGCCTGCAGCCTGTGGCGCAACGGGTGTTGGGGCAGCCGGTGGTGCAGGTCGACCACCTGGGCAGTTTTGCTTGCCGCAATGTCTATCATCGCAAGCAGGGCCGGCTGAGCCAGCACGCCACGGCCGATGCCCTGGACATCAGTGGCTTTCGCCTGCAAGACGGCCAGCGTATCGTCCTTGCGCGGGACTGGCAGGCGGGTGGGCAGAAGGCGGAGTTCCTGCGCCAGGTGCAGCAGTCGGCCTGCGACAGTTTCAGCACGGTACTGGGGCCAGACTACAACGCTGCACATCACAACCACTTTCATGTGGACATGGGCCGCTGGCAGATCTGTCGCTGAGCGTGGGCGCGGTCAGGCGTGGGCGCGCACGTTGTTCAGCACCACCGGGCGTGCCCAGTGAATGTCGAACTCCAGCTCGTTCTGTTGCTTGGCCAAAGTAGGGGTGTCGAACGGCTCGGGGGCCGGCTCCAGCAGGTTGGTCTCGAACTCGGCAATCGGCAGGAACAGCGAGCGCGGGGTAGGGCCGGGGCCGGGTTCGGCAATGGGGTGACCCTGGCTCATCACCACCGGGCGAAGCCAGCTGTTGCTGATATCGAGCTGGCGCTGCTGCTCGATCAGCTCGATTGCGCTGAACGGCTCGGGGGCGGGCGGCAGCAGATTGGCTTCGAGTTCTGCCTTGGGCAGGAACAGGGGCTCGGGCGGTGCCACCTCGGTGTCGTGTACCGGGCAGGCACGCTGGGCGTCGATCAGGGCCAGTGCGCGGGCGCCGCCGATCGGCTCGCCGCTGCTCTGGTCGTATTGCACGAACGACTGGCTGACGCTGTCTACCGGCTCTTCCTGCTGCTCGGCCATGGCCCGGGCAAAGAAATCCTGCCACAGGTGGCTGACGCCCCCAAGTGCCTGGGTGTTGTGCTGACTGTAGTTGCCGACAGGCGACAGGTAGGTCAAGCCAATGGGAAGAGTATCTGACATGGCAGTCGCGCGCGTTGTGCTCTGGCAGAATAGCGGGATATTGCCTGTATCGGCTGCGAGGGCCGATACATTAGTGGCTGGGTTCAATTTCTAGGTGTGAATGATGGAAGAGCAGGGCACAGGTATCCGGGTCGAGGCGCTGTCGGCTGAATTCGAGGCGCAAGCCGCTGTGTGGGCACAGCGCCTTGAGTTGCCGCTGCAGGACGATGCTGCCGGGTTTGCCGTGCAGGTGGGCGTTGATGGTTTGCAGATTCAGCAATTGGGCCCGCAGGCGCCGGGGCCGGTGCGGGTGGACTTCGTCGAAGGCCAGGCCGCGCATCGGCGCCAGTTTGGCGGCGGCAACGGGCAGATGATTGCCAAGGCGGTGGGCATCGCTCAGGGGGTGCGACCGCAGGTGCTGGATGCCACGGCGGGGCTGGGCAAGGATGCGTTCGTGCTGGCCAGCCTGGGCTGCCAGATGACCCTCATCGAGCGCCAGCCGCTGATTGCCGCGTTGCTGGAAGATGGCCTGGCGCGGGCCCGCGTGGATGAAGAAGTGGGGCCGATTGTCGGGCGCATGCGGCTGCTGACCGGCAACGCCATCGAGCGTATGCGTGCCTGGGAAGGCGAAGCCCCGCAGGTCATTTACCTCGACCCGATGTTCCCGCACCGCGACAAGAGCGCGCTGGTGAAAAAGGAAATGCGTGTGTTCCGGCCCTTGGTCGGTGATGACCTGGACGCCCCGGCGTTGCTCGAAGCTGCGCTGGCGTTGGCCAGCCACCGGGTGGTGGTGAAGCGACCGCGCAAGGCGCCGATCATCGATGGGCCGAAGCCGAGCCACAGCCTGGAGGGCAAGTCGAGCCGGTATGACATTTACCCGAAGAAGGCGCTGAAGGCCTGATTTGGCTATGCCTGTTCGGGCCTCTTCGCGGGTAAACCCGCTCCCACAAGTGCTGCACAAACTTCAGGATCACATCGATCCTGTGGGAGCGGGTTTACCCGCGAAGAGGCCCGCACAGGCATCCAGATATCAGGGCTGGAACGCCCGCATGAACACCCCGACCACCTCGCGCACATGTGCCTCGGCCTCATCCTCCCCCAGCGGCCCCGCACACCCCAGCAGCAAGCGGTAATCCGGTGCGCCCTTGACCAGGCAGAAGAAGTGCTCCGCCGCACGCAGCGGGTTGTCGACACGCAGCAACCCACGCTCATGCGCCCCGCGCAGTAGCGCTTCCATGCCGGCCAGCACGCGCTTGGGCCCGGCTTCGTAGAAGTACTCGCCAAAGCTCGGGTCCAGGCTGCCCTGAGCCATGATCAGACGGCACAGCTTGACTGCTTCGTCGCTGCTGATCAGCGCCTGGAAACCACGGGCGATTGTCAGCAGTACCTCCTCCACCGGCGCCCCGTCGGGGTACTCGAACAGCAGGTCAGGCAACTGGATCTGACAGGTGGCCATCACCGCCGAGCAGAACAGCGTCTGCTTGTCGGTGAAGTGGCTGTACACAGTAAGCTTCGAAACACCTGCCGCCGCAGCGACCGCATCCATGCTGGTGTTGGCGTAGCCAAGGCTGAGGAACAGGGCCTTGGCCGCTTCGAGAATCGCCTCGCGCTTGGCCAGATCCTTTGGCCGGCCCGGGCCGATGGGTGCGTCGTTGGACATTGGAATCCGCATCTTTTCAAAAGGACGACCATCTTACCGGCTCGAACAGCTTCCGGCTGCAGATCGCGTCCTGCATTTATATTGATTTTCTTCCGGGCCTGGCTTCCCGGCTCCGGTTCGCTGATTTAATATACTAGCCAGTATAAATATTCAGTCGTGCCCTCCGCGAAAGGATTCATCATGTTGCGCCATGCCTTGTCCATCGCTCTGCCCGCCGCTGCCGTGCTGTTCCTGGCGGCGTGCGGCCAGGATGCCGCCCCACCTGCCGCGCCGCGCCCGGCGCTGGTGGTGCAGCCGCAGCCAGCCGAAGCCGCTGCCGACAGTTACCCCGGCGAAGTGCGGGCGCGCTTCGAGCCGGAACTGGCTTTCCGCATTGGCGGCAAGGTCAGCAAACGCCTGGTCGAGGAAGGACAGCGGGTCAAGGCCGACCAGCCGCTCGCCGAACTGGACCCGCAGGATGTGCGCTTGCAGCTGGAAGCCAACCGTGCCCAGCTGGCAGCCGCCGAGGCCAACCTGTCGCTGGTGCGCGCCGAGCGCGATCGCTACCAGAAGCTGCTGGACCGGCAGATGGTCAGCCATTCCCAGTTCGATAACGCCGAAAACCTCTACCGCGCCGGCCTGGCCCGGCTGAAACAGGCCAAGGCCGAGTTCGACGTGGCTGGCAACCAGGCTGAATATGCCGTGCTGCGCGCCCCCCAGGCCGGTGTGATCGCCAAGCGCCAGGTGGAAGTGGGCCAGGTGGTCGCCGCAGGGCAGACCGTGTTCACCCTGGCCGCCGATGGCGAGCGGGAAGTGGCCATCGGCTTGCCGGAGCAGCAGTTCGCCCGCTTCGCCGTGGGCCAGCCGGTGAGCGTTGAGCTGTGGTCGCACCCGCAAGAGCGCTTCCAGGGGCGCATCCGCGAGCTGTCACCGGCCGCCGACCCGCGGTCGCGCACCTTCGCTGCCCGCATCGCCTTTACCTCGGCCGCCACACCGGCGGAGCTGGGCCAGAGTGCCCGAGTGTTCATCGCTCACGAAGGGCTGATCCCGCTGGCGGTGCCGCTGTCGGCAGTCACTGCGGAAAACGGTCAGGCCTACGTCTGGCGGGTCACCAAGGACAGCCGCCTGGAGCGGGCAGTGGTACGCCTGGGGGCTTATGGTGCCGACAGCGTACCCGTGCTCGAAGGCCTCGCCCCCGGCGACTGGGTAGTCGCCGCGGGTGGCCATGTATTGCGCGAGGGCCAGGAGATACGCCCCGTGGACCGTACCAATCGCGTAGTGAACCTGACGGCTAAGGAGTAAGTCCCGATGGGTTTCAACCTTTCTGCCTGGGCGCTGCGCAACCGCCAGATCGTCCTGTTCCTGATGATCCTGCTGGCGGCCATTGGCGCCATGTCCTACACCAAGCTCGGCCAGAGCGAGGACCCGCCGTTCACCTTCAAGGCCATGGTCATTCGTACTCTGTGGCCTGGTGCCACTGCCGAGGAAGTGTCGCGGCAGGTCACCGAGCGCATCGAGAAGAAGCTGATGGAAACCGGTGAGTACGAGCGGATTGTCTCGTTCTCCCGCCCGGGCGAATCGCAGGTCACCTTCATGGCCCGCGACTCGCTGCATTCCAAGGACATCCCCGAGCTGTGGTACCAGATCCGCAAGAAGGTTGCGGACATCCGCCACACCTTGCCGCCGGAAATCCAGGGCCCGTTTTTCAATGACGAGTTCGGCACCACCTTCGGCAACATCTATGCCCTGACCGGTGATGGCTTCGACTACGCGGTGCTCAAGGACTATGCCGACCGTATCCAGATCCAGTTGCAGCGGGTCAAGGATGTGGGCAAGGTCGAGCTGATCGGCCTGCAGGACGAGAAAATCTGGATCGAGCTGTCAAACCTCAAGCTGGCTACCCTCGGCGTGCCGCTGGAGGCCGTGCAGCAGGCCCTGCAGGAACAGAATGCGGTCAGCACCGCCGGCTTCTTCGAAACGCCCAGCGATCGCCTGCAACTGCGGGTGAGCGGGCGCTTCGACAGCGTCGAGCAGATTCGCCAGTTCCCCATCCGCGTGGGCGATCGCACCTTCCGAATTGGCGATGTGGCCGAAGTGCACCGCGGCTTCAACGACCCGCCCGCACCACGCATGCGCTTCATGGGCGAGGATGCCATTGGCCTGGCGGTGTCGATGAAGGACGGCGGCGACATCCTGGTTCTGGGCAAGGCATTGGAAAGCGAGTTCGAACGCCTGGCCCGCAGCCTGCCGGCCGGCATGGAGCTGCGCAAGGTTTCGGACCAGCCGGCGGCGGTCAAGGCCGGCGTGGGCGAGTTTGTCCAGGTGCTGGTCGAGGCACTGGTCATCGTGCTGCTGGTGAGCTTCTTCTCCCTGGGCCTGCGCACCGGGCTGGTAGTGGCGCTGGCCATCCCGCTGGTGCTGGCCATGACCTTCGCCGCCATGAACTACTTCGGCATCGGCCTGCACAAGATCTCCCTTGGCGCGCTGGTGCTGGCCCTGGGCTTGTTGGTCGATGATGCGATCATTGCCGTGGAGATGATGGCGATCAAGATGGAGCAGGGCTACGACCGCCTCAAGGCGGCCAGCTACGCCTGGAGCAGCACTGCGTTCCCGATGCTCACCGGCACCCTGATCACGGCGGCGGGCTTCCTGCCCATTGCCACGGCAGCCTCCAGTACGGGCGAATACACCCGTTCGATCTTCCAGGTGGTGACTATCGCCTTGCTGACCTCCTGGGTGGCCGCGGTGGTATTCGTGCCTTACCTGGGCGAGCGCTTGCTGCCAGATCTGGCCAAGCTGCATGCCGCCCGCCATGGCAAGGACGGCCACGCGCCAGACCCTTACGCCACACCGTTCTACCAGCGCGTACGGCGTGTGGTGGAGTGGTGCGTGCGGCGGCGCAAGACTGTGATCCTGCTGACCATTGCCGCCTTTGTCGGCAGTATCCTGCTGTTCCGTTTCGTGCCCCAGCAGTTCTTCCCGGCTTCCGGGCGCCCGGAGTTGATGGTCGACCTCAAACTGGCCGAAGGTGCCTCGCTGGCCAACACCGCCGAGCGGGTCAAGCAACTGGAGGCGCTGCTCAAGCAGCAGGAAGGTATCGACAACTACGTGGCCTACGTGGGCACCGGTTCGCCGCGTTTCTACCTGCCGCTGGACCAGCAGCTGCCGGCGGCCAGCTTCGCCCAGTTCGTGGTACTGGCCGAGTCGATGGAGGACCGCGAGCGCCTGCGCAGCTGGCTGATCAGCACCATGGACCAGCAGTTCCCCGACCTGCGTGGCCGGGTCACGCGCCTGGAAAACGGCCCGCCCGTGGGTTACCCGGTGCAGTTCCGGGTGACTGGCGAGCACATCGAGAAGGCTCGTGCGCTGGCCCGTGAAGTGGCCGACAAGGTGCGCCAGAACCCGCATGTGGTCAACGTTCACCTGGACTGGGAAGAACCGAGCAAGGCGGTGTTCCTCGAGATTGACCAGGACCGCGCCCGCGCCCTGGGCGTGAGCACCGCGCACCTGTCGAGCTTCCTGCAAAGCTCGCTGACCGGCACCACGGTCAGCCAGTACCGCGAAGACAACGAGCTGATCGAGATCCTGCTGCGCGGCACCCGGCAGGAGCGCAGCGAGCTGGGCAACCTCGGCAGCCTGGCACTGCCGACCGACAATGGCCAGAGCGTGGCGCTGTCGCAGGTCGCGACCCTGGAGTACGGCTTCGAGGAAGGCATCATCTGGCACCGTAACCGCCTGCCGACGGTGACCGTGCGCGCCGATATCTACGACAAGGAGCAGCCGGCGACGCTGGTCAAGCAGATAGAGCCGACTCTGCGTGACATCCGCGCCAAGCTGCCGGATGGCTATTTGCTGGAAGTCGGCGGCACGGTCGAAGACTCCGAGCGCGGGCAGAAGTCGGTGAATGCCGGTATGCCGCTGTTCGTGGTGGTGGTGCTGAGCTTGCTGATGATCCAGCTGCGCAGCTTCTCGCGCACGGTGATGGTGTTCCTCACTGCGCCTCTGGGGCTGATTGGCGTGACCTTGTTCCTACTGGTGTTCCGCCAGCCGTTCGGCTTTGTCGCCATGCTCGGCACCATTGCCCTGGCGGGGATGATCATGCGCAATTCGGTGATCCTGGTGGACCAGATCGAGCAGGACATCGCGGCGGGGCTGGAGCGCTGGCAGGCGATCATCGAAGCCACGGTGCGGCGGTTCCGCCCTATCGTGCTGACTGCACTGGCGGCGGTGCTGGCGATGATTCCGTTGTCGCGTAGCGTGTTCTACGGGCCGATGGCGGTGGCGATCATGGGCGGGTTGATCGTGGCCACGGCGTTGACGTTGCTGTTCCTGCCGGCGCTTTATGCAGCGTGGTTCAGAGTGAAGAAAGGTTGACGAGTGCAGGGGAGGGAAATTTGTCGGGATGCCAGGGGGAAGCTGGAAGGCTGAAGATCAGCCTGCGACATGCGTTTATAACCCCCAACAGAGCATTCCCATGACCGGATCACACTACAAATGGCTTGATGTTGAAATAGTCACCACGCCCAAAGACAATTTTGAACGAAGCACATTCGTGCATCTGAGTCTGTATGACGCTTTCCTTATGGATACCGACAGGACCATTGTCGAGCTGCGTCAGCGTTACGAGGGGCCTACGCCAATCCATATGCGGTTGTACTACGACTCCCGACTCGTACGTTCACTTGATGAAATGGCGATCAGTGTAGAAATTCGCACTCCCGCCGTGTACATCAACGGCAAATTGCATGATGAGGAACGAGTGCTTTATCGCGATAGGACATTCACTAGCCATACGGTAGGCGAGATGAATTCCAAGGTGACGCTCAAGTTGGACTCTGTCAACGTCGCGTAGGTTCTGAGGTAAGGAAGGGCTGCAGGCAGTCCTTCCTCCGGCATCACAGGGCGCCGAAAACCTTCTTGGCCAGGCTGGTAGCTGCCTGCGCTGGGTTCTGGCGGATGCTCTCTTCCTGCTTGGCAATCATCTCGAACAGGCCATCCAGCGCCTTCTCGGTCACGTAGTTCTCGATGTTGGCGTCATCCTTGATCAGCCCCAGACCCTTGGCCTGGCCGGCGAAGGCGTTGTACTGCTGGGCGACACCGACCTTGTCGGTTGCCTGCTTGACGATCGGCAGGAACTTGGCGCGGATCTGCTCGCGGCTGCTCTTGTTCAGGTACTGGGTGGCTGAGTCCTGACCACCGCTGAGGATGCCCTTGGCATCGGTCACGGTCATCTTCTTCACAGCATCCACCAGAATCGCCTGGGCCTGCGGCACGGCGGCTTCGGCGGCTTTGTTCATGCTGGTTTCCAGGGCTTCGACCTGGTCGCCCTTGCCGAACATCTTCATGGCTTTGGCGGCTTTGCCGAGGTTACCCGGCAGCTCGATGCGCACATCAGGGTTGTTGCTGAAGCCGCCTGGCGTGCTCAACTGCTTGACGGCAATCTGCGCGCCTTGGGTAAGGGCATCCTTCAGGCCGCCGGTGGCGTCGGACTGGCTCAGGTCACCAAGCGACAGGGCCAGAGCACTGGCCGACAGCAGCAGGCCGGTGCACAGGGTAGTGAAGCGCAGGGAAGCGCGAATCATGGGTATTTCCTTATCGATGAAGTGGGGCGGGCTCAGCGCACCGGGTCGACTTTGACCCGTACCGGCTGCTGGTCGCTGCCGTCGAGTGCGACGCCTTGGTGTTCGGTGTTGATAAACAGCAGTTTGCCGCCCAGTTCAATCCGCGCGCTGACCGCATAGCGGTGGCCTGGCTTGACCTGGGCCGGGTCGTAAGTGAGGTGGAACGGTAGCGGCACGTTGCCTTTTACCGGGCCAGCCTGGCGGGCAAGGATCAAGGCGGGGGCGTCCATCAGCGAGACATCCTGCAACTCGACGCTCAGGGTGGCGGCAGGTGGCAGGGCGATGCGCTGCAGGTAGAAGACTTCGCCATCCAGGCTGGCCTGGTTGGACGGGGTTTGGCTGGAACAGGCTGCAAGCAATGATGCGCAACACAGCATAAAGAGCTTTTTCATGGAATCTCCGTGGTCCTTGGCGTTGGCTTGTGGCCAACGCCAAGGACTTTAGCGGATTTTCCTCGATCAATCAGCGGCGTGGCTTGCGCAAGGCAATCATGGACAGGTCAGGTGGGTTGGAAAAGTCCAGGTTCTTGAGCACGTTACCTGCGTAAATAGTATTACGCTCCAAGTTGTACAACCCTAGATGCAGCTTGGTGGGGCGATCTTTCGGGAGCGTTGCGACGTCGATGAACAACGAGAACGGTGCACTCTCACCTTTCAAGTACAGGGAGTGCTCTGCGAGGTTGCTGCTGTAACGGGTGCTATGGCCATCTTCCTGAACGACCAACAAAGTGGCATCCAGATAGGCCACCTCCTGGCATAACTCAGGTGGAATACTCACTAACCCGGTCAGCTCGATGACGGTCGGTGGCAGTGGATGTTTTTCCGGATCCACGGGGGCACTATCCATAGCGACCAGGTTAAGTTCCAAGGCAATGCCCTGCAGGACATCGGTAATGAGTACCTTCTGCGTCGTGCGGGCTAGCACGGCATCCTCACCTATGCCCGCCGTGCAACGAGCCTCGAGGGTGAGTTCTGCGATATCACCCAGGCTGTTGCGGTCAAGGTGCAAGCGAAAAGGCAGCGGTGCCCCAGTGGCTTGTGAGCTGCAAGTGGCGAGCATCTGTTCTTCGCCTTCCAGCAAGCCTGTCACGATTATGCAAAGGCGTGTCGGGGGCTCGGCAACCGCGGGGACGAAGGGGGCAAAGAGGGTACCGCGGATTTCAAGTGTATCGGACATGTTTGTTACTCAGGTGTGGGGGATAGGATTGCGGTAGCGCAATCCTGGCCCCCTGAGGCATCCTGGTGGAGCTGGAAACCCTATCCTTGCGTGACGTCCGTGGGTTCATCACGGTGCAGTGCGACCTGGCGGATCGACAGGCGCAGCTCGGCCGACAACACGCGCTTGGCCACGCCTTCTGCCAACTCGCCGAGCTTGTCGTGATAACCCAGCTTGCCTTGCGCGTCGGCGTGCAGCACGCCTTGCTCGAGCAAGGTCTGGATGAAATGGCGGAACAGCGTCTTGTCGAAGAACTCCGGGGCGTTCAGGCCGTGCAGGATCGACAGGCGCTGGGCCATCATCACGCACAGGTCTTCCAGTTCTTCGGCGCTGAGGCTGTTCTGTCCGCTGTTGAGCAGCAGCGAAGTGGCCATGTAGAAGCGCTGCAGAGTCTGGGTGATGGTGCGAGCGAGCAGGGTGAGCAATACGAACTGCCGCGAGCTGGGTGGCGGGCGAATGTAAGTATCGTTGTCCTGGCGCAGCAGCCCTTGCTCGACCAGGGCGGCCAGCCACTGGTCGATCACCGCATCCAGTTGCTCCGGCGTCCAGCGCAGGAACAGTTCGGCCTGCAGGTAGGGGTACAGCGCATGCACATACTGGCCCAGCAGTTCGCGGCTCATGCGCGAGCTGCTGAGGAAGAAGCTGGCCAGCAGCGCCGGCAGGGCGAAGATGTGCAGCACGTTGTTGCGGTAATAGGTCATCAGTACCGCGTTGCCTTCATCCAGGTACAGGATGCGGCCAAGGGCGTCCTTCTGCTCGGCGACCAGGTTCATGCCGCGCACGTGTTCGATCAGCGCCTGGCCATCGCCCTCGGGCAGGGTGGTGTGCGGCGAATAGGGCACCTGGCGCAGCAAGGCCAGGTACAGGTCGAGCACGCGGGTCAGGGCGCGCTCGTCCAGGGCCAGGCGGCTGGTGGACAGCAGCGCCAGGGCCACCAGGTTGACCGGGTTGATCGCGGCCGCCTCGTTGAGGTGGCGGGCCACGGTTTCGCCCAGGCGGGTGGTGGCGGCGTTGAGCCAGGCAGGGCGGTATTGCGGGCCGTGGTCCTGTTCACGCCAGCCGGGCTGTTGCTGGTCGAGGAAGCCGGCCAGGCGGATCGGCTCGCCGAAGTTCACGTACACCTGGCCAAAGCGCTGCTTGAGCGCGCCGAATACCTTGAAGATGTCGAAGATCGACTCTTTCTTCTTGCTGGCACCGCGCAGTTCGCCCAGGTAGGTGCGCCCTTCGAGCACGCGCTCGTAGCCGATGTACACCGGCACGAACACGATCGGCGTGCGCGACGAGCGCAGGAAGCTGCGCAAGGTAATGGCCAGCATCCCGGTGCGTGGCTGCAGCATGCGCCCGGTGCGCGAGCGGCCGCCTTCGACGAAGTATTCGACCGGGAAACCCTTGGTGTACAGGGTATGCAGGTATTCATTGAATACTGCGGTGTACAGCGGGTTGCCCTTGAACGTGCGGCGCATGAAGAAGGCACCACCACGGCGCAGCAGGTTACCCACCAGCGGCATGTTGAGGTTGATGCCCGCAGCCACATGCGGCGGTGTCAGGCCGTTGCGGAACAACAGGTACGACAGCAGCAGGTAGTCGATGTGGCTGCGATGGCACGGTACGTAGATCACTTCGTGGCCAGGGGCGATGCCCTGCACCTGCTCGATGTGGTTGACCTTGATGCCATCGTAGATCTTGTTCCAGAACCAGCTCAGCACTACTTCGAGAAAGCGGATGGCGGTGTAGGTGTAGTCCGAGGCGATCTCGTTGCCATAGCGCAGAGCCTGGGCTTCGGCCTTGGCCAGCGGCAGGTTCTCGCGCTGCGCCTCATCGACGATGGCCTGGCGCACTTGGGGAGCGTGGATCAGGCCCTTGACCAGGTTGCGCCGGTGCGAGATGTCCGGGCCGATAACGGCGGTCTTGAGGTTGCGAAAGTGCACGCGCATCAGGCGCTGGGCCATGCGCACGGTGCGCTCGTGGCCCTTGTTGTGCTGTACCAGTTCGCGCAGGTGGATGGGCGCGGAGAACTGCACCCGGGTCTTGCGCCCGAGGATCAGTACGGTCAGCAGCCGGCGCAGGCGTCCGGTAACTGCCCAGCTGTCGGCGAACAGCAACTTCCACGGGCTGGATTCACTCGCCGGGGTCTGGCCCCAGAACACACTGACCGGAATGATCTGCGCATCCTCTTCGGCATGCTGGCTGACGGCGGCGACCAGGCGCTCCAGGGTGGGCGGGGCGCCGCGCTTGTCATGGCGGCCGAGCCAGTCCGGGTCCGGGGTCAGGTAGAAGAATGCCGCCGGTTCCTGCAGCGGGCCAACCGCTACTGGCAGCACCGGGCGCGGCAAGCCTGCCTTGGTGCATTCATGGTCGAGCACGGCCAGGTCGGTGAGTGCGGGCGAGGGCAAGGCGTAGAACACCGGGCGGCTGCGGTCGAGCTTGAGGGTGAGGGAGGACTGGTTGATGGTCTCGGAGCGTACCCACAGGTACAACAGGCGACGCAGGGCGCCGAAGATCAGGCGGCGCAGGGGGGAACGGGTCATGGGGTGTGTGCCCTGGGTGTGATTTTCAGGTGGGTATCCAGCCATTTAGTCTGCCGTATCCGCGCAAGTTCAGCAAAAATCGCCGAACGGCGCGACGGTCATCAAATTTTTTTGTTCTGTGTCATATACTCGGCCTGCCACTTGCAAGATATTTGCGCAAGCGGCGTCGACACAGGGAGCAGACCCTGTGTCTGCAAGGCGATCTTCACAATAAAAATCCGGAGTAGTTCAGATGTCGTCTCGTGAGACTGGGAATGTAAAGTGGTTCAACGATGCCAAGGGTTATGGCTTCATTCAGCGCGAAGGTGGTGCGGATGTCTTCGTCCACTATCGGGCGATTCGCGGTGAGGGGCATCGTACCCTGGTCGAAGGGCAGCGGGTGGAATACGCCTGCGTGCAGGGCCAGAAAGGCCTGCAAGCCGAAGACGTAGTGGGCCTCTGAGCCTCAAGCTGTAACGGTTTGTGTGGGAGCCGGCTTGCCGGCGATCACCGGCGAAGCCGGTGCCAGGCACCGTGTTGCCTGCATCGCCGGCAAGCCGGCTCCCACAAAAAATACCGCTCAAGCGGTGCGCCAGGTGATTTCCTCTTCACCGTCGGCGCTGATGCGGACCCAGCGGTCGGCATCTTCTTCCCCATCTTCCTCCACCCAGCCACCTGGCGCGCAACGCACTTCCACACCCAGTGCAGCAAATGCGGCGCGGGCGCAGGCGACGTCATCGGCCCACGGCGTCTGGTCGCTTTCCAGGTACAGGCTGTTCCATTTCCCTACAGCCTTGGGTAGCCAGGTGACCGGAATGTTACCGGCCAGGCATTTGAAGGTATGGCCTTTCTGCTTCCATTCGCTGCATGGGCCGATTGCCTGGGCGAGCCATTCGGCAATCTGCTTGTGGTCGACGTCGGCGTCCTTCAGGTAGATCTCGATATCAGGTTGGCGCATAAGGGCTCCGGGTTTGCTCAGTCTTGGCGCACGAAATAGTCATAACGCATGGAAACCGTGACCTCGAACGGCTCGGGCTGGTCGATCACCCGGGCACGCTTTTCGGCACTGGCACGCCAGCCGTGCGGGGTCATGGCCAGCAGGTCGGCGCGGGCCTTGGGTGCGGCCAGGCTCAGGCGGAACTCCAGGGTTTCGCTGTGGGCAAGGGCCATGCCTTCGGGGACCAGGGCCAGGTGTTTGTCGTCGGCGTAAGGGCGTACTTCATCGTAGAGCACTTCGCGCAGTTCCATCAGGTGGCCGCTGGTGGGGCCGACCCGCATCAGGCCACCGCCTGGGCCGAGCAGGCGCTTGGCCTCGGCCCAGTCCAGCGGGCTGAACACGCTGGCGATGAACTGGCAGCTGGCGTCGGCAAGCGGCACGCGGGCCATGCTGGCGACCATCCAGGTAACCTCGGGCGCGCGGCGGCAGGCACGCTTGACTGCCTCGCGAGAGATGTCCAGGGCGTAGCCGTCGGCAGCCGGCAGAGCCTGGGCGACCTGCGCAGTGTAGTAACCCTCGCCGCAGCCGATGTCCAGCCAGGCCCCGGGCTGGCGCTCGGCGGCCAGCTCGGCCAGGCGGCGCGCCACCGGCGCGTAGTGGCCGGCGTCGAGGAAATCGCGGCGGGCTTCGACCATGGCCTGGTTGTCACCGGGGTCGCGGCTGTTCTTGTGCTGCACCGGCAGCAGGTTCAGGTAACCCTGGCGGGCCCGGTCGAAGCGGTGGCCGGCCGGGCACACCACACCGTTGTCGAGCCGGCTCAGTGGCGCCTGGCAAAGAGGGCAGGCGAGCATCAGGCGAGCAACCGGACCAGGGTCTGGTAGTAGATTTCGGTGAGCAGGTCGAGGTCGCTGGCCAGGATCCGCTCATCCACCTGGTGGATGGTGGCGTTGACCGGGCCGAGTTCGACCACCTGGGTACCCATGGTGGCGATGAAGCGGCCATCGGAGGTACCGCCGCTGGTCGACGGCTGGGTGTCGCGACCGGTGACGCCCTTGATGCTGGCCGAAACGGCGTCCAGCAATTCGCCCGGTTCGGTAAGGAACGGCAGGCCCGACAGCGCCCAGTCGATCGACCAGTCCAGCTCATGCTTGTCGAGGATTGCCGATACCCGCGCCTGCAGGCCTTCGACAGTCGACTCGGTGGAGAAGCGGAAGTTGAACAGTGCGGTCAGGTCGCCCGGGACCACATTGGTGGCACCGGTGCCGGAATTGAGGTTGGAGATCTGGAAGCTGGTCGGCGGGAAGAACGCATTGCCTTCGTCCCAGTGCTCCGTCGCCAGTTCTGCCAGGGCCGGTGCGGCCAGGTGGATCGGGTTGCGTGCCAGGTGCGGGTAGGCCACATGGCCCTGCTTGCCGCGCACTGTGAGCTTGGCGCCCAACGAGCCACGGCGGCCGTTCTTGACCACGTCACCCAGCAAGGTGGTGCTGGAGGGCTCGCCAACGATGCACCAGTCCAGGCGCTCGTTGCGTGCTTTCAGGCGCTCGACCACGGCCTTGGTGCCATGGTGGGCCGGGCCTTCCTCGTCGCTGGTGATCAGGAACGCGACCTTGCCGCGGTGGTTCGGGTAGTCCTGCACGAAGCGCTCGCTGGCAATCACCATGGAGGCCAGGCTGCCTTTCATGTCAGCGGCGCCACGGCCGCAGAGCATGCCATCGGCGTCGATCAGCGCTTCGAACGGCTCATGCTGCCATTGCTGTACCGGGCCGGTGGGTACCACATCGGTGTGGCCGGCGAAGCACAGCACCGGACCGTCCTGGTTGCCGTGAGTGGCCCAGAAGTTGTCGACGTCCTCGATGCGCATCGGTTCCAGCTGGAAGCCCACGGCGCCCAGGCGATTCATCATCTGCGCCTGGCAGTCGGCGTCGACGGGGGTGACCGAGGGGCGGCGGATCAGGTCACAGGCCAGTTGTAGGGTGGGCGAGAGCTCGGCAGGGGCCGTCATGGGGGACTCCGGGGCAAGGCAAGGCGGGGAAATCTGAGGGGCGTTATCTTATATCAAACCGTCAGGCCAATGGGGCCGCTTTGCGGCCCATCGCGACACAAGGCCGCTCCTACAGGCGATCGCGCCACATCTGACAGGATGCGATCCGGTGTAGGAGCGGCCTTGTGTCGCGAACGGGGCGCAAAGCGCCCCCACGATCTCAAGCCTGCTGCGCCTCGACGGCCTTTTCCCCGGGCTTGGGCAGCGACGACAGGAACGCCATCACCAGCGCCGCCACATAAGGCAACGACTGCACCAGCAACATCGCCACCCAGAAGCGCATGTCCGAACTCGGCAGGCCCTGCACCAGGTAGATACCCAGCGCCGCGCCCCACAACAGCAACATGATGAACAGCTCTTCCCGCGCCTCGGAAATCGCCACCAGCAACCCATGGCTGTCGGCGTTTTTCGGCGTGCGGAAGAACGGCATGCTGCTGGTAAAGAACCCGTACAGCACCGCCTTGGCAATGGTATGCGACAGTGCCAGCCCCGCCAGTGCCGCAGCAAAGGCATCTTTCAGGTTCACCCCTACCGCGCGGCGGTAGAGGAAGATGATCTTGCCGACCTTGAAGAAGAACAGCGCCAACGGCGGAATGGCAAAGATCATTAGCGGCGGGTCGACTCGGTGCGGCACGATGATCATCGCCGCCGACCACAGCAGCGCACCGATGGTGAAGAAGATGTTCATGCCATCGGCGATCCATGGCAGCCAGCCGGCCAGGAAGTGGTAGCGCTGGCCGCGGGTCAGCTCGCTACCCTTGCCGCGCAACAGGGCGCTGGCATGGTGCTTGATGATCTGGATGGCACCATACGCCCAGCGGAAGCGTTGCTTCTTGAAGTCGATGAAGGTGTCTGGCATCAGGCCTTTGCCGTAGCTGTTGTGGGCATAGGCGGCCGACAGGCCCTTCTCGAACACTCGCAAGCCAAGTTCGGCGTCCTCGCAAATGCACCACTCGGCCCAGCCCAGCTCTTCCAGCACGCTGCGCCGGGTCATGGTCATGGTGCCGTGCTGGATGATCGCATCACGGTCGTTGCGGGTGACCATGCCGATGTGGAAGAAGCCCTTGTACTCGCTGTAGCACAGCTTCTTGAAGGCGCTTTCGTGCTGGTCGCGGTAGTCCTGCGGCGACTGCACCACGGCAATCTTCGGGTCGGCGAAGTGCGGCACCATGTGTTTGAGCCAGTTGCGGTCGACGCAGTAGTCCGAGTCGATCACCGCGATCACTTCGGCGTCCTTAGCGGTGTGCGGGATCAGGTAGTTCAGCGCCCCGCCCTTGAAGCCGGCCAGGGGTGCGACGTGGAAGAACTTGAAGCGCTCGCCGAGCTTCTCGCAATGGGCCTTGAGCGGCTCCCACACGGCCGGGTCCTTGGTGTTGTTGTCGATCACCAGCACTTCGTAGTCGGGGTAGTCCAGCGCGGCCAGGGCATCGAGGGTCTGTTTGACCATCTCTGGCGGCTCGTTGTAGCACGGCACATGCACCGACACCTTGGGCCGGTAGGCGCTGTCGGCCTGCACCGGCAGGAACTCGCGACGGCGCTTGTGTATCCACACCGCCTCGGCCAGTTCGTGGGCCTCGGTCAGCAGCACGATGAACACGCCCAGCGCGCCGAGGGCCAGCAACACGCCTACGGTAAGGCTGAACCAGGTGCTGTATTGCTGGCTGTAGTCGTAGGCGATCCATACCAGCACCGACCCGCACAGGAAGGTGATGAAGGTCAGGAAGGTGCGGCCTCGCTGGCGCAGGGCCGAACCGTCGATGAACAGCACCATCAGGGCAATCATCGCCAGCACCACCGAGGCGACTGCCAGGGCCCGCCATTGCGGAATCGCCACCACCGGGCCGTCGAAGTTGAATTTTTGCTGGCGCTCGGCGTTGTACACGCCCCAGTAGGCACCCACCGAGCCTTCGTCGCTGGCCTTCCACGGCTGGTCATAGGCTTCGATGACGAAGTAGTTGTAGCCACGCCGGTTGAGGGTGTTGACCAGGGTGCGCAGGTAGATGGCCTGGTCGGCCTGGGTGGCATCGGCGCCACCGCGCATGCGGCCGTTGCTCGGCCAGCCGACTTCCGACAACAGCAGGGGTTTGCGCGGGAACTGGTGCTTCAGCTCGCGGGCGCGGTCGAGCACGAACTCGACCGAATCCTTCATCGGCACGAACTCCCAGTACGGCAGGATGTGTGCGGCAATCAGGTCGACGTGCTTGGCCAGCTGCGGGTTTTCCTTCCAGATGTGCCATTGCTCGCTGGTGGTCACCGGCACCTTGACGGCTGCGCGTACCCGGTCGAGATACTTGATCAGGTTTTCCGGGGTGACTTCTTCACGGAACAGCGCTTCGTTGCCGACCACTACCCGAACCACGCTGCGCGAGTTGTTGGCCAGCTGGATGGCCGTGGCGATTTCGCGTTCGTTGCGCTCCAGGTCCGGGCTGATCCAGATGCCCAGCGTCACCCGCAGGCCAAATTCCTCGGCCAGACGCGGGATATCCGCCTGGGTGCCCTCCACGGTGTAGATCCGGATGCTGTCGGTCAGTTTGCTCAACTGTTCCAGGTCCTGGCGCATCTCGTCGTCACTGGGGTACTGCCCCTTCTGCGGGCTTTCGCCCAGACGGAACGGTGAATACGAGAAACCAGAGATCTGCTCTGGCCAGGCGGGGGCGGAGACCGGGCGGTTGATCAGTGCCCAGAACCCGGTGAACAACGCGGCGATGGCCAGGACCACGACCAGGTTCAGGCCGAATTTACGTGAAGACATTGTCGTCCATATGTGTCGAAGTGATAGGACATTAAAGCAGGGTTGGTAGTCTCTTTCCTAACGATGCAGGCCATGGGCCCGCTGGCATATAATGCGCGCCGGTTTTTTGGGGTATGAACATGAGCACAGAAGATCCACGCTTCGCCGGCGTTGCCCGGCTGTATGGCGACCAGGGGCTGCACCGTCTGGGCCAGGCCCATGTGGCCGTGGTCGGTATAGGCGGGGTAGGCTCGTGGGCGGCGGAAGCGCTGGCACGCAGTGGCGTGGGCGAGATCACGCTGTTCGACCTCGACGACGTGTGTGTCAGCAACACCAACCGCCAGGCCCATGCCCTGGAAGGGCAGGTGGGGCGGCCCAAGGTCGAGGTCATGGCCGAGCGACTGCGGGCGATCAACCCGGCGTGCACGGTGCATGCAGTGGCCGACTTCGTCACCCGCGACACCATGGTCGAATACATCACCGAGAACCTCGACTGTGTGATCGACTGTATCGACAGCGTCATGGCCAAGGCGGCGCTGATCGCCTGGTGCCGGCGACGCAAGATCGCCATCGTCACCACCGGTGGCGCCGGTGGGCAGATCGACCCGACCCAGATCCAGATCGCCGACCTGAACAAGACCTTCAACGACCCGCTGGCCTCGCGGGTGCGTTCCACCTTGCGCCGCGACTACAACTTCTCGCGCAATGTCAGCCGCAACTATGGTGTGCCATGCGTGTTCTCCAGCGAACAGCTGCGCTACCCCAAGGGCGATGGCAGCGTTTGCCTGCAGAAAAGCTTCGTGGGCGAGGGCGTGCGGCTGGACTGCTCGGGTGGCTTTGGCGCGGTGATGATGGTGACCGCGACCTTTGGCATGGTGGCGGCGAGCAAGGCGGTGGAAAAACTGGTGGCCGGGGCACGACGGCCTTCGGAGCGGGTCAAGCCTGAATAGACCGCATGGGCTTCTTCGCGGGCTTGCCCGCTCCCACAGGTACTGCATTTCTCTCAAGAAAGGTGAAAGTCCTGTGGGAGCGGGCGAGCCCGCGAAGAAGCCAGCACCGATTCAACGGTTGGACGCCAGCTCCGCCATCCGCTGCAACACCGCATGCAGCCCATTGCTGCGCGACGGCGAAAGCTGACGCTCCAGGCCCAGCTGAGTGAACCACTCACGCAGATCGAGCCCGGCGAGCTCTTCGCTGGCCAACCCCTGCACCCGCACCAGCAACAACGCCAGCAGCCCGCGCAACAGGCGTGCATCGCTGCTGGCCTTGAACCGCCACAAGCCCTCGACCTGCTCGGCCACCAGCCATACCAGGCTTTCGCAGCCATGCACGCGGTTAGCCTCGGTCTTTTCGCTGTCAGCCAGCGGTTCCAGCCGGTCGCCCCACTGCATCAGCAGCCGCGCACGCTGTTCCCAACCCTTGCCCTGCTCGAAAGCTTCCAGCGCCTGGCGCGCCTGATCGGGCAGCGTCATCGCAACAGCTCCAGGCCTTGATCCAGCGCCGCGAAGAAACGCTGCAAGTCATCGCTATCGTTATATAGCCCCAATGACACGCGGATCGCGCCCTCCAGGCCCAAACCCTTCAGCAGCGGCATGGCACAGTGATGCCCGGCACGCACGGCAATGCCTTGCTCGGTCAGCAGGTGAGCGATGTCGGCGTTGTGCACGCCTTCAATGACGAAACTGGCAAGGGCCGCCTGTGGGTTGCCGAGGATACGCACCCCATCGCGGTCCGCCAGGCCGCGCAGCAGATGCTGGTGCAGGCTGGTTTCATGGGCTTCGAGTGCCTGGGCATCGAGGCTTGCCAGGTAGTCCAGGGTCGCCCCCAGGCCGATCACTCCGGCGATCGGCGGCGTACCGGCCTCGAACCCCAGCGGTGCCGGGCGGAAGCTGGCGCTGTGGTACTCGGCCAGTTGCACCATCTCGCCGCCGAACTGCCAGTGGTGCAGCAGGTCCAGCGCCTGGCTGCGGCCGTACAGCACGCCAACGCCTTCCGGGCCGTACAGCTTGTGGCTGGAGAAAACATAGAAGTCGCAGCCAAGTTGCTGAACATCATGGCGGCCATGCACCACGCCCTGGGCACCGTCGACCACGGTCAACGCGCCTTGGGAGCGGGCATGGGCCAGCAGCGCTGGTAGCGGTTGCCAAGTGCCCAGCACGTTGGACAGCTGGCTCACCGCCAGCACCCGGGTGCGCGGGCCGATCAGTTGCAGCGCCTGGTCCAGGTCGATGCGGCCATGGGCATCCAGCGGCAGCACCACCAGGCGCAGGTTGCGCCGGCGCGCCAACTGTTGCCAGGGCAGCAGGTTGGCATGGTGCTCCAGGGCGCTGACGGCAATTTCGTCACCGGCCTCGAAGCGGTGCTCCAGGCCGTAGGCCAGCAAGTTCAGCGCCGAGGTAGCACCGTGGGTGAAGATGATCTGCCGCGAGTCTGCGGCATTTAGCCAGGCGGCAACCTTGTCACGACTGGTTTCGAAGGCCTGGGTTGCCAGTGCGCCGGGCAAGTGCTGGGCACGGTGCACGTTGGCCGCGCCATGGCCGTAGTAATGGCTCAGGGCATCGAGCAAGGCTTGCGGCTTCTGGGTGGTGGCGGCGCTGTCCAAGTAGGTCTGGTGCTGCCGTTGCAGGGCGGCGATCGCGGGAAAATCGGCACGCCAGGGGGAGGGCTGGAACATGGTCGCGGGGCCTGGAATGAAAATCGGGTCTGGCACCTTGGCGCCAGACCCGATCTTAACACTTCAAACCGCCGAGGGTTCTCAGTTGTGCGCGTGCAGCGCCTCGTTCAGCTCGATGGCCGACTTGTGGGTCTTGCATTCCACCGCGCCGTTCAACGAGTTGCGGCGGAACAGCAGGTCGGTCTGGCCGGCCAGGTCGCGGGCCTTGACCACCTTGACCAGCTGGTTGTTCTCGTCCAGCAGGTTCACCTTGGTACCGGCGGTGATGTACAGGCCGGCTTCGACGGTGTTGCGGTCGCCCAGCGGAATGCCGATACCGGCGTTGGCGCCGATCAGGCAGCCTTCGCCAACCTTGATGACGATGTTGCCGCCACCGGACAGGGTGCCCATGGTCGAGCAGCCGCCGCCCAGGTCCGAGCCCTTGCCGACGAATACGCCAGCGGAAACGCGGCCTTCGATCATGCCCGGGCCTTCGGTGCCAGCGTTAAAGTTGACGAAGCCTTCGTGCATGATGGTGGTGCCTTCGCCGATGTAGGCGCCCAGGCGCACACGGGCGGTGTCGGCGATACGCACGCCGGCCGGGACCACGTAGTCGGTCATTTTCGGGAACTTGTCCACCGAGAACACTTCCAGCAGCTCGCCCTTCAGGCGCGCTTCCAGTTGCAGTTCGGCGAGTTCGGCCAGGTCGACCGCGCCCTGGTTGGTCCAGGCCACGTTCGGCAGCAGCGGGAAGATGCCGGCCAGGCTCACGCCGTGTGGCTTGACCAGGCGGTGCGACAGCAGGTGCAGCTTGAGGTAGGCCTCTGGGGTCGAGGTCAGCGCGGCGTCTTCGGCCAGCAGGGTGGCGACCAGCGGCTTGTGGCTTTCAGCCAGGCGGGTCAGCAGGGCGGCCTGGGCGGCATCCACGCCTTTCACGGCTTCGGCCAGTTGCGCGGCCTGGGCGTTGCTGAAGGCGATGGCCTGGTTGCCACCTTGGTAACCGAGAACCGGGGCTACTGCAGCGACCAGTTCGGCGCTCGGGTTGAGCAGCGGTTGTGCGTAGAACACTTCCAGCCAGGCGCCCTGGCGGTTCTGGGAGCCGACACCGAAGGCCAGGCTGAACAGGGTATTGGACATGTGATTACCTCGTGCGAAATAGGGTAGCGGCTCAGGCCAGGGCAGCGGCATACAGGTCGGGCTTGAAGCCGACCAGGGTACGCGCGCCAAGGTCTAGCACCGGGCGCTTGATCATCGACGGCTGGGCCAGCATCAACTCGACGGCCTTGGCCTGGTCGAGGTCGGCCTTGCTGGCGTCGTCCAGCTTGCGGAAGGTGGTGCCGGCACGGTTGAGGATGACTTCCCAGCCGTGTTCGTCGCACCAGCGATTCAGGCTGTCACGATCGATGCCTTGGGCCTTGTAGTCGTGGAATTCGTAGGCGATGGCCTGGTCTTCGAGCCAGGTACGCGCCTTTTTCATGGTGTCACAGGCTTTGATGCCGTAGAGCGTGTAGGTCATTGTGTGCATTGGGGTCACAGGTTGCCCCAATCTCTCCGTTTTCCGATTTCAGTCGCGGGATTATGCGGGAACGATCCACGCGGCGCCACGCCCGTGGCGCCCATGTTTAGTGATCAGGGTGTGTCTCAAGCGACCAGGCGCTGTACCGAACCGAAGATCTCATCACCGTGTTGCTGTTCGGCGGTGCGCAGATCGAAGGCGGTCTGCAGGTTGAGCCAGAACTCGGGGGTGGTGTCCAGGCAGATGGACAGGCGCAGCGCCATGTCGGCGGAAACACCGCCCCGTTCACGCAGGATGTTGTTGACGGTTGGCGTGGCAACGCCTAGCGCCCGGGCCAGTGCCGCGGCGCTGAAACCCATTTCTTTCTGGAAGTCCTCACGCAGGACCTCTCCGGGATGAATCGGACGCATACCGTTCTTGAGCATGGTGCACCTCAGTGGTAATCGACAATTTCAACGTTAATCGGCCCGTTGTCGGTCCAGGTAAAGCACAGGCGCCATTGGTCATTGACACGGATACTGTGCTGGCCGGCACGGTTGCCGCTCAATGCCTCGAGACGGTTGCCAGGTGGCGACCGAAGGTCTCGCAGCTCTGTTGCGGCCTCGAGCATGGCCAGTTTGCGTTCCGCAACTGACTTGATATCTGACCAACGCCGTGTCTTTCCATGAGTAAAAAGTGCTTCCGTGTCGGCACAGCTAAAGCTTCGAATCATGATGCTGAATGCTTAACGTTATTCGTTAAGGATGATTATACGGCGGTATTTCAGCAGTTCAAGCCTGGCTAGCGCACGATGCTCGCCAACGTCAGTCACGATTGCTGGGTATCATCATGTTACATATTCCCCAACCACCTGCGACTATCGTGCAGCGGCCCTGAATCGCCCATCGCCGCTAACATATTGTTTCAATGGCGATGTTTCGCCCTGTTGTCGTCTCTGGTTCACAAAGGAAGCTTTCCCGGATGCAGTCCGCCTATACCGTTCTCATCCTGCTGACGCTGGTTAGCGTGTCGAAGCTGGTCGGCCGCATGATTCCGCTGCCATTGCCGCTGGTGCAGATAGCCGCCGGCGCCTTGCTCGCTTGGCCGACACTGGGCCTGCATGTGGCACTGGACCCCGAGCTGTTCCTGTTCCTGTTCCTGCCGCCGCTGCTGTTCGCCGACGGCTGGCGCATTCCCAAGCGCGAGTTGTGGCGCATTCGTGGGCCGGTGGTGGCGCTGGCCGTGGGCCTTGTGCTGTTTACCGTGGTCGGTGCCGGTTACTTCATTCACTGGTTGCTGCCGAGCATCCCGCTGCCAGTGGCCTTCGCCCTGGCCGCAGTGCTGTCGCCGACCGACGCCGTGGCGGTTTCGGCCATCACCCAGGACCGGCTGCCCACCCCGCTGATGCACATGCTCCAGGGCGAGGCCCTGATGAACGATGCCTCGGGCCTGGTGACCTTCAAGTTTGCCCTGGCGGCGGCGATCACCGGGGTGTTCTCGCTGACGGATGCAAGTTTCAGCTTCGTTCTGGTCGCCCTGGGCGGCCTGGCGGTGGGCGTGGCCCTGAGCTGGCTGATCGGCCGCCTGCGGGCATGGATGATCGCTCGCGGCTGGGACGACCCGGCCACCCACGTGGTGTTCATGTTGCTGCTGCCGTTCGCCGCCTACGTGCTGGCCGAGCGCCTGGGCGTGTCGGGCATCCTTTCGGCGGTGGCGGCCGGCATGATGCAGAGTTGGCTCGACCTGCTGCCACGGCAGACCAGCACGCGCCTGCTCAACCGCAGCGTGTGGTCGCTGCTGGAGTTCGCTTTCAACGGCCTGATCTTCCTGCTGCTGGGCCTGCAGCTGCCAGACATCATCAAGGCGGTGGTCAGCCACGAAGCGACTGTGTGGCCGACCCTGGCCTACCGCTGCCTGGACGTAGTGGCGATCTTTGCCGCGCTGATCTTGTTGCGGTTCATCTGGGTGCAGAGCATCTGGCGCTCGATCGGTGTGGTACGCCGCTGGCGCGGCAAGCCCGCGCTGGTGCTGATGCCGACGGCGCGTTCCTGCTGGTTGCTGACCCTGGGCGGTGTGCGCGGTGCGGTGACCCTGGCCGGCGTGATGTCGATCCCGCTGCTGATAGGGGCGGGCAAGGCCTTCCCGGAGCGTGACCTGCTGATTTTCATTGCGGCCGGGGTGATCCTGCTGTCGTTGATCAGCGCCTGTATCGCGTTACCGATTTTGCTGCGCGGTATTACCAAAAGCCCGGATGAGCGGCTGCATCAGGAGGTGCAGGAGGCGTGGCGACGCACGGCCGAGGCGGCGATCCATGCGCTGGAGGCCGAGGAAGTGATCGACAGCAATGCGCCGCAGGATGCCGCGCAGGCGACCCTGGCGACCGAGTTGAAGGCGCGCTTGATGGCGGAATACCGCGATGAGCTGGACAGCTACAACGACACCGCCGAGGCCAAGGCGCTGGCCGAGCAGATGGACCTGCTGGAGCGGCGTTTGCGCTTGCGGGCGCTGCGGGCGCAGCGGTTGGAACTGTACGAGCTGCATCGCAAGCATCAGGTGGGGGATGAAGTGGTGCGGCAGGTGCTGGGTGAGCTGGATCTGAGTGAGGCAAACCTGGGGTCAGTCAGGTAGACAGCGGGGGGCCGCTTTGCGGCCCTTTCGCCGGCAAGCCAGCTCCCACAGGGACTGCACAGGGCTTGAAGTTGATGCGGTCAAGGTGGGAGCAACTGTCTTGCTCAATTTCTAAAAGCTGGCGCGATCCCTGTGGGAGCGGGCGCGCCCGCGAACACGGGCGAAGCCCGTGCCATCCACCGCGTCGTCTGTTTCGCGGGCTTGCCCGCTCCCACAGGTACTGCGCAAGTCTTGAGGGCAGCGCGGTCAAGGTGGGAGCTGGCTTGCCGGCGAAAGGGGCGCAAAGCGCCCCCTAAGCCAATTAGCGGTTCTGCAGAAATGCGCGAATTCGCTCCGCCGCCTCGATGCACTCGGCCAGCGGTGCAACCAGTGCCATGCGCACACGCCCGGCACCCGGGTTCACGCCATCCACTTCACGCGACAGGTACGACCCCGGCACCACCGTCACATGCTGGGCCTCGAACAAGTCGCGGGTGAATTCGGCATCGCCGCCGGGTACCTTGGCCCACAGGTAAAAGCTGCCATCCGGGCGCTGCACATCCAGCACCGGCTGCAGGATATCCAGCACGGCATCGTACTTGGCGCGGTACTGGTCGCGGTTCTCGCGTACATGCGCCTCGTCCTGCCACGCAGCAATGCTGGCCAGCTGGGTTTGTACCGGCATCGCGCAGCCGTGGTAGGTACGGTACAGCAGGAACGGCTTGATGATCTCGGCGTCACCGGCGACGAAGCCGGAGCGCAGGCCCGGCAGGTTGGAGCGCTTGGACAGGCTGTGGAATACCACGCAGCGCTTGAAGTCGCTGCGGCCCAGTTCCGCACAGGCAGTCAGCAGGCCTGGTGGTGGGGCATCCTCGTCGAAGTACAGCTCGCTGTAGCACTCGTCGGCGGCAATCACGAAGTCATGCTCGTCGGCCAGGGCAATCAGCTTCTTCAGTGTGGTCATCGGCACCAATGCGCCGGTGGGGTTGCCCGGCGAGCACAGGAACAGGATCTGGCAACGCTTCCACACTTCAGCCGGCACGGCGTCGAAGTCGGGGTTGAAACCGTTGCTTTCCAGGCACGGCAGATAGTGCGGGGTGGCACCGGCCAGCAGCGCTGCGCCTTCGTAGATCTGATAGAACGGGTTGGGGCTGACCACCAGGCCGTCATCGGCGCGGTTGACCACGGCCTGGGTGAAGGCGAACAACGCTTCGCGGGTGCCGTTGACCGGCAGGATGTGGCGGTCGGCGTTCAGCCAGCCGGCCGGTACGCCGAAGCGCCGCTCGCACCACTGGCCGATGGCCTGGCGCAGGGCAGGCAGGCCGATGGTGCTTGGGTACACTGCCAGCTTGTCGAGGTTGTCGGCCATGGCCTGGGCAACGAACGCCGGCGATTCGTGCTTCGGCTCACCGATCGACAAGGCGATGGCGCGCTTGTCCGCCGCAGGTGCAACGCTACCCAGCAGGGCGCGGAGTTTCTCGAACGGGTAGGGCTGAAGCTGGGTCAAGGCATGGTTCATCGGCGCAAGGTCTCGTCAATCGTCTAGTCGTTAAAAGGTCACGCGGGTAGGGCTGGCATCGCTGGCCTGGCCGGCCTGCAGCTGCTGGACGATGGCCTCCTGCAGCCGGCTGCACAGCTGAGGGTCGGACAGCGGCTGGTTGTCGGCATCGGTGATGAAGAACACGTCTTCCACCCGCTCGCCAAGGGTGGCGATCTTGGCGTTCTGCAGCGACAGGTCGAACTCCAGGAAGATCCGCCCCAGCCGGGCCAGTAGGCCTGGGCGGTCGGGCGCAGTGATTTCGAGGATGGTTACCGGTCGCTGGGCATCGTTGAGGATGGTCACCTGTGGCGGGAAGTCGAAGTGTTTGAGCTGGCGCGGTACCCGACGCTGGATGATGGTCGGGTAATCCTCGGGGTTGCGCAGCGCTTCGGTCAGGCCATCGCGAATCTGCTTGACCCGCTGCGGGTTGTCGCCGATCGAGCCGCCATCGTTGTCCAGGACAATGTAGGTGTCGAGGGTGAACTGGCTGCTCGAAGTGATGATCCGCGCGTCATGAATGTTCAGGTTCAGCTGCGACATGGCCGCCACCGTCACGGCAAAGAAGTCGTGCTGGTCGGGGGCATAGATGAAGATCTGCGTGCCACCCTCGAATTCGCGTTGGGTGGTTTCCTTGATCAGCACCAGCGGCCCGCCATCGGCCGGCTGCTGGAGAATCGCGTCACTGTGCCATGCCACGTCGGCGGCGGTGTGCTTGAGGAAGTAATCATCGCCCAGCTGCGACCACAGTTGCTCGACGTCGTCCGGGTCGGTGCCTTCGCGCACCAGGATATCCAGCGCCGCCGATTGGGTCTGGCGAATCTGCTCTTCGCGGTCCAGCGGGTTTTCCAGGCCACGGCGCAGGGCGCGCTTGGTCTCGGTGTACAGCTGGCGCAGCAGGCTTGCCCGCCACGAGTTCCACAGGCTGGGGTTGGTGGCGTTGATATCGGCCACGGTCAGCACGTACAGGTAGTCCAGGCGTGTCTCGTCGCCCACGTGCAGGGCAAAATCGTTGATCACCTGAGGGTCGGACAAGTCCTTGCGCTGGGCGGTGGTCGACATCACCAGGTGGTTCTGCACCAGCCAGACGATCAACCGGCTGTCCCAGGCCGGCAACTGGTGGCGTTCGCAGAACTTCTGCGCATCCACCGCGCCCAGCTCGGAATGGTCGCCCTGGCGGCCCTTGCCGATGTCGTGGTACAGGCCGGCCAGGTAGATCAGCTCGGGCTTGGGCAGGCGGCCCATGAGCTTGCTGGCCAGCGGGAATTTCTCGGACACCGGCGTGTATTGAAGCTTGCGCAGGTGCTTGATGAGGTTGAGGGTGTGCGCATCGACCGTATAGATGTGGAACAGGTCGTGCTGCATTTGCCCGACAATCAGGCCGAACTCGGGCAAGTAGCGGCCGAGGATGCCGTAGCGGTTCATCCGCCGCAGGTTGCGGTGGATGCCGATTTCGCACTTGAACAGCTCGATGAACAGGCTGGTGTTGCGGATATCGGTGCGGAAGGTGTCGTCGATCAGGTGCCGGTGCTCGCGCAGCAGCCGCACCGTATCGGCACGTACGCCCTTGATCTCGGGGTGCTGGGCCATCAGCACGAAGATTTCCAGCATGGCGAACGGTGTGCGCCTGAACACGTTCGGCCTGGCCGCTTCTATATAGCCGTCATGCAGGCGGAAGCGCGCATTCAGCGGCTGGGTAGTGCCGCTGTCGTCATCGGCGAGGATGACTTCCTCAAAGTGCTGGATGATCAGGTCGCACAACTGGCTGATGCTCATCACCACCCGGTAGTACTGCTGCATGAACTGCTCGATCGCCCGCTTGGGGTTGTCGTCGCTGTAGCCCAGCAGCGCGGCGATGCTGCGCTGGTGGTCGAACAGCAGGCGGTCCTCGGCGCGCCCGGCCAGCATGTGCAGGGCGTAGCGCACCCTCCACAGGAAGTCCTGGGACGAGGCCAACAGCTCGTTCTCGCTTTCCAGCAGGAAACCTTCGCCGGCCAGCGCGTGCAGGTTGAGGGTGCCATACTGGCGGCGGGCCACCCACAGCACTGTCTGGATGTCGCGCAGGCCACCGGGTGAACCTTTCACATTGGGTTCGAGGTTGTACTCGGTGTCGTTGTACTTGTGGTGGCGGGCCTTGAGTTCAGCCCGCTTGGCCAGGAAGAAGTCCTTGCTCGGCCACATATGCGCAGTGCTGGTCACTTCCAGCATGCGCTGGCGCAGCGCCTCGGGGCCGGCAATGGTGCGGCTTTCAATTAGGTTGGTGATGACCGTCAGGTCGGCACGGGCCTGCTCTGCGCACTCGTCGACGGTACGCACGCTCTGGCCCACTTCCAGGCCGATGTCCCACAGCAGGGTGAGAAACCGTTCGATGGCATCGCGGTACTGCTCGTGTTCGGCGGCACCCAGCAGGATCAGCAGGTCGATGTCCGAATGCGGGTGCAGCTCACCGCGCCCGTAACCGCCCACCGCGACCAGGGCGATGCCGCTCTGGTCGCCCCAGTCGAACTGGTTCCAGGCCTGTTGCAGGATGTTGTCGACGAGCCAGGCGCGGGCCTCGATCAGCGGGCGAATTTCGTTCCCACTGCGGAAACGCTTGTCGAGCACCTCGCCGGCCTGGCGGATGGCTTTCTTGAAGGCGGCGATGGGGCTCGCCTTGAGGGCCAGTTCCGCCTGGAACTGGCCGCGGTCGAACAGCTCGGGGTCCACCTGGGGCATCGCGTCACGTTCCTGTCGTGGAGTGGCCTGTGGGAGTGCGGTCAGGCCGAGGTGCGCGGGATGGTGTCGTCCTTGCGCAGGGTGAAGATCTCGTAGCCGGTCGCAGTCACCACCAGGGTGTGCTCCCACTGGGCCGAGAGCTTGCGGTCCTTGGTGATGGCGGTCCAGCCGTCGCCCAGCACCTTGGTATCGGCCTTGCCCTGGTTGATCATCGGCTCGATGGTGAAGGTCATGCCTTCCTTCAGCTCCATGCCGGTGCCGGCGCGGCCGTAGTGCAGGATCTGCGGCTCTTCGTGGAACACCTTGCCGATACCGTGGCCGCAGAACTCGCGCACCACCGAGAAGCCGTTCTTTTCAGCGTGCTTCTGGATCACTTCGCCGATATCGCCCAGGCGGCAGCCCGGCTTGACCAGTTCGATGGCCTTGTACATGCATTCCTGAGTGACCTTGGACAGGCGCTCGGCCCATACTGGCACGGTGCCGACGTGGAACATGCGGCTGGTGTCGCCGTGGTAGCCGTCCTTGATCACGGTGACGTCGATGTTCAGCGTGTCACCATCCTTGAGCGGCTTGTCGTTGGGGATGCCGTGGCAGACCACATGGTTGATCGAGGTGCAGATCGACTTCGGGTAGCCCTTGTAGTTGAGCGGTGCCGGAATGGCCTGCTGGACGTTGACGATGTAGTCGTGGCACAGGCGGTCCAGCTCTTCGGTGGTGATACCGGGCTTGACGTGTTCCTCGATCATTTCCAGCACCTCGGCGGCCAGGCGGCCGGCGATGCGCATCTTCTCGATGTCTTCTGCAGTCTTGATGGTGACGGTCATTACAGGCTCTCTACGGCGCCGTGCACGGCGCGAACAAACGGGAAAGGCCGGATTCTAGCAGAGCAGGGCGCCGATCGGTCGGCATGCGGATGGAGAATTGGGACTGCTGCGCAGTCCATCGCCGGCAAGCCAGCTCCTACACGAATCGGGTTACCCTTGTTGAAGCTGTCATCCATGGAAAGCATTCTGGCCTGTTTGGCGGGGTGCTGCAAAAGCCGCTGACGGACGCAATGGTATCCGGGTTCCGTTCGGCCGCGGTCTGTGGTATAAAATGCGCCGCTTTCGGGGATGACCCCGTCAGCATTAACCCACACACGTGTCGACACGATGACCTGGGTGCCCCGAGTTGCAGAATTCGCGGGTTGGTCATTGGGATACGTGGAGGCCCAACCCGACTTATCAAGGAACTATCATGTCCCAAGTCAACATGCGCGATATGCTGAAGGCCGGTGTGCACTTCGGCCACCAGACCCGTTACTGGAACCCGAAAATGGGCAAGTACATTTTCGGCGCGCGTAACAAGATCCACATCGTCAACCTGGAAAAAACCCTGCCAATGTTCAACGACGCTCTGTCGTTCGTAGAGCGCCTGGCCCAGGGCAAGAACAAGATCCTGTTCGTCGGCACCAAGCGTTCCGCCGGCAAGATCGTCGCCGAGCAAGCTGCTCGTTGCGGTTCGCCGTACGTTGACCACCGTTGGTTGGGCGGCATGCTGACCAACTACAAGACCATCCGCGCTTCGATCAAGCGTCTGCGCGACCTGGAAACCCAGGCCGAAGACGGCACTTTCGCCAAGCTGACCAAGAAAGAAGCCCTGATGCGCTCCCGCGACCTGGAAAAACTGGATCGCAGCCTGGGCGGCATCAAGGACATGGGTGGTCTGCCAGACGCTCTGTTCGTTATCGACGTTGATCACGAGCGCATCGCGATCACCGAAGCCAACAAGCTGGGCATCCCGGTTATCGGCGTTGTCGATACCAACAGCAGCCCGGAAGGTGTTGACTACATCATCCCAGGTAACGATGACGCCATCCGCGCTATCGAGCTGTACATGACTTCGATGGCTGACGCAGTCATCCGCGGCCGCAACAACGTTGCCGGCGGCACCGAAGTTTACGCTGAAGAAGCGGCTGCACCTGCTGCCGAGTAATTAGACGCTAGCGTCGACTTGGCACGCAAAAAGGGGGCTCTGCCCCCTTTTTGCCACCTTGAAATCCTGCTGTCAGCATCGGCCCCGCATCATGGGTCAGCTGAGATAAACACAGCGGATTCGCAGAATTGAACGCCCGTGACGAACGGGTGGAATGGTTGAAAAACTTTCCAAGAGGATTTTGAAATGGCAGCAATTACTGCAGCGCTGGTCAAAGAACTGCGCGAGCGTACCGGCGAAGGCATGATGGATTGCAAGAAGGCCCTGGAAAAGGCCGACGGCGACATCGAAAAAGCCATTGACGACATGCGTGCCTCGGGCGCCATCAAGGCCGCCAAAAAGGCTGGCAACGTCGCTGCTGAAGGCGCTATCGCCGTCAAGACCGACGGTAAATCCGCCGTCCTGCTCGAAGTGAACTCGCAGACCGACTTCCTGGCCCTGCAAGATGACTTCAAGAACTTCGTTGCCGAAAGCATCGAAGAAGCTTTCGCCCAGAAGCTGACCGACGCCGCTCCGCTGATCGCCTCGCGCGAAGCTGCTCGTGAAGCCCTGGTTGCCAAGTGCGGCGAGAACGTCAACATCCGTCGCCTGGTGCGCGTTGAAGGTGACGTTGTCGGTGCCTACCTGCACGGCAACAAGATCGGCGCTGCCGTTGTCCTGAAAGGCGGTGACGTCGATCTGGCCAAGAACATCGCCATGCACGTTGCAGCTTCGAACCCGGAGTTCCTGCTGCCGTCGGAAGTTTCGGCCGAAGCCATCGAGCGCGAGAAGGGTGTCTTCCTGCAGCTGAACGCTGACAAGATCGCCGGCAAGCCGGAAAACATCGTCGAGAACATGATCAAGGGTCGTATCTCGAAGTTCCTGGCCGAAGCCTCGCTGGTCGAGCAAGCCTTCGTCATGAACCCGGAAGTCAAGGTTGGCGAGCTGGCCAAGAAAGCCGGTGCTGAAATCGTTTCCTTCACCTACTTCAAGGTAGGCGAAGGCATCGAGAAGCCAGTCGACGACTTCGCTGCTGAAGTTGCCGCTCAGGTCGCTGCTGCCAAGCAGTAAGACAGCCCCGTCTGTCGCCCCAAAGAGGCTGCCCGCTCACGCGCGCAGCCTCTTTGTCAAAACGGCGAAGGGTTTATAAGGCCCATCGCCGCTGGCACCGAAGCGGTGCCACGCTACAGTTAGCTGGCTGCAAACAGCCCGCACGAATTTTCTAAAAGTACGCCGCAGGAGAGACTCGCAATGGCTCAGCAGGTGAGTGGTCGCCAACCTCGCTATAAACGCATTTTGCTCAAACTTAGCGGCGAGGCCCTGATGGGCTCGGAAGACTTCGGGATCGACCCGAAAGTGCTGGATCGCATGGCCCTCGAAGTTGGCCAGCTGGTAGGGATCGGTGTCCAGGTCGGCCTGGTGATCGGCGGTGGTAACCTGTTCCGCGGCGCCGCGCTCAGCGCAGCCGGCATGGACCGTGTCACCGGTGACCACATGGGCATGCTGGCCACCGTGATGAACGCCCTGGCCATGCGCGACGCGCTCGAGCGCTCGAACATCCCGGCCCTGGTCATGTCGGCCATTTCCATGGTCGGTGTCACCGATCATTACGATCGTCGCAAAGCTATTCGTCACCTCAACTCCGGGGATGTGGTAATTTTCTCCGCCGGTACCGGCAACCCGTTCTTCACTACCGACTCCGCGGCCTGCCTGCGCGCCATCGAAATCGATGCCGACGTGGTGCTGAAAGCGACCAAGGTCGATGGTGTGTACACTGCCGATCCATTCAAGGACCCACATGCCGAGAAGTTCGATCACCTGACCTACGACGAGGTCCTGGATCGCAAGCTGGGCGTGATGGACCTGACCGCAATCTGCCTGTGCCGTGACCACAAGATGCCATTGCGGGTATTCAACATGAACAAGCCTGGCGCCCTGCTGAACATCGTGGTGGGTGGCGCTGAAGGCACTCTGATCGAGGAAGGCCAAGCATGATCAACGACATCAAGAAAGACGCGCAGGAGCGCATGACCAAGTCCCTTGAGGCCCTGGCTCGCAACCTGGCGGCAATCCGCACCGGTCGCGCCCACCCGAGCATCCTGGACAGCGTCAAGGTCACGGCCTGGGGTAGCGAGATGCCGCTTAACCAGGTAGCCGCGATCACCGTCGAAGATGCCCGCACCCTGAAGATCGTCGCTCACGACAAGAACCTCAGCGCCGCCATCGAGAAGGCCATCCTCACCTCCGACCTGGGCCTGAACCCGTCCAGCGCCGGTACCACCATCCGTGTGCCGATGCCGGCCCTGACCGAGGAAACCCGCAAGGGCTACACCAAGCAGGCCAGCGGCGTTGCCGAGGATGCCAAGGTGGCCGTGCGCAACGTGCGCCGTGACGCCCTGGCCGACTTGAAGAAGCTGACCAAGGACAAGGAAATCAGCGAAGACGAAGAGCGTCGCGCCGCTGACGAAATCCAGAAGCTGACCGACAAGTATGTTGCCGAGGTCGATGCCGCCTTCAAAGCCAAGGAAAAGGACCTGATGGCCGTCTAAGGCCGGGGTTTTTTAATGGAAAAGACCAAGCCAGCGGCGCCGTCCTCGGTGCCGCGTCATGTCGCGATCATCATGGATGGCAACAACCGCTGGGCGAAAAAACGCCTGTTGCCCGGCGTTGCCGGGCACAAGGCGGGTGTCGACGCCGTTCGCGCGGTCATCGAAGTCTGTGCCGAGTCCGGGGTCGAGGTACTGACCCTGTTCGCTTTCTCCAGCGAGAACTGGCAGCGTCCCGCCGAAGAGGTCGGTGCGCTGATGGAGCTGTTCTTCTCGGCCCTGCGGCGCGAGGCCAAGCGCCTCAACGAGAACAACATCAGCCTGCGTATCATCGGTGACCGTTCGCGTTTCCATCCGGAGCTGCAGGCCGCCATGCGCGAAGCCGAGGCGCTGACCGCGGGCAACAACCGTTTCATCCTGCAGATCGCGGCAAACTACGGTGGCCAGTGGGACATCGCCCAAGCCGCCCAGCGGCTGGCGCGGGAAGTGCAAGCCGGGCACCTGCGCCCGGAAGACATCACTCCGGGCCTGCTGCAGACCTGCCTGGCAACCGGCGAGTTGCCGCTGCCGGACCTGTGTATCCGCACCGGTGGCGAGCACCGCATCAGCAACTTCCTGTTGTGGCAGCTGGCCTACGCCGAGCTGTACTTCTCCGACCTCTACTGGCCGGACTTCAAACACGAGGCCATGCGCAACGCCCTGGCCGATTTCGCTTCGCGCCAGCGCCGCTTCGGTAAGACCAGCGAGCAGGTCGAGGCTGGAGCTCGTGCTTAATGCTTAAACAACGCATCATTACCGCGCTGATCCTGCTGCCGATCGCGCTGGGTGGCTTCTTCCTGCTAAACGGTGGGGATTTCGCCCTGTTCATCGGCTTCGTGGTGACCCTCGGCGCCTGGGAGTGGGCGCGTCTGGCCGGGCTCATGGCCCAGCCGCTGCGCATCGCCTATGCCGCGGTCGTCGCCGGAGCGCTGATGCTGCTGTACATCCTTCCGGAGCTGGCGCCCTGGGTGCTGGGCGCTGCGGTGATCTGGTGGGGGTTGGCCACCTGGCTGGTGCTTACCTATCCGCGCAGCAGCGAGCTGTGGGCCAGTGCCGCCTGCCGGTTGCTGATCGGCCTGCTGGTCTTGCTGCCGGCCTGGCAGGGGCTGGTGCTGCTCAAGCACTGGCCGTTGGGTAACTGGCTGATCCTGTCGGTCATGGTGCTGGTGTGGGCTGCTGATATTGGCGCGTACTTCTCCGGCCGTGCCTTCGGCAAGCGCAAGCTGGCGCCTCAGGTCAGCCCAGGCAAGAGCTGGGAAGGCGTGTATGGCGGCCTGGCGGTCAGCCTGGTGATTACCCTGGTGGTCGGCATCAGTCGCGACTGGGGCTTTGGCCAGATCCTGTTGGGCCTGCTGAGTGCCGCGCTGGTGGTCATGTCTTCGGTGGTCGGAGACCTGACCGAAAGCATGTTCAAGCGCCGTTCCGGCATCAAGGACAGCAGCAACCTGTTGCCCGGCCATGGTGGGGTGCTCGACCGCATCGACAGCCTGACTGCGGCGATCCCGATTTTCGCCGTGCTGCTGTGGGCTGCCGAATGGGGTGTGATGTGAGTCTTGCGCAGCGTATTACCGTGCTCGGGGCCACCGGTTCCATTGGCCTGAGCACGCTGGACGTCATCGCCCGCCATCCTGACCGCTACCAGGTGTTCGCCCTGAGTGGCTATTCGCGTATCGATGAGTTGCAGGCCCTGTGCGTGCGCCATCGCCCGGCGTTCGCCGTGGTACCGAGCGGCGAGGCGGCCACCCGACTGCGCCACAGCCTGGCTGCGGCGGGTTGCGCCACCGAGGTGCTGGAAGGCGAGGCCGGGTTGTGCCAGGTAGCTTCTGCGTCGGAAGTGGACGTGGTGATGGCGGCCATCGTCGGCGCCGCCGGCCTGCGCCCGACCCTGGCGGCGGTCGAGGCGGGCAAGAAGGTGTTGCTGGCCAACAAGGAGGCGCTGGTGATGTCCGGCGCGCTGTTCATGGAAGCGGTGCGGCGCAGTGGTGCCGTGCTGCTGCCGATCGACAGCGAGCACAATGCGATCTTCCAGTGCATGCCCGGCGACTATGCGCGCGGCCTGAGTGCCGTCGGCGTACGCCGGATCCTGCTCACCGCCTCCGGCGGCCCATTCCGCGAGACCCCGGTCGAGGCGCTGCTGGACGTTACCCCGGAACAGGCCTGCGCGCACCCCAACTGGTCCATGGGGCGCAAGATTTCCGTGGATTCGGCCAGCATGATGAACAAGGGCCTGGAGCTGATCGAGGCCTGCTGGCTGTTCGATGCCGCACCAGCCAAGGTCGAAGTGGTGGTGCACCCGCAGAGCGTGATCCACTCCCTGGTGGACTACGTGGACGGTTCGGTGCTGGCGCAGCTGGGTAACCCGGACATGCGCACGCCCATTGCCAACGCCCTGGCCTGGCCCGAGCGGATCGATTCCGGGGTGGCGCCGCTGGACCTGTTCGCCATCGCCCGTCTGGATTTCCAGGCGCCCGACGAACAGCGCTTCCCTTGCCTGCGCCTGGCGCGGCAGGCTGCCGAGGCCGGCAACAGCGCACCGGCCGTGCTCAATGCGGCCAACGAGGTCGCGGTCGAGGCATTTCTCCAGCGGCGTATCCGCTTCCCCGAGATCGCGGGTATGATCGAACAGGTGCTCGATCAGGAGCCCGTCGTACCGCTGCCGTCGCTGGACGCGGTGTTCGCCGCCGACCAGCGTGCCCGGGAGCTTTCCCGTGAGTGGCTGAGGCGTCACGGTCGCTGATGCTGGCCCGCCACGGTTCACGAGGGGGCTGGGCATGATGCCAGCCCGCTGAACATCATTCGGAGATGGATATGACAGCGCTCTACATGATTATCGGCACCCTCGTAGCCTTGGGTGTACTGGTCACTTTCCATGAATTCGGCCACTTCTGGGTGGCGCGCCGCTGCGGTGTCAAGGTGCTGCGTTTCTCGGTGGGCTTTGGCACGCCGCTGTTGCGCTGGCATGACCGCCACGGCACCGAGTTCGTGATCGCGGCGATCCCGTTGGGTGGCTACGTCAAGATGCTCGACGAGCGCGAAGGCGATGTGCCGCCGGCGCTTGTCGAGCACTCGTTCAACCGCAAGTCCGTGCGCCAGCGCATCGCCATTGTCGCGGCGGGCCCGGTTGCCAATTTCCTGCTGGCCATCCTGTTCTTCTGGGTACTGGCGATGCTGGGCACCCAGCAGATCCGCCCGGTGATCGGTGCGGTCGATACTGGCAGCCTGGCAGCATCGGCAGGCCTGACCGCAGGTCAGGAAATCGTCTCCATCGACGGCAAGCCGACCAATGGTTGGTCTGCGGTCAACCTTCAACTGGTTCGCCGCCTGGGTGAGAGCGGCACCCTGCAAGTTGGCGTGCGCGAAGAGGGTGCCAGCGCCGAGCGCCAATTGCAGGTGAAGCTGGACAGCTGGCTCAAGGGCGCCGACGAACCGGACCCGATCCAGTCCCTGGGGCTGCACCCTTGGCGCCCGGCAATCGTGCCAGTGTTGGCTGAAATCGATCCGAAGGGGCCGGCTGCCGCTGCGGGCCTGAAAACCGGTGACAAGCTGCTGGCCCTCGATGGCGTGGCGGTGAGCGAATGGCAGCAGGTGGTCGATGCCGTGCGGGCTCGTCCACAAGCCAAGGTCATGGTGCGTGTCGAACGCGATGGTGCTTCGCTGGAGGTCCCGGTAACCCTGGCTCGCAAGGGCGAGGGCAAGGCGGCCGGCGGCTATCTTGGCGCCGGGGTAAAAGGTGGCGAATGGCCCGCCAACATGCTCCGCGAAGTCAGCTACGGCCCGCTGGATGCGGTGGGCGAGGGCTTGTCACGCACCTGGAACATGAGTGTCCTGACCCTTGAATCGCTGAAGAAAATGCTGTTCGGAGAGCTCTCGGTAAAAAACTTGAGCGGACCGATAACCATTGCTAAAGTGGCGGGCGCTTCAGCCCAGTCCGGCGTGGGGGATTTCCTGAATTTCCTGGCCTATCTGAGCATAAGCCTGGGGGTTCTTAACCTGCTGCCCATCCCGGTTCTGGATGGGGGGCATTTGCTGTTTTACCTGGTCGAGTGGGCGCGCGGTCGTCCGCTGTCGGATCGGGTGCAAGGTTGGGGGGTCCAGATCGGTATCAGTTTGGTCATAGGGGTGATGTTGCTCGCCCTGATCAACGATCTGGGTCGACTATAAAAGCTTCGCTCAATTGCGAAACCTGCCGTTTTGTCGCGGCGGGCTGTTTATTGCCAGTTGGAATAAAAGGACTTCATGAAACGTCTGCTGCTAACTGCGGTCATGTCCGCACTGATGATCGCTGAAGTTCACGCCGAGTCCTTCACCATCTCCGATATCCGCGTCAACGGCCTGCAGCGGGTTTCCGCCGGCAGTGTCTTCGGTGCCTTGCCGCTGAACGTCGGCGACCAGGCCGACGACCGCCGCCTGGTGGAGTCGACCCGTTCCCTGTTCAAGACCGGTTTCTTCCAGGACATTCAGCTGAACCGCGATGGCAATGTCCTGATCATCAACGTGGTCGAGCGCCCGTCGGTGTCGAGCATCGAGATCGAAGGCAACAAGGCGATCAGCACCGAAGACCTGATGAAGGGCCTGAAGCAATCCGGCCTGGCCGAAGGCGAGATCTTCCAGCGTGCCACCCTCGAAGGCGTGCGTAACGAGCTGCAGCGTCAGTACGTGGCCCAGGGCCGCTACTCGGCCGAGGTCGACGCCGAGGTGGTGCCGCAACCGCGCAACCGCGTGGCGCTGAAGATCAAGATCAACGAAGGCACCGTCGCCGCCATCCAGCACATCAACGTCGTTGGCAACAACGTGTTCGACGACGAGACCCTGGCGCAGCTGTTCGAGCTGAAGACCACCAACTGGCTGTCGTTCTTCAAGAACGACGACAAGTACGCCCGCGAAAAGCTCTCCGGTGACCTGGAGCGCCTGCGTTCTTACTACCTGGACCGCGGCTACATCAACATGGACATCGCCTCCACCCAGGTGTCCATCACGCCGGACAAGAAACACGTCTACATCACCGTCAACATCAACGAAGGCGAGAAGTACACCGTCCGCGACGTGAAGCTGTCCGGTGACCTGAAGGTGCCGGAAGACCAGGTCAAGTCGCTGCTGCTGGTGCAGCCTGGCCAAGTGTTCTCGCGCAAGGTGATGACCAGCACCTCCGAGCTGATCACCCGCCGCCTCGGTAACGAAGGCTACACCTTCGCCAACGTCAACGGCGTGCCGCAGCCGAACGATGAAGACCATACCGTCGACATCATGTTCGTGGTCGACCCGGGCAAGCGTGCCTACGTCAACCGCATCAACTACCGCGGCAACACCAAGACCGAAGACGAAGTGCTGCGTCGCGAAATGCGCCAGATGGAAGGCGGCTGGGCCTCGACCTATCTGATCGACCAGTCCAAGACCCGTCTGGAACGCCTGGGCTTCTTCAAGGAAGTGAACGTCGAGACCCCGCCGGTGCCGGGCACCGACGACCAGGTCGACGTCAACTACAGCGTCGAGGAGCAGGCCTCCGGCTCGATCACCGCCAGTGTCGGTTTCGCCCAGAGCGCCGGCCTGATCCTCGGTGGCTCGATCAGCCAGAGCAACTTCCTCGGTACCGGTAACAAGGTGTCCATCGGCCTGACCCGTTCGGAATACCAGACCCGCTACAACTTCGGTTTCGTTGACCCCTACTTCACTGCCGATGGCGTGAGCCTGGGCTACAACGCCTTCTACCGCAGCACCGACTACGACGACCTCGACGTCGACGTGGCCAGCTACGCGGTGGACAGCTACGGTGCGGGCGTCAGCCTCGGTTACCCGATCAGCGAGACCTCGCGCCTGACCTATGGCCTGAGCGTGCAACAGGACAAGATCAAGACCGGTAAGTACACCGTTGACGAGATCTTCGATTTCCTCGAAGAGGAAGGCGACAACTTCCTGAATTTCAAGGCCTCGATCGGCTGGTCGGAATCGACCCTGAACAAGGGCGTGCTGGCAACCCGCGGTCACTCCCAGAGCCTGACCCTGGAATCCACCATCCCGGGCAGCGACCTGTCGTTCTTCAAGCTCGACTACCGCGGCCAGCTGTTCAAGCCGATCACCAACGACTACACCCTGCGCCTGCATACCGAGCTGGGTTATGGTGACGGTTATGGCAGCACCTCGGGCCTGCCGTTCTACGAGAACTACTTCGCGGGTGGCTTCAACTCCGTCCGTGGCTTCAAGGACAGCAGCCTGGGCCCACGCAGTACCCCAAGCCGCGGCGAGGCCAACGGTGGCAAGCCAGGCACCATCGCCGACCCGGACCAGGATCCGTTGCCGTTTGGTGGCAACGTGCTGGTACAAGGTGGTGTCGAGCTGCTGTTCCCGCTGCCGTTCGTCAAGGACCAGCGCTCGCTGCGCACCTCCGTGTTCTGGGACGTGGGTAACGTGTTCGACACCAATTGCGGCAACCAGCCTGATTGCGAGAAGGTCGGTTTCTCGGGCATGGCCAGTTCGGTCGGCCTGGGCGTGACCTGGATCACCGCACTGGGCCCGCTGAGCTTCAGCCTGGCAATGCCGGTCAAGAAGCCGGACGATGCCGACACCCAGGTGTTCCAATTCTCTCTGGGCCAGACCTTCTGAGGTCGGCCCTCGCTTAATGACAACGGTTTATCCAGGAGTGCATCGTGCGTAAGTTGACCCAACTGGCCGTAATGGCCGCGGCGCTGGTCGCCACCCCGGCTTTCGCCGAAATGAAGGTTGCCGTCCTGAACTATCAGATGGCCCTGCTGGAATCTGACGCGGCCAAGAAATACGCCGTAGATGCCGAGAAGAAGTTCGGCCCGCAACTGACCAAGCTGAAAAGCCTGGAAAGCAGCGCCAAGGGCATCCAGGACCGTCTGATCAAGGGCGGCGACAAGATGCAGCAGCAGGAGCGTGAGCGCCTGGAGCTCGAGTTCAAGCAAAAAGCCCGTGACTTCCAGTTCCAGTCCAAGGAACTGAACGAAGCCAAGGCCGTTGCTGACCGCGACATGCTCAAGCAGCTGAAGCCGAAGCTGGATGGCGCTGTCGAGGAAGTGATCAAGAAAGGCGGTTACGACCTGGTACTCGAGCGTGGCGCGGTCATCGATGTCAAACCGCAGTACGACATCACCCGCCAAGTCATCGAGCGCATGAACCAAGCCCGTTGATATGACCGTGACCATGACGCTAGGCCAGTTGGCCGAGGCCCTCGGCGCCACCCTCAAGGGGCCCGAGGCGCTGCAGATTACCGGGCTGGCCACCTTGCAGGAGGCTGGCCTAGGTCAGTTGAGCTTCCTCGCCAATCCGCAGTACCGCAAATTCCTGGATAGCAGCCAGGCGGCCGCAGTGCTACTGAAGGCGGCGGACGCCGAAGGCTTTGCCGGCAATGCGCTGATCGTCGCCGACCCGTACCTGGCCTACGCGCGCATTTCCCACTTGTTCGACCCCAAACCAAAGGCTGTGGCGGGTATTCATCCCAGCGCCGTGGTGGCCGAGGACGCGCAGGTGGATGCCAGCGCCAGCATCGGGCCGTTTGCTGTCATCGAAAGCGGTGCGCGCATCGCGGCCAATGTCAGCGTGGGTGCACACTGCGTGGTCGGTGCCCGTTGCGTGATCGGTGAGGGTGGCTGGCTGGCCCCACGAGTCACTCTGTACCATGATGTGACCATCGGCAAGCGCGTGGTCATCCAGTCGGGTGCGGTGATCGGCGGTGAAGGCTTCGGCTTTGCCAACGAGAAGGGCGTGTGGCGCAAGATCGCCCAGATTGGTGGCGTGACCATCGGCGACGACGTGGAGATCGGTGTCAACACTGCGGTCGATCGCGGTGCGCTGTCGGATACGCGGATCGCTGACGGGGTCAAGCTCGACAACCAGATCCAGATCGCCCACAACGTGCAGATCGGTGAGCATACGGCCATGGCCGCCTGCGTCGGAATTTCCGGCAGCACGCGCATCGGCAAGCATTGCACCATTGCCGGAGGTGTCGGCATGGTGGGTCATATCGATGTCTGTGATAACGTTTTCGTGTCGGGGATGACCATGGTGACCCGTTCGATCACCGAACCGGGTGCCTATTCTTCCGGCACTGCCATGCAGCCACTGGCTGAATGGCGCAAGAGCGCCGCGCGTATCCGCCACCTGGACGACATGGCCAAGCGTCTCCAGCAGCTGGAAAAACGCGTCGATACCGTGACCTCAGGTGGCCAGCCGACATCAGAAGGCTGATACCATTCCCTGAGCAAGAGTGAACAGTCGCTAGCTGGCTCCTCTTTGGACTGCAAAAGGAGCGTGTGGTCAGCACCTGCGCTCCCTATTCTTATTACAGGCTTCCCCCCCGAAATGATGGACATCAACGAGATTCGCGAATACCTGCCTCACCGTTACCCGTTCCTGCTGGTGGACCGAGTGACGGATCTGGACTACGAGGCCCAGAGCATTCGTGCCTACAAGAATGTCAGCATCAACGAGCCGTTCTTCAATGGCCACTTCCCGGCGCACCCGATCATGCCGGGCGTTCTGATCATCGAAGCCATGGCCCAGGCGGCCGGCATCCTTGGCTTCAAGATGCTTGATGCCAAGCCGGCCGATGGCACCCTGTACTACTTTGTCGGCTCCGACAAACTGCGCTTCCGTCAGCCGGTGCTGCCGGGTGATCAGCTGGTGCTGGAAGCCAAGTTTCTCAGCCGCAAGAGCATGATCTGGAAGTTCGAATGCCGCGCCCTGGTCGACGGCAAGCCGGTTTGCTCGGCAGAAATCACCTGCGCGGAACGCTCCCTATGAATTCGATTGATCCTCGGGCCATTATCGATCCCTCGGCCAAACTGGCCGATGGCGTCGAGGTCGGCCCTTGGTCGATCGTTGGCCCTGATGTAGAGATCGGGGAGGGCACCGTTATCGGCCCGCATGTTGTGCTCAAAGGTCCTACCCGCATCGGCAAGCACAACCGTATCTTTCAGTTTTCCTCGATCGGCGAAGACACCCCGGACCTCAAGTACAAGGGTGAGCCAACGCGTCTGGTCATCGGTGACCACAATGTGTTCCGCGAAGGGGTGACCATTCACCGCGGTACCGTTCAGGACCGTGCGGAAACTACTGTGGGCGACCACAACCTGATCATGGCCTATGCCCACATCGGCCACGACAGCGTCATCGGCAACCACTGCATCCTGGTCAACAACACCGCCCTGGCCGGCCATGTGCACGTGGGTGACTGGGCGATCCTGTCCGGTTATACCCTCGTGCACCAGTACTGCCATATCGGTGCCCATGCGTTTTCCGGCATGGGCACGGCTATCGGCAAGGACGTCCCGGCCTTCGTCACCGTGTTCGGCAGCCCGGCCGAAGCCCGCAGCATGAACTTCGAAGGCATGCGCCGTCGGGGTTTCAGCGATGAGGTTATTCACGTGCTGCGCCGTTGCTACAAGATTGTCTATCGCCAAGGCCTGACCGTCGAAGACGCGCTCAAGGAACTGACTGAACTGGCCGCGCAACACCCTGAGGTCGAGCTGTTCCGTCAGTCGATCGTGAACTCCGCCCGCGGCATCACGCGCTGACATGGCCCAGCTTTGCGTAGCCTTGGTCGCAGGTGAGGCCAGCGGCGACATTCTGGGTTCCGGCTTGATGCGTGCCATCAAGGCCCGCCACCCCGACGTTCGGTTCATCGGCGTTGGCGGCCCCTTGATGGAAGCCGAAGGCCTGCAATCCTATTTCCCCATGGAACGTCTGGCCGTCATGGGCCTGGTCGAAGTGCTGGGGCGTCTGCGTGAGCTGCTCAAGCGCCGCAAGCTGCTGATCGAGACCTTGATCGGCGAAAAGCCCGATGTGTTCATCGGCATCGATGCCCCCGACTTCACCCTCAACATCGAACTGAAACTGCGTCAGGCCGGGATCAAGACCGTGCACTACGTCAGCCCGTCGGTCTGGGCCTGGCGGCAGAAGCGTGTGCTGAAGATTCGCGAAGGCTGCGACCTGATGCTGACGCTGTTGCCATTCGAGGCGCGGTTCTATGAAGAGCAGGGCGTGCCTGTGCGTTTCGTCGGCCATCCGTTGGCCGATACCATCCCGCTCGAAGCCGACCGCCCGGCGGCGCGTGCCGCGCTTGGCCTGGGTGAAGGGCCGGTGGTGGCGCTGATGCCGGGTAGTCGTGGCGGCGAAGTCGGGCGCCTGGGGGCGCTGTTCCTGGATGCGGCCGAACGGCTGCGCCAGCAGGTGCCAGGCGTGCGTTTCGTGCTGCCTTGTGCCAACGCCGCACGGCGCGCCCAGGTCGAGCAGATGCTTGAAGGGCGCGAGCTGCCGCTGACCCTGCTCGATGGCCACTCGCACCAGGCCCTGGCGGCCTGTGACGCGGTGCTGATCGCCTCGGGTACCGCCACCCTCGAAGCGCTGCTGTACAAGCGGCCGATGGTTGTGGCCTATCGCCTGGCGCCTCTTACCTACTGGATTCTCAAACGGCTGGTAAAGAGCCCCTACGTTTCGTTGCCGAACCTACTGGCCCAGCGGGCGTTGGTACCCGAACTGCTGCAGGACGCCGCCACCAGCGAAGCCCTGGCCAGCACCCTGGCGCCTTTGGTAGCCGATGGCAGCCAGCAGACCGAACGTTTTGACGAAATTCACCGCACCCTGCGCCGTGACGCCTCCAACCAGGCGGCCGAGGCGGTACTGGCGTTGCTCAAGGACCGCTGACATGCAAATTGGACTGGACTTCAACCTGGTCGAGGACCTGGTCGCCGGCGTCGACGAAGTGGGCCGTGGCCCGCTGTGCGGCGCGGTGGTGACCGCAGCGGTGATCCTCGACCCGGCGCGCCCGATCCTTGGCCTGAACGATTCGAAGAAGCTCACCGAAGCCAGGCGCGAGGCGCTGTTCGATGAAATCTGCGAAAAGGCCCTGAGCTTCTGCATCGCCCGCGCCGAGGTCGATGAAATCGACCGCCTGAACATCCTGCATGCCACCATGTTGGCGATGCAGCGCGCGGTGGAAGGCCTGCACATTACACCGAAGCTGGCCCTGATTGACGGTAACCGCTGCCCGAAACTGGCCGTACCGGCATCGCCGGTAGTCAAGGGGGATAGCCAGGTGCCGGCCATTGCGGCGGCGTCGATCCTGGCCAAGGTGACCCGCGACCGAGAGATGAGCGCGTTCGAGCTGATCTATCCGGGTTACGGCATTGGCGGCCACAAGGGGTACCCGACCCCGGTGCACCTCGAGGCGTTGGCACGGTTGGGGCCGACGCCCATTCATCGGCGTTCCTTTGCCCCGGTGCGGGCGGCGTGGGATGCGCGTGAAGGCGTCACCGACTCCCTGATCTGACCTCTGGGGCCGCCTTGCGGCCCTTCGCGGGCACGCCCGCTCCCACGGGTATAGCGCCGTGCCTGAGGGCGATGATATCCCTGTGGGAGCGGGCGTGCCCGCGATGGGCTGCAAAGCAGCCCCAAAACCCCCTCGCATTTAAGCTACAATCCCGCCCTTGTCGTTCAGCACTGCTACAGGATCTTCCATGTCGGTTCCCTTCGTTCACCTGCGCGTCCACTCCGAATTCTCGCTGGTCGACGGCCTGGTGCGGATCAAGCCGCTGGCCAAGGCACTGGCCGGGATGAACATGCCGGCGGTGGCGATCACCGACCAGAGCAACATGTGCTCGCTGGTCAAGTTCTACAAGACCGCCATGGGCGCCGGCATCAAGCCGATCTGCGGCGCCGACCTTTGGCTGGCCGCTGCCGATCCGGAAGCACCGCTGTCGCGCATCTGCTTCCTGGCCATGAACCCCAAGGGCTACCGCAACCTCACCGAGCTGATCTCGCGCGGCTGGACCGATGGCCAGCGCAACGGCCTGGTCATCCTTCAGCGTGAATGGATCGCCCCAGCCAGCGAGGGCCTGATCGCCCTGTCCGCCGGCAAGGAAGGGGACATCGGCATGGCCTTGCTGGCCGGCAAGGGCGATGAGGCCGAGGCCTTGCTGCGTGACTGGATGGGCATGTTCCCCGAGCGCTTCTATGTCGAAGTGCAGCGCACCAACCGCGCCCGCGACGAGGAGTACGTGCACGCCGCCGTGGCGTTGGCCGACAAGCTCGGCGCTCCGCTGGTGGCAACCAACGATGTGCGCTTCATCAAGCAGTCGGACTTCGATGCTCACGAAACCCGCGTGTGCATCGGTGAGGGCTGGACCCTCGACGACCCGCGCCGGCCAAGGATGTACAGCGACCAGCAGTACCTGAAGTCGGCCGAGGAAATGACCGAGCTGTTCAGCGACCTGCCCGACGCCATCGCCAACACCGTCGAGATCGCCAAGCGCTGCAACATCCAGGTGCAGCTGGGCAAGTACTTCCTGCCCGACTTCCCCACCCCCAACGGCATGGGCATCGATGACTACCTGCGGCATGTGTCCCACGAAGGCCTGGAAGAGCGCCTGGCAGTGCTGTGGCCGAAAGAGACCACGCCCGATTACGAAGAAAAGCGCCAGGTCTATCTCGACCGCCTGAAGTTCGAGCTGGACATCATCATCCAGATGGGCTTCCCCGGTTACTTCCTGATCGTCATGGACTTCATCAAGTGGGCCAAGAACAACGGCGTGCCGGTCGGCCCGGGCCGAGGGTCGGGTGCCGGCTCGCTGGTGGCCTACGTGCTGAAGATCACCGACCTCGACCCGCTCGCCTACGACCTGCTGTTCGAACGTTTCCTCAACCCTGAACGTATTTCCATGCCCGACTTCGACGTCGACTTCTGCATGGATGGCCGGGACCGGGTGATCGACTATGTGGCCGAAGCCTATGGCCGTAACGCGGTCAGCCAGATCATCACCTTCGGTACCATGGCGGCGAAGGCGGTGGTGCGAGACGTGGCGCGGGTGCAGGGCAAGTCCTACGGCCTGGCCGACCGCCTGTCGAAGATGATCCCGTTCGAAGTGGGCATGACCCTGGAGAAGGCCTACGAGCAGGAGGAGATCCTGCGCGACTTCCTCAAGGGCGACGAAGACGCCCGCGAGATCTGGGACATGGCCCTGAAGCTCGAGGGCGTGACCCGCGGTACCGGCAAGCACGCCGGTGGCGTGGTCATCGCCCCGACCAAGCTCACCGACTTTTCGCCGATCGCCTGTGACGAAGAGGGCGGCGGCCTGGTAACCCAGTTCGACAAGGATGACGTCGAGGCTGCCGGCCTGGTGAAGTTCGACTTCCTCGGCCTGCGCACCCTGACCATCATCAAGTGGGCGATGGAGATCATCAACCGCGAGCAGGCCAAGAAGAACCTGCCCGATGTGAACATCGACTTCATCCCGCTGGACGACCGCAAGACCTACGAGCTGTTGCAGAAGGCCGAAACCACGGCGGTGTTCCAGCTTGAATCGCGGGGCATGAAAGAGCTGATCAAGAAGCTCAAGCCCGACTGCCTGGAAGACCTTATCGCACTGGTGGCGCTGTTCCGCCCGGGCCCGCTGCAGTCGGGCATGGTGGACGACTTCATCAACCGCAAGCACGGCCGCGCCGAGCTCGCCTACCCTCATCCTGACTACCAGTACGAAGGCCTGAAACCGGTGCTCGCACCGACCTACGGCATCATCCTGTACCAGGAACAGGTGATGCAGATCGCCCAGGTGATGGCTGGCTACACCCTCGGCGGCGCCGACATGCTGCGCCGTGCGATGGGTAAGAAGAAGCCCGAGGAGATGGCCAAGCAGCGCGGTGGTTTCATCGAAGGTTGTGCCAACAACAATATCGATGCAGACCTGGCCGGTAACATCTTCGACCTGGTGGAAAAGTTCGCCGGCTACGGCTTCAACAAATCCCACTCCGCCGCCTATGGCCTGGTGTCGTACCAGACTGCCTGGCTGAAAACCCACCACCCGGCGGCGTTCATGGCTGCGGTGTTGTCGGCGGATATGCACAACACCGACAAGGTGGTGGTGCTGGTCGAAGAAGTGCGCAACATGAAGCTGCGCCTCGACGCGCCGGACGTGAACTTCTCCGACTTCAAGTTCACCGTGAACAACGACGGGCGCATCGTCTACGGCCTGGGTGCCATCAAGGGCGTCGGCGAAGGCCCGGTGGAGGCCATCGTCGAGGCCCGCGCGCAGGGTGGCCCGTTCAAGGACCTGTTCGATTTCTGTGAGCGCATCGACCTCAAGCGGGTCAACAAGCGTACCCTCGACGCGCTGATCCGCAGTGGCGCGCTGGACCGCCTGGGCCCGCACTTCCATGACGAGATCAAGGCCTACCAGGCCAACATCGACATCAACCGGGCAACCTTGCTCTCGGCGCTGGGCGAGGCCATCAAGTCTGCCGAGCAGGCCGCCCACACCGCTGACAGTGGCCACGTCGACCTGTTCGGCGGCATGTTCGAAGAGGCGGATGCCGACGTCTACGCCAACCACCGCAAGGTGCGCGAACTCACCCTCAAGGAACGCCTGAAGGGCGAGAAGGATACCCTTGGCCTGTACCTCACCGGCCATCCGATCGACGAGTACGAGACCGAGATTCGCCGCTTTGCCCGCCAGCGCATCATCGACCTCAAGCCGTCACGCGAGACTCAGACCATCGCCGGCATGATCATTGCGCTGCGGGTGATGAAGAACAAGAAGGGCGACAAGATGGGCTTCGTCACCCTGGACGACCGTTCCGGGCGCATCGAGGCGTCGCTGTTCGCCGATGCCTTCATGGCGGCACAGTCCTTGCTGCAGACCGATGCCATGGTGGTTGTCGAAGGCGAGGTCAGCAACGACGATTTCTCCGGTGGCCTGCGCCTGCGGGTGAAGCAGGTGATGACCATGGAGGATGCGCGCACCAAGCTGGCCGAAAGCCTGCGCCTGAAGGTGGCACACGAAGCGCTCAAGGGCGACCGGCTGAAGTGGCTGGGCGAGCTGATTACCCGCCACCGCGGCGCCTGCCCGATCACCCTCGAGTACACCGGCAGCGACGCCAAGGCCATGCTGCAGTTCGGCGAGCAGTGGGCGATCGACCCGGCCGATGGGCTGATTCAGGCGCTGCGTGACCAGTTCGGGCGTGAGAACGTCTTCCTGCAATATCGTTGAACCGACAAAAAATTTAATCTCGACCTGAATGCGCCTGATCCCTTAAGGTAGGGCGCCAAACGGATCAACCGGCCGGCCGCCTGGCCGTAGACCCAAGACGGATGACTATGAACCCGAATTTTCTCGATTTCGAACAGCCGATTGCCGACCTGCAAGCCAAGATCGAAGGCCTGCGCCTGGTAGGCAACGACAACTCGCTGAACATCAGCGATGAAATTGCCCGTCTGCAAGACAAGAGCAACACCCTGACCGAAAGCATCTTCGGCAACCTGACCAGCTGGCAGATCGCCCGCCTGGCCCGTCACCCGCGTCGTCCTTACACCCTGGACTACCTGGAGCACATCTTCACCGAGTTCGAAGAGCTGCATGGTGACCGTCACTTCTCCGACGACGCTGCCATCGTCGGTGGTACCGCGCGCCTGGAAGGCAAGCCGGTCATGGTCATCGGCCACCAGAAGGGTCGTGAAGTGCGCGAGAAGGTACGCCGCAACTTCGGCATGCCGCGCCCTGAAGGCTACCGCAAGGCCTGCCGCCTGATGGAAATGGCCGAGCGTTTCAAGATGCCGATCCTGACCTTCATCGACACCCCGGGTGCCTACCCGGGCATCGACGCCGAAGAGCGCAACCAGAGCGAGGCCATCGCCTGGAACCTGCGCGTGATGGCGCGCCTGAAAACCCCGATCATCGCCACCGTCATCGGTGAGGGTGGTTCCGGCGGTGCGCTGGCCATCGGCGTGTGCGACCAGTTGAACATGCTGCAGTACTCCACGTACTCGGTGATCTCGCCGGAAGGCTGCGCCTCGATCCTGTGGAAAACCGCCGACAAGGCAGCCGACGCAGCCGAGGCCATGGGCATCACTGCCGAGCGTCTGAAGAGCCTGAACATTGTCGACAAGGTCATTCAGGAGCCGCTGGGCGGCGCCCACCGTGACCCGGCGAAGATGTCGGAAAGCATCCGTGCCGACCTGGTGCAGCAGCTGGACATGCTCGGCAAGCTCGACCATGACGCACTGCTGGCCCGCCGTTACGATCGCCTGATGAGCTACGGCCTCTGATAGCGAGATGAATGGCACCGGCTTCGCCGGTGTTCGCGGGTGAACCCGCTCCCACAGGTACTGCGCAGCCCTCTGGAACGGCGCGATCCCTGTGGGAGCGGGTTCACCCGCGAATGCATTCTCGAATGGAGTGCGGGTTCGATGATCAACCTCACCCCCTGGCTCAGCGCCCCAGCCTGGTACATCGCCTTTTCCGGCGGCCTCGACTCCACCGTCCTCCTGCACCTGCTGGCCGACCACGCCCGCAATCACGCATCCCCTCCATTGCGCGCCATCCACGTCCACCATGGCCTGCAGTCCGCCGCCGACGCCTGGCCTGCCCACTGCCAGACCGTCTGTGACAATCTCGGCATCGAACTCCAGGTCATCCACGTCCAGGTCAGCCCCGGCGCCAGCCTTGAACAGGCCGCCCGCGACGCCCGCTATGCCGCCTTCCGCCAAGTGTTGGGCCCAGGCGACATCCTGTTCACCGGCCAGCACCGCGACGACCAGGCCGAAACCCTGCTGTTCCGCCTGCTGCGCGGCGCAGGCCTGCGTGGCCTGGCAGCGATGCCGGGGCAGCGGGTGCTAGGGCAGGGCAGCTTGGTCAGGCCATTGCTGGGCTGCTCTCGCCAGCAACTCCAGGACCACGCCCAGGCCAATGGGCTGGCCTGGATCGAAGATCCGTCAAACGCTGACACACAATTCGCCCGCAACTACCTGCGCAGCGAGGTGTTTCCGCTACTTCGGCAACGTTGGCCGCAGGCCAGCCAGAACCTGGCCCGCGCCGCCGAGCATCTGGGCGAAGCCCAGGGGCTGCTGGACGAGCTGGCCGAGGATGACCTGGCGCTCGCGGAGGAGGGCGGGCCGGTCGCCTGGCCGGGGCTGGACTCCCTCGACCTGACTACCCTGGTGGCGCTGTCGCCGGCCCGTCAGCGCAATGCCCTGCAATACTGGCTGAGCCGTCGGGCCCGCCTGCCCGATGCCCGGCACTGGGCCGGCTGGGCGGACCTGCGCGATGCCGCAGCCGACGCCCAGCCCGCCTGGCGCCTTGCCGATGGGCAACTGCTGCGCAGTCATGGGCGTATCTGGTGGTTGAGCGGAGACTGGCTGCAACTGCCCGTCGGCGAACTGGCCTGGGCCGATCCCGCCGAGCCTTTGCTGTTGCCGGGTAACGGCAGTGTGCGTCTTGTTGGCGCAGCGCCGCTGGACGGTTTGCGCATTGCCTACCGCCAGGGCGGTGAAGTGCTCGATGTCCCCGGCCGCGGCCGACGCGACCTAAAGCGCCTGCTCAACGAACAGCAGGTACCGCATTTCCTGCGCCCGCGCCTGCCATTGCTGTACCAGGGCGAGCGCCTGCTGGCGGTGGCCAACCTGCCCGGGCTGGTGCAGGCTGATTGCCAGCTGTGCTGGCAGTTGCCGACGAACGCGCAAGGTTTGAGCTGAAGTGTACATTCGGGTAGACTACCCTCCCTTCTTGATACAGCTTCTGTGGGTTCCGCGAAAACACAGGAGTTGCCGATTACCAAGCAGTTTTTTGCTGGGCTGATTCTGAAAATGACGAGCGAGCTCCATGCCGGGGATACCCCTGGTCTGTACAGACGCGGCAGTTTTTCGAGATGCACTGTGATTGACGCAGGTGATCGGGGGCTTCGGCCTTCCTTCGCTTTCTCCGGCGGCGCTGGCCGCCTTAACGCAGACTTCTAGGGTTTTTCATGACGCGCTACATATTCGTCACGGGCGGTGTTGTTTCTTCATTGGGGAAAGGCATTGCCTCGGCTTCCCTGGCGGCCATCCTGGAAGCGCGGGGCCTGAAGGTCACCATGCTCAAGCTGGATCCGTACATCAACGTCGATCCGGGCACCATGAGCCCGTTCCAGCACGGTGAAGTGTTCGTCACCCACGATGGCGCCGAGACCGACCTCGACCTGGGCCACTACGAGCGGTTCATCCGCACCACCATGACCCAGAACAACAACTTCACCACCGGCCGCATCTACGAGCACGTGCTGCGTAAAGAGCGCCGTGGTGATTATCTGGGTGCGACCATCCAGGTCATCCCGCACATCACCGACGAGATCAAGCGTCGCATCATCAAGGGCGCCGGCGATGCCGACGTGGCCCTGGTGGAAATCGGCGGTACCGTGGGTGACATCGAGTCGCAGCCGTTCCTCGAGGCCATCCGCCAGCTGCGCGTCGAAGTGGGCTCCAAGCGCGCCATGCTGATGCACCTGACCCTGGTTCCGTACATCGCCACCGCTGGCGAGACCAAGACCAAGCCAACCCAGCATTCGGTGAAGGAGCTGCGTTCCATCGGTCTGCAGCCTGACGTGCTGATCTGCCGCTCCGACCACCCGGTCGATGCCTCGTCGCGTCGCAAGATCGCGCTGTTCACCAACGTTGAAGAGCGTGCGGTGATTTCGCTGGAAGACGTCGACACCATCTACAAGATCCCGGGCGTGCTGCACGCACAGGGCCTGGACGACTTCGTCGTCGAGCGTTTCGGCCTGCAGTGCAATGGCGCCGACCTGTCCGAATGGGACAAGGTGGTCGATGCCAAGCTCAACCCCGAGCACGAAGTGACCATCGCCATGGTCGGCAAGTACATGGAGCTGCTGGACGCGTACAAGTCGCTGATCGAAGCGATGAGCCACGCCGGCATCACCAACCGCACCAAGGTCAACCTGCGCTACATCGACTCGGAAGACATCGAGAACCAGGGCACCAGCCTGCTCGAAGGCGCCGATGCCATCCTGGTGCCGGGCGGTTTCGGCCTGCGCGGCGTGGAAGGCAAGATCACCGCGGTGCAATACGCCCGTGAGAACAAGGTGCCATACCTGGGTATCTGCCTGGGCATGCAGGTGGCCGTGATCGAATTCGCCCGTAACGTGATGGGCTGGAAAGACGCCAACTCCACCGAGTTCGACCGCAACAGCGGCCACCCGGTAGTCGGCCTGATCACCGAGTGGGCCGATGCCACCGGTGCCGTCGAAACCCGCAACGAAGCCTCCGACCTGGGTGGCACCATGCGCCTGGGCGCACAGGACTGCCAGCTGGCCGCCGGTTCCAAGGTGCACGACTGCTACGGCAAAGACGTGATCACCGAGCGTCACCGTCACCGCTACGAAGTGAACAACAACCTGCTGCCGCAACTGGTCGACGCTGGCCTGGTGGTTTCCGGCCGTTCCGAAGACGGTGCGCTGGTGGAAGTGGTCGAGTCCAAGGACCACCCATGGTTCGTCGCCTGCCAGTTCCACCCGGAATTCACCTCGACCCCGCGTGACGGCCACCCGCTGTTCAGCGGCTTCGTCAAGGCAGCCCTGGCTCAGAAGAACAAGGCCTGATCAATGACCCAGAAGATCATTCGCGTCGGTAACATCGAGATCGCCAACGACAAGCCGTTCGTCCTGTTCGGCGGCATGAACGTCCTGGAGTCCCGTGACCTGGCAATGAAGGTCTGCGAGGAGTACGTGCGGGTGACCGAGAAGCTCGGTATCCCGTACGTGTTCAAGGCCAGCTTCGACAAGGCCAACCGTTCGTCGGTAACCTCGTACCGTGGCCCGGGCATGGAAGAAGGGCTGAAGATCTTCGAAGAGATCAAGCGCACCTTCAACGTGCCGGTCATCACCGACGTGCACGAGCCCTACCAGGCCGAGCCTGTAGCCAAGGTGTGCGACATCATCCAGCTGCCGGCCTTCCTTTCGCGGCAGACCGACCTGGTGGTGGCCATGGCCAAGACCGGCGCGGTGATCAACATCAAGAAGGCCCAGTTCCTCGCACCCCAGGAAATGAAGCACATCCTGGCCAAGTGCGAGGAGGCCGGTAACGACCAGTTGATCCTCTGCGAGCGTGGTTCGAGCTTCGGCTACAACAACCTGGTGGTGGACATGCTCGGCTTCGGCATCATGAAGCAGTTCGAGTACCCGGTGTTCTTCGACGTGACCCACGCCCTGCAAATGCCGGGTGGTCGCGCCGACTCCGCCGGTGGCCGCCGTGCCCAGGTCACCGACCTGGCCAAGGCTGGCATGAGCCAGGGCCTGGCCGGGCTGTTCCTCGAAGCCCACCCCGATCCGGACAATGCCAAGTGCGATGGCCCATGTGCCCTGCGCCTGGACAAACTGGAGCCGTTCCTGGCCCAGCTCAAGCAACTGGACGACCTGGTGAAAAGTTTTCCGACGGTAGAAACCGCGTAAAGCTCGATTCTCGGGTAAAGTACCGTCCGATCCACCCCTGACCAGCCGGTCAGGGGTTCCCTTCACCCGGCCTGCCCACTGCATGTCCGCCCGGTGAACGGCAAGAATTTCCTAAGCTAAGTTGTTTTCGTCAATTCTGGAGTGCTTACAACAATGGCAAAAATCGTCGACATCAAAGGTCGTGAAGTTCTCGATTCGCGTGGCAACCCCACCGTGGAAGCCGATGTACTGCTCGACAACGGCATCATCGGCAGCGCTTGCGCGCCGTCCGGTGCTTCCACTGGCTCGCGCGAAGCGCTGGAGCTGCGTGATGGCGACAAGAGCCGTTACCTGGGCAAAGGCGTGCTGAAGGCCGTCGCCAACATCAACGGCCCGATCCGTGACCTGCTGCTGGGCAAGGACCCTGCCGACCAGAAGGGCCTGGACCGCGCCATGATCGAACTGGACGGTACCGAGAACAAGGCCAAGCTGGGCGCCAACGCCATCCTGGCCGTGTCCCTGGCTGCCGCCAAGGCCGCTGCCCAGGACCAGGACCTGCCGCTGTACGCGCACATCGCCAACCTGAACGGCACCCCGGGCCAGTACTCGATGCCGGTACCGATGATGAACATCATCAACGGTGGCGAGCACGCCGACAACAACGTCGATATCCAGGAGTTCATGGTTCAGCCGGTTGGCGCCAAGACCTTCTCCGACGGCCTGCGCATGGGTACCGAAATCTTCCACCACCTCAAAGCCGTGCTGAAGGCCCGTGGCCTGAACACCGCCGTTGGTGACGAAGGTGGTTTCGCTCCTAACCTGGCTTCCAACGAAGACGCCCTGGGCGCCATCGCCGAAGCCGTCGAGAAAGCCGGCTACAAGCTGGGCACCGACGTGACCCTGGCCCTGGACTGCGCGGCTTCCGAGTTCTACGAAGACGGCAAGTACAACCTGTCTGGCGAAGGCAAGTCGTTCGACGCCGAAGGCTTCGCCGAGTACCTGAAAGGCCTGACCGAGCGCTTCCCGATCATCTCGATCGAAGATGGCCTCGACGAGTCCGACTGGGCTGGCTGGAAGATCCTCACCGACAAGATCGGCACCAAGGTGCAGCTGGTTGGCGATGACCTGTTCGTGACCAACACCAAGATCCTCAAGGAAGGCATCGAGAAGGGCATCGGTAACTCGATCCTGATCAAGTTCAACCAGATCGGCTCGCTGACCGAAACCCTGGAGGCCATCCAGATGGCCAAGGCTGCTGGTTACACCGCGGTGATTTCGCACCGTTCCGGTGAAACCGAAGACTCGACCATTGCCGACCTGGCCGTGGGTACCGCTGCTGGCCAGATCAAGACTGGCTCGCTGTGCCGTTCCGACCGCGTTTCCAAGTACAACCAGCTGCTGCGCATCGAAGAGCAACTGGGTGCCAAAGCGGTTTACCGCGGTCGTGCCGAGTTTCGCGGCTAAGCAAGAGATGGTAAAAAGACAGCAGCCGGAGTTGTAGGAACGTTCGTACTGTTCTTTCCTACATTTCAACGGGTTTCTGTCGACGAAGCCTGGCCTCGGCCAGGCTTCGTGCTATTCGAGGCCCCGAAGTAAAAATACCCGGGCAGCCTTTTTAATCTGGATAACGTGATGCGCAGTCCCTATTGGTTGTTCCTCGTCCTGCTACTGCTACTGGGTGGCCTGCAGTACCGCCTGTGGGTGGGTAACGGCAGCCTGGCGCAAGTGACCGAGCTGAAGCAGCAGATTGCCGAGCAGCATGCCGAAAACGAGCGCTTGCTCGAGCGCAATCGCGTGCTCGATGCCGAAGTGCTGGAGCTGAAAAAAGGCATGGAGACCGTTGAAGAGCGGGCTCGCCACGAATTGGGAATGGTCAAAGAGGGCGAAACCCTCTTCCAGTTGCCACAGAAATGATCGAAACCTTACCGGCCTTCTGGGCCGTGATTCCTGCTGCGGGCGTAGGCGCCCGTATGGCTGCCGACCGCCCCAAGCAGTACCTGGAGCTGGCTGGGCAGACCATTCTCGAGCACAGCCTCGACTGTTTTCTTGGCCACCCGATGCTCAAGGGCGTGGTGGTCAGCATTGCCGAAGATGACCCGTACTGGCCTCGCCTGCGCTGCGCCAGCGACCCACGCATCCAGCGCGCAGCGGGTGGCCGCGAACGTGCCGACTCGGTGCTCAATGCCTTGCTGATGCTGCATGCCCAAGGGGCCGCGGACAGTGACTGGGTGCTGGTGCATGATGCCGCGCGACCAAACCTGGCGCGCAGCGACCTGGACAAGCTGTTGTCGGAGCTGGCGGACGACCCGGTGGGTGGCCTGCTGGCGGTGCCGGCGCGCGATACCCTCAAGCGCGCCGATGCCGATGGCCGGGTGGGCGCTACCGTAGACCGCAGCACCATCTGGCAGGCCTATACGCCGCAGATGTTCCGCCTGGGGGCGTTGCATCGGGCGCTGGCCGAGTGCCTGGTGTCGGATGTGCTGGTGACCGACGAGTCCTCCGCCATCGAGTGGTCTGGCCAGGCGCCACGGCTGGTCGAAGGGCGCAGCGACAACATCAAGGTGACCCGGCCGGAAGACCTGGAGTGGTTGCGCCAGCGCTGGGCAGGGCGCCGCTGAACATCTTCCTACTGTACCGGCCTCTTCGCGGGTAAACCCGCTCCCACAGGGACCGCGCATCCCTTAGGGTTCATGCAGTACCTGTGGGAGCGGGTTTACCCGCGAAAGGGCCGGCACAGCCAACGCTTCTCTTCAGCCCAGCCGATACTCCGGCAACCCCGCCAACCCTTCCTTCAGGTAATCCACCAGCCGCCGCACCTTCGGCGACAGGTGCCGCTGCTGCGGATACAGTGCCCACACCGCCGTGTTCGGTGGCTGGTGCGCCTCCAGCAACGACACCAGCGCGCCACTGTTCAAGTGCTCCAGCACGTAATAGTCCGGCAGCTGGCACAACCCCATGCCCTGCAGCGCCGCGTCCAGCACCGCCTGCCCGCTGTTGCAACGCCAGTTGCCCTGTACTCGCTGGCTGATCTCGCGGCCGTCCTGCTGCAGCGCCCACAAGTCCGAACTGCCCACCAGGCAATTGTGCCGCGCCAGCTCCGACAGGCTGTGCGGCCGGCCATAACGTTCCAGGTAAGCCGGCGAGGCGCACAGGTACATGCGCCGTGGCGCCAGGCGGGTTGCCACCAGTCGCGAGTCGGCCAAACGGCCGAGGCGGATGGCCAGGTCCATGCCTTCATGCACCAAGTCGAGGGTGTGGTTGCTAAGTTCCACATCCACCCGCAGTTGCGGATAAAGCGCCATGAACCGTGTCACCAGCGGCACGATGAAGCGCTCGCCATAGGCCACCGCGCAGGTCATGCGCAGCAACCCCTTGGGCTCGCTGGCCAGGTCGCCCATGGCGCGCAGGGCTTCCTCGCGGCCATCCTGCAGGCGCTGGCAGTGCTGCAGAAATGTTTGCCCGGCCTCGCTCAGGGTCACCCGCCGGGTGCTGCGATATAGCAGGCGCGTCTGTAGCCGTTCCTCCAGGCGGGCAATCTGCCGGCTGATATGCGACGAGGAAACCCCCAGGCGCTCGGCGGCCGCGGTGAACTGGCCTGACTCGGCCACGGCGACAAACTCGTCGATGCCTTCCCAGCGGCTGCTCATTGATTATCCCTGTATGGCAATAATGTTTTGTCTTTGGCCGGATTATTCATCAAAAGGCGGTGAATTACACTGCCAGACTGAATCGACCCTCTGTCTGGAGACCTTTGATGATCAAGTCCCGTGCTGCCGTAGCCTTCGAGGCCAAGAAACCCCTGGAAATCGTCGAAGTCGACGTGGCCATGCCCAAGGCCGGTGAAGTGCTGCTGCGCGTGGTCGCCAGCGGTGTCTGCCACACCGACGCCTATACCCTGTCGGGCGCCGACCCGGAGGGCATCTTCCCGTCGATCCTCGGCCACGAAGGTGGCGCGATCGTCGAGGCGGTAGGCGAGGGCGTCACCTCGGTCGCCGTAGGTGATCACGTCATCCCGCTGTACACCCCGGAATGCGGCAAGTGCAAGTTCTGCCTCTCGGGCAAGACCAACCTGTGCCAGGCCATCCGCGCCACCCAGGGCAAGGGCCTGATGCCGGACGGCACCACGCGCTTCTCCTACAAGGGCCAGCAGCTGTTCCACTACATGGGTACCTCGACCTTCTCCGAGTACACCGTGCTGCCGGAAATCTCCGTGGCCAAGATCCAGAAAGAAGCGCCGCTGGAAAAGGTCTGCCTGCTGGGTTGTGGCGTCACCACTGGTATTGGCGCAGTGCTCAACACCGCCAAGGTCAAGCCGGGTGACACCGTGGCCATCTTCGGCCTGGGCGGCATCGGCCTGTCGGCAGTGATCGGTGCGGTCAAAGCCAAGGCGTCGCGCATCATTGCCATCGACATCAACCCGGCCAAGTTCGAAATCGCCCGTCAACTGGGTGCCACTGACTGCATCAACCCGAAAGACTACGACCGCCCGATCCAGGAAGTGATCGTCGACCTCACCGACGGCGGCGTGGACTTCTCCTTCGAGTGCATCGGCAACGTGCAACTGATGCGTGCTGCGCTGGAGTGCTGCCACAAGGGCTGGGGTGAGTCGGTGATCATCGGCGTGGCCGGTGCCGGCCAGGAAATCGCCACTCGTCCGTTCCAGTTGGTGACCGGCCGCGTATGGCGTGGTTCGGCGTTCGGTGGCGTACGTGGCCGCAGCGAGCTGCCAAGCTACGTGGAGATGTCCGAGAAAGGCGAGATCCCGCTGGATACCTTCATCACCCACACCATGGGCCTGGAAGACATCAACAAGGCCTTCGACCTGATGCACGAAGGCAAGAGCATTCGCAGCGTGATCCACTTCTGAGGTTTGCCATGAGCCTGGATAACATCTCCTGCCAGAAGAGCTTTGGCGGCTGGCATAAGCGTTACCGGCATCACTCCAAGGTGCTGGGTTGCGACATGGTGTTCGCCGTCTACCTGCCACCGCAGGCTGAACAGGGCGAGAAGCTGCCGGTGCTGTACTGGCTCAGCGGCCTCACCTGCACCGACGAGAACTTCATGCAGAAGGCTGGCGCCCAGCGCCTGGCCGCGGAGCTTGGGTTGATCATCGTCGCCCCCGACACCAGCCCGCGTGGCGAGCAGGTGCCGGGCGACCCGGACGGCGCCTGGGACTTCGGCCTGGGGGCCGGCTTCTATCTCAATGCCACTCAGCAGCCTTGGGCCCAGCACTACCGCATGCACGACTATGTGGTGGAGGAGTTGCCCGCGTTGATCGAAGCGCATTTCCCGGCCTCGGGCGAGCGCAGCATCAGTGGCCACTCCATGGGTGGGCATGGCGCGTTGGTGTGCGCCTTGCGCAACCCGGGGCGCTACCGTTCGGTGTCGGCGTTCTCGCCGATCAGCAACCCGATGGATTGCCCCTGGGGCGAGAAAGCCTTCAGCCGCTACCTGGGTGAAGACCGTGCGCGCTGGCGCGAGTGGGATGCCAGCGTGTTGCTGGCCGAGACCCCGGCCGGCAAATGCCCGCCGTTGCTGGTGGACCAGGGCGACCGCGACGACTTCCTGGAAAAGCAGCTCAAGCCTGAAGCCCTGGAGCAGGCGGCACGCAAAGGTGGCCATGAACTGACCCTGCGCCTGCAGCCTGGCTATGACCACAGCTATTACTTCATTGCCAGCTTCATCGAGGAGCACTTGCGTCATCATGCAGTGGCGCTGGGGCGGGTGTAAGGGGTAACTGCGCGATCGCCCGTAGGAGCAGCCTTGTGCTGCGAATGGGCTGCGAAGCAGACCCTGGGTCCAACACTATCGCCGATATTGCCGGGGCCGCTTTGCGGCCCATTCGCAGCACAAGGCTGCTCCTACAACGACGGCCCCAATGGCAGCTAAAGCAGGTAGAATCACGCCCTGACTCATTCAGGGCGTTTTTCTATGCGTATTGGCCATGGCTACGATGTGCACCGTTTCTGCGACGGTGATTTCATTACCCTGGGCGGGGTGCGTATCCCCCACAAATACGGCCTCCTGGCCCACTCCGATGGCGACGTGTTGCTGCACGCCCTGAGCGATGCCTTGCTAGGCGCGGCAGCGCTGGGAGACATCGGCAAGCACTTTCCCGACACCGACCCGCAGTTCAAGGGCGCCGACAGCCGCGTGCTGTTGCGCCATGTGGTCGGCATCGTCCAGGCCAAGGGCTGGAAAGTCGGCAACATCGACGCCACCATCGTCGCCCAGGCGCCGAAGATGGCCCCCCACATCGAAACCATGCGCAAGCTGATCGCCGAAGACCTGCAGGTCGAGCTCGACCAGGTCAACGTCAAGGCTACCACTACCGAGAAGCTGGGCTTCACCGGCCGCGAGGAGGGCATCGCCGTGCATTCGGTAGCCCTGCTGCTGCCAGCATGACCGAACTGGAACTGCTGGGCCCGCGCGCATCGGGCGAACCACTGGGTACCGCCGTCCTCAAGGCGGTGGCCGAAGATTTCCAGGTCGACGAAGTACTGGACATCCCGCTGTCGGGCCAGGGCGAGCACCTGTGGCTGTGGGTCGAAAAGCGTGACCTGAACACCGAGGAGGCGGCCCGCCGCCTGGCCCGTGCCGCTGGGGTGCCGGTGCGCACGATCAGCTACGCCGGCCTCAAGGACCGCCAGGCCCTGACCCGCCAGTGGTTCAGCCTGCACCTGCCAGGCAAGGCCGACCCGGACCTGTCACGTGCCGAGGATGCCAGCCTGCGTGTGCTCAAGCAGGTGCGACACCAGCGCAAGCTGCAGCGCGGCGCGCATTCGGCCAACGGCTTCACGCTGCGCCTGACTGCCCTGGCTGCCGATCATCAGGCCGTGGATGCGCGGCTGGAACAGCTCAAGCAGCACGGTGTACCGAATTATTTCGGCACTCAGCGCTTCGGTCACGGTGGTGGTAACGTTCACGACGCCCTCGATTGGGCCGCACGCAAGGCCTTGCCCGAACAGCGCAACGTGCGTTCGCGGTTGCTCTCGGCCGGGCGCAGCTACCTGTTCAACCAGGTGCTGGCCGCCCGTGTTGCCGACGGCAGCTGGGCGCGTGCCCAGGTGGGCGACCTGTTGGCGTTCACCACCAGTCGTAGCTTCTTTCCCGCTGGGGAGTCGGAATGTTCCGATCCTCGGCTGGCGATCCTTGACCTGCATCCAACCGGCCCGCTGTGGGGGGCAGGCGATTCGCCGGCTACGGGAAGTACTGCGCAACAAGAGGATGCGATCGCCGCACGGCAGCCGGCACTTTGCCAGTGGCTGGCCTTGGCGGGCATGGATCACGAACGACGTATTCTGCGGCTCCCTATTGGCGGTCTTACGTGGCATTATCCCGAGCCTGATATCCTGCAACTGGAATTCGTCCTTCCGGCCGGATGCTTCGCCACCGTGGTGGTGCGCGAAGTCGTGGATCTGGTGTCGGCGGGGCAGACGGACAGCTCATGCGTATTCTGATTTCGAACGACGACGGTGTTACCGCACCCGGCATCGCCGCGCTGCACGCTGCGCTGGCGGATTACGCCGAGTGCGTGGTTATTGCCCCGGATCAAGACAAGAGCGGCGCCAGCAGTTCGCTGACGCTGGACCGGCCACTGCACCCGCAGACCTTGGCCAATGGCTTCATCAGCCTCAACGGCACGCCGACCGACTGCGTGCACCTGGGGCTCAATGGGCTGTTGCCACAGACGCCGGACATGGTCGTGTCGGGGATCAACCTCGGTGCCAACCTGGGCGACGACGTGCTCTATTCGGGCACGGTCGCGGCCGCGCTGGAAGGCCGTTTTCTCGGTGGTACCTCGCTGGCGTTTTCTTTGTTGTCGCGCCAGCCGGACAACCTGCCGACCGCGGCCCATATCGCCCGCCGCCTGGTCGAGGCGCAGTCGCGTCTGGCCTTGCCGCCGCGCACCGTGCTCAACGTCAACATCCCCAACCTGCCGCTGGAGCACATTCGTGGCATTCAGCTCACCCGCCTCGGTCACCGGGCGCGCGCGGCGGCGCCGACCAAGGTGGTCAACCCGCGCGGCAAGGAAGGTTACTGGATCGCCGTGGCCGGGGATGCCGAGGACGGTGGGCCAGGTACCGACTTCCACGCGGTGATGCAGGGCTATGTATCGATCACTCCGCTGCAGCTCGACCGCACCTTCAGTGATGCCTTCGAGCAGCTCGACGGTTGGCTGGAGGGCCTGCTCTGATGCGCGAGGACGATATGCTGCGGCGTGGCATCGGCATGACCTCCCAGCGTACCCGGGAGCGGCTGATCCAGCGCCTGTGCGAGGAGGGCGTTTCGAACACCAAGGTGCTCGACGTGATCCGTCGTACCCCGCGCCACCTGTTCGTCGACGAGGCGCTGGCGCATCGCGCCTACGAAGACACGGCGCTGCCGATCGGCCACAACCAGACCATCTCGCAACCATTCATGGTTGCCCACATGAGCGAGCTGCTGCTCGAGGCCGGGCCGCTGGACAAGGTGCTGGAGATCGGCACCGGTTCGGGCTACCAGACGGCAATCCTGGCCCAACTGGTCGAGCGGGTGTTCTCGGTGGAACGCATCAAGGTGCTGCAGGACCGGGCCAAGGAGCGCCTGGTGGAGCTGAACCTGCGCAACGTGGTGTTCCGCTGGGGCGACGGTTGTGAAGGCTGGCCGGCGCTGGCGCCGTACAATGGCATCATCGTCACCGCCGTGGCGCCGGAAGTGCCGCAGGCACTGCTTGACCAGCTGGCACCCGGTGGCCGTATGGTGATTCCGGTAGGGCCGGCCGGTGAAACCCAGCAGCTGATGCTGATCGTGCGCGAGGAGCATGGATTCTCTCGCCGTGTGCTGGGGGCCGTGCGCTTCGTACCGCTGCTCAACGGCCCGCTGGCCTGAACACGGCTGGTTCGAGCCGCGCGATATTTTTGCGCCAGCACCGAATTCTTGCAGCAACGCCCTGTCTATCTGGCGGGGTGAAGCGCCAGCGCACTGCGTGTACCAAGGCTTTGCAGCAGTCTTTCACCCACCCTGCCAATGCGGGCGGGCTTGGTTATAATTGCAACAATATTGCATTTCTTGTCTTCATATCGTTTTCGGCACCATGAGGGGAGCGCGGGTGGGTCACACAGTCATTCGGCAGCGCAAGGACGGGTCGGGTTTCACGCTTCTGGTGATTGCACTGGCCATGGGCACGCTACTGGTGGGTTGCTCTAGCACCAGCAGCAACAGCGCGCGGGTGGTCGACCGCAATAACACCGTGCCCAAGCGCCCGGCTGTAACCACCGGGCAATACATCGTCAAGCCTGGCGATACGCTGTTCTCCATCGCCTTCCGTTATGGCTGGGACTACAAGGAGCTGGCTGCGCGCAACGGCATCGCGGCGCCTTACACCATTCGCCCGGGGCAAGCGATTCGTTTCAGCAGCGGCTCTACCGGCAGCACCACGGTGGTGTCCAGCCCGTCTTCGTCGAGCAAGACCACGGTCATCCGGCGGCCTGTGGGCAGTACCAGCACACCCCCTGCCAGCACCACCAGGCCGGCCACGCCGACAGCCTCCAGCAGCGCCCCGGTGGTTGCCACGGTGCCTGCCGCAGAGCGCGCAGTAGGTGGCTGGACCTGGCCTGCCAATGGCGTGCTGATTGGAAAATTCGCTTCAAACGGTAGTTTGAATAAAGGCATTGATATCGCCGGTGATTTGGGACAGCCTGTTTTTGCTGCGTCTGATGGTTCGGTGGTGTACGCCGGGAGTGGCTTGAGGGGCTACGGCGAACTGATCATCATCAAGCACAGCGATACCTACGTCAGTGCCTACGGCCATAACCGCAGGCTGTTGGTTCGGGAGGGGCAGCAGGTCAAGGCAGGGCAGTCGATTGCTGAAATGGGGTCCACGGGCACTGATCGGGTGAAGCTGCATTTCGAGATTCGCCGCCAGGGCAAACCCGTCGATCCGCTCCAGTTCCTGCCACGTCGTTGACCGTTGGGCCCGGCCTGTTCCTGTGATGTAGAGGGGACAGGCTCCAGCGCTGCCAGGGAGACAGGTGCCGCTCGAGTCTGAGTTCGAACTCAGCAAAGGACTATAACAATGGCTCTCAGTAAAGAAGTGCCGGAGTTTGACATCGACGATGACCTACTTCTGATGGAGACGGGTATCGTTTTGGAAACGGATGTGGTGTCAGACGAACCTGCTGTATCTTCGGTTCGGACGAGGGCCAAGTCGGGCTCTTCGCTCAAGCAACACAAGTACATCGATTACAGCCGGGCGCTCGATGCCACCCAGCTGTATCTCAACGAGATCGGATTCTCGCCTCTGCTTTCGCCGGAAGAGGAAGTGCACTTTGCGCGCCTGTCGCAAAAGGGCGACCCTGCCGGCCGCAAGCGCATGATCGAAAGCAACCTGCGCCTGGTTGTAAAAATTGCCCGTCGTTACGTGAACCGCGGCCTGTCGCTGCTCGACCTGATCGAGGAGGGCAACCTGGGCCTGATCCGTGCAGTCGAGAAGTTCGACCCGGAGCGTGGTTTCCGGTTCTCGACCTATGCGACCTGGTGGATTCGCCAGACCATCGAGCGGGCAATCATGAACCAGACCCGCACCATTCGCCTGCCGATCCACGTGGTCAAGGAGCTGAACGTCTACCTGCGCGCCGCGCGCGAGCTGACCCAGAAACTGGACCACGAACCCTCGCCAGAAGAAATCGCCACGCTGCTGGAGAAGCCGGTCGCCGAGGTCAAGCGCATGCTGGGCCTGAACGAGCGGGTGTCTTCGGTGGATGTGTCGCTCGGCCCGGACTCGGACAAGACCCTGCTCGATACCCTGACCGACGACCGCCCGACCGACCCGTGCGAACTGCTGCAGGATGACGACCTGTCGCAGAGCATCGACCAATGGCTGGGTGAGTTGACCGACAAGCAGCGTGAAGTGGTGGTGCGCCGCTTTGGCCTGCGCGGGCATGAAAGCAGCACCCTGGAAGATGTCGGCCTGGAGATCGGCCTGACCCGTGAGCGGGTACGGCAGATACAGGTCGAGGGGCTCAAGCGTTTGCGTGAGATCCTCGAGAAGAACGGCCTTTCCAGTGAGTCATTGTTCCAGTAACGAAGGTTTGTAATGTCAAACGCCCCGATGATCTCGGGGCGTTTTTGTATGTGGCGACCAGGGGTTTCCCCTCAAGATTGCCGGGGGCGCTTTGCGCCCCTTTCGCGACACTAGGCCGCTCCTACAGGGGGCGCGATCATGCAGGCGATCGCGGTCCTCTGTAGGAGCGGCCTTGTGTCGCGATGGGCTGCAAAGCAGCCCCAAAATCGCCCAGGCAAAACCAATATCAAATGTGTACCGCGCCACCCCAGTAACATCGCGTGTAAGCCTTTGCTTACTTGTTTTGTAAGCCTTCTATGTATGCTTCAGTAAATCATTGTCGTATCCAGCACCTGCGTTTTCCCAACTCATTGAAAACCATGGCTTATTCAGCTGTGAGGAAATGTGTCACCTGCAACACCCTGTGAGGTTTGGCGGTTGCCCGCCCGGCGCAAGTCGCTAGTATTCGAACTGTGCACAGGGACATGCACAGGCTTTCAGGAGGAAAGCCAAGGACGTCGCAAGAAGCGATTTCATCAGGATGATGTTTGGGACAAGCAGGGACTACGGAAAAAATGTGGGCGGGTCAAACCGCCCCTTTTTTTTGCCTGCAGAAAACAAAAAAGGCCCCAAGGGGCCTTTTTCGTGTCCGGACGCTATTAGCGCTCCAGGTCTGCAATCTTGCCAGTCTTGCCGTCCCACTCTTCAGCGTCCGGAAGGGCGTCCTTACGCTCGGTAATGTTCGGCCAGATTTCCGCCAGTTCGGCGTTCAGCTCGATGAAGTTTTCCATGCCCGCTGGCACTTCGTCTTCCGAGAAGATGGCTTGCGCTGGGCACTCCGGCTCGCACAGGGCGCAGTCGATGCACTCGTCCGGATGGATGACCAGGAAGTTCGGGCCTTCGTAGAAGCAGTCCACCGGGCAGACTTCCACGCAGTCGGTGTATTTGCATTTGATGCAGTTGTCGGTGACGACGAAGGTCATTTCTAATTCTCTCCTCAGGCGACGGCGGCGGCCCTTCCTCTCAGGGCCGCGCGGTTTACGGGCATGTGGCTGCAGGCCAGGCTAATAACCTGCAGCACCAGCAAACCGCGGCGGATTCTACCAGCTTGTAGTGGGCGCCGTTATAACAGGTTCTTTAGTTGATATAGCATTTCGATAGCTTGACGCGGGGTCATATCGTCCAGCTGCAGCTTGCCCAGCTTCTCGATGGCCGGGTGTGGAAGGCTGGCGAACAGGTCGCTCTGGTGCGGGACCTGTGGCACGTCCTTGGCCTTTTGGGCCGGGGGCTGTTCATGCGCAAGGCTGGTGGTTTCCAGCCTCGCCAGATGTTCACGGGCACGCTGGATGACGGCCGTCGGCACGCCGGCCAGCTGCGCCACGGCCAGGCCGTAGCTCTGGCTGGCGGGGCCAGGCAGCACGTGGTGCAGGAACACGATGCGTTCGTTGTGCTCGGTGGCGTTCAGGTGCACGTTGGCCACCAGCGGCTCGCTTTCCGGCAGCACGGTGAGCTCGAAGTAGTGCGTGGCGAACAGTGTGTAGGCACGCAGCTGGGCCAGGCGCTCGGCGGCGGCCCAGGCCAGCGACAGGCCGTCGAAGGTGCTGGTGCCGCGGCCCACTTCGTCCATCAGCACCAGGCTGCGGTCGGTGGCGTTGTGCAGGATATTGGCGGTTTCGCTCATCTCGACCATGAAGGTCGAGCGGCCGCCGGCCAGGTCGTCACTGGAGCCGATGCGGGTAAAGATGCGGTCGACCAGCGACAGCTCGCAGCTGGCCGCCGGTACGAAGCTGCCGATGTGCGCAAGCAGCACGATCAGGGCGGTCTGGCGCATGTAGGTAGACTTACCGCCCATGTTCGGGCCGGTGATGATCAGCATGCGCGTGCTGTTGTCCAGGCCCAGGTCGTTGGCCACGAACGGTGTGGTCAATACCTGTTCCACCACCGGGTGACGGCCCTGCTCGATACGCAGGCACGGCTCGTCGACGAAGCGCGGGCAGTTCAGGTCCAGGTTCAGCGCACGTTCGGCCAGATTGCTGAGTACGTCCAGTTCGGCCAGGGCCGCGGCGCTGTCCTGCAGCGGCGCCAGGTGGCTGATCAGGGTTTCCAGCAAGGCATCGTAGAGCATCTTCTCGCGGGCCAGGGCGCGGCTCTTGGCCGACAGCGCCTTGTCCTCGAACGCCTTAAGTTCCGGGGTGATGAAGCGCTCGGCGCCTTTCAGGGTCTGACGGCGGATGTAGTCGCCCGGGGCCTGCTCGGCCTGCTTGGTCGGCAGCTCGATGAAGTAGCCATGCACCCGGTTGTAGCCGACCTTGAGGTTGGCCAGGCCGGTGCGGGCCTTTTCCCGGGCTTCCAGGTCGATCAGGAACTGGCCGGCGTTCTCGCTGATCGCAAGCAGCTCGTCCAGTTCGTTGTCATAGCCGGCCTTGAGCACGCCGCCATCGCGGATCACCGCCGGCGGGTTGTCGATGATCGCCCGCTCCAGCAGGCTGGCCAGTTCGGGGTAGGTGCCGGTAATGGCGGCCAGGCGGGCCAGGTGCGGCGCCTCCAGCTCGGCCATGGCGTTCTGCAGCTCGGGCAGCGCGCCCAAGGCGTCGCGCAGGCGTGCCAGGTCGCGTGGGCGGGCGTTGCGCAGGCCGATACGGGCGAGAATCCGCTCGATATCGCCGATTTCCTTGAGCTGCGGCTGCAGCTTCTCGAAGCGGTAGCCGTCGAGCAGGCAACGGATCGAGTCCTGGCGTGCCTGCAGCACCTTGAGGTCGCGCAACGGGCGGTTCAACCAGCGGCTCAGCAAACGGCTGGCCATGGCGGTCTGGCAGCGGTCGATCACCGACTGCAGGGTGTTGTCGCGGCCGCCGGCCAGGTTGATGTCCAGCTCCAGGTTGCGGCGGCTGGCGCCGTCGAGGATAACCGTGTCGTCCAGGCGTTCGTGGCGCAGGCTGCGCAGGTGCGGCAGGGCGGTGCGCTGGGTTTCCTTGGCGTAGATCAGCAGGCAACCGGCGGCGCCGATGGCCAGGGTCAGCTTGTCGCAGCCAAAGCCCTTGAGGTCCTTGGTCGCGAACTGCTGGCACAGGGCCTTGCGCGCCGAGTCGCGGTCGAAGTCCCATGGCGCACGGCGACGGGCACCCGGGCGTTTTTCGGCAGGCAGGTCGCGCGGCCAGTCGTCGGGGATCAGCAGCTCGACCGGGTTCAGGCGCTCGAGCTCGGCCAACAGGTTTTCCCAGCCCTTGATCTCCTGCACGCTGAAATTGCCGCTGGTGATGTCCAGTACGGCCAGGCCGAACAGGCGCTCGTCACCGAGCAGCGCGGCAATCAGGTTGTCGCGACGTTCGTCGAGCAGGGCCTCGTCGCTGACCGTACCGGGGGTGATGATACGCACCACCTGGCGTTCCACCGGGCCCTTGCTGGTGGCGGGGTCGCCAATCTGCTCGCAGATCACCACCGATTCGCCGAGCTTGACCAGCTTGGCCAGGTAGCCTTCCAGCGAATGGAACGGAATCCCGCACATCGGGATGGACTGGCCGGCCGACTGACCGCGCGCGGTCAGCGTGATGTCCAGCAGTTTTGCGGCTTTTTTCGCATCTTCGTAGAAGATCTCGTAGAAGTCGCCCATGCGGTAGAACATCAGCTGGTCCGGGTGCTGGTTCTTCAGCTTCCAGTACTGCTGCATCATTGGGGTGTGTGCGGAGAAATCGGAGATTGCTTTATTCATCAAGGGCTTAAAAAGTAGGTCTCAATATTGTGGGGCAAATTGGGGCGTTCTGTGTTGCATGCGCGACGCCGAGACCCACCGGATTTTTCAAGCCGCATAGGTTAACACGGCTACCCGGCAGGCAGTACCTGCATGTCTGGCAAGCGCGCAGGGTTGCATTGAAGGCAGGTTGACAGCACCGTGCTGCCATGGAGAATTGCGCGCTCTTGCCCATCAGGGATGGCTTGCCTGACGCATTCGCGGTGGCCTGCGGCCCAATAGAAAGTTATTGCAACAGGTTGATTAGTGCAGTGAGCGCAGTTCGTTTTGATGTAGATGCGGTTTTTTGTATTTCCCTCGACACCCGCGTCGACCGGCGCGCGCTGTTCAGCGAAACCATCGGGCGACAACTCGACAATGAAGTGCACTTTCATGTCGTCGAGAAAAACAGCGACCCCAAGCGCGGTTGCTACGAGTCCCATCAGCAACTGGCCCGTCATGCGCTGGACAACGGCCTCGATCGAATCCTGATCTTCGAAGACGATGCCAAGGCTTATGAGTTCAAGCCTTCGCAAGTGCGCTGGGTAAATCGCTTCATGCAGAAACGGTCCTTCGAGGCCTTGCATCTGGGTTACTCCATGGGGCGAACCTGGCTGACCTGGTTCCCGTTCATCGCCCGCGGGCGGGTGGTGGCGCTGCATGCTTATGTGCTGTCGCGCGAGGGCTGCCGGATCCTCGCACAGACGCCCTACGATGGCACACCGGTGGATGTGGTGGTCAAGCACCGGATCCGCCAGCATTGCGTATTCCCCATGATGTTCCGCCAGCACGCCGCCGCCGTGGCCGGTAGCGACCTGGAACAGGTGGTGCGCAATGAGGACGAGTGGTGGGAGCGCAACTGGGCCAAGCATCGTCGTTCACCGATGAAGAACATCTGGCGGACCGTGCTTCGGCTGAGTTTCTGATTTGGCGTGGGCTTCAGGTGCATGCCTTGAGAGGTTTGGCGCCTGTGAGATCGAGCGCCGCCCGCGCGGCGCTTCGCAGCACAAGGCTGCTCCTACATTTGTTTCGGGCCAGTTATTCCTGAGACGAAAGTGCGCGGCCCCAGGGCGTCCACCTCGATATCGTGCCGGGTAAACAAGGCGGTCGCTTGAATTGGCACAGGCGTTACTGGCCCGAAACAGATGTAGGAGCAGCCTTGTGCTGCGAAGCGCCGCGCGGGCGGCGCTCGATCTCATGGGCGATAAAAACCTCAAGGCGAACTCCCCCAGGTCCCGCGCGCCGTCCGATGCCCATCCCTCATCCCCAAAATGCTAGGGTAGAAGGCAGTCTTCAAGGAGCCCGACATGGACCCGATCACCACGCTTGCCATCCGCCTGGGTGAGCACCTGCGCCGCTTCAACGCGCAGGTGACCACCGCCGAATCCTGCACCGGTGGCGGCATCGCCGAGGCCATAACCCGTGTGCCCGGCAGCTCGGCCTGGTTCGAGGCCGGTTACGTGACCTATTCCAATACCCAGAAAACCCGTCAGCTGGGAGTGCCCGCAGCGTTGTTCGGCCAGGTTGGCGCGGTAAGCCAGGAAGTGGTCGAAGCGATGGTCCGCGGTGCCCAGGCCGCCAGCGGTGCGCGCTTTGCCGTGGCAGTGAGCGGCGTGGCCGGGCCAGACGGTGGTTCGCCTGCCAAACCAGTGGGGACCGTGTGGTTGGCCTGGGGCGACGGCAACCATGTGTTCAGCGAGCGGCGCCAGTTCGACGGCGACCGCGAGGCGGTGCGCCGACAGACGGTGATCGCCGCATTAGACGGCTTGTTACAGCTTGGTGCCGAGTAAATCGACGACAGGGGTTTGCGCGGGCGCTTGCCTGTGGAATAATACTGGCTACTTATACAGGTATTCCGGCCGTCAGGGCCAAGTCGAACACGTGAGGATTTCAATGGACGACAACAAGAAGCGCGCCTTGGCTGCGGCCCTGGGTCAGATCGAACGCCAATTCGGCAAGGGCGCCGTCATGCGCATGGGCGACCACGAGCGCCAGGCTATCCCTGCCATCTCCACCGGCTCGCTGGGCCTGGACATCGCCCTGGGCATCGGCGGCCTGCCAAAAGGCCGTATCGTCGAGATCTACGGCCCGGAATCGTCGGGTAAGACCACACTGACTCTGTCGGTCATCGCCGAAGCCCAGAAGAACGGCGCCACCTGCGCCTTCGTCGACGCCGAACACGCCCTCGACCCCGAGTACGCCGGCAAGCTGGGCGTAAACGTCGACGACCTGCTGGTCTCGCAGCCGGACACCGGCGAACAGGCCCTGGAAATCACCGACATGCTGGTGCGTTCCAACGCTGTCGACGTGATCATCGTCGACTCCGTGGCCGCCCTGGTACCGAAGGCCGAGATCGAAGGCGAGATGGGCGACATGCACGTGGGCCTGCAGGCGCGCCTGATGTCCCAGGCGCTGCGCAAGATCACCGGTAACATCAAGAACGCCAACTGCCTGGTCATCTTCATCAACCAGATCCGTATGAAGATCGGTGTGATGTTCGGCAGCCCGGAAACCACCACCGGTGGTAACGCCCTGAAGTTCTACGCTTCGGTGCGTCTGGATATTCGCCGCACCGGCGCGGTCAAGGAAGGCGACGAGGTGGTCGGTAGCGAAACCCGCGTCAAGATCGTCAAGAACAAGGTTTCGCCACCATTCCGTCAGGCCGAGTTCCAGATCCTCTACGGCAAGGGTATCTACCGTAACGGCGAGATCATTGACCTGGGTGTTTCCCAGGGTCTGGTCGAGAAGTCCGGTGCCTGGTACGCCTACCAAGGCAACAAGATCGGTCAAGGCAAAGCCAACGCTGCCAAGTACCTGGCTGAGAACCCGGCTATTGGTGCCGAGATCGAGAAGCAGATTCGTGAGAAGCTGCTGACTTCTGGGGCTGTTGCGGCTGCTGGTAAGGCTGCTGCTGCTGAAGCCGATGCCGATGACATGGCCGACGCAGACGCCGGTTATTGATTGCGCGGTAGATAGCCGATCATGTCCGCCGTACTCGACACTCCCGTCGCCATCCGGCGGACAGCCATGGACCTGCTCGCGCGACGTGAGCACGGTCGCGTCGAGCTGACGCGCAAGTTGCGTCAGCGCGGCGCTTCGGACGAGCTTATCGAGCCTGAACTCGACCGGCTCGCCGAAGAAGGGCTGCTTAGCGAAGCCCGCTACCTCGAAAGTTTCATCCGGTACCGTTCCAGCTCCGGCTATGGCCCTGCGCGTATTCGCGAAGAGCTAGGCCAGCGCGGTTTGGCGCGTGCTGATATCGAGCAGGCGCTGCGCGAGAGCGAGGTGGACTGGGGCGAGCGCATGCGTGACGTATGGCAGCGCAAGTTTGCTGGTCAACGCCCGCAAGATCCCCGCAGCCGTGCCCAGCAGACCCGTTTTCTGGCGTACCGGGGTTTCCCCATGGACATGATCGGCCGCTTGCTCAGTGGGCGGGATATCGACGACTACTGAAGACTGGGCCGCTTTGCGGCCCTTCGCGGGCTTGCCCGCTCCCACAGGTTTGAGGCGATGTATCAGACAGTGCGTCGCTCCTGTGGGAGCGGGCAAGCCCGCGAACACCGGCGCAGCCGGTGCCATACACCGCGTTGGATTCTTCGCGGCGGTTCGACGCCTCGATGAGCCCGCTCCCACAGGATGCGCGGACTAATGTCACGATCAACTGACCTTCAACGCCTCCCTGGCCCGCTGCGTGGTATGCATGGGCTGCGGCTTGGCCCAGTTCTCCGGCAGGTTGATGAAGTCCACCAGTTCACGAAGCCGGCCTTGATCCCGACCATTGAAGGCAAATGACAAACGGGTCAGGTGACTGAAATTGCCCACTTCGTGCTCGGCACTGCTATCAGGTTGCTGGTGATACTTGCCACTCAGACGCAAGTCGGCAAAGCCTTCCTGGATGTCATACAGCGCCGCCTCGCTGAGCGGGTGATGCATGCGGATCACGAACTGGCTCTTCAGCCAGCGGCTGGAGTGGTAGTTACTGTAGAACTGGTTGATTTCCTCCACTGCCTCGTCAGCGCTGTACACCAGGCGCAGCAGTTTCAGGTCGCTTGGCAGGATGTAGCGGTTTTCCTCCAGTTGCCGGCTGATGAAATCCAGGCAGTCGCGCCAGAAGCTGCCACCTGGTGAGTCCAGCAGCACCACCGGTACCAGCGGGCTCTTGCCGGTCTGGATCAGGGTCAACACCTCCAGCGCTTCATCCAAAGTGCCGAAACCACCCGGGCACAGCACCAGGGCATCGGCCTCCTTGACGAAGAACAGCTTGCGGATGAAGAAAAAATGGAACGGCAGCAGCTTGTCGGTGCCATCCACCGTGGGGTTGGCATGTTGCTCGAAGGGCAGGGTGATGTTGAAACCCAGGCTGTGGTCGCTGCCGGCGCCTTCGTGGGCTGCCGCCATGATGCCGCCGCCGGCACCGGTGATGACCATCAGGTCGGAGCGTGCCAGGGTGGCGCCCAGTTCGCGGGCCAGGGCGTACATCGGGTGTTCCAGCGGGGTGCGCGCCGAGCCGAACACGGTCACCTTGCGCCGGCCCTTGTAACGTTCCAGGGTGCGGAACGAATGGTCCAGTTCGCGCAGCGCCTGCAGGGTGATCTTGGCGCTCCAGCGGTCGGTGTCGTCATGGGCCATGCGCAGGATGGTCAGCATCATGTCGCGGTACAGCGGCAGGTTGGGGCTGTTCGGTGCTACCAGTTGCAGTTGTGCGTCGATGTTGCTCAGGTCGATGTTGTTGTCGCGGAAGTGGCTGAACAGCAGTTCACTCGATTGGTAAGGCATGCAACGTCTCCTTCTGCACCAATACCTCTGACCTCAATCTAGACCCTTGCGCTCAATCGTGCCGGGGTGTTCGGCATCGCCGCCCGTCGGCATGCAGCCACGGGGGATGCGGGTTTGGTTAACTGGGTAAAGCGAAACGTGTCGATGCAGGAGGTGGCGTTATGCATCGCTTGATCATCGAAGTGGACCGGCAGCTTTACCAGCAGCTGGAGAATGCGGCCCTGGTGCATCACCTGAGCCTGGAAGCCGAGTGCCGGCGCAGGCTGTCGGGGCTGGAATGCCAGTCGCGCTACTTGCAGGCGCTGCTGGCAGAGATGCGCGCCGATGCCGCTGAAGGGCACTGGCGCGCCCGTGAGGACGAGAAAGCGTAGCGATCGAAGTGGTTACTTCTTCTTGTTGCCTGCGACGCAGCTGGCGTTGTCGAACGCCTGGTCCATGATCGGTTGGTTGGTCTTGTAGACCGTGAAGCGGTAGACCATCACCGCGCCTTTGGACATCAGGTTGCGGAAACCGCTGTTGCGGCAGACGCTGTCACCCAGCTGGCTGCGTACCTGATCGGGGTTGGCCTGCATGCGCGCAGCATGCTCCTGGCGAACGCTCAGGTGGTTGACCAGTGCCTTGCCTTCCACCGTGTAACCCTGGTCGAGGATGTCCTCGTTGATGGCTCGCGGGGTGCCGACACTGCTCTCTTTGGCAACCTTCTGCAGCATGTTGTTCAGGTCGTATTCCTGCTTGGAAGCCGCCTGGGCTGCCAGGGGCAGGGCGAGCAACAGGCTCAGGGCGGGGACGATACGGCGCAGCATGAATCTCTCCTGGTTCGATGACTGGCGCTTTGACATGCGCGGGTCGACGGCGTTCCGTGACAACCGCACTTTGGCTGCAAATGGGGCCGCCGTGCGGCCCATCGCCGGCAAGCTCCCACAGGGATTGCACATGGCCCAAGGCAATGCAATCGAGGTGGGAGCGGGCTTGCCGGCGATGGGCTGAGCAGCCCCAGAAGCGCGCAGGCGCGAGGCTGGGTAAAACAGCGATTATAAAGACCGCGCCGCCACCTGCACAGCAATTGGCCCCTGTTCTGATAGACTGGCGCCCTTAGTTTTCTCCGAGTCATCCTTGTGTCCATTCCCAACCTGTCCAGAGGCCTGCCGGCATGAGCCATGCGGTAGCGCGCCTGCGCGCCGAACGCCTGGCGCGCAGCAACAAGCCTTTCATCGCCCGTGGTTCGCGTGCCGAGCGCTGCCCCGACTGCCGGGTCATTGCCACTCATTGCCTGTGCGCCTGGAAGCCTCGGGTGCAGGCCGAGTCCGGCGTGTGCCTGCTGATGCATGACACCGAGCCGCTCAAGCCCACCAATACCGGCTGGCTGATCGCCGACCTGATCCAGGACACCTCGGCCTTTGGCTGGCTGCGCACTTCGGTCGACGAAGGCTTGCTGGCGTTGCTGGACGATCCGCATTGGCAGCCCTATATCGTCTTTCCCGGCGAATTCGTTGCCCAGGAGCGAGTAGTCAGCGAAGTGGTACGCGAGCCGGGCAAGCGCCCGCTGTTCATCCTGCTGGATGCCACCTGGACCGAAGCGCGCAAGATGTTCCGCAAAAGCCCATACCTTGACCGCTTCCCGGTGTTGAGCCTGCAGGCCGAGCAGATGTCCCGCTACCGGCTGCGCCGCTCCAAGCGCGATGATCACTTCTGCACTGCGGAAGTCGCGGCCATGTGCCTGGACCTGGCTGGCGATACCCAGGCCTCGCAGGCGCTGGACGCCTACCTGGATGTGTTCAGCCTGCATTACCTGAGCGGCAAGCGGCGCCTGCCGCTGGACGAGCAGGACGACACCCACCAGCGTTTGCATACCTTCCTATAGTCCAAGGGGCACAACCCCTGCTTTGGTTCATAATGACCCTTACCCGAGTGCCCGACACAGAACAGGATCCCCAGATCGATGGCCACTTACGAAATCCTGATTGCCGATGACCACCCGCTGTTCCGTGGCGCCTTGCGCCAGGCCGTTACCCTCGGCCTGGGCCCGGATGTACGCCTGGTTGAAGTCGCCAGCATTGCCGAACTGGAAACCCGCCTGAGCGAAAAAGCCGACTGGGACCTGGTGTTGCTGGACTTGAACATGCCGGGTGCCTATGGTTTTTCCGGGCTGGTGCTGCTGCGCGGGCAATACCCGCAGATACCCGTGGTGATGGTATCGGCGCAGGAAGAGGCCGCAGTGGTGGTCAAGTCCCGCGAGTTTGGTGCCAGTGGCTTCATTCCCAAGTCCAGCACCCTGGAAGTTATTCAGGATGCGGTGCGCAAAGTGCTCGATGGCGAGGTCTGGTGGCCGCCACAGGCGTTCGAAAAGGTCGATGTCTCGGCCGAGGCCAAGGCCGCCAGCGAAGGGCTGGCCAGCCTCACGCCACAGCAGTTCCGCGTACTGACCATGGTCTGTGAAGGCCTGCTGAACAAGCAGATCGCCTATGAGCTGAGCGTTTCGGAAGCGACCATCAAGGCCCACGTGACCGCGATCTTCCGCAAGCTGGGTGTGCGTACCCGGACCCAGGCGGCGTTGCTGCTGCAACAACTTGAATCGGTTGCCAGCAGCTGAGTGCGTGTGGCTTCACGCTTTTTTGACCCGTGCCGGTCTAGTCTGCTGGCCTTTCCGTTGTGAAGTGACATACATGACATCGCCATTCAAGGGCCAGACCGGCCTCAAACGTATCTTCAACGCCGCCGGCTATTCGCTGGACGGCCTGCGCGCCGCTTTCAAGGGCGAGGCCGCGTTCCGCCAGCTGGTACTGCTCAATGTGCTGCTGGTCCCGATCGCTTTCTGGCTACCGGTCAGCCGTGCGGAGCGGGCGATCATGATCGCCGTGTGCCTGTTGGGCTTGATCGTCGAACTGTTCAACTCGGCGGTGGAGGCAGCCATCGACCGCATTTCGCTCGAGCGCCACCCACTGTCGAAAAACGCCAAGGACATGGGCAGCGCCGCGCAACTGGTGGCACTGACCATGGTGGCGCTGGTGTGGGGCGTGATTCTGCTTTAAGCGATCGGTGGCAACACGATCTCGTCACTGCGTGTGAAGCCCGCAGTGAAGTTGCGGCACAGTTCGAGAAATTCGCGCATGGCCGACGTCTGGTACTTCTGTTTGTGCCAGATGAAGTAGAACTGGCGCATCAGGTCCAGCTCCGGGGTTTCCACCGGCACCAGGCTGCCGCGGCGGAAGGCGTCACGCAGAGCCAGGCGCGAGATGCAGCCGATGCCCAGGCCCGACTCCACCGCGCGCTTGATCGCTTCGGTGTGTTCCAGCTCCAGGCGGATGTTGAGGTTGGTGCGGTGGTGGCGCATGGCCTGGTCGAAGGTCAGGCGCGTGCCTGAGCCCTGTTCGCGCAGGATCCACGCTTCCTGAGACAAGGTCTGTACATCGGCGCGGCCCGCCTTGGCCAGCGGGTGCTGCGGCGCGCAGAACACCACCAGTTCGTCCTCGACCCAGGGCTGCACTTCCAGGTCCGGGTGGTTGCAATCACCTTCGATCAGACCCAGATCAATTTCGTAATGCGCCACCTGTTGCACGATATGCGCAGTGTTCTGTACGTGCAGCTTCACCTGGCTTTCCGGGTGCACCTGCATGAAGCTGCCGATCAACAAGGTGGCCAGGTAGTTGCCGATGGTCAGCGTGGCGCCGACCGCCAGCGAGCCGAAACCGGACTTGCCGTTGAGCAGGTCTTCGATTTCCTTGGCCTGGTCGAGCAGGGCCACGGCCTGCGGCAACAGTTGCTGGCCCAGGGCGTTGAGGCTCAGGCGCTTGCCGGCGCGGTCGAACAGCTGGCAGCTGGACTGGCGCTCAAGCTCGGTGATCGAGGTGCTGGCGGCCGACTGCGACAAGGCCAGCACACTGGCGGCGCGCGAAACGCTCTGGTGCTGGGCCACGGCAACGAAGACTTGCAGCTGACGAAGTGTAAATCGCATATCTATATAACCGATAACACATATCTTGATAATCCAGTTAACAGATATTGTCGCTGCCCCTAAACTATCGCGCAACTGCGCGTCTTGCGCGCGCCGCGTCTTTCTTCAGGAGCCCCATTAAATGAGCAACATGAACCACGAACGTGTCCTCAGTGTGCACCACTGGAACGACACCCTGTTCAGCTTCAAGTGCACCCGTGACCCGGGCCTGCGCTTCGAGAACGGTCAGTTCGTGATGATCGGCCTGCAACAGGACAACGGCCGTCCGCTCATGCGCGCCTATTCCATCGCTTCGCCGAACTGGGAAGAGCACCTGGAGTTCTTCAGCATCAAGGTGCCGGACGGTCCGCTGACCTCGCAGCTGCAGCACCTGAAGGAAGGCGACGAGATCATCATCAGCAAGAAGCCTACCGGTACCCTGGTTCTCGACGACCTGAAACCGGGCAAGCACCTGTACCTGTTGAGCACCGGCACTGGCCTGGCGCCGTTCATGAGTGTCATCCAGGACCCGGAAACCTACGAGCGCTTCGAGAAAGTGATTTTGGTGCACGGTGTGCGCTACGTGAACGAAGTGGCCTACCGCGAGTTCATCACCGAGCACCTGCCGCAGAACGAATTCTTCGGCGAGTCGGTTCGCGACAAGCTGATCTACTACCCGACCGTTACCCGTGAACCGTTCGAAAACCAAGGCCGCCTGACCGACCTGATGCGCAGCGGCAAGCTGTTCAGCGACATCGGCCTGCCACCGATCAACCCGGAGGACGATCGCGCGATGATCTGCGGCAGCCCGAGCATGCTCGACGAGACCAGCGAAGTGCTGGACAGCTTCGGTCTGAAGGTCTCCCCGCGCATGCGCGAGCCGGGTGACTACCTGATCGAGCGTGCCTTCGTCGAGAAGTAAGGCGCAGGCTGATGCAAAGAAGGCGACCCTAGGGTCGCCTTTCTTGTGCCTGTGATTCATGTGTCGCCAACACTGGCCTCTTCGCGGGTAAACCCGCTCCCACAGGGATAGCACAAGGCCTGACGTCAGTGGTGTCCCTGTGGGAGCGGGTTTACCCGCGAAGGGGCCGGAACAGGCAAGACACAATCTATTCCACGCGCGTCTCGCCGCTGTACACCAATATCTCCCGACACCGCTTGCACAGGTAACGCCGCCCCTGGCGCACCAGCTTGTGCCGCTGCGCGGTAAATGGGAAGTCGCTCTGCGGGCATGGGCAGCGGTAGATGTAGCGGGTCACCACGCGCCGTTGCACTTCGTAGTTGTGGCAACGGTTGGGCGGCAGTTCATACACCCCGCGCATGATCAGCTGCCACTCCTCGCCATGGGCCTGAATACGGTCGCCGAACAGCTGGTGGGCCACCAGGTGCGCCACTTCATGGGCCACGGTCTGGCGCAGGAAGTCTTCCTGGTTCTCGCGGTAAAGCTGCAGGTTGAAGCGCAGCAGGTTCTGGTGCAGGTGGGCGACACCGGCTTTTTGCCCGCGCAGCTTGAAGCTGACCTCCGGGCGCGGGAAGGGGCGTTTGAAGAAGGTTTCAGCTTGCTGGTAACAGGTTTCGACGCGTTGTCTGAGCAGCTCGGGCATGGCGGGGTGGTTCTCCTGACCGGGCATTATGCCGCAACCCCGGGCAAGCTGCCGAGCCACCGGTCAGCGCACAGCCAGAGGCCGCCTTGCGGCGGCCCCAGGTTTGATGCCCCAGTGTTGGTCGGGTCTGTTTCTAGTTGGTGTAGACGGGCCCCACGCCCAGTCCCCAGATGATCACCGTGGCGGCCATGATCGCCACCAGTACCACAAGGCCTACCGCCAGCACCGAGCTGGAGAACAGGAAGCCTTCGTCAGACGGTATGTTCATGAACGTCGGCAAGCCGACGTACAGCAGGTACACCGTGTAGCAGATGGCGGCAGTGCCGATCAGCATGCCCAGCCACAGGTGCGGGTACAGCGCCGCCAGGCCACCGATGAACAACGGGGTGGCGGTGTAGGTGGCAAAGGCGATGCACTGTGCCATTGACGGGTTGGCATCGTAGGTGCGGGCCATCCAGTGGATGAACGCCCCCATTACCGCCACCCCGGCAAGCATCGCCAGGTACGACATGATGCTCATCCAGATGGCGCTTTCCATGGTCAGCATCACCGCTGGCCGGTCGCCGATCACCCAGCCGACCTGGGTGGTACCGATGAACGCCGAAATGGCGGGGATCGCAGCCAGGATCAGGGTATGCGTCAGGTACATGTGGCTGATGGTTTCTTCTTCGCCACGAATTTCCCGCCATTCCTGGTCGGGATGGGTAAACAGCCCCACAACGTGATGAATCATGCCGATCACTCCTCTCAATGTTGCCAAACGCCCCCCAGATGGAGCGCAAGCGGCGCCAGGCCGGAACACCGAAGCAAGCGGTAATGTGGCCTTATGTCGCAGTATAGGAAGCCGTTACCGGCATAAACCGTGCTTTTTAGAGCAAATTGCGCTGTAAGGCGCGCTGTTGATTACGATGAAGTCTTTATCGGAATGCCTACAGCGCCGCCGCGTTTGTGCGTAAAATAGCCGGCTTTTGTCACACCTCGCGGATCCAAGCGCTATGGGCACCCTCTCGGTCAACCAGAACAAACTGCAAAAACGCCTGCGTCGTCTCGCCGGCGAAGCCATCACCGACTACAACATGATCGAGGATGGCGACAAGGTCATGGTCTGCCTGTCCGGCGGCAAGGACAGCTACACCATGCTCGACGTTCTGTTGCACCTGCAGAAGGTGGCACCGATCAAGTTCGAGATCGTTGCGGTGAACATGGACCAGAAGCAGCCGGGGTTCCCCGAGCATGTGCTGCCGGCCTACCTCAAGGAACTGGGCGTCGAGTACCACATCGTCGAGAAGGACACCTATTCTGTGGTCAAGGAGCTGGTCCCCGAGGGCAAGACCACCTGCTCGCTGTGTTCGCGCCTGCGCCGTGGCACCCTGTACACCTTTGCCGACGAAATCGGCGCGACCAAGATGGCGCTGGGGCACCACCGCGACGATATCGTCGAAACCTTCTTCCTCAACATGTTCTTCAACGGCGCGCTCAAGGGCATGCCGCCGAAGCTGCGCGCCGACGATGGCCGCAACGTGGTGATCCGCCCGCTGGCCTACTGCAGCGAGAAGGACATCCAGGCCTACTCGGACATGAAGGAATTCCCGATCATCCCGTGCAACCTGTGCGGCTCGCAGGAAAACCTGCAGCGCCAGGTGGTCAAGGACATGCTGGTGGAGTGGGAACGCAAGCACCCGGGGCGTACCGAGAGCATCTTCCGCGCCTTGCAGAACGTTGCACCGTCGCAGCTGGCCGACCGCAACCTGTTCGATTTCACCAGCCTGAAGATCGACGAAAACGCCACCCCGCGTTTCCTTGACGTGCTGAACATCTGAGCCCATGCGCGATTACCAGTGGTTGCACGAATACTGCCTGAACCGCTTCGGCTCGGCCCAGGCCCTGGAAGCCTTCCTGCCGCAGCCGCGCACGCCGGCGCAGCTGCGTGATATCAGTGACGACCGCTACCTGTCGACCTTGGCCCTGCGCGTGTTCCGCGCCGGGCTCAAGCACAGCCTGGTGGATGCCAAGTGGCCGGCGTTCGAGCAGGTGTTCTTCGGCTTCGACCCGGAGAAGGTGGTGTTGATGGGCGCCGAACACCTCGAACGGCTCATGCACGACGAGCGCATCATCCGCCACCTGGGCAAGCTCAAGAGCGTGCCGCGCAATGCGCAGATGGTGCTTGATATCGCGAAGGAGAAGGGCAGCTTTGGTGCGTTCATCGCCGACTGGCCGGTGACCGACATCGTCGGCTTGTGGAAGTACCTGGCCAAGCATGGTAACCAGCTGGGCGGGTTGTCGGCACCGCGCTTCTTGCGCATGGTCGGCAAGGACACGTTCATCCCTACCGATGACATGGCTGCGGCGTTGATTGCGCAGAAGGTGATCGACAAGCCGCCGACCAGCCAGCGGGACCTGGCCTTGGTGCAGCAGGCTTTCAACCAGTGGCATGCAGAGAGTGGGCGGCCGCTGTGCCAGTTGTCGGTGATGCTGGCGCATACCGTCAACCATTGAGATCTTGGGGCTGCTTTGCAGCCCAATCGCGACACAAGGCCGCTCCTACAGGAATACGCGATACCCTGTAGGAGCGGCCTTGTGTCGCGAAAGGGCCGCAAAGCGGCCCCAGAATTTACGCCCCTTCGCCCGCCATGCGCCGCTCATGCTGGAACTTCCAGCGCACATACAGCAGCCCGGCAATGAACAGCCCCAGGCTCACCAGCACTTCTACCCAGCCAAATACCGCCCGCGCCGGGTCGAACGCCGCCAGCACGCCCTTGATGAAATAGATATTCACCACGAAGCAGGTCCAGGCATGTGCCCGGGCGCTGCCGGTCAGCATGCCCGGCAGCAACAGCAGCAACGGCACCAGTTCGATTGCCAGGATCACCTCGACCCGCGCCCCGTGCAGGTTGGCGAACCACAGGTTGTTCACTACCAGCAGGGCGATCAAGCCGAAGAAGAACGCCAGGCTCAGCGCCCGCGTCAGGCGCAGGCGCGGTGCCAACCATTCCAGCGCCGGCAACACCTTGGGCTTCTTAGCCACGTGCGGCCTCCAGGGCCTTGGCGGTGGTCGCCAGGCGTTGGCCAAGGGCGCGGCACAGGGCGATCTCGTGCTGGTCGAGCTCGCGCTTGCCATCGGCGCCAGCATGATGGCTGGCGCCATACGGGGTGCCGCCACCACGGGTCTCGAGCAGTGCCGATTCGCTGTACGGCAGGCCCATCACCAGCATGCCGTGGTGCATCAGGGGCAGCATCATCGACAGCAGAGTGGTTTCCTGCCCGCCGTGCAGGCTGGCAGTGGAGGTGAAAACGCCTGCCGGCTTGCCGACCAGTTCACCGCCCAGCCACAGGCTGCTGGTACCATCCAGGAAATACTTGAGCGGCGCCGCCATGTTGCCGAAGCGGGTCGGGCTGCCCAGTACCAGGCCGGCGCAGTGGCGCAGGTCGTCCAGGGTGGCGTACAGCGCGCCACTGGCCGGGATGTCCGGGGCCACCGCTTCGCACTCGGTGGAAATCGCCGGCACCGTGCGCAGGCGGGCTTCCATGCCGGCCAGCTCGATGCCGCGGGCGATGTGCCGGGCCATCTCGCTGGTCGAACCATGGCGGCTGTAATACAGCACCAGGATATAGGGCTGGCTCACGGCAGGATCTCCAGTACTTTCTCGGGCGGGCGGCCAACCACGGCCTTGTCACCGGCGACCAGGATCGGCCGCTCGATCAGTTTGGGGTGGCGGGCCATGGCCTCGATCAGTTGTGCGTCGGTCAGCGCCGGGTCGGCCAGGTTGAGCTCCTTGTACTCGTCCTCTCCGGTACGCAGCAGCTGGCGCGGGGCGATGCCCAGCTTGCCGAGCAGGGCCTTCAGGGTGGCGGCGTCGGGCGGGGTCTCGAGGTAGCGAACGACGGTCGGCGCCAGGCCGCGAGCTTCGAGCAGTTCCAGGGCGCCGCGGGATTTCGAGCAGCGCGGGTTATGATAGAGCGTGAGGTCGGTCATGTCGGGTCGCATCCAGCAGGGTGTGGCGGCTATTCTAACCGCAGCGACTGACCAATTTGCTTTAAAACTCGAGAAGGATTGACCCATGGCAAGGCGTCTGGCAGCAGTACTGGCCATCACCGCGAGCCTGTTGCTCGGTGGTTGCGGTGCCGATTATGGCGTGGACCAACACGGTAATACGATTAAGGCCGAACAACTCGATGGGCACTGGCTGGTGCTCAATTACTGGGCCGAATGGTGCGGACCGTGCCGTACCGAAATCCCTGAACTGAACGCGGCAGCCAAGCAGTGGGCGGCCGACGGTATCAAGGTGGTGGGGGTGAACTTCGACGGCTTGCAGGGGCAGGAGCTCAAGCAGGCTGCCGAAACCCTGGGCATCGCTTTCACCGTATTGGCGCAGGACCCGGCCGAACGCTATGACTTGCCACGTAGCGAGGCATTGCCGGTTACCTACATCATCGATGACAAGGGCAAGGTGCGGGAGCAGCTGATGGGCGAGCAGACCCTGGAAGGGCTGCAGGCCAAGATCAAGGCCTTGAAGGGCGCCTGATGCATTTTGGGGCTGCATTGCAGCCCATCGCGACACAAGGCCGCTCCTACAGGGTGATGCGATCTCCTGTAGGAGCGGCCTTGTGTCGCGATGGGCCGCAAAGCGGCCCCCCAATGATCCTCAGCCTTCCTCAGGCCAGAAGCGCAGCGGCTTGCCTTCGGCCGGCCAGAAACGCACCTGCTCGATAGGCGACACATCCCAGCGCTGCACCGTTTCCAGCGCCTGCAGGAAGCGCTTTTCCTGCTCCATCAACGCCGGTGCGCAGAGCTTGCGGGTCTTGCCGACCTTGCCGAAACTAAGGTGCTCGCCGTCCAGTGTGTACGGCGCGAACCAGTGGTTGCAGCCGCCGTTGCCATAGGCACGGCCATCGCTGGCCAGGGTCAGGGTCAGGTGGCTGTAATCGATCAGTGGTCGCTCGCCAATCCACTCCAGCACGTAGCTGCGCTCCTGCTGCAGTTTGGAAGGTTCCGCGGCGCAGCCGAGCAGGCCGCTGGCAATCAGCACGCCGGTCAGCAGATTCTTCACTCGGCGCTCTCCTGGCAACGCGGGCACAAGTGTTTTTCGCCACGGCTGGCCCAGTCCAGCTCAGCTACGCGCGCGCTGGCGGCAGGCTGGCGGGCTTTCTTGCCCAGCTTGGCGTCCACCGCGAACTCGAAGTCCAGCACGGCGTCGCAGCTGTCGCACGCGACCTGCCAGGTGAGGATTTCCAGCTCGTTGAACACTGGGCCGCTGGCCACGGCAACCCACTGGCCGCGCGGGTTGATCAGGTGGCGCACGCTCTCCACTGTCAGGCGCATGGACAAGTCCTTGCTGCCTTTGAGGGTGACCAGCAGGGTGTCGCCTATGTGCATCGAGCCGCCGTTGCCGGTGACCTGATAGCGGCCCGGCACCAGGGCGCGGCACTCGATAAGCGTGTGTTGCGGGTTGAAAAGGGTGTAGCGGAAATCGTGCTCGACCATGGGTCCTCCAGAAATGCCGCGTATCCTAGCACTAACCCATCACCAGATTCTGTGGATTGCCTGCCGCCCAGCGGTTGATGTTGTCCAGCGTGGTCGCGGCGATGGCATCCAGTGCCTCGTGGGTGAGAAACGCCTGATGGGCGGTGATGATCACGTTGGGGAAGGTCAACAGGCGGGCCAGTACGTCGTCCTGTAGAGGCAAGTCGGAGCGGTCCTCGAAGAACAGCTGGGCTTCTTCTTCGTAGACGTCCAGGCCCAGGTAGCCGAGCTGGCCGCTCTTCAGCGCGTCGATCAGCGCCGGAGTGTCGACCAGCGCGCCGCGGCCGGTATTGATCAGCATGGCGCCGGGCTGCAACTGGGCCAGGCTTTGTGCATTGATCAGGTGCCGGGTGTGCTCGGTCAGCGGGCAGTGCAGGCTGATGACGCGGGCTTCGCGCAGCAACTCGGGCAATGGCAGGTAGCGCGCGCCCAGGGCCAGCAGCTCCGGGTTGGGGTAGGGGTCATAGGCCAGCAACTGGCAGCCGAAACCGGCCATGATGCGGGCGAACGCGGTGCCGATCTGGCCGGTACCAACCACCCCGACGGTCTTGCCATGCAGGTCGAAACCGGTAAGCCCGTGCAGGGTGAAGTCACCCTCGCGGGTGCGGTTGTAGGCCCGGTGCAGGCGCCGGTTCAGGGCCAGGATCAGCGCCACGGCGTGTTCGGCCACGGCGTGCGGTGAATAGGCCGGTACGCGCACCACGGTCAGGCCCAGGCGTTGGGCAGTGGCCAGGTCGACATGGTTGTAGCCGGCCGAACGCAGGGCGACCAGGCGTGTGCCGCCTGTGGCCAGGCGCTGCAGCACCTGGGCGTCGAGTTCGTCATTGATGAAGGCGCAGACCACCTCGTAGCCATCGGCCAGGGCAGCGGTGTCGAGGGTCAGGCGGGCGGGCTGGAAGTGCAGGTCCAGGGTTGTGCCGCTGGCGGCCCGGGTGAAGCTTTCCTGGTCGTAGTGCTGGCTGCTGAACAACAGGGCGCGCATGGTGGGGCTTCCTTTGCAGTGGTCTGGGGATTGTAGCCAGCGATGTCTGCCCGCTATTGATCCATGCCGGCCAGGTCATTTTTTTGTAGGAGCAGCCTTGTGCTGCGAAGAGGTCGGCACAGGCGATACATCAATGGCGCCTGCACCGGCCTCTTCGCAACACAAGGCTGCTCCTACAAAGAATGTGCTCGGGTTTCAGGCGCTCAATCTGGCCTGGGCAGCCAGGCGGTTGATCGCCGCATCCAGTTCATCCAGTGCCTGTTGTGCCAGCGGGTTTTCCTGCTTGAGCAAGGTTTCGCTGCGCTGGCACGCGGCCCGCAACTGCGGCACGCCGCAATAACGCGAAGCGCCGTTCAGGCGGTGTACCTGTTCGATCAGGCCGTTGCGGTCGTCGGCCTCGCGGGCTGCGCGTATGGCTTCGCGGTCGGCTTCCAGCGAGGTCAGCAGCATGCTCAGCATATCGGCCGCCAGGTCTGCTTTGCCGGCGGCCAGGCGCAGGCCTTCCTCGGGGTCCAGCACCTTCAGGTCATCGCCGTTGTCCAGTTGCTCGGCCAGGCGTTCCTGCTGTGGTGCGCCCAGGCTCAGGCCGGTCCATTTCATCACCACCTGGGCCAGTTGCCGTTCGCTGATCGGCTTGGTCAGGTAGTCGTCCATGCCACCGTGCAGCAACGCGCGTTTTTCGTTGGCCATGGCGTGGGCGGTGAGGGCGACGATCGGCAGAGGGTTGCTGCTTTGGGTGTTTTCCCACAGGCGGATCTGCTCGGTGCAGGCGCGGCCGTCCATGCCCGGCATCTGCACGTCCATCAGCACCAGGTCGAACGGCTCGTCCTGCACCGCCTGCACCGCCGCATAGCCGTTGTCGACGGCCAGCACCTCGGCGCCCATATCCTCGAGCAGGGTCTGCACCAGCAACAGGTTGGCGGGGTTGTCGTCGACGCAGAGGATTTTCGGCTGGCGCTGGCCGTTGACGCTGTTCACCTCGCCCTGCGGGCGGCGCGGTTGTAGCAGTTCCAGCAACAGGCGGCGCAGTTTGCGCGTGCAGGTCGGCTTGGACAGCAACTGGCCATGGCCGTTGGGCAGGTACGGATGGTAAAGCGCCTGCTCGGTGGTCGGGCACAGCACCACGCACTGGCAATGGTAGCGTTCGAGCTGCTGGTGGTAATGGCCCAGCTGCTCGGGCGACAGGTTGCCAAGGTTGGCCCCGAGCACGGCGAAGTCGAATGGCAGGCCGGCCTGGCTGGCAGCTTGCACGCCCTGCAGCAGCTGGTCGAAGGTGGGGAACAGGCTGACACTGAGGCCGCAGTCCTCCAGCTGGTGTTCCAACGCCTGGCGCGCCAGTTCGTGGCCGTCGACGATGGCTGCGCGGCGGCCCAGCAGCGGTTGCAGCGGCAGGTCCTCGACACCGTCGTGGGCCTTGGGCAGGTTGAGGCTGATCCAGAACTGCGAACCCTCGCCCGGGGTGCTGTCGACGCCGATTTCGCCACCCATCTGTTCGATCAGACGCTTGGAAATCACCAGCCCCAGGCCAGTGCCGCCAGGCTGGCGGGCCAGCGAGTTGTCGGCCTGGCTGAACGCCTGGAACAGCGTACGCACATCCTGCGGCGACAGGCCGATGCCGGTGTCCTGCACGCTGATGCGCAGTTGCGCACTGTCTTCGTGCTCGTCTTCGAGCATGGCGCGCACGACGATGGTGCCCTCGCGGGTGAACTTGATGGCGTTGCTGACCAGGTTGGTAAGGATCTGCTTGAGCCGCAACGGGTCGCCGATCAGCGACGACGGGGTATCGCGGTAGATCAGGCTGAGTAGCTCCAGCTGCTTGGCGTGGGCAGCGGGAGCGAGGATGGTCAGGGTGTCCTGGATCAGGTCGCGCAGGTTGAAGGGGATGCTGTCGAGCACCAGCTTGCCGGCCTCGATCTTGGAGAAATCGAGGATCTCGTTGATGATCCCGAGCAGGTTGTCGGCGGACTTCTCGATGGTGCTCAGGTAGTCCAGCTGGCGTGGTGTCAGCTCGCTTTTCTGCAGCAGGTGGGTGAAACCGAGGATGCCGTTGAGCGGGGTGCGGATTTCGTGGCTCATGTTGGCCAGGAATTCCGACTTGATGCGGCTGGCCTCCAGGGCCTCCTTGCGCGCCATGTCCAGCTCGATGTTCTGGATCTCGATGGTTTCCAGGTTCTGGCGCACGTCCTCGGTGGCCTGGTCGATGCTGTGTTGCAGCTCTTCGTGGGCGTTGTGCAGGGTTTCGGCCATGCGGTTGATGCCGCGCGCCAGCTCGTCCAGTTCATGGCTGCCCATGGCCGGCAGGCGTTCCTCGAGGTGGCCGTCCTTGAGCTGGTTGACCGCGTGCTTGATGCGCTTGATCGGGTCGTTGATGGTGCGGCTCATGCGCAGTGCCAGCAAGCCGCTGAGCACCAGGCAGGCGAGAATCAGCAGCAGGCTGGTGAACAGGTTGCGGTAGCCGCGCAGCAGGGTGCCGTCGTGGGACAGCTCGATCTCGACCCAACCCAGCAGGCGTTCGGTTTCGGCCGGCACGGCATCGGTGGCCAGGTCGCGATGGTGGCCGAACACCGGCATCAGGTAGCGGGTGGCGTCATTGCCGCTGCGTTGCAGCAGTTGGGTGCCGGTGCCGCCGCTGGGCGGCTGGTTGAGCATGCTCGGGCCGGCGTGGGCCAGGCGCGTGCGGTCCGGGGCCAGGAAGGCGACCGCGCGCACATCCGCCTGCTCCAGGGTTTGCGCGGCAATACGCTCCAGTTGCGCCGGTGCCAGTTTGGCCATGGCAGGCGCGGCCAGCGGCGCCAGTTGCTCGGCGATCATCTTGCCGCGTTGCAGCAGCTGGGTGCGCAGGTCGTTCTGTTGCAGCCAGGTGAAGTAACTACCCAGCACCAGGGCCATCAGGCCGGCCGGCAGCAGAGCCAGCAGCAGGACCCGGCTGCGAATTCCCAAGCGATCGAGCACACTCGCCTCCTGTCATGTGCCTGGTCACCGTCAAGCAATGACGGCCAAGCCGGGAAGTTACTCCGCCTGCCGTGCTATTGCACCTCTTTAGTATGTGTTTTGCGCCCTTGCAGGGGCATTGGTCGCAGGGCGGTTGCCTGGCAGGCGCTGGATACTCAATAATCACGCAATTGAGAATGCATGGCAGTTGCCAATGAATCCTGTAGCTATTCACAACTCCAACATCCTTGCCATCGAGGATGACCCCGTTCTCGGTGCCTACCTGCACGAAGAGCTGCAGCGCGGTGGTTTCCAGGTGACGTGGTGCCGCAATGGATTGGAGGGCCTGGAAACGGCAGGCCGCCAGGCTTTCGATGTGGTGCTCATGGACATCCTGCTGCCCGGGCTCAACGGTCTGGATGCCCTGGCGCAGTTGCGCAAGCGTAGCGCCACGCCGGTGATCCTGATGTCGGCGCTGGGTGCCGAGGCCGACCGCATCAGCGGTTTCCAGCGAGGTGCCGACGACTATCTGCCCAAACCGTTCAGCATGGCCGAGCTGCAGGTACGCATCGAAGCCATCCTGCGTCGCGTTGCCCTCGAGCGGCGCCATCAAGCCCCGCAGGCGCATGCCGCCAGTGGCGAACTGCAATACGACGAGGGACTGTGCGACGTGCGCCTGGATGGTCGCCTGGCCGGGCTGACCCCCAGCGAATTCCGCCTGCTCGACATCCTCAACCGCAACCTCGACGAAGTGCTGAGCAAGCCGTTCCTCTACCAGCAAGTGCTGCAGCGAGGCTATTCGCGGCATGACCGCAGCCTGGACATGCACGTCAGCCAGATCCGTCGCAAGCTCAAGGGCATCGGCTATCACGAACGGCAGATCCGCACCGTGTGGGGCAAGGGCTACGTACTCAGCGCCAGCGAGGCGGAGTGACCCATGCTCGACCGCCATTCGCTGTTCTGGAAGCTGGCCATCCTGTTGGTGGGGTTCTGCCTGCTGATGATCGGCCTCAGCTACACCTGGGGCCGACACATGGAAACCCAGAACGCTTTCCTCTCGGAGCCGGCGCGGCAGGCCTTGCGTGGCTATGCTGCCGAAGCCGAGCAGGCCTGGCGCAGTGGCGGGCGGGCGGGGCTGGACAGGTGGGTGACGGCGATGCACCAGCGCGAACGCGGCTGGGTTGGCGTGCTCGACCTCAACCTGCGGCCGCTGGACAGCGCCAGCCTCGACCCGCAGATCATGCAGCGGCTCACCCGCCTGCGTGGTGTCGACTGGCCGATGAGCCGGCGCAGTGTCGATCAGCCATGGTTGCGTATCCCGTTCCCGGGAGCACCGGAGCAGGGCATGCTGGTGATCGAACTGCCGCAGCGCTTCAACCCCGGCCAATACCGCATGCTGTGGCGCATCGTCACCAACGGCATCATCCCCGGCCTGTTCACCCTGCTGTTGTGCGTGGGTCTTTACCGCATGCTGATCGTGCCATTGAACCAGTTGCGCGAGCAGGCCAATGCCTGGCGCGCCGACCAGCTGTCGGCGCGCCTCGACCCACGCACCATCGCCCGGCATGACGAGCTGGGCGAACTGGCCCGAGCCTTCGACCAGATGGCCGAGCGGCTGCAGGGCACGGTAACCATGCAGCAGCAGTTGCTGCGTGACCTTTCCCACGAAATGCGAACGCCACTGAGCCGGCTGCGTGTGGCCTGCGATGGCGAGTCCGACCTGCAACGCCTGCGTGAACGCCTGACGCGGGAGGTGGACTGCATGCAGCAACTGGTCGAGGACACCCTGCAACTGGCCTGGCAGGACGCCGAACGTGCGCCGATGAACCTGGAGCCGATCGAGGTGCAGGCGCTGTGGGAGCTGCTGGCCGAGAATGCCAGCTATGAAAGCGGCTGGTCGCTGGCGCGGCTGCGCTGCGAAGTGCCGGCCGACTGCTGGGTGCAGGGTAACCTCAACCACCTGGCCCAGGCGCTGGAAAACCTGTTGCGCAACGCCATTCGTCATTCGCCGGCCGATGGTGTGGTGCGCCTCGGTGGGCAACGTGAAGGCGGGTACTGGAGGTTGTGGCTGGAAGACGAGGGTGGTGGCGTGGCTGAAGAAGACCTGGAGCGGATTTTTGCGCCGTTCTCGCGGCTGGACGGTTCGCGGCCCGGTGATGGCGGTTTCGGCCTGGGGCTGAGCATTGCCCGTAGTGCCATCCAGCGCCAGGGCGGCACCTTGTGGGCGGAGAATGGCAAGCGCGGGCTGCGGTTGTGGATGCGCTTGCCATTACATGTGCCGGCCTCACCACAGCGCTTGAATTTAACGCGGTCCCTGTAGGAGCGGCCTTGTGTCGCGATGGGGCGCGCAGCGGCCCTTGGTTTCAGCTTCGCAGCATATTTTGCCGGGGCCGCTGCGCGCCCCATCGCGACACAAGGCCGCTCCTACAAAGGCCGTGCTTACATGCTAGGCCCATATATAGCTTGTAGCTATATTCACCACAGATTGCGTGATATGGCCGAGAAGGGTTTGCCGGTATGATAGGCACCCCTGCCGTCCGGATTGTGAAATACGCCATGACCCTGCAGTACCCAACCATCGCCGATTGCGTCGGCAATACGCCCCTGGTTCGCCTGCAGCGTATTGCTGGCGAAACCAGTAACACCCTCCTGCTCAAGCTCGAAGGTAACAATCCCGCCGGCTCGGTAAAGGACCGCCCGGCACTGTCGATGATCACCCGCGCCGAACTGCGCGGCCAGATCAAGCCCGGCGATACTCTGATCGAGGCCACCTCCGGCAACACCGGCATCGCCCTGGCGATGGCTGCGGCGATCAAGGGCTACAAGATGATCCTGATCATGCCCGACAACTCCACCGCCGAGCGCAAGGCCGCCATGACCGCCTACGGCGCCGAGCTGATCCTGGTGACCAAGGAAGAGGGCATGGAAGGCGCCCGTGACCTGGCCGAGAAGCTGCAGGCCGAAGGCCGTGGCCTGGTACTGGACCAGTTCGCCAACGGCGACAACCCCATCGCTCACTACAACAGCACTGGCCCCGAGATCTGGCAGCAGACCCAGGGCACCATCACCCATTTCGTCAGCTCCATGGGTACCACCGGTACCATCATGGGCTGCTCGCAGTACCTCAAGGAACAGAACCCGGCGGTACAGATCATCGGTCTGCAACCAATGGAAGGTTCGGCCATTCCAGGCATCCGCCGCTGGCCCGAGGAATACCTGCCGAAAATCTTCGATGCCAGCCGCGTCGACCGCGTGGTCGACATGTCGCAGCAGGAAGCCGAGGAAACCACCCGCCGCCTTGCCCGTGAAGAGGGCATTTTCTGCGGTGTGTCTTCCGGTGGTGCAGTTGCAGCCATGCTGCGTCTGTCCCGCGAGGTGGAAAATGCGACGATGGTCGCGATCATCTGCGATCGCGGCGACCGTTACCTGTCCACCGGCCTGTTCGACCCGAGCTAAATGTCCAAGAAGAAAAGCAACAGCGGCCTGCGCTTTCAGCCGGCCGGCGGCAACCGCAGCCCCCAGGTCCCGGTGGGCAAGAAACAGCGCCTGGAAATCGAGCGCCTGGCCGGTGATGGCCGGGGCATTGCCTTCCACGAAGGGCGCACCTGGTTCGTCAGTGGCGCCCTGGCCGGCGAGGCTGTAGAGGCGCGGGTGCTCAATGCCCGTGGCAAAGTGGTCGAGGCCCGCCTGGAGCGCCTGCTGCAGGCCAGCCCCGAACGCCGTCAGGCTCCGTGCCGTTATTACGAGCGCTGCGGAGGCTGCAACCTGCAGCACCTGCCGCACGAAGCACAGCTGGCGCTCAAGCAGCGCACGCTGGCCGAACAGCTGCAGCGGGTGGCCGGCGTGCAGCCCGAGGAGTGGGCAGCACCGCTGAGCGGGCCCGAGTTCGGCTACCGACGCCGCGCCCGCGTGGCCGTGCGCTGGGACGTCAAGGCGCGCCAGCTGGAGGTCGGTTTCCGTGCCGAAGCCAGTCAGGACATCATTGCCATCGACGATTGCGCGGTGCTGGTACAGCCCTTGCAATCGATTCTGCGCCACTTGCCGACCGTACTGCGCTCGCTGAGCAAGCCTCAGGCGCTGGGCCATGTGGAACTGTTCAGCGGTACTGCCGAGGCGCTGCTGGTGCGCCATGTCGCGCCGTTGCCCACGGAAGACCTGGCCAGGCTGCAGGCGTTCTGCGAGCAGGCCAACGCCCAGCTGTGGCTGCAGGGCGAAGGAGAGCCGGCGCCAGTGGACCCGGCCGCCCAGTTGGGTTTTGCCCTGGCGCCCTGGCAGCTGGAACTGGCCTGGCGCCCAGGTGACTTCGTGCAGGTAAATGCCCAGGTCAACACGGCGATGATCGAGCAGGCCCTGGCCTGGCTCGCACCCCAGGCCGACGAGCGCGTGCTGGACCTGTTCTGCGGCCTGGGCAACTTCGCCTTGCCGCTGGCCCGTCAGGCGCGCGAGGTGGTGGCAGTGGAAGGCGTGCAGGCCATGGTCGATCGGGCCGCGGCCAATGCCCGGAACAACAATGTGCATAACGCACGGTTTTTTCAGGCCGATTTATCGCAGCCTTTGGCGGGCGCCGGATGGGCCGCCGAGGGCTTTTCTGCGGTACTCTTGGATCCACCGCGCGACGGTGCTTTCGAGGTGGTGCAAGGCATCGCCCGCCTCAAGGCCAGAAGGCTGGTCTATGTATCGTGCAACCCGGCCACGCTGGCGCGAGACGCCCAGGTACTGGTCGGCCAGGGGTACCGGTTAAAAAGGGCCGGGATTCTCGACATGTTTCCTCAGACGGCGCATGTCGAGGCCATGGCGTTATTCGAAGCGGGCTAGCTGACTGGCCCCTTGGTGCGGTCTCCACGGAATGGTGGCCGCACGGTGATCGCCAGCGCACCCGAGTGGTGTGCTGTATGGAAAGGTAAAACAAAGATGGTACAGGTGAGAGTGCACCAGCCGGTCAACACCGACGGCAGTATCAATCTCGAAGCATGGTTGGACCATGTGGTAAGCGTCGATTCGGCACTGGATCGCGCAGCGTTGAAAGAGGCCTGCGAGTTTGCCCATGAGGTCGAGAAAAAGGGCAACCCGGCCAAGCATTCCTGGGCGGACGGTACGTCCAGCTTCCAGGCGGGCCTGGAGATCGCTGAAATCCTCGCCGACCTCAAGCTCGACCAGGATTCCCTGGTGGCGGCGGTCATCTACCGCTCGGTGCGCGAGGGCAAGGTGACGCTGGCCGAGGTCAGCCAGCGCTTTGGCCCGGTGGTGTCCAAGCTGATCGACGGGGTGCTGCGCATGGCCGCCATCAGCGCCAGCCTCAGCCCGCGCCAGTCGCTGGTGCTGGGCTCGCAGGCGCAGGTCGAGAACCTGCGCAAGATGCTCGTGGCCATGGTCGACGATGTGCGCGTGGCGCTGATCAAGCTGGCCGAGCGCACCTGCGCGATTCGTGCGGTCAAGGCAGCCGACGACGAGAAACGCCTGCGTGTCGCGCGCGAGGTGTTCGATATCTATGCGCCGCTGGCGCACCGTCTGGGTATCGGCCACATCAAGTGGGAGCTGGAAGACCTGTCCTTCCGCTACCTCGAACCCGACCAGTACAAACAGATCGCCAAGCTGCTGCACGAGCGTCGCCTGGACCGCGAGCGTTTCATCAGCGAGGTGATGAACCAGCTGCAGAACGAGTTGCTGGCCACTGGCGTCAACGCTGACATCAGCGGCCGGGCGAAACATATCTATTCGATCTGGCGCAAGATGCAGCGCAAAGGCCTGGAATTCAGCCAGATCTACGACGTGCGCGCGGTACGCGTGCTGGTGCCGGAAATCCGCGACTGCTACACCGCGCTGGGCATCGTGCATACCCTGTGGCGGCACATCCCCAAGGAGTTCGACGACTACATCGCCAACCCCAAGGAGAACGGCTATCGCTCGCTGCACACCGCGGTGATCGGCCCCGAGGGCAAGGTGCTGGAAGTGCAGATCCGTACCCACGGCATGCACGAGGAAGCCGAGCTTGGGGTTTGCGCCCACTGGCGCTACAAGGGCACCGACGTCAAGCCCAGTTCCAACCATTACGAAGAGAAGATCTCCTGGCTGCGCCAGGTGCTGGAGTGGCACGAAGAGCTGGGCGACATCGGTGGCCTGGCCGAGCAGTTGCGGGTCGACATCGAGCCGGACCGGGTTTATGTGTTCACCCCGGACGGCCACGCCATCGACTTGCCAAAGGGTGCCACGCCGCTGGACTTCGCCTACCGCGTGCACACCGAAATCGGCCACAACTGCCGCGGCGCCAAGATCAACGGGCGCATCGTACCGCTCAACTACAGCCTGCAGACCGGCGAGCAGGTCGAGATCATTACCAGCAAGCACGGCAACCCCAGCCGTGACTGGTTGAACTCCAACCTGGGCTACGTCACCACTTCGCGGGCGCGGGCCAAGATCGTGCACTGGTTCAAGCTGCAGGCTCGTGACCAGAACGTCGCCGCCGGCAAGACCTTGCTTGAACGCGAGCTCAGCCGCCTGGGCCTGCCGCAGGTGGATTTCGAGCGCCTGGCCGAGAAGACCAACGTCAAGACCGCCGAGGACATGTTTGCCTCGCTCGGTGCCGGCGACCTGCGCCTGGCGCACCTGGTCAACGCCGCCCAGCAGTTGCTGGAGCCCGAGCGCATCGAGCAGATCGAACTGGTACCGCGCAAGCCTACCGGGCCGCGTACCGGCAAGCGTGGTGACATCCAGATCCAGGGTGTCGGCAACCTGCTGACGCAGATGGCCGGCTGCTGCCAGCCGCTGCCGGGCGACGCCATCGTCGGCTACATCACTCAGGGCCGCGGCGTTAGCATCCACCGCCAGGACTGCGCCTCGGTGCTGCAGTTGGCGGGCAAGGAACCGGAGCGCATGATCCAGGTCAGCTGGGGGCCGATCCCTGTGCAGACTTATCCGGTCGACATCGTCATCCGTGCCTATGACCGCCCGGGCTTGCTGCGTGATGTGTCACAAGTGCTGCTGAACGAGAAGATCAACGTGCTGGCGGTGAACACCCGCTCGAACAAGGAAGACAACACCGCGCTGATGTCGCTGACCATCGAGATTCCGGGCCTGGACGCGCTGGGGCGCCTGCTGGGGCGGATCTCGCAGTTGCCGAACATCATCGAGACGCGGCGTAATCGTACCCCTTGAGACCGCGGCGCCTGCTTCGCGGGTAAACCCGCTCCCACAGGGATGGTGCAAGTCTTCAAATGTGCACTTTTCCTGTGGGAGCGGGTTCACCCGCGAAGAAGCCATCGCCGAAGGACCTGCTTACATGACCTACACCCTCGACGACCTGCTGCACCTCATGGCCCGCCTGCGCGACCCGCAGTACGGCTGCCCGTGGGACCTGAAGCAGAACTACGCGAGCATCGTCCCGCACACCATCGAAGAGGCCTACGAGGTTGCCGACGCCATCGAGCGCGGCGACTTCGAGCACCTGCAAGGTGAGCTCGGCGACCTGCTGTTCCAGGTGGTCTACTACAGCCAGCTGGCCCGCGAGGAGGGGCGTTTCGAGTTCGACGGCGTGGTCGACAGCATCACCCGCAAGCTCATTCGCCGGCATCCGCATGTATTCCCCACCGGCGAGCTGTACGCGCCGGTGGACACCCCCAGCCTGAGCGAGGCCCAGGTCAAGTCACGCTGGGAAGAAATCAAGGCTGAAGAGCGCGCGGAAAAGAGCCAGCCCGAACAGCTGTCGTTGCTCGACGACGTACCAGCGGCATTGCCGGCGTTGTCGCGGGCAGCCAAACTGCAAAAGCGCGCGGCCACGGTCGGTTTCGACTGGCCTGCGGCATTGCCGGTGCTGGACAAGGTCCGCGAAGAGCTGGACGAAGTGCTGCAAGCCATGGCCGATGGCGATGCCGATGCGCTCGAGGATGAAGTCGGCGACCTGCTGTTCGCCGCCGTCAACCTGGCCCGTCACCTCAAGCAGGACCCGGAACACGCCTTGCGCCGTGCCAATCGCAAGTTCGAGCGGCGTTTCCGCTTCATCGAACAGGCATTGCGCGACAGTGGGCGATCCATCGAAGATTGTAACCTTGACGAACTGGACGCCCTTTGGGGCGAAGCCAAACGTCAGGAAAAGAACCTGCCCAGCTGCAGCTGAGCTGTTGCATAAGTGAGTGAACATTCATGAGCCTTTCCCTTCGCGACCAACTGCTCAAAGCCGGTCTGGTCAACCAGAAACAGGTTTCCCAGGCCAACAAGGCCGAGAAGAAACAGAAACGCCTGGAGCACAAAGGCCAGGTCGAGGTGGACGACACCCAACAGCGCCTGGCCAAGGAAGCCATGGCCGAGAAAGCCAAGCGTGACCAGGAACTGAACCGCCAGCAGCAGGAAAAAGCCGAGCAGAAAGCCCGCGCCGCGCAGATCAAGCAGTTGATCGAAGCGACTCGCCTGCCGAAGCTGAGCACCGAGGACTACTACAACTTCGTCGACGACAAGAAGGTCAAGCGCATTGCCGTCAATGCCCTGATGCGGACCAAGCTGAGCAATGGCGCGCTGGCTGTGGTGGCGCATGCCGGTGGTTACGAAGTCATCCCGCGTGAAGCGGCGGTGAAGATCCAGGAGCGCGACCCAAGCCGCATCCTGCTGCTGAACACCCATGTCGAGGAAGCGGACGAAGACGACCCGTACGCGGCCTACAAGATCCCGGATGATCTGATGTGGTAACCATGAAAACCCCGCCTAGGCGGGGTTTTTCATTTGAAGATGGGGTCATTGCGTGGCGCGCTGGTTTTCCAGGTCTTCCAGCTCTGTACGGTACTGGTGCGCGTCATGTTCGTTGTGGAACATTCCCACCAGTTGGCCCTGTTGGTGCACATCCCAGATCCGCACGCCAGCGGCCAGGCCTTCGTGGGACATTTTCGATTCGTCGCGTTCGGTTACTTGGACTGTCATCGTTAAACTCCACTGCTTCAGTTGGCTGCGACACTGTGTCGCACACCCTCTTTATAGAGTTTGTTAGCAGGCTAAGTAAATAAAACTGGGATGAAACAAGTTTCATGGAAGCCGGAGCGCGGTCAAGCGTGGGAGCGGCCTTGTGTCGCGAAAGGGCCGCAGAGCGGCCCCGACAATCTTGAGTCAGGTCAGGGATCCTGGGGGCCGCTGCGCGACCCTTTCGCGACACAAGGCCGCTCCCACAGGAATCGCAGGAGCTTTGAGAGGTCAGAAAAAAGCCCCGCACAAGGCGGGGCTTCGGGTGCTACTGGCAGCGCTGGCTCAGTTGCCCTTCACCAGCTTGCCATCCACCGTGCCATCCTGCAGCACGATCACGTATTCCTTGCCATCGGTCTCGACCTGGCGCAGTTGCACCAGCAGGTAGTCCCAGTCCTTGGCGAACCACAGCTCGGTGATGCGCTTGCTCTGGCTTGGGTCGCGCACGCGCTCGACCTTCACCGCATCGACCTGGCCGGTCTTGGTGGTGACCTTTTCGGTGCCCAGCACGCGGAAGTCGTAGGTGTCGATCTCGTCACCGTCGACCACCTGGTAGGTCATGCTCTTTTTGCCAGCGGCCACATCATGCTGCAGGGCCAACTGGTAGGACGATTTGTCCAGCACGCCACGGTTCAGCGGCAGGCTGATGGCGTCGCCACGGTCGCTGCCGGTGACCTTCTTGCTGTTCCAGTCGAAGGTCAGGTCGACCTTCTTGGCCTTGCCCAGGCCACCACGCTCGAAGTGGTACTTCTGCGGCAGCAGGGTGTCGTTGTCCAGGCGCAGGGTGCTTTGCTCGGTCAGGCTGGCGATCATCATGGAAGCCTTGAAGTTAAGGTCCCAGGTACCGTTGGCATTCTTGACCAGGCTGCGCTCGGCGGTGCCGCTCATGGGCAGTTGCTTCCAGTCTGCGGTATAGCTGGCCGAGAAAGGCTTCAGATCAGCTGCCTGGAGGGGCAGGGCGAGCACGGCGAGAGCCAAGAGCAGGGCGCGACGCATAAATTCTCCTAGGATCGAATCAAGTGACCGCTGGCCGCCAGGGGCTGGCCATCCAGTAATGCACCCTGTTCGCCAAGGCGCAAGCGCCCTTCGGCGAACCAGCGCACCGCCAGCGGGTAAATCAGGTGTTCCTGGCGGTGAACCCGCTGGGCCAGGCTTTCGACGGTGTCGTCGGGCACCACCGGTACCACAGCCTGTACGACCAATGGGCCGCCATCGAGTTCCTCAGTCACGAAGTGTACGCTGCAGCCGTGCTCGGCGTCGCCTGCCTCCAGCGCCCGGCGGTGGGTATGCAAGCCCTTGTACTTGGGCAGCAGCGACGGGTGGATGTTGAGCAGGCGGCCCTGATAGTGGCGCACGAAGTCGCCACTGAGGATACGCATGAAGCCGGCCAGCACTACCAGGTCCGGGGCGAAACCGTCGATGCGCGCCATCAGCGCGGCATCGAAGGCTTCACGGCCGTCGAACTGGGTGTGCTCGAGCACGACGCTGTCGATACCGGCCGCCGCGGCGCGTTGCAGGCCGTAGGCATCGGCGCGGTTGGAAACCACCGCACGGATGCGCACCGGGCTGTCCTGGTCTTGGCAACTGTCGATCAGGGCTTGCAGGTTGCTGCCGGAGCCCGACAGCAGTACCACTACATTGCAGGTCTTGCTTGGCATCAGTGTGCCTTGAGGTTCTGCAGCTCGACCTGGGCAGCGCCCTCGGCGGCTTCGGCGATGTGGCCGATCACCCATGGCTGCTCGCCAGCGGCGCGCAGTTCGTTCAGGGCAGCTTCTACCTGATCCTGGGCCACGCAGATGACCATGCCGACGCCGCAGTTCAGTACGCGGTGCATTTCATGCTCGTCGACGTTGCCTTTTTCCTGCAGGAAGTCGAACACTGCCGGGCGCTGCCAGCTGGCCACGTCGATGACTGCCTGGGCGTTGGCCGGCAATACGCGCGGGATGTTGTCCAGCAGGCCGCCACCGGTGATGTGGGCCATGGCTTTGACCGCGCCGGTGTTCTTGATCAGCTGCAGCAGCGGCTTGACGTAGATGCGGGTCGGCGCCATCAGCAGGTCGGTCAACGGCTTGCCGCCCAGCTGGGTGTTCTCGATGTCGGTAGCGGACACTTCGAGGATCTTGCGGATCAGCGAGTAGCCGTTGGAGTGCGGGCCCGAGGACGGCAGGGCGATCAGTGCGTCGCCGGTGGCAACCTTGGAGCCGTCGATGATCTCGGCCTTTTCCACCACGCCGACGCAGAAGCCTGCCAGGTCGTAGTCTTCGCCTTCGTACATGCCAGGCATTTCGGCGGTTTCACCACCGACCAGCGAGCAACCGGCCAGTTCGCAACCGGCACCGATGCCGGTGACCACGGTGGCGGCCACGTCGACGTTCAGTTTGCCGGTGGCATAGTAGTCGAGGAAGAACAGCGGCTCGGCGCCGCACACTACCAGGTCGTTGACGCACATGGCGACCAGGTCCTGGCCGATGCTGTCGTGCTTGTTCAGGTTCAGTGCCAGGCGCAGCTTGGTGCCGACGCCGTCGGTGCCGGAGACCAGCACCGGCTGCTTGTAGCCGGCCGGGATCTCGCAGAGGGCGCCGAAGCCGCCCAGGCCACCCATGACTTCAGGGCGTGCGGTGCGTTTTGCCACGCCCTTGATGCGTTCGACCAGTGCTTCGCCGGCGTCGATGTCTACACCGGCGTCCTTGTAGCTCAGGGAGGGTTGCTTGCTCATTGATCCAGGCCTTTAGGAGGGAGGGATTCTTAAAAACGACCATGACGGCCAAGGCCGGCTGGTAAGCGGCGGCTGCCTGAAACGTCAGTGGTCTGTGAAGGCGCGCGATTTTATCAGGGTTGCCGGGCAGCGGCCATCCTCAGGCCGACGGGCAGGGCATGAAAATGGGTAAAAAGTTGGGGGTGTTCGCCATGAGAGGTGTGGCGCCTGTGAGATCGAGCGCCGCCCGCGCGGCGCTTCGCAGCACAAGGCTGCTCCTACATCTGTTTCGGGCCAATTATTCCTGAGGCAAAGGCGCGCGGCCCCTTGGCGTCCACCGCGATATCGTGCCGGGCAAACAAGGCGGTCGCGTGCGCTGGCACAGGCGTTACTGGCCCGAAACAGATGTAGGAGCAGCCTTGTGCTGCGAAGCGCCGCGCGGGCGGCGCTCGATCTCGCAGGCGCCACAAGGGCTGCGTCATACACGCGCAGGCGCTGAACCTGTTGCGGCGAACACCTGTCAGACCCTTCACATCTCCCCGCCAATCTCCGCACCCAATCTTTCATCCTCGCGACTGGTTACCTTGCGCCCCCATGTATAAGGTATAGGCATTGCGGTAAGTGGACAGGAATCCTCCATGCGTTTCTTCAATATTCTGGCAGTCGGTTGCCTGGCCCTGATCTCGGCCACTGCCCAGGCTGAAAATGTCTCCGGCCTTTATCAGGTGCGCGAGCCGGTCACCGGGCAGGGCGCCGAGGCCCGTGCCGCGGCTACCACCCAGGCCCTCGATACCTTGGTAACGCGCCTGACCGGCGACCCCAAGGCGGCGCAAAGCCCGGCATTGGCCGCGCTGCGCAAGGACCCGCAGCAAATCATCAACCAGGTCGCCAGCGAAGCAGGGCCACCCGAATCGGTGCTGGTCGAGTTCGACCCTGGCAGTACCGAACGGGCCTTGCGCAAGGCCGGCCTGGCCTTGTGGGGCAGCAACCGCCCCTCGATCCTCGGCTGGTGGCTGAACGACAGTGTCGAAGGCAGCAACCTGGTCGGTGACGGCCAGGCCAGCGCCCAACCCCTGCGCCGTGCCGCCCAGCACCGTGGCTTGCCGTTGCGCCTGCCGCTGGCCGACCTGCAGGAGCAACTTGTGGCCAATGCCGAGCAGATCGAAGGCAGCGACCCTGGGGCGCTGCGCGAAGCCTCGGGGCGCTACGGCGCCGATGCCTTGCTGGCGGTGCATGCCCGGGAAACCGACGGCAAGTGGCAGGGCAAGTGGCAGCTGTGGCTGGGCGACCAGAGTGAGCAAGGTACTGCCGAGGGTGCCGACCCGGCAGCGCTGGCCGACGCCGTGATGCTGGCGCTCAGCAGCCGATTGGCGCCGCGCTACGTCACTCGCCCAGGTGCCAGCAGCCAGTTGCAGGTGCAAGTGCAGGGGATGAACCTGCAGCGCTACGCCGAACTGGCCCGCGTGCTTGAACCCTTTGGCCCGCGCTTGCAAATGGCCGAGGGCAGCACCCTGACCTACGACGTGACCGCCAACCGCGAACAACTGCGCGCCCAGCTTGGCCTGGCCAAGCTGCAGGAAGTACCGGTAGAGCAGGCGCCCGCAGTGCAGGCGCCTCCAGCGCCGGCAGACGCTGCCGGGGCCGGGCAACCAGTGCCGGCCCAGCCAGCACCCAAGCCGTTCGACGGTCTGCGTTTTCGCTGGTAAGGGGAGCACACCGTGACCGACATGCGTCGTTGGATCTGGCTGGGCGTTGCCCTGCTGGTCGCCGTGCTGCTTTACAGCCTGCACAACATTCTTACCCCGTTTCTGGTCGGCATTCTGCTGGCCTACCTGGCCGACCCGCTGGTCGACCGCCTGGAGCGCCTGGGGCTGTCGCGCACTTGGGGCGTAGTCGTGGTGTTCGGCCTGTTCACCCTGGTGCTGCTGGCCTTGCTGTTGGTGCTGATACCGATGCTGGCCAAGCAGCTGGTGCGCCTGTACGAGCTGGCGCCGCAGATGCTCGACTGGCTCGAGCACGTGGCGCTGCCCTGGGTGCAGAGCCGCCTGGGCCTGGCTGACGGCTTCTGGAAGTTCGACAAGATCAAGGCCGCCATCAGCACGCACATGGGCCAGACCACCGATATCGTCGGTGTGCTGCTGTCCCATGCCACCGCCTCGGGCCTGGCGTTGATGGCCTGGCTGGCCAACATGGTGCTGATCCCGGTGGTGGGCTTCTACCTGCTGCGAGATTGGGACCTGATGATGGGCAAGCTGCGCAACCTGTTGCCGCGTCAGCGTGAGGCGCAAGTGCTCGGCCTGGCAGGAGAGTGCCACGAAGTGCTGGGCGCGTTCGTGCGTGGGCAGCTGCTGGTGATGGTGGCGCTGGGCATCATCTACTCGGCGGGTCTGATGCTGGTGGGGCTGGAACTGGGCCTGCTGATCGGCATGCTCGCAGGGCTGGCGGCCATCGTGCCTTACATGGGCTTCATCATCGGCATCGGCGCGGCCCTGGTGGCTGGCCTGTTCCAGTTTGGTGGCGATCTGTACCCGATGCTGGCCATCGTCGCGGTGTTCATGGTCGGCCAGGCGCTGGAAGGCATGGTGCTGACCCCGCTGCTGGTCGGCGATCGTATCGGCCTGCACCCGGTGGCGGTGATTTTCGCGATCCTGGCCGGCGGTGAGCTGTTCGGCTTTACCGGGGTATTGCTGGCGCTGCCGGTGGCGGCGGTGATCATGGTGCTGCTGCGACATGTGCATGACCTGTACAAGGAATCGGACCTGTATGCTGGGGATATCGACCCGGAGTTGTGATCCTCGGTGCTCTGATACTGCGCATGCCTTGAATCCGGCGCGGACCTGTGGGAGCGGCCTTGTGTCGCGAAAGGGCTGCGCAGCAGCCCCAAAAATGGTGCAGCACCGCTGAAACCCAGGGGCTGCTGCGCAGCCCTTTCGCGACACAAGGCCGCTCCCACAAAGTTGCCAAGCAGCTCCAATCAGCGCAACCTGTTGATTTTACTTGGGCTATCCGCTGCCGTGATTGTGCGCCCCGCGCTGCGGGTATAGACTTTGCAGATTGTTCACCAAAGGCCCCCTGCGGTCCTGTCGACCGCCCGCGAGCATGAAACCACCGATCCAGTTGCCCCTGGGTGTGCGCCTGCGCGATGACGCCACCTTCATCAACTACTATCCGGGCGCCAATGCTGCGGCATTGGGCTACGTCGAGCGGTTATGCGAAGCCGACGCCGGCTGGACCGAGAGCCTTATCTACCTGTGGGGCAAGCAAGGTGTTGGCCGTTCCCACCTGCTACAGGCTGCCACCCATCGCTTCCAGCAACGCGGCGAACCCGCCGTCTACCTGCCGCTCGCGCAATTGCTCGATCGTGGCGTAGGGCTGCTCGACTACTTGGCCCAGTACGAACTGGTGTGCATCGATGACCTGCACGTGATCGCCGGCAAGGCTGACTGGGAAGAGGCCATGTTCCACCTGTTCAACCGCCTGCGTGACAGTGGCCGGCGCCTGCTGCTGGCTGCTTCGGCATCGCCGCGCGAACTGCCGATCAAGCTGCCCGACCTGAAGTCGCGGCTGACCCTGGCCCTGGTGTTTCAGATGCGTGGCCTGTCCGACGAAGACAAGCTGCGCGCCCTGCAACTGCGTGCATCGCGCCGTGGCTTGCACCTCACCGATGAAGTCGGCCACTTCATCCTCACCCGCGGCGCACGCAGCATGAGTGCGCTGTTCGACCTGCTCGAACGCCTCGACCAGGCCTCGTTGCAGGCGCAACGCAAGCTCACCATTCCTTTCCTCAAGGAAACCCTGGGTTGGTAAGCCCCTGAAAACGTTGGGCCAGAGCGGCAAAACAAAAAAGTCACATCTTTTTCGATAAAATTTGCAAATGGCCATGATAGAGGGCATAGTTTCACCCTTCTAAAGGATTACAGACACGGTCGTGCCCATGCTGAAGCGCTTCGCACCCCTCGTGCCACTCGCACTCGTGACCCTGCTTTTTGGCTGCGCGGCCCAAGGCCCAGCATCTCATTCAGAGCCGCAGCCCCAGGATCACTCCCCGATCGCCGCACAATCGGCGTTCAAGGCCAAAGCCTCGTCCTCGTCGGTATTCGGCGAGCCGGAAGAGCTGGCCACCGAAGATGACCTGCAGTCTTTCTCCAGCAGCAAGCCTTACCAGCTGCCAGCGCTGGCTGACAGCATTCTCGAGCGCGGCATGTCGTTGATCGGCACCCGCTACCGCTTCGGTGGTACCTCGGAGAAGTCCGGCTTCGACTGCAGTGGGTTCATCGGCTACCTGTTCCGCGAAGAAGCAGGCGTGACCCTGCCGCGTTCCACGCGTGAAATGATCAACGTCGATGCGCCAAAAGTTGCCCGCAACAAGCTCAAGCCAGGTGACCTGCTGTTCTTCAGCACCAATGGCCGCGGCCGCGTCAGCCATGCCGGTATCTACCTGGGTGACAACCAGTTCATCCACTCCAGCAGCCGCCGCAGCGGTGGTGTGCGCATCGACAGTCTCGGTGATCGCTACTGGAGCAAGACCTTCATCGAAGCCAAGCGTGCCTTGGCCATGGCGCCGACCACCAATATCGCGCGCAACTGATAGCAAAATGATATATCCTGCCACGGCGGCGATGCTTTGAAAAAAGCTGGCCGCCGTGCGCATTTATAGAAAACGTCTAATCTAAATTCTCAACTCTTTTCGGCTGCGGCCCAGCGGACTCAGACAGGATGTTCTGGCCATGGTAAAGATGGCGCGCTTCGCATTTCTCTCCCTGGCAGCCTTGCTGGCTGCCTGCTCCAGCCGTGCGCCTGCGCCGGCCCCTGTGGTACAGCCACAGGTAACCTATAGCCAACCCAGCCCTTCGCCGATTGCCGATGACGTGCTGATGCGTGCTATCGGCCTGGTGGGCACGCCTTATCGCTGGGGTGGCAACACGCCGGACTCCGGTTTCGATTGCAGTGGCCTGATCAAGTACGTTTACCGTGATGCTGCTGGCATAAGCCTGCCGCGTTCTACGCGTGAGATGATCGTCATGCGCGCACCGACCGTGGATGCGAAGTCGCTGCAGTCCGGTGACCTGGTGTTCTTCGCCACCAGTGGTGGCTCGCAGGTCAGCCATGCTGGCATTTATGTCGGGGAAGGGCGCTTCGTGCATGCACCTTCCAGCGGCGGCACGGTGCGCCTGGACTACCTGTCCAACAGCTACTGGGCCAAGGCTTACCTGCAGGCCAAGCGCGTCATCCCGCAAGGGCATCTGGCGCAGAACCCCTGAATGCAAGGGCCGCAAAGCGGCCCCAATCCTGTTGGCAGTGCGGGCTCACAGCGCCTTGCTCACCCGCCAGACCACATTGCCGACATCATCGGCTACCAGCACACCGCCACGCCCATCATTGATTACCCCGACCGGGCGGCCCTTGGCCTTGCCATGCTCATCCAGAAACCCGGTAAGCAGGTCCACAGGCTTGCCCGAGGGTTTTCCTGATGGGTCGAACGGCACGAAAATCACCTTGTAGCCACTGTGCGGCTTGCGGTTCCACGACCCATGCTGGCCCACGAACGCCCCTTGTTCGAACGGCGGTGGTAGCCCATTCGGTTCGGCGAATGCCAGCCCCAGCGAAGCCGTGTGTGGGCCCACGGCATAGTCGGGTACCAGCGCCTGGGCCACTTTGTCAGGCGCTGGCGGTTGCACGCGCTCGTCCACATGCCTGCCATAGTAGCTGTAGGGCCAGCCATAGAAACCGCCGTCCTTCACGGAGGTGATGTAGTCCGGCACCAGATCGCTGCCGATCTCGTCACGCTCGTTGACTGCCGTCCACAACGCACCGCTGTGTGGCTCCCAGGCCAGGCCGTTTGGGTTGCGCAGGCCGGTGGCGAACAGGCGGTGCTGGCCGCTGGCTGGGTCAACTTCCCAGATCGCGGCGCGCCCCTGTTCCTTTTCCAGACCGTTTTCGCCTACGTTGCTGTTGGAGCCGACCGTCACGAAAAGCTTCTTGCCATCGGGGCTGGCGATCACGTTCTTGGTCCAGTGGTGGTTGAGCGGCCCGCCTGGCAACTCGACTACCGGCTGGCCTTCATTGCGAATTTGCATGGCACCGGGCTCGTAGTGAAAGCGCAGCAGCTTGTCGGTGTTGGCGATGTAGAGGTCCTTGCCGACCAGGGCCATGCCGAACGGTGAGTTGAGGTCTTCGATGAAGGTTGTGCGGATTTCTGCCACGCCGTCGTGGTCGGCGTCACGCAGCAGGGTAATGCGGTTGGCGCTGGGCACGCCTGCACCTGCCCGCTTCATTACCTTCTTCATGACCCAGCCGCGCAGGCCCTTGCCATCTTCGGGCTTGGGCGGGGCATTGGTTTCGGCCACCAGGACGTCGCCGTTGGGCAACAGGTAAAGCCAGCGAGGGTGGTCCAGTCCGCTAGCGAACGCTTTCACCTGAGTGCCTGGTGCTGCCTCGGGCTTGTCGTCCTTTGGCCAGCCCACTGCCGGGGCGATATTCACGGTGGGGAGGGTAGTCTTGACTGGATCGGGCAACTGGGGGGTTGGGCCACTGCCGTCGAGTACATTCAGCAGGGCGGTTTCGCCGCAGGCAGTCAGGCTGGCGGCCAATAACCAAGGCGTCAGGTGTTTCATGGGCGGCGTCCTCCTAACAGGGCCTATGAATTGAGAGGTCGGCGGCATTCGCCAGGTTCCCGGAACCATCCAACTGCCGTTGCCGTTGCCGTTGCCGTTGCCGTTGCCGTTGCCGTTGCCGTTGCCGTTGCCGTTGCTTTTGCTTTTGCTTCTAAGCGCGCGATAGTTCAAGCGCCGCCGATTGCGACTTCAGGAGGCCGAGCGAAGGGACTGCGGAGGGAGGTGACGGGCATGGATGCCCGTCAAGCGCTGAGGCCCCATGGATGGGGCCTGCAGCGCGTACTCCCGGGAGCAGGCCCGTAGCGAGGGAACCCCGGAGCGCAGCGGAGGGGCCGGATGATAGGAGCCATGTACGGGTCACCCACATGGGTTACATAAAAGTTCACTCACATAGGTGACACTTTCAGCGTCACATAGCCATCAATGGCATCACGCACATCGATCCTACCGAGGACGATTGGACCGAAAATAACATCCCAGAGCCCGTCTCCAATTTGCTCCAGCCCAATGGTCTGATGCTTCAGCACGTAACCTACATAGATCCTCAAGCCACGGCGGCTGACGATGCCGCAACCGTCAATTGGCAAGCTCTCGATATGGCTGGGATAAGTCATCTCAGGTAGCTTTTCAGGGAATGGGCGCGGTGATGGGTGATAACAGGACGCCGGCGTTCTTTGTTTCAAGGCTTCGTGCAACCGTTCGTAATTGTAATGCTGCCGAAACCGATCAAAGTGCCGTTGTTGAGCCTCCCATGCCACTGCCACTGCCGGTGGCGATGGAAGCGTGCTCTTGAGTGTCCGATGCATGCGTTCATGCCTGCCATTCTGCTCAGGCCTACCAGGTGCGATGCGCTCGGGAATGATGCCCAGACGCAGCCACCAGATCGACAGTTGGGAAAGACCTGCGCGTCCTTTGCTGGCGAACGGTACGCCGTTGTCGGTTCGGATACGCTCAGGTAGCCCATTTTCACGGAATACCTCAGTGAATACCGCCTGCGTTTCCAGGAAGTTCGTGTTCGCCATGCTGTGACAGGCAAGCAAGAAGCGACTGGCGTGATCCATGATCGTCAACGGATAGCACCAGACACCTGACCCCGTGAGGAACTGGCCCTTGTAGTCCGCACTGAACAGCTGATTGGGCGACTCCGCTTTTTCCAGTGGCTTGGGATAGATGGCCACGCGCTGACGTAGGCGCCGCGGCTTAATCAGTTCGGCTTTCTTGAGGATGTTGTAGATTGCGGTCTTTGAGGGTGGAGCCTGATCAGGAAAGCGCTCCTGCAACGCTGCCTGGATTTTTTTTGGCCCAGGTACCGTCTCCCCCTGACCGCGCAGTTCCACAATGGTCTCGCGGACCGCGACGGGTACAACCCAGTCCTGGGTCAACCGGCGTCGGCTGCGTTCCTCCAAGCCTGCGGGGCCCTCTTTCTCGTATCGCTCGACCCATTTGTAGCCGGTCTTTCGACTGATCTCGTAGGCTTCACACAGGGCGCTGAAGCTAGGCGGCCCCTGCAGGTAGTCGGCGATGAAAAGCATTTTCAGGTCCATAGGTGTTAGCTCTCGCCACGGCATGGTCAGATCCTCGAAAACCGACCTTGCCAGTTAAAGACTGTTACCTATGTGCGTGAACTGATTTGTAACCCATGTGGGTGAGTCATACCCGCAGCGTTTTTTGGTTACTTTTTGTCGCGTTTGACAAAAAGTGACCCGCCGTAAGGGCGGAAAGGTGATTAAGCGCCACCTTCGAAAATGAATGTTGACCTTGTTGTTGATGCCCACGCTTGAAGGCGAAGAGCTGAAGAGCTGAAGAGCTGAAGAGCGGAAAAGTACTGGTCTTGATATCGCGCATAGTCCATTTATGATGGCGACGCATACTCACCTTTTCGCCCTTACGGCGAGTCACTTTTTGCCAAACGCGGCAAAAAGTAACCAAAAAACGCTGCGCTCCCATCATCCGGCCCCTGCGCTGCGCTCCGGGGTTCCCTCGCGCCGGTCTTGCTCCCGGGAGTACGCGCTGCAGGCCCCATCCATGGGGCCTCAGCGCTTGACGGGCATCCATGCCCGTCACCTCCCTCCGCAAGACCTCTGCTCGGCCTCCTGAAGTCGCGAAGATCAAGATCAAGATCAAGATCAAGATCAAGATCAAGATCAAGATCAAGATCAAGATCAAGAGCGAGAGCGAGAGCAAGGCTCAGCGTCTTCACGGGCGGTGCTTGGACCTTGTCGCGCGATGCGCGACAATAGCGATCATTTGCGGAGTGCCCCATGACCGATTTCACCCCCGACGCCATCCTCGACGCCACCGGACTGAACTGCCCGGAACCGGTGATGATGCTGCACCAGCATGTGCGCGATCTGGCCGCTGGTGGCCTGCTCAAGGTCATCGCCACCGATCCCTCGACCCGCCGCGACATCCCCAAGTTCTGCAACTTCCTCGGCCACGAACTGCTGCAGCAGCAGGAAGACGCCGGTACCTTCCTGTACTGGATCCGCAAGAAAGCCGACTGAGCCGCTCTGGAACACGCCCGGCGTTGCGCCTACACTGCGTTCCCCAGACAGGAGAGCGCCATGCTGATAGTTGCAGACGAGAACATCCCGCTGCTCGATGCCTTCTTCCAGGGTTTCGGTGAAATCCGCCGTTACCCCGGCCGAAGCCTCGATGCCGCCAGCGTAAGGGACGCCGACATCCTGCTGGTGCGCTCGGTGACCAAGGTCGACCGCCAGTTGCTCGAAGGCAGCCGCGTACGGTTTGTCGGCACCTGCACCATCGGCACCGACCACCTCGACCTGGACTACTTTGCCGAAGCCGGCATCCACTGGAGCAGCGCACCGGGCTGCAATGCCCGCGGTGTGGTCGATTACGTGCTGGGTAGCCTGCTGACTCTGGCCGAACTGGATGGCGTGGCACTGCCTGAGCGCGTATATGGCGTGGTCGGCGCGGGCGAGGTGGGTGGCCGCCTGGTGCGGGTGCTGCACGGCCTGGGCTGGAAGGTACTGGTATGCGACCCGCTGCGCCAGGCCGCCGAGGGCGGCGACTACGTCAGCCTCGAAACCATCCTGCAACAATGCGATGTCATCAGTCTGCACACCCCCTTGCAGCGTGGCGGCGAGCACCCGACCTGGCACCTGCTAGGTCAGGCGCAGCTGGCGCAGTTGCGCCCGGGTGCCTGGCTGGTCAATGCCAGCCGTGGCCCGGTAGTAGACAACGCGGCCCTGCGCGAACTGCTGCTGGACCGCGAAGATGTGCATGCAGTGCTGGATGTGTGGGAAGGCGAGCCGCAAGTCGACCTGCAACTGGCCGACCTGTGCACACTGGCTTCGCCGCACATTGCCGGCTACAGCCTCGACGGCCGCCAGCGTGGTACGGCGCAGATCTACCAGGCGCTGTGCCGCTTCCTCGGTGTCGATGAACAGGTGCAACTGGCCGACCTGCTACCGCGGCCGCCGCTGGCGCAGATCGAGCTGGATGCCAGCACCGACCCGGCCTGGGCCTTGGCCACCTTGTGCCGCGCGGTGTACGACCCACGCCGCGACGATGCAGATTTCCGTCGCAGCCTCAGCGACGACCCGCAGCAACAGCGTGCAGCGTTCGACCAATTGCGCAAGCAGTACCCGCCACGGCGTGAGATCGAAGGGCTGGCGGTGCGCTTGCGCGGGGAATCGCCGCAGTTGGCGCAGCTGGTCAGTGCCTTGGGTGGGGTGTTGGTCTGACAGCCTGTTGAAGCTGTGCCGGCCTCTTCGCGGGTTTACCCGCGAAAGGGCCAGCACAGGATTCAGGCAAATAAAAACCCGGCGCAAGCGCCGGGTTGCAAGAATTCGCCGATCAACCTTTGCGTACGCGCTCGACCCGGCTTTCTTCCAGGGCCTTGCAGGCCTGCTGGATCATCTGCTCGGTGATCGGTACTTCGCGCCCCTGGGCATCGATGATCGAACCGCACACCTGCGGCGGTGGGGTGGTCCGGGGCTTCTGGTTGTCGCTGCCATGCTGCAAGCTCATGTATTGTCTCCTCATCAGGTTCAAGCGCAGGTTAACCCTGTGCCGTGACTGGCCTGTGACAGTGCCCGCAGGGTCACGGCAGGCACAGTCCAACAGAAACGGCAGTAAAGCTCCATAGCTTGGTTAGACCGATAGGCTATAGCAACCCGGCAAGGGTTCCACAGGCGTGGATGAGTGATAGGCTGCGGTTTCCCTCTATCGTGGTCAGCGCCATGCCCGAATCGGTTTCCCCGCGTCAACGCCGCGCCTTGCGCCTGGGTTGGCAGTTTGTCCGCCCATACCGTCGGCAGGTGCTGCTGGCCTTGCTGGCCCTGGTAGTCACCGCCGCCATCACCCTGTCCATGGGCCAGGGCATCCGCCTGCTGGTGGACCAGGGCTTCATGACCCGCTCCGCGCATCAGCTCAACCAGACCATTGGCCTGTTCCTGTTGCTGGTGGTGGCTTTGGCGGTGGGTACCTTCAGCCGCTTCTACCTGGTGTCGTGGATCGGCGAGCGCTGCGTGGCCGATATCCGTCGGGCCGTGTTCGACCACCTGATCGGCTTGCATCCTGGTTTTTTCGAAGACAACCGCAGCTCCGAGATCCAGTCGCGGTTGACCGCCGACACCACCTTGTTGCAATCGGTAATCGGCTCTTCGTTGTCGATGTTCCTGCGCAACGCACTGATGGTCATCGGTGGCGTGGTGTTGCTGTTCATCACCAACCCCAAGCTCACCAGTATCGTGGTGGTGGCCCTGCCGCTGGTGCTGGCGCCGATCCTGCTGTTCGGTCGCCGGGTACGCAGCCTGTCGCGGCAGAGCCAGGACCGGGTGGCCGATGTGGGCAGCTATGTGGCCGAGACCCTCGGGCAGATCAAGACCGTGCAGGCCTACAACCACCAGCCGCATGACCGCGAACTGTTCGCCGACACGGTCGAAGCGGCGTTTGCCGTGGCCCGGCAGCGGATTGCCCAGCGTGCCTGGCTTATCACCCTGGTGATCGTGCTGGTACTGGGAGCGGTGGGGGTGATGTTGTGGGTCGGCGGCATGGACGTGATCGCCGGGCGCATTTCCGCAGGCGAACTGGCTGCCTTCGTGTTCTACAGCCTGATCGTCGGCAGTGCCTTCGGCACACTCAGCGAGGTGATCGGCGAGTTGCAGCGAGCGGCGGGCGCGGCCGAGCGCATTGCCGAACTGTTGGCTGCACGCAGTGCGATCCTGCCGCCCGCTGTGGCGCAGGCGCTGCCCCAGCAGCGGGCCAGCGGGCGTATCGAGTTGCAGCAGTTGGTGTTCGCCTACCCGTCACGGCCGTCGGTGGCGGCTGTCGATGGCCTGAGCCTGGCCATCGAGCCGGGGCAGACCGTGGCGCTGGTGGGCCCCTCGGGGGCGGGCAAGTCGACCTTGTTCGATTTGTTGCTGCGCTTCTATGACCCTCAGCAAGGGCGCATCCTGCTCGATGGCCGGGCTATCACCGAGCTCGACCCCGAACAACTGCGCCAGCAGTTCGCCCTGGTGGCACAGAACCCCTCGCTGTTTCGCGGCACGGTCGAGGCCAACATCCGTTATGGCAGGCCCGGGGCGACCCTGGCCGAGGTCGAGGCAGCGGCCCGGGGTGCCCATGCCGACGCATTCATCCGGCAATTGCCGCAGGGCTACCAGACACCGCTGGGCGAGGGTGGCATCGGCCTGTCCGGCGGGCAGCGGCAGCGCCTGGCCATCGCCCGTGCATTGCTGGTCGATGCGCCGATCCTGTTGCTGGATGAAGCCACCAGCGCACTAGACGCACAAAGCGAACACCTGATCCAGCAGGCGCTGCCCAGCCTGATGGCCGGGCGCACCACCCTGGTGATCGCCCATCGCCTGGCTACAGTGCAGCATGCCGACCGTATCGCGGTCATCGACAAGGGCCGGCTGGTGGCAGTGGGGACGCATCGCCAGTTGATCGAAGAGAGCCCGCTGTATGCCCGGCTGGCAGCCTTGCAGTTCACCACGGGGTAGCTTGTAGTGGCGTTGTAACATTTCTGTAGTATTTGCCTGAGAGTATCTAGCTCAACTGTTGCGTAAGTGCTCGACCTGGCTGCCATTGCTTGATGGCAGCCTTTTTTTGGCCTGCCAGCAACCGGGCTGCGTTGCACCCTATTGCTTGCGCGGCCCCCGGTCTTCCTCCTGTTTTCCGAGATCCAAGATGCTGCGTAAATCCCTCAGAGTGCAAATTCTCTCACTGCTCGGTGGCAGTCTAGTGGCGATGTTGCTGATCGCCCTGGTGTGCTTCCAGTTCCTCTCTTCCAGCGTGCGCGGCTACGCCGAGCTGGTTGACGGGCCGCTGCGGGCCTCGCAATTGATCGACGAAGCCAACCTGCAGTTCAAGATCCAGGTGCAGGAGTGGAAGAACGTGCTGTTGCGCGGGCGCCAGCCGGCTGACATGGACAAGTACTGGCAGCAGTTCCAGGCTCGCGAGCAGCAGGTGCAGCAACTGCTCGGGCAATTGATCGACAGCAGCGACGCCAGGCTTGAAGCGCCGCTGCAGCAACTGCGTGACAGCCACCGACAACTGGGCCAGGCCTATGCGCAGGGGCGCCAGGCATTCCTGGCGGCAGGCGGCGATCCGGTGGCTGGCGACCAGGCGGTAAAAGGTGTGGACCGTGCTGCCAGCGCGCAGATGAGCGAACTGGTCGAGCAACTGCGTGCCGAAGCCCGTCAGCATGCCGCCAGCCTCAGTGCTGGCGCCGAACGCACGGTATGGCTGGGCCTGCTGGTGATGCTGGCTTCAGCCGTGTTGGTGGGGCTGCTCAGCCTGTGGCTGGTCAACCGCAGCCTGATCGAGCCGATCCGCCAGTTGATCGAGTATGTCGCGCAGCTTAGCCAGGGCCGCTTTGCCGCCCGGGTAGACAGCCGCCGCGAGGACGAACTGGGCCGCCTGGCGCGGGCCGCCAACACCCTGCGCGACTTTCTCGCCGACACGGTAGGCCGGCTGCAGGACAACGCCCAGGAACTGGAAGGCGCCAGCGGCCAGTTGCGCAGCATTGCCGGTGACATGGCCCGTGGTACCCACGACCAGTTCCAGCGCACCGACCAGGTGGCCACGGCCATGCACGAGATGTCCGCCACCGCCCAGGAAGTCGCCCGCCACGCCGCCGAGGCCGCTCGCGCGGCGGACGACGCCGACCACAGTGCCCAGGCGGGCGAGCAGGTGATGCAGCAGACCATCGACATCATCGGCGTGGTCAACCGCGAAATTGCCGGCACGGCGGCGGTGATTCGCGATCTGGAGCATGACAGCACACGCATTGGCAAAGTGCTCGAAGTGATCCGCGGCATTGCCGAGCAGACCAACCTGCTGGCGCTCAACGCGGCCATCGAAGCAGCCCGTGCCGGCGAGGCCGGGCGTGGTTTTGCCGTCGTTGCCGATGAAGTGCGCAGCCTGGCCCAGCGCACGGCGGCGTCGATTGCCGAAATCCACCAGATCATCGAAGCGGTGCAGTCGGGGGCGGTGGAGGCGGTCAAGGCCATCGAAAGCGGCCAGCAGCGCAGTGAGGAAGGTGCCGAGCAGGTGCAGCAGGCCGGGCAGATGCTGCAGCGCATCACCCTGGCGGTGGAGGCGATCCGCGACATGAATCGGCAGATCGCCACGGCGGCAGAAGAACAGACCAGCGTGGCGGAGGACATTTCGCGCAACCTGATCGAAATCACCCGCATCGCCACGGCCAATCAGCAGGCGGTGCAGCATACCGAACAGGCGGGGCAGCGCCTGCATGGGTTGTCGGGGCAGCTGGGCGAAGTCACCTCCCGCCTTACCGCCTGACGCTGCTCTTGTGGGAGCGGCCTTGTGTCGCGAAAGGGCCGCAAAGCGGCCCCGGCAATCTCTGCACGGACGCTGATATCCTGGGGCCGCTGCGCGGCCCTTTCGCGACACAAGGCCGCTCCCACAACGGTGCGGCGCCAGGTTGGCTACTGGGGAAACCCGCCACTTCCACTGCTTCATTCCATGGCCTCTGGCGGTTTTTCGCCATCCTGGCCGTCACCTGCCCCCTGTATTCACTGCCCCAACCCCAGTTGGCACGTTCCCTGCTCAAGGCGCCGCGCGTGTACACAACAACTGGATAACATCAATGAAGAAATTCCTGCTGACGTTCCTCTGCCTGGGCGTCATCGGCTGCTCCAAACCCGCGGAGCCGGAAAAGACCGTCGACGTGTTGCTGATTGGCGGTGGCATCATGAGTGCCAGCCTGGGCACCTACCTCACCGAACTGGAGCCTTCCTGGAAGGTCGACGTCTACGAACGCCTGGACCAGGTAGCCGAAGAAAGCTCCAACGCCTGGAACAACGCCGGTACCGGCCACTCCGCGTTCTGTGAGCTGAACTACACCAGCGTCGGCAAGGACGGCAGCATCGACATCAGCAAAGCCGTGGGGGTCAACGAGCAGTTCGAGGTTTCCAAGCAGTTCTGGGCTTACCAGGTCGAACAGGGCGTGCTGAGCAACCCGAAGTCGTTCATCAACAACGTGCCGCACATGAGCTTTGTGTGGGGTGATGACAACGTTGCCTTCCTGCACAAGCGCGTCGACGCCTTGCAGCACAGCTCGCTGTTCCGCGGCATGGAAATTTCCGAAGACCACGAGCAGATCCGCAAATGGGCACCGCTGGTGATGGAAGGCCGTGACCCGGAGCAGAAAATTGCCGCCACGCGCATGGCCATCGGTACCGACGTTAACTTTGGCGAAATCACCCGCCAGTTGTTCGCGGCGATGACCCGCAACCCCAATGTGTCGCTGAACCTGCGCCATGAAGTGCGCGATATCGTGCGCAACGATGACGGCACCTGGCGTGTGCGGGTGGCCGACCTGGCCAACGGCGGCGAGGAAAAGCTCGTCAACGCGCGCTTCGTTTTCATCGGTGCCGGTGGTGGTGCGCTGAAGCTGCTGCAGAAGTCGGGCATCCCCGAAGCCGAAGGCTATGCCGGCTTCCCGGTCGGTGGCCAGTTCCTGATGACCGACAACCCCGACCTGGTCGCCCGCCACCAGGCCAAACTGTACGGCAAGGCCTCGGTCGGTGCACCGCCGATGTCGGTACCACACCTGGACACGCGGATGATCGATGGCAAGCAGGTGCTGTTGTTCGGCCCGTTCGCGACCTTCTCCACCAAGTACCTCAAGCACGGCTCGCTGCTGGACATGTTCGCCTCGCTGAACAGCCACAACGTGCTGCCGATGGTCAATGCCGGTATCGACAACATCGACCTCAGCACCTACCTGATGGGGCAGTTGATGCTCAGTTTCGATGACCGCATGAACGCGCTGCGCGAGTATTTCCCCAACGCCAAGAACGAAGACTGGAAGCTGTTGCAGGCCGGCCAGCGGGTGCAGGTGATCAAGAAGGACCCGGTACTGGGCGGTGTGCTGCAGTTCGGTACTGAAGTGGTGGCGGCGCAGGACGGCAGCATCGCTGCATTGCTGGGCGCTTCGCCGGGCGCCTCGACCGCGGCGCCGATCATGCTGACCGTGCTGGAAAAGACCTTCAAGGACCGTATCCAGTCGCCAGCCTGGCAGGCCAGGCTCAAGGAAATCGTGCCGAGCTATGGACAGAAGCTGAACAACAACCTGGCGCTGACCAACCAGACCCGGGCATGGAGCAGCGAGCGCCTGCAGTTGCTGTATGTGCCTGTGGAGGCTGAGCACGCGTTATGACCGGTTGACGCAGCCCTTTGTAGGAGCGGCCTTGCGTCGCGAGAGGGCTGCGAAGCAGCCCCGGCGATAGGTGCAGCGATGCCGGGATCTGGGGCCGCTTTGCGGCCCATCGCGACACAAGGCCGCTCCTACAGGGACTTTTCAATGCACAACAAAAAGCCCGCACAAGGCGGGCTTTTTGATGAGGATCTGGTCGGAGAGACAGGATTCGAACCTGCGGCCTTCTCGTCCCGAACGAGACGCGCTACCTGGCTGCGCTACACTCCGATGAAAGAAATCCTACTGCATACTTTTTTTGCACGCAAGCCCTTGTTGTTGAAAGGGCCTTTGCAAAAAACAGGCTGCGATCAGAGCTCTTTCACGGTGCGGATCTGGTCCTTGTTCAGGCGCGTGCGCTTGCCGTCCAGCTGCTCGAATTCGTAGAAGCCCGAGTCTTCATCGAACTTCGGTGTGTCGGTGGCCTGGATTTCGCGACCGTCGTTCAGGGTAATGACGGTTGGCGATGCGCAGCCAGCGAGGGCGCCCAGGCCCAAGGCGAGCAGGAAGGCGGGTAGGGTCCGTTGAATCATCGTGTTTCTCCAGTGCGATGGTGCTAGATGACATTAAGACGCAGGGCGTCCACGCAAGTTCCGTCTACAGTGCAGCATAGCGGCAAAACCGTGGCATTGATCGAGGGCAAGGGCCATGGGCGTCACGCTGTGATGGGCGCGCGCTGTGTTATAACTGCGGCCATCCCATCCTGTTGTGACGGACCCCCATGAAAGCCAAGGCAGATACCCCCTTCGTGCCGTTGAACATCGCCGTGCTCACGGTCAGCGACACACGTACCTTCGACACCGATACCTCCGGCCAGCTGTTCGTCGACCGGCTGAGCGCAGCTGGCCATCGCCTGGCCGAGCGTGTGCTGCTCAAAGACGACCTGTACAAGATTCGCGCCCAAGTCGCCACCTGGATTGCCGATGACAGCGTGCAGGTGGTGCTGATCACCGGCGGCACGGGCTTTACCGGTCGCGACAGTACGCCCGAGGCCGTGGCCTGCCTGCTGGACAAGCAGGTAGAAGGCTTTGGCGAACTGTTCCGGCAGATTTCCGTGGCCGACATCGGCACCTCCACCGTGCAGTCGCGCGCCCTGGCCGGGCTGGCCAACGGTACCCTGGTGTGCTGCCTGCCGGGTTCGACCAACGCGGTGCGCACTGGTTGGGACGGTATCCTCGCCGAGCAGTTGGATGCCCGCCATCGCCCGTGCAACTTCGTGCCGCACCTGAAGCAGGCAGCGGCCTGCGACAGCCGTGGCTGAGGTGCGCCAGGCCCGGCCGCTGATGCCGGTGGAACAGGCCCTGGAGCAGCTGCTGGCATTGGCCGAGGCGGCACCGATCCGCGACACCGAAAACCTGCCACTGGCCGAGGCCGAGGGCCGAGTGCTGGCCACCGACCTGGTGGCCTCGCTCGACCTGCCGCCTTGGCCGAACAGCGCCATGGATGGTTACGCCTTGCGCCTGGCCGACTGGCAGGGCGAACCACTGCCGGTCAGCCAGCGGATTTTTGCCGGCCATGCGCCGCAGCCGCTGCAACCGGGCACCTGTGCGCGCATCTTCACCGGGGCACCGCTGCCCGAAGGTGCCGACTGCGTCGAGATGCAGGAAAACACCGAAGTGACGGAGGATGGCCGGGTACGTTTTCTCGAAGCGCTGAAGACCGGGCAGAACATTCGTCCTCAGGGCCAGGAAACCCGCAAGGGCGAACAGGTGATGAGCGCCGGCACCCGGCTGGGGCCGATCGAGCTGGGCCTGGCCGCGACCTTGGGCCACGGCCGCCTGGATGTGGTGCGCAAGGTGCGGGTAGCGGTGCTGTCCACCGGTGACGAACTGGTCGAACCCGGCCTGCCGTTGGGGCCGGGGCAGATCTACAACAGCAACCGTCGGCTGCTGGTGAGCTGGTTGCAGCGGCTGGGCTGCGACGTGGTCGATGCGGGCATCCTGCCGGATGACCTGGCACGCACCCGCACCTGCCTGGCCGAACTGGGCGATGTCGACCTGATCCTGTCCACCGGCGGTGTCTCGGTAGGCGAGGCCGACTACCTCGGCGCCGCCCTGCGCGAAGCTGGCGAGCTGGCCTTGTGGAAGCTGGCGATCAAGCCGGGCAAGCCGCTGACCTTCGGCCACTTCCAGGGTGTGCCGGTAATCGGCCTGCCGGGTAACCCGGCCTCGACCCTGGTCACCTTCGGCCTGCTGACACGACCCTACCTGTTGCGGCGTCAGGGCGTGACCGATGTCACGCCGTTGCGCTTCGACATGCCGGCCGGCTTTGACTGGCCCAAGCCCGGCACGCGCCGCGAATACCTGCGCGCCCGCATCGAACAAGGGCAGGTGCGCATCTACAAGAACCAGAGTTCTGGCGTGCTGCGCAGTGCGGCCTGGGCCGATGGGCTGGTCGAAGTTCGTGAAGGCAGTACGCCGAAGCAGGGTGACAGCGTGCCGTTCATCCCGTTCAGCGAACTGCTTGGCTGAGCGGATCGGTCAGGCACTGGCCAGCGGCACGGCCGCGACTGGTGCCGCCTGAGCCAGGCGCATGTGCACGTTCTCCAGTTGCTGGGCGGCCACGCTCCAGTCGTGGCGCTGGCGGGCGAACTGGCGCCCGGCATCGCTCAACTGGCTCATGCGCCAGGGCTGGTTGAGCAACTGGGTGATCAGCAGGGCCAGCTGGTCGCCATCCCCGCTGCCCAGGTAGTGCTCACCGTTGTTCGCAGCCAGGCCTGAAACACCTTTGTCGGTGGTGATCACCGGCAAGCCGGCGGCCATCGCTTCGAGGATTTTCACCTTGGAGCCACCGGCATAGCGCAGCGGTGCGAAGAACAGTGCCGAACGCCGCTGCAGTTCACGCAGGTCTGGGCGGTAGCCGAACCATTCGATGCGCGGGTCGCTCCAGTGCAGTTTCCAGCTGGCCGGCATGGCATGCCCGGCGATCGCCAGGCGCACTGCCGGGTTGCTCATCCAGACCTGCGGCATGATGTCTTCCAGCGCCCATTCGATGGCCTCCAGGTTGGCGCCATACTCGAAGTTGCCAACGAACAGCAGGCGCTGGCTGTGTAGCGCAGGTTGCACGTGCTGATAGAAATCACAGTCCACGCCATTGACCACCACGTTCACCGGGCGCCCGCTGATCTGCGCGATCAGCTCGGCATCGTGGGCGCTGACCGCCACCAGTTCGGTGGGTTGGCGCAATACCCGCTGCTCCCAGCGTCGATAGCGCCAGCGGTCGAAGGCATTGAGCGGGCGCAGCCACAGCGGCAGGCGATCGTGGCTGGCGCCACCCATCACCGATTCCAGGGTGTGCTCGCTGAGCATGTATGGCAGTCCGCGTGCCTGCAGGGCCTTTTCGAAGGGCTGGAAACTGTAGCTGTGCTCGATCTGGATCACATCCCAGGGCTCGTCCAGCAATTGCTCGAAGCGGTGCCGCAGGCAAGGAGCCAGGCCATTGATGATTGCCCGCATGGGGTAGGCGATGATTGGCGAGGCCAGCAGGTTGAGCGGGCTGTGCAGAGGGCGGCGGGGTAGCACGATCAGGCGTTCCAGTAGCGGTTCCAGGGCATCGCGGGCGGCATCGCCGAGGGGCATCTTCGATTGCACCAGCAGGGTAATCCGGTGGCCCCGCTGGGCCAGTGCGCGTATCAGGTGGTATTGCCGGGTCTTGCTGCCGCTGGTGGTCGGCCAGGGCAGATATGGCAGTGTCCAGAGAATGCGCATGACCCGAAATCCTCGCTAAAGGCTGCGGATAGCAAGACGCGCCCTTTGGCGGCAGTGGTGAAACCACTGCCGGGGCGCGTCCATGGCAAGAAAACGTATCTGCTGAGCATAGCCGGGCATTGTCAGGTGTGGGGAAAAGACAGGCCAACGCTTGTCGGTCAAGCGCGATCAATTGTAGGAGCGGCCTTGTGTCGCGACAGGAGCGCGAAGCGGCCCCACGTTTTCAGCTTCGCCGCGCACATTGCCGGGGCCGCGCTGCGGCCCTGTCGCGACACAAGGCCGCTCCTACAATCGACCGCGTTGGCCTGCTATTTTTTGGGACGCATGCAACGATCCGCGATTGCAAAGGGTCGAGATCTGGGTTGATCACTTCACGGAGGCGCACACATGCAAGGGCGCAAGGCAATGCTGATCCTGCATGGCAAGCAGGCCATGAACGAAGACTTGCGCAGTGCCGTGCATGGCTTGCGCGACAGCGGCTGGGTGCTGGATGTGCGGGTCACCTGGGAGGCCGGTGATGCCCAGCGCCTGGTCACCGAGGCGTTGGCCGCCGGTTACGGCCATATCGTCGCCGGAGGCGGGGATGGCACGCTGCGTGATGTCGCCGAGGCCATGGGGCTGGCCGGTACCGAGGCCAGCCTGGCGTTGTTGCCGCTGGGCACGGCCAACGATTTTGCCAAGGCCGCCGGCATACCCCTGGAGCCTGCCACCGCCCTGGCCTTGCTGAACATACCCGCAAAACCGATAGACCTGGGCCAGGCCGGCGACCAGTTGTTCCTCAACATGGCCACCGGCGGTTTTGGCAGCCAGGTCACGGCCAATACCTCCGAAGACCTGAAGAAGGTGCTGGGCGGGGCCGCCTACCTGTTCACCGGGTTGTCGCGCTTCAGCGAACTGCAGGCAGCCTCGGTGGAGCTGCAAGGGCCGGGCTTCGAATGGCAGGGTGACCTGCTGGCGCTGGGGATCGGCAATGGCCGCCAGGCCGGGGGTGGGCAGGTGCTATGCCCCGAAGCCCTGGTGGACGACGGCTTGCTCGACATCGCCATCCTGCCGGCACCACAGGAGATGGTTGGGGCGCTGCGTGAGCTGTTGGCCGGTAACGGGCTGTTCGTCAGGGCCCGGTTGCCTTGGGTCGATATCAAGTGCTCGCAGGGGCTGGACATCAACCTCGATGGCGAGCCGGTGCAGGCCGACACGTTGCGCTTCCAGGCCAGGCGCGCTGCACTGCGCCTGCACCTGCCAGACGGGTCGCCGTTGCTCAGTCGTCCAGGCTGATGATTTTCTCGCGCACGGCGAACAGCACCAGGCCGGCCACGTCATGGATCTGCAGGCGTTTCATGACTTGCGAGCGGTGGGTTTCCACTGTCTTGATCGACAGGCCCAAGCCGGTGGCGATTTCCCGGGTGGACTTGCCGCGCACGATCAGGCGCAGGATTTCCAGCTGCCGCGCCGTGAGGTTATGCCGCTCGCCAGCGGGTTGCTTGCCCTGCCTGTTGTGCTGCAGTGCCTGGTTGATGACCGTATGGGCGATGGCTGGGCTGAGGTAGCGTTCGCCGTTGCGCACCGCCGCCAGGGCCTGCTCCAGTTCGGTGGCGCTGGTGTCCTTGAGCAAGTAGCCGTGGGCGCCGCTTTCCAGGGCGCGCATGATCAGGTCCGGGTCGGTGTGCATCGACAGGATCAGCACTTTGCAGGTGCTGCCGCTGGCGCGCAGTTGGGTGAGGGCGTCCAGGCCGCTGGTCGAGCGCATGGAGATGTCCAGCAAGACGATGTCCGGCGTCAGCGTGCGCACCTGTTCGAGCAACTGGCTGCCGTCGTCGGCTTCGCCGATCACGTCATAGCCGGGGATGTCGCAGACCAGCGCGCGCACCCCGGCGCGGATCAGCGAGTGGTCGTCTACCAGCAGCAGTTTACAGGTCATGGGTAGCAGTACTCCTGGCGCGTTGCTGGGTGCGCGGTGGCCATGGGAACATCGCCTCGATGTGCGTGCCCAGGCCGAGCTGGCTGGTGATGTCCAGGCTGCCCCGTAACGCGGTTACCCGCTCCTGCATGCCGGCCAGGCCCCGTTGACCTGCTTCGGCCGGTTGCCTGGCGGGCACGAAGCCGCGGCCATCGTCGTGGATCGACAACGCCAACCCCTCGGGGGTGCGCTGCAGGCGGACTACCAGGTTGCGTGCCTGGGCGTGGCGCAGCATGTTGGTCACGGCTTCCTGGGTAATGCGGAACACCGCCATGGCCACCGCTTCGTCGATGCCCCCCAGGCGCTGGTTGCACGCCAGGCTCCAGTGCACGCCGCTGTTGCCCAGGGTGCGCACCAGGTGCGCGCGCAGGCTGGCTTCCAGGCCCAGGCTGGCCAACTGCCGTGGGTTGAGCAGGGCGGAGACATCGCGCACGTTGCTCAACGTGTCATCCAGCGTGCTGCGCAGGGCGTCGCAGTGGCCTTGAAGCTCATCGGGCATGCGCTTTTGCAGCCACTGCAGCTGCAGCTTGGCGGCGGTGAGCAGCTGGCCGATGTCGTCGTGCAGTTCCCGGCTCAGGTGCTGGCGCTCGTCCTCCTGGACCTTGAGCATGCGCTCGGCCAGTTCCGCCGGACGCAGGTTGATCGACCTGGCGCCCAGGGCCAGGTGCACGGCTGCGCCCAGCGTGGCGGCCAGCTGCAGCACCAGCAGGCTGGCCGGAATCGCCTGGTCGGCCAGGTACAGCATCAGGTTGGCGACCAGCGAGGCCACGCACAGCCCGACCGTCGCCCAGCGCAGCAGGGTGGCGCGGGAGCAGCACCGCAAGGAAGTCTTCAAGTGTGGAAACATAGGTAGGGGAGCCACTGAAGTATTGCTGATGGAGGCCTTGCACTATCCATGTCAGAGGCTTTGTAGCAGTACTTGCTATTTACTTTCGAGCACGTGATCTTGCCACCTTGTTGCAGGGTGCAAGCGTTAGTGGGGGCGCATATTACCACTTCGCAGTGCATTGGTCGCGGTCGGGAAACGCTATGAAACGCTTGCGGGGCGGGCGCTGAAGGGTAGCAATGTGCCACTCGGCTTGATCACACAACAGGCACTTGCCATGCAACTTGCGCGCTGTTGATTCAACTTGGCCCATGGCAACCTGGAAAACTTCTGGAACTTTCCAAGTACGACCAGAGTGGGCTTGAGTAAACGGGCCCGGCTGCATCTTGCGCCAGTTCAATAGGTGCTGGATGAGCGGCCGGAGTGCGTGCTGCCTGCCGTCTCGGAATGCGGGTGCATGCACACGCTGCCGTGCTCCTTGCAGGACGTGCAGGGTTGTGCGAACGGTTGCTGCACGGCCTTGGCCAGTTCACCCAGCAGCACCAGCTGCTCGCCAATGTCCAGGTTGAGCCGCCCGGTGCAAGGGTCGACCAATTCCAGCTGCCAGGCCAGCAAGGTCAGGCAGGCCTCTAACGCGGGCAGGGCTTCGCGCTGCAGGCAACCGCCCTGGCAGGCCGGTGCCAGCAGCTGCTGCAGGGCGGTCGTGTAGTGGGCCACTTCGCGCAGGCCCAGGTGTGCGGCCTGTCGAGCGAGGTTGTCGAGGGCATTGTCCAGGCAGTGGCAAGCATCCGGGTCGTTGTCGATCAGTTCCAGGTGCTGCAGGCATTCCTGGGCCTGGGTCAGCAGGACCTGGGCATCCAGCAGGAACCCCTGCAGGGCGGTATCGAACGACAAGGCGCTGTCCATCATGATGCACCCGCGCGTGGGGCAGGCGCAGGGGACGGGCACGCCAAAACGATAGCTAACAAAAGCCTGACTCCATTCATGCAATGAGAATGGCGTCACATTAATGGCTAAAGGATATCGCGAACATCAGGTTGCGCCCGATTGTGGCTAAGGGTTTCCCTGATAAGGGGCTCAGGTGGGGAACTTTTGCCGTTCCGCTCAATAACCTGCGCTTCTCGCAGTAAAGCATGATGGTAAAGTGATATCAATTGCCTTCACGGCATTTTCCCGAAAGGGTCAAGGTGTGGGTGAAGCCGCCGATACAGGGTAGATGATTTCACTTTTTCCGACTCAAGCCTGGGGGCTTTCCAATGGCTGGCATTCTCGACACGGTAGACCAACGCACGCAACTGGTGGGTGAGAACCGCCTGGAAATCCTGATGTTTCGCCTGGCCGGCCGCCAGCTGTTCGCGATCAACGTGTTCAAGGTGCAGGAAGTGCTGCAACTGCCCAAGCTGACCCTGATGCCCCAGCGCCACGCTTTCGTCTGCGGTGTGGTCAACCTGCGCGGCCAGACCCTGCCGGTGATCGACCTGTCCCAGGCGATCGGCATGCGCCCGCTGCAGCCGGGGCCGGACAGCACCATCATCGTCACCGAGTACAACCGCTCGGTGCAGGCCTTCCTGGTGGGCGGTGTCGACCGCATCGTCAACATGAACTGGGAAGCGATCATGCCGCCGCCGTCCAGCGCCGGACGCCAGCACTACCTGACGGCCATCACCAAGGTCGATGACAAGCTGGTGGAAGTGATCGATGTGGAAAAGGTGCTGGCCGAGATCGTGCCGTACAACGCCCGGGTTTCCGGCGACAAGCTCGCCGACCCGGTGCTGGCCCGGGCTCGCGGCCGCGAAGTGCTGCTGGTGGACGACTCCAGCGTGGCCCTTGCGCAATTGCGCGACACCCTGTCCCAGCTGGGCGTGAAACTGCACGTGGCCAGTGATGGCTTGAAGGCGCTGCGCCTGCTCAAGGGGTGGGCCGATGCAGGCGAGAACGTGTGCGAGAAGCTGCTGATGGTGTTCACCGACGCCGAGATGCCGGAAATGGACGGCTACCGGTTGACCACCGAGATCCGTGGCGATGCCCGTTTGCGCCAGCTGTACGTGGTGTTGCACACCTCGCTGTCGGGTAGTTTCAACGAATCGATGGTGAAGAAGGTGGGCTGCGACAACTTCCTGTCCAAGTTCCAGCCCGATCGCCTGGTCGAAGTGGTCAAGCAACGCCTGTTGCTGGATGTCGCTACCGCGTGATCCCGGCCCCTGCTGGGTATAAGCTTGGCGTTTTGGCATGACGCGAGGCGGCAGGGATGTTTCTCAGTGAGCTGTATCGGTACCCGGTGAAGTCGGGGCAGGCGCAACGCCTGCAGGCATCACCGGTGGGGTTGCTGGGGTTGCAGGGCGACCGGCGCTGGATGGTGGTGGAGGAAGAAAACGGACGCTTCCTTACCCAGCGCGCCTGGCCTCAGCTGGGCCAGATCAAGGCAAGTGATGATGACAGCGGCCAGTTGCTGCTGGAAGCGCCTGGGCAGGCACCGTTGCGAGTGCCTGTGCCACCTGCCGATGACGCCCTGCGTGGTGTGACCATCTGGCGCGACACCTTGCGAGTGCCGGATGCGGGCGATGCGGCGGCGGCCTGGCTGAGCCAGTTGCTGGGCAAGGCCGTGCGCCTGGTGCATTGCCCGGAGCAGCGTGCGCGTTATCTGCCCAATGGCTATGGCTTCAACAGTGACCGGGCGGCGTTTCCGGACGGTTTTCCACTGTTGCTCATCGGCCAGGGTTCGCTGGATGAACTCGACCGGCGTGTCGGCCGGCCCATGGAGATGCTGCGCTTTCGGCCCAACCTGGTTGTGCAGGGGGGCGAGCCGTTTGCAGAAGATGGCTGGAAGCGGATTCGTATCGGCAGCCTGGAGTTTCGCGTGCTCAAGCCCAGTGTGCGCTGCATCTTCACCACTATCGACCCGGCTACTGGCGAGCGCAGCGAGGACCGTGAGCCGATGGCCACTCTCAGGACCTTCCGCGAAAGGGAAGGGGATGTGCTGTTCGGGCAGAACCTGGCGGTGGATGGCAGCGGGTGGCTGGAGGTAGGGATGCAGGTCGAGATTCTGGAATAGCTGTATTGTCTGTGCCGGCCCTTTCGCGGGCTTGCCCGCTCCCACAGGTACTCCACTCCCCTCAAGAAATGTGAGGACCCTGTGGGAGCGGGTTTACCCGCGAAAAGGCCGGCACAGGCTCAGTAGCAATCACATGTCATCGAAGTACCGCTCATGCCAATCCACCAGCGGCTGCGGCGAGTTCAGCTTCTGCCCGTAGATCACCGAATACGACAGCACGTTCTGCACGTACTGGCGCGTTTCATCGAACGGGATCGACTCCACCCACACATCGAAGCTCAGGTGCTTGGCGCCTTTGAGCCACTGCCGCACCCGCCCGGGCCCGGCGTTGTAGGCTGCCGAGGCGAGCACCCGGTTGCCGTTGAATTGGCTGTGCACCTGGCTCAGGTAGGCAGCGCCCAGCTGGATGTTCTTGTCCGGGTTGAGCACTTGCGCCGGTGATGCCAGCGGAATGCTGAACTTGCGCGCGGTTTCCTTGGCCGTGGCCGGCATCAACTGCATCAGGCCGCTGGCACCTACCGGGGAGCGGGCATCCTCCATGAATGCGCTTTCCTGGCGGGTAATGGCGAATACCCAGCTCGAATGCAGGCCGCGGACCTTGGCCTCGCGCACCAAGGTGTCGCGATGGGCCATCGGGAAGCGAATGTCCAGGTCGTCCCAGTACTGCGCCTGGCTGATGGTGCGAATGGCCGGGAAGTACCAGCGCAGGTCGTAGCCCAGGCGTGCCTGGGCGACCATTTCGTCGCGGCTGAAGTGGCGGCTGACGTGGTACCACTCGCGGCGGCCTTCGACGATCTGGCCGCGGGCGTGGAACTCCAGGGCACGGCGAATGCCTGGGGTGTTGCGTACCTTGTTGACCAACTGTGGGCTGAGCACCAGCGGCTTGTTGTTCAGCTGGTAAGGGGTTTGTGCCCGGTCGGCGGCGAGGAAGCCGTAGAAGTCACGCTCGCGCGCCACGGTCTTGTACAGCAGCGGGACCTGTGGATTGTTCGGCTGCGCCAGCTCCAGGCTGCGCGCCTGCCAGTACTTCCAGCGGCTGCTGCTGGCCAGGTCCTGGGGCAGGCGGCGGGTCAGCTCATAGGCGTCTTCCCAACGGCCCAGGCGCAGCAGCAGGCGCAGGCGCCATTCGCTGACGGTGTTGTCACGCAGTTCGGGGTCGTAGCGGGTCATCAGGTCGAGTGCGCGCGGGTCGTAGCGGCGCGCCAGGGTCAGGCCGATTTCGCGGGCGATGGCCACCTTCTCGTCACGGGAAAAGTGCATGCGCTGGGCGTAGTCGTCGAGCAGCGCCATGGCCCGCTCAGGGTCCTGCCGGGCCAGGCGGCGCAGGCCCAGGCTGACCACATCGGACATGGCTTCGTTGACCGGGGTGAAGCGCGACGGCTGGTTGAGCAGCTCGGGTTTCTGCGCCACATCGACCAGCAGGCGCCCCTGCGGGGCGAGGGTGGTCAGGGTCTTGACCAGGTTGTTGGCCAGGCCGTAGTTGCGCGCCTGGGTCGCCAGCTTGGTGCGTTGCCAGCGCTTGGCCTCGGTCAGCTGGCCCTCGGCCGCCCACATGCCGAACAGCGTGTCGCAGGTGGCCGGTTGCGACTTGCCGACGTTCCACAATTTGTCGGCCGTGGCAAAGCCCTCGGCGCGCAGGCCGTGGCTGAGCTGGTACTGGCCGTTGAGGCAGTCCAGTTCGGTGAAGTTGAGCTTGGGGTCGTAGTACTTGACGAAGGTGTTCCATTCGCCACGTTCGGCCAGCCAGCGCAACCAGCGCAGTTTCATCCAGTTGGCCTGGGGCAGGTCGCCATGCTTGGCGAGGAAGCCTTCGATTTCCTGGTTGCTGGCGGTTTTCAGGCGGGCGGTGAGTTCGTCGTAGGCCAGATAGGGCGTCAGCGGGTAGTCGCTGAGGGCCTGGGCATAGCGCAGGTAGGGGCCTTTGTCGCCCTTGGCCAGTGCACGCTTGGCCTCGTCATAGTACTGACGTTGCAGGGTAAGGTCGGCGGCCTGCGCGGCGCAGGTGGCAGCGCTGAGCAGCAGGCAGGAAGCAATTTGTAACAGGCGGCTGCGCATGATACGTCCGGGCAGTTGAACCATGGGGAAGTGACGGCGGAGCCAGCACTGATGGAAGCTATTGCCTTAGCTTAGCTGTTTGCCGGCGGCGGGTGAAAGCACTGTGCTTGTATCCGGATATTAAGTTCGACCGGATGTCGCAAAGCCTTCGCCGGCTGGTCAGGCGGATGCCGTCGCAGGCCAAGTCAGGTAGAATGCGCGCCCGATTTATGGAGACCAACATGACCCTGCTCAAATTCAGCGATGTGTCCCTCGCATTCGGTGCCATGCCGCTGCTGGACCACGTGTCCTGGCAGATCGCTCGTGGCGAGCGGGTGTGCATCATCGGCCGCAACGGCACCGGCAAGTCGAGCATGCTGCGCCTGGTCAAGGGCGAGCAAAAAGGCGACGACGGCGAAATCTGGCGTGCCCCGGGCCTGAAGATCGGCGAGCTGCCGCAGGAGCTGCCGGTGGCCGACGAGCGCACGGTGTTCGACGTGGTGGCCGCAGGCCTGGATGGCGTGGGCGAGTTGCTGGCGCAGTTCCATCACCTGAGCCTGAACATCCAGGGCGATGAAGACCTGGAAAAACTCATGCATGTCCAGCACGAGCTGGAAGCCCGTGACGGCTGGCGCCTGCAGCAAGTGGTGGAAAGCACCCTCAGCCGCCTGCAGCTGCCGGCCGACAAGACCCTGGCCGAGCTGTCCGGTGGCTGGCGCCGCCGCGTGCTGCTGGCCCAGGCGCTGGTGTCGGAGCCCGACCTGCTGCTGCTCGACGAGCCGACCAACCACTTGGACATCGGTGCCATCGCCTGGCTCGAAGAGGCCCTGCGCAGCTTCAACGGCGCCGTGCTGTTCATCACCCACGACCGTTCCTTCCTGCAGAACCTGGCCACCCGCATCCTCGAGCTGGACCGCGGCGGGCTGATCGACTGGAACGGCGACTACGCCAGCTTCCTGGTGCACAAGGAGGCCGCGCTGGCCGCCGAGGAAACCGCCAACGCGCTGTTCGACAAGCGCCTGGCCCAGGAAGAGGTGTGGATCCGTCAGGGCATCAAGGCCCGTCGTACCCGCAACGAAGGCCGCGTGCGTGCGCTCAAGGCGCTGCGCGTGGAGCGCAGCGAACGCCGCGAGCGCCAGGGCAAGGCCAACATCCAGATCGAGGCGGCGGAAAAGTCCGGCAAGCAGGTGATGGTGCTGGAAAACGTCAGCTTCCATCACCCTGAGGGGCCGATGCTGGTCAAGGATTTCTCCATGGTCCTGCAGCGTGAGGATCGCATCGGCCTGCTGGGCGCCAACGGTACCGGCAAGACCACCCTGCTCAAGCTGATGCTTGGCGACCTGGAGCCGACCAGCGGCAAGGTCGAGCGCGGCACCAAGCTGGAAGTGGCCTATTTCGACCAGATGCGCCACCAGCTCGAGCTGGAAAAGACCGTGATCGACAACCTGGCCGAAGGCCGCGATTTCATCGAGATCGACGGCCAGAACCGCCATGTGCTGAGTTACCTCGGTGACTTCTTGTTCAGCCCCCAGCGCGCCCGTACGCCGGTTAAGGCGCTGTCGGGTGGCGAGCGCGCGCGGCTGCTGCTGGCCAAGCTGTTCAGCAAGCCGGCCAACCTGCTGGTGCTCGACGAACCGACCAACGACCTGGATGTGGAAACCCTCGAGCTGCTCGAGGAAGTACTGTCCAACTACAAGGGCACCGTGCTGATCGTCAGCCACGACCGGGCGTTCCTCGACAACGTCGTCACCAGCACCCTGGTGTTCGAAGGCGAGGGCAAGGTGCGCGAGTACGTCGGTGGTTACGAGGACTGGATTCGCCAGGGCGGTTCGCCGAAGCTGCTGGGCGTGACCGAAAGCAAGGGCGGCAAGTCTGCGCTCAACAGCGCGGTGGTGGAGAAGGTCGAGGCCAAGCCGGCGCCAGTGGCTGCGCCGGTGGCGGAAGAAGCATCGAAGAAGAAGCTCAGCTACAAGCTGCAGCGCGAGCTGGAGATGCTGCCAGGGCAGATCGACGCGCTGGAACAGCGCATGGCCGAGGCCCAGGAAGAAGTGAATGCGGCGGGCTTCTATCAGCGGCCGATTGCAGAAACTTCGGCGGTGCTGGCGAAGATCGAGAAGCTGCAGGCGGAGCTGGATGTGCTGGTGGAGCGCTGGGCCGAGCTGGAAGGCTGACCGGCGTTAGCCTGGCCCGGCCTCTTCGCGGGTAAACCCGCTCCCACAGGTCCCCCACAGATTTTCAGGTCTGTGCGGTACCTGTGGGAGCGGGTTTACCCGCGAAGAGGCCGGTACAGATCAAATCATTCTTTCTTCAGCAAGCGCACCGCCAGCACATCGCACGGTGCACCATGCAGCACGTCATTGGCCGTGGAGCCCAGCAGCAACGCCAGGCCGTGACGGCCATGGCTGCCGACCACGATCAGGTCGCACTTCTGATCCTTGGCCAGCTGATGGATTTCCTGGCGCGGCTGGCCATAGGTCAGGTGCGAGTCGCCGCGGTGGATGTCCGGGTATTTGTTGAACAGCCGGTCCATGCGCTCCTTGGCCTGGTCGAACTGCTGCTGTTGCAGCTGCGACAGGTCCATTGGCACATCACCACCGAATGCCATGGCCATCGGCTCGACGATGTGTACCAGTGAAACCTTGGCATTCGACGGTGCAGCCAGCGCCATGGCACGTTTGATCACCGGGTCGCATTCTTCGGTCAGGTCGACGGCGACCAGAAGATGTTCGTAGGACATGAGCGGAACTCCTGACAATCGCGATAGAAGAAGTATGGTCGCTTTCGGGCGGGTCTTCCGTGAAAAATGGCTAACCAGCTCATTTGCAACGTTTTATGGGAACTACAGATATGACGGTATTGCTGGTGGTGTCAATCCTCGCGCTGATTCTCAGCCCGCTTTCCTGGCTGCGCACCTCGCGCAAGCAGAGCGAGCAGATGAAGCTGCGCCTTGAGGCTCGGCGCATGGGCCTGGCCATGCAACTGGCGCCGCAGCAGTGGCCGCACTGGCTGGAAAAGGAGCCGCCAAGCCCGTGCCCGCAGTACCACCGGGCACGCCGCCGCGGGCATGAGGACAGCTTCTGCTTCTGGCAGATCACCCCGGGGGTTTGGTGGAACCAGTGGCGTGAGCCCTGCGAGGATCCGCGCTTCATGGAGCCCCTGTCGCGCTTGCCGGCGAGCGTCTACAAGGTAGAAGCCGATGCCCGGATGATCGCGCTGTACTGGACCGAGCGGGGGGATACGGCTGTGTTGCAGGATGTTGCCTACGTCCTTGAAACCTTGGCCTGAATGATGCCTTTACGCGGTCCCTGTGGGAGCGGGTTCACCCGCGAAGAAGACGACTCGGTGTATGGCACCGGCTTTGCCGGTGTTCGCGGGTAAACCCGCTCCCACAGGGCCGCTATGCCCCTCCATCAACCTTTTCTCTATAGGTAAGCCCAAACGACAAAGCGGCGGCTTGGCCGATCCCCTGAAGGGGTGGGGTGCCAAGTCGCCGCTTTGCGTTCTGCTGCGCAGAAAAGGCCAGGCAGGCCGGGTATGCATCAAGCAAGTGCCAGTGTAGCCGTTCGAGGTCGCCGCGCAAGGCAATCGCCGACATGAATGGCCAGCAATCACCGCCATCATGTTTCGTACCAGAACGCTACAAAATGACCGGAAAGTCGTGTTTTCACCTTGCTCGCGAGCATTTGACAACGTCGATCTTTTCGGAGAATGTGTGCACACCCAAATCAAACGGGCGTATGAATTGAGCGTTTGTATGTCATGACGCCAAGCCATACTTCCGACTAGCGCGCTGACGGGTGTGCCTGGGGCAGGGCGGCTATGCCTGCTTTTGCTGCAGCGATCGGCGTGTACAGTTCAGCTTCCATATCGTGGAGATCAGTTGATGATTTACGAAGGTAAAGCCATCACGGTTAAGGCTCTTGAAAGTGGCATCGTCGAGCTCAAGTTCGACCTCAAGGGTGAGTCCGTCAACAAGTTCAACCGCCTGACCCTGAACGAACTGCGCCAGGCCGTCGATGCCATTCAGGCCGACGCCTCGGTCAAGGGCGTTATCGTCAGCAGTGGCAAGGACGTGTTCATCGTCGGCGCCGACATCACCGAGTTCGTCGACAACTTCAAGCTGCCCGAGGCCGAACTGGTCGCCGGCAACCTGGAAGCCAATCGCATCTTCAACGCCTTCGAAGACCTCGAAGTGCCGACCGTCGCAGCCATCAACGGTATCGCCCTGGGCGGTGGCCTGGAAATGTGCCTGGCCGCCGACTACCGGGTCATGTCCACCAGCGCCAAGATCGGCCTGCCGGAAGTCAAGCTGGGTATCTACCCGGGCTTCGGCGGTACTGTGCGCCTGCCGCGCCTGATCGGTTCGGACAACGCCATCGAGTGGATCGCCGCCGGCAAGGAAAACCGTGCCGAAGACGCCCTGAAAGTGGGTGCCGTCGACGCCGTGGTCGCGCCTGAACTGCTGATGGCTGGCGCCCTCGACCTGGTCAAGCGCGCCATCAGTGGCGAGCTGGACTACAAGGCCAAGCGCCAACCGAAACTGGAAAAACTCAAGCTCAACGCCATCGAGCAGATGATGGCCTTCGAGACTGCCAAGGGCTTCGTCGCCGGCCAGGCCGGCCCGAACTACCCGGCACCGGTCGAAGCCATCAAGACCATTCAGAAGGCTGCCAACCTCGGCCGTGACAAGGCCCTGGAAGTCGAAGCCGCAGGCTTCGCCAAGCTGGCCAAGACCTCGGTTGCGCAGAGCCTGATCGGCCTGTTCCTCAACGACCAGGAACTCAAGCGCAAGGCCAAGGCACATGACGAAATCGCCCACGATGTGAAGCAGGCCGCCGTGCTCGGCGCCGGCATCATGGGTGGCGGCATCGCCTATCAGTCGGCGGTCAAGGGCACCCCGATCCTGATGAAGGACATCCGCGAGGAAGCCATCCAGCTGGGCCTGAACGAGGCCTCCAAGCTGCTCGGCAACCGCGTCGAGAAGGGCCGCCTGACCCCGGCCAAGATGGCCGAGGCACTCAACGCCATTCGCCCGACCCTGTCCTATGGCGATTTCGCCAATGTCGACATCGTCGTCGAAGCCGTTGTCGAAAACCCGAAGGTCAAGCAGGCCGTGCTGGCCGAAGTGGAAGGCCAGGTGAAGGACGATGCGATCCTCGCCTCCAACACCTCGACCATCTCCATCAACCTGCTGGCCAAGGCGCTCAAGCGCCCGGAAAACTTCGTCGGCATGCACTTCTTCAACCCGGTGCACATGATGCCGCTGGTGGAAGTCATCCGTGGCGAGAAGTCCAGTGAAGTGGCGGTCGCCACCACCGTGGCCTACGCCAAGAAGATGGGCAAGAACCCGATCGTGGTCAACGACTGCCCGGGCTTCCTGGTCAACCGTGTGCTGTTCCCGTACTTCGGCGGCTTCGCCAAGCTGGTAAGCGCCGGTGTCGACTTCGTGCGAATCGACAAGGTCATGGAAAAATTCGGCTGGCCGATGGGCCCGGCGTACCTGATGGACGTGGTCGGCATCGACACCGGCCACCACGGCCGCGACGTTATGGCCGAAGGCTTCCCGGACCGCATGAAGGACGAGCGCCGCTCGGCCGTTGACGCGCTGTACGAGGCCAACCGCCTGGGCCAGAAGAACGGCAAGGGCTTCTACGCCTACGAAACCGACAAGCGCGGCAAACCGAAGAAGGTCGCTGATGCCACCGTGCTCGATGTGCTCAAGCCGATCGTTTTCGAGCAGCGTGAAGTTACCGACGAAGACATCATCAACTGGATGATGATCCCGCTGTGCCTGGAGACCGTGCGCTGCCTGGAAGACGGCATCGTGGAAACCGCCGCCGAAGCCGACATGGGTCTGGTCTACGGCATTGGCTTCCCTCCCTTCCGCGGTGGTGCGCTTCGCTACATCGACTCGATCGGTGTGGCCGAATTCGTTGCCCTGGCCGATCAGTACGCCGACCTGGGGCCGCTGTACCACCCGACCGCCAAGCTGCGTGAAATGGCCAAGAACGGCCAGCGCTTCTTCAACTGAGCGGTCAACGAGCTAGAGCGAGAGATTTGATATGAGCCTGAATCCAAGAGACGTGGTGATTGTCGACTTCGGTCGCACGCCGATGGGCCGCTCCAAGGGTGGCATGCACCGCAATACCCGCGCCGAAGACATGTCGGCGCACCTGATCAGCAAACTGCTGGAACGCAACGACAAGGTCGACCCGAAAGAAGTCGAGGACGTGATCTGGGGCTGCGTCAACCAGACCCTCGAGCAGGGCTGGAACATCGCCCGCATGGCCTCGCTGATGACCCAGATCCCGCACACTTCCGCGGCGCAGACCGTCAGCCGCCTGTGCGGCTCGTCGATGAGCGCGCTGCACACCGCCGCCCAGGCGATCATGACCGGCAACGGTGATGTGTTCGTGGTCGGTGGCGTGGAGCACATGGGCCACGTCAGCATGATGCATGGCGTCGACCCCAACCCGCACCTGTCCTTGCATGCCGCCAAGGCTTCCGGGATGATGGGCCTGACCGCGGAAATGCTCGGCAAGATGCACGGCATCACCCGTGAGCAGCAGGACCTGTTCGGCCTGCGTTCGCACCAGTTGGCCCACAAGGCCACGGTCGAAGGCAAGTTCAAGGACGAGATCATCCCGATGCAGGGCTATGACGAGAACGGCTTCCTGAAGGTGTTCGATTTCGACGAAACCATTCGCCCGGAAACCACCCTTGAAGGCCTGGCGTCGCTGAAGCCTGCGTTCAACCCGAAAGGCGGTACCGTCACTGCCGGTACCTCGTCGCAGATCACCGACGGCGCATCGTGCATGATCGTCATGTCCGGTCAGCGTGCCATGGACCTGGGTATCCAGCCATTGGCGGTGATCCGTTCCATGGCGGTGGCGGGTGTCGACCCGGCGATCATGGGCTACGGCCCGGTGCCGTCGACCCAGAAAGCCCTCAAGCGTGCTGGCCTGACCATGGCCGACATCGACTTCATCGAGCTCAACGAAGCCTTCGCCGCACAGGCCCTGCCAGTGCTGAAAGACTTGAAAGTGCTCGACAAGATGGATGAGAAGGTTAACCTGCACGGCGGCGCCATTGCCTTGGGCCACCCGTTCGGTTGCTCCGGGGCACGGATTTCCGGCACCCTGCTCAACGTCATGAAGCAGAATGGCGGCACCCTGGGGGTGGCGACCATGTGCGTCGGCCTCGGCCAAGGTATCACCACTGTCTTCGAGCGCGTCTGATCGCGTAGCGGGACAGCGACCGGGGCCTTGTGCCCCGGTTTTGTTTTTTACAGGTTTTATTCAAGAGGGTGGGCAACATGCAGATACAACCAGGCGTATACCGGCATTACAAAGGGCCTGAGTACCGTGTCTTCAGTGTTGCGCGGCACTCCGAGAACGAAGAGTGGATGGTGTTCTACCAATGCCTGTATGGTGATTACAGCTTCTGGGTACGGCCACTTTCGATGTTCCAGGAGTCCGTCGAGGTTGACGGCGAGCAGGTGCCACGCTTTGCTTTGGTCAAGGCCGAAGAGGGGCTGCTCGAGGTGCTGGGCAAGTCGCACGAGTGATAGTCCGAACTTGACCTCACACTTTTGCCACTATATATAGCGGTGCCGCGTCTGGCACCTGACGCGTTTTTTATCTTCAGATTCAGGAATACTCCGATCCATGGGCAAATCGCTGGTCATTGTGGAATCCCCGGCCAAGGCCAAGACCATCAACAAGTACCTGGGCAACCAGTACGTGGTGAAGTCGAGTATCGGCCATATCCGAGACCTCCCCACCAGCGGTTCGGCCAGCGCCAGCAAAGAGCCAGCCGCCAAGCGTGGCAAGGCCGCGGGTGAGGCTCCGGCCCTGTCGCCGAAGGAAAAGGCCCGCCGCCAGCTGGTGGCGCGCATGGGCGTCGATCCCGACCACGGCTGGAAGGCCAAGTACGAGATCCTGCCTGGCAAGGAAAAGGTGATCGAAGAGCTGCGCCGCCTGGCGAAGGACGCCGACACCATCTATCTCGCAACCGACTTGGACCGCGAAGGGGAAGCCATCGCCTGGCACCTGCGCGAGGCCATCGGCGGCGATGACACCCGCTACAAGCGCGTGGTGTTCAACGAAATTACCAAGAAGGCCATCCAGGATGCCTTCTCGCAGCCGGGCGAGCTGGATATCGACCGGGTCAACGCCCAGCAGGCGCGGCGCTTCCTCGACCGCGTGGTCGGCTACATGGTTTCGCCGCTGTTGTGGGCCAAGATCGCCCGTGGCCTGTCCGCCGGCCGTGTTCAGTCGGTGGCGGTAAAGCTGGTGGTTGAGCGCGAGCGTGAAATCCGCGCGTTCATCCCGGAAGAATACTGGGAAATCCACGCCGACCTCGGCACCGCCAAGAACGCCAAGGTGCGTTTCGAAGTGGCACGCGAGAAGGGCGAGGCCTTCAAACCGCTGAATGAAGCCCAGGCCATGGCGGCGCTGGAGAAGCTCAAGGCTTCCAGCTTCAGCGTGGTCAAGCGCGAAGACCGCCCGACCAGCAGCAAGCCGTCGGCACCGTTCATTACCTCCACCCTGCAGCAGGCAGCCAGCAACCGGCTGGGCTTCGGCGTGAAGAAAACCATGATGATGGCCCAGCGCTTGTACGAAGCCGGCTACATCACCTACATGCGTACCGACTCGACCAACCTGTCGGCCGACGCCCTGGACATGGCGCGCAGCTACATCGAGCGCGAGTTCGGCAAGCAGTACCTGCCCGAGGCGCCGCTGGTGTACGGCAGCAAGGAAGGCGCCCAGGAGGCGCACGAAGCGATTCGTCCTTCCGACGTGAATACTCACCCGAGCAAGCTCAGTGGCATGGAGCGCGACGCCGAGCGCCTGTACGAGCTGATCTGGCGCCAGTTCCTGGCCTGCCAGATGCCGCCGGCGCAGTACCTGTCCACCAGCGTCACCGTGGCAGCAGGCGACTTCGAGCTGCGTGCCAAGGGCCGTATCCTCAAGTTCGACGGTTACACCCGTGTGCTGCCGCAGCAGAGCAAGCCTGGCGAAGATGACGTGTTGCCGGAAATGGTCCAGGGTGAAGCGCTGAAGCTGATCCAGATCGACCCGAGCCAGCACTTCACCAAGCCACCGGCACGCTTCACCGAAGCCAGCCTGGTCAAGGAAATGGAAAAGCGCGGCATCGGCCGCCCGTCGACCTATGCGGCGATCATCTCGACCATTCAGGACCGTGGCTATGTGACCCTGCACAACCGCCGCTTCTATTCCGAGAAGATGGGCGACATCGTCACCGAGCGCCTGTCCGAGAGCTTCTCCAACCTGATGGATTACGGCTTTACCGCCGACATGGAAGAGAACCTCGACGACGTGGCCCAGGGCGAGCGTGACTGGAAGAACGTGCTCGACGAGTTCTACGGCGACTTCAGCAAGAAGTTGCAGACCGCCGAGTCCAGCGAAGACGGCATGCGCGCCAACCAGCCGACCATGACCAACATTCCGTGCAAGGAATGTGGCCGGCCGATGATGATCCGCACCGCCTCTACCGGCGTATTCCTCGGTTGCTCGGGCTACAGCCTGCCACCGAAAGAGCGCTGCAAGGCCACCGTCAACCTGGTGCCGGGCGACGAAATTGCCGCTGATGACGAGGGTGAATCGGAATCCCGCGTGTTGCTGGGCAAGCACCGCTGCCCGATCTGCGCCACGGCGATGGATGCCTACCTGCTGGATGAGAAGCACAAGCTGCACATCTGCGGTAACAACCCGGATTGCGCCGGCTACGAGATCGAGGAAGGCAACTACCGCATCAAGGGTTACGAAGGGCCGAGCCTGGAGTGCGACAAGTGCGGCAGCGAGATGCAGTTGAAGACTGGCCGCTTCGGCAAGTTTTTCGGTTGCACCAACCCGGCATGCAAGAACACCCGCAAGCTGCTCAAGAGCGGCGAGGCGGCGCCACCGAAGATGGACAAGGTGGACATGCCAGAGCTCAAGTGTGAAAAGGTCGACGATACCTACGTGTTGCGTGATGGCGCTTCGGGGCTGTTCCTGGCCGCCAGCCAGTTCCCCAAGAACCGCGAAACCCGCGCACCGCTGGTGTTGGAGATCGTTCCGCACAAGCACGAGATCGATCCGAAGTACCACTTCTTGTGCGATGCACCGCAGAAAGACCCGGAAGGCCGCCCTGCGGTGATCCGCTACAGCCGCAAGACCAAGGAGCAGTACGTGCAGTCCGAGGTGGACGGCAAGCCGACCGGCTGGAAGGCGTTCTACGACGGCAACGCGTGGAAGGTTGAAGACAAGCGCTGATTCTTCATCAGTCTCTGACCTGCGCGTGCCCTTGTAGGAGCGGCCTTGTGTCGCGAAAGGGCTGCAAAGCAGCCCCAGCAATTTGTGCATCTGCGCTGAAACCCTGGGGCTGCTTTGCAGCCCTTTCGCGACACAAGGCCGCTCCTACAATTGACCGCGTTAACCGGTCAGGCGGGGCAAGCCCGCGAAGGGGCGCAAAGCGGCCCCAATCATTTATGATGCAGCTATCCGCCTCGCAGCCTCATGGGAGGGCACTGAAATGGCCCAGGAACTCTACACCCGCACCAACCAGAAACTGTTCTTCGCCGGCCTTGCCCTCGAGTCCATGGCCAAGGCTGAGCAAAGCCAGGCCATGAATGCCCAGGGCCTGGTCCAGGCCGAACGCGAGGCGGCGCTGTTCCATCTCTATGGCGCTCTGCTGGGCCTGTGCCATGAAATCGGTGGGTTCTACCGCCTGCCTGTGGTTGCAACGGTCGAGCAAGCACTGGCCGACGATGCCCTGAACGGTATCGCCATTCCGGAAGTGGCCGAGCTGCTGGAGCTGGCCCGCCAGCGCGAAACCTGGCTGGCGCAAATGCTCGGTGCTTATGCCGATTTGTTCCGACCACCGGTCGCGAGAAAAGCACCGAAAACCGACGTTACCCAGCCACTGATCCAGGCGGTCAATCTCGATGAACCCGAGCATCCGGCGCTGTCGCGTGCCGAGCTGGAAAGCTGGCGCAGCAACCTCAAAGGCCTGGTGCGACGTTTCCGTGACGCGTTGAGTGAGTGCTGATAGCTGCTACGGCTGGTACAATACTGGCCTTTCGCGGAGAACTGCCATTTATGTCTACGTCGTTTCTGGAAATTGTCGAGTTGCCTGATGGCCGCATCGAACTGCGTCGCGCCGAGGATGAGGGCTCTCTGGTAACCCTGGATTTTTCGGAAGACGCCAAGGCGTTTCTGCAGGGGCAGCATGTGGAAGTGGCCAAAGCCATGCTCAGCGTCGGCGTGCAGATGGCCGGTCGCCTGATTGATGGCGAGCTTGAGCGTGATGAAGGGCCGCGTGTGCTGCACTGAGGTGCAGCAGGGCGTCAGGTTTCATGCAGTGACAGGCAAAGCCTGAACATCAGCCGAGGCGGATGTTCAGGCTTTGTGCGTTTCCAGTACCGGCGGCGCGCAGCAATTGCTGGCGTGCAGTGGCGTTGACGCTGCCCAGCCAGCTGACCACGGTGTGGCTACGGCCCAGGCGCAAGGCTTCGCAGGCCAGTTGAAGCGGGCTTTGATTGCCGCGAGGTTGCAGCAGCAGGATACGTTCACGGTTGAGCCCGGCATCGCGCAGCCAGGCCTGGGTCAGGCTCGACGGTGGGGCGATCAGGGTCAGCCAGCGCGTCTCGTCCTCTTCGCTCAGTTCGCGTAGCACTGGTGCCAGAAGGCTTTGGCAGTGCCCCGGGGCTCCGCGCAGCGACAGTTCGCTGAACAGCTCGGGCTGGCTGCTCTTGCGCGCCACTTCGCTGGCTTTCAGGCCAGGCAGTACGGGTTGAGCGAGGAATGCTTCGAACAATGGCAACTGGGCTTGCTCGGGTGCGTGAATGAACTGCTGCATGACGCCTCCTGGATCAGCGGCGAATGACGCCGACGCTCAAGCCCTCGATCACCAGCTCCTGTTCTTTCAGGTCGACTTCGATGGGGGCGAATTCGGGGTTTTCGGCAAGCAGCCAGACCTTGCTGCCTTCGCGCTTGAAGCGCTTGACGGTCACTTCGTCGCCGATGCGGGCCACGACGATCTGGCCATTGCGGGCTTCGCGGCAGGTGTGTACCGCCAGCAGGTCGCCATCGAAGATGCCGACGTCCTTCATGCTCATGCCGTGGACGCGTAGCAGATAGTCGGCCTGGGGGTGGAAGAAGTCGGGGTTGATGTTGCAGGATTGCTCGATGTGCTGTTCGGCAAGGATCGGCGCACCGGCGGCAACCCGGCCGATGATCGGCAGGCCGCTTTCTTCGGCCTTGGCTTCGAGGCCGGGAATGCGAATGCCACGGGAGGCGCCCGGGGTCATCTCGATCGCGCCCTTGCGGGCGAGGGCCTTGAGGTGCTCCTCGGCGGCGTTGGGCGACTTGAAGCCCAGCTCCTGAGCGATCTCGGCGCGCGTCGGCGGGAAACCGTTGTCTTCCAGGCAACGCTTGATGAACGCGAGAATTTCGGCTTGGCGTGGCGTCAGTTTCAACATGGTGAGCGCTCTGTCTTTTTGTACAGTGACTGGGATTATATACAGTACTGGATGCGCTGCAAGCCAAAACCTGCAATAACAGCAGGAATGGCGCTTGCAGCCGCCCGTCTGGCGCTTTTAAATGGCGACCGGCCGGTCACCGAGCCTTGACAGAAGCAGGGCTGAAACGTATGTTTCAAACACCTGTTTGTCTGGCGGAGTAGTCGGAGTAGTCATGGCCCAATCGGAAACCGTTGAACGCATTCTCGATGCTGCCGAGCAGCTGTTCGCGGAAAGGGGGTTCGCCGAAACCTCGTTGCGGCTGATTACCAGCAAGGCCGGGGTCAACCTGGCGGCGGTCAACTATCACTTCGGCTCCAAGAAGGCTCTGATCCAGGCAGTGTTCTCGCGCTTCCTGGGGCCATTCTGCGCCAGCCTCGAACGTGAGCTGGAGCGGCGCCAGGCCAAGCCGGAGCAAAAGCCGAGCCTCGAAGAGCTGCTGGAAATGCTGGTCGAGCAGGCGTTGGCCGTGCAGCCGCGCAGCAACAACGACCTGTCGATCTTCATGCGCTTGCTGGGCCTGGCCTTCAGCCAGAGCCAGGGCCACCTGCGGCGGTACCTGGAAGACATGTACGGCAAGGTGTTCCGCCGCTACATGCTGCTGGTCAACGAGGCCGCGCCGCGCATCCCGCCGCTGGAGCTGTTCTGGCGGGTGCACTTCATGCTTGGCGCCGCCGCCTTCAGCATGTCCGGCATCAAGGCCCTGCGTGCGATTGCCGAGACCGATTTCGGCATCAATACCTCGATCGAGCAGGTAATGCGCCTGATGGTGCCCTTCTTGGCTGCGGGCATGCGTGCCGATAGTGGTGTTACCGACGACGCCATGGCCGCCGCGCAACTGCGCCCGCGCACCAAGACCAGCGCAAGCGCCACCACCGCCAAGGCCTGAAGGCTGGGCGGGGCAGGGCGCTTCGGCTAAGCTAGCGCCCATGCCCGACCTCGACTTCCTGCACATTTCCCTTGCCGACCAGCGCCTTTATGGTTTTGCCGATGGCCAGCTGCGCGTGCGCCTGCCGGTTTCCACGGCGCGCAACGGTGCCGGCGAGTGCAGCGGTTCGGGTTGCACGCCACGTGGCCTGCACCAGGTGCGGGCGAAGATCGGCGCGGGCTTGCCGCTGAATGCGGTATTGGCCGGGCGCCGCTGGACTGGCGAGGTATGGTCGCCGACCTTGCATGCGCAATACCCCGGCCGGGACTGGGTCCTCACTCGCATCCTCTGGCTCAGTGGCTGTGAGCTGGGGGTCAACCGCCTGGGCACGGTCGATACCTTCCGCCGTTATATCTATTTGCACGGCACCCCGGATACGGAACCCTTGGGCGTAGCGCTGTCCCATGGCTGCATACGCCTGCGCAACACCGATTTGCTAAGCCTGTTCGACCAGGTGCCGGCCCATTGCCCGGTGCGCATCGAGCAGGCCGCCTGCCCCCAGTGGGCTTCTCTCAGTCTTCAATGAAGGATTACCCATGACTGTCAGCCTGCAAGGCTCCTTGATGGTGGATATCGCCGGTAAATGGCTGACCGCCGAAGACCGTCACCTGCTGCGCCAGCCTGAAGTGGCCGGCCTGATCATCTTTGCCCGCAACATCGACAGCCCGCGCCAGGTGCGTGAACTGTGTGCGTCGATCCGTGCCATTCGCCCCGACCTGATCCTGGCGGTGGACCAGGAGGGCGGCCGGGTGCAGCGCTTGCGCCAAGGCTTTGTGCGGCTGCCTGCGATGCGGGCGCTGGCGGATAATGACAACGCCGAGTACCTGGCCGAGCAGTGCGGTTGGTTGATGGCGACCGAGGTGCTGGCGGTTGGCCTGGACCTCAGCTTTGCCCCGGTACTTGACCTGGACCATCAGCGCAGCGCCGTGGTGGGCAGCCGCGCCTTCGAGGGTGACCCGCTGCGTGCCACGCAACTGGCCGGGGCGTTCATCCGTGGCATGAATGCGGCGGGCATGGCGGCCTGCGGCAAGCACTTCCCGGGGCATGGCTGGGCCGAAGCAGACTCCCATGTGGCCATTCCCACCGATGAGCGCAGCCTCGAACAACTGCGCCAGGCCGACCTGGTGCCGTTCACCCGCCTGAGCGGGCAACTGGCGGCAGTGATGCCGGCACATGTCATCTACCCGCAGGTCGACAACCAGCCGGCCGGCTTCTCGCGGCGCTGGTTGCAGGACATCCTGCGTGGCGAGCTGGGTTTCGACGGGGTGATCTTCAGTGACGATTTGTCGATGGCCGGCGCACATGTTGTCGGGGATGCGGCCAGTCGCATCGAAGCGGCACTGAGCGCCGGTTGTGATATGGGGCTGGTTTGCAACGATCGGGCGGCGGCGGAGCTGGCGCTAAGTGCGGCACAACGCATGAAGGTCAAACCTTCGCCGCGCATCGCAGGCATGCGCGGGCAAGGCTTTGCGCGGACTGACTATCGTCAGCAGCCTCGTTGGCATCATGCATTGTGCGCATTGAAAGAGGCCCAACTGGTCGACTGACGAGGCTCGACCCTGCTCGGTCCGAGACAGGATCCTGCGTTTGCGATGTGCGTATTGCGTGAGTACCCCGGGAAATGCTCTCCGGTGTACCAGGCGACGCGCATTCCAGAGACTCGGGCAAAGCGGAGATTTCTCCGTTTTGCCCGTAATGGGTTTCTGATATTCGCTTAGAGGATTTTGTCATGACATTTTGTATGCAGGGGGCCTTGATGGTCGATATCGAAGGCACAGCGCTGACGCCCGAGGATCGTCAGTTGTTGGTCCAGCCTGAAGTAGCTGGTTTGATCATCTTTGCACGTAATATTGCCCACCCGCGTCAGGTGCGGGAGTTGTGTGCATCGGTACGTGCTCTGCGCCCTGACCTGCTCATAGCGGTCGACCAGGAAGGCGGGCGGGTGCAGCGCTTGCGTGAAGGGTTCGTCAGGTTGCCATCCATGCGGCAGATCGCCCAGAGCGATGATGCCGAGCGATTGGCTGGGCATTGTGGCTGGTTGATGGCAACCGAGGTGCTGGCGATCGGGCTGGATTTGAGTTTTGCTCCAGTGCTCGATCTGGATCATGGGCGCAGTGCTGTCATTGGTGCACGCGCCTTCGATGGTGATCCTGAGCGTGTGACGCAACTGGGTGCAGCGTTCGTCCGTGGCATGACTGCGGCGGGCATGGCAGCATGCGGCAAGCATTTTCCGGGGCATGGCTGGGCTGAGGCTGATTCGCATGTGGCCATTCCCGTGGATGATCGCAGCCTGGATGAACTGCGCAAGACGGATTTGGTGCCATTTACCCGATTGGCACGGCAACTGACGGCAGTGATGCCAGCACATGTGATCTATCCTCAGGTCGATAGCAAGCCCGCCGGTTTTTCCAGGCGCTGGCTTCAGGACATTCTCAGGGGAGAGCTTGGCTTTGAAGGCGTGATTTTCAGTGATGACCTGTCCATGGCAGGTGCCCATGTGGTTGGAGACGTTGCGGGTCGCGTCGAGGCTGCTTTCGGTGCGGGTTGTGACGTGGGCCTGGTATGTAATGACCGGGCTTCGGCAGAGCTTGCTCTGATGGCTGCGCAGCGCTTGAAAGTCAAGCCATCGCCGCGCCTTGCTCTGATGCGAGGCTTCAGTTTTGCGCGGACTGACTATCGCCAGCAGCCGCGGTGGCTGGAGGCGTTGGGGGCGTTGCGGGAGGCGCAGTTGGTCGATTGACCGCGCCGGCCCCTTCGCGGGCGCGCCCGCTCCCACAGGTGCTGCGCTGGTTTCGATATTAGTGTTGTACCTGTGCCGGCCTCTTCGCGGGTGAACCCGCTCCCACAGGTCCTGCGCTGTCCTTGAGGGCACTGGTGTCCCTGTGGGAGCGGGCGTGCCCGCGAAGAGGCCAGTAAAGGCAACATAAGACTCAGGTTCTACCGCCCGCGCTTCCCGGGCAGTGGCGCAAACAACGCTTCGATATCTTCATCCCCCAATCGCCATTGCCCGGCCTGCCCGCCATCGAGCAGGCTCGCGGCCAATGCCGCCTTCTCCTGCTGCAACAGCTGGATCTTTTCTTCCACCGTTCCCCGGGTGATCAGCTTGAACACGAACACCGGTTTGTCCTGGCCAATACGGTAGGCGCGGTCGGTGGCCTGGTTTTCGCTGGCCGGGTTCCACCAGGGGTCGAAGTGGATGACCGTGTCTGCGGCCGTCAGGTTCAAGCCCACGCCACCCGCCTTGAGGCTGATCAGGAACACTTCGCTATCACCCTGCTGGAACTGTTGCACCGGCGTGCGTCGGTCGCGGGTGTCGCCGGTCAGCAGGCTGTAGCGGATCTTGCGCTTCTCCAGCTCCTTTTCGATCAACGCCAGCATCGAGGTGAACTGCGAGAACAACAGCACCCGGCGCCCTTCGCTGAGCAGCTCTTCGAGCATTTCCAGCAGCGCGCCCAGTTTGCCCTTGTCGGCCTGATTGCCTTTGCTTTCCACCCCTTTGACCAGACGCAGGTCGCAGCAAACCTGACGCAGCTTGAGCAGGGCATCAAGAATGACGATCTGGCTGCGCGCGGCGCCATTGCGGGTGATCTCATCGCGGACTTTCTTGTCCATGGCCACCCGCACGGCCTCGTAGGTGTCACGCTGGGCATCGCTAAGCTCGACCCAGTGCACCATCTCGGTCTTGGCCGGCAACTCGGTGGCCACCTGCTCCTTGGTGCGGCGCAGCAGGAACGGGCGGATGCGGCTGGCCAGGTGGGCCATGCGCTCGCTGTCGCCGTGGCGCTCGATCGGTGTGCGGTAATCCTGGTTGAAGCGCTTCAGGTCACCCAGCCAGCCAGGCATGAGGAAGTGGAAAATCGACCACAGCTCGCCCAGGTTGTTTTCCATTGGCGTGCCAGTCAGGCAGACCCGCTGATTGGCGCGCAGCTCGCAAACCGCGAGGGCGGCCTTGCTGGTGCTGCTCTTGATGTTCTGTGCCTCGTCCAGCACCAGCACATGCCAGGCCTGGGTACGCAGGTGTTCGAGGTCGCGCGGCACCAGGGCATAGGTGGTCAGGACCAGGTCGTATTCGTGCAGTTTGGCGAAATGCTTGCTGCGCCCCGGACCTTGCAGGGCCAGCACGCGCAGCCCGGGGGCGAAGCGCTGGGCTTCGTCCAGCCAGTTGGGTACCAGGCTGGTCGGCATCACCGCCAGGGCCGGTGCGCTCAGGCGCCCGGACTGTTTCTCCAGCAGCAGGTGTGCCAGGGCCTGCAAGGTCTTGCCCAGCCCCATGTCGTCGCCAAGGATGCCGCCGGTGCCCATCTCGCGCAGTGCCTGGAGCCAGTTCAGGCCTTGTTGCTGGTAAGGGCGCAGGCTGGCCTGCAGCCCGGTTGGCGGTTCTACCTGCAAGTCACGGGCATCGCGCAGGCGACGGCCCAGGTCGCGCACATGCTCGCCACCCTCCCAATGCAGGGGCAGGCCGTCGATGTCGTTCAGGCGTGAGGCATCGGCACGGTCCAGGCGCAGCGTCGGGCCTGCGGCGTCTTCGTGCAGGTACAGTTCGCCCAGGGTGCCCATCACCGCCTTGATGCGGCCATAGGGCAAGGCAACGCGCAGGGCCGGGGCATCGAGGCGGCCACGGTTGAGGTCGATCAGCAGGTGCTCGTCGTCACTGCGTCTGGCCAGTTCGCTGGGGCGCAGCAGTTCCGGGTTGCTGCGCAGCAGTTGCAGCACGATCGGTAGCAGGCTGTGGCGCTGGCCATCGACCACGATGCCCAGCTCCAGGTCGAACCACTCATGGCCGGGCGCTTCGTCGATGCTGGCGTACCAGTCGTCCACCTCCTGCAGGTTGAAGGCGAAATCACGGTGGATGTCGATGTCCCAGCCGGCCTCGCGCAGGCGTGGCAGGCCTTCGCGGGCAAAGTGCAGCCAGGCTTCGTCATCGGGCAACTGGAGCATTTCGCCGGCGCTGTCAGGCAGCGCCTTGCTCTGCCGGGTGGCGGCCTTGAAGCCCAGGTCGCGCAGCACCTTGCGCAGTGCCTGCTCGGCCTGGGGTTGGCGGCGGATGCGCTGGCTGGTGTTGTCGACCAGGCGGGTCAGCGGTTTTTCGTCGCTGCCGCTGGCGCGTAAACCGTCATAGTCGAACGCCAGTGCGGCCCGATGCTGCATCTGCCGCTGCATGCGGCCGGTCTTGGGCATGTAGGCGCTGAATTCAAGGCTGCCCAGCGTCAGGTGCGGCCTGGGTTGAACACTGTCGATTTCTTCACTGCGTACGCTTGTAGGCGTTGGAACCTGCCGATTCAGCGCATTCAACCGGTGGCTCAGGGGGATGATCAAGTGTTCGGGCACCGTAGGTGCGCTTGCCAGTTGGCTGGCAATGAACGGGTCAAGATCATGCACAAGCTTGCCAGTCATGCCCGTCTGGGTATCGATGTAATAGAGCGGGTCGAGCGGCAGTGCCAGGTCATGCATTCGCTCATCATGGTGCCACGCCCCACGATAGCTGCCGTTCTCAAGCCTGATCCAGCGAAACTCGGCCGGCAGTGTCGGCCCGGGGGCTAGTGGTAACAATTGCTCGCCATAGATCAGGCGGCCACTGCTCAATGCGAACTCGTACAGCTCTGCGCCTTGCTTTCCTTCCAGTCTGGCGATTGGCATGTTGGTGTTTTTGCCTAGGGCGTCAATCAGCCTGAGGATGCGCAGGTCCTCATCAGTTACGTAACGTGGCGTGTAGTAGAGCATCTCAGGCAGCGAGCTGGCACGGGCGAGTTTCAGCTGGCCATCGGCTTCGCGGGTGCCTTTGGATACGCTGAGCGTGCAAAGGCCGCGCTCATTAACGACCTTGTAGTAGAGCGACGGGCCTTTGCGTTTGGCAGGCTCGGCAGGCTTTGTCGGAGCTTCCAGGGCCTCGACCCAATGGGCGAGTTCAGGTGGGAGGTCCAGAGATTGCCGGGCTGCGTCAACCGTTGGGTGAGGGGCATCATGGCTGCCCTCGGCGTAATCCGGCCCACGTTCCAGCAAATAGAGTGCAGCCGCACAATGCTTGCAGTCTTTGCCCACCGGGCATGTGCAAGTGCCTCGGCATTCCAGGCCATCTTCCGTCATGTCCAGCGTGATGCGCTGGTAGTAGGTCCGGCCGCCGGAACCTGCGCACTGGGCGCGGACGGTCATGTCGAGGATGGACACGATTTCGCTTCTGCCTTCCTCGGCATAGTCCAGGCCGCGTTGCAGGGACTTGCGGTCAAACGCGAACGTCCAGCCGTCGTGCTCCCGCACAAAGAACTGCGCATCGCTCTCGCTCACATCACTGCTCCATCATCTCCGGGTCCATCACCGGCATTTTAGGCGTGCCTGGTGGTGTCACCTTCAGCAGCACCGCCAGGTGCCCGCCGTCGAGGAAGGTCAGCTGGCCGCCCTTGACGTTGCTGTTGCTCTGCTTGAACTGCTCGCTTTGCAGCACGCTGCCGTTGCCGTCCAGCTGGTTGACCCAGAAGTTGGCCTCGACCGCGATGAAGCGGCCCTCGGCGATGCTGAGGTTGCCTTCGATGGGGAAGTGGCCGAACTGCTCGGCGCCTTCGCCCAGGGCGATGCGGCTTGGCTCGCTGCCCACTTGCTGTTGCCAGGCCTTGTGCAGCAGCACGGTGTAGTCGGCGGTAGCTTCCAGGCGAGTGGCTTCGTCTTCCAGCGCCAGGCGGCGCTCGGCGTCCTTCTCCAGGCGTGGAGCGCCGGCGCTCCAGTCTTCGGGGGCGAACGGGCTGGTGAAGGCGGGCACGCTGTTCTGCCGCACCAGGAGCATTTCTACCTGATACAGGCCTTCGGCGAAGGCGGCCGGGGCGAACAGCGCCAGCAGCAGGGTCAGGCAACGGATGGCACGCATGGATCTTCCTTAGGCAGGCTGTGGGGTCAGGCGCTCGAACAGCGCCTCCAGGGTATTGAAGCGTTCGTCGGGGCGTTCCATGGGCACCAGGAAGCGGAACTGGGTGGCGCCTTCGAACTTGTAGCGTTTGGGCTGGCCCTGGATCAGCTTGATCAGGGTCAGCGGGTCGACCGGGGTCTCGGCTTCGAATTCGATCTTGCCGCCGTTGGGGCCGGCGTCGACCTTCTTGATGCCGAGCTTTTCCGCGTGCAGCTTGAGCGAGGTCAGGCGCATCAGGTTCTTGGTCGGCTCGGGCAGCAGGCCGAAGCGGTCGATCATTTCCACCTGCAGGTCCTTGAGGCCTTCTTCGTCGGCAGCCGAGGCAATGCGCTTGTACAGGATCAGCCGCGCATGCACATCGGGCAGGTAGTCCTCGGGGATCAGTGCCGGCAGGCGCAGGTTGATTTCCGGGCCGCCGCCCAGCGGCTGCTCGAGGTTGGGCTGGGTGCCCTTGCGGATCGCCTTGACCGCGCGCTCGAGCATTTCCATGTACAGGGTAAAGCCCACCGCCTGGATCTGCCCGCTCTGGCCTTCGCCCAGCAGCTCGCCGGCGCCGCGAATTTCCAGGTCGTTGGTGGCCAGCACGAAGCCGGCGCCGAGGTCCTGGGTGTTGGCGATTGCCTCCAGGCGTTTTTCGGCGTCGGCGCTGACCTTCTGCCGGGTTGGCGTCAGCAGGTAGGCGTAGGCCTGGTGGTGGCTACGGCCAACCCGGCCGCGCAGCTGGTGCAGCTGGGCCAGGCCGAACTTGTCGGCGCGCTCGATGACGATGGTGTTGGCGCTGGGCACGTCGATGCCGGTTTCGATGATGGTGGAGGCCACCAGCACGTTGAAGCGCTTGTGGTAGAAGTCGCTCATCACCTGTTCCAGCTCGCGCTCGCGCATCTGCCCGTGGCCGATGCCGATGCGTGCCTCGGGCACCAGTTCGGCAAGCTCGGCGGCGCATTTCTCGATGGTTTTCACATCGTTGTGCAGGTAGTACACCTGGCCACCGCGCAGCAACTCACGCAGCAGCGCCTCCTTGACCGTGCTCTTGTTCTGCTCCATGACGAAGGTGCGTACCGACAAACGGCGCGCCGGCGGCGTGGCGATGATAGACAGGTCGCGCATGCCCGCCACCGCCATGTTCAGCGTACGCGGGATCGGCGTGGCGGTGAGGGTGAGGATATCCACCTCGCTGCGCAGGGCCTTGAGCTGTTCCTTCTGGCGCACGCCAAAACGGTGCTCTTCGTCGATGATGGCCAGGCCCAGGTCCTTGAAGCGTACATCGTCCTGCAGCAGCTTGTGGGTGCCGATGAGGATGTCGATCTTGCCTTCGGCCAGCTCGGCGGCGGCGCTGGCCACTTCCTTGGCCGACTTGAAGCGGCTCATCACCTCCACGCGCACCGGCCAGTCGGCGAAACGGTCGCGGAAGCTGTTGTAGTGCTGCTGGGCGAGCAGGGTGGTGGGCACCAGCACGGCCACCTGGCGGCCGCTGTGCACGGCGATGAACGCCGCGCGCATGGCCACTTCGGTCTTGCCGAAGCCGACGTCGCCGCACACCAGGCGGTCCATCGGCTTGGGTGCCAGCATGTCTGCGCGCACGGCTTCGATGGCGGCCTGCTGGTCGGGGGTTTCCTCGAACGGGAAGCCGGCGCTGAAGGTGGCGTAGTCGGCGGACGGGTCGGCAAATGCATAGCCCTTGCGCGCGGCGCGGCGGGCATAGATGTCGAGCAGTTCGGCGGCCACGTCGCGCACCTGTTCGGCAGCTTTGCGCTTGGCCTTCTGCCAGGCCTCCGAGCCCAGCCGGTGCAGTGGTGCCAGGGCGTCGTCGCTGCCGGTGTAGCGGGCGATCAGGTGCAGGTTGGCCACCGGCACGTACAGCTTGGCGCCCTCGGCATATTCCAGGGTGAGGAATTCGGCGGCCTGGCCGTCGATTTCCAGGGTGGCCAAGCCCAGGTAGCGGCCCACGCCATGGTCGATGTGCACCACCGGCGCACCTTCGCGCAGCTCGGTCAGGTTCTTGATCACCGCGTCGTTGGCGGTTTCGCCACGCTTGTCGCGGCGCCGACGCTGCATGACCCGCTGGCCGAACAGCGGGCTTTCGGCGATCAGGGCCATGGCTGGTTCGTCCAGCAGCAGGCCCTCGTCCAGCGGGGCGATGGTGATTGCCAGGCGCTCGCTGCCGGTGATGAAATCGGCCCAGCCGTCGACGGTGTGCGGGCGCAGCTTCAGCCGCTCGAGCAGCTCCAGCAGCACTTCGCGGCGGCCCGCCGATTCGGCGGTGAACAACACCCGGCCGGGGAACTGGTCGAGGAAGTTGGCCAGTTCGGCCAGGGGCTGGTTGGCCTTGGCCTCGATTGCCAGGTTGGGCAGGGCGCGCGCCGGGAAGCGCTCGCGGCCCACGCCCGGGTCGAGGTCTTCGGTGCTGACCACTACCCGTGGCCATTGCTTGAGCCGGGCGAAGCAATCTTCAACTGGCAGGAACAGCTCGGCCGGCGGCAGAAGCGGCCGGCTCAGGTCGCCACGGCGGTCTTCATAACGCCCGCGCACGTCGTTCCAGAAGTGCTCGGCGGCCTGTTCCACACCGGGCAGCGAGAACACCTGGGTGTCGGCCGGCAGGTAGTCGAACAGGGTCGAGGTTTCTTCGAAGAACAGCGGCAGGTAGTACTCGATGCCGGCGGGGATGATGCCGCTGGCCAAGTCCTGGAAGATCGCGCTGCGACGGAAATCGACATCGAAGCGTTCGCGGAAGCGCGCCTTGAAGCGGGTCACTTCCTCTTTCTGCATCGGGAACTCGCGCGCCGGCAGCAGGCGCACCGAATCCACCTTGTCGATCGAGCGCTGGGTCTCGGGGTCGAAGGTGCGCAGCGTCTCGATCTCGTCATCGAACAGGTCGATGCGGTAGGGCAGCTTGCTGCCCATCGGGAACAGGTCGATCAACGCACCGCGCACGGCGAACTCGCCATGCTCGTAGACGGTGTCGACGCAGCGATAGCCACTGGCCTCCAGGCGCAGGCGCATCTGCTCCACATCGATGGTCTGGCCCACGTCCAGCACCAGGCTGCTGCCCAGCAGGAAGCGGGTCGGCGCCAGGCGGTGCAGGGCGGTGGTGACCGGCACCACGAGGATGCCGTGGCTCAGCTCCGGCAGGCGGTAAAGGCTGGCGATGCGCTGGGAAATGATGTCCTGGTGCGGCGAGAACAGGTCGTAGGGCAGGGTTTCCCAATCGGGGAACGGCAGCACCGGCAGGTCCGGGGCAAAGAAGCGAAGTTCCTGTTCCAGACGATCGGCAGCCTGGCTGTCGGCAGTCAGCAGCAAAGTGAAGCGGCCCGCGCTGCTGGCGGCCTCGGCGATGGCCAGGCTGAGGGCGGCACCGGGTAGATTGCCCCAGGTTTGTTTGCCGGCCGTGGCCGACATTTGCGGTAGGCGCAGAACTGACACGGGAGATTGCACTCCAAGCGTTGCGGCAAAGAGATCGATTGTACCGGTGACGGTGCCGGCTGTCAGGCTCGAAAGGGCGTGTTCGCTGGCTTGCGTTACCGCGACAGGCGCTCATTGCCCGTAACGCGTTGGGGCGTCATAATGTAGCCCCTTTTTTCTGTCCCTACATGTGGAAGGTTCCCGTGACTCAGAAGCCCGACCAGTGTCTTGGTGAGTGGATCGATCGTGAAGCCCTGGCTGAAGCGATGATCCCGCTTATCGGTCAGCTCTACCGCAACAATAACGTGGTGAGCTCGATTTATGGCCGTAGCCTGATCAACCGTTCGGTTATCTCGATCCTCAAGGCGCACCGCTTTGCGCGTCATCGTCAAGCCGACGAAACCGAACTGTCCGTCCACGAGACATTCCCCCTGCTCAAGGCCATGAGCGAGCTGAAACTGGGCGCCGCTTCGGTCGACCTGGGCAAGCTGGCCAACAAGTTCAAGCAGGAAGGCAATGGCCGCACTGCCGAGCAGTTCGTCCGTGAAGAACTGGCCGAGGTGGTTGGCCAGCAGAACGCTTCGGCGCGCAAGGGCACCGACGTTGTCCTGTACGGCTTCGGCCGCATCGGCCGCCTGCTGGCACGCATCCTGATCGAGAAGACCGGTGGCGGCGACGGCCTGCGCCTGCGCGCCATCGTCGTGCGCAAGGGCGCCGAGAACGACCTGGTCAAGCGTGCCAGCCTGCTGCGCCGTGACTCGGTACACGGCCCGTTCGATGGCACCATCACCATCGACGAAGCCAACAACACCATCACCGCCAACGGCAACCTGATCCAGGTTATCTACGCCAAGAGCCCGAGCGAAGTCGACTACACCCAGTACGGCATCGAAAACGCGCTGATCGTCGACAACACCGGCGTATGGCGTGATGCCGACGGCCTGGGCCAGCACCTGGCCTGCCCGGGCGCTGCCCGCGTGATCCTCACCGCACCTGGCAAGGGCGCGCTGAAGAACATCGTGCACGGCATCAACCACGGTGACATCGCTGCCGATGACAAGATCATCTCGGCCGCTTCCTGCACCACCAACGCCATCGTGCCGGTGCTCAAGGCCATCAACGACCAGTACGGCATCGTCAACGGCCACGTCGAAACCGTTCACTCGTTCACCAACGACCAGAACCTGATCGACAACTTCCACAAGGGCAGCCGCCGTGGCCGTGCCGCGCCGCTGAACATGGTCATCACCGAAACCGGCGCCGCCACTGCTGCCGCCAAGGCACTGCCAGTGCTGAAAGGCAAGCTGACCGGCAACGCCATTCGCGTACCGACGCCGAACGTTTCGATGGCCATCCTCAACCTGAACCTCGAGAAGGCCACCAGCCGCGACGAGATCAACGAGTACCTGCGCCAGACCGCCATGCACTCGGAACTGCACAAGCAGATCGATTACGTCAGCTCGCAGGAAGTGGTTTCGACCGACTTCGTGGGTTCGCGCCACGCTGGTGTGGTTGATGCTGAAGCGACCATCGCCAACGACAACCGCGTTGTTCTGTACGTCTGGTACGACAACGAATTCGGTTACAGCTGCCAGGTGGTTCGTGTGATGGAAGAGATGGCCGGTGTGAACCCGCCAGCGTTTCCACGCTGATACGCTTGTAAGGCAATGAAAAAACGGGAACCTTCGGGTTCCCGTTTTTTTTGCCTGATATTTTCTGTGCTGGCGCGGTCATTGTGGGAGCGGCCTTGTGTCGCGAAAGGGCTGCGCAGCAGCCCCAGGTTATCAGCGTCACATCTGAAAATGCCGGGGCTGCTGCGCAGCCCTTTCGCGACACAAGGCCGCTCCCACAGGGCCGGCACTGTCAACCGAGAAGTCAAACCTTGCGCACAGTCTTGATGCTCATCCTCATGCTCCTGACCGCCTGCGACCAGGGTCCCACCCTGGAACGCCTGGGCGGCCCGACCATGGGCAGCAGCTACAGCATCCAGTACGTCCGCGAGCCCGGCGGTCCGGCGCCGGCCCAGGTGCAGGCTGCGGTCGAAACCATCCTGCACGACATCGATCAGCACTACTCGACCTACCGCGGCGACTCCACCGTCAGCCAGTTCAACCAGTTGCCCGCCAACCAGTGCCTGGCCCTGCCGCCCGACATGCTCGAACTGGTCAGCCTTGGTCAGCAGCTGGCCGAGCAGAGCAGGGGCGCCTTCGACCTCACCGTCGAACCCTTGCTTGACCTGTGGGGCTTCGGCCCCCAGGCCCGTCACGAGCAGGTGCCCGACCCGTCGGCCCTGGCCCAGGTGCGCCAGCGCGTGGGCTACCGGCATTTGCACATCGACGGCCAGGCCCTGTGCAAGGATGCCCCGGTGCAGCTCGACTTCAACAGCATCGCCGCCGGCCATGCCGTCGACCTGATCGCCGCGCGCCTGCAGGCCATGGGCGTGGCCAGCTTTGTTGCCGAAGCCACCGGCGAGCTCAAGGCCGCCGGCCGCAAGCCCGATGGCAGCCCCTGGCGCATCGCTCTGGAGCTGCCCCGCGAAGATCGCCAGATAGCCCGCCAGATCATCCCGGTCAATGGCCTTTCAGTATCAACCTCGGGTGACTATCGGCACTATTTCGAGGAGAATGGCCGGCGCTATTCGCACACCTTCGATGCCCGCCTTGGGCGCCCGGTGCAGCACGACCTGGCCGCGGTCACCGTGCTCGATGCCTCGGCGCTCCACGCTGACGGCTATTCGACGCTGTTGTTGATACTCGGCCCGGAACGTGGCTGGGATTTTGCCGTGGCGCATGGCCTGGCTGCGGTATTGGTGACTCGGGCCGACGGTGGTTTCGTCTCCCGAGCTACGCCCGCATTCGAACGGGCAGTGAAAGGCGAATGAAAGCACAAGCAGGGATGATCGCCGCCAGGGAATGGTTCACACATGTAGTGCGGGCAAAATTGGCCTACGACGCGACCAAGGGTTAATGTGCGCGGCGTTCACGCTTGATTAGACTGCACCCGAATTTTCTCATGACGCCCCGGCGGCATGATCGCGCCCCGCGAGCGACCGTGGCTTGCGGGCCAGTTCTGAAGGAGTACGCATGGCTGTCTACAACTACGACGTAGTGGTGCTGGGTTCCGGCCCGGCCGGAGAAGGTGCGGCAATGAACGCCGCCAAAGCAGGGCGCAAGGTGGCGATGGTCGATAGCCGTCGCCAGGTCGGGGGCAACTGCACCCACCTGGGCACCATCCCGTCCAAGGCACTGCGTCACTCGGTGCGGCAGATCATGCAGTTCAACACCAACCCGATGTTCCGTGCCATCGGTGAGCCGCGCTGGTTCTCGTTCCCGGACGTGCTGAAAAGCGCCGAAAGGGTCATCGCCAAGCAGGTAGCGTCGCGCACCGGCTACTACGCACGTAACCGCGTGGACGTGTTCTTCGGCACCGGCAGCTTCGCCGACGAGCAGACCGTAGAAGTGGTCTGCCCCAATGGTGTGGTGGAAAAGCTCAACGCCAAGCACATCATCATTGCCACCGGCTCGCGCCCGTACCGCCCGGCCGACATCGACTTCCACCACCCGCGCGTCTACGACAGCGACACCATCCTCAGCCTCAGCCACACCCCGCGCAAGCTGATCGTGTACGGAGCCGGCGTGATCGGTTGCGAATACGCCTCGATCTTCAGTGGCCTGGGTGTATTGGTAGAGCTGGTGGACAACCGTGGCCAGTTGCTGAGCTTCCTCGACTCGGAAATTTCCCAGGCGCTGAGCTACCACTTCAGCAACAACAACATCACCGTGCGCCACAACGAAGAGTATGAGCGCGTCGAAGGCCTGGACAACGGGGTGATCCTGCACCTGAAGTCGGGCAAGAAAATCAAGGCCGACGCCTTGCTGTGGTGCAACGGCCGTACCGGCAATACCGACAAGCTGGGCCTGGAAAACATTGGCATCAAGGTCAACAGCCGTGGCCAGATCGAGGTCGACGAGGCCTACCGCACCAGCGTACCGAACATCTACGGTGCCGGCGACGTGATTGGCTGGCCGAGCCTGGCCAGTGCTGCCCATGACCAGGGCCGCTCTGCCGCTGGCAGCATCGTGGATAATGGCAGCTGGCGCTTCGTCAACGATGTGCCGACCGGCATCTACACCATTCCGGAGATCAGCTCGATCGGCAAGAACGAGCAGGAACTGACCCAGGCCAAGGTGCCGTACGAAGTGGGCAAGGCCTTCTTCAAGAGCATGGCCCGTGCACAGATCGCAGGCGAGCCGCAAGGCATGCTGAAGATCCTGTTCCACCGCGAAACACTGGAGGTACTGGGCGTGCACTGCTTCGGCTACCAGGCTTCGGAAATTGTCCACATCGGCCAGGCGGTGATGAACCAGCCGGGCGAGCTGAACAACCTGAAGTACTTCGTCAACACCACGTTCAACTACCCGACCATGGCCGAAGCCTATCGGGTAGCTGCCTACGACGGCCTGAACCGGCTTTTTTGAGCGGCTCCGACCGGTGGCCTGAGCCGGTCGGAGAGACCGATTTCAACCCTGCCCGAGGGTGGTCTTGGCCAAACCGGGAAAGTCTGTAATCAGGCTGTCCACGCCAAAATCAGCGAGCCGGCGCATCAGTGCCGGTTCGTTGACCGTCCACACCGACACGTGCAAACCCTGGCCCTGGGCTTTCAGCAGGCGCTCGGGGGTGCACAGTGTCCAGTTCAATGCCAGCAGATCGCAGCCGTAGTTCTGTGCCACCTTCAGCGGGTCGAGCCAGGCGTACTCGGCAACCAGCCCGCGCTTGACGTCCGGCACCAGTTCCAGGGCGGCACCCAGCACTTCGCGTGAGCTGGAGGTGATCGTCACCTTGTCCAGCAGGCCGTACTGCTGGGCCAGTTCGCGTATCGCCAGCACGGTGGTGGCGGCACGGGTGCGCGAGGCGCTTTTCACCTCCAGTTGCCAGTGCTCGAACGGGCATTTCTCGAACAGTTCCTCCAGTTTCGGGATCGGGCAGGGCTGGACGTGGCCCGGGCCACCTTTGCGCGCATCGATCCTGACCAGTTCGGCGGCCGGGTGCTCGACCACCTTGCCGCGTTTGCCGGTGGTGCGCTTGAGGGTTGGGTCGTGGATTACCATCAGCTCGTTGTCGGCCGACAGGTGCAGGTCCAGCTCGCAGCGGGTCACGCCATGGGCGAGGCATTGCTGGAAGCTCTTCAGGGTATTCTCGGGCGCTTCGCCCTTGGCGCCGCGGTGGCCGTAGATCAGGGTCACGTTCGTTCCTTCAAATCAGAGAAAATTGGGCTCAGGAGGCGGGGTCGTTCTGTTCCAGCTGCTGGCGCCGTTGCTGCTGCTGACGCTGCAGGATGTAGCGGGCCAGCAATTGCCGTTGGGCGTCGGTCATGTCGATGAATTCGGTGCCGACCTCGAAGCCGCCTTCCGGGCGCGGGTCGCAATGGGTGACCTTGCCGCGCAGCAGCAGGCCATGGGCGCGCGGCATCAGCACCATCTTCACCTTCACCCGGGTGCCGGGGGCAACCGCTGTGCCTTGCGCGAACTCGATGCCGCCTTCGGAGATGATCACCGGCTGGGGCTGGCCAATTTCGCCGATCAGGGTCTGGGCAACCACCGCGCTAAGCAGGTCGAGGCGTTTGTTCTGCGCGCGCAGGAAGGCGGCGAGGGTGCGGTCCTTTTCGCTCAGCTGGCGCAGCAGATGCTGCGACTCGAAGTCGGACAGGTGCAGTTCACTGAGCAGGTTGAACAGTGGCGAATCATCTTGCAACACATCTGGGTCAAGGGCTTCGGCCGCACTGAGGGGGCTGATTTGAAGTGCGATCCGATCTTCGATGCGGTAGTATTCGCGGCGATCTTCTTCGTCTAATGTCGTCATGGCGAACCCAAGGTAGCGGCGGTGGTCCGAGTGTAAAGCCGCCGTAGGCGCCTCGCCACAAGGACGTTCCCTTTCATCCGAACAAGCCCCGACATGTTCAGACCTCTTTTCGCATTCATCGGCACGCGTTATACCCGTGCCAAACGTCGCAATCACTTCGTCTCGTTCATTTCCCTGACCTCGATGATCGGCCTCGCCCTGGGCGTGGTGGTGATGATCGTGGTGCTCTCGGTGATGAACGGTTTCGACCACGAGATGCGTACCCGCGTGTTGGGCATGATCCCCCATGCCACGCTGGAGAGCGGCCAGCCCATTGCCGACTGGCCGGCCCTTGCCCAACAAGTAAAGCAGAATCCGCAGGTGGTGGCGGTTGCGCCTTTCACCCAGATGCAGGGCCTGCTGACCCATGAAGGCAAGGTGCAGAAGGTGCTGCTCAACGGCATCGACCCGGCCCGCGAGCGCGAAGTGTCGATCATCGACAAGTTCGTTCTGCAAGGCCGCCTAGACCAGCTGGCGCCGGGCGAGTGGGGCATCATGATCGGCGACAAGGCCGCCGCCAAGCTGGGCGTGGGCATCGGCGACAAGCTCACCTTCGTCGCCCCCGAGGTCAGTGTGACCCCGGCCGGCATGTTCCCGCGCATGAAGCGTTTCACTGTAGTCGGCACTTTCCACGTGGGCGCGGGCGAGATCGACGGCTACCTGGGGCTGACCAACATCAGCGACCTGTCCCGCCTGCACCGCTGGAAGCCCGACCAGGTCCAGGGCCTGCGCCTGAAGTTCGACGACCTGTTCCAGGCGCCGCGGGTGGCCTGGGACATCGCCCAGCGCCTGGGTGACCAGGAGTTCTACAGCCGTGACTGGACCCGCACCCACGGCAACCTGTACCAGGCGATCCGCATGGAAAAGGCCATGATCGGCCTGCTGTTGTTGCTGATCGTGGCGGTTGCGGCGTTCAACATCATTTCCACCCTGGTGATGGTGGTCAACGACAAGCGTGGCGACATCGCCATCCTGCGTACCCTGGGCGCCACGCCCGGGCAGATCATGCTCATCTTCATGGTCCAGGGCACGGTGATCGGGGTGATCGGTACCCTGATCGGCGCCGTGGTCGGGATCGTCGCCGCGCTGAACGTGAGTGCGGTGATCGCCGGCATCGAGAAACTGATCGGGCACAAGTTCCTCAACGCCGATGTGTACTTCATCGATTACCTGCCGTCGCAGATCCAGGCCCAGGACGTGTACATGGTCTGTGGTGCAGCGCTGGTCCTGAGTTTCTTCGCCACCCTGTACCCGGCCTGGCGTGCGGCCCGCACCCAGCCTGCAGAGGCGCTACGTTATGAGTGAGTCGCGCATGAGTGATAAAGCCGTTCTGAGTTGCCGCAACCTGGGCAAGTCCTACGACGAGGGCCCGGAGTCGGTGCAGGTGCTGTCCGGTCTCAACCTCGAGCTGCACGCCGGTGAGCGGGTAGCCATCGTGGGTAGCTCCGGTTCGGGCAAAAGTACCTTGCTCAACCTGCTGGGCGGCCTCGACCGGCCGACCCAGGGCAGCGTCTGGCTGGCCGGCGAGGAGCTGTCGGCACTGGGCGAGCGTGCCCGTGGCCTGCTGCGCAACCGCGAGCTGGGCTTTGTCTACCAGTTCCACCACCTGCTGCCGGAATTCACTGCCATCGAGAACGTGTGCATGCCGTTGCTGATCGGCCGCACACCCATCCCCGAGGCCCGCGAGCGTGCCGAGGCGCTGCTCAAGCGCGTGGGCCTGGCCCACCGCTTCAACCACAAGCCGGCCGAGCTGTCCGGTGGTGAGCGCCAGCGGGTGGCGATTGCCCGGGCACTGGTCAACCGCCCCGGCCTGGTAATGCTCGACGAGCCGACCGGCAACCTCGACCACCACACCGCCCAGGGCATCCAGGAGTTGATGCAGGAACTGTCCAGCGCGTCGCGCACGGCGTTTCTGGTGGTCACCCACGACCTCAACCTGGCACGCCAGATGGACCGTGTATTGAAGCTCGACGACGGCCACCTGGTGGCGATCTGATCGACTGCACGGGGTGGCCGGTGCCACCCCGCTTTCCTGTTTTCATTGGGTGATTTCGTACATGTTCAGACCCTTGCCCATCTTCATCGGCGCGCGCTACACCCGAGCCAAGCGCCGCAACCACTTCATCTCGTTCATCTCGATGACCTCGATGATCGGCCTGTCGCTGGGCGTGCTGGCGATGATCGTGGTGCTGTCGGTGATGAACGGCTTCCAGCGCGAAATGAGTTCGCGCATCCTCGGCCTGGTGCCGCATGCCGCCATCCTCGGCGTGCAGCCGCTGGACGACTGGCACAAGGTGGCCGAAGCGGCCATGCGCGACCCGGCGGTGATGGCGGCGGCGCCGATTACCGAAATGGAAGGCATGCTGTCGTTCAAGGGTGCGATGCAGCCGATCCAGGTGGGCGGTATCGACCCGGGCGAAGAGGGCAAGGTTTCGATCGTCGGTCAGCATATCGTCCAGGGCCGGCTGCAGGACCTGCAGCCGGGTGAGTTCGGTGTGGTCATCGGTGAGCTGACTGCGCGGCGCTTCCGCCTGAACACCGGCGACAAACTGACCCTGATCGTGCCGGAAATCAGCAAGGAGCCTGGTGGCATCACCCCGCGCATGCAGCGCCTGACCGTGGTCGGCATCTTCAAGGTTGGCGCCGAGCTGGACGGCTCGCAGGCTTACATTCATGTCGCCGATGCCGGCGCCATGCAGCGCTGGGCGCCGGGCCAGGTGCAGGGCGTGCGCCTGAAACTGCACGACCTGTATGCTGCGCCGCAGGTGTCCAAGGCCATCGCTGCCGGGCTGGGCGATGCCTACCGCGCCGATGACTGGTCGCATACCCAGGGCAGCCTGTTCAGCGCCATGAAGATGGAAAAGACCATGATCGGCCTGCTGTTGTTGATGATCATCGCGGTGGCGGCGTTCAACATCATCGCCACCCTGGTGATGGTAGTGAACGACAAGGGGCCGGATATCGCCATTCTGCGCACCCTGGGCGCCACGCCGGCGCAGATCATGGGCACGTTCATGGTCCAGGGCAGCCTGATCGGCATTGTCGGGACGCTGATTGGTGGTGTGCTGGGGGTGATTGCGGCGTTCAACGTCAGCCAGATCGTCGGTTGGCTGGAGCGGGTGAGCGGGCAGCACATCTTTACTTCGGATGTGTACTTCGTCAGCAGCCTGCCGTCGCAGTTGCAGTGGGGCGATGTAGCGCTCATCTGCACTGCCGGGTTGGTGATGAGCTTTCTGGCGACCATTTACCCGGCTTATCGGGCATCGCAGGTGCAGCCGGCGATTGGCCTGGCGGTTTGAGTAACAGTTGAGGGCCTCATCGCCGGCAAGCCAACTCCCACAAGTACAGCGCATGCCTTGGGCTTGATGCGATCCTGTGGGAGCGGGTTTACCCGCGAAAAATCCAGCACGGTGCATGGCACCGGCTTCGCCGGTGTTCGCGGGTGAACCCGCTCCCACAGGGATCGTGCCAGCCCCGATGTCACCGGTCTTCAGTGAACTCAATCACGAAGCGCGTCCAGCCATCCGCACACTCTGCCCTGATGCGCCCACCATGGGCCTGCACGATCGACCGGGTAATCGCCAGCCCCAACCCGGCATGCTCGCTACTGCCTTCCCGGCGCGCAGGGTCCACCCGGTAGAAGCGGTCGAACAGCCGCGGTAACACCGTCGGCTCGATAGCCGCCCCGGTATTGGCCACGCCAATCCTCGGCCCCGGCCCCAAGGTCACCCGTATCTGCCCTCCCGCCGGGGTAAAGCGCAAGGCATTGTCCAGCAAGTTGGACAGCGCCCGGCGCAGCATATGCCGGTCGCCCTGCAGCAGCGCTTCACCCTCGCGCAGCATCTGCACGCCGCTGTCCTCTGCCAGCGGCGCGTAGTACTCCAGCAGCGCATCCACCTCATCATGCAGCACCAGCGGTGCTTGCCCCGGTACCAGCAGGCCATGGTCGGCCTTGGCCAGGAACAGCATGTCGTTGATCATCTGCGCCATCCATTGCAGCTCCTCGAGGTTGCCGTGCAGCGCTTCGCGGTATTCCTCCAGGCTGCGTGGGCGGGTGAGGGTGACCTGGGTGTGGGTCAGCAAATTGGACAGTGGCGTGCGCAGCTCATGGGCGATGTCGGCAGAGAATGCCGACAGGCGCTGAAAGGCATCGTCCAGGCGCTGCAGCATGGCGTTCATCGCGGTCGCCAGCTCGGCCAGCTCCTCGGGCATCTGTGCCACCGGCAGGCGGGTGGTGAGCGAGCGCGCCGATACGCTGGCAGCCACCTGGCCCATCTGCCGCAATGGGCGCAACCCGCGGCGTGCTGCCCAGGCGCCGAGCAGCGCCGTGGCCAGCGCCGACAGGCCTACCGTCAGCCAGATCAGCCGTTGCATGCCCTGCAGGAAGTGCTGGTGGTGGGTGATGTCGAGGTACAGGGTCAGTTGTGGCGACTGCGGGGCGCCTTGTGCCAGGTGCACGGCCAGGCTGCGGTAGTCGGTGCCTTGCGCATGCAGGGTTGCCAGCCCGTCGGGTAGCGGCGCCCGGGGCAGGCCTGTGCGGCTTTCGAACCAGGTGGTGCCGTCACTGCCGTTGATGCGCAGGGCCAGGTCGGCCTGGTGGCCCAGTTCATCGCGCAAGGCGGGCAGGCGCGCCTGCAGCTCGGCTGGGGTGGTGATGCCGGCCAGTTGGGTGCGGAACAGCGACAGGCGAGAGTCCAGCAGCTGTTGGTCCAGTTCGATGAAGTGCTGCTCGCTGGCCCGGCTGAATATCAGGCCGGCGCCGAGCGAGACAGCGGCCGTGCAGGCGGCAAACAGCAGGGCCAGGCGGCTGCCGAGTGAGACCCGGCGCATCACTCCGTGCGCTCTTCGAGTACATAGCCCATGCCGCGTACGGTATGGATCAGCTTGTTGGGGTGCGGGTCGTCGATCTTCAGGCGCAGGCGGCGGATCGCCACCTCGATCACATTGGTGTCACTGTCGAAGTTCATGTCCCACACCTGCGAGGCAATCAGCGATTTGGGCAGCACCTCGCCCTGGCGGCGCAGCAGCAGTTCAAGCAGGGCGAACTCCTTGGCGGTCAGGTCGATGCGCTGGCCGGCGCGTTCGGCGCGGCGGCGGATCAGGTCCAGGCGCAGGTCGGCCAGGCCCAGGGTGGTGTCCTGGCTGGGGCTGGCGCCCCGGCGCAGCAGGCTGCGCACCCGCGCCAGCAGTTCGGAGAAGGCGAATGGCTTGACCAGGTAATCATCGGCGCCCAGCTCCAGGCCGTGCACCCGGTCTTCCACGGCATCGCGGGCGGTGAGGAACAGCACCGGGGTGTCCAGGCCTGCCTGGCGCACGGCCTGGAGGATCTGCCAGCCGTCACGGCCGGGCAACATCACGTCGAGAATGAGCAGGTCGTGGTCGCCGGTCAGGGCGAGGAACTGGCCGGTCTCGCCATCGGTGGCCAGTTCGGTGGCGAAGCCAGCCTCGTTCAGGCCCTGGCTCAGGTACTGGCCGGTGCGGGCCTGGTCTTCGACGATCAGCAGTTTCATTAAGCGGCATAGCTCCAGGTGGCAGCGCGGGAACCTGTGGGAGCGGGCGTGCCCGCGAAGCATGCGGCGCGGTGTATGGCACCGGCTTCGCCGGTGTTCGCGGGCAAGCCCGCTCCCACAGTTATAGCGCAGGGCTTTGGACGGGATGATACGTGACGATGTACCCGCTTGCCCCAAACTGACGAAGATGTAATCCCGCTGACTTGCGCTCCAAGGCGAGGTGCAAAACCGGTAGACTAGGAGCAATTTCGAACCTTCAGGTCAGTTTCCATGCATCCCGCTGCCGAACATTCCCCGCTGGGCAAGTCCAGCGAATACATTGCCACCTATTCCCCGGAGCTGCTGTTCCCGATTCCGCGTACCGCCAAATGGGCCGAGCTGGGCGTCACCGCGCAGACCTTGCCGTGGCAGGGTGTGGATTACTGGAACTGCTTCGAGCTGAGCTGGCTGCTGCCGTCAGGCAAGCCGGTGGTGGCGATCGGTGAGTTCGCCATCCCCGCCGATTCGCCGAACATCATCGAGTCCAAGTCGTTCAAGTTGTACCTGAACTCGTTGAACCAGACGGTGTTCGCCTCGCTTGGCGAGCTGCAGGCGTGCCTGGAAAAAGACCTGTCCGCCGCCGCCGGCAAGCCGGTTGCCGTGAAGGTGCGCACCCTGGCCGAGGTCGAGGCGCAAGGCGTGGTGGCTTTGCCGGGGCAGTGCATCGATGCGCTGGACGTTGCCATCAACAACTACGAACAACCACAGCCGGAGCTGCTGCGCTGCAACCCGGAGCAGCAGGTGGAAGAAACCCTGCACAGCCACCTGCTGAAGTCCAACTGCCCGGTCACCGGCCAGCCGGACTGGGGCAGTGTGGTGGTCGAGTACAAGGGCAGGGCGCTGGACCATGCCAGCCTGCTGACCTACCTGATCAGCTTCCGCCAGCATGCCGACTTCCACGAGCAGTGTGTGGAGCGGATCTACCTGGACTTGAAAAACCTGCTGCAGCCGGAGCATTTGACGGTGTATGCGCGCTATGTGCGCCGGGGTGGGCTGGATATCAACCCGTACCGCAGCACCGGGGCGATCAGCCCGGATAACAAGCGCCTGGTTCGCCAGTAAGGTTAAAGCGGGGCCCTGTGGGAGCGGGTTCACCCGCGAATTCGTCGGTGGCATCACCACGGCATTCGCGGGTGAACCCGTTCCCACAGAGGGCCTTGGGCAGCTTAGATCCCCATGCTGTGCAGCGAGTTGGCAATGCTGCGCAGGGTGGCGGTAAGGTCGGGGTGGTCGGCCTCGAAGCGTTCGATTGCCAGGTTCACGCCGTCCACCAGGTTATTGTCTGGCGTGGCTTCCTCAAGTTTGAGTTGCGCCTCGATCTGGCGCGCTTCTTCGTGCAGCGCGGCCAGCTCCTCGTCCGAAAGCGGCACGTTGCGGTCCAGTTGCTCGCGCAAGCTGTTCAGGCGCTCTTGCAATTCGCGGGCAGGCATTGGCATTTCTCCATCAATGGCTTGGCAAGCCATGGACCTCAGCGAAGCGGCAAAGGTTCTGGCCTGTCTTCAGCGTAATCCACCTGCCGTTGCTTTGCATGATCCGCATCAACGTTGCTGTATCAGGGTTTTTCGCCTTTGCGGCGGCGCTGTGCGATGTCTTGCAGGCAAGTATCAAGCGCTTCCAGATGGTCGATCACCGAGTGCACGCCCAGGCTGAACAGCTCCAGCGTCGCCTTGCCACGGGCCAGGTCCCGCTCCTGCGGGGTCATGGCTTGCCATTGCTGCGAGCTGCGGTCGCAAAAGGGGCTGCAGGCGGCCAGCCCTACCGTCCACAGCCCCGCGTTCAGGCCAGACTGCAACAGGCGTGGGTCGCCGCTGACCAGCACGCAGCCGTCCAGGCGTTCGCTGTCCAGCGTCATCAGGGCCTGCCAGCAGGCGTTCGGCGCCGGCCAGCGCACGCCGTTCACCGAATGCCCCGGCAGCCAGGCGGGCAGTACATGGGCCAGGCGCTTGCTTTGGGGGGCGTCCAGGTCGTCCAGCCAGATGCATGGCACCTGGCGCTGGCGCAGGCCGGCGAGGGTGGCCAGGGCGCCGGGGGCGGGCGAGGGGGCGCCATCATTGGCGGCTTGCACCAGGCAGCCGCGCAAGCCGAACAGCACAGCGGTGAAGGCGGGTGCAGCGTCCATGGCAACTTCCCTCAAATAGTCCGCAGGCTATTCGGCGATTGTTACCACCCTGTGACAGCGGGCGCCGCGCAACAGTTGTTCACAAATTATTGAGCAGAGGTGTGTAAAGCTGTTTATCAGCCCGCAAGCCTCTATACTGCCGCCGTACAGCAGCGCACCGGTTTGCGCTTGCGGCCGAGAAATTCGATGGAGAAACACCTATGCGTAGGATCGGTGCCAGTGTGATCGAACGAGTCACCCAGGCCTGTGTATGCGCCAGCATGCTGCTGGCGCCCGTGGCAGCCACCCAGGCCGCCACCGAGGAAGATCCCTGGGAAGCGGTCAACCGCCCGATCTTCCGTTTCAACGATACCCTCGACACCTATGCCCTCAAGCCATTGGCCAAGGGCTACCAGGCGGTCACCCCGCAGTTCCTCGAAGATGGCATCCACAACATCTTCCGCAACCTGGGTGACGTGACCAACCTCGCCAACAACCTGCTGCAGTTCAAGCCCCATGCTGCGGGCGTGGACACGGCGCGGCTGATCGTCAACACCACCTTCGGCCTGGGCGGTTTCTTCGACGTGGGCACCAAGATGGGCCTGCAGCGCAACGACGAGGACTTCGGCCAGACCCTCGGCTACTGGGGCGTGCCGAGCGGCCCGTACGTGGTCATCCCGCTGCTGGGCCCGAGCACCGTGCGTGACGGCGTGGCCAAGTACCCGGACACCTATACCGAACCCTACCGCTACATCGACCATGTGCCGACGCGCAATTCGATCTTCGCCTTGGACATCATCGACACCCGCGCCGACCTGCTGTCGGCAGAGAAGCTGATCCAGGGTGACAAGTACATCTTCATTCGCAACGCCTACCTGCAGAACCGCGAGTTCAAGGTCAAGGATGGCGAGGTCGAAGACGACTTCTGATCCTGCGCAGTCCCCGTGTAGGAGCGGCCTTGTGTCGCGATAGGGCCGCAAAGCGGCCCCGGCAATTCATGCGGCGAAGCTGAATCCGGGGGCTGCTGCGCAGCCCATCGCGACACAAGGCCGCTCCTACAGGGGTGCCCAGCAGGCCCATCAATGCATTGCCAGAATCCGCAACCCGAACTTCTGCTGCCCGCCCGGTTGGTCGGCAATCCACACCACTTCCGTGCTGGAGTGCAGCCCTTTCAGTGCCGGGTGGTCGGACTCGATCCGTACTTCGATATGGTCACCCACCTGGAAGCGCTGCGGTGCCTGCACCTGCATGCCGCCGCTGGACAAGTCCAGGCACACCGCCGCAATCACTTGGCCTTCGTGCAAAAGGCTGACCTCGGTGTCGATGCGCATGCGGATGAAATCGCGTTTTTCGCCATGGCTGGAGGGCGTGTGAGGCATGCTGCATCCTTCCCATTGGGTTGCGCTGGTCGACTTTCTTATAACTCCCGGTGATTTGCCCTGTAAAGTGCGGCGGGGTCGACCCTTGCATGCTTGAAACGCTGGGCGGATGGGAGTACCGTCTGCGCCTTACAAGGTAGCTCTCACAGTTGCCGGACAGTTGCCGGGCAAGTGTTCTTGTCCTACAACTCAAGTAGAGTGTGACCACAAAGAATTCCCGTAGCTGGCCGTCTGCCTTGCCGACACCGCTGCACCAACCTAAATCGGCGCCGTTCGCCCACATGCAGAAAACCAGTGCAACGCTGCTGATCATCGATGACGACGACGTGGTCCGTGCAAGCCTCGCCGCCTATCTTGAAGACAGTGGCTTCAGCGTCCTCCAGGCCGGCAATGGCCAGCAGGGGCTTCAGGTCTTCGAAGAACACCAGCCCGACCTCGTGATCTGCGATCTGCGCATGCCGCAGATGGGCGGCCTCGAACTGATCCGTCAGGTCAGCGAGCGCGCCCCGCAGTTGCCGGTGATCGTGGTGTCCGGTGCCGGCGTCATGAGCGATGCGGTGGAAGCTTTGCGCCTGGGCGCTGCCGATTACCTGATCAAGCCGCTGGAAGACCTGGCCGTGCTCGAGCATTCGGTGCGCCGCGCCCTCGACCGCTCGCGGCTGGTGCTGGAAAACCAGCGCTACCGCGACAAGCTCGAAGCCGCCAACCGCGAACTGGAGGCCAGCCTGCACCTGCTGCAGGAGGACCAGACCGCCGGTCGCCAGGTGCAGATGAACATGCTGCCGGAAAGCCCCTGGGCGGCCAGCGAGTTCGCCTTCGAGCACCAGATCATCCCGTCGCTGTACCTGTCGGGTGATTTTGTCGATTACTTCCGTGTAGACGAGCGGCGCATTGCCTTCTACCTCGCTGATGTGTCCGGCCACGGCGCGTCGTCGGCGTTTGTCACCGTGTTGTTGAAATTCATGACCACTCGGCTGATGTTCGAACTCAAGCGCAGCAGGATGCGTGAGTTCAAGCCCTCGGAAGTGCTCAGCCACATCAACCGCGGCCTGATCAATAGCAAGCTCGGCAAGCACGTCACCATGGTTGGCGGGGTGATCGACGAAGAGTCCGGCCTGCTGACCTACGCTGTTGGCGGCCATCTGCCATTGCCGGTGCTGCACACCCCCGAGCACACCCGCTACCTGGAAGGCCGCGGGCTGCCGGTGGGGCTGTTCGACGAGGCCACCTACCAGGACCTGGTAGTGGAACTGCCGCCGCAGTTCAGCCTCAGCCTGATGTCCGATGGCATTCTGGACCTTTTGCCGGGTGACACGCTCAAAGATAAAGAAACCGCCCTGCCGGAGATCGTCAGGGCAGCAGGTGGCAGCCTGGATGGGCTGCGTCAACGATTTGGATTGGCTACGCTTGGGGAGATGCCGGATGATATCGCCCTATTGGTGTTGAGCAGGAACCTTCAATGAGTACCGGTAGAATCCAGTTCGCCGAGCAGAGCGGTACCTTCGTCCTGAAATTCGTCGGTGAAGTGCGCCTGACCCTGTGTTCGGCGCTGGATGCAACGATCGAGAAGATTTTCACTGCGTTGAACTTCTCGGCGATTGTCATCGACCTGACCGAAACCGAGAGCATCGACAGCACCACCCTGGGCCTGTTGGCCAAGCTGTCGATTCTGTCGCGCCAGAAGGTGGGCCTGTTGCCGACCGTGGTCACCACCAACCCGGACATTTCCCGGTTGTTGCAGTCGATGGGTTTCGATCAGGTGTTCAACATCGTCGATCGGCCGATTCCGTGCCCGGAATGCCTGACCGACCTGCCGTCCCAGGATCAGAACGAAGACGTGGTGCGCTCCAAGGTGCTGGAGGCGCACAAAATTCTCATGGGCCTGAACGACTCCAACCGCGAAGCGTTCCATGACCTGGTCAATGCGCTGGAGCGGACCTGATCTTCAGCCTGCACCGGCCTCTTCGCGGGTGAACCCGCTCCCACAGGGTCAACACGGGTTTCGAATGTAGCGCGGTACCTGAGGGTGCAGTGCATGACTCAAGGCAGGTGCATAACCTGTGGGAGCGGGTTCACCCGCGAAGAGGCCGGCAAGGCCGACACCAGCTACTTGCCTGACCACTCCCGCCGAGCAAACTCGGTAGCCTCACCGCCACCCGCATCCAGCTGAAACACCCGCGCCGGCCGCCCCTGTTCATCGAAGAACACCTGCCCCAACCCCGCACCATTCCACAACCGCTCGCCAGCCTTGCTGTGGCTGGGTGTACGCGGCACCACCTCCATTTCCCGCCGCTTGGTAAACCAGTTCAGCGGCGAGCGCGGCGCATACAGCCAGCGGTTGAGCCGGTCGAGCACATCCAGCAGGCGCCGCGGGAATTCGTTCTTGATCCCGCTGCTGGTCACCTGCCACAAGTGCGGGCTGCGCTGGCGGTGGCGGATCAGCACTTCATAGACGAACGAGTAGTGCACATCGCCGGACAGCACCACGTAGTGCCCCGGCGTGCGCGAGTGGCGGAAGATGTTGAGGATGACCTGCGCTGCACCGCGGTGGGCCATCCAGTTCTCGGCATCCACCAGCAGCGGGTAGCCCAGCCAGCTGAACAGCTTCTGTACTGTCTCGATCAGCTTCACGCCAAAAATCGGTGCAGGCGACACGATGATCGCCGACGGGTGGTCCAGCAGTGCTTGCTGCAACTCGCTCAGCGCCTCCCAGTCGAGGAGGCCGGACGGCTTGGCCAGGCTGCGTTCGCTGCGCCAGCGGCGGGTGCGGGTGTCCAGTACCAGCAAGGGTGGGTTGGTGGGCAGGCTGAACTGCCAGCCCTGGAAGCGCAGCAGTGCGCCGATCAGCTCATCCTGTGTCTGGCTGTTCAACGCCTGGCATTCCCCGACCAGGGCCTTGCAACCCTGCGGGTCGTTACCCCAGGCCTGGCACAGCAGGTAGCCGAGCAGGGCATTGCCGATGATCCGCCGCGAGAAGGGGTGGCCGTAGGCGGTTTCTTCCCACTGCGCCGAGAGGTTCCAGTCGTCGGTGATGTCGTGATCGTCGAAGATCATCAGGCACGGCAGGTGGGCCATCACCCGTGCTACCTGGCCCAGGTTGCCGGCAAACGCCTGGATCAGCGGCAGTTCCTGCTGGTAACGGGCCTGGCGCGGTGTGGTGAGCCCGCTGGGCATGCCCAGGTTCACCAGCTGCCAGGGCACTGGTGACCACACCAACAGGTACATGGCCATGACCTCGGCGAAGGTCACCAGGTGGTTGTCGGCGTTGCTGGACGAGAAGATCGGCTTGCGCTTGCCGCCGAAAAAGCGCTCGCGCAAGGTTTCGTTGCGCTCCTGCGCCGGCAGCAGGTCGGCGCGGTGGTAGTAGCAGGCGGGGTGCTGGTACAGCGCCTGGCTGTCGGGTACCACCGCGCCCTCCAGTTGCTCGTCGAACAGGCCCAGGCGCGCAATCAGGCTGTGGACGGCTCGCAGCATCGGGCCGGCGACATCGTCGGCATAGACCTGGTCGCCGGTCATCAGCAGCACGGCGGGGCGATCTGTGGGCTTTTCGCAGGCCTGCAGCAGGCGGTCGGCGCACAGTAGGCCATCGGCAACCGGGAAATGCGGCTTGCGGCAGGAACCGTGCAGCAGGTGGTCGAGCCGATCGCGCAGTACCAGGTTTGGGCGCTGGGTGCCGGTATAGAGCAGATGTGGCGCCCAGTCGGCGATACCCTGCCCGTTGATGAGCAGGTCATAGTCGAGCAACTGGTTGCAGGGCAGCGGCTGGGCGAAATGGATGTCCAGCAGGTGGATGAAGGCGTGCTGGCCCACCGCGACCACCTGGCAATCGACCTGGGCCTTGCTTGCCGGGAAGATGAATTCGGGTTGCAGCGGTTGCGTGGCGACCAGCCAGATGGCCAGGCGCTGGGGTTCCAGGCGGCGCAGTATCGGGCCGGCGAGTACGAGGGGCAATGGGGTAGAGGAGGTCATCGACAGCTCGGGTGACTTATCGGGCCTCTTCGCGGGTAAACCCGCTCCCACAGGTACAGCGCCAACTTCGGACCTGTGCGGATCCCTGTGGGAGCGGGTTCACCCGCGAAGAGGCCCTGGGATTCAATACACATCTGAAGCCAGGCAAAACAAAACGGGCGGAAAATGCTGAACACTTCCCGCCCGTCAGGCAATCCCGAAATGTATCAGGCCTTTTCAGCCATCAACTTCTCCAGCTTCTCCTGGTCCCGCGCGAACTGGCGAATGCCTTCCGCCAGCTTCTCGGTACCCATGGCATCTTCGTTCATGGCCCAGCGGAACTGGCTCTCGTTCAGCTGCTGCTTGGGCTCACCGGCATTGCCCGGCTTCAGCACTTGCGGCAGGTCACCCTGGTCGTCGCTGAGTTGCTGCAGCAGCTCTGGGCTGATGGTCAGGCGGTCGCAGCCGGCCAGCTGTTCGATCTGGCCGATATTGCGGAAGCTGGCGCCCATGACCACAGTGTTGTAGCCGTTGGCCTTGTAGTAGTTGTAGATGCGGGTGACCGACTGCACGCCCGGGTCTTCGGCGCCCACGTATTCCTTGCCGGTGCTCTTCTTGTACCAGTCGTAGATACGGCCCACGAACGGCGAAATCAGGAACACCCCGGCATCGGCGCAGGCCTGTGCCTGGGCGAAGGAGAACAGCAGGGTGAGGTTGGTCTGGATGCCTTCCTTCTCGAGCTTTTCCGCGGCGCGGATGCCTTCCCAAGTGGAGGCCAGCTTGATTAGCACGCGCTCGCGGCCAACGCCGGCGGCTTCGTACAGCTCGATCAGCTTGCGCGCCTTGGCCAGCAGGGCGGGTTCATCAAACGACAGGCGGGCATCCACCTCGGTGGAGATACGCCCCGGGATGACCTTGAGAATGCCTGAGCCCACGGCCACCGCGAACTTGTCGCAAGCCAGGTCGACATTACCCTTGGCATCGGCCTTTACCTGCTTGAGCAGCTCGGCGTAACCCGGGATGGCCGCCGCCTTGAGCAGCAGCGATGGGTTGGTGGTGGCATCGACCGGTTTCAGGCGGGTGATGGCGTCCAGGTCCCCGGTGTCGGCGACCACGGTGGTGAACTGCTTGAGTTGTTCCAGCTTGGAGGTCATGGGCGTGCTCTGTCCTGTGCAATGACTCGACATTACCCGAGCCCCGACGGCCACTCAAGGGCCTGCGGGCGCGGGCTTGCCCGCGAAGGGCGGTGCGAAAGGTGAAGATTCGAGTCGCAAGCAGCCCCGAGGTTCCGCATCTGCTTGCACGGGCCGCTGGAGATACAACTGGCTTACACAAAATATGTTGGTTTGCGCCATCCCTGTGGGAGCGGGTTTACCCGCGAACACCGGCGAAGCCGGTGCCACACACCGCGTTGTTTTCTTCGCGGGTAAACACGCTCCCACAGAATCTGCATACATCCGAACCCCTGCAACATCCCGCAGGGGCTGGCTTGCTGGCGATCAGGCCCGCCTGCTGAATCACCGCCCTTGCAACAGCTCCACCGCCTGGTCGAACACCGCCAGCGGCTCCGCCGCCTTGTGAATATCCGCCGACAGCAGTTGGCGGAAGCGCCGGGCCCCCTTGAACCCTTGGGCCAGCCCCAGAATATGCCGGGTAACGTGGTGCATCGCGCCACCACTTTCCATGTGCGCGACGATATAAGGCCGCAACTGCGCCAGCGCCTCGCTGCGGCTGACCACTGCCGCCTCGCTGCCGAACAGCTGCTGGTCCACCTCGGCCAGCAGGTAAGGGTTGTGGTACGCCTCACGCCCCAGCATTACCCCATCGAAGTTTTCAAGGTGCGCCTGGCATTCGGCCAGGGTCTTGATCCCGCCGTTGAGCACGATCTCCAGGTCCGGGAAGTCCGCCTTCAACTGCGCCGCCACGTCATAGCGCAGCGGCGGAATCTCACGGTTCTCCTTCGGCGACAGCCCTTCCAGAATCGCGATGCGCGCATGCACGGTAAAGCTCCGGCAACCTGCCTCGCGCACCTGGCCGACGAAGTCGCACAGCTCGGCGTAGCTGTCGCGGCCATTGATACCGATGCGGTGCTTGACCGTTACCGGGGTCGACACCGCATCGCGCATGGCTTTCACACAGTCGGCCACCAGCGCCGGGTGGGCCATCAGGCAGGCGCCGATCATGTTGTTCTGCACCCGGTCACTCGGGCAGCCGACGTTGAGGTTGACCTCGTCGTAACCAGCCTCCTCGGCCAGGCGGGCACAGGCGGCCAGGTCGGCCGGCACACTGCCGCCCAGCTGCAGGGCCAGCGGGTGCTCGGAGGCGTCGTAGCGCAGGAAACGCTGGGCGTCGTTGTGCAGCAGGGCACCGGTGGTGACCATTTCGGTGTACAGCAGGGTGTTTTTGGAAAGCAGGCGCAGGAAGAACCGGCAGTGGCGGTCTGTCCAGTCCATCATGGGAGCAACGCTGAAGCGGCGTGACGGCTCAGGGCGCGTGGTTGTTGGCTTAGAGCCTGAATTTGCGGTCATTTCGTTCAACGTGTTTTGTACCAATTTTCGGGGTTTTGAGGCGTTTTTACCAAGCGCTTTGTACAATGTACCAATCGAAAGACGACGTGTACCAATCTCAGATGGCAACGATCAGAACGCGTAAAAAGGCCGATGGCAGCACCAGCTACCTCGTCCAGATCCGGATTAATCGCGACAAGGTGACAGTCTACCAAGAGAGTCAAACGTTCGCCCGCAAACAGGCTGCGGTGGCCTGGGCGAAGCGACGGGAAACCGAGTTAGCTGAACCTAGTGCTATTGAGCGCGCCACCCGGGAAGTGCATACGGTCAAGCAGATGATCGACCGTTACCCGGTCGAGGCAGAGAAAGCCCGGCCGTTGGGCGAGACGAAGCGACGCACGCTGAACGCCATCAAGAACAGCTACCTTGGGGAAAAGGTCGACTCCGTCATCAGCCAGCAGGTGCTGGTGGACTATGCCCTCTGGCGCATGAGTCCAGAAGGGGGGAGGTCAAGCCGCAGACGGCCGGCAATGATCTTGCGCACTTGGGCTCGGTGCTGTCGCTGGCCAGGGCAGCTTGGGGCTATGAGATCAATCCGCTAGCAATGACTGATGCGCGCTTGGTGCTCAAGAACTTCGGCTACAACATGAAAAGTCGGGAGCGAGATCGACGGCCAACGTTGGATGAATTGGACAAGGTGCTGAAGCACTTCTTTGAGATGCTGCAGCGGCGCCCCAGTGTGATTCACATGCCCAAGGTCATGGCGTTCGCTATCTTCTCAACGCGCCGAATGGACGAGATCGCCCGCATTCTTTGGGAAGACCTGGACGAGCACAGGCAAGCTGTGAAAGTGCGCGACATGAAAAACCCCGGTCAGAAGATCGGCAATGACGTGTGGTGCTACTTACCGGATGAGGCTTGGATTATCGTGCAGAGGCATGCCGCGTGAGTGCCCAGAGATTTTTCCATATAACACTCCCTCCATCGGCACGGCTTGGTCTAAGGCATGCAAGATGACTGGTATCGAGGATTTACACTTCCATGATCATGCGTCATGAGGGGGTCAGCCGGTTGTTTGAAATGGACTGGGACATACCAAGGGTCTCAAGCGTATCTGGGCGCCGCGATTGGAACTCGTTGCGGAGATACACCCATTTGCGTGGGCGTGGGGATAGGTATAAAGGCTGGAGCTGGCTGAGCAAAATCATAAGTTCAAGTGTGGTCCTTGGTTCCAGGGTAGGTTAGGAGATGGAAATGAACGACTCAAAAGATAAAAAGGTTAGTAAGTCGAAAGGGGTGGTTCGAAGTTTTTTTGAGTCTATGCCGGGTGTTGACTATGCTGAGGCAGTTATAGATACATTGACGGATTCGGAGCTTTTGAAAAACGTTCCGGTAGTGCGATCATTTGTAGGGGCTTGGGAGTTTAGGAATAAATATAAACGCAGTAGGTTCTTGAAGCGTGTGGAAGTTTTTCATTCTAATCTTTCAGAATTGACTGATGATGATTTGAAAAAATTTGATGATGAGTTTGAAAGCCCCGGTGAGGCGGAAGAATTTGTGACCGACCTTATTGAATTGATGGATCGCTTAGAGAATGAACAGAAGGCGATTATGCTTGCTGGTGCATTCAAGCGTTTGGTTCGAGGAGAGATTCGTGAACAGAATTTCAGGGAGATAGCTCGCGTTTTTGAGAGGGTAGATAACTTGGATCTATTTCTCTTTATGCAAGGCTACCAAAATCCTCACAGCTTCGAGCATGCATTGGGTGACATTTTGGTCAACTTCAGGGTATGCAAGAGATCGATCAAAATGGCTACGCGCCAGACGATGATGTTAGATCCAAGCAAGTTTGAATCTTACATTGATGTTACCTATGAGGTTACACCGTTTGGACGCCTTGTGTTAGAAACTTTGCATCAGGTGTATCAAGACAAAATCGAGCCTAAGTATCTAATTAAAACTGGCTCCATGGTGTGACCTCTCATGCAATGTGGAAGGCGGGCGACAATGGTTGTGATCGCCCGCTTGCTGTCATTGGTTGGCTTTGAGAGGTTTGTTAATTTGCTGGCATTCTTTCTTGGCGCTTTCTCTTTGAAGGTCTAGATATAGTGCGAAGTCGGTAAGGTGTATGCCTTTAGCGCTTTTTTGACTGTGTTCCAGTCGTGTAGCGGGAGGCTTAATCTGTCCTGAGAATACCTTCCGCAGAAACATTTCTGGTGTTAGATGGGTGAAATAGTCGGCGCAAACTTTCTCTATAGGAATTATGGCTAATCCGTTGTACTGCGCCATCAGCATGAATGCTGTGTTCATTCGCTTATGCTGTCACCGCTCAATGGCGCGGTCGGCAGCATCACGGGCGCCGCATCCGAACTGGAGAACATCCCATTTGTCGGACCCGAGGCTGGGGAAAAGCTGGGGCGCATCGTGCGTAGTATCAATGTGGCCCAGTCTCAGGTGGGGCAAGTGGCGTCAATGTATAGCCGAGTCGTCACCGGCGCCGCCCAGGTGCAGGAGCGCATTGGCACATTCAAGACGATGGCAGCCAAGGTCACGGCTGAGGCTGGGCGCGTGGCGGGGCTGGTGAGCCCGTCGCTGGCCAACATTCTGCCCACGGGCGGGCTGCTGGGCTCGGCTACGCCACTGCCCGAGGCGGTCGCGCCGTTTCCCCACCTGCTGATCATCCAGCCGCACGACCCCAAGCTGCAGCCGTACTACTTCAACCTAGATACAGCGCCCTTTGACGAGCTGCGCCGGCAGGCGTCGTTCCGCTGGGCCGGCCAGGAACGCCTGCGCCGCAGTGTGGCGCAGCAAGCCGTTGGCCTGGGTGAGGAAAAGATAACGCTCAAGGGTGCGATCTTCCCGCACCACAAGGGCGGCATTAAGCAGCTGACCGTGCTGCGCAGCATCGGCCGCAACCTGCAGGCGCTGAAGCTGGTCACGGGCTACGGCGAGGTACTGGGCGACTGGTGCCTGGTGAGCGTGGAGGAAGAACAGGGTCACCTGCTGGCAGGTGGCATCCCCCGGAAACAAGGGTTCACCCTGGAGTTTGTGAGCTATGGCAACGATCTGCAGAACGTCTAGCGGGGATTTGTTGGATGTGATCTGCCAGCACCATTACGGGCACCTCAATGGCACCGTCGAGGCGGTGCTGGAGGCCAACCCAGACTTGGCCAGGGAGGTGCAGCCGTACCGCGCTGGCCTGCTGATCCAGTTGCCCGACCTTTCGGCGCCGGCGGTGGAGCTGCTGCAGCTGTTCGACCGATAACCCCGCGTTACGCGTAACGAGCCCCGCCCTGTGCGGGGTTTTTCATTTCTGGAGCAAGCATGAAACCGACGTACCGTATCGTCGCGGATGGCAAAGACATTACCGCGCTGATCAATGACCGCCTGTTGCTGCTGCGGATATCGGACAAGCCCGGCATGGAGTCGGACGAGTTCGAGCTGCGGATTGACGATCGCGACCAGGCTGTCGCGCTTCCTGGGCGTGGCGGCCGGGTGGAGGTGCTGCTGGGCTATGAGGGCCAGCCCCTTAAACGCATGGGCGCCTTTACCGTGGATGAGGTGCAGCTGTCCGGCCCGCCGGACACCATGACCATTCGCGGCAAGGCCAGCGACATGCGCGGCAGCGGCAAGACCGTGCGCAGCGGCAGCTGGGAAAACGTGCCGCTGTCACAGATCGTCAACGATGTGGCCAAGCGCAACGGCTGGGAGCCGGTGTGCCCGGTGACCACCAAGATTGAGCGCGTCGACCAGCGCAACGAGTCGGACTTCAACTTCGTAACGCGCCTGGCCAAGCAGTACGACAGCACCGCCAAAGTGGCTGAGGGCAAGCTGCTGGTCATGCCCCGGCAGGGCGGAAAAAGCATCAGCGGCAAGACCCTGCTGGTCGTTACCATCAACAAAACCGAGGTCGAGCGCTACCAATTCCGCCTCGGGGATCGCGGCGCGCAAAAAGCTGTGCGGACCCAGCACCAGGACAAGAAAACCGGCGCGCTGCAGGTGGTCCAGCTGGACAACGACGAGGCCCCCGACGGCCTGCCCCGGTGCATACCGACCGCCATATCTATCCCGACAAGACTGCCGCCGAGCAGGCCGCCAAGGCGCGCTTGGCGGCGTTCAACCGCAGCACCGCCGGTGTGCGCCTGGAAATGGCCGGGCGTACTGACCTGTTTGCCGAACGCACGATCAACGCCCAGGGCTTCAAGGTCGGCCTGGATGGCGAGTACTTGGTGGACAGCGTCGAGCAGGTATTCACCGCCAGCGGCTGGACTACCACCGTGGAGTGCAACGGCGGCAAGAAGGGCAAGGCCAAGGCCTCGGGCAAAAAGAAGAAAGACGACAACAAGCCGCTCAGGGTTGAGCAGCTGTAGTCCTAAAGCCGCACGCGGCAGCAATTGGAGAAATGAATGGCTATCTCAGTACAACAGCTACAAAAGATCTACCCGAACGCCGGCCCGAAAGCCGGCGTTTTTGTTCCCGGCCTCAACGCCACCATGGGTAAGTTCGCCATCATCACACGCCTGCGTATGGCTGCCTTCCTCGCCCAGATAGGGCATGAGTCGGGCCAGCTGCAATACGTGCGTGAGCTTGGCAATGACAGGTACCTGTCGAAGTACGACACCGGGCGTCTGGCCCAGCGTCTGGGCAACACGCCTGACGCAGATGGAGATGGCCAGTTCTTTCGAGGTCGTGGCCTCATCCAGGTAACAGGCCTCTTCAACTACGAAGCCTGCAGCGAGGCTCTGTTCGGTGACAGCCGTCTGCTCAATACACCGGAGCTGCTCGAGCATCCAGTCTATGCATCGATGTCGGCCGGCTGGTTCTGGCAGAAGGAGGGGCTTAACAGCCTGACCGACAAGGGCGACATGCTGGCCATCACGAAGCGGATCAACGGCGGTACCAACGGCCTGGATGATCGCATGGCCATCTACAAGCGAGCCCTTGAGGTGCTGCAGTGACCGCCTGGGGCGGTCGCCTGATCGCCGCGGTGACCTTGGCGCTCGCTTGTGCCATCGGCGCCCGGGCAGCCTGGGTATGGCAGGTGAACGTATACGGAAGGCAGCTCGCCGAGCAGGCTGACGACTACCGCAACCAGCTGGCGGAGAAGGATCGCCTGCACGGCCGTGAACGTGAGGAGGCTGCTGCGGCTGCGCTCAACCAACTGGCAGAGCAGCAGGATGCGCGCCGCGCCCTGGAGGCTCGCCTGCAGGATCAGAACAACACGCACTGGAAGGAAATGAACGATGTTCAAAAAGCTCAGGCTCGTCTGCGTGACCGGCTTGCTACCGCTGATCTGCGGCTGTCAGTCCTTGTCGACACCGGAGCCCTTACCGCCCAGGGTTGTGACCGTGGGATGCGAGAAGCCGCCGGCTCCGGAGGCGTGGTACATGGCGCCGTACGCGCCCAACTTGACCGAGCGCATGCTCAACGAATTGTCGCCATCACCGATGAAGGCGACCAGGGACTGATTGCGTTGCAGGCCTGCCAGGCCTACGTCCGCGAAGTCACCAAGTGAAAAGAGGCGAGCCGGGTGGATGCGCCAACATCCAGCCCGGTCCGCCGAACCCGCAGACCCTTCCTGCAAGTCCAGCCGTGGCCTCTGCCTTGTGCACAAAGCGCGGCGAGCCTAACACCTGTTTATCCATACAGTAAAGACTTGCATACCTATGACCTCTCCAATCATCCCCTGGATGGGTGGCAAACGCCGCCTGGCCGACCGCTTGATCCCTCTCTTCCCCCCTCATGAATGCTATGTCGAAGTCTTCGCCGGCGGAGCCGCGTTGTACTTCATGCGTCCCCAGCCAGCTCCTGTGGAGGTGCTGAACGATCTCAACGGTGACCTGGTCACCCTTTACCGCGTTGTGCAGAACCACTTGGAGGAGTTCGTGCGCCAGTTCAAGTGGGCGCTCAGTTCCCGTCAGGTCTTCGAGTGGCAGAAGATGACGCGCCCCGAGACCCTGACCGACATCCAGCGTGCTGCCCGGTTCTTCTATCTCCAGCAGCACGCTTTCGGTGGCAAAGTCACCGGGCAAACGTTCGGTACCGCAACCACCGGGCCGGCCATCAATCTGTTGCGTATCGAGGAGAACCTATCCGCCGCGTGGCAACGACTCGCCGGCACATACGTCGAGAACCTGTCTTGGCTTGCTTGCGCCGAGCGCTACGATCGAGCGCACACGTTCTTCTACATGGACCCGCCTTATTGGCAGACCGCCGGCTATGGCGTCGATTTCCCCTTCGAGGAATACGAGCGCATGGCGGAATTCATGCGCCGCTGCAAGGGCAAGGTGATGGTCAGCATCAACGACCACCCGGACATCCGGCGTGCGTTTGATGGCTTCCACTTCGAATGTCTGGATATTCGCTATACCAACACAAACCAGCGACAGGGTAAGGCGGAGGTTACCGGAGAATTGGTAATCATGAATTGGCAGCCGTCAGTGTTGGAGCAACTTTTCTAGTTCTAGTAATTGAAGCCATCGCACAACCTCGATGCAGAAAATAATAAGCAGGTTAAAGGTCGACATACTTTCTCCAAGATGAGCGCAAGCGCTCAGCGGCTGTGTGAGATGGCTTCGATTCCACGTTGGTAGCGAATTTAATCCGAGTCTTTTGAATGTTGTCAACAATTCTTTTTCGTTTGGTCGCGAGGGGTGGCTCCCTGTCCGGGGCCCGTGGGCAGTGGGCTGCGTGCGCTTTTGCGTTTTTGCGTAAAAGCGTTTTTGTTCTTTTGAACGTCGGGCCGAAGTGTAGATTTCTACATTTGTAGATTTGTTGATTTCTTTATTTAAAGATTTCTTTAGCTAAACTCCTCGCTGGTGGCTGGGGCAGTTCCTTAACTTTAGCCGCTAAAAATTGCTGTTCCCGGCGTTAGCTTTGGGGCTTTTCAACTCGAAGGTAATATCAGTTCAGCCCCCTGATTACGGACATTGCCCACCTCCTTGCTTACGGCGTGCCACCTAAAATCGCCAGCGACTCGACAACCCATTCGTACTATCTCTTCAGCGCGCTCGGTCGAGGTAGATGGCGAGATCCACTCACATGCAACTTCTGGTGTGAGCACAAGAGGTTTTCGGTCGTGTATATCGAGTAGGCCCTGATCGGCAGCTGCTGTAATGATCACAAATCCGTCTCGCTCATCCGGCTCTACGCCCTGGTGCACCTCAGCAAGCGCCGCAAAAAAGAGCGGCTCCCCCTCGGCGCTGGTGATGTAGTAGGGCTGTTTACGTTTCGGGTCTGTTGGATCGGGTACCCATTCAAACCATCCATTCGCCGGAGCCAAAGCCCGGCCCCTTGGCCACAAGCTTTTGAAAAAATTCCCCGTCACCACCGTCTCGGCCCGAGCATTGATCGGAGCTGGACGCTTCCCCTTCGCCCAAAATGGTGCCCATCCCCACTTCACGCGATCAACGTACAACCCATCCCCAGCCTGGCGAATGATCTCGACTCGCGTCGACGGCGCTACGTTGTAGCGACCAATCGGCTCATGGTCATAGCCGTTGATTACCACCAGGTCCAGCGATAGCTGCCGCAGGTAGTGATCCATCGACTCGTAGATCGAGTACCGTCCACACATAACTACCTCTCGTCTGTCAGAAATTTCGCTGCCCAGGATTGACCGGGCGAACGATGCCGGATTTACTGTATATACATACAGTCTGCATCGGACCTTCCACCATGACCATCACTTTTCTGGGTACGCCAACCGGCGGTACCGAACCGCTACCGCTGTACTCATTCCACGTGCCGGCAGGCTTCCCGTCGCCTGCAGCCGACCATCTGGAAGGTCATATTTCTCTTGATGAGTTGTTCGACCTTCGCGCGCCCCATGTGTATCTGGTGAAAGTCGAGGGCGACAGCATGCAAGGGGCGGGCATCTACTCTGGTGACCTGGTCATCGTAGACAGGGGGCGTGAGGCAGAGCACGGCGATATCGTCATTGCAGCTGTCAACAGAGAGCCTATCTGCAAGCGGCTTCATCGCCGCGACGGAGTAGTCATCCTCAAATCCGAAAACCCGGCATATCCACCTCGGTACATCATGGAGGGCGACGAGTTGGTCGTCTGGGGTGTGGTGCGGTATAGCGTGCGCGACCATGCGCAGTGATCAGGTGTTCGCGCTTATCGACTGCAACTCGTTCTATGCGAGCTGTGAGCGTGTGTTCCGTCCGGATCTGGCCAAGACGCCCATCGTAGTGCTGAGCAACAACGACGGCTGCGTGATCGCACGCTCATACGATGCCAAGCCGTACGTGAAGATGGGCGAGCCTTACTTCCAGGCGAAGGAGAAACTTCGGCGGCACGGTATCGTGGCGTTCTCGTCGAACTATGCGCTGTATGGCGACATGAGCGAGCGGGTCATGTCCCTGATCGAGTCCATGGTGCCTGCGGCAGAGGTCTATTCGATCGATGAGTGCTTCGCCGATCTCACAGGCGTGGCGGGCAACCTCACCCAGTTCGGCCGGGACGTGCGCGCCAGGGTGCTGCGTTGCACAGGAATCCCCGTCGGTGTGGGCATTGCTCGGACCAAGACCTTGGCGAAGCTCGCCAACCACACCGCAAAGCGTCTGCAGGCGCAGACCGGTGGGGTCGTCGACATCACTGACAACTTCAAGCGTGACTGGGTGCTTCGTAACACAGAGGTGAAAGAGGTGTGGGGCATCGGCCGTCGGATGACAGTGCATCTGGAACCCATGGGCATCCACACAGCGATGGATCTGGCCAAGGCAGATCCGAGGATGTTGCGAGACAAGTTCAATGTGGTGGTGGAGAAGACGGCGCGTGAACTCGCCGGCACGCCTTGCCTTGAACTGGATGAGGCAGATCCACCGAAGCAGGAAATCTGCTGCAGCCGGATGTTCGGCAAGCGTCTCACGGAGCTGGCACCGATTAAACAGGCAGTGGCCACTTACACGGGGCGGGCAGCCGAGAAGCTGCGTGCCCAAGGTTCGGTCTGCAAACGCATGCGAGTGAGCATCCGTACAGGGATGTTTAACCCGGAAGAGGCGCGCCACGCTCAAGGCGCGCTGGTTGAGCTGCCTTACCCGACCTGCGATACGCTTCTGATGACTCGACTAGCTGTCGATGCCGCAGCAAAGATTTTCCAGCCAGGATTTCGATATAGCAAAGCTGAGGTTTTGTTAATGGATTTACGACAGCCTGGGGAGTTTACGGCGGATCTTTTCGCGCTTAAGCAATCGGTTTGCTGTGATCGGCTAATGAATGTGATGGATCGCATTAACAATCGTTGGGAAAGGGGGACGATGAGACCGGGCAGTGTGCCTACATCTCCTGATTGGGGGATGCGCAGAGAAATGTTGAGCCAGTCCTATACAACACGTATCGATCAGCTCTGGACTGTAAAATGCTGAACCTGTCGGCGTAAGCTTGTGGAATAATTAAGCATAACTGCGGCGCGGCACCTACGGGGAGCGACATGAATTTAATGTCGCTCCCGTTTGAAGTTAAAAGCGCTGTGCTACCGACGCTATTTCTTTAGCTGTTTTGGCTTCTGTGGTAGAGTCGCCAGTTCGCCAGAATACATGGTCACCATAATAAGCGACGTTAGTTTGTGGTGGGATGGTGATTACAATTACTCCTAGGCCGAAATAAGGGTTGTAGTCAATGTGGGAAAGTACAGAAGTCTTTAGTTCGTCGGATAAAGGTGAGGTTTTGATAGATTCTTTGATCTTGATAAAATAATCTTCAGTCGTGATGTTAAGAAGTTTTGCCTCGCGATTGATGCCGACAACATCCCGTTTTCCAACTTTCCGAGCTATGGTGGCGTCGAGCTCTTGTATTCGTTTCGTGTCGGCGGGCTTGTCACTCACACCTATCACGATTTTACCTGTCCTTTCGGGACCGTTATTTGCTATTGCGCAGATGGTCTCGTGAATTTTTTGGAGTATGCCGGGGTCCATTTCTCTTTTGGCGGATAAAGTGAGTATCCCTTGTTTGAACTCGAAGTCTGATTGCTCGATCTCAGACCTCCGCAAAAGACCGTCGATGTCAGCGATTGCGTGATTGCCATAAATAGGTGGCTCAGGTTGCGCCTTGACAAAAAAGTCTTGAATAGCGCCTTTCACCGCTCTTATATTGCCGAGTCGCTGAGCTGCCGAAGTTGCACCCTGTCCAGTCTCTATGCGTTCGCTTAAGTTGACAATGGCTTTTCGTAGTCCGGGGAAGTCCGTAATTACCATTCCCTGCTTAACTATAAGCTCATGAAAAGCAAGAGTTATGATCGCGAAAACTGCAGGGAATGGGTTTGTGGTTCTGGTTTTGAAAATGATATTTCGTAGCTTTTCGGGTTTTTCTGGGTTCTCTATAGCGCATACTTCAAGTATTTGCGATATACAGTATTTGATCTCATCAGAAACCCTATCCGCTCCATAAACTTCCAGTGCCGCTAATATCCTATTGGACTCCTGGGAGTCATAGGTATAGAGGGCATCAAGGGCGTCTTTTGAACGATCAATAAGCTGGCCGCCCACAATGCAGGTGACTATGTCGGCAATGCATTGCTCGTCGAGGCTATCCCTGAGCTCCGTTGAGCGCAAGATACCATGCTCCACCCAAAACACTTCATCGGCCTGTACCTCATAGCCATGCTTCGTCTTTGGTAGATCTATGCTAATGGACGGCATTGAATTCAAAGGCAGAATTTCGTGAGACTCGTCCCCTCTCAGAGTACAGGCGATTGATCTTACAAGCTCTGAGAAAGAGTTTTGTACCCCTGCCTGTCTGCGTTCTTGGTCGCTTAAGCGGTGGCCGTAAGTGTTAATTCTTCCGAATACGTCGTTGATCTCGTCTTCCGTCGCCCCTCGCATCACAGACATTGCGAATGGATAGTCAAGAATCGTGCCTACAGCCTTTGGCGTAAGATATGCATTGTGAGTGTTTGGAGTAAAAAGTCCTTCGTCTGCTCGCCGTTTAGCCGAGGGAAAATGCGAAAGGTCGAAAAGTCGTCCCTCTGTATCTGTGAACGATGTTTCGATAAACGACATGATGGCATGTAGGCGCTGCAGGCCGTCAATGATTTCGTAAGTCTTGGGTGAGTCTTCGCGCTCTGCAATCAGAATTGCGGGGATTGGATATTTTTTTAGAATGGACTCGATAAGCTTTTGCTTTTCTTCCAGCGTCCAGACCAACTTTCTTTGGTAGCGGCGATTGACGTACAGGAGGTTGTCACTGTACATGGCATAGAGCGACTGGATCGTTGTAGGTTGCGATGTTAACTCTGCCACGGTGACACTCCTGTCTGAGATGAATTGAAAGTGTCGCTGAGATTAATCCACATCGCAAGAGGCGACCTACTGTTAGCCGGTCAGCGTTTTGGGTGCGAAGACCATCGCCGACTCGCTATTGCTCACATTCTCGAAGCGTATGGGGGCTGTGATCATTCTAAGAAGGGAAGAAAACTAGAGGATTGCCCACAGTGGAGGTGAGGGACAGCTCTTCCAGTGCTGCTCTGATGGCGGTCTGGTTGAGTAGCAGCAGCTCCAGGGTGTCTGCTGTGGTTGCGGCTTTCTCGTCCATGATGCTCTCCTGGTACCGTAGAAATTTTTAGGGCAAATTTAGGGCAGCTTCTGGGAAGCTTGAGGCCAGAATGGGCCATCTGCTCAGGCGAGGATAGCCGTTTTTACTGGCCTATCGTGGCCTGCCGAGCATGTCGGGCGGGTTCAAATCCCTATCGCCCCAATCAGCTAAACTCATCAGGCTCGGCAAGCTCAAGCACCACATGGACAGAATAATCGGGCGCCAGTTATCTATGATTTCGCTTCTGCGAATTGTTTTGGAGATATTGAATGATTTCAATAACACATCCGGCGGTAATGCAATATGTGCATGAGTTGCCAGTTGGCCTGCTGCCGATAATGTTTCAGGATGATCCGCTGCCGCGTTTGGTTGTAAAAGTCAGTAAAGAAATTATATTAGCCGCTAAGGTGAGAAAGGGGTTCTCTATTCATTTGGTTCCTTACAATGTCTCTGGGGTTGAGTCGGTAGGGTTCGTTGCTGCTTTTTTTGATGATTACAACCACCCATTAACTATATGTGGTGCTTTGGCGAAAGAGTTGCTCGGGTATCAGTTTCGTACGCTCTTTTTGTCCGAGTATGTAGATGTATATTTTTTTGATGAGCTTGGGCGCGAAGTGCTAGGGTATAAGTCGAAATTTGTTTCATCAAGTGCTCATAGGGAGCTGATGCAGGGGGTCGGGATACCCTCCGCAGAAGGGCTTAATCAAAGTGCAATTATAAGCTATATTTCAGAGTGGTTTAAGTTTACGGGTGCAAAGCAGGATGATTGCGCTATAAAGGTAGAATTTTTGGAGCCGTTGTATCCTGAGAATATTGTGTTTGCAGATATGCGTGATGAAAGTCATATGTATCACGGAAGCTCGAGTGTAAGCCACTTTGCTCTTGAGCGGGAGGAGCCTGGCAGCTTTCAAGAGCAAGAGATAATTGCACTGCTCCAGCGTATATTTGCTCCAGAGGAAATCTATCATTCGCCAAAGCGTTATTATGACAGAGAAGAAGTTGCAGATATTTTAATTGTGACTGGGTCTAGTGTGTTTATCGTGCAGGCAAAAGATAGCCCAAATTTGGAGAGGGTTGTCAATCAGTCAATTGATCGGAAAAAATCTACAGCGTTAAAAGCGTTGAAGAAAGGGGCGGCGCAGGTTAAAGGGGCTGCACTCTATTTAAAGCGTAAAACACCAGCCTTGTTTTTTAATGGAGATGCGGAGGTAAAGGTTGATTTAGAAGGGAAGGGTGTTTACGGCCTGGTGGTTATGAAGGAGCTTTTCAATGATAGTTATGATGAGTACACGCCGATACTGATTGATGTGTATGACTCTAAAGATGTGCCGACAATAGCGCTTTCATATGGTGAGCTCCATACATATACTCGCTTTCTGAAAAGTGAACAAGGATTTCTCGAGGCATTTAATAAGGTATTCAACTGGGGCCGAAGGACTGGGGTTTTCCCAAGGCTTAGAGTTATGGCGCCTGGATCTGTTATCAACCCGGATCCAGTCATGCCTGATTAGCTCGACGTCGCAGGCATGGCCTCTCAATGGTGCTCAAGAACCTATTTGCTGAGCCTTGAACGCCTTTTCCTTCTTTTGTTGCGGTGCATTTGTTGCTTGGCTCGAAGATATATTTAACTAGTGAGGGATAACATGAGTTGGGAACTTTCTAATCCGGCAAGGCAGCGACAACTTGAGACGAAATTCAAGGCCCATGGCATACCATTTGAGAATGCCGGGTTCTGTGATCATCCTAACTTTATCGAGCGGGAGCGAAAGGATTCGCGCTATCTGGAGTTGTACGCGCAGTATATAGAGGCGAAAGGCTACACTCCTGACTACTTGGATGTGGCGCGTAGAAAGATCGACATAGCAGCAGAGGTGCTAAGGTCTGAGGTCGAACGTGATGGGCGACTGGGAGCATGTGTCGATACATCTGGCATGCTCGGGCGAATGTTGGATCGCTTGGGTGTATGGAATTATGTGGCAAAGTCGTGCCTTACTATAAGTTTTCCTGGTAAATCTGGGGCGGCCGATCGTTATTTCTGGAGTTTTGATGAGGGTGAGTTTGTCGCGCCGCATGCCATAGTAGTCGCACCTCCCTATTACATTATCGATTTGACCGTTAAGCAACAGCCGTATAGTGCAAAGCAAAGTGCCCTGCTGCCATCGATAGTCTTGGAAAAGTGCTTTACGAGAGGTGGTTGGGTGCCAGAAGACTTGGCTAACCACCGGTTTCTCCTCGAATTGCGTCGCCGACATATGCCCTTTGAAATTTTTCTCAAACAACAGAGTCCTGGGATGGCCTCTGTGATGCAGCAACTTCCTCCTCGCATCTCAGCATTCAAAGGTACTCATCTTAAGTACGTCATCGTCGCGGTCGGTGGTTTCATCGAGTCGCTAGAAGGAATCACGGGTTACAAACCCAATGGACGATTAGCCCATTCAATATTTGAAACTGACGTACTGCCTCTCATCAGCAAGGAGGGTTTAGGATGAGGATGGGCTAGGAAGTGACTCGAATGGTACAAAAATGGTACGCGTTTGAAGTGCCATAGTCTGAATGGCGCTAAAATGCTGGCCTTCAAGAAAAGTATGCCCAATCCATCATGGGAGCAACGCTGAAGCGACGGGAAGGCTCAGGGCGCGTGGTTGCTGGGTTAGAGCCTGGGTTGGTGGTCATATCGTTCAACGTATCTTGTACCAAATTCAGCGGTTTCGAGGGTGTTCGTACCAATCCGAGTGCGCGCCGTGACAAAAGTCGACGGCAAGTGCTCGGTGATAGCCAGGGCAGGCGGCTAGTTTACCAAGAGAGTCGGGCATCCGTCTGGACTCGATCTGTGCGCAGCCCTGCAGGCTTCTGCCGGATCACCTCCGGCATAGGGCACCCGTTTCCCGCCGATCTCAGCCAAAAACGGATGAAGGTCTCGCAGACGGCATACCTCAAAACCCCTGAAGGCCGTCTAGCCAAGTTACTTTAGCGGCACGTAGATATCCGTTTGCCATTGCTCCAGCGGCGTTTCCGGATACACGCTCAAATAGTGAAAGAACAACGGATGGTCACGCAGTTCCTCGTTACTCGAAGGCAGCCAGTCCCGATAAAGCGGATAGATGGTCTCGCCAATGTAGTCAGGCGAGCCGGTATGCCTGATCACGGCGCAGCGGCCCGCCGGGATGACGCGTTCGTGCACGCCGAAATCATTGGGCTGCACGGCTTCGTCCATCTCGCCACACACGGCGAAGCGAAAGGCGTGTGCCGGGGTAGTGTCGGGGTTGTCGTAGGGAATGCCGAAGGTTCGGCTGCTGGCCACTGGTGACTGGCCGCTTTGAATGCGCCATTGGCGAAAACGCGCGACGCTTTCACTGACCAGGCCGGGCGCTCCTTGGTGTATGAGCGCGGCCACATGAGTTTCGGCGAAATCCACGATACGGATCTGCATGGTGATACTCCTGGAAAGGTGAGGAACAACGAAAACCGCACTCCAGGCCTGCCAGTTCGGGGCTTTGGCAAATACGCTCGGTGCCACGCCAAAAGCACGCTTGAAGGCCCTGCAAAAGGCTTCGGGGCTTTCGAAGCCGGCACCGTAAGCTGCTTCCAGCACGGAGATGGCAGGCGAGGCGACCAGTTGATGCGCCGCGCGTCGAAGCCTCATCAGTTGCACATACCGTGAAACCGGAACGCCGATGTATGCCGTGAACTGCCGATGGAAATGAAATGCCGAGAAGTGGGCGACGCGGCTCAAAGCATTTACCGACAGGTCACCTTCGAGGTGGCTGTCGATGTAGGCAAGTACGGCATCGAACCGTTTTGCGTAGGTCGCTTTGTGCTGTGAGTCAGTCAACGAACGGAATCTCCGGAAGGTGCGGTGAGCGCTAGCATCCGTTGTTCAGCCATGAAGGCGCCTAGCCGGGATTGCTGTATCCGGGCTCGCAGGAGAGGGCAGTAGCGTAACTGCCCCGGCATGATCAGTCGAATGGGCGCAGCGGGTAGTTCACCCCGATCGGTACTTTCAGCACCAGGCCCTGCATAAAACCACTGGAGTAAATAAATCTGATTTACAATCGCGTCCCTTTTGCCGAGGCTGACGATTCGTGGATGCGCTGTCGCTTGTCTATGAGCACCTGACCGAGTGGGTAATCACGCCTGTTACCGACCAGTTGTTCGGCATTTTCAATATGAACGGCCGGTTCGGGGCCTTGTTCCTTTGCATATCCTATGGCGCAGCCTATGGCCTGTTCCGCTTCAGGAAGCGGTGCGGCCTGAGCAGCGCCCATTCGTTCTGGCAATTCATCGGCGGCGCCCGTATACATTTTCATCCCTCTGCGCTGCTGGATTACCGCTATTACTTCGTGCGGGCCATCCTCAAGATTGCGCTGGTGCTGCCCGTCGTCCAACTGGTCGATCCCTACATCCTGCGCTCCGGCGATTACCTGGCCTTTTTCAGCAACCTCTGGGGCGCACGCCCGCGCGTGGGCGAGAACCTCGCCCTGTCCCTGCTTTACGGGTTGGGGGTGTTCCTGCTCAAGGACTTCATTCATTACTGGGCGCATCGGGCCTTTCACTCCCGTTGGCTCTGGGCCTTTCACAAGGTCCATCATTCGGCACCCGTGCTGGTGCCGGCGACGGCGAGCCGGGTACATTTCGTGGAAAAGATCGTCGAGAAACTGAGCACCGGCATTGGCATCGGCCTCTACGCCGGGTGCTTCTGGTACCTGTGCGGCGGCGAAGTCAGCCGCTACACCCTGTTCGGCGTGACCTACCTGGTGTTCATCTTCAACAGCCTGGCGGCCAACCTGCGGCATAGCCATGTCTGGCTGTCGTTCGGCCCGCAGCTGGAGCATGTGTTGAACAGCCCGGCCCAGCACCAGATCCATCACAGTGACGCCCCACGCCATTTCAACCGGAACTTCGGCACAAACCTGTCCCTCTGGGACTGGATGTTCGGCACGCTCTATGTCACCACATCGACGCCTGAAAGCATCCGCTTCGGCACCGGCGAGCAAGACCACCAGCGTTACCTGACGGTCTATAGCCTGATCGTCACGCCATTTGTCGAAACAGGCCGCAAGGTCCTGGTGAAACGCCAGCGCAAGGCTGTGCTGGGCGCATCCGGCAGGGCAGGCCGTTAGCTGATCCCGCTGTTGGCAAATTCTTCGCCAAGAAAGTCCAGCAGCGCCCGCACCGACGGCAGCAAACCGCGGCGGGACGCATAGACCGCATGGACAACCCCGGTACGGGGCGCCCAGTCCGGCAGCAGGTTCACAAGCTTGCCGTCATTCAGGTCTTCACGCACTACAACGGCGGGCATGTGCACCGCACCGGCTCCCACAAGCGCGGCCTGGCGCAGGGCGACCAGGTCGTCGGTGACCATTCGCGGCTGATAGCGCACTTGCGCGCTGGCACCTTCGGGGCCATCCAGCTGCCAGTAGTATTCGCGTTGTACAACGCCCCAGTGCAGTGTCGGCAGGGTGGCAATATCGGCAGGGGTTGGCCTCGCCGGCAAGTGCTCGCGCAATGCCGGGGCGCCCACCACATGCTGCCGGCTTTCGCCCAGCACCTTCATCACCAGGTCACTGCTCTCCAGTGGGGGGAAGCGCACCCGCAAAGCGATGTCGATGCCTTCCGGGATCAGGTCCACCTGGCGGTTGGTGCTCTGCACATGCAACTCCACCAGCGGGTACCGCACCATGAATCGCGCCAGCATCGGGCCGACCCAGAAGTTCAGCAGCGCCGTGGGACAGCTCAGGTTCACCACCCCGCGCGGCTCGGCGCGGTGCTGCTCGACGGCCTCGGTGGCCGCCGCCGCTTCCACCAGCATCGCCACACAGTGCCGGTAGAACACTTGGCCGATCTCGGTCACCGAGAAGTGCCGCGTCGAACGCTGGATAAGCCTCACGCCCAGGCGCTCCTCCAGCCCGGCGATGCGCCGGCTGAGCTTCGACTTGGGTTCGCCCAGTGCGCGGCCGGCCGGGTTGAAACCACCGTGCTCCACCACCTGGGCGAAATAGTAGAGGTCGTTGAGGTCTTCCATTTCAGTGTTCCTCTGGCAGAACACTGATAGTAGTTTTTGCCAACTACCGAAGCAATTGTTCCATCCGTATCGTGAACTCCATAACAGAGCGGACGTTTCGGGTAGTTGCCCGCAATGTCACACCCCGGACTCAGGTCGCCTGGTCCGGATGAACGCCCGCGCAGGAGGCGCGGGTTTCCCGGCCCGGATGCCCTGTCAGGAGAACCGACATGACCAACTTCTCGCAGATTGCCAACTTCAACGGCCAGCGCCCGGTGATCGACCCCGACGACACTGCCATGCTGCTCATCGACCACCAGAGCGGCCTGTTCCAGACGGTCAAGGACATGCCCATGACCGAACTGCGCAACAACGCCATCACCCTGGCCAGGATCGCCACTTTGGCGAAGATCCCGGTGATCACTACCGCCTCGGTGCCGCAGGGCCCCAACGGCCCGCTGATCCCAGAGATACACGAGGCTGCGCCCCATGCGCAGTACGTGGCGCGCAAGGGTGAGATCAATGCCTGGGACAACCCCGAATTTGTCGCCGCTGTGCAGGCCACCGGCAAGAAGACCCTGGTCATCGCTGGCACCATTACCAGCGTGTGCATGGCCTTCCCGGCGATCGCCGCAGTCAACGCCGGCTACCGTGTGTTCGCGGTGATCGACGCCTCCGGCACCTATTCCAAGGCCGCCCAGGAAATCACCCTGGCCCGCGTCGTCCAGGCCGGCGTGGTACCCATGGATACCGCCGCAGTCGCCTCGGAAATCCAGCGCACCTGGAACCGCCCCGACGCCGCGCAGTGGGCCGAGGCCTACAGCCTGATCTTCCCGCACTACCGCCTGCTGATCGAAAGCTACGCCAAGGCCCAGCAGGTAGTGACGGAGCACGAAGTGCTCGACTCGCAACGTTGATGGCTTGCGGCCCGGTGGTTTGCTGCCGGGCTGTTCTTTACTGTCCGCTTCTCCCCAGGACCCAGTTTCGTCATTCGTCCGATGCGCGCGACTTTTCGGTTTGGCGGGTGATCAGAAGTCGTAGAGCTGAGCGGGGTTGTCGCGCAAGATCAGGGTCTGGGTTTGCTCCTTTGGAGCCCAGCGCATCAGCAGGTCAAGAATCAGCGCATCGTCGGGTTTCTGCTCGGCGGCAAGCGTCGGGTGCGGCCAGTCGCTGCCCCATAGCATGCGATCAGGGCGATGGCTGATCAGTGCAGTGGCGACTCGGCCGACGTCCTCGAACAGCGGTGCTCCGATTTTCGAGCGAAGATAAGGTGCCGACAGCTTGATCCATGCCCGGTCGGTGTCCAGCAGCCGCACCAGTGCGGCGAAAGCCGGCGACTTCAGCGCTTCTGGCTGTGGTACATGGCCCATGTGGTCGATAACGATCTTGCCTGGCAAGGCCAGCAAGCGCGGGGCAACCTCGGGCAGCAGCGGCCCGGGAGCGACCTGTACGTTCCAGCCCAGTTCGCCGACCCGCGCGGCCAGGCTTTCCAGCCCATCGAGCGCCTGGCTGCCGACGCTCAGGTTGAAGCGGATACCACGCACTCCGGCCTGGTGCAGTTCGGCAAGTTCTGCGTCGGTAATCGCATTCGACACAACCGCCACACCCCGGGCATCGCCTCGGCTGCGCAACAAGCCATCGAGCATCACCCGGTTATCGGTGCCGTAGGTCGATGGCGTTACGATGACCATGCGGCGGATGCCCAGGCGCTGCTGCAGCTTGCGGTAATCCTCCAGCGAGGCATCCGCCGGCAGCAGGGTAGCGCCGGGTGCGGCCGGGATGCGGCTGTCATAGAGGTGCATGTGGCAGTCGATGCTGCCTGCGGGCGGCGTCAGGCGCGGGTGCGCATCGCCCTTGCTGAAGGGCACGTCGGCCATGGCGCCGATGGAGGCGACAGCACCCAGTGCACCGGTGGCCTGCAAGAATTGACGACGAGACAGCGTCATGGATATTCCTCGTATCTTGTTGTTGTGAAATGACGATGCCCACGTTCCTGAGGCAGGAAAGTGGGCATCGAAGTACGGCTTGCGCGGCTTATTTCGCGCTGACGGCGCTGGCTGTCTCAGCTTGCTCGCGCTGGCGCTTGCGGCCGATCACCAGTACAGCGATACCGGCCACGGTGCATAGTGCGGCCAATGGCATCAGTGCCAGGGAGTAGCTGCCTGTGGCATCGTGGATGGCGCCGTAGGCATTGACCATGATGCCCCCTCCGATCAGGTTGGCCATGGCGCCCACGGCTGCCAGCCCCGCAGCAGCGGTCGACGAAGATAGCCAGCCCGACACCAGTGCCCAGAACGGGCCTTTCATCGAGTACGCCCCCACAAGGACCATGGTCAGCATCACTACCGTTGCCGGCAGGGACGAGGTGAACAAGGTCATCAGCAGACCTGCTGCAATCAGCAGCATGGTCATTGCGGTGTGCCAGCGACGCTCGCCGGTACGGTCGGAGCTGCGGCCCCAGATGATCATCAGCACCGAGGCGATGCCGTAAGGGATGGCGTTCACCAGGCCGATTTCCATGGCGCTGAGGCCAAAGGTTTTCAGCAACTGCGGGGCCCACACGCTCATGGTGCTGCCTGCGGCAGAAGCGCCCGAGTAGATCAGTGCCAGCACCCAGATGTCTTTGTGACGCAGCAGCTTCCACAGCGAAATATGGCCGATGGCGGTCTTTTTCGAGGCTTCATCAGCCAGGCGCTTGGTGAGCCAGCCGCGTTGCTCGTCACTCAACCACTTGGCCTGCTCCGGGCGGTCGGTAAGCACGAACAGGCAGGCGATGCCCAGCAGTACGGCAGGAATGCCTTCGAGAATGAATAGCCAGTGCCAGCCTCGCATGCCCATCCAGCCATCCAGGCTCAGCAGCAGGCCCGACAACGGCGAACCGATGAAGTTGGCAGCCGGGATCGCCACCATGAACAGTGCCACCATGCGCGCACGGTAGGCCGACGGCAGCCAGTAGGTGAGGTACAGCAAGACACCAGGGAAGAATCCGGCCTCGGCAGCGCCGAGCAGGAAACGCATCACATACAGAGAGTTGGCGCCCTGGACGAATGCCGTGCCTGCGGATATCAAGCCCCAGGTGATCATGATGCGGGCTATCCAGATACGTGCCCCGTAGCGCTGCATGGCCAGGTTGCTGGGTACTTCGACCAGAAAGTAGGCAAAGAAGAACAGGCTGCTGGCGAAGCCGAAAACCTTGGCCGTGAGCTGCAGGTCCTCGTTCATCTGCAGGGAAGCCATGCCGATGTTGCCGCGGTCGATGATCGCGATCAGGTAGCAGACGATCAGAAAGGGCAGCAGTCGCCAGGCGACACGGCGCATGGTGCTGCGTTCGAGTTCATCCGGCAGCGATGTTGCTGAAGTCATGGTGCTCTCCAATTGTTTTTTTTCTGGAGTGACGCGTTGGAAGCGTGCCCCTTCTCGCGAAGAGGCGCGCGAGGGGTGCGATCAGCTGGCGAAGAGGTGGCGGTTGACCACGCAACGCGGGTCCAGAGCATTGCCCGCCCACACATCGAGAACCTGCTTCAGCGCTACCAGTCCTACCCGTTCGCGGGCTTCGGTGGTGTTGGCACCGACATGCGGCGTGGCGACCAGTGTCGGCAGGCCCCACAGCGGGCTGTCGGCAGGCGGCGGCTCGGGGCTGAAGGTATCCAGGCCGGCACCGGCGATGCGGCGTTCGCTGAGCGCTTTTACCAGGGCGTTGGTGTCGATCAGCTCACCACGGGCAGTGTTGATCAGGATGGCGCCTGGGCGCATGCGTTCGAGCTGGGCGGGGCCAATCAGGTTGTGGTTGGTCTCGGTCAGCGGGCAGTGCAGGCTGATGATATCGCTTTCAGCCAGCAGGCGATCGAAATCCTCTTCACGCTCGACGTGCGGGCGCTCCGGCAGTTGCTTGAGGTAGGGGTCGAACACTTTGACCTTCATCCGCAGTGGCGCCACCAGGTCCATGAGGATGCTGCCGATCGAGCCCAGACCGATAAGCCCCAGGGTTTTGCCCGACAACTCCATGCCGTTGGCCGAGGATTTGTCCCAATGCCCGTCACGCATGCGCGCATCCAGCAGTGCGGTTTGACGTGCCACGCTGAACATCAGGGCGAAGGCCAGCTCGGCCACCGACTGGGCATTGGCGCCCAGGGCAATCGATACCGGGATGCTGCGGTCGGCGGCGGCCTGGAGATCGATGGTGTTGTAGCCCACGCCGTGCTTGGCGATCACTTTCAGGTTGGCTGAAGCATCGATCATGGCGCGGGTCAGTTTGCCCTGGCGGACCACGATGGCATCGGGCTGTTCAGCGCGAATGATGGCTTCCAGTTCTTCGGCGGGCAGGTAGGGCGCGGTGGGGATGATCCTGACGCCCTGTTCGGCGGCAAGGTTCATGGCCTCGGCAGCAAGCTCAGGGCCGGTCAGCAGAATGGTACGGGACATCGTGGATACCTTGTTCTTGTCTGGGGGCGGTTCGGGCGCAGTCTGCCGCTCATCTGCGGCAATGGGCTAAACCCTATCATAATGAAACGCTGTTGCAAGAAAATTAATATGCTCGCCGAGATCAGGAAGAAAAAGGCGATAAAAATCCATTGCCACGATTTTAATGAAATGACATTCTAAAAAACAGATTCGGCAGTTGCCGGCGACATCGAATAAAACCAAGAGAGGTATGTCACATGAGCATTGGCTTCCAAGTGCTTGAGCGCACACGCAAAGTCGGTGATGAATGGGTTGCACGTTATCGTGAGGTTCCGGTTGCCAACGTCAGTGATTCGATGAACCGGATGACTGCAGGTGGTGCCCGCCTGCGCCCCATGCATCGCGAAGGTGTGCTGTGCGGCCCGGCCTTGACAGTCAAAGCGCGCCCAGGTGACAACCTCATGCTGCATTACGCGATCGATATCGCTCAGCCGGGCGATGTGATCGTGGTCGATGCCGGTGGTGATCTGACCAACGCCCTGATCGGTGAAATGATGGTGGCTTACGCGATCAAGCGTGGTGTGGCCGGTATCGTCATCAACGGCGCCATTCGCGATGCAGCCAACATCGGCGCGGGTGACTTCCCGTTGTTCGCTGCTGGCGTTTCGCACCGTGGCCCATACAAGGACGGCCCGGGCGAGATCAACGTGCCGATTGCCATTGATGGTATGGTGATCGAGCCTGGCGACCTGGTGATCGGTGATGACGATGGCCTGCTGTGCGTGCCTTACGACCACGTCGCTGAGGTGTATGCTCGCGCCACCGCCAAGCACACTGCCGAAACCGCACAGATGGAACACATTGCCCAAGGCACCAACGACCGTTCCTGGGTCCTGGAGTCCTTGAAGAAGAAAGGCTGCCTGCTGCCAGGCTGATCCAGCATGCGCTGCGCACCTTGCGATGGGGTGTGCAGCGGCTGTTGGGTTGGTGTCGGTCGCGGGTTCTATTGAGGATTCGCAGACTTGTCCGATACATCGTCACCGCATCGCAAACGTTGGCCTGCCGCCGTGCGGGCGCTCGCTCATCGCAACTTTCAGATCTATTTCGCCGGCCAGGGTGTTTCCACCCTGGGCAAGTGGGTTCAGCAGGTTGCACTGGCCTGGCTGGCCTATCATCTGACCGGGTCTGCCGTACTGCTGGGGCTGATCACCTTCCTTTCGCTCGCGCCGCAATTGCTCATCGGCCCGTTGGCGGGAGCCTGGATCGATCGGCATGACAAACGCCGGTTGCTGATCATCGTGCAACTTATCCTGATCGCGCAGTCGCTCGTGCTGGCGATTGCAACCTGGCGTAACTGGGTCGATGGCCCGTTCATTGCTGCCATGGCACTGTTGCTTGGCTTGCTCAATGCCTTGGAAACCCCTCTGCGCCAAGCGCTGATCGGCAGTTTTGTCGACGACCCGGCCGACCTGCCGAACGCGCTGGTGCTCAATGCCATGTTGATCAATGCTGCACGGTTCGTTGGCCCACCATTGGCCGGCGGGCTCATTGCCCTGGCCGGCGAGGCGGCCTGCTTCGCCCTTACTGCCCTGGCTTTCATGGCCTTGCTGGGTGGCTTGCTGAAAGTGCGCGGCATCGCCGGCCCGAAGGCCAGTGGCTCAACCGCGCAAGTGTTTCGCGAAGGGCTGTTGTATCTGTGGCAAACGCGCTACGTTCGCCAGCTGCTGGTCAACGTGATCATGGTCAACTTGTTGGCATCCTGCTACGCGGCACTGCTGCCGATCCTGGCCAGGGCCGTGTTCGCTGGCGATGCGCGGGTGCTTGGCTGGTTGTGGGGGGCGGCAGGCGCGGGCGCGTTCGTGGCCACGCTGGTGCTGGCGGTTGGCGGTGCATTGCCTCGCCTGCGCCAGTTCACCGATGCTGGAGCACTGCTATGCGCGGTTGCGCTGATCGGTTTGTGGATGGCAGGTGCGCTGCCACTGGCGTTGCTGGCGCTGGGCGTTCTGGGTTTCGGCATCACCCTGAGCAATGTCAGTACCAACATGCAGCTGCAAAGTGGCGCACCCAGCCATTTGCGTGGCCGGGTGATCGCTTTCTATATTGCCATGCGCTTCGGCTTCGAAGCTTTGGGCGGCATGGCGGCGGGGTTGGTCGCGGCCCGCTGGGGAGCGCCGGCGACCTTGGGTGTCGCCGGCGGGTTTCTGGTGATCGGGCTGTTGGGTCAATACGGCATGCGTCGTCGCAGCTGAGCGGTCAGATTGTCTGGCCTTGGCCGTGAGGCGTCTGCTGCTTGGCGGGGTCGCCCAGCCAAAGCATCAGGCAGGTGCCGACCAGCAGGATCGATGCAACGGCAAAGAACGGCATGCTGAAGCTATGAGTGGCGTCCTTGATCAGGCCGATCAGGAACGGGCCTGTGAAGCCGCCCAGGTTGCCGATCGAGACGATCATCGCCAGGCCGCCAGCGGCGGCGCGACCGGTCAGGAAGGTCGAAGGTATCGCCCAGAACGTGGCCTGGAATGACAGGATGCTTGCCACCGCCACGCACAGGCTGGCGATCTTCAACACCGGTTGGTCAAGCAGGGCGGCGGCCACCAGGGCCACGGCGGCCAATGCCAATGCACTGACCACATAGGGCAGGCGGTGACGGCTACGGTTGGCCAGCCGTGCCCACATCGTCATTGCCAGCGCCCCGAGCAGGTAGGGCAGGGCGACCACCAGGCCAACCACGCCGCTATCGATGCCCAGGCCTTTGATGATCTGCGGCAGCCACATGCCTATGCCAATCGAGCCGACGATGCAGCAAAAGTTGATGGCCGCCAGGGTGAACACCTTGGGGTTGGTCAAGGCGGCGCGCAGCGTATTGCCATGAGATGCGCCGATGGCCTGTTGTTCCTGGGACAGGCGCTGGTCAAGCCAGGCTTTCTCTCGCGGGTTGAGCCATTTTGCCTTGGCCGGCGTGTCGACCAGTACGAAGAGGCATGCGATGCCAAGCAACACGGCCGGCATCGACTCGGTGACCAGCAGCAACTGCCAGTTCTTCAGGCCCCATACGCCGTGTTGTTCCATCAGCCAGCCGGACAAGGGCGAGCCGACGATGTTGGCCGCAGGAATGCCCAGCAGGAAGGCGGCAGTAGCTTTCGCCCGCCATTTGCCGGGGAACCAGTAGGTGAAGTACAGGTATACGCCAGGCGTGAAGACCGCTTCGGCAAGCCCCAGCAAAAAGCGCGCAATGCTGAAACTGATTGGCCCGGTGGCGAACGCGGTGGCCATGGAGATCAGCCCCCAGGTGATCATGATCCGCGCAATCCACACCCGTGCGCCGAAGCGCTGCATCAGCAGGTTGCTGGGGATCTCGAACATGAAGTAGCCGAAGAAGAACAGGCCGGCTGCCCAGCCGAACATCGTCGCGGTAAGGCCCAGGTCCTGGTTCATGCTGATGGCGGCGAAGCCGACATTGGTGCGGTCGAGGTAGCTGATCACGTAGCAAATGAAGATGAACGGCACCAGGCGCCACAGCACGCGGCGCATCAGGCGTTCGCCCTCGGCGTCGCTGAGCGGCGCCTGGGCAGCAGGGTTTTCTTGGGTCATGTCGTCACTCTTTTGTAGTTGTTTTGTGCCCTGACAGGGGGCTGGTTCAGCTATGGGAATACATTGGCAGCCCAGGCGCAGTGGTGCGCACCTGCAGAATGCTGCCGGTTTCGGATTCGGTGATGTACAGGGTCTGCCCGTCATTGCCGCCGAAGGCCAGGTTGGTGTTGCTGATGCCTGCGCAGGAGACGATGCGCTGCAATGGCTCGGCGACTTTCGACAGCTTCCATACCGAGCCGAACCCGGTCTGGGCGATATACAGGTTGCTCTGCGCATCGAGGGCCAGGCCGTCGGGCCCGCCCAGCCCGCCATGCAGCTGGGCGAAAACGCCCACCTTGCCGACGATCGAGCCGTTGCCCAGCGGGATGCGCCAGATCTGTTGCGCGCGTGTCACTGCCACCAGCAGGTGATTGAGGTGCGGGTCGTAGACGATGCCATTGGGGCTGGGGATGGTGCCCAGCAGGCAAGTCAGGTTGCCGCTGGCGTCGAGCTTGTATACACGGCCGCTGGCGTCCTGCAGCCCAGTCTGGCCCTGGTCGGTGAAATACAGGTCGCCGTTGGGTGCGAACACCAAATCGTTAACGCCTTTGAAGCCTTCCGAACCAGCCGAGTCCAGCAACGCTTCGATAGCGCCGGTATCTGGGTCGAGCAGCATGATCCCGCGCTTGTAGTCGGTGATGAAGATGCGTCCATCCTGGTGAATCTTCAGACCGTTCGGCCAGCCATCGTACTGACACAGCAGTTCCCAATCGCCCTGCGGCGAGATGCGGAAAATTCGCCCGTTGGGAATGTCGGTCACGTAAAGGCGGCCTTGACGATCGAATGATGGACCTTCGAGAAATGAGTCGATGGCACGGCCCTGGCGGTTGGCATTGGCCCAGGCGGTCGGGCGCGGGTCGCGGAAGCGGTCGGGCAGGCGGGTGAATACCGTGGTCTCCACGGTCGGCGGGGCAGCAAAGAAGCTCATGGGCGCTCCTGTAGGGCCGGGGACGCCTGGGCGTCCGATTGTTGTTTTGATGTATTTAATGCAACGACGTTGCAAAATAAAACAAAATCAGACGAAGGGTGAAGCTGTTTTTGCGGAGATTTCTGATTTTTAGTGAAGTGTCGCACTGCCTGTTGACGAGGTTGCGCTAATCTGCCTCCATATAAAGAAATGGCGTTTCAAAATAACAAAAATCTCTTGGAGTCTCTTGCTTGAAATCCTCACCTTCCATCTGCCGCATTGCCTTGGCAGCAGGCGGCAGCGTCCTGGGCTTGTCTGCCCAGGCCGAGCTGATCGATGACAGCCACGCGAACTTATCGATGCGCAATTTCTACTTCAATAGCGATAACCGCGACGGCACGGCGCAGCCCTCCAGAACCGAGGAGTGGGCGCAGGGCTTTCTGCTCGACCTGCGCTCCGGTTATACCGACGGTGTGGTTGGTTTCGGCGTGGACGCCACGGCCATGCTGGGCCTTACGCTGGACAGCGGCAGAGGGCGGCATCAGGGTGGTAGCATGATTCCTTCCGATGGCGATGGCGCAGCTGACCGCTGGAGCAGCGCCGGTGCCACCGCCAAGATGAAGATGAGCCAGACCGAGCTGCGCGTGGGGCAACTGATGCCCAGGTTGCCGGTACTGGTGGCCTCTGATGGCCGATTGCTGCCGCAGACCTTCCAGGGCGTGCAATTGCAGACCAGGGACATCGATAACCTCACGCTCATCGGCGGGGCGCTGAACCGCGCCAGGGGCCGGGCTTCGACCGACCTCACCGGCATGGCCGTAAGCGGCGGCACTCAGGAGAGTGACCGTTTCAACTTTGTCGGTGCCGATTACCGCGCCACCAATACGCTGCTGCTGCAGTATTACGCCGGGCAACTCGAAGACTACTACCTGCAGCAGTTCACTGGCCTCAATCACACCCTGGCATTGACCGATGACAGCTCGTTTACCACCGACCTGCGCTATTTCCGCACCCGTGCGGACGGTGCCAACGGCAGTAGCTCAGGGCGTAGCCAGGGCTATACCGTTGGCGGGTACACCAAAGGTAGCGACGGGGAAATCAACAATGACTTGTGGAGCGCGGCGTTCACCTATCGTTTGCGAGGCCACTCGCTGACCCTGGGTTATCAGAGTGTTTCCGATGATAGCAACTTCGTGCAGATCAACCAGGGTTCGATCGACAAGGGGGCTGGTGGCAGCAGCCTGTATCTGTGGACCGACAAGATGTTGCTCAGCTTCACGCGCGCGGGTGAGCGTACCGGGTTTGCCCAGTACGGCTATGACTTTGCTGCCAACGGCATTCCTGGGCTGAAGGCTTCGGTGATCTATTTGAAAGGCGACCACATCCAGGCAGCCGGAGGCGCCGAACAGTCGGAGTGGGAGCGAGACTTCTCACTGGACTACGTGATCCAGGGCGGCACGTTCAAAGGGCTTGGCGTGGCCTGGCGCAACGGCAAATCGCACAGCGAGGCAGCGCGTAATGGTGACCAGAACCGCCTGATCATCAACTACACCCTGCCGCTGTTCTGAGCATCGACCAGTCCAGCGAACGGGAGCCGCATCGGCTGTAAAGTTCGCTGATTGCCAGGCCAGTGGATATTTGCCCATACGATTGCGATCAACCTCTAGCCAGCAGGCGCAAATATATTGCCCTGCTGGCTTTTTTTTCCTGGCACACACAGCGCATGCTACGTTGGCGGGGGCCGACCGTTGTCGGATAATGAGGTTTTTCCGCCCTTGCGTACAGATTGAGGGCTTCGATCCTGTGAGGTTTTGCAAATGGTGAAAGCGCGGCCGCGTCCAGCGGTAAATGGTGTGGCATCGGCAGACCGTGTTTTGACCGTGCTGACCGCGTTTCAGATAGGCGACTCTGCGCTGAGCCTGGTTCAGCTGGTTGAACGTACCGGCCTCATCAAAAGCACGATCATGCGCTTGATGGTGTCTCTGGAAAATCATGGCTTCATCACGCGCATGGCTGACGGGCGTTATCAGCTAGCCAGCGAAGTCATGCGGTTGAACACGGTCTATCAAGAGGCGCTGGACCTCGAAAGGCATGTGATGCCACGTTTGCATGATTTGGCTGAAAAGTCAGGTGAGACCGCCTCCTTCTATGTGCGTCACGGTGCATATCGGATGTGTCAGTACCGTGTTAACTCTTCCCATCGACTTCGCCTCAATCTTCAACCCGGAGACATGCGTCCGATGGATGAAGCAGCAGGGGCACAGGCCTTGCGCGCGCCTTATCAAGTCGGCATTGCATTGCAGAAACCTTTCTACTCGAAGGGAGCCACCGACCCGCATGCGGCTTCAATGGCACTGCCCATCTACGGAGCGCAACAGGAACTGATGGGAGCCCTTGTAATTTCAGGGCCTGCGAGCCGTTTGACGGAGGAATATGCCGAAAGCCTCAAGCTCATGTTCTTCGAAGCGGCACGTGATCTAATGCGAAGCCTGGGCTTCAAGCCTGCATCATTGGAGCCCGAATCGGTCCAATAGGTCGAGCACACGCTCACTCCACCAAGGCCAACCACGGCCAAGATGCCTGGTAGCTAGCAGCTTTTTCCCTGAACAAGCTTGGTCGGGGGGGCGGGAGTGGCTGTGCTGTCGCGTAGATAACGGAATTCGCAAGCGGTCCGCGTACCCTGTGGGAGCGGCTTTAGCCGCGAAGAATCCAACGCGGTCATGGCACCGGCTGCGCCGGTGTTCGCGGCTAAAGCCGCTCCCACAGCGGCCCTGCTAATGCAATGAGTTATGTGCTGCTCCATGAGAGCCCCGCCGCCGCGATATCGAGCCGTTGGTCAACTGGAAGACACCCTGACCCAGGCCCCGGGGCGGCGATGTTGTGCAGGCAACAGCGTTCCAGCAGCTTGTTCGACCGCATGCAGCCAACATCGCCGACAAAGCGTACTTCGGCGAACATGTGCTGCAGCTGGTGCGTGAACTGGAGGCCAGGCGCAGCGTGGACAAGGCTGTGGCCTGAAGCCGGGCGCAGGGCGGGCTCGGCACCTTGCCTTGGGCTGCCGGAGCACCCCGTGGGAGCGGGCATGCCCGCGAACACCGGCGTAGCCGGTGCCATGCACCGCGTTGGATTCTTCGCGGGCGCGCCCGCTCCCACAGGTATGGCGCATTCCTTGGGCTGCCGGAGCACCCTGTGGGAGCGGCTTTAGCCGCGAACACCGGCGCAGCCGGTGCCATGTACCGCGTTGGATTCTTCGCGGGCGCGCCCGCTCCCACAGGGTACGCGGACCGCTTGCGCATTCAGTTTTCTAAGCCACAGCACAGCAGACTGCATAAGGTCAGAAACAACCCGCGTCGGTTTCAGGATGCGCCTGGTCGTTCGCACGCAATCCCCGGGCGCCACAAGTGCCATGCTTGCAGGATGCCTCGGACCAGTGCGCGCAGACGTGCGGCCGCAGGCAAGGAGGCCGCTGGCACCACGCAACCGTGACGTGGCCGGCGCGCCGCAGCAGAACACGCCGGATACCTGCCCTCACAACAATTCAGGCAGGGTCCGTGATGCCGAGGTCCGCTGTATGCCTGATGAATTGCTCCACCTGCCTGTGATCCACCGCATTCTGGCCCGTGACAAGGATACCCCCGGCGCGCTGTTGCCGATCCTGCATGCCATCCAGCACGACATCGGCTACATCCCCGATGCCGCTGTCGACGAAATTGCCCATGCCCTGAACCTCAGCCTGGCCGAGGTGCGTGGGGTGATCAGCTTCTACCACGATTTCCGCACCACGCCACCGGCGCGCCACACCCTGCGCCTGTGCCGTGCCGAGTCGTGCCAGAGCCGGGGCGCCGAGGCGCTGGCCGCGCAACTGCGCGAACAGCTGGCGCTGGACGACCATGGCACCAGCGCCGACGGCGCCATCAGCCTGCGCCCGGTGTACTGCCTGGGTGCCTGTGCCTGCTCGCCAGCGCTGGAACTGGACGGCCAGGTGCATGCGCGCCTTACCCCTGAGCGCCTGCGCGTGCTGATCAACGCCTGCCAGGAGGACGCAGCATGCTGAAGCTGTATATCCCCTGCGACTCTGTAGCCCGCGCCGTGGGCGCCGACCAGGTCGCCGATGCCTTGCAGCGTGAGGCCGAGCGCCGCCAGCTGCCGCTGGACATCCAGCGCACCAGCTCCCGCGGGCTGTACTGGCTGGAGCCATTGCTGGAATGCGACAGCACGCAAGGGCGCCTGGGTTTCGGCCCGGTCACCCCGGAAGACGTGCCGTCATTGCTCGACGCCCTCGCCAGTGAAGCCGATGGCCACTCGTTGGCGCTGGGGCCGGTCGAGGACCTCCCTTATCTCAAGACCCAGCAGCGCCTGCTGTTCGCCCGCGCCGGCATCACCCGCCCATTGTCGCTGGACGACTACCGCGCCCATGGCGGTTTCGCCGGCCTCGAAGCGGCCGTGGCCATGGACGGCGCCGAGTTGGTCGCCGCCGTGCTCGATTCCGGCTTGCGCGGCCGCGGCGGTGCGGCGTTCCCGGCCGGCATCAAGTGGCGCACCGTGCGTGACGCCGGAGCCGGGCAGAAATACGTGGTATGCAACGCCGACGAGGGTGACTCCGGTACCTTTGCCGACCGCATGCTGATGGAAGGCGACCCGTTCCTGCTGATCGAGGGCATGATCATTGCCGGCCTCGCCGTGGGTGCCGACAAGGGCTACATCTATGTGCGTTCGGAATACCCAGACGCCATCCGGGTGCTCGACCAGGCCTTCGCCATTGCCCGTGACGCCGGCTACCTCGGCAGCGACGTGGCCGGCAGCGGCCAGGCCTTCGACCTGGAAGTGCGGGTCGGCGCCGGCGCCTATATCTGCGGCGAAGAAACCGCGCTGCTCGAATCCATCGAAGGCAAGCGCGGCATCGTCCGTGCCAAGCCTCCGCTGCCTGCGCTGCAGGGCCTGTTCGGTCTGCCGACGCTGGTGCACAACGTGCTCACCCTGGCCTCGGTTCCCATCATCATGGCCAAGGGCGCGGCGTTCTACCGCGACTTCGGCATGGGCCGCTCGCTGGGCACCATGCCGTTCCAGCTGGCCGGCAACATCCGTCAGGGCGGCTTGGTGGAGCGCGCCTTTGGCCTGACCCTGCGTGAGTTGGTGGAAGGCTATGGCGGCGGCACGGCCAGCGGCCGGCCGCTGAAGGCTGCGCAGGTTGGTGGCCCACTGGGTGCCTGGGTACCGCCAAGCCACTTCGACACGCCGCTGGACTATGAAGCCTTCGCCGCCATGGGCGCGATGCTCGGCCATGGTGGTGTGGTAGTGGCCGATGACACCCTGAACATGGCCAGCATGGCGCGTTTCGCCTTGCAGTTCTGTGCCGAGGAGTCCTGTGGCAAATGCACCCCGTGCCGCATCGGCTCGACCCGTGGCATGGAAGTGGTCGACCGGTTGATCGCCACCAGCGACATGACCGAGCGGCATGACCAAGCCCTGTTACTGCGCGACCTGTGCGACACCATGCAATACGGCTCGCTGTGCGCCATGGGCGGCATGACCGCCTATCCGGTGGCCAGCGCGTTGAAGTACTTCCCCGCCGATTTCGGGCTGACCCACACGGAGGCCGCGCAGTGATCAATTTCTTCGACCCCGCTTCTGATAAAAGCAGCGACCTCGGCACCCCGGCCCGTGACAGCGAGGTACAGGTCAGCCTGAGCATCGATGGCCGTGCCATCACTGTGCCCGCCGGTACCTCGGTGATGCGCGCCGCGGCCATGCTCGGCACCAGCATCCCCAAACTGTGCGCCACCGACAGCCTCGAAGCCTTCGGCTCTTGCCGCATGTGCATGGTGGAAATCGAAGGCATGCGCGGTTACCCGGCCTCCTGCACCACCCCGGTCAGCGAAGGCATGGTGGTGCGCACCGAAACCCCGCGCCTGGCCGGTTTGCGCCGCAACGTAATGGAGCTGTATATCTCCGACCACCCGCTGGACTGCCTGACCTGTTCGGCCAACGGCAACTGCGAGCTGCAGACCGTGGCCGGCCAGGTGGGCCTGCGCGAGGTTCGCTACGGCTATGACGGTGCCAACCACCTGGCCGAGAAGAAGGACGTATCCAACCCGTATTTCGACTACGAGCCAAGCAAGTGCATCGTCTGCAGCCGCTGCGTGCGTGCCTGCGAGGACATCCAGGGCACCTTCGCCCTGACCATCACCGGGCGCGGCTTCGAATCACGGGTGGCGGCGGCGGGTGGGGAAAACTTCCTCGCCTCCGAGTGCGTGTCGTGCGGCGCCTGCGTGCAGGCCTGCCCGACCGCGACTCTGACGGAAAAGAGCCTGGTGCAGCTGGGCCAACCCGAGCGTGCGGTCATCACCACCTGCGCCTACTGCGGTGTCGGCTGCTCGTTCCGTGCCGAAATGAAGGGCGACCAGCTGGTGCGCATGGTCCCGGACAAGAACGGCGGCGCCAACCACGGCCATGCCTGCGTCAAGGGCCGCTTCGCCTGGGGCTACGCCACCCACCCGGACCGCATCACCAAGCCGATGATCCGCAAGCGCCTGGAAGACCCGTGGCAGGAAGTCAGCTGGGACGAGGCGGTAACCTATGCCGCCAGCGAGTTCCGCCGCATCCAGCTGAAGTACGGGCGTGATTCGATCGGCGGCATCACCTCCAGCCGCTGCACCAACGAAGAAGCGTACCTGGTGCAGAAACTGGTGCGCACGGCGTTCGGCAACAACAACGTCGACACCTGCGCGCGGGTTTGTCACTCGCCCACCGGCTATGGCCTGAAGCAGACCCTGGGTGAATCGGCTGGTACGCAGAGCTTCGACTCGGTGATGCAGGCCGATGTGGTGCTGGTGATCGGTGCCAACCCCACCGACGCCCACCCGGTGTTCGGCTCGCAGCTCAAGCGCCGCCTGCGCCAGGGCGCGCGGCTGATCGTGATCGACCCCCGCCGGATCGACCTGGTCGACTCGCCGCACGCCCGCGCGGAGCTGCACCTGCAACTGCGCCCGGGCACCAACGTGGCCATGCTCAACGCCCTGGCCCATGTGATCGTGACCGAGGGCCTGCTGGCCCAGCGCTTCATCGATGACCGCTGCGAAACCGAGGATTTCGCCCGCTGGCGCGACTTTGTCAGCCTGGCGGAAAACGCCCCCGAAGTGCTCGGCCCGGTCTGCGGCGTACCCGCCGAGCAGATCCGCGCGGCCGCCCGCCTTTACGCCACCGGTGGCAACGCGGCCATCTACTACGGCCTGGGCGTGACCGAACACAGCCAGGGCAGCACGGCGGTAATGGGCATCGCCAACCTGGCCATGGCCACCGGCAACATTGGCCGTGAAGGGGTAGGGGTGAACCCGCTGCGCGGGCAGAACAACGTGCAGGGCTCGTGCGACATGGGCTCGTTCCCTCACGAACTGCCTGGCTACCGGCACATTTCCAACGAAGGCGTGCGTGCCGAGTTCGAGCGTGCCTGGGGCGTGACCCTGCAGCCCGACCCGGGCCTGCGCATCCCCAACATGTTCGAGGCGGCGCTGGATGGCAGCTTCAAGGCCTTGTACTGCCAGGGCGAGGACATTGCCCAGAGCGACCCCAACACCCAGCACGTCACCGCGGCCCTGCTGGCCATGGAGTGCGTGGTGGTGCAGGACATCTTCCTCAACGAAACAGCCAAGTTCGCCCATGTGTTCCTGCCGGGCAGCTCGTTCCTCGAAAAAGATGGCACCTTCACCAACGCCGAGCGGCGCATTTCGCGGGTGCGCAAAGTCATGGAGCCGCTGGCCGGCAAGGCCGACTGGGAGGCGACCGTGGCCCTGGCCAATGCCCTGGGTTACCCGATGAACTACCGCCACCCGTCCGAGATCATGGACGAGATCGCCCGACTGACGCCTACCTTCCACCGTGTCAGCTACGCCGAGATCGACCGCCACGGCAGCCTGCAGTGGCCGTGCAACGACGCAGCGCCGGATGGCACGCCGACCATGCACATCGACCAGTTCGTACGTGGCAAGGGGCGCTTCATGCTCACTGGCTACGTGCCCACCGAGGAGAAGGTCAACAACCGCTTCCCGCTGCTGCTGACCACCGGGCGCATCCTCAGCCAGTACAACGTCGGCGCCCAGACCCGGCGTACCGGCAACGTTGCCTGGCATGACGCCGACCGCCTGGAAATTCACCCGACCGATGCCGAGAGCCGTGGCATCCAGGACGGCGACTGGGTCGGTATCGGCAGCCGCGCCGGGCAGACGGTGCTGCGCGCCAAGGTCAGTGCACGGGTGGCGCCGGGGGTGGTGTACACCACGTTCCACTTCCCCGAGTCGGGGGCCAACGTGATTACCACCGACAATTCCGACTGGGCCACCAACTGCCCGGAGTACAAGGTGACGGCGGTGGAGGTGGTGAAAGTGTTCCAGCCTTCGCAGTGGCAGAAGCGCTATCAGGACTTCAGTGACGAGCAGCAGCGCTTGCTGAAGGAGCGCCGTATTGCGGAAAAAGCCGAGGTGCGTCGATGAGCAGTGAGAGCCTGGTCAAGATGGCCAACCAGATTGCCCATTACTTCGACAGCGAGCCAGACCGGGCGCTGGCGGTGCAAGGGGTACGCCAGCATCTGCAGAGCTTCTGGACGCCGGCGATGCGCAGGCAGCTGGCGGAATGGATCGAGGCCAATGCAGGGGAGGGGCTGGACCCGAAGGTCCAGGAGGCGTTGGCCTAGATTTTTCTTGTAAGAAATCTCTGTGGGAGCGGGTTTACCCGCGAATGCGTCGTTGGACTCACCGCCGCTTTCGCGGGTAAACCCGCTCCCACAGGGGCCCTGCCATTTCAAGGAATCATGTGTCCTCCTGAGGAAGGCAAACTCAGCCGCGGGCCAGTTCCGCCTGGTGGGCAATTGCCTCCTCGCTTTTGAGCACCAGCACATCCCCCTCCAGCGCATCCAGCACCACCTCCGAGGTATTACCAATCAATGCCCCGGAAATCCCCGTGCGGCACACCGTGCCGATCACCGTCACTACCGCATCCAGCTTCTTCTCGGTATGCGGAATCAGCACATCTGCCGGCCCTTCGGCCACATGCAGGCGGTCTTCGCTGATGTCGTACTCTGCCTGGAACGCCTTGCAAGCCTCGCGGTAGCGCTTTTCGATGGTTTCGCTCAGCTGGTACACCGGGTCCGATGCCGAGAGCATCGGCGACGGATGGGCGCTGATAACGTGCAACTCACCCTTGGCCAGTTTGGCAATCTCGAAACCATGGTCGATGATGCTGGCATGCAGGCGGCGGTGGTCCTCGTCCTGGTTGCCCACATCCACCGCGGCCAGGACCTTGCCGCCGGTCCACGGCCGCTCGCTCTTGACCATCAGCACGGCACACGGGCACTGGCGCAGCAGCTTATAGTCGCTGGGGGTGAGCAGGGCCTTTTTCAGTGGGTTGTCCGGGCGGTGTTCCTTGATCACCAGCTCGCAGCCCTCGGCCTGCTGCACGTAGATGATGGTGTCGTGCAGGTTGTCGCGCCAAGCCTCTTCATGGGTGACGTTGTCATACCCGTCATCATGCAGCTGGCTGCTCAGCAGGCTCAGCAGCGCGCTGTGGTCATGCCGTTTGTCGCACATCAGCAGGTGCAGGCGGGCGCCGGTGAGGCCGGCGATCAGCTTGGCCCGGGTCAGCGCCCGGCTGTGGGCGTGCTCGGGGTCGAGGACGACGAGGATGCTGCGGACGGCTTGCATGGGCGTTAACTCCCTTCAAAGGTGGCGACCAATGCCTGACTATAGTCGGCGCTTCCCCCGCTGGCGCTTGATGTACATCAAGCATAGTCACTGGCGCCGCCCGCCGCCGCCGGTATAATCGCCGGCCCTGCCTGTCCTGTGTGGTTGCACGCTCATGTCCCTGATCCCCGAAATCGACGCCTTTCTTGGTTGCCCGACACCAGACGCCTGGATCGAAGCGGCGCTCGCCGACCAGGAAACCCTGCTGATTGACCACAAGAACTGCGAATTCAAGGCTGCCAGCACCGCCCTGAGCCTGATCGCCAAGTACAACACCCACCTCGACCTGATCAACATGATGTCGCGCCTTGCCCGCGAGGAGCTGGTGCACCACGAGCAGGTGCTGCGCCTGATGAAGCGTCGTGGCGTGCCGCTGCGCCCGGTGTCGGCGGGGCGTTATGCGTCGGGGCTGCGGCGGCTGGTGCGCGCCCACGAGCCGGTCAAGCTGGTGGATACGCTGGTGGTGGGGGCGTTCATCGAGGCGCGCAGCTGCGAGCGCTTTGCCGCGCTGGTACCGCACCTGGACGAGGAGCTGGGCCGCTTCTACCACGGCCTGCTGAAGAGCGAAGCGCGCCACTACCAGGGTTACCTGAAACTGGCGCACAACTACGGTGAAGAGGCCGATATCGCCCACCGGGTGGAACTGGTGCGCGCAGCAGAGGTGGAACTGATCCAGTCACCGGACCAGGAGCTGCGCTTCCACAGCGGTATCCCGATGGCGCAGGCCGCCTGACTAGCGCCAGGCGGCCCAGGTGTCAGTGACGGCGGCCCAGCAGCAGGCCGACCACCAGCCCGAGGCCTGCGGAAATGGCCACGGTCTGCCACGGGTGGCCACCGATGTAGTCCTGGGTAGCGTCCATCACCGGTTGCGCCTTGCTGCGCACCTTGTCGGCGGCCTGGCGCGCCTGGCGTAGCTTGAGGCTCACCTGCGCGCGCAGGGTTTCCGCCTCGTCACCCACCAGGGCGGCGCTGTCGTTCAGCAGCTTTTCCGATTCTTCGATCAGCGCCTGCAGTTCGCTGAATACCTGGTCCTTGATCTGATCGCTGTCGGCCAGCGCGGCGTTTTTCCGGGCCATGAACTCGTCCTCGTCGATGGTGTGGCTTGAACAATGGATGCCGACGCGTCGGGAAAGTTGCGGCGGCTTTGGGCTGTTGCAATACCTGGGTGTAAGATAGCGGCCATTTTCAAACTTGCAGGTACCTTCATGAGTTTCAATCTGGCCAACATGAGCTTCGAGGAACGGGCGCAGATCGAGGCAGAGAAGGCCCGGCTGTTCGAACTGTGGCAGAACAACCTGGGCAAGGCCAAGGGCGAAGCGGCGCGGCTGATCGCCGAAAAACCACGGCGCAAAGGCAAATGGGCCGAGTGGGTGCGTGCCGAGCTGGATGGCATGTCGCCGCCCGAATACGCCAACATGGTGCGCAGCGAAGTCAACAAGCTGATGGCCGCAGCCAGCGCCAACCGCTGATCTCACTCTGCCGGGCGCTTACCAGTAGACGCCCTTGGGCAGGTCCAGCTTGCCCTCGTCGGTAAAGCGCACGGTCCCCAGCAGCCCGCCGGCCAGCTTGCCGCGCAGCACATAGGGCAGGCCCTGCAACGAGCCCGCCTGGCCCAGCCCATAGGCCTGGCGCAGGAAGGAAAACGCCGTGATGCTCACTGGCACCACGACCACTGCCTCGCCATAACGGCCGATGTGCCCCTGCTGGTCGCTGACCCCGGCAGCCAGAGGCTGGCCGTTCACTTCCAGGTTGAGGGCGATGCCGTTGTAGTCGATCGGCGCCTCGTTGGGGTTTTGTACCCGCATCTTCACCGCCATGCGCAGTTCCAGCTCCTGCCCGGGCAGCGGCTCGATACCGATCACGCTGATATTGACCGGGTCGCGGGCCTGGAACAGCGCACAGCCCCCCAGGCCGAAGGCCAGCAGCAGGACCAGAAACAGGCGGGCGTAGCGGTGCAGACGGGCAGCCATGGGGAGCGACCTTGCAAGTTTGGGCGAATGGGCAGTGTGGCAAATACGCGTCGGCGTTGAAAGTCTCCTTCCAGATGAAAGATACTGTTTCTCATTAACGCCCGATAACTTCTCCTACTGGCCGTTCCCAAACCCATGCTGACCCCTACCGCGCCGGGCTTGCTGGCAAGTTTCCAGGAGCACTACGACGACCTGCTGCAGTTCCTGACCCGGCGCATGAGCGACCGCCAGCGCGCTGCCGACGTCGCGCAGGAAACCTACCTCAGGCTGGTGAGCATCGACCAGCAGGCGGTGCCGGTGTTGCACGCGCGCAGTTTCATCTTCCGTGTGGCCGGCAACCTGGCGATCGATGCCTTGCGCCGCGAGCAGCGCATTGCCGCTAGCCACGACGACAGCGAGCGGGCAGGTGAGGTCGCCTGCCCGGCACCGGCCCCCGAGGCGGCCTTGCTGGCCCGGGAGCGCTTGCAGATCCTCGACCAGGCGCTGCTGCAGCTGTCCGACAATGCCCGCCAGGCACTGTTGCTCAACCGCGTCGACGGCCTGACCCAGGCGCAGATCGCGCAACGCCTGGGGGTTTCCGAAAGCATGGTGGCAAAATACATCGGCCAGGCCCTGCGCCATTGCCGTAACTGGCTGAAACAGGCTGGGGTGGCGGCTGCACTGGTGTTGGCCGTTGCGGTGGCGGGTTGGCAGCAGGCGCCAATGCTGCTGGCGGATTACTACACCGGAGTGGGTGAGCGACAGGTGATAACCCTGGCCGATGGCACCCGGGTGACGCTGAACAGTGCCAGTGCCCTGAGCGTGGAGTTCAGCGACGATGAGCGGCGGGTGGTGCTGGAGGCTGGTGAGGCCTTGTTCGAGACCTCCGATGATTCACGGCCCTTTGTGGTCGATACGGCTGGTGAGCGGGTGCAGGGGAGCGCGGCCACCTTCAGCGTGCGTCGCGATGGCAGCGTGGTATTGGCTCGTGGCGAAGCCAAGGTTGGCGCGCATGAACTGGCAATAACGGCCGATGCCGGCACGCAGATGGCCTGGCAGCGCGGCAAGCTGATCTTCAACGGCAAGCCGCTGGGGCAGGTGCTGGCGGAGCTGGAGCGTTATCGGTATGGGCGGATCGTGCTGTCGGATGGCAAGCTGGCGGCGATGGAGGTGAGCGGGGTGTTCGACCTCGATGAACCTGAGGCCCTGTTGCGCACCCTTGAGCAGCGCTATGGGCTGAAAGTGACCTACCTGCCGTGGTTGGCCGTGGTTCATTGATTCGCCTGTGCCGGCCTCTTCGCGGCTGAAGCCGCTCCTACAGGTACTGCACAGGTCTGGAAGGCTGTGGGGATCCCTGTGGGAGCGGCTTCAGCCGCGAAGAGGCCGGCACAGGAAAAATTTTTTTATCTTGCACTGCAAGTTCCTGCCAGCCAGATCGTCGTAGTGGGACTGATCAGCAACCAATTCTCATTTACGACTTGTCAGGAAGCTCATTCGTGCCTCTGATGCTCAAGCCTTTGCACCGCCGCCGCGGTCCGCTTCACCATGCCCTGATGTCCTGCAGTGCCCTGGCCATGCTGGTCGGTCCGCTGCAGGCGTTGGCCTCGACCGCCACCGAACAGGCCCAGACCCAGGCCCGCCAGGTCCAGCTCGACCTGCCGGCCCAGCCGCTGGACCAGGCCCTGACCACGTTCGCCGACCAGGCCGGCCTGCACCTGCTGTACACCACCGGCGATGTCGCCGGCCAAGCCAGCCCGGCCTTGCAAGGCAGCTACAGCATCGAGCAGGCCCTGCAACAGTTGCTGGCCGGCAGCGGCATGAGCTGGCAATTCAGCGATGCCCGCACGGTAACCCTGCGCAAGGTCGACCCCGCGCCGCAGGCGGTCAACCTCAAGCCGATCGAGGTCAGCGTGGCCTCGCGCACCAGCACCGCGATCAGCGAAATCCCCGGCACCGTGTGGGTGGTCGACCAGCAACAGCTGCGCGAGCAGATCGACAGCGGCGTCAGCCTGAAGGAAGCCATCGGCAAGCTGGTGCCAGGCCTCGACCTGGCGCCGGAAGGGCGCACCAACTACGGCCAGAACATGCGCGGGCGCAACGTGCTGGTGATGATCGACGGGGTCAGCCAGAACAGCTCGCGCGGCCTGTCACGCCAGTTCGACAGCATTTCGCCGTTCAACGTCGAACGCGTCGAAGTGCTGTCTGGCGCCAGTGCCATCTACGGTGGCGGCGCCACCGGCGGCATCATCAACATCGTGACCAAAAAGGGCGAACCCGGCCCGGCGCGCTTCGAGACCCAGCTCGGTGCCAGCAGCGGCTTCAACAACAGCGACGACCTGGCCACCCGCTTCGCCCAGTCGATCAGTGGTGGCAACGAGCGGTTCAACGCCCGGCTGGGGGTTTCCGGCGAGCAGAACGAAGCCTTCTACGACGGCGCCGGCGACCAGATCTTCATCGACAATACCCAGACCGACCTGCAGTACAACCGCACCATCGACGTGCTCGGCACCTTGGGGATGCAACTGAACGACCAGCAGAGCCTGGACCTGTTGGCCCAGTACTATGACTCGGGCAACCACGGCAGCACTGGCATCTACTTCCCCAACCTGAAATACAACGCTCCATCCGACCTGGAAGATGCCGAACTGCGCAGTGGCTACTCGTCGGACCTGGAGCCGCGCACCCGGCGCCTGCTGCTGAACGCCAACTACCACCACACCGACGTGCTGGGCCAGGATTTCTACCTGCAGGCTTCGTATCGCAAGGAAGACGACAATTTCTACCCGTTCCCGTACTACAACCGCGCCACGCCCACCGGCTCGCGCGGGGTGTACTTCGCCGCCTCGCAGCAGAATTTCGAAGTCACCAGCCTCAAGGGCCTGTTCGCCAAGCAGTGGGACGCGCTGAAGCTGACCTACGGCGTCGACCTGGACCGCGAGCGCTTCAACGCCGAGCAGACCACTTTCAATGCCCAGACCTCGTCCGAGTCGGGTGGCCTGGAGCTGGAAAAGGACAGCAAGGCCGCACGCTACCCCAGCTACCGGGTCGATGGCGTGTCGGTGTACGCCCAGCTGGACTGGCATGCCACCGATAACCTGACCCTGTCCGGCGGCGCCCGGCGCCAGCAGATGGATGTGGACGTCAGCGACTTCAAGGGCGTGCCGGGCGGTAGCAACGATTACCAGGTCAACCTGTTCAACGTCGGTGCCATCTACGACTTCAAGAATGGCCACCAGGTATGGACCAACTACGGCGAAGGCTTCGACCTGCCTGATCCGGCCAAGTACTACGGCAAGCCCGGGCTGAGCGTGGCCGACAACCCGCTGGCCGGCATCAAGAGCCGCCAGGTGGAACTGGGCTGGCGCTATGCCGACCTGGACTGGGATGCCCAGGCGGCGCTGTACTACATCTGGTCGGACAAGATCATCAACGTCGACTCGCAGACGTTGACCATCAATGTGGAAGATCAGAAGAGCCGTGACTTCGGTTTCGAAGGCGCGCTGACCCGGCACTTCCAGACGGGTTGGGAAGCCGGTGGCACCCTGCACCTGACCCGCTCCGAGGAAGAAGATGCCGATGGCGGCTGGATCAAGCGCGATGCCCGCTATGCCTCGTTGTCCAAGGCTACCGCGTTCGTCGGCTGGAAGGGCGATGGCCGCAGTGCACGGCTGCAGGCCAACCATGCCTTCAGCCTGAAGGACGATGCCGACCACGAGATCGACGGCTACACCACCTTCGACCTGCTGGGCAGCCAGGACACCGGCTTCGGTACGTTCAGCGCCGGCATCCAGAACCTGCTGGACAAGCAGTACAGCACGGTCTGGGGGCAGCGTGCGACGCTGTTCTACTCGCCGACCTACGGGCCGGCGTATCTGTATGACTACCAGGGGCGCGGGCGTACCTACACCCTGACCTGGAGCATGGCTTACTGACCCTGCGCGGTTCTGTAGGAGCGGCCTTGTGTCGCGAAAGGGCCGCAAAGCGGCCCCGGCAATATGTGCTGCGCAGCTGAAATCCTGGGGGCGCTTCGCACCCCTTTCGCGACACAAGGCCGCTCCTACAGAGACCGCACAGCCTGAGGAAGTCTCGGTCCCTGTGGGAGCGGGTTTACCCGCGAAGGGGCCCGGTCAGGCAAACGCCGCCCGTAAATCCTGCGCAAACGCCTGCTGTGCCTCGCCAACCGCCTGCGCCCGGTGCCTGGCCAGGGTAAACGGCACCATAAAGTCCAGCCCCGGGTCCAGCGCCCACAGCAGCCCCTCAGCCTCCCACGCTTGCGCGCAGTGCCACGGCAAATAGCCAATATGCCGCCCCGACAGAATGAAGGTCAGCACGCTCTCGATCTGCTCCGCCACCGCCATGCTGCGCTGGCTCTGGAACGGCTCGCCGCCCTTCAAAAACCGGTACGGATGGCGCACCTGGTCCATCGCCAACAACCGCTCCCGCCCAACGCCTGCCTCACCGAACAGCTCATGCCCCTTGCCGCAATACAGCCGTTGCCGTTCCTCGAACAGCGGCTGGTAATCGAAGGCTGCCTGGTTGCCGGAAAAGTAGCTGATGGCGTAATCCAACCGCTGCTCCAGCAACAACCGCTCCAGCTCCGCCGGCGGCGCACTGATCAGCTCCAACTGCACCGCCTCCTCGCGCCTGCGAAACGCCGCAATGGTCGCCGCCAGCTTCAGGCTTACCGCCTTGTCCTGGTTCTCCGCCATGCCTAGGCGCACGGTCCCCAGCAGCCGCCCGGCAACGCCATTGGCCTGCTGGCGAAACTGTTCGATGTTCAGCAATAACCCGCGAGCGGCGTCCAGCAACAACGTGCCTTTTTCCGTCAGGTGAAAACCGCCCTTGCCGCGGCTGCACAGGCGGTAACCCAGCCGCGCTTCCAGCTGAGCCATGCGCTGGCTGATGGTGGGCTGGCTCAGGCCCAGCACGCCTTGCGCGGCGCTGAAGCCACCGGCCTCGACTACAGTGACGAACAGCCGCAGCAGGTGCAGGTCGGGGTCGTGCACTTGTCCAAGCATTACATTGCTCCTGGTGAATGTCAGCTTTGCAAACTTGCCATTTCTGCAATGTAACCCGGCTGGCATGCTCGCGGCATCCACCCATTTGCCGAGGTGTCCGCCATGCGTCGATCGTTGTGCCTGCTATCCCTGGTCCTGGCCTTGCCGCTGCAGGCCGAAGAAAAGGTCGTCAACCTCTACAGCTGGGCCGACTATGTCGCCCCGCAAACCCTCCAGCGCTTCGAGCAGGAAACCGGCTACAAGGTGCGCTACGACACCTTCGACACCACCGAAGTGCTGGAAACCAAGTTGCTGACCGGTGGCAGCGGCTATGACGTGGTGGTGCCGTCGTCGGCGGTGCTGGCCCGGGCGCTCAAGGCCAACGCCCTGCAGCCGCTCGACGCCCAGGCCATGCCCGGCTTTGCCAACCTCGACAAGGACCTGCTGGCCAAGCTCGCCGAGGCCGACCCCGGCAACCGCCATGCCGTGCCCTACACCTGGGGCACCTTGGGCCTGGGGGTGAATGTGGAGGCTGTGCGCCAACGCCTGGGGGATGTGCCGCTGGACAGCCTCGACCTGCTGTTCAAGCCCGAGTACGCCAGCCGGCTGAAGGACTGCGGCATTGCCATGCCCGACTCGCCCCAGGAGGTGATCGGCGTGGCCCTGAACTACCTGGGCAAGGACCCTTACAGCCAAAACAAGGACGACCTGGCCGCTGCGCAGCACCTGCTGAGCCAGCTGCAGCCGTCGATCAGCTACGTCGCCAATGGCCGGCAAATCAGCGACCTGGCAAACGGTAGCGTGTGCCTGGCACTGACCTACAACGGCGATGCGGCGATGGCCGCCGACCAGGCGCGCCGTGCCGGCAAACCGTTCGAGCTGATCTACCGCATCCCCCGCGAAGGCACGCTGGTGTGGCAGGACAACCTGGTCATTCCCAAGGACGCCCCGCACCCCGAGGCCGCGCGGGCGTTCATCGCCTTCATGCTCAAGCCCGAGTCGGTGGCCGCGCTGACCAACACGCTGTTCTTCGCCAACGCCAACCAGGCGGCCACGCCGCTGGTGGACGAAGCAGTACGCAACGACCCGGACATCTACCCGTCGGCCGCAGTACGCCAGCGCCTGTATGCCGACCGCAGCATGGCCCTGGCCGACCTGCGCCAGCGCAACCGCTTGTGGACTGCATTCCGCAGCCGCCAGTAACCAATAACGACAAAGGAGCCCGACCGTGGAGCAAGCCGCAAACAACGACCAGGCCATCACCCGCGACAGCCTGTATGGCACCGCTGCGGAAAGTACCTACGCCGGCATTACCAGTTTCTCCCGCCGCCGTTACAGTCGCGACCTGCGTGGTGTCGATGTGGTGGTCAGCGGTGTGCCGTTCGATACTGCCACCAGCAACCGCCCTGGTGCGCGCTTCGGCCCACGGGCGATCCGTGCCGCCTCGGTGCAGCAGGCCTGGGCCCGGCACTGGCCGTGGGCGTTCGACCCGTTCGACCACCTGGCGGTGATCGACTATGGCGATTGCGCCTTCGACAGCGGCACCCCGCAGTCGGTACCGGACAGCATCGAGGCCCATGCCACGCATATTCTGGAAGCAGGCTGCGCCATGCTCACCCTGGGTGGCGACCATTTCATCAGCTACCCGCTGCTCAAGGCCCATGCCCGCCGCCACGGCCCGCTGGCGCTGATCCACTTCGATGCGCACAGCGACACCTGGCCGGACGAGGAAGGCAAGCGCATCGACCACGGCACCATGTTCTGGCATGCCGCCCGCGAAGGCCTGGTGGACCCGGCCAGCTCGGTGCAGATCGGCCTGCGCACCACCAATGATGACAGCCAGGGCTTTGCTATTCTCGACGCCCGCCAGGTGCATCGGCAGGGCACCGAGGCGGTGATCGCGGCGATTCGCCAGCGGGTGGGCGAGCGGCCGGTGTACCTGACCTTCGATATCGACTGCCTCGACCCGGCCTATGCGCCCGGTACCGGCACACCGGTGTGCGGCGGGCTGAGCACGGTGCAGGCGCTGGAGATCCTAGGCGGGCTGCGCGGCATCAACTTGGTGGGCATGGACCTGGTGGAGGTGGCGCCAGCCTATGATCATGCCGATATCACCGCGCTGGCGGGCGCCACCCTGGCGATGGAGATGCTGTGCCTTTATGCGGCGCGGCACAAGGTAGACAAGGGGCAGTAACCTGGGGCCGCTTTGCGGCCCTTTCGCGACGCAAGGCCGCTCCCACATTGATCGGTGTACGCAGGACCTTTGTGGGAGCGGCCTTGTGTCGCGATGGGCTGCAAAGCAGCCCCGAGGGCTCATACTGAAACATCAGGAATCATCTCCCCCCGCATTCACACTTTTGCCGCGAACCCTTCGCGCCTTAGGCTATCAAACCCACCAGGCGCGGCATTCTCGTACAGGAGGTGAAGCATGACCCCGACATTGCCCATCCTGGCCCTCAGCCTGGTGCTGTGGTTGCCCGCGCAAGCAGCCCCGGAGCTGCCCGTGCAACTCGCCGCCGGCAACAACAACCCCTACAACAGCCCGATCCAGCGCGCCAACCCCAACAGCCGCCAGGGCAGCATGCCGGCCGCACCTCCCGTGCGCGGCCCGTCCAACGACCCATACCAGCGCACGCCCACCCTGGACAACCGCGGCATCGGCAACGGCGACAACCTGCGCCGCCAGCAGCAAACCCCGAACCTGGAGCCCACCCGACCCCCTCGCGACAACCCGCGCGCGCCATGAGCGCCCTACGAAAGGAATCCTGCATGCTTCGAGCACCCTGGCTTGTAACCCTGACCGCCGCCGCACTCCTGCCCCTGCTGGCGCAGGCGGCGGCCGAACAGCAGCTTCGCAGTGAAGAAGGCACCTTGACCGTCAGCACAGTGGCCGACGGCCTGCGCAATCCCTGGGCCCTGGCGTTCCTGCCGGGTGGCAAGGACATGCTGATCACCGAGCGCGCCGGCAACTTGCGGGTGGTCAATGCCGAAGGCAAGGTCGGCCCACCGATCAGCGGTGTGCCCAAAGTTTGGGCCGAGGGCCAGGGCGGCCTGCTGGATGTGGTGCTGTCGCCGGAATTCGCCAAGGACCGCACTGTGTACCTGTCCTACGCCGAAGAGGGCAGTGACGGCAAGGCCGGCACGGCGGTCGGCCGTGGCCAGTTGTCCCAGGACCGCGCCCGGCTGGAAAACTTCAACGTCATCTTCCGCCAGCAGCCCAAGTTGTCGGAGGGCAACCACTTCGGCTCGCGTCTGGTGTTCGACCGCGACGGTTACCTGTTCATCGCCCTCGGCGAGAACAACCAGCGCCCGACTGCCCAGGACCTGGACAAGCTGCAAGGCAAGATCGTGCGTATCTTGCCGGACGGCGAAGTGCCCAGGGACAACCCCTTCGTCGGCAAGGACAACGTACGGCCGGAGATCTGGTCGTTCGGCCACCGCAACCAGCAAGGCGCCGCACTCAACCCGTGGACCGGCAAGCTGTGGACCCACGAGCACGGCCCGCGCGGCGGCGACGAGATCAACATTCCCGAGCCCGGCAAGAACTATGGCTGGCCGGTTGCGACCCACGGCATCAACTACTCGCTTTTGCCGATTCCCGAGGCCAAGGGCAAGCATGTGCAGGGCATGGTCGACCCGCACCATGTATGGGAGAAGTCGCCGGGGATCAGCGGCATGGCGTTCTACGACAGCCCTAAGTTCAAGGCCTGGGACCACAACCTGTTCATTGGCGCGCTGGCTACCCAGGAGCTGATCCGCCTGCAACTGGATGGCGACAAGGTGGTGCATGAAGAGCGTTTGCTGGGTGAGTTGAAGGCGCGTATCCGCGATGTGCGGGTGGGGCCGGATGGTTACCTGTATGTGCTGACCGATGACAAGGACGGCGCGCTGCTCAAGGTAGGCCTGGGCGACGCCACCTGACCCAATACAGTACTTGTGGGAGCGGCCTTGTGTCGCGAAAGGGCCGCTCCCACAAGGTCCGTGTAGAATGCCGCATGGCTATCGATCCCCACTCCCTCTACCAGCAGGCCCTGGCCACCCAGGGCTATGTCGCCGACCCCGCCCAGGCCCGCGCCGTCGAGGCCTTGCAGGTCTGCTTCCAGGCCGTCGAACAGGGCCGCCCCACCCAGGGCATCTACCTGTGGGGCCCGGTCGGCCGCGGCAAGACCTGGCTGATGGACCAGTTCCACCGCTGCCTGCGGGTATCCAGCCGGCGCCAGCACTTCCACCACTTCATGGCCTGGGTCCACCAGCGCCTGTTTCAGCTCAACGGCACTGCCGACCCGCTGCTGGCGCTGGCCGGGGAACTGGCCGGGCAGATTCGCGTGCTGTGCTTCGACGAACTGTTCGTCAACGACATCGGTGACGCGATCATCCTCGGCCGCCTGTTCCAGGTACTGTTCGACCAAGGCGTGGTGATCGTCGCCACTTCCAACCAGCCACCCGAGCAGCTGTACCGCGACGGCTTCAACCGTGAGCGTTTCCTGCCGGCCATCGCCGCCATCCAGCGGCACATGCAGGTGCTGCCGGTAGCCGGCGAGCAGGACCACCGCCTGCACCCCGGCGCCGAGCGCCAGCGTTACTGGGTGGCGCAAGCGGGGCAGGCCAGCCAGCTGGGCGAGGTGTTCCGCCAGCTCAGCCCCGGCGATGCAGGCCACGACCAGCCCTTGGCGATCGGCTCCCGACATGTGCAGGTGGTGCGGCGCAGCGCGCAGGCCATCTGGTGCCGCTTCACCGACCTGTGCGAACAGCCGCTGGCAGCCATGGAGTTCATGGCCCTGTGCGACCGGTTCCCGGCCATTCTGGTGTCGGGCATTCCGGCGCTGGGTGGGGAACAGCGGGCCGGGCGGATTGCCCGGGGCACCGAGGATGCTGCGGCGCGGGTGGTGGCGGGCGACCGCGAGCTGCCGGCGCTGTCGCCCAAGGACGACGCAGTGCGCCGCTTCATTGCCCTGGTCGACGAATGCTACGACCGCCGGGTGGCGTTGTACCTGGAGGCACAGGTACCGCTGGATGCCCTCTACACTCAAGGGTATCTGGCGTTCCCGTACCAACGGACCCTGAGCCGGCTACGGGAGATGCAACTGCAACGCTTCGCCTGAAAAGGAGCCGAACCATGGAGCCGTTGTCGCATCATCTGCTGACCCAGGCCTACAACAATGGCTGGGCCAACCACCGCCTGTACAAGGCCTGCCTGCAACTGACCCAGGACGAATTCGTCGCCCCCCGCTGCAGCTTTTTCCCCTCGATCAAAGCCACCCTCAATCACCTGCTGACGGTGGACTGGTTCTACCTGCACATGCTCGAGTGCGAGCAGCGGGGCGAGCAGCCCGACGCCGACGGCGAACGCTTCTTCGAGCCGGAACAGCCGTTTGCCACCTGCACCGACCTGCATGCCGAACAGGCCCAGGCCGACCACCGGCTGATCGCCTATTGCCGCGGCCTGCGCGATGGTGAACTGGGGCGCTATGTAAGTATCGTGCGCCCCGAGCGGGTGCAGCGCGAGCAACGGCTGCGGCTGTTGGCGCACCTGTTCGAGCACCAGGTACATCACCGGGGGCAGGTGCATGCGATGCTCAGTGACACGGCGGTGAGGCCGCCGCAGCTGGATGAGTTTTTCTGTGAGGAAGAGGCAGGGTTGCGGGCGGTGGACTTTGCCGAGCTGGGCTGGACAGAGGAGCAGGTCTGGAAAGTGTAGGGGGCTGCTTTGCAGCCCTTCGCGGGCTCGCCCGCTCCCACAGGTACTGCACAGGTTTTGGCAGCTGTGCACTACCCGTGGGAGCGGGCGAGCCCGCGAAGGGCCGCAAAGCGGCCCCAAATCAGATCTGGCGCCCTAACCATTCCACCAGCGTACGGTTGAACCGCACCGGCTCCTCGATCTGCGGCGCATGCCCCATGCCTTCAAAGGTAATCAGCTCACCCTTGGGAATCAGCTTGGCCACCTGCGGCCCCAGCTCTGCATACTTGCCCAGCTTCGCTTTTACCTCTGGCGGCGCGATATCACTGCCGATGGCCGTGGTGTCCTGGTCACCGATCAGCAGCAGGGTGGGCATCTGCAGGTCTTTGAACTCGTGGTACACCGGCTGGGTGAAGATCATGTCGTAGATCAGCGCCGAGTTCCACGCCACCGCTTCATGCCCTGGCCCCTTGTTCAGGCCCACCAGCATCTGCACCCAGCGCTCGTACTCCGGCTTCCAGCGCCCGGCGTAGTAGGTCTTGCGCTCATACTCGCGCACGCCTTCGGCATCCAGCTTGAGCTCGCGCGCATACCACTGGTCCACCGTGCGGTAGGGCACGCCCAGGGCTTTCCAGTCTTCCAGCCCGATGGGGTTGACCATCGCCAGGCGCTCCACCTGCTGCGGGTACATCAGCGCGTAGCGGGTGGCGAGCATGCCGCCGGTGGAGTGGCCGAGCACGGTGCTTTGCTTCACGCCCAGCTGTTCGAGCAGGGCATGGGTGTTGCTCGCCAGTTGCTGGAAGCTGTACTGGTAATGCGCTGGCTTGCTGGAGCTGCAGAAGCCGACCTGGTCGGGGGCGATGACCCGGTAGCCAGCCTTGCTCAGGGCATCGATGGTGGTTTCCCAGGTGGCGGCGCAGAAGTTCTTGCCGTGCATCAGCACCACGCTGCGGCCGTTGGCCTGGCCTTGGGCGGGTACGTCCATGTAGCCCATCTGCAGGTCCTGGCCCTGGGACTTGAAGTCGAAATGCTTGAGCGGATGCGGGTAGCTGAAGCCCTCCAACTGGGGGCCATAGGTGGGCGATTCGGCAGCGATGGCAGAACTGCCGGCGAGGCAGACCAGGGCCAGGGCGGTTGCGCGCAGCATGGGGGCACTCCGTGTAGGGCCATGTAGGAAGGGGCGACTGTAACAGCCAGTGGACCACGCGGAACGTGAAAGGTGTTACCAGGCGTGAAACCAGCCCAGGGTAATCATCGCCAGCACCCCATAGCGACCGGCCTTGGCCAGGGTCACCAGCAGCAGGAAGCGCCAGAACGGCTCACGCATGATGCCCGCGATCAGCGTCAGCGGGTCGCCGATCACCGGCATCCAGCTGAGCAGCAGCGACCATTGCCCCCAGCGCTGGTAGCGCTGTTGCGCGCGCTCCAGCTGGGCAGGGCTGAACGGGAACCAGCGCTTGTCGCGCAGGTGCTCGATGGCCCGCCCCAGCACCCAGTTGACCACCGAGCCCAGCACATTGCCCAGGGTAGCCACCAGCAGCAGGGTGGCCCAGGCTTCGGGCTGGCGCAGTATAAGGCCGACCAGCACGGCCTCGGATTGCAGGGGTAGCAGGGTGGCGGCGCCGAAGGCGCTGAGGAACAGCGCCCACAGGCTGAGCATCAGTAGTTGGCGACCACGGTGTCCTTGCCGTCCTGGGTCACGCCGATGACCTGGTAGGCATCCTTGTGGTCACCCATTTCCATGCCGGGCGAGCCCATGGGCATGCCCGGCACGGCCAGGCCCTTGAGGTCGTTGCGCTTGGCCAGCAGGCGCACCTGCTCGGCCGGCACGTGGCCTTCGACGAACTTGCCGTCGATCACCCCGGTATGGCACGACGCCAGGCGTGGCGCCACGCCCAGGCGTTGCTTCACCTCGCTCATGTTCGGCTCGACATGGTCGTTGACGGTGAAACCGTTGTCGCGCAAGTGGCTGATCCAGGCCTTGCAGCAGCCGCAGTTGGGGTCGCGGTAGACGTCGATGGTCTCGGCGGCCTGGGCCAGGCCAGTGACGGCCAGCAGGCCCAGGGTCAGCAAGTGTTTGCGCAGCATGTTGAAGCACTCCTTCCAGCGGTAGTTCAGCAGCATAGCGTAAGCCGCTTGCACGATGTTCGCCGCTGGCACCTGTCAGGTAGCTGAGGCGCACATTACAGGTTTGTCAGCTGGCCACCTCGTCGGTGCCGAGGTCGCGCATCAGCAGGGCGTAGTCGAGCGTGACCTGCTCCGGAATCGGCAGGTACACCACGTGGCCGTCACCCGGAGCCACCTCGATGGCCTGCTGCTGGCGGTCGCACAGGCGGTGCAGGTCGAAGTGGTAGTTGCCGCGTGGAGTCATCAGCTCCAGGTGGTCACCCACGGCGAAGCGGTTTTTCACCTTGACCTCGGCCAGGCCGTCGACGCGCATCCCGGTCAGCTCGCCAACGAACTGCTGGCGCTCGGACACCGAGTTGCCGCGCTGGTAGTTCTGGTATTCGTCGTGCACGTGGCGGCGCAGGAAGCCTTCGGTGTAACCGCGTTGGGCCAGGGATTCGAGGTTGTCCATCAATGCGCGGTCGAATGGCCGCCCGGCCACCGCGTCGTCGATCGCCTGGCGGTATGACTGCACGGTACGGGAGCAGTAGAAGTGCGACTTGGTGCGGCCTTCGATCTTCAGCGAGTGCACGCCCATGGCAGCCAGGCGCCCGACGTGCTGGATGGCGCGAAGATCCTTGGCATTCATGATGTAGGTGCCGTGCTCGTCTTCGAACGCCGGCATTTCGGTGCCGGGGCGGTTGCTTTCCTGCAGCAGGAATACCTGCTCGGTCGGGGCGCCCAGGCCCAGGGTCGGCTGCACTTCGCGCACGATGTCGCCGTTGGCGTTCTCGGTGGCCGGGGTGGCGTCATACTTCCAGCGGCAGGCGTTGGTGCAGGTGCCCTGATTGGCATCACGCTTGTTGAGGTAGCCCGACAGCAGGCAACGGCCGGAGTAGGCCATGCACAGGGCACCGTGAACGAACACCTCCAGCTCCATGTCCGGCACCTGCTGGCGGATTTCCTCGATCTCTTCGAGCGACAGCTCGCGCGACAGGATCACCCGGCTCAGGCCCAGTTGCTGCCAGAACTGTACGCTGGCCCAGTTGACCGTGTTGGCCTGCACCGACAGGTGCACTGGCATCTGCGGGAAGTGCTGGCGTACCAGCATGATCAGGCCTGGGTCGGACATGATCAGCGCGTCCGGTGCCATCTCGATCACTGGTGCCAGGTCCTTGAGGAAGGTCTTGAGCTTGGCATTGTGCGGGGCAATGTTGACCACCACGTAGAAGCGCTTGCCCAAGGCATGCGCCTCCTGGATGCCCAAGGCCAGGTTGGCATGGTCGAACTCGTTGTTGCGCACCCGCAAGCTGTAGCGTGGCTGGCCGGCGTAGACCGCGTCGGCGCCATAGGCGAAGGCGTAGCGCATGGTCTTGAGGGTGCCGGCGGGGGCCAGCAGTTCGGGCTTGGCGATAAGGGTCATGTGCGCACCGGAGCGAAAGGCGCGGATGCTAGTGTTGGCAGACACGGCGCGTATTGATTTGCATCAAGGGAATGGCGGCACTTTTGCCCAGGCGCGGCGCACTAATAACGCATAAGTCATGCGAGGACCCGCGATGAATCAGACCGCCCTGCAGAACAAAGCCCTGGCAGTACTGCTGGCGCTCGTGACCATAGCTTTCATCTGGATCCTGCTGCCGTACTACGGTGCGATCTTCTGGGCGGTGATACTCGGCATCCTGTTCGCCCCGCTGCAGCGCCACCTGCTGCTGCGTTTCGGCCGCCGGCGCAACCTGGCCGCGGCGACCACCTTGCTAGTGTGCCTGCTGGTGGCGATCCTGCCGGTGATCATCACCAGCGCGCTGCTGGTGCAGGAGGGAGCTGCCCTGTACCAGCGCATCGAGCACGGGGAGCTGGACATTGCCGGTTATGTCGAGCGCGGCAAGGAAATGCTGCCGGCGTTTGCCCAGCAGGGCCTGGACAGCATGGGCATGGGCAACCTCGACGGGCTGCGCGACAAGATCAGCAAGTGGGCCACCCAGGGCAGCCAGGTGCTGGCCAGCCAGGCGTTCAACTTCGGGCAGGGAACGTTCGAGTTCGTGATCAGCTTCGGCATCATGATGTACCTGTTGTTCTTCTTCCTGCGCGAAGGCGCGGAGGTGGCTCGCCAGGTGCGTCTGGCGGTGCCGCTGCCCGAGCAGCAGAAGCGCCGCTTGCAGTTGAAGTTCAACCGTGTGGTGCGGGCAACGGTGAAAGGCAACGTGCTGGTGGCCATTACCCAGGGGGCGTTGGGCGGTTTCATCTTCTGGGTGCTGGATATCCCGAGTGCGCTGGTGTGGGCGGTGCTGATGGCGTTTCTGTCGCTGCTGCCGGCGGTAGGGGCAGGGATCGTGTGGGCACCGGTGGCGGCGTATTTCCTGTTGACCGGGGCGATATTGTCGGGGGTGATCCTGACCGCGTTCGGCGTGCTGGTGATCGGCCTGGTGGACAATTTGTTGCGGCCGATTTTGGTGGGCAAGGACACGCGCATGCCGGACTACCTGATCCTGGTGTCGACGCTGGGCGGGCTGGCGGTGTTCGGGCTCAACGGCTTCGTGATCGGGCCGTTGATCGCGGCGCTGTTCGTGTCGAGCTGGGCGATCTTCGCGGCGACCAAGCCCCAGGTGCAGTTACCGGAGTAGGGGTGGGCCTTGATGGGGCTGCTTTGCAGCCCATCGACGCGGTTCGTCGCCACGACGAGCCCGCTCCCACCTCGACCACACCGGCCTCAAGCCATGTGCAAATACCTGTAGGAGCGGCCTTGTGTCGCGATGGGGCGCAGCGGCCCCAGGTTTTCAGCTTCGCAGCAAAGATTGCCGGGGCCGCTGCGCAGCCCATCGCGACACAAGGCCGCTCCTACAAGGGCCAGTGCTGGCTTGAAGAGATATCCAAGACAGTTGCTCCCAGGTAGGCGTTGTTCTCGCGATGGTCGCTGTACCTGTGGGAGCAACTGTCTTGCTCAATTTCTAAAAGCTGGCGCGATCCCTGTGGGAGCGGGCGCGCCCGCGAACACGGGCGAAGCCCGTGCCATCCACCGCGTCGCCTGTTTCGCGGGCTTGCCCGCTCCCACAGGTACTGCGCAGGTCTTGAGGGCAGCGCGGTCGGTGTGGGAGCCGGCTTGCCGGCGATGGGCCGCAAAGCGGCCCCAATGCCGGTTCAGGAGGCCTGCGGCATCTCACCCTTGGCCAGGCGCCGGTTGATGTCGGCGACGACTTCGGGCAGTTCGTTGATGGTGTCTATTAGGTAGTGCGGGCGAGAGCCGGCGAACAGGGCGTGGATGCGCTGGCGCTCGCTTTCCAGCTTCTCGGCGCTCAGCGCGCGGTAGCCTTCCCAGGTCAGCCCCAGGGCATTGCCCGAGCACACCAGGGCCACGGTCCACATGCCGGCGCGGCGGCCTTCGAGGATGCCCGGCACGGTGTCGTCGACCTTCACGCACGCCGCCACATCGTCGATACCCAGGGCGATCACGTTGGCCAGGGCCTGGGCCGGCCATGGGCGGCCGTTCGGGGTTTCGTCGGTGGCCACAACATGGTCGGCCACGTAGCCGTTCTGCGCGGCCAGCTCCACCACCTTGTCCATCACCACCTTCGGGTAGCCCGAGCAAGAGCCGATCTTCAGGCCGTCCTGGCGCAACCCGGTGAGAGTGTCCAGGGCGCCGGGGATCAGCGCCGAGTGCACGGCGATCTTCTCGATCTGCAGCGGCATGAAGCGGTTGTAGATGGCGGTGACATCATCGTCGGTCGGGGTACGGCCGAACACCTTGCGGTAGCGCTCGGCAATTTCCGGCACATCGCACAGGGTACGGATGTGGTCCCACTTGCCCATGCCCATCGGGCCGCGGGCTTCTTCGATGGACACCTGCACATCGAATTCGGCAAAGGCTTCGACAAAGATCTGGGTCGGGGCGAAGGAGCCGAAGTCGACCACGGTGCCAGCCCAGTCGAGGATGGCGGCTTGCAGCTGCGTTGGGTTGCTGTAGTTCATGTGCGCGTGTTCCTGAAATTGGGTGGGCAAAGGGTCAGATATCCAGCACTTCCATTTCCCGCAGCACTTCGGCCACGGCATTCACGGCGGCCTGCATGCCATCGGCTCCGACCACGCCGATGCAGCCGACACGGAAGGTTTCCACCTGGGTCAGCTTGCCCGGGTAGAGGATGAAGCCCTTGGCCTTGACCCGCTCATAGAAGTCCTTGAACTGATAGCGGGGATCCTTCGGTGCGTGGAAGGTGACGATGATCGGCGCCTGGATCGCGGCAGGCAGGAAGCTGCGCAGGCCGATGGCGGCCATGCCGTCGAGCAGGGTCTTGCAGTTGTCGGCATAGCGCTGGTGGCGCGCCGGCAGGCCACCTTCCTCGTTGTATTGCTGCAGCGCTTCGTGCAGGGCAGCGACCACGTGGGTTGGCGGGGTGAAGCGCCACTGGCCGGTCTTGGCCATGTAGGCGTGCTGGTCGTGCAGGTCCATGGCCAGCGAGTGGGCGTTGCCTTCGGCGGCGGCCAGGGCGGTTTTCTCTGCAAACACGAAGCCCATGCCGGGTACGCCTTCCAGGCATTTGCCGGAGGCGGCGATCAGCGCCTCGAAGGGAATTGCGCGAGCATCGATCGGCAGTGCGCCGAACGAGCTCATGGCGTCGATGATCAGGCGCTTGCCGTGGCCTTTGATCACCTGGGCGATCTCGGGCAGCGGGTTGAGAATACCGGTGCTGGTTTCGCAGTGGATCAACGCGACATGGGTGATGGCCGGGTCGGCGGCCAGCAGGCGGTCGACGTCGGCGGCGGTGGTCGGTTGGTCTTCGGCGGTTTCGAACGTGCTGTAGTTGCGGCCCAGGACCTTGCAGATCTTTGCCAGGCGCTGGCCATAAGCGCCATTGATCAGGACCAGAACCTTGCCATCACGTGGCACCAGGGTGCCTATCGCGGCTTCCACGGCGAAGGTGCCGCTGCCCTGCAGAGGCACGCAGTGGTGGCTGGCGCTGCCATCGATGATGGCCAGCAGTTGTTCGCAGACACTGGCAGTCAGTTGGTTGAAGTCGCGGTCCCAGGAGCCCCAGTCCACCAGCATGGCTTGGCGGGTGCGGATTGATGTGGTCAGGGGACCGGGGGTCAGCAGAATCGGGGCGTTGCTCATTCCGTTATTCCTCACAAGCGGTGGGCTGAAACTACGGGGCCTAGGTTGCAATCCGTCTGCCCATCAATCAAATTGTTTGTTGTTATCCGAGCTATAAGTCGTGCCGATAAATGGCCGCGTGTTCCTTTGCTCTGCGGCTGTTTCCTGCTGCCCCAGCGTGCCCCGCTCGCGCATCGTGGCCAGCCGATAACAGCAAGGAACCGTCATGACCCCTCCTGTGACACCGCCCAAGCTTCGTCACCCGATCAACGACTTCATCGCGCAACACTTGCCTGACTGGTTGAGCAAGGCCAGCCCCCGGCAAATTGCCGCGTTGCAGGCGTGCTACAAGGCCTACCTGGCCAGCCAGAAACAACTGGCCAGGTTCACCGGCAAACTGCAGCCGCTGGACACCTTTGCCCAGTCACTGCTTCAGCGGGCTTTCGCCGCAGACCCGCAGCTGCAGCTTGATGTCGATCTGAGCCAGCTGACCTGGCGTGAAGAACGTGCTCGATTGACCCCGCAGCCAGGCGCAATCCCGGATTTCCAGCCCTATTACGTACGCGTGCCTGCTTTGCAGAAATTGCTGCAGAACTTCAAGGAGGGCGAATCCTTTTATCTAGGCACGGCGCTCACAAACCAGGCGGAACCTGGCGGCGCCGATACCGTGGTGTCGGATGATGTGACGCGTATCGTCCAGGTATGCCGCAGTACGGATGTCGGTGCGGCCTATCAACGGCACCTGGCAGATGTGCTGACGGGTGCGTTCGAGAAGCAGTTGGTAACCGACAAGCGCCTGGAATTTTCGGTAGCGGTCGAGGTAGCAGCGCTCAAGGGGCAGCTGGACAGCGACGATCTGCCAGTGTTGCGCCAGCTAGGCGCGGGTCAGAAGCCAGTCGCGCCGGGCACGTTCAGGTTTCGCCAGGCGGCGTTGCAACTACTGGGGTGTCGCGTCGATGGCGCGCTATGCCTTGAATGGACGCAGTTGCCGCACACCTTGGCCAATTACCCGTTTGGCGGGTTCGAACGCCTGAAAAAGGTGATGCTGTATTTCCCCGACACGCCAGCCCGGCCTTTACGGGTGTTCAAGGATTGGGATGAAATGAACCGCGCATTGGTCAGCATCCTGGCCAGCGAGGAGGAGCAGCGAGCCCTGCTGCGGCGCATCGCGCTGGACGATCAGGCACGCTTTCGGCAAACCCTGGCCACCCGTTTGCGTGATGCCGAGCCGGACCTGGAGCCGCTCAGGGTGCCGCAAACCGAGGATGGCTTCGCATCGCTGGCGTCATGGCACCTGCAACGCATCAAGGCCGATGCGCGATTTCTTGCGGTAAGCACCGCGCAGGCCAATGCCAACACCGCGGCCCAACGACTGCGGGCCCTGGAGAATGCAGGCTTGGTATTGCTCAACCTGGCAGGGCTGTTCGTTCCGGCCATTGGCGCGCTGCTGCTGGCCGACCTGGGGCGACACGTGCTTGGCGATGTCTGCGAAGGTGTGCTCGACTGGCAGCTCGGCCATCAGCACGAGGCGCTGCAGCACCTGTTGCAGGTGGCCCAGGCGGTGTGCAGCGCAGGCGCAGTGGTAATCGGGGCGCACCTGCTGCGTAATGCATTCATCGAAAACCTGGAGCCGGTCACCACCCCAGCGGGGCAGCCACGGCTATGGTGCAACGACCTGACCCCCTACCAGGAAACCCGCGTACCCGCGCAAGCGGTCACACTCGACAATGGGCTGTTGAGCGATGGCCAGGGCTATTGGTGGAAACTGGCTGACGTGACCTATCGCGTGCGGCGGGATGCCAACAAAGTCTGGCGGTTGCTGCACAAGGAAGGGCAGGCCAGATATGCCCCTGCATTGGAAAACAACAGCGAACGCGCCTGGCGCCTGAGGTACGAGCGGCCGCTGGAGTGGCAGGGCGAGGCCATGTTGCTGGGGCGTCTCTGGCCAGCGGCGCGCGGCCTGGATGCCGAGCGGGTGGCGCAGATACTCAGTGTTGCCGATGTGGACGAAGCCTACCTGCGGGGCTTGCTGGTGGAGGGCCGGCCCATGCCGGTGAATCTGCGCGACACTCTGGAGCGTTTCGCGGTGCAGGCGCGGATTGACAGCTTTTTTGCCGATCCGTACGCCGATACCGGTTTTTTTCAATGGTGCACCGAACGTTTGCGCCTGCACGGCCAGCCCCTTGAAGAGCAGCGCATGGCCATCGACCAGGATGCCGCGTCGCTGCGCGGGCCGCTGCTCGAGCATTTCTCGCAGTCATACCTGGCAGCTGACCCGTTGCTGGCCCTGATCCAGCGCGACTTTGCTTCCTTGCCGGACGCCTATGCGCTTGATCTGCTGGCCACCGCAAGCGAGGCCATGCGCGCGAGGATGACAGTTGAACAGCGTATACCGCTGGCGTTGGCCGAACGTGCCAGGGCCACGCTGCAGCTGGCACGCCTTACCCGTGCGCGGGAAGGGTTATACCTTGCGGATAGCTACCGCCACGATGTGGTTGCCTTGGTCTTCGCCTTGTTGCGGCGGCACGGTCCAAGCACGGCCCATACCAACCTGCTATTGCGCGACGACCCCCTGAGCGGCCCGGTCCGGGCGCGCTGGTTGACTCAGCCAACCCAGGCACAACTGGTGCTGGTACGCAGCGACGGCAGGTTCCAGCTGTATGACGATCTCGGGCGCCCGGACGACCGTGATGTAGCCGAACCTGAGGGGCTGTTCGAGGCGCTGATCGCGGGTTTGCCCGCTGACTATTGCACGCGTCAGGGCTGGAACGTAGCGGACGGACCGGTGCGGTTACGTAGCCAGCTGCAAGCCTGGCTGCCGAACGACCGCAACGGGTTGCTCAAACTCCTTGGGTGGGGGGAGGCCAAAGCGACAGCTTCGCCTATGCGCCGCTTGCCCGATGGCCGTCTGGGGTATCCACTGGGCGGTTGCCAGTCTTGCCTGCTGACGCAAGAGCAAAGGGTGCGCAACCGGATCCGTGCCTTGTTCCCGGGTATGGACGCAGCGGCGACTGAGCGCTACCTGCAGAACATGCTGCAATTACCGGGTACGTTGCTGGACAACCTGCTCCGTGTCGAGCAGGAGTATCGGCAGCTTGATCAGAGTTTACGCGCCTGGTCCGACGAACAATCGGGCCCATCGAGACGTACGCGGCAGCGGATCGAAGACGCGCTTCGCCGCGCCTGGCAGATGCGCGAAGAGCGCCCGGTCGGCGCACTTGGCAACCGAGCAGCGTTGAGCCTGAGGATGGAAGGTGTAGCCATTGGTGGCCTGCCCATGCTTCCCCCAGGTACTGACTTCTCGCATATTTCCGAACTGAGCCTGTCTGGCCTGGCCTTGTCAGCCATTGCGCCGGGGTTTCTGGCGAGCTTCCCCCGCCTGAGCCGGCTGGACTTGAGCAATAACAGCCTGACCGAGTTACCGGCCGGCCTGGAGGGCTTGAGCGGGCTGCGCCAGTTGCTGTTGTCGCGCAACCGTATCCGTATCCTGCCGCCCCAGGCTCATGTGTTGGGTCGCCTGCCCCAATTGCGCTCGCTGGATATGAGTGACAACCCTCTGGGTTCCATCAGCCTTCAGTTCAATCAGCTTCCCGGTTTGCGCATTCTGCGCATGAACCGCTCCGGGTTGCTCACCCTGCCTGCCGGGTTGCAATGGTGCGGGCTGTTGCTGTTTGCGGACCTGCGCAACAACCAGATCAGCGAGCTGCCAGCAGCCTTGTTCCAGGCGCCGTTACCCCTTCGTCGCGCGCTGCATCTGGATGGCAATGCGCTGGCTGTTGCAGACTTGCAACGTTTGTATGGGGTTGAGCGGTTGCTGATCAACGAGTTTGAGGTGCCCGCCGATCCGTTGCTGGAAGTCTGGCTGCGTGCCCACCCCGAACCAGGGAGTGACATAGGCCGGGCATCGTGGAATGCGCTGCGGGCAGAGCCGCTAGGCGAGAGTTTCTTCAACCTGCTCGCGCGGTTGACCGACACGGCTGAGTACCGCTGGGCGCCCGATCAGATAAGCGCACGCGTATGGACAATGATCGGCGCTGCTTACAGGCACACCGCAACGCGAGACGCGCTGTTCGACCTGGCGGCTGACCCCCCTACCTGTGTCGATAGCGTCTCGACGGTTTTCAGCCGGCTCGAGGTGCGCATGCACGTTGAAGAAGTGACCCACGGGGGCAGCCCGCTGGCCACGCGCAGCCAGCGATTGCAGCTGGCCAGGCGGCTGTTTAGGGTCGCCTGGGTCGAGCGTATCGCCCGGCGCGACATGGATGCTCGCTACACAGATGGACGATGGCGCAGAGGGGAACGCAGTGCAGAAGAGGTCGAAGTCAATCTGGCTTATCTCACCGGCTTGGCCCGGCGCCTGGATTTGATTGGCCAGCCTCGGCACATGCAATTCGGCGGCTTGGCGGAGGTCACCCAGGCGCAGCTTGATGCTGCGTACCTCGAAGTGCTGCAAGCGGAAGCCACCGACCAGCGCGTGGCCTTCATCAGTGAGCGTGATTTCTGGCTTGAGGTGCTCCGTGCCGAGCAGCCGCAGCGTTTCGACGATGTGGAGTCGCTTTATGGTCAGCAGCAGGAAGCGCTGGATGAACAGCGGCACAGCATAACCAGTGAAGCCTACGTGAGGCGCTCCAATGCCATACGTGACGCGCGCGATACGGCACTGAGCCAATTGGCCCAGGAGCTCACGCTGGCGGCCCTGCAGACGCCAGACACCCCTTGACGCACGACGCCGGGCGGGTTCTTCCCGCCTGGCGACACAAGCCTTCGCTGATTACCCTTGCGAGCTGACGCCCTCATCAGTCAAATTGCTCGCAGATAATTCGAGCATTAGCCAGGCCTATGTCCATGAACCTGTTCCAGTTGCGTGCTTTCGACGCGGTAGCCCGTGAAGGCAGTTTTACCCGCGCCGCCGCACGTCTGTTCATCAGCCAGCCAGCGGTGACCGGTCACATCAAGGCGCTGGAGGAGCATTATCAGATTACCTTGCTGCGGCGCACGGCCCGCCGGGTGGAGCTGACGGAAGAGGGCACCCGCCTGGCAGCCATCACGCGGGCCATGTTCAGCCTCGCCGACGAAGCGCAAGCCATGCTCGAAGCCAACCGGCAACTACTGACCGGGCGGCTGGAAGTGGCCGCCGACGGCCCGCATCGGGTCATGCCGATGCTGGCGATACTCCGCGAGCGCTACCCGGGTATCACCGTCAACCTGCGGCTGGGCAATGCCCAGGAAACCCTGGCCGCGTTGCTCGGTGAACATGCCGATGTCGCCGTGCTGACCGAGATCGAACCGCGCAAGGGCTTGCATTTGCAGAGCCTATGCCAGTCACGCCTGTGTGCCTTGCTGCCAGCGGGGCATGCCTGGGCGGCGGAGCAGGGCGACCTGCCGCTGACAGCACTTCATCAGCAGATCATGGTACTGCGTGAGCCCAGTTCCACTACCCGCCGCACGTTCGACAAGGCTTGCCTGGCGGCGACGGTTCAGCCGCGCGTGCTGCTGGAGCTGGACAGCCGCGAAGCGGTCACCGAGGCCGTGGCAGCGGAGCTTGGCATTGGCGTGGTTTCGTCCACCGAGGTCGCCAGTGATCCGCGGGTGGTCGCCCGGCCGCTGGGCGGGCAGGGGCTGGTCAACCAGCACCTGGTCGGCTGCCTCGAGCGGCGCCGCGAACTGCGCCTGATCCAGGCTTTTCTGGGGCTGGCGGCAACACTCTGATGGCGGTTGCCCAAGGTGCCCGTAACTACCGAGATCAAGCCGACAGGACGGCCGATGAGCGAAAAAGACACCATCTCCATGCACCTGGTGCGTGAGGCACTTTTACAAACCTGCCCGGCCGGCGAGCCCGACAGGGGTTTGCTGGCGCGCGCCGGTATCGACGCCGACCAGTTGCACCAGCCGGATGCGCGCGTTGGGGCGCAGGCCTATGCCCGGCTCTGGCGCCTGTTGGCGCGGCGTTGCAACGATGAGTTTTTTGCCATGGACCCGCGCGGCTTGCGCAATGGCAGCCTGGCGTTCATGTGCCGGGCCAGCATGGCGCAACCTACCCTCGGCGCCGGCCTGGAAACGGCCCTGGCCTTTTTGTCATTGATGCTGCAAGACCTGCAACCGGCGCTGGTGCGTCAGCAGGGCCTGGCCGAGATCGTGATCAACGAACCCCGCGACCAACCCCGCCGGGCGTTTACCTATTTCACCTTCTGGATGATCGTGCATGGCGTTGCGTGCTGGTTGGCTGGGCGACGCATTCCGATACTGGCCATCGACCTGCGTTGCAGCGCGCCGCCGTTCTGCGAAGACTATCGCGTGATGTTCTCGGACAACCTGCACTTCGAGCGGCCCTTGACCCGGCTGGTGATGGCGGCAGACGGCCTCGACCAGCCGCTGCGCCGTACCGAAGAAGAGCTGCAGCGCTTTCTTGCCGAAGCGCCGGGCAATATCCTGGTGAAATACCGTGACCCAGCCAGCCTGGGCCTGCGTATCCGTAGCGATCTATTGGGCCTGGACCCTGGCCGTTGGCCCGACAGCGACAGCCTGGCAAGGCGTCTGTGCTTGTCACCTTCCACCTTGCGCCGCCGCCTGGCTGAAGAAGGGCAGTCTTATCAAGGCCTTAAAGACAGCGTCCGGCGCGAGCTCGCCATTGCCTGGTTGAGCCAGCCACAGCCAGGCATGGTTGAAATTGCCGAACGCCTAGGGTTTGCCGATAGTAGCTCGTTCTACAAGGCATTTCGCAAATGGTTTGGCTGCAACCCAGGGCAATATCGCGAGCAGACCCAGGCCCGCGGCAGGCGCTGAACAGGCGTGAAAGGCAAGCGGGTGAGGCAGTTCCCCCTGACCGGCAGGGCGCTTCGATGAAAGATTGTGCGTCCCTTTCCGCCGATCAGAGCACAGCCCATGCGCCAGTTTGCCGCCGTTTCGCAAAAACCCCTCGCATACACCGTGAAGGATGAGCAGCAGGCCACTGACCGTTTCATCCAGCAGCGCTTGCCAGACTGGCTAAAAAAAGCCTCCGTGGCGCAAATCAGCGAACTACGCCGCTTGCTCGACGCGCACAAGGCCAGCCAGAAGCGAGTGAAGGATGCGACGCAAGCGGTCGCTCCAGTGCAGCAGTTTGCCGCAACCCAGCTTGCCCGGGCCCTGAGCCCGTTTCTGCCAGCGGGCAAATCCCTGCAAAAGCTGCAGTGGCGAGACAAGGAAGTGGAACTGCTGGGTGTCTCGCTGCCGCACCTGCAATACACCTACAAGGAAGGCCCTGCCTTGTTGCGCCTGATGCAGAACTTCGCAGAAGGCGCCACCCCGCTGGATGGCAGTGGCCTTTACGATCCTGTCACGCAAACGCTGGTGTCCGAGGATATCGATTCGCTCGTGGCTGCCTGCCGAAGCCTGGATGCGGGTGGCAGGTATCAAACCTTGCTCACCGACAACTTCAGAAAGCACCGGGCGGTACTGGTCGGTGACAAGCTCGCGGCGCTGCGGCTTGCCGCGCAGGTCGCGCTCTTGCGCGGGCAGATCGACGCGACGGAGAAAGCAGCGTTGGATGTCTGCTTCACGCCCAGTGCCGAGCCAACGCACAATCCCGCCGCTGCATTGATCGCATACCCTGGCTTGCTGAGCATGCTCGGCTACACCGTGCACGAGGCGCTGTACATCCAGTTGCGCGGCCACGATGACAGTGATCAAGGGGTAATCCTGTACCTGGCAGATGGCTCCGATCATCCGTTGCGCCGCTATGACTCCAAACTGGCTCTTGAGGAGGCGTTGGTCGGGCAGCTATCGACAGCGGAGCCCCTCGCCGCATTCAGCCAGCGCATAGCCCTGCGCGAGCGCAAGCCGTTTCTTGATCAATTGGCATTGCGCCTGGCAGATGCTGAACCCGATCTCGAAGTGGAAGGCGAGGCGGGGCATGGCGCCATTGGCGAGCGTTGGGTCGCGGCGCTGATCGATCGGGCCAAGGATGATGCGCGGCTGCTTTTGGTGCCCACCGCTGATGCCGACGCCAAGGCCAGTCAGGAGCGCCTGGCGACTTGGAGTTCGGCCGGTTGGAACCTGGCCAACCTCGCCGGGTTCTTCATTCCACTGGTGGGGGCAGCATTGCTGGCCGACTTGCTGCGCCAGGTTTGTTCCCATACCTACGAAGGGATGGCCGACTGGGCCGAGGGGCATGACCACGAGGCACTTGAACATTTGCTTGGCGTTGCGCAGATTGCTGCGGGCGTAGCCATCACCACTGGCGCGGTGGCGGGCGCCGGGGCTGTGGTGCGGCTGTTACAGCGCAGTGCATTCGTCGACGACCTGGTGCCGGTCAGCCTTGAAGGTGGTGGCGCGCGTCTCTGGCAAAATGATCTGACGGCCTATGCCTGTGATCTGGAGCAAAATGCGGTACTCGATGAGCGAGGCCTCTATAGCACCGGTCAGCGGCACTGGCTACGCATCGCTGATGATTACTATGAGGTGCACCAGCCGCACACGGGTGGCGGCTGGCGCTTGCGTCATCCGCTTCGCAGTGAAGCCTACGGGCCTGCAGTCAATTTCAACGGGGAGTGCTTTTGGCACTTGCCGCAGGAGCGCCTGGCAGCTTGGAACGATCCAGCGCAGATGCTCAACCGGCTGTGGCCGCAGGCACAGCCACTGGACCCTGAGCGTGCCCAGGCAATATTGCAAGTAGCAGGCAGTGACCTGGACGAGCTGCGCGGCATCGTTCTCGATAACCGCGCCTTGCCAGCCAACCTGCGTGATACCTTGCGCCGCTTCGCGGCGGATCAGCGCATCGAGACGTTTTTTGCCGCGCTCGGCGCCGCCAAGGCTGCGGCGGATCCAGCACTGATCCAGTACTGCCGGCGACGTCCGCAATTTGCCGGGGTCGACGACGCCGCCCTGGCTGCTGCGGTTGTCGAACAGAGCTCGACATTGCGTGTGGAGCTGTTTGCCCACCTAGTCCAGGAAGCGACCACGGAGGACCGCGTTGCGGGTGTAGTCATGCGTGACTTTGCCGGGTTGCCTTTGGGCTATGCCCTGGAGCTGGCGTATTCGGTTTCTGGCGAAGAGCGGCAGCAGATCGAGCTGTTGCAGCGGCTACCGCTGCCGGTCGCCAAAAAAGCCCGCGCGTTGCTGCAGCTGGCCAGGCTGAGCCGGGCTCAACAAGGTCTGCTGCTGCGCAACGCTTATAGCGACGAAAGCGGTGAACTGCTGGTGCAACTGTTGCCACGCCTGGCCAACTGGTCTTTCCGGCAGCGGCTGGAGCTGCGCGCAAAAAGCGCATCGGGCCGCCTGATCGCGATCCTCAACTCACAAGCGCCCGCAGAGGCCGGGGTAGTACTGGTGCGCGCCGAGGGGCAGTTCAAGCTGTATGACCATCTTGGCGCGTCGCTCGATACTGAAGTGGATGCACCTGACGACATCTTCGCGGTGGTTGTCGCCCTGCTGTCACCCGAACAGCAAAGCCGGTTGATGCTTGACCCCGCGAATCCGGCCAACGCGCTGCGTCGATTGATTATCAAGGCGATACCGGCGACACGTGCGCAGTTGCTCAGGCGGCTCGGCTGGCGAGAGCAGCCAGGTTGGTTCAACCCCGGGCAGCGCTTGCCTGACGGGCGAGTGGGTTACCCTCTGGGCGGTCGGCAGTCAACCGAACAGGGCTACGTGGGCCAGCTGCGCGCGCGACTCAGAAGCCTTTACCATGGCGCCAGTGAAGCAGACATCGATGAGCATCTTGACAGGATAATCCGCAGCGACAATCCGTTCGCAGCGATGCTTGCCGAGGAAGACAATTTTCGCCTGCTCAACCACCGTCTGGGCGTATGGGTTTCATATGCCAGGGGCAACGAGGCGGGAGCGCGGCGGTTGTTTGCAGCCCGGTTACGTCAGGCTTGGCGCCGGCAATTGCCCTTCGACACGATGCATGCCGAACTGGGGGGGCGGATTCTTGACCTGAGCGGCTTTCAGGTCAGCAGCCTGCCGGAACTGGCAGAGGCCCTCGACTTCCATTTCGTGACCACGCTGGTGATGATCAATACGCCGCTGGTCGTGGAGCCTAACGAGTTCTTCAGCTGCTTCAGAGAAGTGCGCAGGCTGAATTTTTCCAGAAACCACCTGCGCCGGGTGCCCGCCGGCCTGCGGCATATGGTCAACCTGGAAAACTTGCAGCTGTCTTATAACCGCATCCAGTGGAGCGAACTGGGTAGCGAAACCTTGAGCGGGTTACAGCATCTGTCCGTGCTGGACCTGAGCGCCAATCCGCTTCATCGCCTGACGCTGCGCTTCAACCCGGAACCGCAGCTGCAAGCCTTGCATCTACGCCATTGCAGTCTGGTGGAATGGCCTGCTGGGCTTGAACAATGCGCCATGCTCACAATTGTGGATTTGCGCTGTAACCAGATCCCCGAGGTGCCTCAGGCGATCATGCAGATGCCGTATGAGTTTCGTATGGCTTTTCACGTGCAAAACAATGCGATCTCCGCACGCCAGCTGGCCGGATTGCACGCTCCGCCGGCGCATGCGGCGCATCCAGAGGCCGCCCCAATGGCGCAAGTCCCGGCTCGGCAGCTGTGGTTGGGCGAGGCTGCCACCCAGGTGCAGAGCGATCGTTGGGACCGAGTGTTCGGCGTGGCGGGCCGTGCGCGTGTAATGCATATCTTGCAGGCGCTGCAGAACACCAAGGACTACCAGAGGCACCGAGCCGACCTGACACTGCAGGTGTGGGGGCTGCTCGAGGCAATGGATGAAGATGCCGAGCTTGCAGGCCGGGTAACAGCTATCGCTGAAGACATGACCACCTGCGCCGACAGCATTGCCGAGCGCTTCAGCGAAATGCATCTGCAGGCGCTGATAGCTCAGACGAACCGAGCCACCGACGTCCAGCAGGATGGCTTGCTGCAGCTGGGGCTTGGCTTGTTTCGGCTGGAAAGGCTGCAACGGTTCGTACGCATGGACATCGCCACGCGCGAGAGCCTGCGCCAACTGGTGGACCCGATAGAGGTCAAGCTCGCCTACAGCGTGGCATTGGCGCAGGAAATGGGCTTGCCAGGGCAACCCTCATCGATCAGGTACGGCGATCTGGCCAACGTTACCCCAGCTCAGTTGGAGGCAGCGCGTGCATTCGTCCGCGAGGGCGAGACCGTAGAGGCGCAAGCCGAGTTTCTGGCGTTGCAACCGTTCTGGAGCGGCTGGGTGGAAAGCGAGAATCAGCAGCGCTTCGAGGAAGTCGACACGCACTATGCGGAGCAGGCAAACGCATTGTCCGCTCAGACGGAGCAGGGCGCCGGCGCGCAGGCACCTCAGGCTGAATGGGATGAGCTTGAATACAGGCGGACCTCGGACCGCTACAGGTTGGTTGTGGAATTTACCAAGGAAATATTGCAAGCCAGGCCTGACCACGGCGCCTGATCACCTTGCTATCGGTCGCGCAGGAGGGTGAAATTCGTATCTCGCCCAGGACGCTTGCCCGAGGAGGTTGCTGCCCAGAGGCAAGCGTTCCTGCTGTCTGTACCGAGGCAGGCTGATCATGGTGATGGCCCTTCAACCAGACAGGGCTCCGCCTATGTGTCCCGCAAAGGCGCTCCGCGCCTCCTCTTACCCTGGCAATGGCTTCATTGCCAGTCATTTGCCCGAGTGGCTTGCCAAAGCCAGCGCGCAACAAGTCAGGCGCTTGCATGACTGTGTGACTGCGCATCTGCAAAGCCAGAAGCAGATGGCCCGTTATAGCGGCCAGTTGCAGCCGCTTGGGGAATTCGCGAAAGGCCTGCTTCAACCAGCCATTGCAAGCCGCCTGGGGCAGGTGATCGAGCTGGATACCGCCGTCTGGCGAGAAGCGCGCATTCATGTCAGCCAGCGGCCATTCGAGCCCATTCCGGGTTTGCTTCCGCCAGACTTCGAAACCCGTTTCGTCCAGCAGCCGTTGCTGCAAAAACTGCTGCAAAATTTTACTGCAGGCGAGTCTTTCGCCAACCAGACCGCGGTGCTCGGGCCACAGGCTGCGGGCCAGCAAGCGCCCGTCATATTGACCGACCGAATCGATGACTTGGTCGCCGTCTGCCGGGAAGTCGATGTCGGGGCCGCTTACCAGGCGCATCTTGCCCAGGTACTGAGCCCGGCATTCGTCGATGCGCTGGCGCAAGACAAACGCCAGGAGCTGGCACTCGCCATCGAGCTGGCCTGCCTGAAAGGGCAGCTCAACAGTGCCGATGGCATGGCGTTAAGCTTGATTTGCCAAGACAAGCCAGCCCTCCATGCCGAGGGGCTGGTCTTTGACACCGGGGCGTTAAAGGTTCTGGGAAAACGGGTCGATGGCGCCCTGGCCTTCGAGTTGCGCGAGCCGATCCGGCGGCAGAGTGATTTCCCGGTGGGGCTGCCTGACCGTCTCAAAGGCGTGATCATTTACCTGCCCGGCGCGGCGTCAGCGTCGTTACGTCGTTTTGCGGATTGGGGCGCCGTCAACCAAGCTCTGGCCCATGAGCTGGCGCAAGTGGCATTTCAGCGTGCTTTGCTGCAGCGCATCGCTTTGCATGATCAGGCGGGTTTCCAGGCCTTGTTGGCTGTGCGCTTGAGTGATGCCCAGCCAGACTTGCAGCCTGGCCGGTCGAAAACCGATGGTAAGTGGTTCATCGATATGGCCCGCTGGCAGGCGCGCCGTATCAAGAACGACGCGATGTTCCTGGCGGTTCCTTCGGCTCGCGTGGATAGCCGAGCGGCTGCGGCGCGCCTGACCGCACTGAAAAACGCCGGCATCGGGCTGCTGACCCTGGCCGGTTTGTTCGTGCCTGTGGTGGGCACCCTGCTGTTGGCTGACATGGCCAGGCAAGTGTTGGGGCATGTGTACGAAGGCGTCAGCGACTGGTCCCAAGGTCACCAGCACGAAGCCTTGCAGCATTTGCTGGAGGTGGCTGGCGCGGTTGCAACGCTTGGGGTGGCGTCCGTGGCGGCCTACACGGCGCGTAGCGTTTTTGTCGAGACGCTCGAACCCGTTATCACTGAGCAGGGGCAGGAAAAACTCTGGTTGTCCGATCTGGCGCCGTATGGACAAGCAGGCCCTGATGTTGAGATGACTGAACGCCACGACGGGCTGTTCAGCGGTGCCGGTGAATTATGGTGGCACAACGATGGGAAATTTTACGGCGTGTATCAGGACAGCAAGGGCGCGTGGCGCTTGCTGCACCCGGATGGCCCGCAAGCATTCGGCCCGCTGCTGCGCACTAATGGCGAACGCGGCTGGTGGCTGAGCCTGGACCGGCCACAGCAATGGCAAGGGAGTGCGTACTTGCTCACACGCCTGTGGCCGGCGGCCAGAACCCTGTCAGCCGAGCAGGTGGCGCAGATACTGCTGGTTGCGGGCACAGACGAGGCGGGGTTGCGTCGGCTGGCGGTCGAATCCCGACCGTTACCGGTGACGCTGCGCGACACCCTCGAGCGGTTCGCGGTGCATACTCGGAATCAAGCCTTTTTTGACGGTTCGGCTGAAGGCGCGGCCTTTGCCGATCGGCTCAACTGGTGTAGCCAGAAGCTGGGTGTGCCAGTGGATGCTGCGAGCGACCAGGCCGGCCAGCTACGCCCTGCCATGCTGGATCATTTTGCTGAGCGATACCTGCGCGAAGAGCCGTTGTGGCCGTTGTTCGCTCGCCATTTCCCGCAACTGCCCAAAGCCTATGCGTCGGATATCCTCAGAACGGCCACCAGCGAAATGCGAGCAAGCATGCAGAGCAGTTCGCGCCTGCCGCTGGTATTGGCTCAACAGGCGCGGCTGCAGCAGCAGCGTGCTCGGCTGACCCGCCTGCGCGAGGCATTGTGTTTGCGTGACAGCTACAGCCATGATGCCGTGAGCTTGGTATTTCGTCTGTTGCAACGTCAGGGGCTCGCTGCCGACCAGGCCGACCTGGTGCTGCATGAGCGCTCGTCCAGCAGCCCGGTACTCGAGCGCTTGCTGCCGGCATTTGGCAAGCCGCCGCAAAGGCTGCACATGGTCTGGTCAGCGGGGCGCTTCGAGCTGTATGACGACGCTGGCAGGCGCAGCGACCTGGATGTCGCGCAGCCGCAAGGCTTGTTCGAAGTGCTCGCGGCCTGCCTTTCCCCTGCCTACTGCCGTCGGCTGGGCTGGCTGGGTGACGATGCGCCGCAGCGCATCCGCGCGCAGATACAGGCCTGGCTGCCATCTGAACCCAAGGAACAGCTGGCCTTGTTAGGCTGGCGTGAAGCCAGGCCGCTTGGAGCCACCTTCCAGCGGCTCGGCGATGGCCGCGCCGGCTACCCGCTCGGCCCGGTGCTGTCGTGCCTGGACTCGCCTGAGTGCGTGTTACGCCGCAGGATCCTCGCGCTTTATCCGAGCTTGAATGAAGTGCAGGCCGAGCATTACATCGATCTGCTTTACCAGCACAGCGCGTCACCGTTCAGCTCGGTACTGCGGCTGGAGCTGGAATACGATCAGCTGTCCCAGCGCCTCAATGCCTGGGCGCGGCATGCCAATAGACATGTGCGTGATCATCGCCTGCAAGCCAGCATCGAATTTCAGCGGGCGTGGCGAATGGAGACCTTCCGTTTGGCTGCCCGGCCGCAGGGCGGCAGGCAGGCAAACGTTTCTCTGATCTCCATTCCTCTGGGCGAGCTGCCCGAATTGCCCGCCGGCACGGATTTTGGCCACATCGACCAGTTGGTGTTGGTCAACCTGCGCCTGCCGGCGTTGCCTGCGGATTTCCTGTCGTTTTTCCCCAATGTGCAGGTACTCAACCTTGCCTACAACGATCTGCATGCTCTGCCTGCCGGCTTGGAGAACCTTGGCCAGCTGCGCGAGCTGAACCTTGCCGGTAATCAGATTCGCCTGGACGAGGACCAGGCGGCGGTGCTGGCTGGCCTCGGCGAACTGCGCAGCCTCGAGCTCAGCGATAACCCGTTGGGCGCGGTGACCCTGCAGATGGGAGCTCTACATAGCCTGGAAACCCTGAGCCTGCGCCGCGTTGGCCTGACGGCAATGCCCGAAGGGCTAGAGCTTTGTGAACAGCTGACCTATGTCGACATGCGTAACAACCAGATCACCGACCTGCCGCAAGCACTCATCGATTCGCCAGTGCCGCGGCGCCAGCTGCTTATCCTGTCTGGCAACCCATTGTCGGAGCAAGTGATGGACCAACTGCGCAACCCTGCGCACCCCGGCCAGCCGACGCTGGTCGAGCTGGAGCCCGTCGTATCGAAGAACACCTGGCTGGGCACGCTCGATGACAACCAGCGTCAAGCCCATGAAGCGCTGTGGGATGCGCTGCGCGTCGAAGCGGACAGCGATGCATTTTTCGGGCTGCTCGACGAATTGGTGGAAAGCGCCGATTTCAGGGCAGCGCCGCAGGAGACCGGGCGAAGGGTATGGAGGGTGGTGGCAGCAGCCAAGGGCGATGCCCGGGTGCGCAGGGACCTGTTCGACTTGGCGGCCGACCCGCGCACTTGTGCCGACAGCGTAGCGCATTGTTTCAGTCAGTTGGAGGTGGGTATGCATGTGGCCGAGTTCACCCACAACGGTGAACCCGGGGCAACTGCCAAGGAACGCTTGATGCTCGCTCGGCGCCTGTTCCGCTTGAACCAGGTCGAAAAGCTCGCCCGCGCGAACATGGACGCAAGGTATGCAGATGGCCGCTGGGAGCAAGGTGAGCACGACGAGGAGGAGGTGGAGGTCAGCCTGGCTTATCGGGTGGGGCTGGCGCAGCGTCTCAATCTGCTCGGTCAGCCCACCAGCACGTATTTCGCGCACATGGTCGAGGTTAGCCCGGCAGACCTGGACGCGGCCTATGTTTCGGTGCTTACAGCTGAAGCCAGCGAGGAGCGACCTGCATTCATCAGCAAGCTCGGGTTCTGGATCAAGTCCTTGCGGGCACTTTATCCATCGCTCTACAGCGCGGTCGAGGACGACTTTCTCGAACAATGGCAGGCTGTGGAAGCACAAGGGCAGGCGCAGCGCAGTGCTGCCGCCGCGCTGGGTGACCCTGGCTATCTGCAGCAGGCGCGAAACCTTCAGCAAGCCCGCGCACGGGCGCTTGCCGCGCTGAACTTGCGCCTGACCAGAGAAGCGCTGGCGCGGCCGGTCTGACGCTCCCAAACGGCCAAACCGGTCATCCATATTGACAGCTTTGGCCATTGTCGCCTCGCCCGGGCAGCGCGAATATCGTCGAACCGATGGTTAACAAAAACAACAAACCAGGAGTTCGACGATGCGCGACTACGCTCAGGCCGCTCGTACGTTTGACCATGACCAGGCTGTTGCGGCGGCGCTGCAGGGTAGCCTCGAAGCCCTCAATGCCTGTGTCGAATGCTGCGACCGCCACGCCGGTACTGGCAAGCTGGCGCTGGTCTGGGAAGACCGTGATGGCAACAGCGCACGATACAGCTTCGATCAGCTCAAGGACCAGGCGGCGCGGTTCGCCACGGTGCTCAGGGAGCATGGCGTAGGCGCCGGAGACCGGGTCGCCGGCCTGATGCCGCGTACCCCGGAGCTGCTGGTCACCATCCTCGCCACCTGGCGTCTCGGGGCGGTGTACCAGCCACTGTTCACCGCGTTCGGCCCCAAGGCCATCGAACATCGCCTTGAGCAGTCCCACGCCCGCGTGGTCGTCACCGACAGCCACAACCGCGCCAAGCTGGACGATGTGCGCGCCTGCCCGACCATCATCACCGTCAATGCCCGCAGTGGCGAGCTGGACTTCCAGCAGTGCCTAAATAATGCCGCAGACCAATGCGAGCCGGTCATGCGCTCGGGCAACGACCCGTTCCTGCTGATGTTCACCTCAGGTACCACCGGCCCGGCCAAACCGCTGGAAGTGCCGCTGCGTGCCATCGTCGCGTTCCAGGGCTACATGCGCGATGCCATCGACCTGCGCCCCGAGGACAACTTCTGGAACCTGGCCGACCCGGGCTGGGCCTATGGCCTGTATTACGCGGTCACCGGCCCGCTGTCGCTGGGCCATGCCACCACCTTCTACGATGGCCCTTTCAGTGTTGAAAGTTGCGCGCGGGTGATCGACAAGCTGGGCATCACCAACCTGGCCGGCTCGCCCACCGCTTACCGCCTGCTGATTGCCGCCGGGGCGGATTTTTCGACACCGATCAAGGGCCGCCTGCGGGTGGTCAGCAGTGCCGGCGAACCGCTCAACCCGGAAGTGATCCGCTGGTTCGCCGACGAACTGGGCGTGACCATCCATGACCACTACGGGCAGACCGAACTGGGCATGGTGCTGTGCAACCACCATGGCCTGCAGCACCCGGTACACCTCGGCTCGGCCGGCTTCGCCATCCCCGGCCACCGCATCGTGGTACTGGGCGAGCAGGGCAACGAGCTGCCTGCCGGCCAGCCGGGCATCCTCGCGGTCGACCGCGAGCAGTCGCCGCTGTGCTGGTTCGCGGGCTACCACGGCCTGCCGACCAAAGCCTTCGTCGGCAAGTACTACCTTAGCGGCGACACCGTCGAGCTGAACCAGGACGGCAGCATCAGCTTTGTCGGCCGCAGCGACGATGTGATCACCACCTCCGGCTACCGGGTCGGCCCGTTCGACGTGGAAAGCGCACTGATCGAGCACCCGGCGGTGATCGAAGCGGCGGTGATTGGCAAACCGGACCCGGAGCGCACCGAGCTGATCAAGGCTTTCGTGGTATTGGCCAGCGGTTACCAGGGCAGCGCCGAGCTGGAAGAGACTTTGCGCCAGCATGTGCGCCAGCGCCTGTACGCCCATGCCTACCCAAGGGAAATCGAATTCGTCAGCGAGCTGCCCAAGACCCCGAGCGGCAAGCTGCAACGCTTCATCCTGCGCAACCAGGAAGTCGCCAAACAACAAGCGCAACAGGCCACCCCTGCCAGCGCCTGAAAGGAAACCGATCATGCAAATAGCCAACAAACACTTCATCGTCAGCGGCGCCGCCTCCGGGCTGGGTGCTGCCACCGCACAGATGCTGGTCGAGGCCGGCGCCAAGGTCATGCTGGTCGACCTCAATGCCCAGGCCGTCGAGGCCAAGGCACGCGAACTGGGTGACAATGCCCGCTTCGCGGTGGCCGACATCAGCGACGAGCAGGCCGCCCAGGCGGCAGTGGATGCGGCTGTCAGCGCCTTTGGCTGCCTGCACGGGCTGGTCAACTGTGCCGGTATCGTCGGTGCCGAAAAAGTGCTGGGCAAGCAGGGCCCGCATGGCCTGGCCAGCTTTGCCAAGGTCATCAATGTCAACCTGATCGGCAGCTTCAACCTGCTGCGCCTGGCTGCCGCAGCCATGGCCGAAGGGGCTGCCGATGAAGGGGGCGAGCGCGGGGTGATCATCAACACCGCCTCCATCGCCGCCTATGACGGGCAGATCGGCCAGGCCGCCTACGCGGCTTCCAAAGGCGCCATCGCCAGCCTGACCCTGCCGGCCGCCCGCGAGCTGGCGCGCTTCGGCATCCGTGTGATGACCATCGCCCCGGGCATCTTCGAAACGCCGATGATGGCCGGCATGACCGAGGAAGTGCGCGCCTCGCTGGCTGCCGGCGTGCCATTCCCGCCGCGCCTGGGCCGCCCGCAGGAATATGCCGCGCTGGCCCGCCACATCATCGAGAACAGCATGCTCAACGGCGAGGTGATCCGCCTCGACGGTGCACTGCGCATGGCTGCCAAGTAAGGAGAGCGAACATGACCCTCGCCAATGACCCGATCGTTATCGTAAGCGCCGTGCGCACGCCCATGGGCGGCCTGCAGGGCGACCTCAAGAGCCTGACCGCGCCGCAGCTGGGCAGCGCCGCCATCCGTGGTGCCGTGGAGCGCGCCGGCATTGATGCTGCCAGTGTCGAGCAGGTGCTGTTCGGCTGCGTGCTGCCGGCCGGCCAGGGCCAGGCGCCGGCGCGTCAGGCCGCGCTGGGCGCCGGGCTGGACAAGCACACCACCTGCACCACGCTGAACAAGATGTGCGGTTCGGGCATGCAGGCGGCAATCATGGCCCATGACCTGCTGCTGGCCGGCACCGCTGATGTGGTGGTGGCCGGTGGCATGGAAAGCATGACCAACGCGCCCTACCTGCTGGAAAAGGCCCGTGGCGGCTACCGCATGGGCCACGGCAGGATCCTCGACCACATGTTCATGGACGGCCTGGAAGACGCCTACGACAAAGGCCGCCTGATGGGCACCTTTGCCGAAGACTGCGCCCAGGCCAATGCCTTCAGCCGCGAAGCCCAGGACCAGTTCGCCATCGCCTCGCTGACCCGCGCCCAGGACGCTATCAAAAGCGGTCGCTTTGCTGCCGAGATCGTGCCTGTCGAGGTCACCGAGGGCAAAGAGAAACGCGTCATCAAGGACGACGAACAACCGCCCAAGGCACGCCTGGACAAGATCCCGCAGCTCAAGCCGGCCTTCCGCGAAGGCGGCACGGTGACCGCCGCCAACTCCAGCTCGATTTCCGACGGCGCTGCGGCGCTGGTGCTGATGCGCCGCTCCGAAGCCGACAAGCGCGGCCTCAAGCCGCTGGCGGTGATCCACGGCCATGCCGCCTTTGCCGACACTCCGGCACTGTTCCCGACCGCGCCGATCGGTGCCATCGACAAACTGATGAAACGCACCGGCTGGAACCTGGCCGAGGTCGACCTGTTCGAGATCAACGAGGCCTTCGCCGTGGTCACCCTGGCGGCCATGAAGCACCTCGACCTGCCGCACGACAAGGTCAATATCCATGGCGGCGCCTGCGCCCTCGGCCACCCGATCGGCGCTTCCGGCGCGCGCATCCTGGTGACCCTGCTGTCGGCCCTGCGCCAGAACAACCTGCGCCGTGGTGTGGCGGCCATCTGCATTGGCGGCGGCGAGGCCACGGCCATGGCTGTCGAATGCCTGTACTGAGGTGAACCATGCTGGTAACTGACGAGCAACAACAAATCGCCGACGCGGTTCGCGCCTTTGCTCAGGAGCGCCTGAAGCCGTTTGCCGAACAATGGGACAAGGAACACCGCTTCCCGAAGGAGGCCATCGAGGAGATGGCCGAGCTGGGCCTGTTCGGCATGCTGGTGCCGGAGCAGTGGGGTGGCAGCGACACCGGCTACGTGGCCTATGCCATGGCCCTGGAGGAAATCGCCGCGGGTGACGGCGCCTGCTCGACCATCATGAGCGTGCACAACTCGGTGGGCTGTGTGCCGATCCTGCGCTTTGGCAGCGAGCAGCAGAAAGAGCAGTTCCTCACCCCGCTGGCCAGCGGCGCGATGCTCGGTGCTTTCGCCCTGACCGAACCACAGGCCGGCTCTGACGCCAGCAGCCTGAAGACCCGTGCACGTCTGGATGGCGACCACTACGTGCTCAATGGCAGCAAGCAGTTCATCACCTCCGGGCAGAATGCCGGGGTGGTGATCGTGTTCGCCGTGACCGACCCGGACGCTGGCAAGCGCGGCATCAGCGCTTTCATTGTGCCCACCGATTCGCCGGGCTACCAGGTGGCGCGGGTCGAGGACAAGCTCGGCCAGCACGCCTCCGACACCTGCCAGATCGTATTCGACAATGTGCGCGTGCCGATGGCCAACCGCCTGGGGGCCGAAGGCGAGGGCTACAAGATCGCCCTGGCCAACCTCGAAGGCGGCCGTATCGGCATCGCCTCGCAGGCGGTGGGCATGGCCCGCGCGGCGTTCGAAGTGGCGCGTGACTACGCCAATGAGCGGCAGAGCTTTGGCAAGGCACTGATCGAGCATCAGGCGGTGGCCTTCCGCCTGGCCGACATGGCGACGAAGATTGCCGTGGCCCGGCAGATGGTGCTGCACGCCGCCGCGCTGCGCGATGCCGGGCGCCCGGCGCTGGTTGAAGCGTCGATGGCCAAGCTGTTTGCCTCGGAAATGGCCGAAAAGGTCTGTTCGGACGCCTTGCAGACACTGGGCGGTTATGGCTATCTGAGTGACTTCCCGCTGGAGCGCATCTACCGCGACGTTCGGGTTTGCCAGATCTACGAAGGCACCAGCGACATTCAGCGCATGGTCATTGCGCGCAATCTTTGAAGGAGCAGACTGCATGGCATTCGAAACCATCCTGTTGGACATCCACGGCAAGGTTGGCCTGATCACCCTCAACCGCCCGCAGGCGCTGAACGCGCTGAACGCGCAGATCGTAGGCGAGATCAACCAGGCGCTGGACCAGCTCGAGCGCGACCCGAACATCGGCTGCGTGGTGCTGACCGGTTCCGCCAAGGCCTTTGCCGCTGGTGCCGACATCAAGGAAATGGCCGAGCTGCAATACCCGCAAATCTATGTTGACGACCTGTTCAGCGATGCCGACCGCATTGCCAACCGGCGCAAGCCGATAATTGCCGCGGTGTCCGGTTTTGCCTTGGGCGGTGGCTGCGAGTTGGCGATGATGTGTGACTTCATCCTGGCGGCGGACAACGCCAAGTTTGGTCAGCCGGAGATCAACCTGGGCGTGCTGCCGGGGATGGGCGGCACCCAGCGCCTGACCCGCGCGGTGGGCAAGGCCAAGGCCATGGAATTGTGCCTGACCGGTCGCCTGATGGGGGCTGAGGAAGCTGAGCGTGCCGGGCTGGTGGCGCGCATCGTACCGCAGGCGGAGCTGGTGGAAGAGGCGTTGAAGGTGGCCGCGACCATCGCCAGCAAGTCGATTCCGGTGAGCATGATGGTCAAGGAGAGCGTCAACCGTGCGTTCGAAGTCACCCTTAGCGAGGGTGTGCGCTTCGAGCGGCGGGTGTTCCATGCGGCGTTTGCTACCGAAGATCAGAAAGAGGGTATGGCTGCGTTCATTGCCAAGCGCGAGGCGCAGTTCAAGGATCGTTGATTGGAATCGGCATTGCCGTTGCCGTTGCTTTTGCTTTTGCTTCTAAGCGCACGGTAGCTCAGGCGCCGCCGATTGCGACTTCAGGAGGCCGAGCGAAGGGACTGCGGAGGGAGGTGACGGGCATGGATGCCCGTCAAGCGCTGAGGCCCCATGGATGGGGCCTGCAGCGCGTACTCCCGGGAGCAGGCCCGTAGCGAGGGAACCCCGGAGCGCAGCGGAGGGGCCGGATGATAGGAGCCATGTACGGGTCACCCACATGGGTTACATAAAAGTTCACTCACATAGGTGACACTTTCAGCGTCACATAGCCATCAATGGCATCACGTACATCGCTCCTACCGAGGACGATTGGACCAAAAATAACCTCCCAGAGCCCGTCTCCAATTTGCTCCAGCCCAATGGGCTGATGCTTCAGCACGTAACCGACAAATATCCTCAAACCACGGCGGCTGACGATGCCGCAACCGTCAATTGGCAAGC
>NZ_OPYN01000071.1 GCF_900277125.1 Pseudomonas inefficax
ATGCGCCGCAGCCTGCGCGGCGACATCCGACGTTTGCGCGCGCGGCTGCGGCGCATGGCCTATGAGGCACCGACCAGCGGGGCGGGGCAGGGCCTGCGGGTTGTACCGCTATTGGGTGTGGGGCGTGGCAACCCGCTGAACAGGGCACTGTGCGCCTTGTTGGCGGCGGCGCGTACGCAGATCATCATCAGCACGCCGTATTTCAACCCGCCCCGGGTGCTGATGCGCGAGCTCGACCATGCCCTGGCGCGTGGTGTGCGGGTGGAGCTGATCGTTGGTGATCGCACGGCCAATGACTTTTACATAGCCCCCGGCGAGCCGTTCAGTGCCAGCGGCGCGTTGCCCTACCTGTACGAAGATAACCTGCGCGCCTTCACCCGACGTCGCCACGCTGCAATTGCCAGCGGCCAGCTGCAGGTGCGGATCTGGAACGATCCCGGGCATACTTTTCATGCCAAGGGTGTGTGGGTCGACCAGCGTTATTCGCTGCTGACCGGAAACAACCTGAACCCGCGCGGCTTCAACCTGGACCTGGAGAACGGCCTGCTGATCGACGACCCACAAGGACAATGGCTGGGGCCACGGGAAGCAGAGCTGGCCGAGTTGCGCCGCCATGCGCCGAAGATCGGCTCGGCTGAGGAGTTGGGGGTAAAGACCGAGCACCCCAAGGAAGTGCGCAGGTTCCTGCGGCGGCTGCGCTATAGCCGGCTGGAGCCGCTGATCAAACGGGTGCTCTGAGGGGATTCAAGCGTTTTTGTGGGAGCGGCCTTGTGTCGCGAAAGGGCCGCAAAGCGGCCCCTCGATTTCAGCGTCACCGCCGCTATTGTTGGGGCTGCTTTGCAGCCCTTTCGCGACGCAAGGCCGCTCCCACAGGGGCCGCGTCAGGCTGTGCCACCTTGGTTTCCTGTTTGCCCCGCGGCTTGAGCCGCGACACCGCAAACAGCACCACTGCCAACCCGACCACCTGGTAAAGCGAAATCTCCTCGCTCAGGATCGCCCACGATGCCAGCACCGTCAGTACCGGCCCCAGGTTGCCCACTGCCGCAGTATGGGTCGGCCCCAGGCGCTGTATCGCCAGTGCCACCCAGTAGATCGGCAGCACCGTGGAAAACACCGCCATCAATCCGGCATTGGCCCACACGGCGCCTGGCAACTGCCACAACTGCCCGACCGGCGCCACCACCAGGTAATGCGCCAGCACCATCAGCGACGACGCAGTGCCGCACAGCCCAGCCAGGCGCATCGAACCCATGCGCTTGAGCATCATTCCGGTGCCGGAGTAATACAGCGCGTAGGTCACTGCACTGGCGAACACCCACAGCGAGCCCAGCACCACCTGCTGGCCAGCCCCGGCCACACTGACGTCGTGGACAAAGGCAATGCCCAGCCCCAGGTAGCACAGGCCCATGGCCGACAAGGTGCGCAGGCTTGGGCGCTCACGCAGGGCAATGGCCTGGAACACCAGCACCAGGGTCGGGTAGGTGAACAGGATCAGCCGCTCCAGCCCGGCGCTGATGTACTGCAGCCCATAGAAGTCGAACAGGCTGGCCAGGTAGTAGCCCAGCAGCCCGAGCAACGCGACACGCAGCCCATCGCCCAGGTTGAGCGGTACGCTGCCCTGACCACGGCTGGCCCATACCAGCCAGGCGAACATCGGCAGCGACAACCCCATGCGCAACGCCAGCAGGCTTATGGCGTCCACCGGCCCTGCCGCATAGGCGAGCTTGACGAAGATGGCCTTGAAGCTGAAGCCCAGGGCTGCCAGTACGGCGTACAGGGCGCCGCTTTGCAGTTGGCGCTGGATCAGGCTGCTTAATGCGTTCATGGGGTACCCGCGGCAGAAGATATATAGGGTTATTCTGAACAGAAGGCGGCCGCGCTAGAATCGCTTTTATTCGAACAGGGCTTTCGTTTTTGGAGAAGGGTATGCCGTTCGACCTGACTGATCTGCGCCTGCTGCTGGCCATTGCCGCCACGGGCAGCTTGAGCAAGGCGGCTGCGACCTTCCCGGTGGCGGTGTCGGCCGCCAGCAGTCGCCTGCGCCTGCTGGAAGAGCGCTGCGGCCTGGCGCTGTTCACCCGCAACGCCGGTGGCATGCAGCTGACGCCTTCCGGTCGCATGGTGCTGGAGGGCGCACGCAGCGTGCTTGGCGAGGCGCACAAGCTGCAGGAAACCTTGCAGCAACTGTCTGGCGAGCACCGCATTACCTTGCGCCTGGCAGCCTCTACCGTGTCCAACAGCACACTGCTGCCGGCGGTCTTGGGGCCGTTTCTGGTGGACTACCCGGAGGTCGACCTGCAACTGATGGAACACAAGAGTGTGGATGTGCTGCGGGTGGTGGTGGCCAACGAGTGCGAGATCGGAGTGTACGATGGCATCCTGCCCAGCGAGGGGGTGGTATCGCTGCCGTTTCGCACCGAGCGGCTGGTAATGCTGGTGCCCGCCGACCATCCTTTGGCCAGGCGCGAACAATTGCGCCTGGTCGATGCCTTGGGCTACGCGTTCATCTGCCTGCCGGGTGGGCGGCCGATGCAGCGCTTTGTCGAAGAACTGGCGATGAACCTGGCCATGCCGCTGAAAGTGCGCGTGCGAGCACCCAGTTTCGAGGCCATCGCGCAGCTGGTGGCGCAGCGCGCAGGCGTGGCCATGCTGCCCGAAACAGCCGCCGTGCGCGCCGAGCAAGAGTTGCCGGTGCGTCGGGTGGCCCTGGCGGAAAGCTGGGCCACTCTGGAGCTACGTTTGTGTTTCCGCGACTGGGAGCGCCTGAGCTCACATGGGCGGCAACTGGTGAGTTTTTTGTCCGGGCAACGGCTTACTGCGCCGGGGCCAGGCGAATACAATCGGGCCTTTTCCTCGTAAACCAGACAGGCCAATCCGTTCATGGCGCTTGATCCACCCACCATGCTGACTATCTCCATCGCCCTGGCTGGCGCGGCCGCGTTGTACCTGGCGATCGAGTGGCGCAGCGTTCGCGATTCATCGCTGCTGTTCTGGAGCGCAGGCTTTGCCACCATCACGATTGGTTCCACCCTGGCTTTGCTGCGCGGCATCGGTTTGTTGCTGATCGGTATCTGGTTCGCCAACGGTTTGCTGGTGGTGGCGCACTGGTTCTTCCTGATGGGGGTGTTGCGCTTCACCCAGGTGCGGCTGTCGCGTATCTGGTTATCGGTCGTGCTGGTGTGGTTCGCCTTGCTGCTGTTGCCTGTGGGGCCGCAGTGGTCGAAGGTAATGTTGATGGTCAACTCGTTGCTGGTGGCGCTGTTGACGCTCAAGGCCAGCTGGCTGTTGCGGCCGCATGGCAAGTCGTTGAGTGTTGGCGCCGTGCAGCTGCGCTATGTGCTGCTGGTTCATGGATTGTTCTATGTGGCCAAGGCGATCATTGCGATCACCCCGGGTACGCTGATTGACCTGACCACTTTCGGCGGGCTGATCATTCAGGTTTCCTTGGTCGAAGGTGCGATGGCGATCATGCTGATTGCCTTGTCGATGACCGGCACCGTGCGCTACCGGCGCGAGGCGCGGATTGCCCGTCTGGCGGCCCGTGACCCGTTGACGGCGCTGTACAACCGGCGTGCACTGGAGGTGCGTGCGGGGCCTTTCTTCAAGGCAGTGGATTCGGCGCAGCCCGGGGCCTTGCTACTGATCGACATCGACAACTTCAAGCTGGTCAACGACCTGCACGGGCATGTTGCAGGGGACCGCTTGCTGATTGCCCTGAGCGAGATGATTCGCACGGTGCTGCCCGAGCGCTCGCTGGCGGCGCGGTTGGGCGGTGATGAGTTCGTCATTCTGCTGTGTGGTGCGAGCAGCGAGCGGGTCATGGAGCTAGGCGGATTGCTGCGTGAGCAGTTCCAGCAGTATGCCAGCAGGACGGTGCCTACGCCGCAGCCGGTCACCTTGAGCATCGGCGCCAACCTGTTCGACCAGCCGCCGACGAGCCTGGCGGCCTTGATCGAGCAGGGGGATGTGGCGTTGTACCAGTCCAAGCGAAATGGGCGCGACAGCATCCGCTTTGTCGAACGGCCGACGGTCGACCTCAGTCAGTAGCAGTTTTGCCTTTGCTTCTAAGCGCGCGAAAGTTCAGGCGCCGCCGATTGCGACTTCAGGAGGCCGAGCGAAGGGACTGCGGAGGGAGGTGACGGGCATGGATGCCCGTCAAGCGCTGAGGCCCCATGGATGGGGCCTGCAGCGCGTACTCCCGGGAGCAGGCCCGTAGCGAGGGAACCCCGGAGCGAAGCGTAGGGGCCGGATGATGGGAGCGGACGGTTTTTGGTTCCTTTTTGCCACGACAAAAAGGGACCCGCCGTAAGGGCGGAAAGGTGACTTGGCGCCACCATCGCGAATGAATGTCTACTCGATGTGAATGCCGACATCCAAAAGGCCAAAAGGCCAAAAGCCAAAAGCCAAAAGCCAAAAAGCTTAGGCGACGGTTTTGATATAGCGAACAGTCCGTTTGCGATGGCGACGCTTACTCACCTTTTCGCCCTTACGGCGAGTCACTTTTTGCCAAACGCGGCAAAAAGTAACCAAAAAACGCTGCGCTCCCATCATCCGGCCCCTGCGCTGCGCTCCGGGGTCCCCTCGCGCCGGTCTTGCTCCCGGGAGTACGCGCTGCAGGCCCCATCCATGGGGCCTCAGCGCTTGACGGGCATTCATGCCCGTCACCTCCCTCCGCAAGACCTCTGCTCGGCCTCCTGAAGTCGCGAAGATCAAGATCAAAAGCAAGAGCAAGAGCAAGAGCAAGAGCAAGAGCAAGAGCAAGAGCAAGAGCAAGAGCAAGAGCAAGAGCAAGAGCGTGCAGGTCTGGTGGTGGTTCAATGTGCCAGTTGCAAGGTGGCGTGGGGCGAGCCCAAAAATCAGATTTAACACCTTTCTTGTAGGCCGTTTCCCAAAGATACTCCCAACGCCTATTCTCCGTTGCGCGTGCCAAATGCGGTCTCTAGTCTCGGCATGTCGTTGACCTTCAATGACCGGGTTAGCCGCCCGAAATCGTCAGACACCGCAGCCGTGCAATACCGAGCAATCGGCATTGGCGCCTTATGGCGGCTGTGCGTGGGGCACCTGCGGGTGCGCCGGGTGCCTGACGTCCCGGTCGGCTAACCCACGTACAGCTGCCACCATACTGTTTAGCCGCGGTCGGTGGTCGCTTCACTACGACAGGAGCCCTAAATGACCACCGAAGACACGAAATGCACAGTCGGCAAAACCATATTCTTTCAAGGTGAAAACCAGACCCACCCCCTGTTCCGCATCGAACCTGGCATCTCCTGCCAGAACGCCCGCGAACAAGCCTCGGAATTGATTGGCTATGCACGGGATCTGACCATCGACGGCCTGATGGAAGACAAGCCAAAGCTGATCTGGGCCGCGCACTACCTTTGTGCCTTGGGCAAAGCGCTGCTGGATGATGCCGAACTCGGCATGATGCGTTAGGACCTGAAGGGCGCGCAGGGGGCCGCATATAACTGAAAGATTTAGCAGGGGCTCTGTGGGAGCGGGCGCGCCCGCGAACACCGGCGTAGCCGGTGCCAGCCACCGCGCTGGATTCTTCGGGGGCACGCCCGCTCCCACAGAAGCCACGTCGCGCTTGCGAAACGAGTTCCGGTCCCGGCCCGAGCCTAAGTAGCTTCAAGCCTGCTTGAGCAACAACGCCACCCCCGGAAAATACTGCCCCAGCTCGTTGTGCAACTTGCGGTAGGCATACGGGAAGTACCAGGCGATGGCACAGGCGGTATGTTTCTGCAGATCGTCGACCAAGTCCTGCAGCTCCTCGGGGCTGGCGTGCTGGCCAGCCTTCCACGGGCTGATGAACAACGCCCCGGCTTTCAACTGGCTGGGGTAGGCCACCTGGCGGGCGAGGGCAGCGGTCTGCTGCAGGGCGTCGGCCATGTCCAGCCGGGCGATTTTTGGCCAGCGCTGGCTGACACTGAGGTACAGCGCTTCATCGGCACTGCTGATCGACAGGTCGCAGCGCCCTTCGTACTCGCCTTCGTCGCGCTGCTTCTTGCCGGCAAACTGCTGCAGAGCCGCCAGTTCGGCCTGCCACGCCGCTGCGGCAAGCATACCGGTATTGGCGGCTGCGCCATGCCAATAAGGTGCTTCGGCATCGCCGGCAAACTGGTTGAAGCGGTCGATACAGTCGCCCCAGCGCTCCAGCGCCGGCGCAAGGAACTCCAGACGCGGGTTGTTGATGATCTGGCCTCGCATGCTGCGCTCTCCTGTTATCGTTGTGATCGCGTTCAGCTGAAAGTGATGGCTATGTGATATCACTGTATTGAGTGTGGCACAACCAGGCGAATTGGCCATTACCCGGGCGATGCCTGTTCGATTGCAAAGCAGCCCGCTTCGATTGACGCTCCCGGTGCAACCCTCTAACCTTCGCGCGTGTTTCAGGTGCCCTGCCAGCCCCGTCTGGGCAGGGTGAAACTGGGAAGCCGGTGGGTGCCAGCATGGCGCGATTCCGGCGCTGCCCCCGCAACGGTAGGTGAGTCGCGGCCGCGCAGGGCCACTGGGTGCCAGCACCCGGGAAGGCGCGCAGGCCTGGGCCAAGGCCCGCTCACAAGCCCGGAGACCGGCCTGATACTGCCAACGGCATCACGGAGGGTGATGCGCGGTGCACCGTGGCGTACGGCCACGGCCCCTGCGCGTTCTCCGTCTGCCCGCCTTTTACCTGTCGCCGCGCGTTGCCGTGGCGCCAGCCAGCGGAGAACCCTGATGAGCGAATCCACCGAACGCGACGAACGCCACCTGGCGCGCATGCAGCGCAAGAAGGCGATCATCGACGAACGTATCGCCAATTCCCCCAACGAATGCGGCCTGCTGCTGGTACTGACCGGCAATGGCAAGGGCAAGAGCAGCTCGGCCTTCGGTATGCTCGCTCGCGCCCTGGGCCATGGCATGCAGTGCGGTGTGGTGCAGTTCATCAAAGGCCGCAACAGCACCGGCGAAGAGCTATTCTTCCGCCGCTTCCCCGAGCAGGTGCGCTACCACGTGATGGGCGAAGGCTTTACCTGGGAAACCCAGGACCGTCAGCGCGACATCGCCGCCGCCGAAGCGGCTTGGGCTGTGTCGCGCCAGTTGCTGCAAGACCCGAGCGTGCAGTTCGTGGTGCTCGATGAACTGAACATCGCCCTCAAGCACGGCTACCTCGACCTTGACCAGGTGCTGTCCGATATCCAGGCGCGCCCACCGATGCAGCATGTGATCGTCACTGGCCGTGCCGCGAAGCCCGAGATGATCGAGCTGGCCGACACCGTGACCGAGATGGGCATGCTCAAGCACGCGTTCCAGGCCGGCATTCGTGCACAGAAGGGCGTGGAGCTGTGAGCCAGCCGCGCCATTGCCCCGCCGTACTGATCGCGGCACCGGCTTCTGGTCAGGGCAAGACCACCGTCACCGCCGCCCTGGCCCGCCTGCACCGCAACCTCGGGCGCAAGGTGCGGGTGTTCAAGTGCGGGCCCGACTTTCTCGACCCGATGATCCTCGAGCGGGCCAGCGGTGCGCCGGTGTACCAGCTCGACCTGTGGATGATTGGCGCCGAGGAAAGCCGCCGCCTGCTGTGGGAAGCCGCCAGCGAGGCCGACCTGATCCTCATCGAAGGGGTGATGGGGCTGTTCGACGGCACGCCGTCCAGCGCCGACCTGGCGCGCCACTTCGGCGTGCCGGTGCTGGCGGTGATCGATGGTACGGCCATGGCCCAGACCTTCGGCGCTCTGGCTCTGGGCCTGGCACGCTACCAGGCGGACCTGCCATTTGCCGGTGTGCTGGCCAACCGGGTTGGCAGCCTGCGCCATGCGCAACTGCTGGAAGGCAGCCTGACCGAAGGCTTGCGCTGGTATGGGGGCTTGTCCCGCGAGCGCGGTATCGAGTTGCCCAGCCGCCACCTGGGGCTGGTCCAGGCCAGCGAACTGAACGACCTGGACGCGCGCCTGGATGCCGCTGCCGAGGCGCTTGGTGCCAGTTGCGATGCTGCCTTGCCGCCGCCAGTGGCCTTTGCCGAACCCGAACCGCAAGCCAGTGCTGCCTCGTTGACCGGTGTGCGCATTGGCGTGGCGCGGGACGAGGCGTTCGCCTTCACCTATGGCGCCAACCTCGACCTGCTGCGCAACCTGGGCGCACAGCTGGAGTTTTTCTCGCCGCTGCATGACCGCGAGCTGCCAGCGGTGGACAGCCTGTACCTGCCGGGCGGTTATCCCGAACTGCACCATCACGCCCTGGCCGCCAACGCGCCGATGAGCGAGGCGATACGCGCCCATCACGCCCTGGGCAAACCGTTGCTGGCAGAGTGCGGCGGCATGCTGTACCTGCTCGATGCCTTGACCGACGTGGCCGGCGAGCGTGCCGAGCTGCTCGGCCTGCTGCCGGGCGAAGCGACCATGCAGAAACGCCTGGCTGCCTTGGCCTTGCAGGCGGTGGAACTGCCGGAAGGTACCCTGCGCGGGCACACCTATCACCATTCGCTGACCAGTACCGCACTGGAGCCGATCGCCCGAGGCCTGAGCCCCAACGGCGGGCGTGGCAACGAAGCGGTGTACCGCCTGGGTCGGCTGACGGCCTCCTACGTTCACTTCTACTTCCCCTCCAACCCAGATGCGGCGGCGGCGCTGTTGCGACCATGAGCGAGCACGCCTACAGCGACGCCGAGCGCGCCGCGATCTACCGGGCCATCGGCGAACGCCGTGACATGCGCCACTTCGCCGGTGGCGAGGTAGCCCCGGAGCTGCTGGGCCGCCTGATGGCTGCCGCGCACCAGGCGCCAAGCGTCGGGTTGATGCAGCCCTGGCGTTTCATCCGCATCACCCGGCGCGACCTGCGCACGCGCATCCAGGCATTGGTGGAAGCAGAGCGGGTACGTACCGCCGAAGCCTTGGGCGAACGCTCCGACGCCTTCATGAAACTGAAGGTGGAAGGCATCAACGACTGCGCCGAGCTGCTGGTGGCCGCCCTGATGGACAACCGCGAGCCGCATATCTTCGGCCGCCGCACCCTGCCCGAAATGGACCTGGCCTCGCTGGCCTGCGCCATCCAGAACCTGTGGCTGGCCGCCCGTGGCGAAGGCCTTGGCATGGGCTGGGTGTCGCTGTTCGACCCGCAGGCGCTGGCGGCGCTGCTGGGCATGCCGGCCGGGGCCAAGCCGGTCGCAGTGCTGTGCCTGGGACCGGTAACCGAGTTCTACCCGGCACCGATGCTGGTGCTGGAAAACTGGGCGGAGGAACGGCCCTTGAGTGAAATGCTCTTTGAGAACCAATGGGGAGAGCACCAATGAGCGTGGCCTTGCTGACCGTGGCCGGGGTGGCCCTGGATGCCTTGCTGGGCGAGCCGCAGCGGCGCCACCCGCTGGTAGCCTTCGGCAACATGGCCAGTAACCTTGAGCGCCGCCTGAATGCCGGTGGGCGCGGCTGGCGCAGCCACGGGGTGAGCGCATGGTTCTTGGCCGTGGTGCCGCTTACCCTGTTGGCACTGATCCTCTCCTGGCTGCCGTATATCGGCTGGCTGGTCGATGTGCTGGCACTGTATTGCGCTGTCGGGCTGCGCAGCCTGGGCGAACACGTGTTGCCAGTGGCCAGTGCATTGCGCCAGGGTGACCTGCAGGAAGCGCGGCGCCGTGTGGGCTACCTGGTCAGCCGTGAAACCCGCGAACTGGACGAACCCGCGGTAGCTCGAGCGGCCACCGAATCGGTGCTGGAGAATGGCAGCGACGCGGTATTCGCCGCGTTGTTCTGGTTCGTGGTGGCTGGCGCGCCGGGCGTGGTGCTGTACCGCCTGAGCAACACCCTGGACGCCATGTGGGGCTACCGCAACGAGCGCTTCGAACGCTTCGGCTGGTGCGCGGCGCGCGTCGACGATGTGCTCAACTATATTCCCGCCAGGCTGGTGGCATTGACCTACGCGCTGCTGGGCAAGACCCGCCTGGCCCTGGCCTGCTGGCGCAAGCAGGGCCCGCTGTGGGACAGCCCCAATGCCGGACCGGTAATGGCTGCCGGTGCTGGTGCGTTAGGGGTGGAGCTCGGTGGCCCGGCGGTGTACCACGGCGAGCTGCATGAGCGGCCACGCCTGGGGGAGGGGCCAATGGCCGACGCCGAGGCCATCGAGCGCGGCTGGGGCCTGGTGCAGCGCGGCGTATGGCTGTGGCTGCTGGTGATCTGCCTGGGGGCCTATATCAATGCTTGAACACGGAGGCCGCCTGCTGCGGGCGGTACGGCAATACGGCATTGCCCGCGAGCAGTGGCTCGACCTGTCCAGCGGCATTGCGCCATGGCCTTTTCCGATTCCACCGATTCCCATGGAAGCCTGGGCCCGCCTGCCGGAGACCGAGGACGGCCTGGAAGACGCTGCACGGGCGTATTACGGCGCCCGTCAATTGCTGGCGGTGGCTGGTTCCCAAGCTGCGATCCAGGCCTTGCCGCTGCTGCGCGCAACCGGTCGGGTAGGTGTAATGACGCCGTGCTATGCCGAGCACCCGTACGCCTGGCAACGGGCGGGGCACCAGTTGCTGGAGCTGGACGAAGCGCAGGTAGAAGCGACGCTCGACAGCCTCGACGTACTGGTGCTGGTCAACCCCAACAACCCCACCGGCCGCCGGGTGCCGCGTGAACGCCTGCTGGAGTGGCACGCGCGCCTGGCTGCACGCGGTGGCTGGCTGTTGGTCGACGAAGCGTTCATGGACAACACTCCGGCGGATGGCGTGGTCGATTGTGCCGAGCGCCCGGGGCTGATCGTACTGCGCTCGTTCGGCAAGTTCTTCGGCCTGGCTGGCGTGCGCCTGGGGTTCGTTGCCGCCGAACGCAGCCTGCTGCAGCGCCTGGCCGAGTTGCTCGGCCCGTGGACGGTCAATGGCCCGACCCGGGTGCTGGCCCAGGCCAGCCTGGCCGACCACGCTGCCCAGCGTGTGCAAGTCGAACGCTGCGCCGCCGCCAGCCAGCGGCTGGCGATGCTGTTGCGCAGCGCCGGCCTGGCGCCCAGCGGCGGTTGCGACCTGTTTCAGTACGTGCGCAGCGAGCATGCCGCGCACCTGCATGACTTTCTTGCCCGCCGCGGCATCCTGGTGCGGTTGTTCGAGCAGCCGCCAGCGGTACGCCTTGGGCTGCCAGAATGCGCGGCGGATGAGCTGCGCCTGGCCCAGGCCCTGGCAGATTATCAAAAGGAAACGGCATGACCACCCTCATGGTGCAAGGCACCACCTCCGACGCCGGCAAGAGCACGCTGGTGACCGCACTGTGCCGCTGGCTGTTGCGCCAGGGCGTCGGCGTGGTGCCGTTCAAGCCGCAGAACATGGCGCTGAACAGCGCGGTGACCGCCGACGGCGGTGAAATCGGCCGGGCCCAGGCGGTTCAGGCCCAGGCCTGCCGGCTGCAACCGCACACCGACATGAACCCGGTCCTGCTCAAGCCCAACAGCGACACCGGCGCCCAGGTGATCATTCATGGTCGTGCCGTCACCAGCATGAATGCGGTGGCCTACCACGACTACAAGGCCATCGCCATGCAGGCGGTGCTGGCTTCGCACCAGCGCCTGAGCGCCGCTTGGCCGGTGGTCATGGTCGAGGGCGCGGGCTCGCCGGCGGAGATCAACCTGCGTGCCGGTGACATCGCCAACATGGGCTTTGCCGAAGCGGTGGACTGCCCGGTGATCCTGGTTGCCGACATCAATCGCGGTGGCGTGTTCGCCCATCTAGTCGGCACGCTGGAGCTGCTGTCGCCCAGTGAGCAGGCGCGGGTAAAGGGCTTTGTCATCAACCGCTTTCGCGGCGACATCGCCTTGCTGCAGCCGGGGCTGGACTGGCTGGAGCAGCGCACCGGCAAACCGGTGCTGGGCGTGCTGCCGTATGTCACCGACCTGCATCTGGAAGCCGAAGACGGCATCGATGTGCGCCAGGGGGCCAAGACCGAGCGCGTGCTCAAGGTGATCGTCCCGGTGCTGCCGCGTATCAGCAACCACACTGACTTCGACCCACTACGCCTGCACCCGCAGGTGGACCTGCAGTTCATCGGCCCGGGCCAGCCGATCCCGGCTGCCGACCTGATCATCCTGCCGGGTTCCAAGAGTGTGCGCGGCGACCTGGCGCAACTGCGTGAGCGCGGTTGGGACAAGGCCATCGACCGGCACCTGCGTTATGGCGGCAAGCTGATCGGTATCTGCGGTGGCCTGCAGATGCTGGGCCGCGAGGTGCATGACCCGCTTGGTCTTGAAGGGGCCGCTGGCTCCAGCCCGGGGCTTGACCTGTTCGATTACGCCACGGTGCTCGAAGCCGAGAAGCAGCTGCGCAACGTCGTTGGCACACTGAACCTCGACGCAGTTCCGATTGCCGGTTACGAAATCCATGCCGGCGTCACCACGGGGCCTGCCCTGGAGCAGCCAGCCGTGCAACTTGCCGATGGCCGTTGCGATGGTGCTGTCAGTGCCGATGGCCAGATACTTGCCACCTACCTGCACGGCCTGTTCGAAGGCAGCCAGTCGTGCGCGGCGTTGCTGCGCTGGGCTGGCCTGGAGGATGTGCAGGTCATTGATTACGAGGCCCTGCGCGAACGCGATATCGAGCGCCTGGCTGACCTGGTGGAAAAGCACCTGGACACCGCGCGCCTGCGCCAACTCTGTGGGGTGGCCTGACATGCTCAACCTGATCCTCGGCGGCGCCCGCTCCGGCAAGAGCCGCCTGGCCGAACAACTGGCCAGCGCAAGTGGCCTGCCGGTGACCTACATCGCCACCAGCCAGCCGCTGGATGGTGAAATGAACGAACGTGTGCTGCTGCACCGCCAGCGTCGCCCCGGTGACTGGGGGTTGATCGAAGAACCCCTGGCCCTGGCCGCGGTATTGCGCGCCGAAGCGGCCGAAGGGCGGTGCCTGCTGGTGGATTGCCTGACCCTGTGGCTGACCAACCTGCTGATGCTCGAAGATGACCAGCGCCTGGCCGAGGAGCGTGATGCGCTGCTGGCCTGCCTGGAACAGTTGCCGGGCACGGTGATCCTGGTCAGTAACGAAACCGGCCTGGGCGTCGTGCCCATGGGCGAGCTGACCCGGCGCTATGTCGACCTGGCCGGCTGGCTGCACCAGGCCGTGGCCGAACGCTGTCAGCGCGTGGTGCTGACCGTGGCCGGCCTGCCCCTAATGCTCAAAGGACCTGCACTATGACCCAAGCCTGGTGGCGTGATGCCTGCCAACCCCTCGACAACGCCGCCATGGACCAGGCCCGCGCCCGTCAGCAGCAGCTGACCAAACCTGCCGGTTCGCTCGGCCAACTGGAAGGTTTGGCCATTCAGCTGGCCGGCCTGCAGGGCTGTGAACGCCCGACCTTGGATCGCGCCGCAATCAGCATTTTTGCCGGTGACCACGGTGTGGTCGAGGAAGGTATCTCGGCCTACCCGCAAGCGGTGACCGGGCAGATGCTGCGCAACTTCGTTGGCGGTGGCGCGGCGATCAGTGTGCTGGCGCGCCAGCTGCAGGCGAGTCTGGATGTGGTCGACCTGGGCACCATCGACCCGCACCTGGAGCTGCCTGGTGTGCGCCATCTGCGCCTGGGCGCCGGTACTGCCAACTTCGCCCGCCAGCCCGCGATGACCGAGGGCCAGGTTCAAGCCGCGCTGCAGGCCGGTCGCGATAGTGCCCTGCGCGCCGCCGAACAGGGCGCGCAGCTGTTCATCGGTGGCGAGATGGGGATTGGCAACACCACGGCTGCAGCTGCCCTGGCCAGCGTCTTGCTGGGCTGCCCGCCGGCTGAGTTGAGTGGCCCGGGTACCGGCCTGGATCACGCCGGGGTGCGGCACAAGGCCGAGGTCATCGAGCGAGCGCTGAGGCTGCATGGCCTGAGCGCCAACGATCCATTGCAGGCACTGGGCTGTGTCGGTGGTTTCGAGATCGCGGCCTTGGCCGGTGCCTACATTGGCTGCGCGCAGGCAGGTATCGCGGTACTGGTGGATGGCTTCATCTGCAGTGTCGCCGCGCTGCTGGCGGTGCGCCTCAACCCGCAGTGCCGGGCTTGGCTGCTGTTTGCCCACCAAGGCGCAGAGCCTGGCCACAAAGCCTTGCTTGACGCGTTGCAGGCCGAACCGTTGCTGGTGCTGGGCCTGCGCCTGGGCGAGGGCAGTGGGGCTGCCCTGGCCGTGCCGCTGTTGCGCCTGGCCTGTGCGTTGCACGGGCAGATGGCGACCTTCGCCGAGGCTGCGGTGGCGGACCGCCCGGCATGATCCTCGACCTGCTGCGCCATGGCGAAACGGAACAGGGCGGCCTGCGTGGCAGCCTTGATGATGCCTTGACCGACAAGGGCTGGGCGCAGATGCGTGGCGCAGTGGCCGAAGCCGGCCCGTGGGAGGTGCTGGTCAGTTCGCCGCTGCAGCGCTGTGCGCATTTTGCCGAGGAATTGGGCGAGCGGCTGAACCTGCCCGTACAGCGTGAAGCGGCGTTACAGGAGCTGCATTTTGGCGACTGGGAGGGCCGTAGTGCGGCGCAGATCATGGAAGACCAGGCGGACGCGCTGGGGCGGTTCTGGGCGGACCCTTACGCGTTTACCCCGCCCAATGGCGAGCCGGTCGAGGCGTTCGCCGAGCGCGTGCTGGCTGCTGTCGAACGCCTGAGTCGGCAGCATGCCGGCAAGCGCGTGCTGCTGATCACCCATGGTGGCGTGATGCGGCTGCTGCTGGCCCGTGCCCGTGGTTTGCCGAGGGCGCAGTTACTGCAGGTCGAAGTCGGCCACGCTGCGCTGATGCGGCTGGTGCCGGGTGACGACGGCCAGTTGGTCGAGGGGCGCTGAAATGTTGCCGTTGTGGATTGCCTTGCAGTTTCTCAGCAGCCTGCCAGTGACTCTGCCAGGCATGCCGGCGCCGCGCGAGATAGGCCGCTCGCTGCTCTGCTACCCACTGGTCGGGTTGCTGTTCGGCCTGTTGCTGTGGCTGACCAGCCACCTGCTGCAGGGTAAGCCGACGCCGCTGCACGCGGCCCTGCTGCTGACATTGTGGGTGTTGCTCAGTGGCGCCTTGCACCTGGATGGCCTGGCAGACAGTGCCGACGCCTGGCTTGGCGGTTTCGGTGACCGCGAACGCACCCTGCTGATCATGAAAGACCCCCGTAGCGGGCCGATTGCCGTGGTCACCCTGGTGCTGGTGCTGTTGCTGAAGTTCTGCGCGTTGTGGGTGCTGGTCGAGCGGGGCATTGGCGCACAGTTGCTACTGGCACCCTTGATCGGGCGGGCAGCAATGCTTGGGCTGTTCCTGAGTACGCCTTATGTACGGCAGGGTGGTTTGGGGCAGGCGCTGGCCGAGCATCTTCCCCGGCATGCGGCCGGGTGGGTGCTGCTGGGCTGTGTGCTTTTCTGCCTGGTCCTGGGCGGGTGGATCGTGGTGCTGGCGTTCGCCGTGTTTGCCTGGTTGCGACAGCTGATGTGCCGGCGCCTGGGCGGGACTACCGGCGATACCGCCGGTGCAATGCTGGAGCTGCTCGAACTGGCCGTGGTGCTGGGGTTGGCGTTGGGCCTCTGAGCCTTGCTCTGGCCCCTGTAGGAGCGGCCTTGTGTCGCGAAAGGGCCGCAAAGCGGCCCCGCGATTTCAGCGTTAGAGCATGAATTGCCGGGCTGCTTCGCAGCCCTTTCGCGACACAAGGCCGCTCCTACAAGTGACCGCGCAAGCAGGATGTTTCTGTAGGGCGTTTCTGAGCCTAACGTGTCGGTAAATTCCTGAAAAAACTCAGCAAGAGCCGACATCTTTTCACTGGCGTATGCTTGCCCCTCCGCTAACTGTCGAGGAGTGTCGGCACCATGCGTCATGTCATTCTCGCTGCGTTTCTGTTGGCCATGGTGCCCGCTGCCATGGCAGCCGATCTCATGGCTTTCTGGAACAGCCCCCGCCACGGTGGCAACAGCTTCAACCGGCTGCCACCTGATCAAGCCTACTTCGACGCCTTGGGCGGTTATGGCGCGACTTGGGTGCGGCTGTCCTACGACAAGTGGCAACCGGCAGAACGCGACTTCCTCCTCGGCGATGCCGATGCCTACCAAGGCCTGCCTGCCACCGACCTGGCCACGCTGCTAGCCACCCTTGACCGCGCCCATAGGGCCGGCCTCAAGGTGGTTATCGCACCGCTTTCGCTACCCGGCATGCGTTGGTCGCAAAACAATCAGGGCCAGTTCGACGACCGCCTCTGGCAAGACAAACGCTACTGGTTGCAGGCTGCGGCGTTCTGGCGGGATCTGGCCCGTGAGCTGAAAGGCCACCCGGCCATCGCCGCCTACAACCTGGTCAACGAGCCCGCACCGGAGAAGCAAGGTGGCCTGGCCGAGCATGCCGACCCTGGGCAAATGCAGCAGTGGTATGCACGGCAGCAGGGCGGTGCGCGTGATCTGCCTGCCCTGTATCGGCAGTTGATAGCGGCCATTCGCGAGGAGGACTCCGACACGCCGGTCATGCTCGATGCCGGCTGGTTCGCCGCCGCCGACGCCTTCGGTTACTGGCCGGCACCTCTGGAGGACCAGCGGGTGCTGTACAGCGTGCACATGTACGAGCCCTATCTGGTGACCAGTGCACCGAACATGACGCGCAAGCAACCCATCGCCTATCCCGGGCCGGCACCCTTCGCGGGGCAGGCGCAGCAATGGGATGGCCAACGTGTGGCGCAGTACCTGCGCCAGCCGCTGGACTGGGCCGCCGCCATGAAAGTGCCCCGCTCGCGCCTGGTGGTGGGCGAGTTTGGCTGCATGCGCAGGTTGCCGGGCTGCCGGCAATACCTGGAAGACGTGCTCAGCGTGCTGGATCACTACCGGTTGCACTGGGCCTTCTACAGCTTCCGTGAAGATAACTGGGACGGCATGGACTACGAACTGGGCTCGGCCAAGGTGCCGTGGCGCTATTGGCAGGCAATCGAGCAGGGCGCCCCAGACCCGCTGGCGCGCAAGGCTACAGTAGAGTTCGAGCCAATTCGCAGGCGCTTGAACCCGGGCTGAGGGTTATGCATGTCAGTTAGGTAACTTGGGGCCGCTTTGCGGCCCATCGCCGGCAAGCCAGCTCCCACAGGGATCGCGAAATTCCTGTGGGAGCTGGCTTGCCGGCGATGGGCTGCGTAGCAGCCCCGTTAACGCTTTCTCTTGCAACATTACTAACGCGGGTATATACACGTATCCATGCTGACCAGTGAATGTATCTGTACCCACCTGCGTCGTGCCGCCCGTGGGGTGAGCCGACATTACGACGAGGCCCTTGCCGGCTTTGGGGTCAATGTCGCCCAGTTTTCCCTGTTGCGTCATCTGCAGCGGCTCGATCGCCCCAGTATCACCACGTTGGCGGAAGCCATGGGACTTGAGCGCAGTACCCTGGGCCGCAACCTGCGGGTGCTGGAGGCTGAAGGGCTGGTGGCCTTGGCCGATGGTGACGACCAGCGCAACCGCGTGGTGCTGCTGACCGAGGCCGGTACCCAACTGCTGCGTGCGGCCCATCCGGCCTGGGAACAGGCACAGGCCGAACTGGTGGAGCGGCTGGGGACAGGGCAGCGGGATGAACTGGTGCGTTTGCTGAACCAACTGGTTTGAATTGATACGACTATAAGCGGGTATATACCCGTAAAACCTTGCGATGTGCTGGAGATAACGACAATGACTTCGGTGTGGCGAACCAGCGGGTGGGTATTGGTGGGGGCAGCGTTGATCCTGGCGCTATCCCTGGGTGTGCGGCACGGCTTCGGCCTGTTCCTGGCGCCGATGAGCGCGGACTTCGGCTGGGGACGTGAGGTGTTCGCCTTCGCCATTGCCTTGCAGAACTTGATCTGGGGGCTGGCGCAACCGTTCGCTGGCGCCCTGGCCGACCGCCTGGGCGCGGCACGGGTGGTGATCATTGGCGGTATCCTCTACGCTGCCGGGTTGGTGCTGATGGGCACGGCCGACTCGGCCTGGTCGTTGTCGCTGAGTGCCGGCTTGCTGATCGGTATGGGCCTGTCCGGCACCTCGTTCTCAGTCATCCTGGGCGTGGTCGGGCGTGCCGTGCCAGCGGAGAAGCGCAGCATGGCCATGGGCATTGCCAGTGCTGCCGGTTCTTTCGGCCAGTTCGCCATGTTGCCGGGCACCCTCGGCCTTATCCAGTGGCTGGGCTGGTCCGCAGCGTTGCTGGTGCTGGGCCTGATGGTGGCGCTGATCGTGCCCTTCGTCGGCCTGCTGCGTGACCGCCCGCTGCCCACTCATGGTGCCGAACAAACCCTGGGCCAGGCCCTGCGCGAGGCGTGCTCGCACTCCGGTTTCTGGTTGCTGGCGCTGGGCTTTTTCGTCTGTGGTTTCCAGGTGGTGTTCATTGGCGTGCACCTGCCAGCCTACCTGGTCGACCAGCACTTGGCTGCGACTACCGGCACAACGGTGCTGGCGCTGGTAGGCCTGTTCAATATCGTCGGCACCTTCACCGCCGGCTGGCTGGGCGGGCGCATGTCCAAGCCGCGCCTGCTGACCGGGTTGTACCTGCTGCGTGCGGTAGTGATCGTGCTGTTCCTGTGGGCGCCGGTGACTGAGATCAGCGCTTACCTGTTCGGCATCGCCATGGGCCTGCTGTGGTTGTCCACGGTGCCGTTGACCAACGGCACGGTGGCCACCTTGTTCGGCGTGCGCAACCTGTCCATGCTTGGCGGTATCGTCTTCCTGTTCCACCAGCTGGGCGCCTTCCTCGGCGGCTGGTTAGGCGGGGTGGTGTATGACCGCACCGGCAGCTACGACCTGGTCTGGCAGATTTCCATCCTGCTCAGCCTGCTGGCTGCCGCCCTCAACTGGCCCGTGCGCGAACGCCCGGTCGCCCGCCTGCAGGCCCAGGCTGCATGAACCGCTATGTGGCTCAAGGGCTACTGGCCCTTGCCGCCCTGTTGCTGCTGGCGCTGGTGTGGTGGGGCTGGCACAAGGGCGGGATGGCGTTGATGCAGCTGGGCATGAGTGTTTGTTAGGCGCTACCCTGCAAGTTCAAAGATTGTCTTGCAGGAGAGACGAGTCATGCGTGCACATTGGTTGATGGTGCCGGTGCTGGCCCTGCTTGCCGGCGCATCGAGCTGGGCTGCCGATTGCCCGGCGTTGTTGCAGGGCAGCCTGCCAGAGTTGCGGGGCAAGGGGCAGGTGGACCTGTGCGAGCGCTTTGCCGGCAAGCCGCTGGTGGTGGTCAACACGGCCAGTTACTGCGGTTTTGCGCCGCAGTTCGAGGGGCTTGAGGCGACATACAAGGAATATCACGAGCAAGGCCTGGAAATGCTTGGCGTGCCGTCCAATGACTTCAAGCAGGAGGACGCCGATAGCGAGAAGACGGCCAAGGTCTGTTATGCCAACTATGGCGTCACCTTTACCATGACCAAGACACAGGCGGTGCGGGGCACGGATGCGATACCGCTGTTCGCGGACCTGGCCAGCCAGAGCAGTGCGCCGAAGTGGAATTTCTACAAGTACGTGGTGGACCGCAAGGGCAAGGTGATTGGTAACTTTTCCAGCCTGACCAAGCCGGATGATCCAGCATTCCGGGCAGCCATCGAAAAGGCCATTGCCTCCCAGCCATAACCTGGCTGCTCTTGCTTCGGTTTTTGCTTCTAAGCGCGCGATAGTTCAGGCGCCGCAGATTGCGACTTCAGGAGGCCGAGCGAAGGGACTGCGGAGGGAGGTGACGGGCATGGATGCCCGTCAAGCGCTGAGGCCCCATGGATGGGGCCTGCAGCGCGTACTCCCGGGAGCAGGCCCGTAGCGAGGGAACCCCGGAGCGCAGCGGAGGGGCCGGATGATAGGAGCCAGCGTTTTTTGGTTACTTTTTGTCGCGTTTGACAAAAAGTGACCCGCCGTAAGGGCGGAAAG
>NZ_OPYN01000072.1 GCF_900277125.1 Pseudomonas inefficax
CCGGCCGCATCTGGCCGCCGGGGCGCTGGTGCCGTTGTTCGAATACAGCGACAGCGGCCAGGCCTATGCCCAGACCGAACCGATGGATATCTACCTGTGTCTGGCCGACCGCTTCGCCATGACCGCTAAAGTGCGTGTATTCATGGACTACCTTTGCGAAGCCCTGGGCGACAGCTGGCAGGTGCAAGTATGAAAAAACCGCCACGAGGGCGGTTTTTCATGTGAAGCGTACTGATCAGAAGCGGTAGGTGAGGGACGCACCGATACCGTGAGCGCTGTTCTCGTACTTGGCCTGGTAGCTGCCTTTCAACGCACCTTCCGTCGGCGTGTCCGGTTGATTGTTGACCTTGGTGTCCTCTTCCCACAGGTAGGAGTAGGCGACATCGATGGTCATGTCGTCGTTCGGGCTCCAACCGGCACCAAAGCTGACCGCTTTACGGTCACCGGTAGGAATGCGCGGCGAGCGATCATGGTTGTTGGTGGGCGACTGGTCGACGGAGAAGCCTGCACGCAGGGTCCACTCCTTGTTCACCTTGTAGGCAGCACCAATGGCGTGTGCCCAGGTGTCGTGCCAGTTCTGCTCTTCGGTGATGGTCTGCAGTGGGTAGCCCGCCGGTGCTTCGTTCTTGACAACGATACTCTCCAGGCGGCTCCAGCGCGTCCAGGTGCTACCCGCATACAGGGTCCAATGGTCATCCAGCTCATGGGTGACCGAGAAGTCCACCGACTCTGGCGTCTTGATTTTCAGGCTGGCGTCGAACTTGCCGCTGAGACCAGCAAGAGCGACCGGGTAGGAAACACGGGTATCGCCTTCAAGCTTGTAGTCGACCATCGAGTGGTAGGTCAGACCCAGGCGGGTACGGTCTGTGGCTTGTACAAGAACGCCGATGTTGTAGCCGACGGCAGTGTCGTCGCCCTTGATCTTGACTTCGCCATCAGGGCCACCGCCCAGAAACCCGGGGAAGGCCTGGCTGTTCAGGTTCGAGCCCAGCTCACCCTTGATGCGGTTGATGGTCGGGCCAAAACCGATCGACACCTTGTCGTTGAAGGCATAGCTGATGGTTGGCTGGAAGGTGACAACCTCGACCTTGCTCTTCTTGCCCCAGTAACGCGCCGCGTCGCCGCTGCCGTAGTCGGTGATCAGGCCGTATGGCACGTAAACGCCGAAGCCAACGCTCCAGTGGTCATCGATCGGCTTGACATAGTAACCCATGGGCACGCCCACGACCGGGACCATGTCGCCATCGGTTTCCCCCCCGAAATTGCTACCACGGCCCGAAATATCGGTTTTGGCTATCACGGCCGCACCACCCACGGTGACCTGTTCGCGGTTCCGGCGCGCCATGCCTGCGGGGTTGCCATACACAGTGCTGGCATCTTCGGCAGAAGACGAACGTCCCGCGAAACCGG
>NZ_OPYN01000073.1 GCF_900277125.1 Pseudomonas inefficax
GATCCTCGAAAACCGACCTTGCCAGTTAAAGACTGTTACCTATGTGCGTGAACTGATTTGTAACCCATGTGGGTGAGTCATACCGCCAGCGTTTTTTGGTTACTTTTTGTCGCGTTTGACAAAAAGTGACCCGCCGTAAGGGCGGAAAGGTGATTAAGCGCCACCTTCGAAAATGAATGTTGACCTTGTTGTTGATGCCCACGCTTGAAAGTGAAGAGCGAAGAGCGAAGAGCGGAAAAGTACTGGTCTTGATCTCGCGCATAGTCCATTTACGATGGCGACGCACACTCACCTTTTCGCCCTTACGGCGAGTCACTTTTTGCCAAACGCGGCAAAAAGTAACCAAAAAACGCTGCGCTCCCATCATCCGGCCCCTGCGCTACGCTGCGGGGTTCCCTCGCGCCGGTCTTGCTCCCGGGAGTACGCGCTGCAGGCCCCATCCATGGGGCCTCAGCGCTTGACGGGCATCCATGCCCGTCACCTCCCTCCGCAAGACCTCTGCTCGGCCTCCTGAAGTCGCGAAGATCAAGATCAAGATCAAGATCAAGATCAAGATCAAGATCAAGATCAAGATCAAGATCAAGAGCCAAAGCAGGGGACTTGCCTTGGTTTCGGGTTACTTCACTTTGCATGCACCGTAATCGCCACCAACCGCACCACCACCGGCCTGACCATCAACACACATACGAACGCCACAGGCATCGCCAACTGGTACGCCTTCAGCACGTTACCGAGATATTCGGGGTTAACCCCCGCATTCGCTGCCGTGATCACGAAACACATCAACAGCGCCATGATCGACGACATGTAGAAGGCAAAAACGTAGGGCGTGGCCCCCGGGTGCAATTTGCGTCGACTGCGTGCCTGGGACAGGTTGCTCATGCGAACTCCTGGAAGGTGATTAAAGGCGCAGGTTAGCAACGCACACGGCAGCAGCTGTAGACCAGCCGTACTGAGTTCTTTATAAAGAGATTCTTACGAATCCAAGGGCTCGGCATGGACCTGCTCAACGCCATTCGCAGCTTCATCAAGGTGGTCGAAGCCGGTAGCATCGCCGCCGGTGCCCGCAACCTGGGCCTGAGCCCGGCTGCGGTCAGCCAGAACCTGGCACGCCTGGAAGGCCACTTGCAGGTTCGCCTGCTCAGCCGCACCACCCGCAGTATGGCGCTGACACCCGCCGGTACCCAGTACTACGAACGCGTCAGGCACATCGAACGCGACCTGGCCATGGCCGAACAGGCCGTCACCACCCCCGACAGTGAACCCCAGGGGCGGCTGTGCATTGCCTCGACGTCCGCCTTCGGTCGCCACGTTATGGCACCATTGATACCCGCGTTCAGTGCCCGCTACCCACTACTTTCGATAGAGTTGATAACGACTGATCGCCGGGTCAACCATGCTCGCGAAGATGTGGATGTGAGCCTGCGCATTGCTCCACAGCTGGAGGACCAGTTGGTGGCCCGGCATATCGCCCGTATACCATTCATTTGCTGTGCCTCGCCCGGTTACCTGCAAAGCGCCGGTGTACCGGCCACGCCCGAGGCCTTGCGTGATCATCGCTGCCTGGTGTTCCGCTATCCGGTGGATGGGCGCTTCCTGCGTTGGGGCTTCATGCGCGACGGGCTGCGGTTCGAGGCAGAATTCGGCAGTGTCCTGATCAGCGACGACATCGATGCCCTGACCCAGATGGCACTGCACGATGGCGGCATCACCCGCCTGGCCGAGTTCATCGTCCGGCCGCATCTGGCCGCCGGGGCGCTGGTACCGTTGTTCGAATACAGCGACAGCGGCCAGGCCTATGCCCAGACCGAACCGATGGATATCTACCTGTGTCTGGCCGACCGCTTCGCCATGACCGCTAAAGTGCGTGTATTCATGGACTACCTTTGCGAAGCCCTGGGCGACAGCTGGCAGGTGCAAGTATGAAAAAACCGCCACGAGGGCGGTTTTTCATGTGAAGCGTACTGATCAGAAGCGGTAGGTGAGGGACGCACCGATACCGTGAGCGCTGTTCTCGTACTTGGCCTGGTAGGTACCTTTCAACGCCTGTTGTGTCGGCGAGCCCGACACATTGTTGACCTTGGTATCTTCTTCCCACAGATACGAGTAGGCAACATCGATGGTCATGTCATCGTTCGGGCTCCAGCCGGCACCAAAGCTGACCGCTTTACGATCACCCGTTGGAATACGTGGCGAGCGATCGTGGTTGTTGGTCGGCGACTGGTCGACCGAGAAGCCTGCGCGCAGGGTCCATTCCTTGTTTACCTTGTAGGCCGCGCCAATGGCATGGGCCCAGGTGTCATGCCAGTTCTGCTCTTCGGTGATGGTCTGCAGCGGGTAGCCGGCCGGTGCTTCGTTCTTGACTACGATGCTCTCCAGGCGGCTCCAGCGCGTCCAGGTGCTACCGGCATACAGTGTCCAGTGGTCATCCAGTTCATGGGTGACCGAGAAGTCCACAGACTCCGGCGTCTTGATTTTCAGGCTGGCGTCGAACTTGCCGTTCAGACCAAGCTGGGGAATCGGGTAGGAAACACGAGTATCGCCTTCAAGCTTGTAGTCGACCATCGAGTGATAGGTCAGACCCAGACGGGTACGATCAGTAGCTTGAACGAGAACACCAATGTTGTAACCGATCGCGGTGTCGTCGCCCTTGATCTTGACTTCGCCATCAGGGCCGTTGGGGCCCAGCAGGGCCTTGCTGGCCAGGTTCGAGCCCAGCTCACCCTTGATGCGGTTGATGGTCGGGCCAAAACCGATCGACACCTTGTCGTTGAAGGCATAGCTGATGGTTGGCTGGAAGGTGACAACCTCGACCTTGCTCTTCTTGCCCCAGTAACGCGCCGCGTCGCCGCTGCCGTAGTCGGTGATCAGGCCGTATGGCACGTAAACGCCGAAGCCAACGCTCCAGTGGTCATCGATCGGCTTGACATAGTAACCCATGGGCACGCCCACGACCGGGACCATGTCGCCATCGGTTTCCCCCCCGAAATTGCTACCACGGCCCGAAATATCGGTTTTGGCTATCACGGCCGCACCACCCACGGTGACCTGTTCGCGCTTCAGGCGCGACATGCCTGCAGGGTTGCCATACACAGTGCTGGCATCTTCGGCAGAAGACGAACGTCCCGCGAAACCGGTCCCCATGCTGCTGATGCTTTGCTCGTTCAGCGCGAAACCTGCGGCAAGCAGTTGGCTGGAAGCGAGGGCAACGGCAATGCCGAGGGAGGTTTTGAGCATTACTTTTTTCATTATTAGAAAACTCCTTGGGATCTCCGGGGCGAAAAGCTACCAACAAATCACGCGCCGCGCTATAGCCTCAATCGCAGGAGATAGAGCGGTTTTGTAGGACAATCCGACCAAAATTCCCTTTTTTCCGGTTTCGTTGTAGGACGCGTCTCAAGATGCCTGCGGCAATCTCTGATCTATGCAGGTATGCCAAGCGTGGGTGAAGTCGCGCAGGCGACCTTGGGGGTTGAAAATCTGTCGCCAGATCCGCGCCAGTGCGAGAAGGTCGTCGGCGGCAGGCAAGGGCGTGGCCTGCTCTTCAACGAGCATCCAGGCAATGGCGGTGGAATAGCGCAGGTTTACGGTGAGTTCCAGGTGCGGGCCGCCGAGGAAGGCGTGCTGGCTAGCCAGGCCGCGGACCAGGCTGGCCAGATCGGGGTCGCGGGCAAGGTAGTCGTCCCAGATCGCCTGGTGACGGTGTTCGCCGATACGGTACAGGCCGTGGCCACGACGGTCGTGCAAGGCCGACCCCAGGGCCGACTGGCTGGCGGCGATGCCCAGCAGCAAGGCTTCGGCGCTGGCGCAGTGGCGGTTCAGGTAGACCAGGGTAGGTCGGATCACATACTGACACAATTCATTCGCCGCGATACCCATGATGCCCTCGAGCAGTTAGGGGCCGGACGGGCGCTGGAGCTTGGCAGCTGGTGAGTGATCAGGCCCGCCGGAAGCGGCAAGCACCGCTCGAGTTGAAGTGTAGTGTGATAATCGTGGTGTAAAGGGCTGTTTTTAAATCGATTGCTGCCTGACGTACCGGGCTATATGCCTTAAGGCAATTACGCCGCGAACGTTCAGGCAGGCTTGCGATGGGATCATTCAGCGCTTGAATACCGCAATATTCGCCACTCACGCAGTGAGCGACTGGCGGGTTCGGGCGATGACCGCCTGCAGCGGTTCATTGCGGCTGTACTGTTCAGGGTAGAGCCGCTCGGTGTGGCAGGCGACGCCGTGTTCGTCTACCAGGGTGAAGCTGAAGCTGCCCTTGCGAGGGGCAACGATAAGGCACTTCAACGGCGAGAAGGCCTGGGAGAGGGTGCCAATCGCAGCCTGAATCTGATGATGAGTTTGCATATTGTTGGAGGTTCCTGCTTTAAACACGGGGTTATGATCCGTGCATGATAGAAACGTTCCAGTGACGCCTTTATTAAGGGACGAACGAACCTGACTGGAACAGGGCAGCCAGAGGGAGCGCAATCAAAAGTGGGCGCGTGGGCTGACTGGTAGGTACTTCAGAAGGCAGGCAGCACGCCGGGGCCATGGTTCTAGGCCGTCGGGGTGGGATCCTGATCAATCTGTCACGTGATTCGTGCTTGAACAGCGCTGGGCTGGCGAGTGAATCATCGAATTGGCCGGTCCTGATTTCAGCAGCGCCACCCTTGGGAGGAGCGGGGCTGCAAGGACGCTCAAGGCCAGAATTGACTTTCAGCTTGGTACTAACGAGGCGCACCTTAACGGAAATGCAGGCGCTTGGCAAGCATTTCATGTTTGTTCAGGTGAGCCGAGCAGTATGGCGCGTATTTGCTCTGCTGGGAAGAGGGGGCAAAAAGCCCGCATCCGGCCGGATGTACCGATTTCGTGCACTCAAATGAAGGTTTATGGTGCACTTGTTCACATTCGGAGCAGCGCTTGCAACTGCCTCGCAGCACGCCATGACAGCCTCGCCAATGCCTTGACTGGGCGGTTAAGTCAATGAAAAAAAACACTATTTTTAGCTGGTGAAAAAATCGTCAGTTTGAGCGAAAGCCCCAATTCATGGGGGTTTGCGGGGGATGTGGGGGGGTTGTCCACCGAGTTATCCACAGGAACTGTGGATTGTCCCGAGCGCTTGCTCTAGGACGGGCGTGCCAGCAATGCAGTTAACTGTCCGACAATCGACATGCTTCGGAAGCCCTCTTGGTCATCCACTTGAAAACGTCAAGAAAAGATCATTGAAAATTTTTTCAATCCTCCGGAAATCGAACGGCCAAGGTGCAAAAAAAAGGGTAAAGTGGCGCGCCTTACGAGTTGCCATACCTGTTGCTCATGAAGTCTCGCGGTAAACCCCTCGCCAGCCCCGCTGCATCCACGCCTGCGCCTCCCCCCAAACGGTTTTCGCTCAAAGTGGCCTTGTGGCTGCTCGATAACCCGCGCCTGGGTGACAAGCCGCAGGTCAAGCACCTTGCCGGGCGCCTGTTGAAACAGCCGGCGCGTCAGGGTGTGGTAGTGGCGCAAAGCCGGCTGGGGCAGATGTTGTGCCGTGATTGCGGCAATGCCCGTGACCGGCGTATTGGCCATGAGCTGCTGCGCCAGGCTGCCCGCGCCGGTGACCGGCGGGCGCAGCTGGAATATGCGCGGCTGTGCCAGCACAGCGAGCCGGAGCAGGCGCGGTACTGGCTGGAGCTGGCGGCGGGGCAGGGGTCGCAGGAGGCGCGGCGGCTTTTGAGGCAGTGGTTCCATGCCTGAGGTGTGTTGCCAGCACTGGCCTCTTCGCGGGTAAACCCGCTCCCACAGAAATAGCTATACCTCGGATACTGTGCAATCCCTGTGGGAGCGGGTTTACCCGCGAAGAGGCCGGAACAGGCAACACACCGCTCAGGCTGATAAGCTGCGATGCATTCATCCAGGATCATTCGGGGTAAGCATGACAGTGGATCTGGCCAGCATTCTGCTGGGCTTGGTGGCAGGTGCATTACCTTGCCTGGGTTGGGTCATGCAGGTGCAGCGCCGCCAGGGCGCGCGGCAAGGCGAGCAGGCCTTGCTTGAAGAGCGCCTCAATGCTGCCCAGCTGGCTCTGGCCGGCTTGCAGGCGCAACTGGACGCCAGCCGCGACGAGGTCAGCGACCTTACCGAAGCCAACACCGTCAAGCAGACCCAGCTGGCCGCCCAGGGCCGTGAGCTGGAGCTGCTGCAGATCGACCGCGACAACGCCCGCGACGCCGCCCACGCCTGGAACCTCGAGCGTGCCAACCGCGAAGCCGAACTGCGCCGCCTGGAGGCCCAGACCGCACGCCTGGACGCCGAACTGCGCGAGCACCAGGAAAGCCACCAGCAGCGCCTGGAAGACCTGCAGGAAGCCCGCGACACCCTGCGCGCCCAGTTCGCCGACATGGCTACCAAGATCTTCGACGAGCGCGAGCAGCGCTTCGCCCAGACCAGCCAGCAGCATCTCGGCCAGTTGCTCGACCCGCTCAAGGAGCGCATCCAGGCCTTTGAAAAACGCGTGGAGGAAAGCTACCAGCAGGAAGCCCGCGAGCGCTTCTCGCTGGGCAAGGAGCTGGAGCGCCTGCAACAACTGAACCTGCGGCTTTCCGACGAAGCCACCAACCTGACCCAGGCGCTGAAGGGCCAGAAAACCCAGGGCAACTGGGGTGAGCTGATCCTCGAACGGGTATTGGAGCATGCCGGCCTGGAAAAGGGCCGCGAATACCAGACCCAGGTCAGCCTCAAGAGCGCCGATGGCGAGCGCTTCCAGCCTGATGTGCTGATCATGCTGCCGGGCGACAAGCAGGTAGTGGTGGATGCCAAGGTCAGCCTCACCGCCTACCAGCAGTTCGTCGCCAGCAATGACGAGGCCGCGCTCAAGCAGCATGTGCAGTCGCTGCGCAGCCACGTCAAAGGCCTGTCGAGCAAGGATTACAACCGCCTCGAAGGCCTGCACAGCCTGGATTTCGTACTGCTGTTCGTGCCGATCGAGGCAGCCTTCTCGGCAGCCCTGCAGGCCGAGCCGAACCTGTTCCAGGAAGCCTTCGACCGGCAGATCGTGATCGTCAGCCCGACCACCTTGCTGGCTACCTTGCGGGTGATCGACAGCCTGTGGAAGCAGGAACGACAGGGCCAGAACGCCCGCGAGATCGCCGAGCGTGCCGGCTGGCTGTACGACAAGTTCGTGCTGTTCATCCAGGACCTGGACGAGCTGGGCAGCCGCCTGCAGCAGGTGGACAAGGCCTATGCTGCCGCGCGTAACAAGCTGTGCGAAGGGCGCGGCAACCTGGTCAGCCGCAGCGAACAGTTGAAGCTGCTGGGCGCCCGCGCCAGCAAGAGCCTGCCGGCCGACCTGCTGGAGCGGGCGCTGTCCGACGAGGCGTTGCCGGACGAAGCGCTTACTGAACCAGGCTCAGATGGCGATTGAGCATGGCGCGCAGGGCCGCCGGCTTGACCGGCTTGGCCAGGTAGTCCAAGCCGGCGGCATGCACCATGGCGAGGGTTTCCTTGCTGCCGTCGGCACTGATCACCACACCCGGCACCGGCTCGCCCAGGCGCGCGCGTAGCCAGCCCATCAGCCCGGTACCGGTCTCGCCGTCGTCCAGGTGGTAGTCCACCAGCGCCAGGTGCGGGCGCATGCCTTTGCCCAGCAAGGCTTCGCATTCGGCTTGGTTGCGCGCGGTCCATACCTGGCAGCCCCAGCGGCTGAGCAGGCTGTTCATGCCGATCAGGATGCTGTCTTCATTGTCCACGCACAGTACCTGCAGCCCGGCCAGGGGCTGGCCGCCCTGTTCTACCGGGGCGGTGGGCGCCGGGGCGGCCTGGCGGGCAATCGGTACGCTGACGCGGAACACCGTGCCCTTGCCTGGCCACGAGCGCACTTCCAGCTTGTGCCCCAGCACCCGGCACAGGCCGTCGGCGATCGCCAGGCCCAGGCCCAGGCCTTTTTCGGCGCGGGTCTGGTGGCTGTCCAGGCGCTTGAACTCCTGGAAGATCTCCTGCAGCTTGTCGTCGGCGATGCCCGGGCCGCGGTCCCACACCTCGAGCCACAACCGTTCACCTTGGCGCCGTGCACCCAGCAGGATCGGGCTTTTGCCATAGCGCAGGGCGTTGGTCAGGAAGTTCTGCAGCACCCGGCGCAGCAGCCTCATGTCGCTGTCCACCCGCAGGCGGCTGCCACGCAGGCGGAACTCCAGGCCCTTCTCGGCGGCCAGCACTTTGAATTCCGCGCCCAGGGTGTCGAACAGCTCGTTGAGGGCAAAGGGTTTGGCATCCGGTGTGATCTTGCCGTTCTCCAGGCGCGAGATGTCCAGCAGGTCACTGATCAGCTCTTCGGCCGAGCGCAGCGAGCTGTCCATGTGCTGCACCAGCTGGCGGGCCTCGTCATTCATGCCCTCGGCCTGCTGCGACAAGGCGGCAGAGAACAGCCGGGCGGCATTCAGCGGCTGCATCAGGTCATGGCTGACCGCAGCCAGGAAACGGGTCTTGGACTGGCTCACCGCTTCGGCACGGCTCTTTGCTTCGGACAACGCCTGGTTCAGTTGCGACAGCTCATGAGTGCGTTCCGCCACCCGTTGCTCCAGGCCTTCGTTGGCATCGCGCAGGGCCTGTTCAGCCTCGCGGAACGGGGTGATATCGGTGAAGCTCATGACGAAACCGCCGCCCGGCATCGGGTTGCCGATCAGTTCGATCACCCGGCCATTGGGGAACAAGCGCTCGGAGGAGTGTGCACGGCCCTGACGCATCCAGTGCAGGCGTCGCGCCACATGCACCTGCGCCTCGCCCGGGCCGCACAGCCCGCGCTCGGCGTTGTAGCGAATGATGTCGGCGATCGGCCGGCCCACGCTGATCAGCCCGTCGGGGTAGTTGAACAGTTCCAGGTAACGGCGGTTCCAGGCCACCAGGTGCAGGTTCTGGTCGACCACGCTGATGCCCTGGTTGATGTTCTCGATGGCCCCTTGCAGCAGGGCGCGGTTGAACTGCAGCACCTCGCTGGCTTCGTCGGCGATACGCACCACGTCTTCCAGCTGCATGTCGCGGCCTTCGATGGCGGCCTTGACCACGGCACGGGTCGACGAGGTGCCGAGTACCCCGGCCAGCAGGCGTTCGGTGTGTTCGATCCAGTCGCCGTCGGCGTTCTGGTTGGGGTTGAAGCCCTTGCCCTGGCGGTAGGCGAAGCGGATGAAGCTCTGCCGGGCGCGCTCTTCACCGACGAAGCGCGAGGCCAAGGTCAGCAGGTCGTCGATCTGCACCGCCAGCAGCGGCTTGCTGCTGGGCCTGGCGCTGGTTTGCTGGCCGATGAAGCGGCCGGCCTGCCAATGCTCGGAAACCCGCGTGCGCGACAGTACCGAGACCCAGGCGAACAGGGTGAAGTTGCCCGCCAGCGACAGCACCACGCCCTGGGTCAGCGGGCTGATCGGCAGGTTCAGCGGGTTGCCGTGCAGCCACGCCAACCCAGGGAACAGCTGCAGCGACCAGCCCACGCTGTGCGCGGCAATCGGCAGCACCAGGGTGTAGAACCACAGGAAAATACCAGCGGCCAGGCCGGCGAACACACCGCGGCGGTTGGCCTGTTTCCAGTACAGCGCACCGAGCATGGCCGGGGTCAGTTGGGTCACGGCGGCGAAGGCGATCTGGCCGATGGTCGCCAGGCTGGCGGTCGATCCCAGCAGGCGGTAACTGACATACGCCAGCAGCAGGATCACCACGATGGTCACCCGGCGTACCGAGAGCATCCAGTGGCGGAACGCCTCGAACGGCCGCTCGGCGTTGGTACGGCGCAGCAGCCAGGGCAGCAGCATGTCGTTGGAGACCATGGTCGATAGCGCCACGGCCTCGACGATGACCATGCCGGTGGCCGCCGAGGCACCACCGATGAATGCCAGCAGGGCCAGGCTCGGGTGTGCCTCGGCCAGCGGCAGGCTGATGACGAACGAATCGGAGATCACCGTGCCCGGCAGCAGCATCTGCCCGGCCAGTGCGATCGGCACCACGAACAGCGCGGCCAGCGCCAGGTACATCGGAAATACCCAGCGCGCCAGGCGCATGTCCTGGGGTTCGATGTTCTCCACCACGGTGACGTGGAACTGCCGTGGCAGGCAGATGATCGCCATCATCGCCACGGCGGTCTGTACCACCATCGACGGCCAGTTGATGGTCTCCTGCCAATAGTCTTGCAGGTGGATCGACTGGCGGGCCTGGCTGAACAGGTCGTCGAAGCCGTCATACAGGTTGAAGACGATGAAGATACCTACGGCCAGGAAGGCCAGCAGCTTGATCAACGATTCGAAGGCAATCGCCAGGACCATGCCGCGGTGGTGTTCGGTCACGTCCAGGCTGCGGGTACCGAAGACGATGGCGAACAGTGCCAGTACCAGCGACACGACCAGTGCGGTGTCCTGTACGCGGGTGCCGGTGGCGTCGGCATTGGCGCCGATCAGCAGGTTCACGCCCAGCACGATGCCCTTGAGCTGCAAGGCGATGTACGGCAGCACGCCGATCAGGCAGATCAGCGCCACGACCACCGCCAGGGATTGCGACTTGCCATAGCGCGCGGCGATGAAGTCGGCAATCGAGGTGATGTTCTGTTGCTTGCTGATCAGCACCATCTTCTGCAGCACCCAGGGCGCGAAGATCAGCAGCAGCACCGGGCCCAGGTAGATCGGCAGGAATGCCCAGAGCTGTTCGGCGGCCTGGCCGACCGCGCCGAAGAACGTCCAGCTGGTGCAGTACACGGCCAGCGACAGGCTGTACACCCAGGCACGCAGCTTCGGCGGCAACGGCGTGCTGCGGCGGTCGCCGTAGAAGGCGATGGCGAACATGATGGCCATATAGGCCAGGGCGACCACGGCGATCAGCCCGCTGGACAACGACATGAAAACTCCGAAGCAAAAAGATAACGCGGTCCCGATCAATCAGTCTGGCACGCAGGTGCCGCTTCGTCAGCGCAGACGATGGTCGCAGTGGCAGGTGGTCGCAGGGTTCTCGTTAACCTGTGCCGGCCCTTTCGCGGGTGAACCCGCTCCCACAGGTACTGCACTGTGGGAGCGGGTTCACCCGCGAAGAGGCCAGCAGAGCAGACATCATCCTTTACGGGTACCCAGCCAATAAAACACCCCCGCCAGTATCACCGACAACACCAGCAGGTAGAAGATCGCCCCCGGCCACAGGTGCACCAGGGCGAACCCCACCATCACCGGCCCCAGCGCCGCGCCGAGGTTGGACAGGTTCTGTGCTCCGTAATACACCCCACGCAAGTGCTCCGGCGCGATCAGGTCGATGAACATGTACTCGGCCGGGATCACGATGATCTCGCCCAGGGTGAACACCAGCATCGCCAGGCACCACGCCAGCGCCGAACCGGCAAAGGCAAAGCCCAGCAGCCCGGCGATGAACAGGCCCATGCCGGCCAGCAGCCAGGGCATCAGGCGCTGGCGGCTGATGCGGCGGCCGATCAGGTACTGAAGGGCAATCACCGTCACCGCGTTGGTGGTCACCAGATAACCGATCAGGCGCGCCGCCTCGGCCGGGCTGCTGGTTACCACCAGGTACTGCGACAGGTAGGCGGTGAACTGGCCGAATACCACCGCGCTCAGCACCCCGCCCAGGGTGAAGCATACCAGCCGCCGGTCACGGGCCAGCCCCAGTGCCACCTGGCCAAAGCCGACCCGGGGCTTGTCCGGCACACTGGCCTGCAGGCTGCGGTCACCCAGGCGCCAGTAGGCCAGGCACATGCCCAGGCCGAGCAGGGCGGAGGCGATGAACGGCATATGGTCATTCAGCTCCAGCATGGCCACCCCCAGCAGCGGGCCGGCGGCGTAGCCGACGTTGCTGAGGGTGTACTTGATGGCGAACACTTCGGCCCGTTCCTCCACCGGGAGCAATGCGCAGAAGCCCGCCTTGGCGGCGATGTCGACCACTGCCAGGGCCAGGTTGATCATTACCAGGCAGAGAAAGAACAGCAGTGCCGAGTTGCTGGCGACCGCACCGACAAAGGCCAAGGCAAACAGCAGGGTGCTGGCGCTGACCAGTGTGTGGTTGCGCAAGGTATCCACCAGGTGGCCGCCATACAGGCTCAGCAGCGAGGCGATGATCAGTGCGCCACCGATCAGCAGGCCGATCTGGCTGATCGGCAGCTGGAAATTGTCGGCCAGGTACACCACCAGGTAGGGCAGGGTGAGGGCACGGGCGACGGTGAGGGTGAAGGTGGTGCCGAGCAGCAGGCGTACAGTGTGCGGGTAGCGTTTTATGGCGGCGAGCATACACATCCTTGTTGTTCTGTTTTGCCGTGGTGACCAGCATATGCCAACAGAGGCCTGCTGCGCAGGCCTTTCGCGGGCACGCCCGCTCCCACAGTTACGGCGCTGCCCTCAAGGCATGTGATATCCCTGTGGGAGCGGGCGTGCCCGCGAAAGGACCGGTACAGCCCTCCAAAATCCTTGAGCGCTTGCCAGCCAGTGCATTTCCCATGCAGATTTGTGGCTTGTCGCGCCCGGCGCGCCTCCAATTGAAAAGCCCTCAGGACCAAGGACGATGAGTCACTCCTCGCAATTCACCTTGCTCGGCAAGCGGCGTTTCCTGCCGTTTTTCATCACCCAGTCGCTGGGTGCCTTCAATGACAACCTGTTCAAGCAGTCGCTGATCCTGGCGATCCTGTTCAAGCTCAGCCTGGGCGACGGTGACCGTTCGATCTGGGTAAACCTGTGCGCCCTGCTGTTCATCCTGCCGTTTTTCCTGTTTTCGGCGCTGGGCGGGCAGTTTGGCGAGAAGTTCGCCAAGGATGCATTGATCCGGGCCATCAAGCTGGCCGAGATCGCGATCATGTCGGTCGGCGCACTCGGCTTCATCACCAACCACCTGACGCTGATGCTGGTGGCGCTGTTCGGCATGGGAACCCACTCGGCGCTGTTCGGCCCGGTGAAGTACTCGATCCTGCCGCAGGCCCTGCGCGAGGAAGAACTGGTCGGCGGCAACGGGCTGGTGGAAACCGGTACCTTCCTGGCGATCCTCGCCGGCACCATCGGCGCCGGGGTGATGATGTCGAGCGAAAGCTATGCCGCCGTGGTGGCCGGTGGCGTGGTCGGCACCGCCGTGCTCGGCTACCTGGCCAGCCGCTGGATCCCGCGGGCCGCTGCCGCCTCGCCGCAAATGCCGCTGGACTGGAACATCTTCAAGCAGTCTTGGGCGATCCTGCGCATGGGCCTGGGGCAGCCGCCGGCGGTGTCGCGCTCGATCGTCGGCAACTCGTGGTTCTGGTTCGTCGGCGCCATCTACCTCACGCAAATCCCGGCCTACGCCAAGGACTGGCTGCACGGTGATGGCACGGTGGTGACCCTGGTACTGACCTTGTTCTCGGTGGGGATTGCCCTGGGTTCGCTGCTATGCGAGCGGCTTAGCGGGCGCAAGGTGGAAATCGGCCTGGTGCCCTTCGGCTCGTTCGGCCTGAGCCTGTTCGGCCTGCTGTGGTGGTGGCACTCCGGCGATGTACCGGCTGCTGCGGCGCCGCACGACTGGCTGGCGCTGTTGGGCATGGGCCAGGCCTGGTGGATCCTGCTGTCGATCGTCGGCCTTGGGGTGTTCGGCGGCTTCTACATAGTACCGCTGTATGCACTGATCCAGGCCCGCACGGTCGAAGACCAGCGCGCCCGGGTGATCGCTGCCAACAACATCCTCAATGCCCTGTTCATGGTGGTGTCGGCAGTGCTCACCATCATCCTGCTGGGCCTGGCCGAGTTGAGCATCCCGCAGCTGTTCCTGGTGGTGTCGCTGCTCAATATCGCGGTCAACGCCTATATCTTCAGGATCGTGCCCGAGTTCACCATGCGCTTCCTGATCTGGCTGCTCAGCCATTCGATGTACCGCGTGCAGCACCGCGACCTCGAGCGCATTCCCGACGAAGGCGCGGCGCTGCTGGTGTGCAACCACGTGTCGTTCGTCGATGCGTTGCTGCTGGGCGGGGCGATCCGCCGGCCGATCCGCTTCGTCATGTACTACAAGATCTACAACTTGCCGGTACTCAACTTCGTGTTCCGCACCGCAGGCGCCATCCCGATTGCCGGGCGCAACGAAGACCTGGCTACCTACGAACGTGCTTTCGCGCGCATTGCCGAGTACCTGGCCGATGGTGAGCTGGTATGCATCTTCCCGGAGGGCAAGCTGACCGGGGACGGCGAAATCGATGTGTTCAAGGGCGGCGTCAACCGCATCCTCGACGAAACCCCGGTGCCGGTCATTCCGTTGGCCTTGCAGGGGCTTTGGGGCAGCTACTTCAGCCGTGACCCGGCCAAGGGCTTTTTCAAGCGACTGTGGTCCCGGGTGACCATCGTGGCTGGCGCCGCCATCCCGGTGGAGGCGGCGCAGCCAGAGGCGTTGCGTGAGCAGGTCAGACGCCTGCGCGGCAACCTGCGCTAGGGGGAGGGCGTTAGCTGGCGCTGACTTTCAGGCCGACCAGGCCGGTAATGATCAGTGCCACGCTGACCAGGCGTACCAGGGCCATGGACTCGCCGAACAGGATGATGCCGGCGATCACCGTGCCGACGGCGCCGACGCCGGTCCAGATGGCATAGGCGGTACCCAGCGGCAGCTCTTTCATGGCCAGGCCCAGCAGGCCCAGGCTGATGGCCATGGCGGCGACGGTGAGGACGGTGGGCAGTGGCTTGCTGAAGCCGTCGGTGTATTTCAGGCCGACGGCCCAGCCGACCTCGAACAGGCCGGCGAAGAACAGGATGATCCAGGACATGGTGCGTCTCCATCGTTGTGAATGATGGGGCCGTCCCCGGAATGGTCACGCGGTGCGTCGTGAGGTCGTCCTCACAGTGGGTACATGGTGCACATATGCAAACCTCTGGGCAAGCCTGTGCGGGCCTCTTCGCGGGTAAACCCGCTCCCACAGGGTTCTCCACAATTTTCAGATCTGTGCATTACCTGTGGGAGCGGGTTTACCCGCGAAAGGGCCAATGCAGGCAATATCAATGCCTGGCCGGCTCCCCACCTTCAGCTTCTGCCACAGGTTCCCCCATGCGCCGGAACCAGGTAGACAGCAGCGCCCCGGAAATATTGTGCCAAACACTGAACAACGCACTCGGCACCGCAGCCAGCGGCGAAAAATGCGCCGCTGCCAGTGCCGCGCCCAGCCCGGAGTTCTGCATGCCCACCTCCAGCGCCAGCGACTTGCGCTGTGCCAGTGGCAGCTTGCACAGCCTGCCGGTCAAGTACCCCAGCAAGTAGCCGAAGCTGTTGTGCAATATCACCACCGCCATGATCAGCAGCCCAGACTCGGCGATCTTCGCCTGGCTGGCCGCCACCACCGCGCACACGATCATCACGATGCTCACCACCGACACCAGCGGCAGCACCTGCACCGCCGCCTGCACCCGCGCGCCAAGCAGCCGCTGGGCCAGCACCCCGAGCACGATCGGCAGCATCACCAGCTGCAGGATCGACCAGAACATGTCCATGAAGGACACCGGCAACCAGGCCGAGGCCAAGAACCAGATCAACGCCGGGGTAAGCAGCGGGGCGAGCAGGGTGGTCACCGCAGCGATCGCCACTGCCAGCGCCAGGTCGCCGCGCGACAGCCAGACCATCACGTTCGACGCCGTGCCGCTCGGGCAGCAACCAACCAGGATCACGCCCACGGCGATCTCCGGCGGCAGGTGGAACACCTGGCACAGCAGCCAGGCCATGCCCGGCATGATCACGAAGTGCGCGACCACCCCCAGCATCACCCGCCAGGGCTGACGGGCGAGGGCGGCGAAGTCATCGAGCTTGAGGGTAAGGCCCATGCCGAACATCACCAGGCCCAGCAGCGGCACGATGGCCACCTTCAGGGCAATGAACCATTGCGGTTGTACGAAGGCCAGTACGGCGAACACCAGCACCCACAGGGCGAAGGTATTGCCGACGAAGCGGCTGAGGGCGGCGAGGGCACGCATGGGGCAAGTCCTTTTTATATCTTTGTGAATTTCAGGGGCCCTATCGCCGGCAAACCAGCTCCCACAGGTACGCTACAGGTTCCGAATACTGTGGTGTTCCTGTGGGAGCTGGCTTGCCGGCGATAGGGCCGGTGCAGGCAAAAAATATCTTTCAGGCCTGCACCGATACCTCAATTACCTCAGACCCCTTGCGGAATCTCTTCCCCACCCAGCGCCTCGAACAGCACCGGCAGGAATTCGGCAAAGGTCATCATCATCAACTGGAAGCTGGCATCGAACTGCTGTGCAGCCTCATCGCCGCCGTCCTGTTCGGCCTGCTCCTGCAGCAGTTCTTCGAACTTCAGGCGCTTGATCACCATCTTGTCATCCAGAATGAACGACAGCTTGTCCTGCCAGGCCAGGGCCAACTGGGTGACCACCTTGCCAGTGCTCAGGTGCAGCTGGATTTCCTCGCCGGTCAGGTCCTGGCGCTTGCAGCGCACGATGCCGCCGTCTTCGGCAGTGTCGCGCAGTTCGCACTCGTCCAGCACATAGAAGCCTTCTGCAGCTTCCTGCGACTTGACCCACTCGGTCATGGTGGCGACCGGTGCGATTTTCACGGTGGCCGGGCGCACCGGCAGCGAGCCCATCACTTCACGCAGGGTCGACAGCAGGTCTTCGGCACGCTTGGCGCTGGCCGAGTTGACCAGGATCACGCCCAGGCGCGGGGCGATGGCTGCGAAGATCATCGAACGGCGGATGAACGCGCGCGGCAGAAAGGCCTGGATGATTTCGTCCTTGATCTGGTCGCGTTCCTTTTTATAGACCTTGCGCATCTGCTCGGTCTCGATCTCTTCGACCTTTTCCTTCACCGCGTCGTTGACCACGCTGCTGGGCAGGATGCGTTCTTCCTTGCGCGCGGCAATCAGCAGGTACTCGCCGCTGACATGCACCAGAGGAGCGTCTTCGCCCTTGCCGAATGGCGCGACGAAACCATAGGTGGTCAGCTCCTGGCTGGCGCAGGGGCGGGCCGGCTTGCTGGCCAGTGCCGCTTCCAGCGCTTCAGGCTCGAATGGGACTTCCTGGGTCAGGCGGTAGGTCAGCAGGTTCTTGAACCACATGAGGGGCAATCTCTCCTTAATGCATGAGGCGGGCATTATTCTCCGAGCGGTGCTCCCAGGCCAACCCTGTCGGAGTGCCAGTAGCCCTGGCTGGAGGTAAAGATGCAGGTGGCAACGCTAGGTCTTTGAAAGGGCTGAGGTTTTTTTTGAAAAAAGTTAAAAAAGTGCTTGCCAGGGTACGGGGCCGTCCGTAGAATGCGCGCCACACCGAGACGAAGGGTGATTAGCTCAGCCGGGAGAGCATCTGCCTTACAAGCAGAGGGTCGGCGGTTCGATCCCGTCATCACCCACCACTCGATGTTTAGCGCAGCGGTAGTTCAGTCGGTTAGAATACCGGCCTGTCACGCCGGGGGTCGCGGGTTCGAGTCCCGTCCGCTGCGCCATATTTCACTTCCAGGGCCTACTGAACACCCGGAAGTTATAGAGAAAGCGACCTTAGGGTCGCTTTTTTTGTGCCTGCGATTTGGTGTTTCAGGGAAATTTGCAAAAAGTTGGATAAGTGCTTGCCAGAGCGCCAAGTCGCCCGTAGAATGCGCGCCACACCGAGAGACATGGGTGATTAGCTCAGCCGGGAGAGCATCTGCCTTACAAGCAGAGGGTCGGCGGTTCGATCCCGTCATCACCCACCACTCGATGTTTAGCGCAGCGGTAGTTCAGTCGGTTAGAATACCGGCCTGTCACGCCGGGGGTCGCGGGTTCGAGTCCCGTCCGCTGCGCCATATTCCGCTTCCAGGGCCTACTGAACACCCGGAAGTAACAGAGAAAGCGACCCTAGGGTCGCTTTTTTTGTTTATGCATCCTGAGAGATTTCATTGCTCATGAAATCCTGGGGCCGCTTTGCGGCCCATCGCGACACAAGGCCGCTCCTACAGGGGTATGCGCAGTCAGCGAGTGACGCGATCTCCTGTAGGAGCGGCCTTGTGTCGCGAAAGGGGCGCAAAGCGCCCCCGGCAATTTCAGCTACGAAGCTCTTCTTCCCGCAAAGTCAGCACTTCAAACCCATCCTCGGTCACCGCCACGGTATGCTCCCACTGCGCCGACAAGCTGTGGTCGCGGGTAATCACCGTCCAGCCATCCTTCAACGTACGCGTCCCGCGTCCGCCCTGGTTGATCATCGGTTCGATGGTGAACACCATCCCCGGCTTCAACTTCAGGCCCATCCCGCGCTGGCCAATGTGCAGCACCTCGGGCCCTTCATGCATCTGCTGGCCAATGCCATGCCCGCAATACTCACGCACGACGCTGTAGCCCGCCGCTTCGGCATGGGTCTGGATGGCATGGCCGATATCGCCCAACGTAGCCCCGGGGCGTACCTGTTCGATGCCTTTCCATAGCGCGTCATAGGTGGTGTCGACCAGGCGCTGTGCCTCATCGCTGATCGGCCCGACGCTGTACATCTTCGACGAGTCGGCGATGTAGCCGCCTTGTTCCAGGGTGATGTCGACGTTGATGATCGAGCCTTCCTTCAGCACTTCATCGGCCTTGGGCATGCCATGGCATACCACATGGTCCACCGAGGTGTTTAGCGAATAAGGGAACCCGTACTGGCCCTTGCTCGCCGGGCGGGCCTTGAGCGTGCCGATGATGAACGATTCGGCGCGGTCGTTGATCTGCATGGTGGTCACGCCGGGGCGGATAAAGCTGTCGAGGTCGGCGAACACCTGGGCAAGCAGCTGGCCGGCGCGGCGCATCAGGTCGAGTTGGGCGGGGGTCTTGATAATCACCTGGGACATGGGGGGAAGGCGGTGGCTCGTGCTGGAATTTGCCCCAGCATAGCGCCATGGGGTGTGGGGTTGCCATCGCATGGTGCACTCCTGTGCCGGCCCCTTCGCGGGTGAACCCGCTCCCACAGGTACATCACTGCCCTCAGTCCTTGCGATATCCCTGTGGGAGCGGGTTCACCCGCGAAGAGGCCGGCACAGCTGGCCCATAAATTGCTGTTTCACCTCCAATCCAGGGCTATCAACGTCGACAGCCCACAACACTTCACGACAAAGGCGCCGTGTTGCCCCGCTTGCCCAGCAAGCCGGAGCAGCCGGCGCCTTTTGTGTTCCCTACAGGAGCCCGCCCATGGCCAACAGCGAAGTGCGCAGCGTCTGCCCCTACTGCGGCGTCGGTTGCGGCATCGTCATGAGCGTTGCCGATGGCAAGGTCGGCAAGATCAGCGGCGACAAGCAACACCCCAGCAACTTCGGCCGCCTGTGCACCAAAGGCCTTACCGCCCACCTGCCGCTGACCGCCGCCGGGCGCATGGAGGATGCCTATGTACGCCAGCAGCGCAGCCAGCAGCCAGCGCGAACCGGCATCGACCAGGCCATCGCCGCCGCCGCCGAGCGCCTGCGTGGCATCATCGACCAGCACGGCCCCGACGCCGTGGCACTGTATGTGTCCGGGCAGATGTCGCTGGAGGCCCAGTACCTGGCCAACAAACTGGCCAAGGGCTTTATCCGCACCCGCCACATCGAGTCCAACTCGCGCCTGTGCATGGCCAGCGCCGGCAGCGGCTACAAGCTGTCGCTCGGTGCCGATGGCCCGCCCGGCAGCTACCAGGACTTCGAGCACGCCGACGTTTTCCTGGTCATCGGCGCCAACATGGCCGACTGTCACCCGATCCTGTTCCTGCGCCTGCTCGACCGGGTCAAGGCGGGGGCCAAGCTGATCGTCGTCGACCCGCGGCGCAGTGCTACCGCCGACAAGGCCGACCTGTTCCTGCAGGTGCGCCCCGGCAGCGACATGGCCTTGCTCAACGGCCTGCTGCACCTGCTGCTGCGTAACGGCCACACCGACCCCGGTTTCATCGCCCGCCACACCGAAGGCTGGGACGAACTGCCGGCCTTTCTTGATGACTACACCCCTGACCGCGTGGCCGCCATCACCGGGCTGGCCGAGGCCGACATCATCAGGGCCGCCGAATGGATCGGCAGCGCCAGCAATTGGATGAGCTGCTGGACCATGGGCCTGAACCAGAGCATCCATGGCACCTGGCACACCAATGCGGTCTGCAACCTGCACCTGGCCACGGGTGCCATCTGCCGCCCCGGCAGCGGGCCGTTCTCGCTGACTGGCCAACCCAATGCCATGGGCGGCCGCGAGATGGGCTACATGGGCCCCGGTCTGCCAGGCCAGCGCTCGGCGCTGGTAGCGCAAGACCGCGCCTTCGTCGAGCAGCAGTGGCAACTGGCCCCAGGCAGCCTGCGCAGCGAAGGCGGCGAGGGCACGGTGGCGCTGTTCGAGCAGATGAAAAGCGGCGTGGTAAAAGCCTGTTGGGTCATCTGCAGCAACCCGGTGGCCAGTGTCGCCAACCGCCAGCAGGTGATCGACGGCCTGCGCCAGGCCGAACTGGTGATTACCCAGGATGCCTTCCTCGACACCGAGACCAACCGCTACGCCGACATCCTGCTACCGGCTGCGCTGTGGGCCGAAGGCGAGGGCGTGATGATCAACAGCGAGCGCAACCTCACCCTCATGCCATGTGCCGTCGAACCGCCCGGGCAGAGCCTGCCAGACTGGCAGATCATCGCCCGGGTCGCCTGTGCCATGGGCTACGCCGACGCCTTCGACTACCCCGATGCCGAGGCGGTGTACGAAGAAATCCGCCGCTTCCACAACCCAACCACCGGCTACGACCTGCGGGGCATCGGCTATGCCGAATTGCGCGAGCAGCCGCACCAGTGGCCCTGCGCCCCGGGCCGCGACAACCCGCGCAGCCCGCTGCGCTATCGCAACGACGGCAACAGCCAGACGCTGCTGCGCGATGCCCAGGGCGAGTGCCCGACGTTGGCTTTCCCGACCGCCAGTGGCAAGGCTCGCTTCTTCGCCCGCCCCTGGTTGCCGGCAGCGGAGCTGCCAGATGCCGATTACCCCATGGTGCTGAATACCGGCCGCGTGCAGCACCAGTGGCACACCCTGACCAAGACCGGCAAGGTATCAGCGCTGAACAAGCTGGAGCCCGGCCCCTTCGTGGAAATCCATCGCGACGATGCTGCCCGGCTGGGCATCGCCGAAAAGGATCAGGTGGCCATTCGCTCGCGCCGTGGGCAGGCAGTGCTGCCCGCGCGAATCAGCGACCGGGTGATGCCGGGCAACTGCTTTGCCCCGTTCCACTGGAACGACCTGATCGGCGAGCAGCTGGCGATCAACGCCGTGACCTGCGATGCGGTCGACCCGCTGTCGCTGCAGCCAGCGTTCAAGCATTGTGCCGTGACCCTGGAGCGGGTTGCCGGTGAGCGCATCGAAGCCCTTGATCTGAACACTGCCAATCTGGAGCCTGCCCGCATGCCGACCGCCACCCTGTCCCGACTGCTTGGCCTGGACGCCCTGCCAGCCCCGGTACTGGCCGAGGAAGAGCGCCATTACCTGCAAGGCTTCCTGCTGGGCCTGGACCAGGCCCGCGCCGAGGGCGTGCCCTGCCTGCCGGCCAGTGCGCCGCTGGCCGCCAACCGCCGGTTGTTCGTCGATGGCTTGCTGGCCGGGCTGTTCGCCCAGCCTGCGGCGCTGCCCGATGTGCCGTTGAAAGCATCACGGCACCAGGTGCTGTGGGCTTCGCAAACCGGCAACGGCGAGCTGTTGGCCGAACGCTGTGCCGAGCGCCTGCGCGGTGCCGGCCTCGACGTGCAGCTCAGTTGCATGGAAGCGGTGAGCCCGCGCCAGCTGCAGGGCGCCGCTAGCGTGGTGCTGATCGCCAGCACCTTTGGCGATGGCGACGCGCCTGACAGCGCAGCGGCATTCTGGCACGCCTTGCAGGGCGAGGAGGGCGCCCACTGCGCCGAACTGCCTTTTGCCGTGCTGGCCCTGGGCGACTCCAGTTACGACCAGTTCTGCGGCTTTGGCCGCAAGCTCGACCAGCGCCTGGCCGAGCTGGGTGGGCGGCGCCTGCTGCAACGGGTGGACTGCGAGCCGGACTTCGACGACGCCTTCACCGCCTGGCTCGATGCGCTGCTGCCCACGCTTGGTAGTGCCGCCGTACCGCAACCGGTTACCGGGCCTGCGCCCCAGGCGGCCTACAGCAAGCAGCAGCCCTGGGCTGCCAGCTTGCTGGAAAACCGCCTGCTCAACGGCCCGGGGGCCAGCAAGGAAACCCGTCAACTGGTGTTCGACCTGAGCGGTAGCGGCTTCACCTATGCCGCCGGTGATGCCCTGGGCGTGTGGCCGCGCAACTGTCCGACCCTGGTCGACGAGCTACTGGCGCTGATGCAGCTCGATGGCCAGACCATGGTTCAGCTGAAAGGCCAACCCGCCATGCCGTTGACCGAAGCCCTGCAAGCGCACCTGGAGATCGCCAAGGTCACCACGCAGCAGCTGCAGGCCTTCGCCGGCAATGCCCCGGACCTGCAGCGCCTGCTGCAGCCCGAGTGCAAGGCCAAGCTGCAGGACTGGTTGTGGGGGCGGCAACTGGTCGATGTGCTGCGCGCCTTCCCCCAGCAGCTGCCGCTGGCCAGCTGGCTGGAGTTGCTCAAGCCGCTGCAGCCGCGCCTGTATTCGATCAGCTCCAGCCCGCTGGCGCACCCGCAGCAGGTGCACCTGACCGTTTCCACGGTGCGCTATGGCGCGCGCAAAGGCGTGTGCTCAAGCTTCCTTGCCGACCGTGCGCAGGCGCTGAAGGTAGCCATCTTCCCGCAAGTATCCAAGCACTTTCGCCTGCCCGAGGACGACAGCGTGCCGCTGATCATGGTCGGGCCTGGTACCGGCATTGCGCCGTTCAGGGCCTTCCTCGAAGAGCGAGAGGCACGTGGGGCGAAAGGGGCCAACTGGCTGTTCTTCGGCGAGCAGTACGCGGCCACCGATTTCTATTACCAGGAGCAGCTGCAGGCCTGGCAGGCTGCAGGGCACTTGCGTCTGGACACGGCGTTTTCGCGTGACCAGGCCGAGAAGGTCTACGTGCAGCAGCGCATGCTCGAACAGGGCGCGCAGTTGTGGCAGTGGCTGGAGGCGGGGGCGTACTTCTATGTGTGTGGCGATGCGCAGCGCATGGCCAGGGATGTGGATGCGGCGTTGCGGGCGATCGTGGCCGAGCATGGCGGCATGGATGCAGTGGCGGCTGCGGCTTATGTCGAAGCACTGGGCAGGGCCAAGCGGTATCGGCGGGATGTGTATTGATGTGCACCGGGATGGGGTGTTGTGCACTGTGAATGTGCATGACCTGTGCCAGCCTCTTCGCGGGTAAACCCGCTCCCACAGGTACTGCACAGATCTGAAAAATGTGGAGATCCCTGTGGGAGCGGGTTTACCCGCGAAGAGGCCAGCACAGGCACCCCAGTTGGCACACTCCCTGCTTTATCCCAGTTACAACAAAGCCCCCTGATCAACGGCGATCAACCCGGGCCCCCTACCGTGATGAATACAGGCAAAGGCGCCTGGAGCTTCGGCTCCAGGCGCTTTTTTTTTGATCGAGGATCGGCTTATGAAGGCAACAGCGAGCAGCGGGCAACGAGAGCGACTGGTCATTGTCGGCAACGGCATGGTCGGCCACCATTGCGTCGAACAACTGGTCAGCCGCGGCGCCCTGCAGCGCTTCGAAGTGCATGTGTTCGGCGAAGAGCGCCAACGTGCCTACGACCGCGTTCACCTGTCCGAGTACTTCGGCGGCAGCTGTGCCGAAACCCTGGCCCTGTGCGAGCAGGACTTCTACGGCGTCAGCGGTGTGCACCTGCACCTCGGCGAAGCGGTGCTGGAAATCGACCGTGAGCGCTTTGAGGTGGTCACCGCCGAGGGCCGCTACGGCTACGACCAGTTGGTGCTGGCCACAGGTTCCTACCCCTTCGTGCCACCGATCGAAGGTTCCAGCGGCAATGCCCGCCTGGTCTACCGCACCCTTGACGACCTCGATGCCATCCGCGCTGCCGCAGCCAGTGCCCGCCGTGGCGTGGTAGTGGGCGGTGGCCTGCTTGGCCTGGAAGCAGCCAACGCCCTCAAGTCGCTGGGCCTGGAAGCCCACGTGGTGGAATTCGCCCCACGGCTGATGCCGGTACAGCTGGACGGCGAGGGCGGTGCTGCGCTCAAAGCACAGATCGAAGCGCTCGGTGTTGGCGTGCATCTGTCGCGTGCCACCCAGTCGATCAGTGCGGGTGAAGACTACCGCTACCGCATGAACTTCGATGGCGGCGAGCACCTGGAAACCGACCTGATCGTGTTCTCTGCGGGTATCCGCCCGCAGGATGCCCTGGCCCGTGCCTGTGGCCTGGACATCGCCGCGCGTGGCGGCGTGGTGATCGACAACCACTGCCGCAGCAGCGACCCACGCATCTTCGCCATTGGCGAGTGTGCCTCGTGGAACGGCAGCGTGTTCGGCCTGGTTGCTCCGGGCTACAGCATGGCGCGCAACCTGGCAGCATTGCTGATGGGTGAAACCGCTGGCGAATTCACCGGTGCCGACATGTCGACCAAGCTCAAGTTGCTGGGCGTGGATGTCGGCTCCATCGGCGATGCCCATGGCGCCACCCCGGGCGCACGCAGCTACCGCTTCATCGACGAAGCCAACAGCGCCTACCGCCGGCTGGTGGTGGATGCCAGCGGCAAGCACGTGCTCGGTGCGGTGCTGGTCGGCGACAACAGTTACTACGACACCCTGCTGCAATACGCCCAGAACGGCATCGCCCTGCCGGCCGACCCGGCGGCACTGATCCTTCCGCAAGGCGGCGGTGCACCGGCCCTGGGTGCTGATGCGCTGCCCGACAGCGCGACCATCTGCTCCTGCCACAACGTCAGCAAGGGCGCAGTCTGCGCCGCCATCGACAGCGGCTGCGGCGACCTTGCCGCCGTCAAGGGCTGCACCAAGGCCGCCACCGGTTGCGGTGGTTGCGCGGCACTGCTCAAGCAGGTGTTCGAGCACGAACTGACCGCCCGTGGCGTGGCGGTGGACAAGAGCCTGTGCGAGCACTTCGCCTACACCCGTCAGGAGCTTTACGGGCTGGTGCGGGTGGAGGGTATCCGCACCTTCAACGAACTGCTCGAACGCCATGGCAAGGGCCACATTGGCTGCGACATCTGCAAGCCGGCGGTGGGCAGTATCCTCGCCTCGTGCTGGAACCAGCCGATCATGGACCCGGCGCTGGTGCCGCTGCAGGACACCAACGACACCTTCATGGCCAACATGCAGAAGAACGGCACCTACTCGGTGGTGCCGCGCATCCCTGGTGGCGAAATCACCCCCGACAAGCTCATCGTGATCGGCCAGGTAGCGAAAAAGTACGACCTGTACACCAAGATCACCGGCGGCCAGCGCATCGACCTGTTCGGCGCCCAGTTGCACGAACTGCCGCTGATCTGGGGCGAGCTGATCGAGGCCGGCTTCGAAACCGGCCATGCCTACGGCAAGTCGACCCGCACGGTGAAATCCTGCGTCGGCAGCACCTGGTGCCGTTACGGCGTGCAGGACAGCGTCGGCATGGCCCTGCGCCTGGAAGACCGCTACAAAGGCCTGCGCAGCCCGCACAAGCTCAAGTTCGCGGTGTCTGGCTGCACCCGCGAATGCGCCGAGGCACAGAGCAAGGACATCGGCGTGATCGCCACCGACAAGGGCTGGAACCTGTACGTGTGCGGCAACGGCGGCATGCGCCCGCGGCATGCCGAACTGTTTGCCACCGACCTTGATGACGAGACCCTGGTACGCCTGATCGACCGCGTGCTGATGTTCTACATCCGCACCGCCGACAAACTGCAGCGCACCTCGGTGTGGCGCGAGAACCTGGAAGGCGGGCTGGACTACCTGAAGCAGGTGATCATCGACGACAGCCTGGGCCTGGCCAGCGAGCTGGAAGCGCAGATGCAGCATGTGGTCGACCAGTATGAGTGCGAGTGGACCAACGCCCTCGGCGACCCCGAGAAGCTCAAGCGCTTCCGTACTTTCGTCAACGACCGCCGCGCCGACCCGGACGTGCACTTCGTGCGCGAACGCGAACAGCGCCGGCCTGCTGCGCCACTGCACCTGATCCCAACCGTCGAGGAGGCTGTCTGATGAACCTGTCCAATGCTGCTGTGAAAACCCACGAGAACTGGAAGGCCGTGTGCCAGGCGGATGACCTGGTGGCCGATTCCGGGGTGGTGGTCTGGCTCGACGGGGCCCAGGTGGCGCTGTTCTACCTGCCGGGGCAGGCGCAGCCGCTGTATGCGGTGGACAACCGCGACCCGCGGTCCGGTGCCAACATCATCGGTCGCGGGCTGGTGGGCAGTGTGCAGGGCGAGCTGGTGGTGGCGGCACCATTGTACAAGCAGCACTTCAGCCTGGAGAGCGGGGAGTGCCTGGAGGATAGCGGGCAGCGACTGCGGGTGTGGCCGGTGCGGTTGAATGGGGAGGCGGTGGAGTTGGCTGTGGCCTGATATTCATCTGCCGCTTGCACCGGCCTCTTCGCGGGCACGCCCGCTCCCACAGGTACTGCACAGGTCTGGAGAGCGATGGAGATCCCTGTGGGAGCGGGCGTGCCCGCGAAAGGGCCGGTACAGGTTATCTGCATGCGTTAAGCTTGCGCCATGAACCTCGACACCCGCATCAAGTACCGCCACCTGCTGTGCTTCCTGGAGATTGCCCGGCAGGGCAGCCTGGCCAGGGCTGCCGACATCCTGGCAATCAGCCAGCCAGCCATCTCCAAGACCCTCAAGGAACTCGAAGACCTGCTGGAAACGCGGCTGTTCGCGCGCAGCCGCCAGGGCGTCGAGCTGACCCCGGCCGGCACGCGTTTCATGCGTTACGCCGGGCCCAGCGTGCAGGCCCTGCGCGATGGTGTCAGCAGCCTGCGTGGCGAGGCGCGGGCGCCGTCGCAAGTGCGCATCGGCGTGTTGTCCACGGTCGAAGGCTTGCTCATGCCCGAAGTGCTGTGCCGCCTGCACCAGCGGCATGAGGCACTGGTAATCAGTGTGGTCACCGGGGTCAGCGCGCAGCTGCTGGGCCAGTTGCGCCTGGGTGAACTGGAGCTGGTGGTCGGGCGCATGACCGACAGCCCGCAGATCCAGGGCCTGTCGTTCGAGCACCTGTACAGCGAGTCGATGAGCCTGGTGGTGCGACCGCGTCACCCGCTGCTGGCAAACACGCCAGTAGAGCGGGGGCAGGTGGAGCGTTACCCGCTGGTGCTGCCGCCAGCCGGCACCACCATCCGCCAGCATGCCGACAGCCTGTTCGTGCAATGTGGCATCCAGATGCCGGCACAGCGTCTGGAAACCCTGTCGCTGGCGTTGAGCCGGCGCTATCTGCTGGGCAGCGATGCCGTGTGGGTGGCGCCGCGCGATGCGGTGCTGCTCGACCTGCGTCGGGGCGAGTTGGTCGAGCTCGACCTGGGTGTGCGCGAGCCGGGCGGTTCGGTCGGCATCTGTCGCAATGCCGCCTTGCCGCAGAGCCTGCCGGGGCAGTGGGTGTGCGAGGTGCTGCGGGAAGTGGCGGGGGAATATCGCGAGGGGCGGTATCCTTGAGGGGGCGGTGGGGCTGGTAGGGTTCGCCGGTCGATGGTCGGCGCCTGTGAGATCGAGCGCCGCCCGCGCGGCGCTTCGCAGCACAAGGCTGCTCCTACATCTGTTTCGGGCCAATCACGCCTGGGCCNACGCACGCGACCGCCTTGTTTGCCTGACGCGATATCGCGGTGGGACAACAAAAGGGCCGCGCGCCTTCGTCTCAGGAATAACTGGCCCGAAACAGATGTAGGAGCAGCCTTGTGCTGCGAAGCGCCGCGCGGGCGGCGCTCGATGTCCGCAACACCACAATACCCAAGACAGGCACCTGCCGCCCCACCCCATATAACAGATCGATCTAAAACTCTCGCAAAGCACATGGGTCAGTTCCTTAAG
>NZ_OPYN01000074.1 GCF_900277125.1 Pseudomonas inefficax
CGGCCGGCACGCGGTTCATGCGGTACGCCGGGCCCAGCTTGCAGGCCCGGGGCGATGGTGTCAGCAGCCGGCGTGGCGAGGCGCGGGCGCCGTCGCAAGTGCGCATCGGCGTGTTGTCCACGGTCGAAGGCTTGCTCATGCCCGAAGTGCTGTGCCGCCTGCACCAGCGGCATGAGGCACTGGTAATCAGTGTGGTCACCGGGGTCAGCGCGCAGCTGCTGGGCCAGTTGCGCCTGGGTGAACTGGAGCTGGTGGTCGGGCGCATGACCGACAGCCCGCAGATCCAGGGCCTGTCGTTCGAGCACCTGTACAGCGAGTCGATGAGCCTGGTGGTGCGACCGCGGCACCCGCTGCTGGCAACCACGCCAGTAGAACGGGGGCAGGTGGAGCGTTACCCGCTGGTGCTGCCGCCAGCCGGCACCACGATCCGCCAGCATGCCGACAGCCTGTTCGTGCAATGTGGCATCCAGATGCCGGCACAGCGTCTGGAAACCCTGTCGCTGGCGTTGAGCCGGCGCTATCTGCTGGGCAGCGATGCCGTGTGGGTGGCGCCGCGCGATGCGGTGCTGCTCGACCTGCGTCGGGGCGAGTTGGTCGAGCTCGACCTGGGTGTGCGCGAGCCGGGCGGTTCGGTCGGCATCTGTCGCAATGCCGCCTTGCCGCAGAGCCTGCCGGGGCAGTGGGTGTGCGAGGTGTTGCGCGAGGTGGCAGGGCAGTATCGAGAGGGCAGCTATCCCTGAACGCAGGTGGTTTTTGTAGGAGCGGCCTTGTGTCGCGATGGGCCGCAAAGCGGCCCCGGCAATCTGTGCAGCGGTGCTGAAATCTGGGACCGCTTTGCGCTCCATCGCGACACAAGGCCGCTCCTACATCGACCGTGCAAGCCGTGATTCAGTGAAAGAAAACTGCGCAAAAGCGCCGCAACCGATCAATACTGGCCAGTGGCTGCACATCCTTTGATGAATAAGCGTTTAACTACTGAACTTCCTTACCAAAACCCGCTCCTATGCCGGTAGCCATTGGTCATGGCCGCCTGCTAAGCTCGCGGCTTTACCCTGATTGCCCTTATGGCGCATGAACAAGGAAATAGCATGAAACAGCATCGTTTGGCGGCTGCGGTTGCCCTGGTAGGCCTGGTACTGGCTGGCTGTGATCAACAGACCAGCAGCCCCGAGCTGAAGACTCCGGCACAGAAAGCCTCCTACGGTATCGGCCTGAACATGGGCAAGAGCCTGGCTCAGGAAGGCATGGAAGACCTTGATTCCAAAGCAGTCGCCCTCGGTATCGAAGACGCCGTTGGCAAGAAGGAACAGCGCATCAAGGACGAAGAGCTGGTAGAGGCCTTCACCGCGCTGCAGAAGCGTGCCGAAGAGCGCCTGGCCAAGGCCAGCGAAGAAGCCGCTTCCGCCGGCAAGAAATTCCTCGAGGAAAACGCCAAGAAACCAGGCGTGGTCACCACTGCCTCGGGCCTGCAGTACGAAGTGGTCAAGAAGGCCGACGGCCCGCAGCCCAAGGCGACCGACGTGGTCACCGTCCACTACGAAGGCAAGCTGATCGATGGCAAGGTGTTCGACAGCTCCGTCGAGCGTGGCAGCCCGATCGACCTGCCGGTCAGCGGCGTGATCCCGGGTTGGGTCGAAGGCCTGCAGCTGATGCACGTCGGCGAGAAGTACAAACTGTTCATCCCGGCTGAGCTGGCCTACGGCGCGCAGAGCCCAAGCCCGCTGATCCCGGCCAACTCGGTACTGGTATTCGACCTGGAACTGATCGCCATCAAGGATCCGGCCCAACTGCAAGGTGCCGAGCCGGAAGCGGAAGCTCCTGCTGAGGCCCCGGCCGAAGCGCCTGCCAAGTAACACTGGCTGGCCCACGCAAAACGCCCCGTCCTGACGGGGCGTTTTCGTTTGTGCCGGGTGGTTGGACGAACCTGCAACTGCTGATACTGTCCGAGGAAATGCAGTGTGAAGAAGCAGGAAGCTGTTGACGCAAACCGTTTGCGGCGTACGCCCCCACAGTGTGAAACGGCTGTGTAAAAAACGCCCGATCTGACCGGGGCCCTTGCCTGGCAGGCACCTGGGGTCGGAAACGTCGCCCTGTTCACAAGGTTATCCACAATAAATGTGGATAACCTTTTCCTCTTGGAGGCTCCATGAGCGCACCCTGGAATTTCGCCCGTTTCCTGCCCTTGGCCGAGCGCCTGCTCAGCCGTGGTCGGTTGCCGGCCTTGCTGTTTGCGGTAGCCCGCAAAGGCCCGCGCATCGGCCAGTTGCGTGAAGATGTGAAGCTGCTGCAGTCGTTGTGCCTGGCTTGGTGGCGCGGCGAGTACCGCGCCATCAGCCCCAAGGCGCTGGTCACCATCGTTGCCGGGCTGCTGTATTTCGTCAGCCCCATCGACGCCATCCCCGACTGGCTGCTGGGCGTGGGCTTCCTCGACGACATCGCGGTACTGGGTTGGGTGCTGAAGACCGTGGCCGACGAACTGGCGCGCTTCAAGGCCTGGCGCGACAGCCAGGCGCCCGAACGGCTGCGCGTGGTCGAGCGCCTGCCGGCCACCCCCGAAGCGCTGCGGTTGGAACGCAACAAGCAGTGAAAGCTGGCCACAACCGCAGCGCAACTGCACAGACCCCGGAGTTGGTAATATAATTGGCATAAGGGTTATGCCTACGGATTACATGCTGTAATCCTTTTTAAAGGGGTTTGTAATGGGTATTCAGGTAATCAGCCGGGACGGTCAACCCGAGTACGCCGTCGTTCCCTGGGAACAGTACCAGGCGCTGCTCAAGGCCGCAGGGCAGGCACCTGCCGAGGTGGTTGCCAGTGCAGCGCAGGGCGATGCAGCCAGTGCGCCCTTGCCAGCCTTCAGCGAAGTGGCGCAGATTCGCCAGGCCAAGGGCATTGCCCCTGAGCAACTGGCGCGCAATGTCGGAGTGAGCCCGGCTTACCTGGCCATGATCGAATCGGGCGAGCGCCAGCCGGATGCTGCCATCCGCCGAGCCCTGGCCTGGCATCTGGGGGTGGCTGGCTGGAGCGAGCCATCATGAGCCAGGTCAGGATCAGCCGTCAGCACTGGGATAACCTGCTGGGCGAGCTTGACCTGGCCCGTCGTCAACGTCACCTGCTGACGTATCGAGCGCTGATCGAGCGCTTGCAGTTGCCCAGCCCGGCCATGCAGACGCTGACCGCCGCGCTGGAGTACCTGGCGGTGCTGGATGCCCGCGCCGAGCAGCCATTGCGCAGCTCGCTGGTAATCAGCCAGGGTGCCAGCCGTTTGCCGCGTACCGGTTTTTTTGAATGCGTGGAGCGCCTGGGGCGTTTCTCCGGGCCGGTGGATGGCATGGAGGCGGCGTCGTGGCATGCTTCCGAGGTAGTGCGGGTGTTCGAGTACAGCTACCCCGAAACAGCCTGATTTTGCCTGTTCCGGCCTCTTCGCGGGTAAACCCGCTCCCACAGGTACAACGCAAGGCTCAAGCCCTGTGGTGAACCTGTGGGAGCGGGTTTACCCGCGAAGAGGCCGGCACAGGCAAAGCATCCCTGTGGATCAGCCCACAAGCCCTGCCATCGGCATCTACCACCTCCAATGCATCCAGGTGCGGGTGCCGGCCAAACAACTCCAGCAACTGCCCAGTCGTCGCATTGAGCCGCACTGTCGGCTGTTCTGCCTGCGGAGCATTCATCAGCGCCGGTAGCGGCCAGCTTGCGCGCGCCCCCAGCTCCTGCGGCCGTCCCAGCAGGTAGCCCTGCACCAGGTTCACGCCCATCTCCACCAGCACCGCCAGCTCTTCCGCCAGCTCGATGCCTTCGGCAATTACCTGAGCCTTCGACGCCCTGGCAATCTGCAAGATCGAACCGACGAACTCGCGCTTGAGCGGGTCGCGGTGGATGCCATCGATGAAGTGGCGGTCGATCTTCACGTATTCGGGGCGCAGCTCCGACCACAGGCGCAGGCTCGAATAACCCGCCCCCAGGTCGTCGATGGCAATCGAGAAGCCCATATCGCGGTAGTGGTGCAGGGCATTGGACAGCAGCTGAAAGTCGTCGGTCGGGGTGTGTTCGGTCAGCTCGATCACCACCCGGCTGGGCGGCAGCCCGACCTGTTCGAGCAGTTTCAGGGTCTGACCGGAGGGATAGTGCGGCTCTAGCAGCGACTCCGGCGAGACGTTGAGAAACAGCTTGCCCTGCAACTGCTGTTCGCTGAAACGCCGGCAGGCGCTTTCCCGGCAAGTTGCCTCCAGTTCGGTCAGGCGGCCGGCCTGGCGGGCGATGGTGAAGAGGTTAAGCGGTGCGTGCAGCGGGCTGTTGGACGGCCCGCGGCTCAACGCTTCGTGGCCGAAGACCCGCTGCTCGCTCAGGCACATGATCGGCTGGAACAGACTGTGAATGTTGCGTTGAGCCAGGATGGCACTCAAGGCACTGAGCTGTTCGGCGACGGTCATGACGTTTTCCTGAAAATGAAAGGGCCGGGCGTTTCCACGCCCGGCCCCTCTATTTCACGACAGCGCCATGACTGTTTGATGACAGGTGAAGCTAATTTGCCATCATTGCCGCAGTGCCTTACTTCTTGGCTACCTTGGTGCTCGCACTCAGGTAATCGATCAGAATGCGACCGGTTTCCGACAGGTAGGCATCGTCTTCGGGCTTGGTGTTTTCATCTTCGGTCGGCAGTGCGTCCTCGTCCTCTTTCTTCAGCTCCTTCAGCGGCTCTTCACCCTTGGCCTTGCGGCGGATGTTCTCCAGTGCCAGCTGCTTGGCCTCGATTTCGTCATGGCGTGCACGGCGGTCCTGCTCGTTGAGGCTGACGGTCTTCTCGTTCATCAGCTTCTGGGTCAGGGCCAGGCGATCGCGGATGTAGGTGAACTCCGCGTCCTTGTCGCTGCGCGCTTCATGCTGCGCCTTGAGCTGGGCCAGGAACGGCTTGAACGGGTCGGCCGCCGGCTTGACCACCGGGCGAATGGTGTCCCATGGCATTGCCTCGGGCAGGGCGCTCTCGCCGATTTCCTTGGTGTCGATGATCGACGGGTAGTCGATGTCCGGCAGCACGCCCTGATGCTGGGTGCTCTGCCCGGAAACCCGATAGAACTTGGCCAGGGTAAGCTTCAGCTCGCCATGGTTGAGTGGCTGGATGGTCTGCACGGTGCCCTTGCCGAAGGTCTGGCCACCGATGATCAGCGCACGGTGGTAGTCCTGCATGGCACCGGCGAAGATCTCCGACGCCGAGGCCGACAGGCGGTTGACCAGCAGCGCCAGCGGGCCCTTGTAGAAGGCGCCGGGGTTTTCGTCTTCCAGCACATCGACACGGCCGTCGCTGTTACGCACCAGCACGGTCGGGCCTTTCTCGATGAACAGGCTGGTCAGCTCGGTGGCTTCCTGCAGCGAGCCGCCGCCGTTGTTGCGCAGGTCGATGACCACGCCGTCGACTTTTTCTTTCTGCAACTCGGTGAGCAGCTTCTTCACGTCACGCGTGGTGCTCTTGTACTCCGGGTCACCGGCGCGGTAGGCCTTGAAATCGAGGTAGAAAGCCGGGATCTCGATGATGCCCAGCTTGTAGTCACGCCCGTCCTGCTTGAGCTTGAGCACCGACTTCTTCGCTGCCTGCTCTTCGAGCTTCACAGCCTCACGGGTGATCGACACGATCTTGCTGGTCTGGTCGCTGGGTGCGTTGCTGGCCGGGATGATCTCCAGGCGCACCACCGAGCCTTTCGGGCCGCGGATCAGCTTGACCACTTCGTCCAGGCGCCAGCCGACCACGTCGACCATTTCCTTGTTGCCCTGGGCCACACCGATGATCTTGTCGGCCGGTGCCACCTGCTTGGTCTTGGCCGCCGGGCCTGCCGGCACCAGGCGCACGATCTTGACCTGGTCGTTGTCGCTTTGCAGCACTGCGCCGATGCCTTCGAGCGACAGGCTCATGTTGATGTCGAAGTTTTCCGCGTTGTCTGGCGACAGGTAGTTGGTGTGCGGGTCGTAGGACTGGGCGAAGGTGTTGATGTAGGCCTGGAAGATGTCTTCGGCACGGGTCTGGTCCAGGCGCGACAGCTGGTTCTTGTAACGCTTGGTCAGGGTTTCCTGGATCTGCTTGGGTTCCTTGCCGGCGATCTTCTGGCGCAGCACTTCGTCCTTGACGCGTTTGCGCCACAGGTCGTCGAGCTCGGCCTGGTCCTTCATCCACGGGGCGTCCTTGCGGTCGATCAGCAAGGTTTCCTTGGCGTTGAAGTCGATCTTGTCCACGCCCTTGTTCAGCTCGGCCAGGGCGAAGTCCAGGCGTTGCTTGACGCGGTCCAGGTAGCGTTTGTAGATGGTGAAGCCCGGGTCCAGGTTACCGCTCTTGAGGAAATCGTCGAATTGCGTTTTCCATTTGTCGAATTCGGCGATGTCGGCGGCGGTGAAGTAGCTGCGTGCCGGGTCCAGCAGCTTGATGTAGCTGTCATAGATGATGACCGAGCGGGCGTCGTCCAGCGGCGGCTTGCTGTAGTGGTGGCGCTTGAGCAATTCCACTACGTTGAGGCTGGCGACGATCTCGTCGCGGTCCGGCTGCAGGCTGTCCCACTTGTTGGCGGCCGCCGCATTGCCGCCGAGCGTGAGGCTGCCCAGGCCGATCATCAGCGCCAGGGCGGTGCTTGGGAGGAAATGCTTCATGCTGATTCGACGTGGAGACAATTGATCACGCATAGTAGGCCGTCTTTTCTGTTCACCGGTTGCAAATAACCGGATGCATACTGCAAAAAGCCTGGGGACTTGGCGTTCCCAGGCTCGGTCATATGATTCAACTATGGAGGCACTGTGAAGGCATTGCAAGGCGTTGACGGACATGTGGCCTGGGTCGAGGCCGAACGCCCGACCTGCGACGCAGGCCAAGTGCGCATTCGAGTGGCCGCTGCGGGGCTGAACCGCGCCGATCTGCTGCAGATGAAAGGTTTGTACCCACCACCGCCAGGCGCCAGCCCATACATGGGCCTGGAGTGTTCCGGCGTGATCGAAGAAGTGGGCGCCGGTGCTGACTGGCGGGTAGGTGATCGGGTATGCGCGCTACTGGCCAGCGGCGCCATGGCCGAGGAAGTGGTGGTGGACGCCCGCCACGTGCTGCCGGTGCCCGAGGGCCTGAGCCTGCACGAGGCGGCGGCGTTGCCGGAAGTGTATGCGACTGCCTGGCTGAACATCTTCCAACTGGGTGGCGTGAAAGCTGGCGAGAAGGTGCTGGTGCACGCTGGCGCCAGCGGTGTTGGCTCGGCTGCCATCCAGCTGTGCAAGGCGTTCGGCAGCCCGGTGTGGGTCAGCGTCGGTTCGCAGGACCGCCTGGCCTACTGCGAGGCGCTGGGCGCCGCCGGTGGTGTTGTACGTAACGAGAACCTGGACGCGCTGGAAGGTTTCGGCCCGTTCGATGTGATTCTTGACCCGGTGGGCGCCAGCTACGGCGAGCTCAACCTCAAGTTGCTGGCGCGTGACGGGCGCTGGGTGATCATCGGCCTGATGGGCGGGCGCAAGTTCGAGCTGGACCTGGCGCAGGTACTGGGCAAGCGCCTGGAGATTACCGGTTCCACATTGCGCAACCGCGATGACGGCTTCAAGGCCGAGTTGTTGCGCGAATTGCAGCAGCAGGTGTGGCCGCTGTTTGCCGAAGGGCGCCTGTCGCCGCAGCTGGTGGATACCTACCCGGTGGAGTTTGCCCAGGCGGCGTATGCCGAGCTTGAAACCAACCAGGTGTCGGGCAAGCTGGTGATGGTGATCGACCCTAGCCTGGTGTAAGCAGGCCCGGCCTCTTCGCGGGTGAACCCGCTCCCACAGGGATTACCACAGGCTTGAAAACTGTGTGTTCCCTGTGGGAGCGGGTTTACCCGCGAAAGGGCCGGTGCAGGCAATGCGATTACCTCAGGCCCAGCTCAGGATCGGCCACTTGTTGATCTCGGCATGCTCGCGCAACACCGCATCCGGGTTCACCACATGCGGATGATCCACCTTCAGCAACAACGGCAAATCGTTGCGCGAGTCGGAATAGAAACTCGCCCCCTCCAGGTTCTCCTGCTCCTGGTCCAGCCACTCCAGCAACCGCGTGATCTTCCCTTCGCGATAGGTCAGTACCCCATGGGTCTTGCCGGTATAAACCCCATTCACCGCCTCCAGTTCGATCGCCAGGTACTCGTCCACGCCCAGCCGCGCCGCAATCGGCCCGACCAGGTGCGTACCCGACGCCGAAATGATCAGGATGCGATCCCCGCGCTTGCGGTGCTCGGCGATGCAGCGGCAGGCGTCGCCGTAGATGATCGGCTCGATCACCTCTTCGACCCACGGCTCCACAAGGTGCTCGACCTCTTCCAGGGTGCGCCCGGCGATCGGCTCCAGGCTGAAGGCCATGTAGTCCTCCATCTGCAAGTGGCCCTTGCCATAGGCCTCCATCAACTCATGGTCGCGGCGCACGAATTCCTTGCCGTCGACCCAGCCCAGCCGGGCCATCTGCTCGCTCCACAGCGACGCGCAGTCGCCGTGGATCAGGGTTTCGTCCAGATCGAAAATTGCCAATGCCATGGTGCTTATTCTCCTTAGGCCACTTCCCGTAGCGCCGTGGGGTCGATCGACAAGCTTACCCGTTGCCCGTCCGCATGCAGGTCGGACGGTGAGCGGTTGAGCACATCGACCACCAGTTCCACCTCGCGCACCCGCACCTTGTAGCGGATCACGTTGCCCAGCAGGCTGTGGCTGCGCACTTCGGCGTCCAGTTCGCCGTTGGCGCCCAGGGTGATCGACTCGGGGCGGATCGCCAGGCGGCTGGCCACCGGGCGCTGCAGCAGGCGGCTGGCGCTGTCGGCGTCGAGCAGGTTGTAGTTGCCGATGAAGCCGGCGGCAAACAGGTCCACCGGCGCGGTGTAGAGGGTTTCGGCATCGCCGCTCTGGACGATGCGCCCCTGGTTCATCAGGAAGATGCGGTCGGACATGGTCAGCGCCTCTTCCTGGTCGTGGGTGACGAAGATGGTGGTCAGCCCCAGTTCGCGCTGAATGGCGCGGATCTGCTCGCGCAGGTGCTTGCGGATGCGCGCATCCAGCGCCGACAGCGGCTCGTCGAGCAGCAGCAAACGCGGGCGGGTGACCAGCGAGCGGGCCAGGGCCACGCGCTGGCACTGGCCGCCGGACAACTGGTGTGGGTAGCGCCCGGCGAAGTTGCCCAGTTCCACCAGCTCCAGTGCCTCGCGCACCCGGGCCTGGCTCTCGTCGGCCTTGACCTTCTGCATGCGCAGGCCGAAGGCGACGTTCTGCTCCACGGTCATGTTGGGGAACAGCGCATAGCTCTGGAACACCATGCCGATACCGCGCTTTTGCGGGCTCAGCGGCACGATGTCTTGGCCGTCGAGCAGGATCTGCCCGCTGTCCACCGGGGTCAGCCCGGCGATGCAGCGCAGCAGCGTGGACTTGCCGCAACCGGAAGGGCCGAGCAGGGTAACGAACTCGCCGCGTTCGATACGGCAGTCGATGTTTTCGAACACCGGGCTGCCGGCGTAGCTTTTTTGCAGTTTCTGTACGCTGACGAAGCTCATGTCAGGTCTTGTCCTTGTTCAGGCGGTTGGCGACCCAGGTCAGTACCAGCACGAAGGCGAAGTAAGAGATCACCAGCGCGCTGTTGAAGTGGCCGCTGCTGTTGCGCATGTTGTTCAGGTACACCTGCAGGGTCTCGTAGCGGGTGCCGACCAGCAGGTTGGCGAACACGAACTCGCCGAACAGGAACGAGAACGACAACAGCAGCGCGACCATCAGGCCCTTGCGCAGGTTCGGCAGTACCACCAGCAGCGCCGCCTGCCAGGTGCTGGCGCCCAGCAGCTGGGCGGCATCCATCAAGTCGCGCAGGTTGATCGCCTGTAGGTTGTTGGTAATGGCCCGGTACATGAACGGCAGGGCGATGGTGAAGTAGCAGCCGATCAGGATCCACGGTGTACCGACCATGGCCATGGGCCCGCTGCCATACAGCTGCAGCAGCCCCACCGACGACACCACCGGCGGCACCGCGAACGGCAGCAGGATGAGGATGTTCATCAGCGCGTCGAGCCTCGGGAAGTGGTAGTGCACCACGAACAGCAGCGGCAGGATCAGCACCACCGACAGCAGCAGCGCGCCCACGCACACCAGTAGCGACTGGCCGAAGGCCGCCAGGAAGCGCGGCTCGCTCCACAGTGCGATGTACCATTTGAAGGTGAGGCCGCTGGGCAGCAGGCTGGCCGACCAGCTGGTGGCCAGCGAGTAGAGCAGGGTGCCGGCCAGCGGCAGCAGCAGGATGAGGAACAGCAGATAGACCACGGCGCGGTGGTACCAGCCGCCGGAACGGGCGTCAGCGCGCATGGTAGCTCCTTTTCAGCAGCCATTGATGCACCACCGTGACCAGCGTCATCAGCCCCACCAGGACCATCGCCAGGGCGCTGGCCAGGTTGGGATCGAGGCTGATGTCACCGGCCACCAGGCCGGCGATGCGGATCGGCAGTACGTTGAAGTTGCCGGTGGTCAGCGCGTACACGGTGGCATAGGCACCGAGGGCGTTGGCCAACAGGATGACGAAGGTGCCCAGCAGTGCCGGGGCCAGCACCGGCAAGCCGATGTGCCGCCAGAACTGCCAGTGGCTGGCGCCCAGCAGCGCGGCCGACTCGCGCCAGTCTTCGCGCAGGGCGTCGAAAGCGGGGTACAGCAGCAACACGCCAAGCGGGATCTGGAAGTAGGTGTACACCAGGATCAGCCCGCTCTTGGAATAGATGCTGAAGTCTTCCAGTAGGCCGACCTGCTTCAGCAGCAGGGTCAGCGCGCCGTTGAAGCCGAGCAGGATGATGAAGGCGAAGGCCAGCGGCACCCCGGCGAAGTTGCTGGTCATGTTGGCGAAGGCGCTGACGAAGTCGCGCAGCTTCGAGTCCACCTGGCGCAGCGAGTAGGCGCCGAGGGTGGCGATGACGATGCCGAACAGGCTCGACCAGAAGCTGATTTCCAGGCTGCGTTGCAGGGCCTGCAAATAGAACTTCGAGGCGAATACCTTGCTGAAGTTGTCCACGCCCCAGCCCGCTTCCGACTGCAGGCTGTTGATCGCCACCCAGGCCAGCGGGGCGATCTGGAAGATGACGAAGAACACGGCGAACGGTAGCAGGCACAGCAAGGCCAGGTAGCGGCCACGGGCGCTGCTGCGCTTGGGTGTGGTCACTTCAGCAGCTCCCGGCAGACGCTCTTGTCATGCGGCGCGCCAAGCAGCTCGCAGATCGTCCCGCACAGCTCGGTCTGCAGCGGTTTGGCCGCAGGGTCGAGGCTGAAGGCATCGCCGAAGACGAACAGTGGCACTTCGCGTTCCTCGGTCAGCAGGCCATTGTGCGAGCGGTCGTTGTTCATGCCGTGGTCGGCGGTAACCAGTACCTGGTAGCCCTCTTCGAGCCAGCCTGGCAGGTAGTCGGCCAGCAGGATATCGGCGCTGCGCGCGGCGTTGCGGTACTGGCTGCTGTCCAGGCCATGGTGGTGGCCGACATCGTCGATGCTCATCGGGTGCACCAGCAGGAAGTTGGGGGCGTGGCGGCGGCGCAGGTACTCGCCGTCGGCCAGCAGGTGCGAATCGGGGTAACGGTCGTCCCAGTAGAACAGCCCGTGCTGGATCGGCAGTTTCGGTGCGTGGGTATGGCGGTCGCGCTGCGGGTCGAAGGGCGAGCGGTTGTACAGCTCACTCATCCAGTGATAGGCCGCCGCCGCGGTGCCGAGGTTGGCCTCGCGGGCGTAGTGGAACACGCTGCGCTGGTTGGACAGGCGGTTGACGTTGTTGTGCACGATGCCGCTGTCGATAGGAGGTACGCCGGTGAGGATGCACTCGTACAGCGGCCGTGACAGCGACGGCAATTCGCATTCCACGCGGTACAGCGCGGCACGGTCGGCCTCGACGTAGGCGTGCAGGTGGCCCATGGCGTGGTGGGCGACCTGGTAGTTGAGGCCGTCGAGCAGGACGAGGATGACGTTGTGGCTCATTCAATACTCCGCAAAGGAACCGGGGAGGGCTTCGCCCTCCTTTCGCGACACAAGGCCGCTCCCACAGGGACAGCGAAAACCTCTGGGGCGACGCAGGCCCTGTGGGAGCGGCCTTGCGTCGCGATGGGCTGCGCAGCAGCCCCAGGATGGTCCTGCCTTACTCCATCTCGATGATCACCTGCTCCTGCCACATCTGCGGCAGCTTCTTCGAGGTCGCTTCCCAGGCTTCGGCATTCTTGATCGGCTGCGCTACCTGGTACTGTTCGTTGGGCAGCAGCTTGGCCTGCACGTCTTCCGGCAGCTTCAGGTGCTCGGCACGGATCGGTCGCGCATGCCCCTTGGCCAGGTTGATCTGCCCGGCGTCGCTGAAGATGTACTCACGCGTCAGCTTGGCCGCATTCGGGTGCTTGGCGTACTTGTTGATAACGGTGGTATAGCCGGAGATCACCGAGCCATCCGACGGGATCAGCACTTCGAAACGCTTGGGGTCGATCTGCTCGCGGTAGCTCAGGCCGTTGAAGTCCCACACCACGCCCACCTCCACCTCGCCCTTCTCCAGGGTCTGGATGGTCGGGTTGGCCAGCGACAGGCGCTTCTGCTGGGCCAGCTTGGTGAACAGCTGCAGGCCCGGTGCCAGGTTGGTCTCGTCACCCTTGTAGGCAATCGCCGCAGCCAGCACGCCGTTGGCGGCCTGGGCTGCGGTGCCGACGTCACCGATGGCGACCTTGTACTTGCCTTTTTCCAGGTCGTGCCAGGAGGTGGGCCGCTCGCCTTCCTTGACCAGGTCCTTGTTGATGATGAAGGCGATGGTGCCGGTATAGGCCAGTGCCCAGTGGCCGTCCTTGTCCTTGGCCCAGGTCGGCACCTGGTCCCAGGTGCTCGGCTTGTACGGTTGGCTCACGCCTTTGCTCACGGCGATCGGGCCGAAGGCAGCACCCACGTCGCCAATGTCGGCGCTGGCGTTGTCCTTCTCGGCTTCGAACTTGGCGATTTCCTGGGCCGAGCTCATGTCGGTGTCGCTGTGCTTGAGGCCGTACTTGCTGGCCAGGTCTTCCCAGGTGCCTTTCCAGTTGGCCCAGGCATCGGGCATGCCCACACTGTTGACGTTGCCTTCCTTGCGGGCGGCGTCTTCCAGGGCCTTGAGGTCGGTATCGGCGGCCATGGCCGTGGTACACAGGGCGATGGCCGAACCGAGTAGTGACGCCATGAACAACTTTTTCATCCGAAGCTCCTTGGGTGGGTGCCTTTAGCGATGGTTGTTATGAGTGAAGCCGTTGTCTGGTGACCGTTGGTCTAGGTCAGCAAACCTTGAGCCAAGGTAGGCTGCTTGCGTGACAGTTTGATGTAGGGGAGGGCCGAGGAAGGCCCTGAAGCTACAGCGTAGACCACGCAGCCGCCCCGGTTCTGCTGGCTTGGCGCGTTTCTGGCAGTGTCTGGCCAAAGCCTTTGTCACGGGATGTTCATCAGCCCTGCCTAGGCTTGCACTATTCTCCAAGTGCCCTGTTCTGGGGCTGGACTAGTCCAGATAGGTAACCTTTGATGCAGTCGATGCCACCGCGTGCGGTAACAGCCATCTGCCACGCCCTGCAGGAACAGATCGAGCACGGCCTGCTGGCGCCGGGCGGCAAGCTGCCGGCCGAGCGCAAGCTCAGCGAGGTTTTCGACACCACGCGCATTACCCTGCGTGAGGCGCTGGTACAGCTGGAAGCCCAAGGGTTGATCTACCGCGAAGAGCGTCGCGGCTGGTTCGTCGCGCCCGAACGGCTGACCTACGACCTGATCGAGCGCAGCCACTTCCATGCCATGGTCCGCGACCAGGGGCGCGAGCCCAGTACCGAGCTGCTGTCGGCGCGGCTGCAGCCGGCTTCGGCGGCTATCTGTGCGCGCTTGCAGCTGCCGGCGTTGTCCAGCGTGGTGCGTATCTGCCGGTTGCGGCGGATCGATGGGCGAGCGGTGCTGTATGCCGAGCACTACCTCAACCCCCGGTACTTCCCGGAGATTCTCGAGCAGGACCTGGCGCAGTCGCTGACCGAGATTTATGGGCGGGTGTATGGCATCCAGTATGGGCAGGTGTGCTTCGAGATCTTGCCGACGGCATTGCCGGTGGAGGCGGCCAGCGCCTTGAAGGTGTCGGCGGGAAGCCCCGGGTTGCATATCACCCGGGTCAACAGTGACCAGCATGGGCACCTGATCGATTGTGACCTGGAGTATTGGCGGCATGATGCCATCCGCATCCGCGCCCAGGCTGGATGAAATGTTGGCTTCTTCGCGGGTAAACCCGCTCCCACAGGGACCGCACAGGTTTCAGCCTTTGCACAGTACTTGTGGGAGCGGGTTCACCCGCGAAGAGGCCCTAACTGGAGGAACCGGTAGTCACTACCTGCACTGACAACCGCGGCGTCGCCAGGTCCAGCCCCGCCTCATCCAGCTGCCGCTTCAACGCCAGGTTGAACGCCCGCGAAACCTCCCACTGCTTGATCGGCGCGGTCTTGAACCGCGCCCGCAGGATCGCCGACCCCGACTCGAAACTCTCCACCCCCTGCAGCTCCAGCGGCGACCAGATGTTGCGGCGCATCAGCGGGTCGTTGCGCAGCTTCTGCCCCACTTCGCGAATCAGCGTGATCGCCTGGTCGATGTTCATGCTGTGCGGGATCGCCACGCGGAAGATCGCGTAGCCGAACTCGCGCGAGTAGTTCTTGATGCTCTTGATCTCGCTGAACGGGATGGTATGCACGATGCCGTCGATATCGCGCAGGCGCACGGTACGGATGGTCAGCCCCTCCACCGTGCCCAGGTGCCCGCCCACATCCACGTAGTCGTCTATCGCCAGCGAGTCCTCGATGATGATGAACAACCCGGTGATCAGGTCGGCCACCAGCGACTGCGCACCAAAGCCGATGGCCAGGCCGATCACACCGGCACCGGCCAGCAGCGGGGTGACGTTCATGCCCATATTGGCCAGGGCGACGATCACAGCAATGATGAAGATGACTACGAACATCACGTTGCGGATCAACGGCATCATGGTTTGCGCGCGGGCGTTGGCCATGCCCCGGCGCGAACGCACCAGGGCATGGTGCACGGCGGTGTCGGCAAGGATCCACACCAGCCAGGCGACGATCAGCGTGCCGGCCAGGCCCAGCAGGCGCACGCTTATGTCGTGGCCGTCGCCTTCGGCGAAGCTGATCATCGACAGGCCCCACACGCGCAGCCCCAGCTCGATGAACACCAGCCAGATGAACAGGTGCACCAACAGGTAGCCGAAGTTGCGCAGGCGCTCGGCGTACACCGCCTGGCGCTTGTTGGCGCGTTTGGGGTTGGCAGCGTGGCGGCGTACCAGGCCGTTGAGCACCATGCACACCACCACCAGCACCGTGCACATCAGTGACTGGCGCAGGGCAGTGCTGGTGTCACCGGCCGAGATGAACGTAGCGAACAGCGAAATTGCCACCAGGATCAGTGCCGGCACGAACCAGAAGCTGCCGAGGATTTCGATGGTGTCGCTGAGCGTGCGCCGGGTCAGGCGCCGTGACAGTGGCTGGTTACGGATCAGGTGGGCGATCGGGCGGCGGAAGCGCAGGATGAACAGCCCCGTGCACAGCGCCGCAAACACGTTGGCCAAGGTGGCCAGCGCGTGGGCCAGGTGGGTGCCGAGGGCGACCGTCAGGCGCGGGTCGCTCATCGCTTCGCCAAACGCGGCGAAGCTGCCGATCAGCCACAACGGGCGAAACGCCTGGTGGCGCAGGATGTGCAGGGCGCGGTGGCGGTGGGGGCCGTCGAGCAGCGAGAAGGCGATCACGCAGATGGCCGAGAAGCAGGTGCCGACCACCAGTGCGTAGGCCAGCACCATGGCCAGCGACTTGCCCAGCGACGGCGGCAGCACGAAGCTCAGGTACACGGTGAACACCAGCGCAACCAGCCATGGGCCCAGCTTGCGCAGGGCAAAGCGCACCAGGTCCCAGGTGCGCGGGTGCTGCGGCAGTTCCTCGCTCAGGCCAAAACGCAGGCGTACCCGGTGCCCGACCCAGTTGAAGGCATAGGCCAGCACGCTCCACACGGCGATGACGGCGGCAAAGCCGAACAGGATGGCCGGCCACTGGTGCACCGGCACCACCAGCTCGGTCAGCTCGACCTGGGCCTGCTCGATTTCCGCGGCCCAGCGACGGAACGGGCTGGCATCGCCGCTGAACTGCTTTTCGAAGTCATGCAGGGCGCCGCCGATCAGGCCGAGCACGCCCTGTTCGACGGTGGGCTGCGATTGCCTGGTGGCGTCGCGCAGCTTTTTCAGGTCGGCCAGCAGCTTGGCCCGCTGCTGGTCGTTTTCCAGGTTCTTGATCACCTCGTCCAGCGACTTGCCTAGCGGTTCGCTGGCCTCTGGCTGCGCGGGCGTGCTGCCACCAAGCAGGCCTGGCAGGCCCGCAGCCTGTAGCGGGGTCACAAAAAGGAACAGCAGCAGGAACAGGCAACGCAGAAGGGCAGGCACTGGCAAAACTACCTCAGGTCAAACGATTGGCCGAGTGTAGAGGTTCACGACGGCAGTTGCTCCAGGATTTTCCAGCAGGTGAGGCCGAAGATACCCAGGGTGCCGACCCACATCATCAGCACACCGATGTTGCGCTCGCGCAGGCTGAAGCCGATGGTCAGCAGCATGAGGAACAGGAACACCGGCACGAACAGGGAAAGGAACGGGGACATGGACAGCAATCCTTTTGCAGTGGGGCCATGTAACAAGCATAGCGGGTAGCAGGCGAAGCGGGATTGACCTTGGGCAGGTCTGGCCTCTTCGCGGGTAAACCCGCTCCCACAGGCATGGCACAACTGTTGAAGGTTGTGCGGTCCCTGTGGGAGCGGGTTTACCCGCGAAGAGGCCGAGCCTGCCTACATCAACATCAAGGCAACTCGCGGCAACGGTAGAAGGCGCTCAGCACTTTCACCAGGTGCGCCAGGTCATGGCTGCCGCACAGTTCGCGAATCGAATGCATGGCAAAGGTCGGCAAGCCGATATCCACCGTACGCACGCCAAGGTGGCTGGCAGCAATCGGCCCGATGGTCGAGCCACAGCCCATGTCGCTGCGTACCACGAAGCTCTGCACCGGCACTTCCTCGGCCATGCACAGGTGGCGGAAGAACCCGGCGGTTTCGCTGTTGGTAGCGTAGCGCTGGTTGTTGTTCACCTTGATGACCGGCCCGGCGTTGAGCTTGGGCCCGTGGTTGCCGTCGTGCTTGTCGGCGTAGTTGGGGTGCACGCCGTGGGCGTTGTCGGCCGACACCATCAGCGAGCGCTGGATGGTACGCACGTAGGCGTCGCCATCCGGCAGCAGGCGCTGCAGGGTCTGCTCCAGCATCGGGCCGTCGGCGCCGCAGGCCGAGCAGCTGCCCACTTCTTCGTGGTCGTTGCACACCAACACACAGGTTTCATCGCTGTCGGCGGCCAGCAGGGCCTGCAGGCCGGCATAGCACGACAACAGGTTGTCCAGGCGCGCACCGGCGATGAAGTCGCCGTTCAGGCCAACCAGCGCAGCGTCCTGGGTGTCGTAGAAGCTCAGCTCGTAATCCAGCACCACATCGGCGATCAGCTCGTGCTCGCGGGCCAGTTGCTCGGTGAGCAGGGCGCGGAAGTCGATGCGCTCGTCACCCGCCACCTGGGCCAGGATTGGCGGCAGCTCGTTCTGCGGGTTGATCGCCCAGCCTTCGTTGGCGGTACGGTTGAGATGGATTGCCAGGTTGGGGATGACTGCGATTGGCAGCTTGAAGTCGATCAGCTGGCTCTCGACCTTGCCGTCACGGCGGTAGGTGACCCGGCCGGCCAGCGACAGGTCGCGGTCGAACCATGGCGCCAGCAGGGCGCCGCCATACACTTCGACGCCCAGTTGCAGAAAGCCCTGGCGCTGCAGCTCGGGCTGCGGCTTGACCCGCAGGCACGGGCTGTCGGTGTGGGCGCCGACCATGCGGATGCCGTTCAGCAACGGTGCCTGCTTGCCCAGCTTGATGGCGATGATCGACGAGTCGTTACGGGTGACGTAGTAGCGGCCGCCAGGCACTGTGGCCCAGCTGTCGCGCTCGTCCAGGCGTTGGTAGCCGGCAGCTTCCAGGCGCTGGGCCAGGCTGGCGGTGGCGTGGAAGGGCGTGGGGGAGGCCTTGAGGAAATCGACAAGGCCAGAATTCAGTGCGTCGCGCATGGCTCACTCCAGACAGCAGTGGCGCGAGTTTAGCGTATTGGGTCAGTAAATTGTGTCTGCCTCTTCGCGGGCTCGCCCGCTCCCACAGGTACTGCAAAGATTTCGAATGCAGTGTTATCCCTGTGGGAGCGGGCAAGCCCGCGAAGAGGCCAGTACAGGCAATACAAATTCAGAAAGGCGCAGGGCACTCGAACTTCAACCGCTCCCCGGTCACCGGGTGGGTAAAGCTCAGCATCGAGGCATGCAGGCACAGCCGCTCATGGGCCGCCAGCGCCTCGGGGTTGGCATACAACCGGTCGCCCAGCAGCGGGTGCCCGATCGACAGCATGTGCACGCGCAACTGGTGTGAACGCCCGGTAATCGGTGTCAGCTCTACCCGGCAGTAATCACCGCAGCGCTCGACGATGCGCCAGAAGGTCAGCGCATGCTTGCCCTGCTCGTGGTCCACCACATGCCGTGGCTTGGTCGGCGGGTCGTAGCGCAGCGGCAGGTCGATGCTGCCGCTGTCCAGCGCCGGCTGGCCCCAGCACAGCGCGGTGTAGGCCTTTTCGGTTTCGCGGTCGTGGAACTGGCGCGACAGCTCACGGTGGCTGTCGGCATCCCGGGCCAGCAGGATGATGCCGGAAGTTTCCCAGTCCAGGCGGTGCACGATCAACGCGTCGGGGTAGCCGTTTTCCTGCAGGCGGGTGATCAGGCAGTCCTTGTTGTCCTCGGCTCGGCCGGGTACCGACAGCAGCAGGGTCGGTTTGTTGATCACCAGGATGGCGGCGTCTTCGTGCAGGATCTGGATGTTGGACAGCGGCATTGCTTGGTCTCGGTTATATCGGGGAAAACACTGGGGCCGCTTTGCGGCCCATCGCCGGCAAGCCAGCTCCCACAGGTGCAGCGCGGACCCTGTGGGAGCTGGCTTGCCGGCGATGGGCTGCAAAGCAGCCCCAATGATCCAGGCCTGGTCGCGAAATCAGCGATCCGGCAAGGTGATGTTCAGCTCCAGAATCGAGCAGCTACCCTGGTTTTCCAGCTCGATATGCACGTCATCGTTGCCGATGTTCACATACTTGCGGATCACTTCCAGCAGTTCTTTCTGCAGCGCTGGCAGGTAGTCCGGCTCGCTGCGTTGGCCGCGCTCGTGCGCCACGATGATCTGTAGACGCTCTTTCGCTACCGACGCGCTGGTCTGTTTCTGTCTGCCACGAAAGAAGTCAAAAAGGTTCATGGTTTACTTGCCTCCAAACAGGCGCGCGAAGAATCCTTGCTTCGGCACTTCGATGAACCGCAGGGGCTTTTCTTTGCCCAGCAGACGGTCGACGGTATCGCTATAGGCCTGGCCGGCATCGCTCTGGTCGTCGAGGATGACCGGGATACCCTGGTTGGAAGCCTTGAGCACTGCCTGGCTCTCGGGGATCACACCCTTGAGCTTGATCGCCAGGATCTCTTCGACGTCGGCGATGCTCAGCATTTCGCCCTTTTCCACGCGCTCCGGGTGGTAGCGGGTGATCAGCAGGTGTTCCTTGATCGGCTCTTCGCCGTTCTCGGAGCGGCGCGACTTGCTCGACAGGATGCCCAGCATGCGGTCGGAGTCACGTACCGAGGAAACCTCGGGGTTGGTCACCACGACGGCTTCGTCGGCGAAGTACATCGCCAGGTGCGCGCCTTTTTCGATACCGGCCGGCGAGTCGCAGATGACGTAGTCGAAGGTTTCCTTCAACTCCATCAGCACCTTTTCCACGCCTTCCTGGGTCAGCGCGTCCTTGTCACGGGTCTGGCTGGCGGCCAGCACGAACAGGTTCTCGAGGCGCTTGTCCTTGATCAGGGCCTGTTGCAGGTTGGCCTCGCCGTTGACCACGTTGACGAAGTCGTACACCACGCGGCGTTCGCAGCCCATGATCAGGTCGAGGTTACGCAGGCCCACGTCGAAGTCGACGATGACGGTCTTGTGGCCGCGCAGTGCGAGGCCGGTACCAATGGCGGCGCTGGTGGTGGTCTTGCCCACACCCCCCTTGCCGGAAGTAACCACGATAATCTTGGCCAAGGTGTTTCACCCCTAAAATAATCGGGACACAAGTCCCTGCAAAAATACAAATAAATGGCAACGATAAAAAGTTGCACTAAAAATGCTGGCAAGTATCCGTTAAAGACGGGTGATGTTCAACACGTCGCCAGACAGGCTGATTTGCACGCCGGTGCCCCACAACGGGTCGCGGCGCAAGTCTTCGCAGACCTTGTACTGGCCGGCGATGGAGACCATTTCGGCGGTCATCTGCTGGCAGAAGATACGCGCCTTGGTATTGCCTTTGATGCCGGCCAGGGCACGGCCGCGCATGGCGCCGTACACATGGATGTTGCCATCGGCCAGAAGTTCCGCCCCCGGGCTGACCGAACTGGTCACCACCAGGTCGCCACCCTGGGCGTAGATCTGCTGGCCGCCCCGTACTGGCGCGGTGATGATGCGGGTCGGGCGCACCTCGGGCTCGAGGATTGGCGGCGGGACAGGGGCCGGCTCGGGCTTCTTCACCTCGGGTTCGGGCTCCAGCGGACGTTCGCGGGCTCCTGATGGCGGCAGCACCGGCAGGTCGATGGCGATGGCGGCGGCGATGTCCTCGATGCGGTTGGCACGGATGGCCAGGGTACGCAGGCCGTGGTGGCGGCAGATGCGCATCAAGCCGGGCAGGTCGATTGCCCCCTCGTCGGCCGGCAGCTTGTCCAGCGCCAGCACCAGCGGCGTGTTGCTGAAGAAGTTCGGTGCCTGGGCGACTTTGGCCGCCAGTTGGCGGTCGAGGGCTTCAAGGTCATTGCGCGCCAGTTCCAGCACTGTAATGGCGAGCATGCTGCCCTTGAGCTGGAACACGGAGGCGGTGTCGGGTGTGTGGTTTGGGCTCATGGTCTGCATAGACGGCTTGTTGCGAAAAAAGTGCCCTGACTTATAACGATAAGACCGGTTGCCCGCAACATGCGCTGATCCGTTGTAGAATGCGCGGCCTTTGTCTTTCCGGAAGCTTCAATGGAACGCCCGCGTTTTCGTCCCTATTTCCTTCACCCACGTTTCTGGGGCCTGTGGCTGGGCCTGGGCCTGCTGTGGCTGGTGGTCCAGTTGCCGTACCGGGTCCTGTTGAAAGTCGGTGCCGCGCTGGGAGCGGTGATGTACCGCTTTGCCGGTGAGCGGCGGCGCATTGCCGCGCGCAACCTGGAGCTGTGTTTCCCGGAGCTGTCCGTCGACGAACGGCAGCGTCTGCTCAAGGCCAACTTCGCCTCTACCGGTATCGCCTTCTTCGAAATGGCCATGAGCTGGTGGTGGCCCAAGGCCCGGCTGGCGCGCCTGGCCCATGTCGAGGGGCTGGAGCACCTGCAGGCCGCTCAGCAGGCGGGGCAGGGGGCTATCCTGATGGCCGTGCATTTCACCACCCTGGAAATCGGCGCCGCATTGCTGGGCCAGCAACACACCATCGACGGCATGTACCGCGAACACGGCAACCCGCTGTTCGACTTCATCCAGCGCAGCGGCCGCGAGCGGCATAACCTCGACTCGCTGGCGGTGGAGCGCGAGGACGTGCGCGGCATGCTCAAGCTGCTGCGTTCGGGCCGGGCGATCTGGTACGCACCCGACCAGGACTATGGCGCCAAGCAGAGCCTGTTCGTGCCGCTGTTCGGCATCCCGGCGGCGACGGTGACTGCCACCACCAAGTTTGCCCGGTTGGGCAAGGCACAGGTGATCCCTTTCACCCAGAAGCGCCTGGAGGATGGCAGCGGCTACCGGCTGGTGATCCACCCGCCGCTGGCGGACTTCCCCGGGGAAAGCGAAGAGGCTGACTGCCTGCGCATCAACCAGTGGGTGGAAAGCGTGTTGCGCGAATGCCCCGAGCAGTACCTGTGGGCGCATCGCCGGTTCAAGTCGCGGCCCGAAGGGGCGCCGCGGCTGTATGAGAAGAAAAAGCGCTGAGCCTTGCTTTGCCTGTGCCGGCCTATTCGCGGGTGAACCCGCTCCCACAAGTTCTCCACAGGCCTTGAAGGCTGTGCAATACCTGTGGGAGCGGGTTCACCCGCGAATAGGCCAGGCCTGAAAGCACATCAACCCCAGGAAGGACTCCTATGGCCCCACCCCCGGTAACCGGTCTTATCCTTTCTGGCGGCGGCGCCCGTGCTGCCTACCAGGTCGGCGTGCTGGCCGGCATTGCCGAGCTGCTGCCCGCTGGCGCGCACAACCCGTTCCCGGTCATCGTCGGCACCTCCGCCGGCGCCATCAACGCCGTCACCCTGGCCAGCGGCGCCACCCATTTCAGCGACGCCGTACAGCGGCTCACCGCCTTCTGGCAGAACTTCCGCAGCCATCTGGTGATCCGCAGCGACTGGCCCGGGGTGGTCCGCCAGGCCAGCCGCTTCGTCGCCCACAACCTGCTGGGCGTGGGCGGCCCGGCGCCAGTGGCGCTGCTGGACAGCAGCCCATTGCGCGGCTTGCTGCAGGCGCACTTGAACCTGGACGGTATCGCCCACTCCCTGGCCGCCGAACAACTGCGTGCCGTCGCGGTAACCGCCTTTGGCTACGAGTCCGGCCAGGCGGTGACCTTCTACCAGGGCCGCGACACCATCGAAGCCTGGTTGCGCCACCGCCGCATTGGCATGCCCACGCCGTTGACCATCGACCACCTGCTGGCCAGCGCGGCCATCCCGTTGCTGTTCGCCCCGGTGCGGCTGGGCGACGAATATTTCGGTGATGGCGCGGTACGCCAATCGGCGCCGATCAGCCCGGCCCTGCACCTGGGTGCCAGCCGAGTACTGGTAGTCGGGGTCAGCGGCAACCCGCAGCGGCCGGCGCCACCATTGCCGACCCAGCGGGTGTTCAGCGGGCAGCAGCCGAGCCTGGCGCAGATCGGCGGGCACATGCTCAACAGTACGTTCATTGACAGCCTGGAAGACGACATCGAGCTGCTTCAGCGCCTCAACCACTTGAGCCACCTGTTGCCGGCGCACCTGGACGCCCGGCGCCTGGGCCTGGCGCCAATCGACGTGCTGGTGGTAGCGCCCAGCCAGCCGCTGGACGAGATTGCCGCGCGGCACCGGCGCGAGTTGCCGGCGGCGTTGCGCATGTTCCTGCGCGGGCCAGGTGCGACGCGTACCAGCGGGGCGGGGGTGTTGAGCTATTTGCTGTTCGAGGCCAGTTATTGCAGCGAGCTGATCGAACTGGGGCGAAAGGATGCCTTGGCCAAGAAGCGCGAGCTTTGCCAGTTCCTGGGGATTTGATGTTGCCTGTGCTGGCCTCTTCGCAGCACAAGGCTGCTCCTACAGGGGAGCGCGTCGCCTTGTAGGAGCAGCCTTGTGCTGCGAAGAGGCCTGGCCTGCTTACTCGGCTATCTGCAACTTGCGCGCCTGGGTATACACATACCGCACCTTCTCGTACTCGAACGGCGAGTTGAGCTGGCCATAGCGGAATTTGGTGCTGTAGCGCTTGTCCACCACGCGCAGCACGGAAATTTCCGGGTGGTCGCTGCTGGCTTCAGCCACGTTCAGGTAGTTGATCGCCTGTTCGCCCGCATAGTCCACCACCAGCCCGGTGGCATCGCGCAGGTTCGACGGCCCCAGTACCGGCAACATCAGGTACGGCCCGTCCGGTACGCCGTAGAAGCCCAAGGTCTGGCCAAAGTCTTCGCTTTGCCGCGGCAGGCCCATCTTGGTCGCCGGGTCCCACAGCCCACCCACGCCGATGATGGTGTTGAACATCAGCCGTGCGGTGATCTCCGCCGAGCGCTTGGCCTTCAACTGCAACACGCTGTTGAACAGGTTCGGCACGTCGCCCAGGTTGTTGAAGAAGTTGGTCACCCCGGTGCGCACGAAGCGCGGGGTGACGTACTGGTAGCCGCTTACCATCGGCAGCAGCACCCATTGGTCCAGGCGGTAGTTGAAGTGGTAGACGCGCCGGTTGAGCGATTCCAGCGGGTCGTACACGTTCAGCGCTTGCAGGGTCGAGCGCTCGAACTCGCGCTGGTCCAGCCCCGGGTTGAATTTCAGCTCGCGCAGCGGGTCGACGAAACCATCGGCCTCGGGCGTCAGCGGTGCTTCTGTGACTTGCGGGTCGGCCTCGACCACGCTGGCCCGAGGGGCGGTTTCGGCGGCCAGGGCCTGGCCGGCGGCGAACAGGGCAGTGGCAAAGAGGAGTTTGTTAACCACGGAAGAACTCCAGCATGGCGTCACTGTTGACGCGGTAATTGAGGTTGCCGCAATGGCCGCCATGGGGGTAAAGGGTCAGGCGGTCCCCGAACACCTTGCGCAGGAAGCCGATGTCACCAGGGCCGAGGATGACGTCGTCGGCGTTGTGCATCACGGCGATCTTGTCGCTGCTGCTCAGGTAGTCTTCCAGCGCATACAGGCTTACCTGGTTGACCAGTTGCAGGATGCTGTTGCCGTCGGTGCGGGCGCGCCACATGGGGATGACCTGCTCGGTCATGTAGCAGTCGAAGTCGCACTGCAGGGCGCGCTTGAAGAACGGCGTGAGGCTGCTGCCCTCGGTGATCGGGAACTTCGGCGGAATGATCAGGCCGCGGCGGTTGATCAGGTCGGAGGTGAAGGCAATGTCGGCCGCCGAAAAGCGGAACGAGGTGCCGATCAGCATGGCCATCTGCTCGTTGGAGAGGTGCTGGCGCGACTGCTGGAAGTCGTACAGCAGGGCTTCATTGAGGTCGATGTAGCCTTTTTCCTGGAAGTAGCGGGTCAGCTTGGTCAGCATCAGCTCGTAGAAGGTGGTGCTGCGGTCGATGCCCTTGACCTGGGTTTGCACCAGCTTGTCCAGGTTGTTGATCGAGGTGTACAGGTTGACCGGCGGGTTCAGCAGCAGCACGCGCTTGAAATTGAAGCTGCGGCGGGTTTCGTCCAGGTGGCTGACGAAGGCAGCGTCGAGTGCGCCCAGGCTGTAGCCGGTGAGGTAGAACTCGCTGATCGGCAGGCGTGGGTGCTGGGCGCGCACGGCCTGCATCACCCGGTACATGTCTTCGGCATCCTCCTGGCTGACGCCTGGGGTGGCGAAGCGCGAGGCGGCGCTCATGAAGTCATAGCTGGTGGGCGAGGACAGTTGCACCACGTGGAAGCCGGCCTGGTAGAACAGCTTTTTCAGGTATTCGTTGATGCTGCTGGTGTAGGGCGCACCGGTGCCAGCGATGATGAAAATCAGCGGTGCCTCGTGGTCCTGGCGGGCCAGGCGGTACTTGAGCTTCTTCACTGCCCAGAAATTGTCGGGCAGGGTGAACTCACGGTCCGGGCGCAGGTTGAGGCTGTAGTCGGACTGGCTGATTTCGTCGTCGCCGGGCAGGGTGGGGCGTTGCTCCGGCGGCGTGGTGGCGATGGTTGCCTCGAACGGGTTGGTCAAAGGGTAGCCATAGCTCGCGGCGTCGATATCCCGCGCCGAAGCGGCCACAGCCATGAGCAGGCCGCCGAGCAAGGCAGCGAGGCGCAAAGATCGAAGCATGTAATCCCCCAAAAGAACGCAAGGTCGAGCAGTGTGCAGGCTAGGACCACAACGGGCCGGGCAAAGTTGCCAGCTGCGGTGGTCTTTGGTGTGCTTGTTATCTGCAACATAGCTGCAGGAATGTGATTTTGCCTTACAACTGGGCATCGGCGATCATGGATGCTTTCGATTACCGCTATTGGAGAACTGGATGTCTCGTTCGCTGCCGGCTGCGCTGCTTGTGCTGTTTCTGGGGCTTTGGCTTGCTGCCAGTTACGGCGTGCGCTACGGGCTGATGGAGGACGGGCAGTGGGTGGGGCTGTGCACGGCCCCGGCGGCGTACTGGCAATGCGAGGTGCGGTCGTTGCTGGGGTTGGGCATTCATCACCAGGTGATGGCCTGGGGCGGGCTGGGGCTGGCGCTGCTGGCGCAGGTGGTTGCCGGCCGCAGCGGCTGGTGGCTGGCGGTTGTGGCATTGGTGTTCGCAGTGCCGGCGCTGGTGCTGTATACCGCCAGCATTGCCGTGTTCGCGCTGGTGCTGGCGGGGTTGCGGTTGGTGCGGGACGTTGGTGCTACGCGGTCTTTGTAGGAGCGGCCTTGTGTCGCGATGGGCCGCAGAGCGGCCCCGGCAATNTATGNCATGGCGCTAATCCTGGGGCCGCTTTGCGGCCCATCGCGACACAAGGCCGCTCCTACAGGGATGTGTATTTTCAGGCCCTGTGAGCAAGGCGCAAGCTCCGCCACAATGCAGCAGTCATCAGCACACTCACTACCGCCCACCCCCAGGCCTGTTGGTTCTCCAACCCCTCCACAAACAATTGCGGCGCCACCCCGGCCCCAACGATAAACGCCAGCAACGCCACCTCCGCCCGTCGCGCCCGCACCGGCCACAGTGCAAACACCAGCGCCGGCAACGCCAACGCCGCGCTCGGGAAGCTGCGATAGCGCGGGTCGAACACCATCGCCAGCATGCTCACCGCTGCGGCAAAACCCGCCGCCAGCAACAGCCAGCCGGCCCTCGCCCGCAGCCAGGGGTACAGGCGCTCGCGCCAGCCCGTGCGCCGCGCCAGGGCCAGCACGGCATGGGCCAGCACCAGCAGGTTCAGCCCTGCCAGCAACACCGCCCACAGCCACTCCCCGGCAAAGCGCGCATGGGTACGCATCAGCTCGCCCCAAAGCCCCAGGCAGCCTGCCCCGAACGCCGCCAGCAACGGCAGCAGCATGGCAGCCGTCGGGGTGGCGGGGCGCCCGGCAAGCATCAGCATCAATACCATCAGCACGGCGCTGGCCAGCAACCACCGAGGCCAGTAGGGCAGGTTGCTCACCGGCCCTTCGAGTACGCCCTTGTCTTGCCGGTCGGCATCATAAAGCCCCCAGTAACCGCCGACCGCCCCCTCATTGGCGCGTTTCCATGGCTGGTCGAAGGCCTCGATCAGGTTGTAGTGCCAGCCGTTGCTTTCGGCCATGGCCACGAACCCGCGAATGAAGCGCGCCTCGTTGACCCGGCTGGGCTGCGCGGTCTCGCGCTGGCGGCCTTCGCTGGGCCAGCCGGTTTCGCCGATCAGGATGTCCTTGGGCGCGAAGCGCGTGCCAAACACCCGGCGCACATCGGCGACGTGGGCCAGGGCTTCGTCGATGCCACGCGGGTCGTCTTCCCAGTAGGGCAGCAGGTGGATAGTCAGGAAGTCCACCGCCGGCGCCACCTGCGGGTGTTGCAACCAGAATTCCCACACATCGGCGTAGGTCACCGGCACCTTGACCTGGCTTTTCACCCGGGCAATCAGCGTGGCCAGGTACGCGCCTGTCACCTCCTTGCGCAGCAGCGTCTCGTTGCCGACGATCACCGCGCTGACCACGTCGGGGTTGGCATTGGCGGCGGCGATCAGCAGCTCGATTTCTTTCTCTGTGTCGGCCGGGTGGGCGTTGACCCAGGCGCCCAGCATCACCTTCAGGCCATGCTTGCGGGCCAGTGCCGGGATTGCCTCAAGACCGGTCTGGGAATAGGTACGGATGCACTGGAAACGCTCAGCCAGCAACGCCAGGTCGGCATCCATGCGGGCCGGGCGCAGGCGGAACGGCTGGTCATAGGGCGACTGGTCCTTGTCGAACGGGGTGTACGAAGCGCATTGCAGCTTGTGCGTCGGGCTGGCCGCGTCCGGTAGTTGCACCGGCTTGCCAAGCCCGTACCAGAGCCCTCCGAGCCCGAGCAGGGCGAGCAGGCAGGCAAGCAGATACAACGGCAGCAGCAGGCGGGTAGAACTGGGCATCGGGCGGTCCATCGTCAGGCGCAAAAGGGTAGATAGTAGCCCGGCGCCAAACCTTTGGCATGCAAGGATCGCGCAGGTCGCCGCAGGCCGATGGCGCTAATGGCATAGTGCTGTCGCATATGGCGCGCATACAGGTCGCAGCTGGAGCAGGTCGACTATTGTTGCAGGACGATGATGCAAATTCCGAGACCTGACGAGGGGATGCTTTGATGGCTGCTATTACAAAAATGCGACGTTTCCTGGGTGTGGGCACTGCCATGGTACTGGCCATGGGGGCGGCACAGGCGATGGCCAAAGAAGTAAGCATTGGTTACGTGGATGGTTGGGCTGACAGCGTGGCGACCACCAACGTGGCCGCCGAAGTGATCAAGCAGAAGCTCGGCTACGACGTGAAGTTGCAGGCCGTGGCCACCGGGATCATGTGGCAGGGCGTGGCAACCGGCAAGCTGGATGCCATGTTGTCGGCCTGGTTGCCGGTGACCCATGGCGAGTACTGGGCCAAGAACAAGGACAACGTGGTCGACTATGGCCCGAACTTCAAGGACGCCAAGATTGGCCTGATCGTCCCCGAGTACGTCAAGGCGGTGAGCATCGCCGACCTCAAGACCGACGACACCTTCAAGCAGAAGATTGTCGGCATCGATGCCGGCTCCGGTGTGATGTTGAAAACCGAGCAGGCCATCAAGGACTACGACCTGACCGGTTACAAGCTGCAGGCCAGTTCCGGTGCGGCGATGACCGCGGAACTGGGCCGAGCCTATAACAAGCAGCAGTCGATTGCGGTGACCGGCTGGGTACCGCACTGGATGTTCGCCAAGTGGAAACTGAAGTTCCTCGAAGACCCGAAAGGCGTATATGGCGCCGCGGAAACCGTGAACAGCATCGGCAGCAAGGAACTGGCGACCAAGGCCCCGGAAGTAGCGGAGTTCCTGAAGAAGTTCAACTGGCAGTCGAAGGACGAGATTGGCGAAGTGATGCTGGCTATCCAGGAAGGCGCCAAGCCTGAAGCGGCGGCCAAGGACTGGGTGGCCAAGCACCCTGATCGCGTGAAGGAGTGGACCGGCAAGTAACAACCCGTTACGGCCAGTTTTGCTGCTTCGCGGGTGAACCCGCTCCCACAGGGATTTGCGCAGTCTTCGGGCTTGCGCAAATCCCCTGTGGGAGCGGGTTCACCCGCGAAAGGGCCATAACTTTGTTACGCAACCGGTAAAACACCGTTGCATCTAAGACTAAGGTCGTCTGGTTGGCGTTCCATAGCCGCATAAAGTAAGGGTCGTGGGTTCCACCCCTATCTGTGCTGCTAGGACAAAAACAATGAACGACAGCATTTACCTCTCGATACAAAACAGCCCCCGCTTCAAGGAGCTGGTCACCAAACGCGAACGGTTCGCCTGGATTCTCTCGGCGATCATGCTCGGCCTGTATTGCGCCTTCATCCTCCTGATCGCCTACGGTCCTCAGATACTGGGCACCAAGCTCAGCCCTGAGTCATCGATTACCTGGGGCATTCCCCTGGGCGTCGGCCTGATCGTCTCGGCATTCGTCCTGACCGCCATCTACGTACGCCGCGCCAACGGCGAATTCGATGAGCTGAACAAGGCCATCCTGAAGGAGGCGCAACAATGATTCGCCACGCCAAAACCTTGGCCGTACTGGCCTGCGGAGCCTTCGCACCCGCCGTGTGGGCCGCCGATGCCCTGACCGGCGAGGTGCAGAAGCAACCGCTGAACGTCTCTGCGATCGCCATGTTCGTGGCCTTCGTCGCCTTCACCCTCGGCATCACCTACTGGGCCTCCAAGCGCAACAAGTCGGCGTCGGACTACTACGCCGCCGGTGGCAAGATCACCGGCTTCCAGAACGGCCTGGCGATTGCCGGCGACTACATGTCGGCTGCCTCGTTCCTGGGTATTTCCGCACTGGTGTTCACCTCCGGCTACGACGGCCTGATCTACTCGATCGGCTTCCTGGTCGGCTGGCCGATCATCCTCTTCCTGATCGCCGAACGCCTGCGCAACCTGGGCAAGTACACCTTCGCCGACGTGGCCTCGTACCGCCTCGGGCAGAAGGAGATCCGCACCCTGTCGGCCTCCGGTTCGCTGGTGGTCGTGGCCTTCTACCTGATCGCGCAGATGGTCGGTGCCGGCAAGCTGATCGAGCTGCTGTTCGGCCTGGACTACCACGTGGCGGTGATCCTGGTGGGTATCCTGATGTGCCTGTACGTACTGTTCGGCGGCATGCTGGCCACTACCTGGGTACAAATCATCAAGGCCGTGCTGCTGCTGTCCGGTGCCAGCTTCATGGCGCTGATGGTGATGAAGCACGTGGGCTTCGACTTCAACACCCTGTTCTCCGAAGCGATCAAGGTGCACGCCAAGGGCGAGGCGATCATGAGCCCGGGTGGCCTGGTCAAGGACCCGATCTCCGCGTTCTCGCTGGGCCTGGCGCTGATGTTTGGTACCGCCGGCCTGCCGCACATCCTGATGCGCTTCTTCACCGTCAGTGACGCCAAGGAAGCGCGCAAGAGCGTGCTGTACGCCACCGGCTTCATCGGCTACTTCTACATCCTCACCTTCATCATCGGCTTTGGCGCCATTCTGCTGGTCAGCACCAACCCGGACTTCAAGGACGCCGCTGGTGCCCTGCTGGGTGGTAACAACATGGCAGCGGTGCACTTGGCCAACGCCGTGGGTGGCAGCGTGTTCCTCGGCTTCATCTCGGCTGTTGCCTTCGCCACCATCCTGGCAGTGGTCGCCGGCCTGACCCTGGCTGGTGCCTCGGCAGTGTCCCACGACCTGTATGCCAGCGTATGGCGCAAGGGCAAGGCCAACGACAAGGACGAGATCCGCGTATCGAAGATCACCACCGTCGCCCTGGGCGTACTGGCGATCGGCCTGGGCATCCTGTTCGAGAAGCAGAACATCGCCTTCATGGTCGGCCTGGCGTTCTCCATTGCGGCCAGCTGCAACTTCCCGGTACTGCTGCTCTCGATGTACTGGAAGAAGCTGACCACCCGCGGCGCCATGATCGGCGGCTGGTTGGGCCTGGTGAGCGCGGTAACACTGATGGTCCTCGGCCCTACCATCTGGGTACAGATCCTCGGCCACGAGAAGCCGATCTACCCGTACGAGTACCCGGCACTGTTCTCCATGGCCATTGCCTTCGTCAGCATCTGGTTCTTCTCGGTCACCGACAAGTCCAAGGCTGCCGAAGACGAACGTGCGCTGTTCTTCCCGCAGTTCGTGCGTTCGCAGACTGGCCTGGGTGCTTCGGGTGCTGTTTCGCACTGATCCTTCAGGCAATAAAAAAACCGCGCTTCGGCGCGGTTTTTTTGTGTTTTCGCCGCTAGATCATGCCTAGTAGCAACAACACCAGCAGAATTACCAGCACCACGCCGATGATGCCGGACGGGCCATAGCCCCAGCTGCGCGAGTGCGGGAAGACCGGTAAGCCACCAATCAGCAGAAGGATCAGGATGATGATGAGAATCGTGGTCATGACGGAGTCCTTGCGTGGTTGAGGGTCAAGGGCCTCGGACTGCTGGCCTCTTGTAAATAAGGACTGCCGGAGTTTGTGAAAGATTCCATTTGTGTGGTTGCCTGTGCGGGCCCTATCGCCGGCAAGCCAGCTCCCACAGGGTCATCACAGGCCTGAGGGCAGCGCCGTACCTGTGGGAGCGGGCAAGCCCGCGAAGAGGCCAGTGCAGGCTACCCACACAGTCATGCCCCTCCATTCACTACCCTGATAAACCCTGCTGCTACCCGGCCCCTTGTTTAGACTCCTTTCACCAGTCAGCAGAGCAAGGCCTGCCACCATGCAAAACCGCATCATGATCACCGGCGCCGGGTCCGGCCTCGGTCGCGAGATCGCCCTGCGCTGGGCACGTGAGGGCTGGCGCCTGGCGCTGGCCGATGTCAACGAAGCCGGCCTGCGCGAAACCCTGGAGCTGGCCCGCGCAGCCGGCGGCGAGGGCTTTGTCCAGCGTTGCGACGTGCGCGACTATAGCCAGCTCACCGCTCTGGCGCAGGCCTGCACCGAGCAGTTCGGTGGCATCGACGTGATCGTCAACAATGCCGGCGTCGCCTCGGGCGGCTTCTTTGCCGAACTCTCGCTGGAGGACTGGGACTGGCAGATCGCGGTCAACCTGATGGGCGTGGTCAAGGGCTGCAAGGCCTTCCTGCCGCTGCTGGAGCGCAGCAAGGGGCGAATCATCAACATCGCCTCGATGGCCGCGCTGATGCAGGGCCCGGGCATGAGCAACTACAACGTGGCCAAGGCCGGCGTGCTGGCCCTGTCGGAAAGCCTGCTGGTCGAGCTACGCCAACTGGAGGTGGCGGTGCACGTGGTGTGCCCGTCGTTCTTCCAGACCAACCTGCTGGACTCGTTCCGTGGGCCGAACCCGGCGATGAAAGCCCAGGTTGGCAAGCTGCTTGAGGGCTCGCCGATCAATGCGGCGGACATCGCCGAGTACATCCACCACCAGGTCGCCGCTGGCGAGTTCCTGATCCTGCCCCATGAGGCTGGGCGCCAGGCCTGGCAACTGAAGCGCCAAGCCCCTGAGCGCCTGTATGACGAAATGGCCGAAATGGCGGTAAAAATGCGGGCCAAGGCCCAGTCGCGATGATTCGTCTGTAAGTAAAGTTACCTGGAAATGTAGGGTCCTTCTGAATCGCGGCAGAACTATTGAGTAGCCGTATGCCATCAGGGCAGGCTCCGGTTTTCCCTCACGCTGGAGGATTGGAGCATGCTGGTAATAGGGCGCGAAGTAGGAGAGATCATCGTGATTGGCGATGACATTCGGATCATGGTCGTGGAGACGCGGGACGGGGTGGTGCGCTTTGGCGTGGATGCACCACGGCAGGTGCCGGTGCATCGGGCCGAGGTGTACAAGCGCATCAAGGATGCCAAGCAAAGTAAAGCCTGATGTTGCCTGTGCTGGCCTCTTCGCGGGCTTGCCCGCTCCCACAGGGGCCGCGCAAGGTTCAGGCCTGTGGTACCACCCCCTGTGGGAGCCTGGCTTGCCGGCGATGAGGCCAGACCTGCTATTCGAGCAACTCCCGGGGCACGTCATGCTTGGCCAGCAACTGGCACTGCTGGCTTTCCAGGTCGAACAGGATGAACGCCTGGCCCTTGGCCAGCGCCTGGCGCACGCGCAGCACACGGGTTTCCAGCGGGGTGTCGTCGCCGTTGTCGGTACCGTCGCGGGTGACGAAGTCCTCGATCAGGCGGGTCAGGGTTTCGGCTTGCAGTTGGTCGTAGGGGATCAGCATGGTGGGCGTTGCCTAGGTGTCGGTGGGGGCATGCTACGCGAAACATTCGGGATTTTGGGGCCGCTTTGCGGCCCATCGCGACACAAGGCCGCTCCCACAACGATCGCGTCGATCTGGCGTCATGCGCTGTACCTGTGGGAGCGGCCTTGTGTCGCGATGGGCTGCAGAGCAGCCCCAGGGCCCTCAGCCCTTGTTGCCAACCAGGCTATCCACCGCCGGCACCCGGGTATCGCTCTCCATCTGCGCATCATGCTCCAGCTGGTGGCTGAAGCGCTCCAGCGACGCATTGGCCGGCTGTGAATCACTGGCAAACACCGGCGGGCTCAGCAGGTATGCCGATAACAACCGGCTCAACGCCGCCAGGCTGTCGATGTGTGTTCGCTCGTACCCATGGGTGGCATCGCAACCAAAGGCCACCAGCGCGGTACGAATATCGTGGCCCGCGGTCACTGCCGAATGGGCATCGCTGAAGTAATAGCGGAACAGATCGCGCCGCACCGGCAGGTCGTGGTCGCCGGCCAGTTTCAGCAGGTGCCGGGACAGGTGGTAGTCGTAAGGCCCCGACGAGTCCTGCATGGCCACGCTCACAGCATGCTCGCTGGAAGCCTGCCCGGGCGCCACCGGGGCAATGTCGATGCCGACGAACTCGCTGACATCCCAGGGCAGGGCACCAGCCGCCCCCGAGCCGGTCTCTTCGGTGATGGTGAACAGTGGGTGGCAGTCGATCAACGGTTGGCGGCCGCTTTCCACCACGGCTTTCAGCGCCGCCAGCAGCGCTGCCACACCTGCCTTGTCATCCAGGTGGCGGGCGCTGATGTGGCCGCTTTCGGTGAATTCGGGCAACGGGTCGAAGGCAACGAAATCACCAATGCTCACACCCAGCGCCTCGCAGTCGGCGCGGGTGGCGCAGTAAGCGTCCAGGCGTACCTCGACGTGTTCCCAGCTGATCGGCATCTGGTCGATGGCGGTGTTGAAGGCATGCCCGCTGGCCATCAGCGGCAGCACGCTACCCCGGTATACGCCAGTGTCGGTGAACACGCTTACCCGGCTGCCTTCGGCGAAGCGGCTGGACCAGCAACCGACCGGCGCCAGGGCCAGGCGGCCATTGTCCTGTAACTGGCGCACGCTGGCGCCAATGGTGTCCAGGTGGGCGGACACGGCGCGGTCGGGTGAGGTCTGCCGGCCCTTGAGGGTGGCGCGGATGGTGCCACGGCGGGTCAACTCGAAGGGGATGCCCAGTTCGTCCAGGCGTTCGGCCACGTAGCGCACGATGGTGTCGGTGAAACCGGTGGGGCTGGGGATGGCGAGCATTTCCAGCAGCACGCGCTTGAGGTAGTCGAGATCGGGTTCGGGATGTCGGTCGGACATGGTTGGGGACTCCTTGCTTCTGTCCGGGCCTCTTCGCGGGTAAACCCGCTCCCACAGGCACAGCGCTACCCTCAGGACCAGTGGAGCACCTGTGGGAGCGGGTTTACCCGCGAAGAGGCCGGTACTGGTTCACGCCAAAGGCCGGCTATGCGGAAACAGCAGGTCGATAAAACGCTCGGCGGTCGGCTGCGGTTCATGGTTGGCCAACCCGGCACGCTCGTTGGCCTCGATGATCACGTACTCCGGTTGCCCGGCATCACGCACCATGAAGTCCAGCCCCACCACTGGGATCTCCAGCGCCCGTGCAGCGCGCACGGCGGCGTCGGCCAGTACCGGGTGCAGGCGCTCGGTCACATCCTCCAGAGTGCCTCCGGTATGCAGGTTGGCGGTGCGCCGCACGGCCAGGCGCTGGCCGGCGGGCAACACATCGTCATAACCAAAGCCCGCCGCGCGCAGGGTGCGCTCGGTTTCGTCGTCCAGCGGAATGCGGCTTTCGCCACCGGTTGCCGCCTGGCGCCGTCGGCTTTGGGCATCGATCAGCTGGCGGATACTGTGCTTGCCATCGCCCAGCACCTGCGCCGGGTGACGAATGGCTGCCGCGACCACCTCGTAGCCGATCACCACGATGCGCAGGTCATGCCCGGCATGGAAGCTTTCCAGCAACACGCGGCTGTCGAACTGACGGGCATGCGCTACGGCGCGGGTAATGTCGTCGATGCAGGTGAGGTTCACCGCCACTCCCTGGCCTTGCTCGCCATCGACCGGCTTGACTACCACCGCGCCGTGCTCGTCGAGAAACGCCAGGTTGTCGTCGGCATTGCCGGCCACCTGCTGCGCCGGCACCAGCAGCCCGGCGTTGTGCAGGGCATGCTGGGTCAGGCGCTTGTCCTGGCACAGGGTCATGGTCACGGCGCTGGTCAGGTCGCTGAGCGACTCACGGCAGCGAATGCGGCGCCCGCCCAGGCTCAGGGTGAAAAGGCCGCCGGCGGCATCGTCCACCTGTACCTCGATGCCTCGACGCAGCGCTTCGTCGACGATGATGCGTGCATACGGGTTGAGGTCGGCTTGAGGGCCAGGCCCCAGGAACAGTTGTTCGTTGATGCCGTTCTTGCGCTTGACCGCGAAGGTCGGCAGGTTGCGAAAACCCAGCTTCTGGTACAGGCGCTTGGCCTGGCGGTTGTCGTGCAGCACCGACAGGTCCAGGTAGGCCAGGCCGCGGCTCATGAAGTGTTCGATCAGGTGGCGCACCAGCACTTCACCCACGCCGGGGCGGGTGCAATGCGGGTCTACCGCCAGGCACCACAGGCTGCTGCCGTGCTCGGGGTCGTCGAACGCCTTGGCGTGGTTCAGGCCCATGACGCTGCCGATCACCGCGCCAGTGTCTTCGTCCTCGGCCAGCCAGTACGCCGGGCCGCCCAAGTGCAGAGGGGTGAGCAGCTCGGCGTCGACCGGCAGCATGCCGCGCGCCTGGTACAGGGTGTTGATCGCCTGCCAGTCGCCCGGGTTCTGCGCCCGGCGCACGCGGAAGCCGCGGAACACCCGCTGCGCCGGGCGGTAGTCGGTGAACCACAGGCGCAGGGTGTCGGAGGGGTCGAGGAAGAGTTGCTGCGGGGCCTGGGCCAGCAGCTGCTGCGGCGCGGCCACGTACAGGGCGATATCGCGCTCGCCGGGGCGTTCTTCCAGCAGGTCGGCGGCCAGGTCGGCCGGGTTGGGGTAGGTGTGGCCGATCAGCAACCGGCCCCAGCCGCAATGCACGGCGCGTGGCTGGTCGTGGGGCTGGCTGCCATCGCCGGCCAGGCGCGCCTGTAGGCGCTCATAGGACGGCGCCTGGCCGCGCAGCAGGCGCTGACCGTAAGCGATTTCATGGGCTTTCATCGGTCAGATTCCTTGTTCGCTCAGCCACAGGTTCAGTGCCGCCAGCTGCCACAGCTTGGAACCACGTAGCGGCGTCAGCTGGCCGTGCGGGTTGCTCAGCAGGCGGTCGAGCATGGCCGGGTTGAACAGCCCGCGGTCCTGGCTGGGGTCGGTTAGCAGCTCACGTACCCAGCCGAGGGTGGCGCCTTCCAGGTGCTTCAGGCCCGGCACCGGGAAGTAGCCCTTCTTGCGGTCGATCACCTCGTGCGGGATCACCCGCCGCGCCGCCTGCTTGAGCACCTGCTTGCCGCCGTCGGGCAGCTTGAAGCGTGCCGGAATGCGCGCCGACAGTTCCACCAGGCGGTAGTCGAGGAACGGCGTGCGCGCCTCCAGGCCCCAGGCCATGGTCATGTTGTCGACCCGTTTGACCGGGTCGTCGACCAGCATCACCGTGCTGTCCAGGCGCAGCGCCTTGTCTACCGCATCGGGGGCACCGGGACGGGCGAAATGTTCACGGACGAAGTCGCCGGCCGCGTCGGTATCCAGCAGCCAGGGTGCCTGCACGGTGTCGCGGTACTCGGCGTGGCTGCGATCGAAGAAGGCATCGCGGTAGGCGGCAAAGGCATCCTCGGCACCGTCCACCTGCGGGTACCAGTGGTAGCCGGCGAACAGCTCGTCGGCGCCCTGGCCGCTTTGCACGCCCTTGCAGTGCTTGGCCACTTCCCGCGACAGCAGGTAGAAGGCGATGCAGTCGTGGCTGACCATCGGCTCGCTCATGGCGCGGAAAGCCGCTGGCAACTGCTCGATGATCTCGTGCTCGGCGATGCGCAGCTGGTGGTGACGGGTGCCGTAGTGCCTGGCGATCAGGTCGGAGTACTGGAACTCGTCGCCGCGTTCGCCGCCGGCATCCTCGAAGCCGATGGAGAAGGTCGACAGGTCGTCCACGCCCACTTCGCGCAGCAGGCCGACCAGCAGGCTGGAATCGACCCCGCCAGACAGCAGCACACCCACGTCCACCGCTGCCCGTTGGCGAATGGCCACGGCGTCGCGGGTGGCGTCGAGCACGCGGGTGGTCCAGCCTTCCAGGTCCAGTTCACGTTCGTCGGGGTTGGCGCCGTAGTGCAGCTGCCACCAGGTCTGGCGTTCCACTTCGCCATGGCGGTCGATGCGCATCCAGGTACCGGGTTCCAGCTTTTGCACGTTGGCCAGCAGGGTGCGTGGCGCCGGCACCACGGCGTGGAAATTCAGGTAGTGGTTGAGTGCCACCGGGTCGAGCATCGGGTCGATGTCACCACCCTTGAGCAGCGCCGGCAGGGTCGAGGCGAAGCGCAGGCGCTCGCCGTTGCGCGACAGGTACAAGGGTTTGACGCCCAGGCGGTCGCGGGCGAGGAACAGGCGCTGGTTGTCGCGCTCCCAGATGGCCAGGGCGAACATGCCATTGAGCTTGGGCAGCAGGGCCGCGCCCCAGGCGTGGTAGCCCTTGAGCAGCACCTCGGTGTCGCCGTCGGACCAGAAGTTGTAGCCCAGGGCCTGCAGCTCCTGGCGCAACTCGGGGAAGTTGTAGATGGCGCCGTTGAAGGCCAGCGACAGGCCCAAGGTGTTGTCGACCATTGGCTGGGCCGAGCCGTCGGACAGGTCCATGATTTTCAGGCGCCGGTGGCCGAGGGCGATCGGGCCTTGGCTATGAAAGCCCCAGGCATCCGGGCCGCGGGGCGCCAGGTGGTGGGTTATGCGCTCTACCGCAGCCAGGTCGGCTGGGCGAGGGGCTTGGTCGATGGGGGTGAAACGCAACTCTCCTGCTAATCCGCACATAGGTCCTTACCGGTTTTTCCGTTGGGGAGGGGGTGCCCCGGATTAGGGCACCTTAAGGAACTGACCCATGTGCTTTGCGAGAGTTTTAGATCGATCTGTTATATGAGGCAAAGGCCTGGGGGCGCTATGCGCCCCTTTCGCGACACAAGGCCGCTCCTACAAGGGAACGCGATCTCCTGTAGGAGCGGCCTTGTGTCGCGATGGGCTGCACAGCAGCCCCAATACCCTATTTCCCTCGAATCAACCTGCGCAACCCAAACCGGTTCGGATGACAGGCCTCCGCCACCGCCCGTGGCACCGGCAGCGGCTCCCTGCACACCCACGCCGCCACCAACTCGCCACTCAACGGCGCCGTGATCAACCCGCGCGAGCCATGCCCGCTGTTCACATACAACCCATCCAGCCAGGGGCAGGCCACATCCGGCACCTGCCGCGCATCCCGGCCCAGCACTGCATAGGCCTGGGCGAACGCCTGCGCATCCGCCATCGGCCCGACGATCGGCAGGTAATCCGGGCTGGTGCAACGGAACGCCGCACGCCCCTGCAAGTGCCCAGGGTCCAGTTCGGCGGTGCCCAGGCGCCGGGCCAGGTCGACCGAAATCTCGTCCAGCAATGCCAGGTTGCCCTGGTGATCGGCCACCGTCGGCGCAAGGTCTGTGGCGTGGAAGTCGAAGCTTGCCCCCAAGGTATGTTCATCCCCGCGCGGCGGCGCCACATAGCCTTCCGCACACACCACGGTGCGCAGCGCGCGGCTGCTGGCGGTGGCCGGCAGGCGGGTGATCTGCCCGCGGATGCGCTTGAGCGGCAGCTGCGCGCATGGCTCGAAGCGCAGTACGTCGGCGGCACCGGCCAGCACCACCACCGGCGCGCTGGCCAGCAGCTGTTCGCCAGCCCAGGCTTGCCACTGCCCGTCTACCTTGCGCAGCTCGAGCACTTCCTGGTGCGTCAGCAGGCGAATACCCGGGTGCTGCAACTGCTGCTGGCACAGCGCCGGTGGGTGCACCCAGCCACCTTCGGGATAGAACAGCCCACCAGCCGGCAAGGCCACCCCGGCGATGGCTTCGGCCTCAGCACGTTCCAGCGAGTGCAGAAGACCGGGTTCGAAGGCACCAGCCAGTTTGCCCTGGCGCTCGGCTTCCTTGCTGTCGAAGGCCAGTTGCAGCACGCCGCAGGCATCCCAGTCGCGGCCACGTTGCAGGCGCTGCAGCTGGCGCCGGGTGTAGCCGAAACCGGCCAGGATCATCTGCGACAGCGCTGTGCCGTGGGCAGACAGCTTCAGGTACAGCACCCCTTGCGGGTTACCCGAAGCTTCCTGAGCCGGGGTGTGGTGACGCTCCAGCACGGTAACCTGCCAGCCACGCCGGGCCAGGCTGGCGGCGGTTGTGCTGCCGGCGAGCCCGGCGCCAATCACCAGTGCTTCACGCGGCCCCGCTGCGGCAGCGGGGCGCGCGTACCATGGCGCGCCGGGGCTGGGCGCGGGGCCGACGTAGGCGCCGCTCATCACTTCCCATTTCTTGCCAATGCCCGGCACCTTCTTCATGGCGAAGCCGGCGTCGACCAGGCTGCGGCGTACCCAGCCGGTGGTGGTGAAGGTGCCTAGCACCGTGCCCGGGTGTGACAGCCGTGCAAGCTGCGCGAACAGCTGCGGGGTCCACATGTCGGGGTTCTTGGCCGGGGCGAAGCCGTCGAGGAACCACACATCGATCTGCGCATCGAGTTGCGGCAACTGTTCCAGTGCGTCGCCTATCAGCAGGGTGAGGGTGACCCTGCCGTTGTCGAAGGTGAACTGCTGGAAGCCCGGGTGCACTGCCACGTACTGTTCCAGCAGGGGCTGGCTGTAGGCCGTCAGTTCCGGCCACAGGTGCATGGCGCGGGCCATATCGTCGCGACCGAGGGGGTACTTTTCGACGCTGACGAAGTGCAGGCGGGCCTTGGCGTGGGCGTGTTGCTCGAACAGTTGCCAGGCGCAGTAGAAGTTCATGCCGGTGCCGAAACCGGTTTCGCCGATCACCAGGCAGGAATGCGGGGCGAGGTCGGCAAAGCGCTCGGCCAGGCGGGTTTGCCCAAGAAACACGTGCTTGGTTTCTTCGATGCCTTCGTTGACCGCGAAATAGACGTCGTCGTATTGCCGCGAATGGGGGCGGCCCTGGTCGTCCCAGTCGATCTGGGCGTGCTGGAGGAGGGTGGACATGGTTGGCTCGGTTGCAGCGGATGGGCAGATTTTATGCCATCCGGGAGGTTTGCGCAGGCTGTGCCGGCCTCTTCGCGGGCGCGCCCGCTCCCACAGGTACTGCACAAGCCTTCAAATCCGCTAGTCTTGCTTATCCATTGAAGGAGCCAGTGCATGTTCGAATCCGCAGAAATCGGCCACAGCATCGACAAGGAGGCTTACGACGCCGAGGTACCCGCTTTGCGCGAGGCCCTGCTCGAAGCCCAGTACGAACTCAAGCAGCAGGCGCGTTTCCCGGTAATCGTGCTGATCAACGGTATCGAAGGCGCCGGCAAGGGCGAGACGGTCAAACTGCTGAACGAGTGGATGGACCCGCGCATGATCGATGTGCTCACCTTCGACCAGCAGACCGACGAAGAGCTGGCCCGCCCGCCGGCCTGGCGCTACTGGCGGGCCCTGCCTCCGAAGGGGCGGATGGGGGTGTTCTTCGGCAACTGGTACAGCCAGATGCTGCAGGGGCGGGTGCACGGGGTGTTCAAGGATGCCGTGCTCGACCAGGCCATCACCGGTGCCGAACGGCTGGAGGAGATGCTGTGCGATGAAGGTGCGCTGATCATCAAGTTCTGGTTCCACCTGTCCAAGAAGCAGATGAAGGCGCGGCTGAAGTCGCTCAAGGACGACCCGCTGCACAGCTGGAAGATCAGCCCGCTGGACTGGCAGCAGTCGGAAACCTACGACCGTTTCGTGCGCTTTGGTGAGCGAGTGTTGCGCCGCACCAGCCGCGACTACGCGCCGTGGCATGTCATCGAGGGCGTCGACCCGAACTACCGCAGCCTGGCGGTAGGGCGCATCCTGCTGGAAAGCCTGCAGGCAGCACTGGATAACAGCCCCAAGGGCAAACACCGGGGCAACGTCGCCCCGCTGGGCCGCAGCATCGACCAGCGCAGCCTGCTCGGCGCGCTGGACATGACCTTGCGCCTGGACAAGTCCGACTACCAAGAGCAACTGGTCACCGAGCAAGCCCGCCTGGCCGGCCTGCTGCGCGACAAGCGCATGCGTCGGCATGCCCTGGTGGCGGTGTTCGAAGGCAATGACGCTGCCGGCAAGGGCGGAGCCATCCGTCGCGTGGCCGCCGCGCTGGACCCCCGCCAGTACCGTATCGTGCCGATTGCCGCGCCCACTGAAGAAGAACGCGCGCAGCCATACCTGTGGCGGTTCTGGCGGCACATTCCGGCGCGTGGCAAGTTCACCATCTTCGACCGTTCCTGGTATGGACGGGTGCTGGTGGAGCGGGTGGAAGGTTTCTGCAGCCCGGCCGACTGGATGCGCGCCTACAGCGAGATCAACGATTTCGAGGAACAGCTGGCGAACGCCGGCACGGTGGTGGTCAAGTTCTGGCTGGCGATCGACCAGCAGACCCAGCTGGAGCGTTTCGAAGAGCGCGAGCAGATCCCGTTCAAGCGCTACAAGATCACCGAGGATGACTGGCGCAACCGCGACAAGTGGGACGACTATGTCCAGGCGGTGGGTGACATGGTCGACCGCACCAGCACCGAGATTGCGCCGTGGACGCTGGTGGAGGCCAACGACAAGCGCTGGGCGCGGGTGAAGGTGTTGCGCACCATCAACCAGGCGCTTGAGGCGGCGTTTGCCAAGGACAAGAAATAATCGAAGTTCCTGGTTGGCTGTTCTGGCCTCTTCGCGGGTAAACCCGCTCCCACAGGATTCACACACCCTGTGAATCTTGTGGGGTCCCTGTGGGAGCGGGTTTACCCGCGAAGAGGCCAGAACAGCCAACCCACCCACCAAGCCATGCCACAGAAGAATGACCTGATGAATTCTTTTCTCGGCACTCTCCACCGTCCCCGCCCTCCAAGCCCGTAGAATTCAACCACCCCCACCACGGGCTTGATCGAGGATTTTATGCACACCATTACCGGCCGCTGGGGCTATGGCCTGTTCCTGGCACTTCTGACTGCGCTGCTCTGGGGCATCCTGCCGATCAAGCTCAAGCAGGTGCTGCAAGTGGTCGACCCGGTCACCGTCACCTGGTACCGCCTGCTGGTCTCCGGCGGCCTGCTGTTTGCCTGGCTGGCCGCCAAGCGCAGGTTGCCTTCCTTCGGCAAACTGGCGCCCAGGGGCAAAGGCCTGGTGGCAGTGGCCGTGCTCGGCCTGATGGGCAACTACGTGCTGTATCTGATCGGCCTGAACCTGCTTAGCCCGGGCACCGCGCAGCTGGTCGTGCAGATCGGCCCGGTGCTGTTGCTGGTGGCCAGCGTGTTCGTGTTCCGCGAACGTTTCAGCCTGGGGCAGGGCGTGGGCCTGCTGATCCTGCTGGCGGGGTTCGGGCTGTTTTTCAACCAGCGTCTGGAGGAGCTGCTGACCTCGCTCGGCACCTATACCACCGGCGTGCTGACCATCCTGCTGGCCACCAGCATCTGGGTGTTTTATGCGCTCAGCCAGAAGCAGCTGCTGACCGTGTGGAATTCGCAGCAGGTAATGATGGTGATCTACCTCAGCTGCGCCGCACTGCTGACGCCTTGGGTACACCCGTTGGAGGCGTTGCAGCTGAGTCCGGTGCAAGGCTGGCTGTTGCTGGCCTGTTGCCTGAATACCCTGGTGGCCTACGGCGCGTTCGCCGAGGCGCTGGCGCACTGGGAAGCATCGCGGGTGAGTGCCACGCTGGCGCTGACCCCGCTGGTGACCTTTGTCGCGGTGGCGCTGGCGGCATTGGTGTGGCCTGAGTATGTGCAGGCCGAGGACATCAATGCCTTGGGCTATGTGGGGGCGGTGACCGTGGTGCTGGGCTCGGCGGTGGTGGCGCTTGGGCCTTCGCTGGTGGCCGGGTGGCGGGCGCGCAGGGCGCGGCTGGCCCAGGTTCATTGATCGCCTGTACCGGCCTCTTCGCGGGTGAACCCGCTCCCACAGGGATCCCACAATATTCAGCCTGGTGGTAATCCTGTGGGAGCGGGTTCACCCGCGAAAGGGCCGGTAAAGGCAGTGCACGACTCAGCCCTTGCCACCCGGCGCCAGCATGTTCTCCGGCCTCACCCACTGGTCGAACTGCTCATTGGTCAGGTACTTCAACTCCAGTGCCGCCTCGCGCAAGGTCTTGCCTTCGCCATAGGCCTTCTTGGCAATTTCCGCCGCCTTGTCATAGCCAATATGCGGGTTCAGCGCCGTTACCAGCATCAGCCCCCGCTCCAGATGCGCCGCCATCTGCTCGGCATCCGGCTCGATGCCCGCCACGCAGTGCTGCTGGAAGTTGCGGCAGCCGTCAGCCAGCAATTCGATCGACTGCAGCAGGTTGTGGATGATCACTGGCTTGAACACGTTCAGCTGCAAATGCCCCTGGCTGGCGGCAAAGCCGATTGCCGCGTCGTTGCCCAGCACCTGGCAGGCCAGCATCGACAGCGCTTCGCACTGGGTCGGGTTGACCTTGCCTGGCATGATCGAGCTACCCGGCTCGTTGGCCGGCAGGCGTACCTCGGCCAGCCCGGCGCGCGGGCCGGAACCCAGCAGGCGCAGGTCGTTGGCGATTTTCATCAGGGCCACGGCCAGGGTCTTCAGGGCGCCGGCGAGGCTGGTCAGGGGCTCGTGGCCGGCAAGGGCAGCGAACTTGTTCGGCGCAGTGACGAACGGCAGGCCGGACAGCGCCGCCAGTTCGGCGGCGATGGCTTCGGCAAAACCATGCGGGGCGTTGAGCCCGGTACCCACGGCAGTGCCGCCCTGGGCCAGTTCGCATACCGCCGGCAGGGTGGCGCGGATGGCGCGCTGGGCGTAGTCGAGCTGGGCGACGAAGGCCGACACTTCCTGGCCGAAGGTAATCGGCGTGGCGTCCATCATGTGTGTGCGGCCGGTCTTCACCAGCGTGTGGTGGCGTGCCGACAGTTCGGCCAGCCCCGAGGACAGTTCTGCGATGGCCGGCAGCAACTTGTCGTGAACCGCATGCGCCGCAGCGATGTGCATGGCGGTAGGGAAGCAGTCGTTGGAACTCTGCGAGCGGTTGACGTGGTCGTTGGGGTGCACTGGCGCCTTGCCGCCACGGCCCTTGCCGGCCAGTTCGTTTGCCCGGCCGGCGATCACTTCGTTGACGTTCATGTTGCTCTGGGTGCCGCTGCCGGTCTGCCAGACCACCAGCGGGAACTGGTCGTCATGCTGGCCACCCAGCACTTCGTCGGCGGCCTGTTCGATCAGCCGGGCGATGTCGGCTGGCAAGTCGCCGTTACGGTCGTTGACGCGTGCCGCGGCCTTCTTGATCAGCGCCAGGGCGTGCAGCACCGCGATGGGCATGCGTTCCTTGCCAATGGCGAAGTTGATCAGCGAACGCTGGGTCTGCGCACCCCAGTAGGCGTCCTCAGGAACTTCGACCGGGCCCAGGCTGTCTGTCTCGATACGGCTCATTCTGTACTCACTCCTGTGTAGTTCGAAATCGCAGTTTAGGCCCTGATTCGACCGAGCGGTTCCGTCGCTCGTCGTGCCACTTGAGCACATCGCCACCACGGCGCAGAATGCTCTACTCTGAGGTACCCGCCTCCCTCTCTTCCGAAGGAAATGCAATGACCCGTCTCCGTGTCCTTTGTGCCGCCGTTGCCCTGGCTTGCGCCAGCGGCCAGGTACTCGCTGCCACCGCCAGCCACAACGCTGCTGCCGAGAAATTCCTGACCCTGGCCAACGCCGACAAGCTGGGCACCCCGGTGTACATGCAGGTCCAGCAGATGTTCGCCCAGCGTTTCGCCCAGACCAAGGCCCCGGCCGCCAAGCAGCCGGTGCTGGAAAGCTACCAGGCCAAGGCCAACGCCGCGCTGGACAACGCCATCGGCTGGAACAAGCTGAAGCCGAAGATGGTCGACCTGTACACCCAGACCTTCACCGAGCAAGAGCTCAAGGACCTGGTCAAGTTCTACGAATCGCCGCTGGGCAAGAAAGTGCTGCGCGAAATGCCCAAGGTCACCCAGCAGTCGGCCCAGCTGACCCAGCAGAGCCTGGAGCCAGCGGTACCGGTGGTGAACAAGCTGCTGGACGACATGACCAAGGAACTGGACCCGAACGCTGGCAAGGCCGCTGCCCCGGCGAAGAAGTGAGTACGCCGCAATGACCATGCAACAGCGTATCGAACAGCAGTTGGCTGCCCTGGCGCCGCAATACCTGCAAGTGCTCAACGAAAGCCACATGCACAGTCGTGGTCAGGAGACCCACTACAAGGCAGTGATCGTCAGCGAGCAGTTTGCCGGGCTGAACAGCGTCAAGCGCCACCAGAAGGTGTACGCCACCATGGGTGAGCTGATGGGCGAGATCCATGCCCTGGCCATCCACACCTACACCGCCGAAGAATGGGCCAAGGTCGGCGTTGCACCGGCCTCGCCTGTGTGCGCGGGCGGCGGGCACTGAAACCTTGCTGTTGTTCTGGTAGAATCCTGCAAAATCCGGGGGCCGCTTTGCGGCCCTTTCGCGACACAAGGCCGCTCCTACAGGGGATCGCAACAGCCATCGGGTTGTGCATTCCCTTGTAGGAGCGGCCTTGTGTCGCGAAAGGGGCGCTAAGCGCCCCCAAGCTTTTTCTACACCTGTCAAACCCGGTCCGCCCCTTACGAGGGCGACCACCTGGAGAACCTGCTTCATGTCCCAACCCATCGTCGTCGCGGCGCTGTACAAGTTCGTCACCCTGGAAGACTACGTCGAGCTGCGCGAGCCGCTGCTCAAGGCCATGCTCGACAACAACGTCAAGGGCACCCTGCTGCTGGCCCACGAGGGCATCAACGGCACTGTCTCGGCCACCCGCGAAGGCATCGACGGCCTGCTGGCCTGGCTGCGCAACGACCCGCGCCTGGCCGATGTCGACCACAAGGAATCGTACTGCGACGAACAACCGTTCTACCGCACCAAGGTCAAGCTCAAGAAAGAGATCGTCACCCTCGGCGTGCCGGGCGTGGACCCGAACCAGGCGGTCGGTACCTACGTCGAGCCCAAGGACTGGAACGCGCTGATCAGCGACCCGGAAGTGCTGCTGATCGACACCCGCAACGACTACGAAGTGGCCATCGGCACCTTCAAGGGCGCCATCGACCCGAAGACCGAAACCTTCCGCGAGTTCCCCGACTACATCAAGGCCAACTTCGACCCCAGCAAGCACAAGAAGGTTGCCATGTTCTGCACCGGCGGCATTCGTTGCGAAAAAGCCTCCAGCTACATGCTCGGTGAAGGCTTCGAGGCGGTCTATCATCTTAAGGGCGGCATCCTGAAGTACTTCGAGGAAGTGCCTCAGGAAGAAAGCCTGTGGGACGGCGACTGCTTCGTCTTCGACAACCGCGTCACGGTGCGCCATGACCTGAGCGAAGGCGAGTACGACCAGTGCCACGCCTGCCGCCACCCGATCAATGCAGAGGAGCGCGCGTCAGAGCACTATTCGCCAGGAGTCAGCTGCCCGCATTGCTGGGACAGCCTGAGCGAGAAGACCCGGCGCAGCGCCATCGACCGGCAGAAGCAGATCGAGCTGGCCAAGGCCCGCAACCTGCCGCACCCGATCGGTTACAACTACAAAGCCGAGGCTTGATGCATGTCTGCACGCCTGATCTATGTGATGGACCCGATGTGCTCCTGGTGCTGGGGTTTTGCACCCGTGGCTGCGGCCCTGATCGCCCAGGCGCGTGACGCAGGCGTGCCTACCCACCTGGTGCCGGGCGGGCTGCGTACCGGCGGCAGTGCCCTGGACAGCTCTACCCGCAAGTACATCCTCGAACACTGGCAGGCAGTGGCCGATGCCACCGGCCAGCCGTTCCGCTTCGAGGGGGCCATGCCCGACGGCTTCGTCTACGACACCGAACCGGCCTGCCGTGCCCTGGTCACTGCCCGCGAACTGGACACCGAGCGCGTCTGGCCGCTGCTGGCGCTGATCCAGCGTTCGTTCTACGAGCAGGGCGTGGACGTGACCGTTGCGCCGCATCTGGTCGATCTGGCCGAACAGGCAGGCTTCGATCGTGCCGTGTTCGCCGAGGCCTTCGCCCGTGCCGACACCCGCGCCGCCACTGCAGCCGATTTCAGCTGGGCCCAGGACCTGGGCATCGTCGGTTTCCCGACCCTGCTGGCCGAACGCAATGGCCAACTGGCCCTGCTGACCAACGGCTACCAGCCGCTGGAGCGCCTGCAACCCTTGCTCGGCCGCTGGCTGCAGCAGGCCGCCTGTGCTTGATGTGCCTGGGTCACCCGACCCGGTGCCGGGCAAGCCTCACACTGCGGCCGATCGACTGAGCTGGGCGGAAATCCGCCGCCTGGCCCTGCATCACAAGAAAAACCTCTGGTCCGCCAACCTGATCGCCGTATTGGCGGCCTGCTGCAGCGTGCCCATCCCGCTGCTGCTGCCGCTGCTGGTGGACGAAGTACTGCTGGGCCATGGCGATGCCGCGCTGAAGTGGATGAACCACCTGCTGCCGTCCAGCTGGCAGGTGGCGGCGGGCTACATCGGCCTGATGTTGCTGCTGACCCTGTGCCTGCGCCTGGCCGCGCTGGCGTTCAACGTGATCCAGGCCAAGCTGTTCGCCGGCCTGGCCAAGGACATCGTCTATCGCCTGCGCATTCGCCTGATCGAGCGGCTCAAGCGCATTTCGCTGAAGGAATACGAAAGCCTGGGCAGCGGCACGGTAACCACTCACCTGGTCACCGACCTGGACACCCTCGACAAGTTCGTCGGCGAAACCCTGAGCCGCTTCCTGGTGGCCATGCTGACCTTGACCGGCACGGCGGCCATCCTGGTCTGGATGCACTGGCAGCTGGCCTTGCTGATATTGCTGTTCAACCCGCTGGTGATCTATTTCACCGTGCAGTTGGGCAAGCGCGTCAAGCACCTGAAAAAGCTCGAGAACGACAGCACCGCGCGGTTTACCCAGGCGCTGGCGGAAACCCTCGATGCCATTCAGGAGATCCGCGCCAGCAACCGCCAGGGCTACTTCCTCGGCCGCCTTGGCCTGCGCGCCCGCGAAGTGCGCGACTACGCCGTGGACTCGCAGTGGAAAAGCGATGCCAGCGGCCGCGCCAGTGGCCTGCTGTTCCAGTTCGGCATCGATATCTTCCGCGCCGCAGCCATGCTCACCGTGCTGTTCTCCGACCTGTCGATCGGGCAGATGCTGGCGGTGTTCAGCTACCTGTGGTTCATGATCGGCCCGGTGGAGCAACTGCTCAACCTGCAATATGCCTACTACGCCGCCGGTGGTGCGCTGAGCCGCCTGAACGAGCTGCTGGCACGCGCCGACGAGCCGCAGTACCCGGCTGCCAGCGACCCGTTCGCCGGCCGCGATACGGTGGGCATCGAAGTGCGCGACCTGCGCTTTGCCTATGCCGACGAGCCGGTGCTCGAGCACCTCGACCTGTCCATCGCCCCGGGCGAGAAAGTGGCGATCGTCGGCGCCAGCGGTGGTGGCAAGAGCACGCTGGTGCAACTGTTGCTGGGCCTCTATAGCGCCCAGGCCGGCACCATTCGCTTTGGCGGTGCCAGCCTGCAGGAAATCGGCCTGGAGACCCTGCGCGAAAACGTTGCGGTTGTGTTGCAGCACCCATCGTTGTTCAACGACACCGTGCGCGCCAACCTGACCATGGGCCGTGACTGCAGCGACGAGGCCTGCTGGCAGGCGCTGCGTATCGCCCAGCTGGATGCCACCATCGCCGCCTTGCCGCAGGGCCTGGATAGTGTGGTGGGGCGCTCCGGCGTGCGCTTGTCCGGTGGCCAGCGCCAGCGCCTGGCCATTGCCCGCATGGTGCTGGCCGAACCCAAGGTGGTGATCCTCGACGAAGCCACCTCGGCGCTGGATGCCGCCACCGAATACAACCTGCACCAGGCCCTGGCGCGCTTCCTCAGTGGCCGCACCACACTGATCATCGCCCACCGCCTGTCGGCGGTGAAGCAGGCCGACCGGGTGCTGGTATTCGATGGCGGGCACGTGGCCGAGGATGGCGACCATCAGCAGCTGATTGCCGAGGGTGGGTTGTATGCCAAGTTATATGGGCACCTGCAGCAGAGCTGAATTTTTGGCAGCCTGTGCTGGCCTCCGTGGGAGCGGCCTTGCGTCGCGAAAGGGCCGCAAAGCGGCCCCAGACAATAAAGGCAGATGCAGAAATCGCCGGGGCTGCTTTGCAGCCCTTTCGCGACGCAAGGCCGCTCCCACAGTGCCAGTACAAGCCATATGCAAATCACTCCCTTTCCTGCCATAAAAAACCCAACCACCGGGATGGCAAATGGCCTACGCTGTGCTTTGTCTGGGTTGATTTGCGCCTTATCTGCTCTGTGACAGGGACTCCATGAAGGGACATCGCACTCTAGAAGCGCCAAAGTTGCTCGGCATCACCTGGCCCTTCATCGCCGTTGTGGTCTTCCAGGTAGCCTTGGGCAGCCTCAGCCTTTATACGCTCTCGGCCGTGCGTGCCTATGTGGCGGGCGAGAGCCTTTGGTCCAAGGCGCAGAAAGACGCCATCTACTACCTCAACCTGTACGCCGAAACCCGCGACGACAGCACCTACCATCGCTATCGCCAGGCCATCACCGTGCCCCAGGGCGACCACCAGCTGCGCGAAGTGCTCGACCAGCCCCGTCCCGACCTGGACGCCGCGCGCCAGGCCGTGCTGCAAGGCGGCAACCACCCCGACGATGTCGAGCGGATCATCTGGTTCTACCGCAACTTTCGCAACGTCAGCTACATGCAGACAGCCATCGACTACTGGGACATCGGCGACGACTACCTGGGCAAGCTGGATATGCTGGCCATGGAAATGCGCAGCAGCTTCGCCGCTGGCCCGGTCGACGCCCGCACCGTCAGCGACTGGAAGGCGCGCATCGTCACCATCAACGAAGGGGTAACCCCGGCCGCCAAGGCGTTCAGCGATGCCCTGGGCGAAGGCTCGCGCATGCTGCTGCGGGTGCTGCTGATCACCAACCTGCTGACCGCGATGTTCCTGATTGCCATTGCCTGGCGCCGCTCCAGCAAGCTGCTGGCCCAGCGCCAGGCCTTTGCCAGCGCCCTGCAGGAAGAAAAGGAGCGGGCGCAGATTACCCTGCAGGCCATTGGCGATGCGGTGATTACCACCGATGTGGAGGGCAGTATCGGCTACCTGAACCCGGCCGCCGAGCATCTGACCCACTGGCAGGCCGGCCAAGCCCAGGGCCTGCCACTGTCGGCGCTGTTCAGCCTGGTGGACGAGCAGGCCGAGGAGGACGGCCGCAGCCTGGTCGAGCAGGTACTCAGCGGCAGCCTCAAGGGTGGCGCCGAACATGCCAGGCTGATCCAGCGCCTGGACGGTAGCACCGTGTCGGTCAACCTGGTCGGCTCGCCGATCGTCAATGACGGCCAGGTCAGCGGCATCGTGCTGGTGCTGCACGACATGACCCAGGAGCGCCAGTACATCGCCAACCTGTCCTGGCAGGCGACCCACGACGCCCTGACCGGCCTGGCCAACCGCCGCGAGTTCGAATACCGCCTGGAGCAGGCGTTGAACGACCTGGCGCGCCAGGCCGGGCGGCATTCGCTGATGTTCCTCGACCTCGACCAGTTCAAGCTGGTCAACGATACCTGCGGGCATGCCGCCGGCGACGAGCTGCTGCGGCACATCTGCGCCGTGCTGCAGTCCGGCCTGCGTGAAGGCGACACCCTGGCCCGGCTGGGTGGGGACGAATTCGGCGTGCTGCTGGAAAACTGCCCGCCCGACCAGGCCGAGCGTATCGCCGAGCAGCTGCGCCAGCTGGTGCAGAGCCTGCATTTCGTGTGGAAGGGGCGCCCGTTCGTCACCACCGTCAGCGTCGGCCTGGTGCACATGGCGCAGGCCCCAGGCACCCTCGAAACCTCGCTGCGCGCCGCCGACATGGCCTGCTACATGGCCAAGGAAAAGGGCCGCAACCGCGTGCAGGTGTACCATGCCGACGACAGCGAGCTGTCCATGCGTTTTGGCGAAATGGCCTGGATCCAGCGCTTGCACGTGGCCCTGGAAGAAAACCGCTTCTGCCTGTACGCCCAGGAAATCGCCCCGCTGAAAACCTTCGAAGGCCCAGGCCATATCGAGATCCTGCTGCGCCTGCACGACGAAAGCGGGCGGACCATCCTGCCCAGCAGCTTCATCCCGGCGGCCGAGCGCTACGGCCTGATGACCGCGCTGGACCGCTGGGTGGTGCGCAATGTGTTTTTGGTCATCCGCCAGTGCCTGGACGAAGGGCGCGAGGGGCCGCTGTCGATCTGTGCGATCAACCTTTCGGGGTCGAGTATTGGCGACGACAAGTTCCTCGAATACCTGCAACGCCTGTTCGTCGAATACGCCATCCCGCCGCGGATGATCTGTTTCGAAATCACCGAAACCAGCGCCATAGCCAACCTTGGCAGCGCCATTCGTTTCATCAATGAGTTGAAGGGGCTGGGTTGTCGATTCTCGCTCGATGATTTCTGCGCCGGCATGTCGTCGTTCGCCTATCTCAAGCATTTGCCCGTGGATTACCTGAAGATCGACGGGAGTTTCGTCAAGGACATGCTCGACGACCCGGTCAACCGGGCCATGGTCGAGGTCATCAACCACATCGGTCACGTAATGGGCAAGCGCACCATTGCCGAATTCGTCGAAACACCCTTGATCGAGCAGGCCTTGCAGGAAATTGGCGTGGATTACGCCCAGGGCTACCTCATCGAACGCCCTCAGGTGTTCACCTGTGACAGTCTGCAGCGCCAACGGATCGCCGCCCGGCCTCTGTTGCAGCGGGCGCCTGGCACGTTTCGCTAGCTAGAAATCACAAGGATCAAGGAGCTGAAAGTGATTGACGCATTCGTTCGTATCGGGCCGTTGATGGATCCCGCCAGCTACCCCCAATGGGCCCAGCAACTGATTGAAGACTGCCGCGAGAGCAAGCGCCGGGTAGTCGAGCACGAGTTCTACGCGCGCCTGCGCGATGGCCAGCTGAAGCAATCGACCATTCGCCAGTACCTGATCGGTGGCTGGCCGGTGGTGGAGCAGTTCTCGCTGTACATGGCCCACAACCTGACCAAAACCCGCTATGGCCGACACCAGGGCGAAGACATGGCGCGGCGCTGGCTGATGCGCAACATCCGTGTCGAGCTCAACCATGCCGACTACTGGGTGAACTGGTGCCAGGCCCATGGCGTGCACCTGCACGAGCTGCAGGCCCAGGATGTGCCGCCAGAGCTGAACGGGTTGAATGACTGGTGCTGGCGCGTTTGCGCCACCGAGAACCTGGCCATTTCCATGGCAGCGACCAACTACGCCATCGAAGGTGCGACCGGTGAATGGTCGGCGGTGGTGTGTTCCACCGACACCTATGCGCTGGGTTTCCCGGAGGACCAGCGCAAGCGGGCGATGAAGTGGCTTAAGATGCATGCCCAGTATGACGACGCGCACCCGTGGGAGGCGCTGGAGATCATTTGCACCCTGGCTGGCGAGAACCCGACCCTGGGGCTGCGCAATGAACTGCGCAAGGCGATTTGCAAGAGCTATGACTGCATGTACCTGTTCCTGGAGCGGTGCATGCAGCTGGAAGGGCGCCAGCAGGGGCGCATGCGACCGACGTTGGCCGCCGGCTGATCGTTCACCTGTTCCGGCCTCTTCGCGGGTGAACCCGCTCCCACAGGATAATCACCGCCCATGAGGGCAGTGCAGTACCTGTGGGAGCGGGTTCACCCGCGAAAGGGCCGGTACAGGCAAAGGCCTTACTGGGCGTTGAACGCCTGCCCATTCACCCCTTTGCTGTCCGGCCCCATCAGGTACAGGTACACCGGCATGATCTCTTCCGGCAGCGGGTTGTTCTGCGGGTTTTCGCTGGGGTAGGCCTGTGCCCGCATCGCCGTGCGCGTGGCGCCTGGGTTGATGCTGTTGGAGCGCACCGGTGCCACGTCTTCCAGCTCATCGGCCAGGGTTTGCATCAGGCCCTCGGTGGCGAACTTGGACACGCCATAGGCGCCCCAGTAGGCCCGGCCCTTGCGCCCGACGCTGCTGCTGGTGAACACCACCGAAGCGTCTTCCGACAGCTTCAGCAGCGGCAGCAATGTGCTGGTGAGCATGAAGGTGGCATCGACGTTGATGTGCATCACGCGCATGAAGTTGTCACCCGACAGCTGCTCCAACGGTGTGCGCGGGCCGATGATCGAAGCGTTGTTCAGCAGGCCGTCGAGGCGACCGAACTGGTCCTCGATCATCACTGCCAGTTCGTCGTACTGGTGGGGCAGGGCGGTTTCCAGGTTGAACGGGATCACCACCGGTTGCGGATGCCCGGCGGCTTCGATCTGGTCGTAGACCTCGTTGAGGTTGGCCTCGGTCTTGCCCAGCAGCAGCACGGTGGCGCCCAGCGCAGCGTAGGCCTTGGCGGCAGCGGCGCCGATGCCGCGGCCGGCACCGGTAACCAGGATGACCCGGCCTTGCAGCAGGTCGGGGCGGGCGGTGTAGTCGAACATGGTAGGTCCTTCGAGTTCGTTGGCGCGGCACCGTCCCCTGTGGGAGCGGGTTCACCCGCGAATGTACGTTCAGGTGCCGATGTTGTCCGGGCTGACGCATTCGCGGGTGAACCCGCTCCCACAGGGGCTGTGCTGCGGTCTAGGCGGGGTTCAGCAGCCGCACAGCGCGCTGTCGATAACCTTGCGCAGTTCCAGTGGGTGGTCCACCACCACGTCGGCACCCCAGTTGTTGGGGTTGTCCTCTGGATGAATATAGCCGTAGCGCACCGCCGCCGTGCGGGTGCCGGCGTCGCGGCCAGACTCGATGTCGCGCAGGTCGTCGCCGACGAACAGTACGCTGGCCGGGTCCAGGTTCAGCGTTTTGCAGGCGAGGATCAGCGGCTCGGGGTCCGGCTTGCTGTTTTTCACGTGGTCCGGGCAGATCAGCAGCGCCGAACGCTCGGCCAGGCCCAGTTGCTGCATGATCGGCTCGGCGAAGCGCACCGGCTTGTTGGTGACCACGCCCCACAGCAGGTTGCCTTTCTCGATGTCGGCCAACAGCTCGGCCATGCCGTCGAACAGCTTGCTGTGCACTGCACAGTCGCGCTGGTAGCGCTCGAGGAACTCCAGGCGCAGGGCCTCGAAGCCTTCGGCCTCCGGGCTCATGGCGAAGGTCGCGGCGACCATCGCCCGGGCACCGCCAGAGATCACATCACGGATCAGCTTGTCATCCACGGCCGGCAGGCCGCGCTCGGCAAGCATGGCCTGGCAGATGGCGATGAAGTCCGGCGCCGTGTCGAGCAAGGTGCCGTCCATGTCGAAGAGTACTGCTCGCAAACGCATGCTTATTCCTCGCGCAGGGTCTGGACCATGTAATTGACGTCGACGTCGCTGCTGAGCTTGTAGTGCTTGGTCAACGGATTGTAGGTCAGGCCGATGATGTCCTTTACCTGCAGGCCGGCAACGCGGCTCCAGGCGCCCAGCTCGGACGGGCGGATGAACTTCTTGAAGTCGTGGGTACCGCGCGGCAGCATCTTCAGGATGTACTCGGCGCCGACGATGGCCAGCAGGTAGGCCTTGGGGTTGCGGTTGATGGTGGAGAAGAACACCTGGCCGCCAGGCTTGACCATGCGGTAGCAGGCGCGAATGACCGAAGACGGGTCGGGCACGTGCTCGAGCATTTCCAGGCAGGTGACCACGTCGAACTGTTCAGGCATTTCTTCGGCCAGGGCTTCGGCGGTGATCTGCCGGTATTCCACCTGCACGCCCGACTCCAGCTGGTGCAGCTGGGCCACGGCCAGTGGCGCCTCGCCCATGTCGATGCCGGTGACCGTGGCGCCGCGCAGGGCCATTGCTTCGCTGAGGATGCCGCCACCGCAACCCACATCCAGCACTTTCTTGCCGGCGAGGCTGGCGCGTTCGTCGATCCAGTTGACGCGCAGCGGGTTGATTTCGTGCAGCGGCTTGAACTCGCTTTCGCGGTCCCACCAGCGGTGGGCCAGCGCTTCGAACTTGGCGATTTCGGCGCGGTCGACGTTGCTCATTAGAACAGTCCTCTGAAACTTCGCAAAATTGCGCCGGAGTATACCCGAGCGCTCGGCCCCGAGGGTCGCTATAATCGCCGGCTTTTGATATCCGAACGACGGGGAGAGGCGATGCGCGAGCGACTTTTGGCGGCGGAGAAGGTGACCGGGATCCGCTGGCAGGGCGGCGTCCTGCACCTGCTCGACCAGCGCCTGCTGCCGTCGCAAGAGCGCTGGCTGGCCTGCGACAATGTCGCGCAGGTGGCGGCGGCGATTCGCGACATGGCCGTGCGCGGCGCGTCGGCCATCGGCATTGCCGCGGCCTATGGCCTGGTGTTGGCCCTGGAAGAGCGGCTGGCCGAGGGTGGCGACTGGGAAATGGACCTGGAAGAAGACTTCCTTACCCTGGCTGAGGCGCGACCTACCGCCGCCAACCTGTTCTGGGCCCTGAACCGCATGCGCGAGCGCCTGCAGCGGCTGCGCCCGGACGAAGATGTACTGGCGGCGCTGGAGGCCGAAGCGCTGGCCATCCACGAAAGCGACCGCGAAGCCAACCTGACCATGGCCCAGCAGGGAATCGAGCTGATCCGCCGCCACCAGGGCAACGCCCAGGCCCTGCTCACCTACGGCAACGCCGGCGCCCTGGCCTGCGGTGGCTTCGGCACCGCGCTGGGGGTGATCCGCGCCGGCTATCTGGAGGGCATGGTCGAGCGGGTATATGCCGGCGAGACCCGCCCTTGGCTGCATGGCTCGCGCCTGACCGCCTGGGAGCTGGCCAACGAGGGCATTCCGGTGACCCTGTGCGCCGACTCGGCGCTGGCCCACCTGATGAAAAGCAAGGGCATCACGTGGGTGGTGGTGGGTGCGGACTGCATCGCCGCCAATGGCGATGTGGCCAGCAAGATCGGCACCTACCAGCTGGCAGTCAGTGCCATGCACCACGGCGTACGGTTCATGGTGGTGGCGCCGAGCACCAGCATCGACCTGAACCTGGCCACTGGCGAGGACATTCCGCTGGAAGAGCGCGCTGCCGACGAGTTGCTGGACATTGCCGGTACCCGGGTGGCGCCGGATGTCGAGGTGTTCAATCCGGTGTTCGATGTGACCCCGGCCGACCTGATCGACGTGATCGTGACCGAGCGCGGCATCGTCGAGCGGCCGGATACGGCCAAGCTGGCGCAGTTGATCTGCCGCAAGCGCCTGCACTGATTTTTGCACTGCCTGTGCCGGCCTCTTCGCGGGTAAACCCGCTCCCACAGGGATAGCACAAGGCCTGAGGGCGGTGGTGTACCTGTGGGAGCGGGTTCACCCGCGAAGAGGCCGGCACAGGCTATAAAAAATCCAGATTTTCGCTCACGTGAGGCCACCTGCCACATCTCCCCACCTCCCATGCCTTTGTGATAACATCCGGCAGTTTCCAAGACCGCCCATCACGGCGGCCTTCATTGCGCAGATCCATGGCACAACTCATTGATTTGTCGTAAGTCGTCGCACCCTTATGCGCTGCGGCGGCGAGCTTCGTTCGGCCCTTGATGGAGCTGCGAAGTTTCACCAGAAAAAGGAATCAGGCTTCTCATGGGCGAACTGGCCAAAGAAATCCTCCCGGTCAATATCGAAGACGAACTGAGACAGTCTTACCTCGACTACGCGATGAGCGTGATTGTCGGGCGAGCGCTGCCCGATGCGCGTGACGGCTTGAAGCCCGTGCATCGTCGCGTTCTCTATGCGATGAGCGAACTGGGCAACGACTGGAACAAGCCGTACAAGAAATCCGCCCGTGTGGTCGGTGATGTGATCGGTAAGTACCACCCGCACGGCGACACCGCGGTCTACGACACCATCGTGCGTATGGCCCAGCCGTTCTCGCTGCGCTACCTGCTGGTCGACGGCCAGGGCAACTTCGGTTCGGTGGACGGCGACAACGCCGCAGCCATGCGATACACCGAAGTGCGCATGGCCAAGCTGGCCCACGAGCTGCTGGCCGACCTGCACAAAGAGACCGTCGACTGGGTGCCCAACTATGACGGCACCGAGCAGATCCCGGCGGTCATGCCGACCCGTATCCCCAACCTGCTGGTCAACGGTTCCAGCGGTATCGCCGTGGGCATGGCGACCAACATCCCGCCGCATAACCTCGGCGAGGTCATCGATGGCTGCCTGGCACTCATCGACAACCCCGAAGTCACCATCGATGAGCTGATGCAGCACATCCCTGGCCCGGACTTCCCGACTGCCGGCCTGATCAACGGCCGCCAGGGCATCATCGAGGCCTATCGTACCGGTCGTGGCCGCATCTACATGCGCGCCCGTTCCGAGATCGAAGACATCGACAAGGTCGGCGGCCGCCAGCAGATCGTGGTCACCGAGCTGCCGTACCAGCTGAACAAGGCGCGCCTGATCGAGAAGATCGCCGAGCTGGTCAAAGAGAAGAAGATCGAAGGCATCACCGAGCTGCGCGACGAGTCCGACAAGGACGGCATGCGCATCGTCATCGAGCTGCGTCGCGGCGAGGTGCCGGAGGTGGTGCTCAACAACCTCTACCAGCAAACCCAGCTGCAGAGCGTATTCGGCATCAACGTGGTGGCCCTGGTTGACGGCCGTCCGCGCCTGCTCAACCTCAAGGACCTGCTCGAAGCGTTCGTGCGTCACCGCCGTGAAGTGGTGACCCGCCGTACCGTGTTCGAGCTGCGCAAGGCCCGCGAACGCGGCCACATCCTCGAAGGCCAGGCGGTCGCGCTGTCCAACATCGACCCGGTCATCGCCCTGATCAAGGCCTCGCCGACCCCGTCCGAAGCCAAGGAAGCGCTGATTTCCACCGCCTGGGAGTCCAGTGCCGTGCAGGTCATGGTCGAGCGCGCCGGCGCCGATTCCTGCCGCCCCGAGGACCTGCCGGAGCAGTACGGCCTGCGTGAGGGCAAGTACTACCTGTCGCCGGAACAGGCCCAGGCCATTCTCGACCTGCGCCTGCACCGCCTGACCGGCCTGGAGCATGAAAAGCTGCTGGCCGAGTACCAGGAAATCCTCGAGCAGATCGGCGAACTGATCCGCATCCTCAGCAGCGCCGAGCGCCTGATGGAAGTGATCCGCGAAGAACTGGAAGCCATCCGCGCCGAATATGGCGATGCCCGCCGTACCGAAATCCTCGATGCGCGCCACGACCTCAACTACGGCGACATGATCCCGGAAGAAGAGCGCGTGGTGACCATCTCCCACGGTGGCTACGCCAAGACCCAGCCGCTGTCCGCCTACCAGGCCCAGCGCCGTGGCGGCAAAGGCAAGTCGGCTACCGGGGTGAAGGACGAGGACTACGTCGAGCACCTGCTGGTTGCCAACAGCCACGCCACCCTGCTGCTGTTCTCCAGCAAGGGCAAGGTGTACTGGCTGAAGACCTACGACATTCCTGAGGCGTCCCGTGCCGCACGCGGCCGGCCAATGGTCAACCTGCTGCCGCTGGAGGAAGGTGAGCGTATCACCGCCATGCTGCAGATCGACCTCGAGGCCCTGCAGCAGAGCGCTGATGCCGACGAAGAGCTGGAGGATGCGGATGACACCGTGCTCGAAGGCGAAGTGGTCGAGGCCGAGGAAGTGGACGAGGAAGAGGGCGACACCCCTGAGTGGGTCGCCGAGCCGACCGGCGCCTACATCTTCATGGCCACCGCTTCGGGCACCGTGAAGAAGACCCCGCTGGTGCAGTTCGCCCGTCCGCGCTCCAACGGCCTGATCGCCCTGAAGCTGAAGGAAGGTGACACCCTGATCGCCGCGGCCATCACCGACGGTGCCAAGGAAGTCATGATGTTCTCCGACGCCGGCAAGGTGATCCGCTTCGCTGAAAGCGTGGTCCGCGAAATGGGCCGTAACGCCCGTGGCGTGCGCGGCATGAAGCTGGGCAAGGGCCAGCAGATCATCTCCATGTTGATCCCGGAATCCGGCGCGCAGATCCTCACCGCCTCCGAGCGTGGCTTCGGCAAGCGCACGCCGCTGTCCAAGTTCCCGCGTCGCGGCCGTGGTGGCCAGGGCGTGATCGCCATGGGTACCAAGGGGCGCAACGGCCTGCTGATCGGTGCCATCCAGGTGCAGGAAGGCGAAGAGATCATGCTGATCTCCGACCAGGGCACGCTGGTGCGTACCCGCGTTGGCGAAGTGTCCAGCCTGGGCCGCAACACCCAGGGCGTGACCTTGATCAAGCTGGCTACCGACGAGACGCTGGTGGGCCTGGAGCGAATCCAGGAGCCTTCCGAGGACGAGCTCGATGATGTGATCGAGACGGACGAAGAGGGTGTCGAGGCTGAAGCGCCAGACAACGAAGAAGCTGCTGGCGCCGAAGAGGCCCAGCAGGAGTAAGCAAGCGTAAAACCCGAACGGGGCGACCAAGGTCGCCCCGTTTGACTGATTACAGCAGGCAATGCTGAACCTCCCTTTGGTGGGGCGAGCTTTTTGTAGGAGCGGCCTTGTGTCGCGAAAGGGCTGCAAAGCAGCCCCAGGATTTCAGCGGCGCTGCAAAAAACTGGGGGCCGCTTTGCGGCCCTATCGCGACACAAGGCCGCTCCTACAAAGAGCAGTGAGTGGCCTGCAAGAAACGATTTTGTACCATTTGGCAGAGCGAGAGTGGATGTGAGCAAACGAGCCTTTAACTTCTGCGCAGGCCCTGCCGCGCTTCCTGACGCTGTTCTGCAGCGCGCCCAGGCCGAGATGCTGGATTGGCATGGCAAGGGCTTGTCGGTGATGGAAATGAGCCATCGCAGCGACGATTACGTGGCCATCGCCGAAAAGGCCGAGCAGGACCTGCGTGACCTGCTGTCCGTCCCCTCCAACTACAAGGTGCTGTTCCTGCAGGGCGGTGCCAGCCAGCAGTTCGCCGAAATCCCGCTGAACCTGCTGCCGGAGAACGGCACTGCCGACTACATCGAGACCGGCATCTGGTCGAAGAAGGCCATCGAGGAAGCGCGCCGCTTTGGCAGCGTCAACGTCGCCGCCAGCGCCAAGCCCTACGACTACCTGGCCATCCCCGGCCAGAACGAGTGGAAGCTGACCAGCAACGCTGCCTACGTGCACTATGCGTCCAACGAGACCATCGGTGGCCTGCAGTTCGACTGGGTGCCAGAAACCGGTGACGTGCCACTGGTGGTCGACATGTCGTCCGACATCCTCTCGCGCCCCATCGACGTGTCGCAGTACGGCCTGATCTACGCCGGCGCGCAGAAGAACATCGGCCCGAGCGGCCTGGTAGTGGTGATCGTGCGCGAAGACCTGCTGGGCCGCGCCCGCAGCAGTTGCCCGACCATGCTCGACTACAAGGTTTCGGCCGACAACGGCTCGATGTACAACACCCCGGCCACCTACTCCTGGTACCTCTCGGGCCTGGTGTTCGAATGGCTGAAAGAGCAGGGTGGCGTCGATGCCATGGAGCAGCGCAACCGTGCCAAGAAAGACCGTCTGTACGGCTTCATCGACAGCAGCGAGTTCTACACCAACCCGATCAGCCACAACGCCCGTTCGTGGATGAACGTGCCGTTCCGCCTGGCTGACGAACGCCTGGACAAGGCCTTCCTCGCCGGCGCCGATGCCCGCGGCCTGCTCAACCTCAAGGGCCACCGTTCGGTAGGCGGCATGCGTGCCTCCATCTACAACGCCCTGGGCCTTGAAGCAGTCGAAGCCCTGGTGGCCTACATGGCCGAATTCGAGAAGGAGCACGGCTGATGTCCGAGCACGAACTGAAGGCGCTGCGCGTTCGCATCGACAGCCTCGACGAGAAGATCCTCGAGCTGATCAGCGAGCGCGCCCGTTGCGCTCAGGAAGTGGCCAAGGTCAAGACCGCCTCGCTGGCGGAAGGCGAAAAGCCGGTGTTCTACCGCCCCGAGCGTGAAGCCGCCGTGCTCAAGCGCGTGATGGAGCGCAACAAGGGCCCGCTGGACAACGAAGAGATGGCGCGGCTGTTCCGCGAAATCATGTCGTCGTGCCTGGCCCTGGAAGAACCGCTGAAAATCGCCTACCTCGGCCCTGAAGGCACCTTCACCCAGGCTGCGGCCATGAAGCACTTCGGCCACGCGGTGGTCAGCCGGCCGATGGCAGCCATCGACGAAGTGTTCCGCGAAGTGGCGGCCGGTGCCGTCAACTTCGGCGTGGTGCCGGTGGAAAACTCCACCGAAGGCGCGGTCAGCCACACCCTGGACAGCTTCCTCGAACACGACATGGTGATTTGCGGCGAGGTCGAACTGCGCATCCACCACCACCTGCTGGTGGGCGAGAACACCAAGACCGACAGCATCACCCGCATCTACTCTCACGCCCAGTCGCTGGCCCAGTGCCGCAAGTGGCTGGACGCGCACTACCCGAACGTGGAGCGTGTGGCCGTGTCGAGCAATGCCGAGGCGGCCAAGCGGGTCAAGGGCGAGTGGAATTCGGCGGCGATCGCCGGCGACATGGCGGCCAACCTGTACGGTTTGACCCGCCTGGCCGAAAAGATCGAAGACCGCCCGGACAACTCCACGCGCTTCCTGATGATCGGCAACCAGGAAGTGCCGCCGACCGGCGACGACAAGACCTCGATCATCGTTTCGATGAGCAACAAGCCGGGTGCCTTGCACGAGCTGCTGGTACCGTTCCACCAGAACGGCATCGACCTGACCCGCATCGAGACTCGCCCGTCGCGCAGCGGCAAGTGGACCTACGTGTTCTTCATCGACTTCGTTGGCCACCACCGCGACCCGCTGATCAAGGCGGTGCTCGAGCAGATCAGCCAGGAAGCTGTGGCGCTGAAGGTGCTGGGCTCTTATCCAAAGGCGGTGCTTTGATTTGAGATGGTTGGGGCCGCTTCGCGCCCCATCGCGACAAAAGGCCGCTCCCACAGGAGTACGCAATCCCTTGTGGGAGCGGCCTTGTGTTGCGATGGGCTGCACAGCAGCCCCAATGGCCCTCACAGGCTGCCTAGATTTCTGAACAGGGTTCGCACCAGTGGTAAAAGCAGTAACAACCAAACCCGCGCCAATCATCAACCGCCTGGTCGTGGTCGGCCTCGGCCTGATCGGTGGCTCGTTCGCCAAGGGCCTGCGTGAAAGCGGCCTGTGCCGCGAAGTGGTCGGTGTCGACCTGGACGCCCCCTCGCGCAAGCAGGCCGTGGCCCTGGGCGTGGTCGATCGCTGCGAGGAAGACCTTGCCGCCGCCTGTGTCGGTGCCGATGTCATCCAGTTGGCCGTGCCGATCCTGGCCATGGAAAAAGTCCTGGCCCGCCTGGCTCAACTCGACCTCGGCGATGCCATCATTACCGATGTCGGCAGTGCCAAGGGCAACGTCGTCCGTGAGGCGCGAGCCGTCTTCGGTGCCCGCCTGTCGCGCTTCGTCCCCGGCCACCCCATCGCCGGCTCCGAGCAGAGCGGGGTAGAGGCCTCCAACGCCACCCTGTTCCGCCGGCACAAGGTCATTCTCACCCCGCTGGCCGAAACCGACCCGGCCGCCCTGGCCCTGGTCGACCGCCTGTGGCGCACACTGGACGCCGATGTGGAGCACATGTCGGTCGAACGCCACGACGAAGTGCTTGCCGCCACCAGCCACCTGCCGCACCTGCTGGCCTTCGGCCTGGTCGATTCACTGGCCAAGCGCAATGAAAACCTCGAGATCTTCCGGTACGCTGCGGGAGGCTTCCGCGATTTCACGAGAATCGCTGGCAGCGACCCGACCATGTGGCACGACATCTTTCTCGCCAACCGCGACGCTGTCCTGCGCACGCTTGATACATATCGCAGCGATCTCGACGCCTTGCGCGACGCGATCGCTGAAGGGGACGGGCACCAGCTGCTGGGTGTATTCACCCGTGCACGCGTTGCCCGCGAGCATTTCAGTAAAATCCTGGCCCGCCGGGCCTATGTGGACGCTATGAACGCCAACGATCTGATTTTCCTGGCCCAACCGGGTGGCCGCCTGTCCGGGCGGATCCGCGTACCGGGCGACAAGTCGATTTCCCACCGCTCGATCATGCTCGGCTCGCTGGCCGAAGGCACCACCGAGGTCGAAGGCTTCCTCGAAGGTGAGGACGCGCTGGCGACCCTGCAGGCATTCCGTGACATGGGTGTGGTCATCGAAGGCCCCAACCACGGCCGCGTGACCATTCACGGCGTTGGCCTGCACGGCCTCAAGCCGCCACCCGGGCCGCTGTATGTGGGCAACTCGGGTACCTCGATGCGCCTGCTGTCTGGCCTGCTGGCCGGCCAGCCGTTCGATGTGACCATGACCGGCGACGCTTCGCTGTCCAAGCGCCCGATGAACCGTGTGGCCAACCCGCTGCGCGAAATGGGTGCCGTGGTCGAGACCGGCCCTGAAGGCCGCCCGCCGCTGACCATTCGCGGTGGCCACAAGCTCAAGGCGCTGACCTACACGCTGCCTATGGCCAGTGCCCAGGTCAAATCCTGCCTGCTGCTGGCCGGCCTGTACGCTGAAGGCAAGACCACCGTCACCGAGCCTGCGCCAACCCGTGACCACACCGAGCGCATGCTGCGCGGCTTCGGCTACAGCGTCGACAGCAACGGCCCGGTCGCCTCGCTGCAGTCCGGCGGCAAGCTCACCGCGACCCGTATCGAAGTACCGGCCGACATTTCGTCGGCGGCGTTCTTCCTGGTGGCGGCGTCCATCGCCGAAGGCTCGGAGCTTGTGCTGGAGCACGTTGGCATCAACCCAACCCGTACCGGCGTGATCGACATCCTGCGCCTGATGGGCGGTGACATCACCCTGGAAAACCAGCGTGAAGTCGGTGGCGAGCCGGTGGCCGACCTGCGCGTGCGCGGGGCCAAGCTGAAAGGCATCGACATCCCTGAAGAGCTGGTGCCACTGGCGATCGACGAGTTCCCGGTGCTGTTCGTCGCCGCTGCCTGCGCCGAAGGGCGTACCGTGCTGCGGGGTGCCGAAGAGCTGCGGGTGAAGGAATCCGACCGTATCCAGGTCATGGCCGACGGCCTGATCACCCTGGGCATCAAGTGCGAGCCGACCCCGGACGGCATCATCATCGACGGCGGCCAGTTGGGCGGCGGCGAAGTGCATGGCCACGGTGACCACCGTATCGCCATGGCCTTCAGTGTTGCCTCGCTGCGCGCCAGTGCGCCGATCCGCATCCACGATTGCGCCAACGTCGCCACCTCGTTCCCCAACTTCCTGGCGCTGTGCGCCGAAGTGGGCATCCGCGTGGCGGAAGAGGGCAAGTCGTGAGTGCCCTGGCGCCGGTCATCACCATCGACGGGCCAAGCGGTTCGGGCAAGGGCACGGTCGCCGGGCTGCTGGCCCGCGAGCTGGGCTGGAGGCTGCTGGACTCTGGCGCGCTGTACCGGTTGCTGGCGTTCAACGCCAGCAACCACGGCGTCGACCTGACCAACGAAGAGCTGCTGACCAAGCTTGCCGCCCATCTGGATGTGCAGTTCGTCGCCGCCGAGCCCGGTAAGCTGCAACAGATCATCCTCGAGGGCGAGGACGTCAGCAACGTCATCCGCACCGAAACCGTCGGCGCCGGTGCCTCGATGGTCGCTTCGCTGCCGGCCGTGCGTGATGCGCTGCTGGTGCGCCAGCGCGAATTCCGCGAGGCGCCGGGCCTGATTGCCGACGGTCGCGACATGGGTACCGTGGTGTTCCCGGACGCGCCGTTGAAGATCTTCCTCACCGCCAGTGCGGAGGAGCGGGCACGTCGCCGCTACCTGCAGTTGAAGGGCAAGGGTGAAGATGTTAGTCTGTCGAGTCTGCTGGATGAGATTCGTGCGCGTGATGAGCGCGACACCCAACGTGCAGTGGCCCCGCTGAAGCCAGCGGTCGATGCCATTCAGTTGGACTCTACCGAGTTGTCCATCGAGCAGGTGTTGCAACGTATCAGGAGCGAGATCGCGCTACGCGACCTTCTCTGATAGCCAGGAGAGCAGGCAGGGGCACCAGTCAACGTCCTGCCGGCTTTCCTTTACTTAAAACAAACCCACATTGTCTGGAATGTGGCGATGGGCGTCTGTTTCGCCCGAATCTACAGGAATTAAAATGAGCGAAAGCTTTGCAGAACTCTTTGAAGAAAGCCTGAAAACCCTCAATCTTCAGCCGGGTGCCATCATCACCGGTATCGTTGTCGACATCGACGGCGACTGGGTTACCGTACACGCTGGCCTGAAGTCCGAGGGCGTCATCCCGCTCGAGCAGTTCTACAACGAAGCTGGCGAGCTGACCATCAAGGTCGGTGACGAAGTTCACGTTGCGCTGGACGCGGTCGAAGACGGCTTTGGCGAAACCAAGCTGTCCCGTGAAAAAGCCAAGCGCGCCGAGTGCTGGATTGTTCTGGAAGCAGCTTTCGCCGCCGAAGAAGTGGTCAAGGGCGTTATCAACGGTAAGGTTAAGGGCGGCTTCACTGTCGACGTTAACGGCATCCGTGCGTTCCTGCCGGGCTCCCTGGTTGATGTCCGCCCTGTGCGCGACACCACCCACCTGGAAGGCAAAGAGCTGGAATTCAAGGTCATCAAGCTGGACCAGAAGCGCAACAACGTTGTCGTTTCCCGTCGCAGCGTGCTGGAAGCCGAGAACTCCGCCGAGCGCGAAGCCCTGCTGGAAACCCTGCAGGAAGGCCAGCAAGTCAAAGGTATCGTCAAGAACCTCACCGACTACGGCGCATTCGTGGACCTGGGCGGTATCGACGGCCTGCTGCACATCACCGACATGGCCTGGAAGCGCATCAAGCACCCATCGGAAATCGTTAACGTTGGCGACGAAGTCGACGTACGCGTTCTGAAGTTCGACCGCGAGCGCAACCGCGTTTCGCTGGGTCTGAAGCAGATGGGCGAAGATCCGTGGGTAGCTATCACTGCCCGTTACCCAGAAGGTACTCGCGTACAAGCTCGCGTTACCAACCTGACCGACTACGGCTGCTTCGCTGAGCTGGAAGAAGGCGTTGAAGGTCTGGTACACGTTTCCGAAATGGACTGGACCAACAAGAACATCCACCCGTCGAAAGTCGTTCAGGTTGGCGACGAAGTGGAAGTCATGGTTCTGGACATCGACGAAGAGCGTCGTCGTATCTCCCTGGGCATCAAGCAGTGCAAGTCCAACCCATGGGAAGACTTCTCCGGCCAGTTCAACAAGGGTGACAAGATCACCGGTACCATCAAGTCGATCACCGACTTCGGTATCTTCATCGGCCTGGACGGCGGCATCGACGGCCTGGTTCACCTGTCCGACATCTCCTGGAACGAAACCGGCGAAGAAGCCGTACGTCGTTTCAAGAAGGGCGACGAGCTGGAAACCGTCATCCTGTCGGTCGACCCAGAGCGCGAGCGCATCTCCCTGGGCATCAAGCAGCTGGAAGACGATCCGTTCTCCAACTTCGTTGCTGTCAATGACAAGGGCGCTATCGTCAAGGGCATCGTGAAAGAAGTTGACGCCAAAGGCGCCATCGTCACCCTGGCCGACGACATCGAAGCTACTCTGAAAGCTTCCGAAATCAGCCGTGACCGCGTTGAAGACGCGCGTAACGTCCTGAAGGAAGGCGAAGAGATCGAAGCCAAGATCATCAGCGTTGACCGCAAGTCCCGCGTTATCAGCCTGTCCATCAAGTCGAAGGACGATGCTGAAGAGCGCGAAGCCATCCAGAGCCTGAAAAACGCTCCGGAAGCGGCTGCCGACACCACCATGGCTGCGCTGCTGCGCGAAGCAATGGCCAAGCAGAACTGAGTTCTGTTTGATCGGTAAAAAAAGGCGACCTTCGGGTCGCCTTTTTTTTATGCTGAAAGAAAGCCATGTCGGGGGATTGTGCGATGTTGATGTTTGGCGACGTCATTGAAGGTCGCGGGCGCGATAACAATTTCCTGATCATCAGGCTGCTGGCGGCAACTGCCGTAGTGGTGGGGCATTCCTTTGCGCTCTCCTATCGGGAGTGCCTGAGTTGCACCGACCCTGGGTTGCAGTTGGGTATGCCGGTGCCCGTTCACAGTTTGGGCGTGGAAGTATTCTTCATGGTCAGCGGTTTCCTGATCGCCGCCAGTGGTGAAAAGAATAGCGCCCGGGATTTCTACCTGGCCCGCGCATTGCGGATCTTGCCTGGCTTGCTTGTGTGCCTGCTGCTGATGGCCTTTGTGCTAGGCCCCGTCATTACCTCGTTGCCGCTGACCGAATATTTTTCCCAGCGCCAGGTTTACAGGTACGTCTATAGCCCATTGCTGGTTTTCAAGGATGCCCAGTTCCTCTTGCCTGGGGTGAGCTTTACCCCGCGGCCCTATGGAGATTCGATCAATGGCAGCTTGTGGACCATCCCATTGGAAATGCGCATGTACGTGGTGTTGTGGCTATTGGTGCTGGTGGCCAAGGTATGCCGGTGGCCGATGGCGGGGTTGACGCTTGCCGCGTTGGTGATTGCACTGGGGCTGCATACCCTGCATCCAGCCTTTGCGGAGTACCCGTTCAAGCTGGTGGTGTGCTTCCTGGTCGGGGCGGTGTTCTATTCGTACCGGGCGGTGATCCCGTATAACGGGTGGCTGTTGCTTGCCTGTGTTGCTTTGTTCTTGTTGGCCAAAGGTGGGCGCCTTGAGGTTTTTGCGTTTGCCGTTCTGACGATGTACGGCACGTTGTATGTAGCATATCGCCCGCAGTTGAAGCTTCCTTCGTTTTTGGAGGATTACTCGTACGGTATCTACCTGTACGCATTTCCGATCCAGCAAGTGTTGGCGGCGGCGATGCCGTGGGCCGGGCCTTACTGGCTGATGTTGGCTGCCGTACCGGCATCCTGGTTGGCGGGGTATGTGTCGTGGCAGTTGGTAGAGAAGCCTGCCTTGGCGATGCGCAAGCGCTTTTCCCGAGCGGGTTCCCGGCAGCAGTTGGCATAGGCGCCTGGCCTCCAACAGCTGGCGTGGCCGCGCACCAGAAGGTGAGCACTGAATTCGCAAGCGGTCCGCGTACCCTGTGGGGGCGGCTTTAGCCGCGAAGAATCCAACGCGATGCATGGCACCGGCTACGCCGGTGTTCGCGGGTGAACCCGCTCCCACATGGTCTGTGCCGGCCGCCAGTACTTGCACAGTCCTCTTGTAAACGGCCTTGTGTCGCGAAAAGCCCGCTCCCAACAGGTCGGTACCTGGCTTGAAAGCAGGCAGCATCTCTGCAGGGCCAGCGACCAGGCCAGATTTGCAAAAGCCTGCACGCCCCCTGTGGTAGCAACTGTCTTGGATATCTCTTCAAGCCAGCACTGGCCCTTGTAGGAGCGGCCTTGTGTCGCGATGGGCCGCGCAGCGGCCCCGGCAATCTTTGCTGCGAAGCTGAAAACCTCGGGCCGCTTCGCGCCCCATCGCGACACAAGGCCGCTCCTACAGATATTTGCACATGGCTTGAGGCCGGCGTGGTCGAGGTGGGAGCAACTGTCTTGCTCAATTTCTAAAGGCTGGTGCGCCCCTGTGGGAGCTGGCTTGCCGGCGATGGGGCCAACCCTGCCAACCCCCGCCAGCTAGACCATTCCTGTAAAACTTCAATCTTGAATTTTTTTATTAAGTCAAGAACCACCCTGTTCAAATCCCTCCCAGCGTGCTACAAACTGGTTAAGCAATGATCTAGCTGCTTGATAACGAAGGGAAAAATATGACGAAGTCGGAGCTGATCGAACGTATTGTCACCCATCAGGGGCTGCTCTCGTCCAAGGACGTGGAGCTGGCCATCAAGACCATGCTTGAACAGATGTCACAATGCCTTGCCACCGGCGATCGCATCGAGATTCGTGGTTTTGGCAGCTTCTCGCTGCACTATCGCGCCCCGCGCGTAGGCCGTAACCCGAAGACCGGCCAGTCGGTCAGCCTCGAAGGCAAGTTCGTGCCGCACTTCAAACCCGGCAAAGAGCTGCGCGACCGGGTCAATGAAGAAGAGCATGATGAGGCCCACACCTGATTCCACAAGGAGCAATCTGATGCGTAACCTCAAGCGCGCCCTGGCGGCGGTGTTCGTGCTGCTGTTGGCGGCTGTGGTGCTGTTCTTCGTGCTGGAGAACCAGCAAACCGTCTCGTTGGTCCTGTTCGGTTGGGCTGCCCCGGCAATGCCGGTCGCCGTCGTGGTCCTTGCCGCCTTGGTCATTGGCCTCGCAGTCGGGCCGCTGCTCGGTGCCTACGGCGTGCAGCGCAGCAAGCGCAAGATCAAGGCTTCTGCCCGACAGGCAGCATTGAGCGGTAATTAAGGACATTTCCTACATCAGTTTCGGAAAGCCTCACCTATGCCAGCACCGGCCGTCATGGAGTAATAGCGCACTTCATTTTCGGCCAAGGCGAGTGTGCGCAGCATGGAATATCCCGTCCTTTCCCATCACGGTGGCACCCGCGGCGTCACTGGCTCCTGCCATCAACTGCACCTCGATCCGTCCACCAGCCTGCTGATCGATTGCGGCCTGGAGCAGGGCAGCGATGCCGCGCCAGGCGCAGCATCGGCGCCGCTCGGCTTCGACGTGCAGGGCATTCAGGCCCTGGTCATCACCCATGTGCATCTCGACCATGTTGGGCGCATCCCGGCGCTGCTGGCTGCCGGCTGCCGTGGCCCAATCTTGTGCAGCGAGCCGTCAGCCCAGCTGCTGCCATTGGTGCTGGAAGACGCTTACAAGCTGAGCATCAGCAGCGAACCCGCCCATGTGGCGAGGTATCTGAAATTCATCCGCGATCTGGTCGTGCCCGTGCCTTTCGAACAGTGGCACACACTGGTCGAGCGCCCCGGTCTCAGCTGCCGCATTCGCCTGCAGCGCGCTGGCCATCTGTTGGGTTCGGCCTATGTCGAATGCGATGTGCGGCATGAACAAGCCAATACCCGATATGTGTTCTCCGGTGACCTGGGCTCCGGTGGCAACCCTTTGCTACGACCTTTGCAGCCCCCGGAACGAGCCGATGTGCTGGTACTGGAAAGCACCTACGGCGACCGCCTGCACCCGCCTGCGGGCGACCGTGAGCAGCGGCTGGAAGCGGCCATCGACCGCGCCCTGGCTGACCAAGGCACACTCCTCATTCCGGCCTTCAGTCTCGGCCGCACTCAGGAGTTGCTGTACGAACTCGAAGGCATTCTTCATCGGAAGGACTTGCTGAACAAAGCCGGCCCGGCCCCCGATGGCGACCCGCTGGACTGGTCGCAATTGCCCATCATCCTCGACTCGCCCCTGGCCCAGCGCATTACCTGTGTATATCGGGAGCTGCACGACTACTGGAATGCCGAAGCCCGGGCGCGCCTTGCCGAAGGACGCGACCCGTTGGGTTTCAGCCAGTTGATCAGCGTGGACACCCACGCCCGCCACCAGCAGGTGGTCAATTATCTGAAGAGCACCGGGCGTCCGGCGATCGTGATTGCAGGTAATGGCATGTGCTCGGGTGGGCGCATCGTCAATTACCTCAAGGCCATGTTGGGGGACTCGCGGCACGAGGTGATGTTTGTCGGGTATCAGGCCAAGGGTACGCCGGGGGCGGTGTTACAGGCCAGTGAAGGGGCAGAAGGGTTTGTGCAGATTGACCTGGATGGGCGGATGTATGAGGTGCGCGCAAAAGTTGTAACCTTGCCGGGTTACTCTGGTCATGCCGACCAGGCAGAGCTCGTGGCTTTTGCATCGCCGGACCGGGGCGGGGCAGGGCGCGTGGTGCTGGTACACGGTGATAACAATGCCAAGATGGCTCTGGGTAAGGCCATCGAAGAGAAAATCAAGCAGCAGGGGCGTTCGATCAAAGTCTTCATCCCATGAGGGCTATGCCAGCCAAATCTAGAGAGGGGCAATCTTTTTGTTGCAAACGCGGCACTTCTAAGGGTGTGTAGGTGCATCCGATGGATGGCAGGTTTTCTTTTGCGTTTTGAGGAACTTGCCGAAGCAAACGGTTGACTTAGCCAACGTGCCGACTCGGGGTTGAAGCGAGCCGCTCAGGATAGTAGCTTGATGGTCGTGATTTCGCATTGGAACGATAACCGATAGCAAGCTACATATTATAAATGATGGCCAAAGTATGGCTAAGGGCGGGTGGCTACAATAACATGCGCCAGCACCGGAGCGTGATTGGGGCAATGATCGTGGGGGGCTTGGCTTCTGGTATTCCGAATTTTCAGGGGTTGCGGCAGGTCAGTCACCGCGGCGCATAGTCGGTTTCCAGCAGGTCAGCGTTTGCGACTTGTTAACGATCATGCATGCCTCCATTAGAGTTCAGGGCACTTCATGCAGCGCCGACATCGCCACACCCAAAAGGATAAGTCAGTGTGACGCAAACACCTTTGAAAATTGCTGTGGTCAGCCAGTATTTTTTTCCTGAGAACTTTATCATCAACGATATCGTTCGGGAGTTGAGTGCGCTGGGTGTGCATGTTGAAGTTTTTACCGGCAAACCTAACTATCCAAGTGGTGAGGTTTTCCCAGGTTATACTGCCCATGATGCGGTTGAAGATCGCTTTGCTGGAACGATAGCTGTTCATCGAGCGCCCCTGCGGCCGCGCAAGAAAGGTGGGGCGAAAAACCTGATCCTCAATTATTTTTCATTCGTGGCCAACGGCGTCAGGTACTTCACACGCCATGCAAAGCGAGGCCAGTTTGATGCCTACTTCGTGTTTGCTCCATCGCCTGTCATTTCTGTAATTCCCGCACTCGCCATGAAACGCGCCCACCGTGCGCCTGTGTTTCTATGGGTACAGGACTTGTGGCCGGAAAGCCTTGCGGCCACCGGCTTCATTCGCAACAAGTTCCTATTGTCGATCGTCGGCTTGCTGGTGCGCGGCCTTTATTGGGCCGTGGATGTATTGCTGGTACAGTCACAGGCGTTCATTGACCCGGTCAAGCGCTACGCGCGTGCCGACAAGATCAATTACTACCCCAACTCTTACCTGCAACAGGATGATTCCGGCGAAATCTGCAAATTGCCTGAGTCGTTGACTGCCGTGTTGCGTAGTCACTTCTGCGTAGTGTTCGCCGGCAATTTGGGTAGCGCGCAAGGGCTGGCCACCATCGTCGAAGCTGCGCGGGTACTGCACGCCGAGCAATCGCAAGCCCTTATCGTGATGGTCGGCACCGGCAGCAAAGCCGACTGGCTGGCAGAGCAGAAATGCAAATGGGGCCTGGACAACCTGATCATTGCTGGCGCCTACCCTCGTACGGCGATGGCCGAACTGTTCGAGCTCAGTGCCGCATTGCTGGTTACACTCAAGCGAGATGAGATTTTCAGTTGTACCATTCCGAGTAAGGTGCAGGCCTACTTGGCAGCGGGTAGGCCGATAATTGGCAGCCTGGATGGTGAAGGTGCCCGCGTCATCAACGACGCTGCTGCCGGTATTACCTGCCCTGCCGAAGACGCGGCCGGGCTTGCAGCGTGCATAAGGTCGATGCTGGCCATGCCGCAGACGCAGCGAGAACAGATGGGCACACAGGCAAGGGCTTACTTCTTGAAACACTTCGAACTCAAGGCCCAGTGCAAGGCACTGGTGCGCATGTTCGAACAACGGATTGAACAGGACAAGGCGACGCAATGAACATATTGGTACTGGGTGTCTCGGGCATGCTGGGCAACGCCGTCTTCCGGTATTTCTCGGCCAATTCGCAGCACCGGGTGGTAGGCACGCTGCGCTCGTCGTCCGGGCGCAGGTTCTTCACGCCTGATCAGGCTGAGCATCTATTGTGTGGCGTAGATGTACTCGATGCTGACGCGCTGATGGCGGCTTTCGCTAAGGCTAAGCCGGATGTGGTGATCAATTGCGTGGGCCTGATCAAGCAACTGGCTGATGCCAAGGACCCGCTTACTGCACTGCCAATCAACGCCATGCTCCCGCATCGCCTGGCTACGCTCTGCCGCGTGGCTGGCGCGCGCCTGATCCATGTCAGTACCGATTGCGTATTTTCGGGTGCCAAGGGCATGTACCGGGAACAGGACGAGTCTGACTGCACCGACTTGTATGGCAAGTCCAAGTATATCGGCGAATTGCACGACCTTGACGATGCCGTAACGCTGCGTACGTCCATCATTGGTCACGAATTGCAAAGCAATGCATCGCTGGTCGACTGGTTCCTGTCCCAGCAGGGCAATGTGAAGGGTTTCACCAAGGCGGTTTTCTCGGGGCTGCCAACCGCAGAACTGGCCCGGGTGATGTTGGACTACGTCATTCCCAACCCTGCGCTGAAGGGGCTTTACCACGTTTCTGCAGAGCCGATCGACAAGTATGAGCTGCTCAGGCAGGTGGCGAAGGTTTACGGCAAGGACATCAATATCGTACCGGACGACAAACTGGTGATCGATCGTTCGCTGGACTCTTCCCGCTTCCGTGCAGATGCGGGCTACCAGCCACCTTCCTGGCCGGCGCTCATACAATTCATGCACGAGCAGCGTCAATAACGAATTACAAGGAGCGCACAGGTGTTCGATAACAAGATTCTGATGATTACCGGTGGTACCGGTTCTTTCGGCAATACGGTACTCAAGCGTTTTCTGAATACCAACGTCAAGGAAATCCGCGTTTTCAGCCGCGACGAGAAAAAGCAGGAAGACATGCGTATTGCCTTGTCCAACGACAAGGTGAAGTTTTATATCGGCGATGTGCGTGACTATCAAAGCGTGGCAGAGGCCATGGTCGGGGTGGATTACATCTTCCATGCCGCTGCGTTGAAGCAGGTGCCATCCTGCGAGTTCTATCCGATGGAAGCCGTGAAGACCAATGTCATCGGTACCGAAAACGTTCTGAACGCGGCCATCGCCAACGGAGTGCAGCGCGTGGTGGTGCTAAGCACTGACAAGGCAGTGTACCCGATCAACGCCATGGGCATTTCCAAGGCCATGGCGGAAAAACTGATGGTGGCCAAGTCACGGATGATTCCTCAGCAGGGCCCGGTGATCTGCGCCACCCGTTACGGTAACGTCATGGCCTCGCGGGGGTCGGTGATTCCGCTGTTTGTCGATCAGCTCAAGGCCGGCAATGAACTGACCGTGACCGACCCGAACATGACGCGCTTCCTGATGTCGCTGGAGGACTCGGTGGACCTGGTGCTGCATGCCTTCGAGAACGCCCAGCAGGGTGACATTTTCGTGCAGAAGGCGCCGGCCTCTACCGTGCAGGAGTTGGCAGAAGCGCTGCGCCAGTTGTTCAAGCGGGAAAACCCGATCAAGGTGATTGGGACCCGCCATGGCGAAAAGCTCTACGAATCCCTTATTTCCCGCGAGGAAATGGCCAAGGCCGACGACATGGGCCGTTACTACCGGATCCCGGCCGACAACCGCGACCTGAACTACAAAAAATACTTTGTCGAAGGCGAACAGCATATCTCCGAGCTGGATGACTACACCTCCCACAATACCGAGCGGCTCGACATCGATGGCATCAAGGCCCTGCTGCTGAAACTCGACTATATCCAGGAACAACTCAATGCTTAAGGTCATGACCCTGGTCGGCACCCGGCCTGAACTGATCAAGATGAGCCGCGTCATCGCTGAACTCGACGAGCAGGCCAACCATGTACTGGTGCATTCCGGCCAGAACTACGATTACGAGCTCAACCAGGTGTTCTTCGATGATCTGGGCATTCGCAAGCCGGATCACTTCCTGGGGGCGGTGGGGAGTACGGCAGCCGGGACTATCGCCGAAGTCATCGCCAAGTCCGATGAAATTTTCGAGCTGGAAAAACCCGACGCCCTGCTGCTGTATGGCGACACCAACACGTGCCTGGCCGTGATCGCTGCCAAGCGTCGGAAGATCCCTGTGTTCCACATGGAGGCGGGTAACCGCTGCTTCGATCAGCGGGTGCCGGAAGAGCTGAACCGCAAGGTGCTCGACCACCTCAGCGACATCAATATGGTGCTGACCGAGCATGCCCGGCGCTACCTGCTGGATGAAGGTATTCGCCCGGAAACCATCATCAAGACCGGTTCGCACATGCAGGAGGTGCTGGACTATTATCGACCTCGGATCGACGCCTCCACGGTGCTGGCGCGCGAGGGGCTGGAGGAGGGCAAGTACTTCATCGTCAGCACCCACCGTGAAGAGAACGTCGATACGCCCCAGAACCTGCGCGATCTGCTGGCCTCGCTGCGCGCCCTGGCCGATACTTATGGCTTCCCGATCATCGTCTCCACCCATCCGCGTACCCGCAAGCGCCTCGAGGACCTGGGCGAAAGCCTGGAGCATCCACTGATTCGCTTCGTCAAACCTTATGGCCTGCTCGACTATATCCGTCTGCAGATGGGCGCGTTGTGTGTGCTCTCGGACAGCGGCACCATCACCGAAGAGGCTTCGCTGCTGAACTTGCCGGCGGTCACGATCCGTAACGCCCACGAGCGCCCGGAAGGCATGGATGAAGGCACCTTGATCATGTGTGGACTTACCCCGGACCGAGTGCTGGATGCCGTGCGCGTGGTGATCAGCCAGCATGACCGTAACCAGCGGGTGATCCCGGTGGTGCAGGATTATCTGGGCGGGCCGGTCTCCAAGCAGGTGGTACGTATCGTGTATAGCTATACCGACTACATTAACCGTACGGTCTGGTCCAAGTAACCAGTCCAAGGCTAGTTCCCGTCAATCACGCTAATCGGGGCCGCCTTGTGGGCCATTGCCGGCAAGCCAGCGTCATTACTGAGCGGAGCTCAAGAATGGCGCGCTTTCTGTGGGAAGCTTGTCGACGAAGGACTGTGCAGCAGCCCTTTTTAGCCAGCTGACAGGTATCAGCGCTTACTAAACCCCGCCTTGGCTGATGGAGAAGCGAACGGCCTATGAACACGCTGGTAGTGATTGGGGGAAGCGGCTTCGTTGGCCGGCATTTCCTGGATGTATGTAACACGCTGGATGACACCGAGGTTATCTATGCGATCCACCGTACCGAGCCCGACTGGTTGACCAACGCCACGGTGCAGGTTGCACGCTTTGACGTGAATGACCCCACGAGCCTTGCAGCCATACTTGTACCTGGCTGCGCTGTGATCAATCTCTTGCGGCCCGATGGCAGTGGCTGGTTCGAACCGGCGATCGCCAATGTGCTCGCTGCATGCGATCAAGCGCGCATCAAGCGTTATGTGCACGTATCGAGTATCGATGTGTTCGGTGCCGCGCCGGACGCGGTGGTCGATGCCTCCACGCGGCTCGAACCAAGAACGCCATACGAGCGTGAGCACGCCGGTGCTGAAGCGCTGGCACGCGCGGTACCGGCTACCCGTTTCGAAGTGGTGGTGCTGCGCCTGGGAGCGGTGTTTGGTGATGGCGGGCTGAACATCGTGTCGTTCGTACGCGAAGTGTCCAGCGCGCCTGCTTGGAAGCTGGCATTACGCCGTATGCTTTACGGGCCTCGCCGCATGCACCTGGTCAGTGTTGAAAAGGTGGCGCAAACCTTGGCATTCGTTGCCCGGGTGCCACAGGTGCGCCAAGGGGAGGTCGTCCTCGTAACGGATGACGCGGCTCCGGAAAACAACTTTGGTTATTTGCAGGACGCCCTGATGCAGGCGTTTGGCCGGCCCTCGATCAGCTACTTGCCACACCTGCCGCAAGGTTTGCTCGGCTTACTGTTACGTATGCGCCGCATCAGCAATGCCAACCCGATGCGCCGCTTCAGTGAACGGCGGCTTGCTGAGTGGCAGCAGCCAACCACGGCCGACTTCAAACAGCAATTGCAGCGCTACATCGTACTGCTGAGGGCGTCGGCATGAGGGTGTTACTGGTGAATATTTCACTGGATGCCAAGCTCGGCGGTGGTACAGCGGAGCGCACTCGGCATCTGGCGCTGCACCTGGCCAAGGCCGGTAGCACATGCGAAGTCGTGGCCATGACCGGTAACTCGTGGCAGCAGGATTTTGACGAGCAGGGAGTGAAAAGCTATATCACCGGCCGCATCGGCCATCGCTTTCCGATCCCTTTGCTCAACCCCTTCCGGGCTTGGCGCGCGGTGCGCAACGCCGATGTACTGCACATCATGGGCTACTGGAATCTGTTGAGCGTCGCCATGGGCCTGCTGGCGGTGATTGGCCGGCGCCCCTATATTCTGTGCCCGGCGGGCGAATTTGCCTCAGTTGGTTCGCCACGACCGATCATGAAAGTGTTCCACTTGCTGCTGGGCCGGTGGCTGATCAAGTGGGCTTCAGGCTTTATCGCCATCACCGACCTGGAGCAGGGGCTGATTGCTCAGGTGGCAGGCATACCGGCGGCTTCTGTTCCGGTTATCGGCAATGCCGTGGCTGAGCCAGGTCCGACGCGGGGGGCAGGGGCTGTGCCACTGCCGGATGAGCCCTTCATTCTGTTCATGGGCCGGCTTGCCCCGGTCAAAGGGCCGGACTTCCTCATTCAGGCCTATCTCGACTCGCCCACGGCGCAGCGTTACCCCTTGGTGATGGCTGGTCCGGACTTTGGCATGCAGCAGGAACTTCAGGCTCAGGTAGATGCCTCGGGCCTGGCCGGGCGCATTCACTTCATCGGTTTTCTTGACGAAGCACAGCGTACCCAGGTGTATCGCCAGGCAATGATGCTGGTCATTCCTTCGCGTTCGGAGGCCATGTCGCTGGTTGCCCTGGAAGCCGGGGTTGTCGGTTTACCGGTTTTGCTCACCGATACTTGCGGTTTCGACCAGGTCGAGCAGGTGCAGGGTGGGCTGGTGGTCCCGGCCAGTGCTGCAGGTATCGCTTCAGGCCTTGAGCGTATGCTGGCTGATTCTGCCGAGCTCAAGGCCAAGGGCGGGCGACTCAAGGCCTACATTATCGAGCACTATACCTGGTCGGCCACGGTGCAGGTGATGTTGCAGCGTTTTACCCGCCTGTTGCGTACGGGTTCGATGGTCGAGTGAGCGTGCCTGTCGGCTTCGCCGGGGGGCATCGCAGTTGTGCTGGCTCCCCGGCGATGCAGGATGACGAGGCGCAGCTGTTCTTTCAATGATTCTTGGCGGTCAGGTTTGAAATGTCGGTGCTTGAGCGTTGTTATAAAGGCGTTACCCAGGCGCATGTGCTGTTTGCATTGTTTTTCTTGGCGATATTTTATGGAAATATCTATGCAAGGGTGACGCTACCGCTCGCGATATATATCTTGCCGATGCTGGCGTTACGCTTGAAGATCAGAACGATCAAGTGGCAGGCGGTGATGCCCGCGCTGGCTTGCCTGCCGGTAGTGTTTCAGTTTTTCGGTGCGTACCCACCGATCAAGAATGATATCTCCGTCTACTTTTGCTTCTTTTACTCTGCTGTATCCATCCTGGTGCTGAGCAGATGCAGGGTCGAAGAGTTGCTGGTTCAGAACTGCATCCTCTTCGGCTGTATATTGATTGCGTTCATCATGCTGGCGAATGCGGCGCTTGGTTATCGGGAACAGCTCGATTTCTACACCTTCAAGAATCTGGTTGCGACGCCTCTGGGAAGCTCCAACTACCTGGCCGTCTTTTTGCTGGTCGGTACTTTGGTGGCTTTGTATGCCAGGCAGTACCTGTGTGCCATTGCCCTGGTTGGAGCATTCATGTTCACGTTTTCCCGTACCGGGTATGTGATGTTGATGCTCGCTGTCACCATCTGGTTACTCGACACCAGAACCACCCTGCTTACCCGGTACCCCCGTTTTTTCGCCTTTTCGTTCATTACCTGCAGCCTGATAGTGTTCCTGACCGCTTTCTTCCTGAAAGACGGGTTGCCGGAGTCCTTGTCCATCCGCGCAGGCCTTTGGCATGCGGCGGTGTATCACATTGCCGACCATCCGCTGATCGGTACGCCACGCTCCGAATATTTCTACATATTCAATGGTTTGGCATGGGACCCGCACAATTCGATCTTGAATATGCTCCTGTTGCTGGGGGTGGGCGGTACTGCCGTCTACCTGTTTTATCTTTACTGCGTCATGCGGCTGTTTTCGCAACTGGCAAGCCGCTCGACGTTTTGGCGCTCGGTGTTCATAGCCTCAGCCGTTACACTGCTTTGGAGCCTCTTTGAGGTAGTTTTACTGACACCGGCTTATGATACTTTGCTGGCATCGCTGTTTGCGCTGGCTATCGCCAGAAGCTCAGGTGCCGAATTGGCCGCGTCGCCAGCTGTGTCTGAAAGTACCAGTGCCGGCCTGACCGTGGCGAGATAGGTTCAGCTTGCCGGTTGCACCTCGCTAGCCGATTTGCGGCGTCCTGCCAGGGTTGAGCTGCAAATGAACATGGTAAATGCATAGGGCATCCAAACGATCGGGCGCTGGTAGATGCTTAACGCAAACAGACCGAAGAACAGCAGCACCCACAAACGGCGCTTGGCATTGTGGGTTATAGCCAGGGTCAGGCTGATCATGGCCAACGCGAACAGCACGGCACCGATCAGGCCAAAATCTGTAAGTATGCGTGTCACCACCTGCGAAACCCCGCCATAGACCACGCTGGAATCGGCCCCCATGCCAAACAGCAGAGTACGGGTGTCTGCATCCAGATACCGGGTGAAGAGTTTGTCCATCTCCGGTAACGAGCGATTGTTGATGTACTCGGTCTGGCGTAATTGTTGGTCAGGTTCTGGCGGTTGCACTGCAATTGGTGCAGCAGACACTGGGGCGTCAGAGCTGGCCGATGATGTGGCGTATTCATCCAGCGGGATGACCAGTGCTTGTCGGGTCGAAGTGCTCGGGTCCAGGGCGTTTGTCCGTGCTGGCGTGGGTGCCGTTGGTTGCCGGTCCGGGCCGTCAGGCTTGATGATGCCCAGTACCAGCAGGCCGAACAGCCCGAGGATGGCCAGTGGAAGCAGGGTCAGCGGTGAGCGCGCCTGCATCAGACGGAACAGGAAGCCGATGGTAGCCATGACTATGAATGCCAAGGAAAACGACAGCACACCACCAACAAAGATGATGAGAAAGGGGAAAGGTTTGAGCCTGAAGCGGTTACCCGCCAGGAGGAATGCCGAAACTGTACCGACCATGCCGGGCTCGTCGTACATGGCGCACAGCCGGTAGAGTTCGCCACCCCAAGGTAGCGACACGTGGTTGCCGGATAGCAGAAGCGCCCCCGGTGCGTGCAAGTAGACCCCCCCGGCTTCAGCCATCACAGGGTTGAGCAGAGGCAGGTGGTCCATATGCACTGTCAGGCCGGCAATCTTGCACAGGGACACGACGATACCCGGGATCAGGCTGACCGCGAAGAACCAGGCGAACCATTGCAGTACCTTGCCGCGGCGCTGGTCTGAGAACACCGCAAGGGCAAAGATGGTTGGCAGCACGAAATACCAGCGCGTAGTACTGCCGTCGAGCTTGGGCAACATGCTGATGTAGAGTACGAAAAGGCAGATCAGGATGAACCCTGGCACCTCGCGCCGCCGCGGGCGGTCGCCGAGCAGGAAGGCGCCGATTGCCAGACAACCCGAAAGCATCCCGGCAATTGCCATGTGACGCAGCGAATTCCAGAGAAAATACGGGTTCAGTGTTACCCAGGCGCATAGCGCAAATAGCGGCGCCAGCATGGCGTCAATGGGTGCGCTCGAGCTGTAAGTCCTGATAGCCACAGTCATAGTGAGGGGATCTGCCTGATCACACCTGAGCCAGGCCGATCAACAGGCAGTATCGGCATGTGCTCGGCTTAGGGTTGGGAGGATTGACCTCGCTTTGACAAGTAGCGAGGCGCAGCGGTGCGATTATCTTTCGCACGTTCGTCGGATACCTCCGGCGATCCCCCTCTGTCCCTGAAGCCGAAACGATGAACTAAAGCGCTGGTGTGAGTGAAACCGGCCCCGTTCTTGGAGCGCTTACAATGATGCGCGCCAGATACAATCCCGCGATGAACCCAAGTAGTTCGATGAGGAAGAACATCTGTACGCGTGGGAAGTTGGTCTGTACCACCAGATAGGCCAAGGCCACACCAATGGTCGCGCGGGTGAATACATTACCCACGAGTTGGCTGGCCAGCCGTTCGGCAAGGATGCCCGCGGCAAACAGCAGGGTCAGGCCGGCGGCCAGCACTGCCAGGTTGCCGCTGTAGAGCAGAATGGCCAGGGGGCCGGGGATGGTCATGAACGTGAAGTTTTCGAAAGCCTGGTACTGTGCATTCGACATACGCTGGTAGATGGCCTGAGTGCCGGCTTCCGGGCGCTCGGCCAGGCTGCGCAGAAATAGAGGCCAGCCGGTGTTTTCGTGGCTTACCACCGCCAGTATGCCTTCCAGGCCAACCCAGCGGTCCACCACCAGTTTGCTCAGTTCCATCAGCATACCTTTCCAGCGGGCACGCTTGACCTCGGCGGTTTCCTCGAGAGGAGCCACGGTTACTGGAACAGGTTTTGCGTAGACAGGCGCCGCCGATACCGGGTTCGCGATCAGCCGCAGTTGAGGCAGTGCTGGTGCCAGTGCGCCAGCAACCGCCTGCGCTGAATCGGCCGGTGCTATGAGCAGGCTGGTAGATGGACGCGCAGGCGCCAGTTTGACGTCGCTCACCGCCTGCTCGCCGATAGCCATGGAGGCCACGACTGGCCGGGCTTGGGCGAACGACTGCAGTCGGTCGGCTGACACCAAAAGCAGTGATGCCACGAACAACACCGCCGTCACCAGCAGAATCCTGACCCATTGGACGAAGCGCAACGCAGTGACCAGATCGCGGCCATGCACCAGGTAAACCGCGAACGGCGCGGCCACATGCAGGATCATCTGCGCCCGACTGCCCATGGATACCGCGGTAACCGCGCCTTCCAGAATGAGAATGTAGAACAGCGTCTCGAGCTTCATCTGGCGCGCCTGTACCAGCCAGTAACCCAGGGTGGCAAGCAGGATCAGGTTGCCCCAGGCGATCATGAACGAGACCAGTACGTAGACGTAGCTGTGGAGCTTCAGCGCAGGCTCGGTGCCCACCTTGAGAATGGCGAACTTGAAATTCGCGGCCAGTAACAGGGCCGTGAGCAGTATGGCCAGCCACATGGACGGTTTGAGCAGCCCGCGCGGCCGTTCGATAGGGATGACTGGTGGCGGCTGTAGGCGCGAAGCAACGGCTTGGCAGGCCAGTAGTGTGGCAAATGCGATGTTCAGGGCCAGCATTGCCGAATCCCATGCCTTCGACGAATTATCGAAGGCACCGATTGGTTCGATGAACTGGGTGCCGAGAATGAAATGCAGCACCAGCTTCGCCCAGCAGCCGAGAATCAGGAATGCCAACAGGAAGAACGAGAAGAAGCTGGTGCGGTTGGACAGCAAGCTGCGTACCAGCAAGCCGGCCAGAAAACCGTTAAGCAGCAGCGGCGCCAGGGACGCCGGATAGTCCACTGCTGCGGCCAGGGTGGCCACGGCAACCAGCAGTAGCGCACTGACATGCAAGTAGCGGTTACCCAGCAAGTGGGCTTGAACACTCTTCATCCGCGCGCTCCAGGAGGGGGGGAGAATGGTTTTGCTGCTCTCGATACCTGCGGGACCGCTGAACCTACAGGCGCTGCACAAGATTAACGGATTTGGGGGCAACCATCGATTGCCCCGGAAACTCAGGCTTTGGACTTGGGCCTGAAAATGGTCAGCACGTAACTTACCATCTTGCGGGAAAGAATCGACGGCGGGTCCAGCAGCGCGGCCTTGCCCATGCGTATCACGAACATTGCATAGCGCCCGGAGAAACCGTGCATGAAGCCCGAAAGCATATGGGCATTGGCAACCGCCTTGCGCTTCCAGCCAAGGATGGAAGGCGACAGGCCGCTGGTCTGGTAAAGGCTGTTGATTACCTTCAGCGGCTCGTCGGAACGTTCGGCGTTGCATGGGTTGTAAGTGGTCGAGCCAGAGTGTATGCGGAAGTCTGCCAGTGGCTCGGCCACCCGAGTAAATGGCCCGTATTGGCAAAGGCGCAGGAAGAAGTCCATGTCCGGGATATTGCGCAGCCCGGTGTTCCAGCCACCAACCTTGTCCCACACCGAACGCCGGAATAGCGCCCCGGGGCCTGGCAGGCACTGGAAGTTTGCGATCAGCAGGCGCTCTTCGTAGTCGGGTGTCTGCACAGTGCGCACGTGCTTGGAGTCTTCATCGATGACGCAGAAGTCCGGGTAGGCCAGCACGGCCTCAGGCTCCTTGGCCATGGTTGCGACGATGGCCTCAACGGCGCGCGGGTGCAGGCGGTCGTCGGCGCTCAGGTAACCTAGCAGCTCGCCACTACTTTGCTGCCAGCCAAAATTCATCGCCGCACTCTGTCCGGCGTTGACTTGGCGGTAACGAATGAAATTGCCCGGGTGTTGCTCCAGCAGTGCCGCGGTGTCGTCGGTGGAGCCATCGTCGACGACGATCAGCTCTACGTTCGGGTAGGTTTGCTGTAGCACACTGTCGATCGCATCCAGAACATAGCGCCCGGTATTATAGGTAGGGATGATGATCGACACCTTGGGCATTATGTTGCTAGCGTCCATGAGATACCTTTCGACGGTAATAGAGGCGCATGAACCTGCGCAATGAAGAGTAATCGGCGGTAGTGCTGAGGTTGAATATGCGTTTGACGCAATAGATCTGTGCCAGCGATTGGCAGACCCCACCGAGGCTGTATACCACGGCCAAACCGATGATTCCATACAGCCACATGGCCAGTAGTCCGGCCGCAATCATGCATAGGCCGCTGATCACGGAAATACGCATGGCCACGTGCTGTTTCTGCAACATCATCAGCACAAACCCGGCAGTACCGGCGTAAGTTTGCGCCAGTTGCGAAACGCCGAGGATGGCAAAAATATAGTATGCATTGGCGTATTCGCTGGACCAGACATGGGCCAGCAGGAACTGGCCGCACAGAATGAACAGTAGGTAGCCCGCCAGGCCGAGCACCGTCGCTGCACCAGCGCCCACCCCCAGCACGCGCTGCAGGTAGCGCCTTTTGCCCCGAACCCAGATGCGCCCGATGGAGGGTGCCACCACCGTGTTGATCACTGCCAACGGTATCAGTACTAAGGCTGCCAGGCGTGAAGCCAGGCCATAGATGGCCAGCCCGGCCGCATCACCGAACCAGGCGATGATCCACAAGTCGGCCTGCGACATGATGAACAGCACCACGGTAGTGGTGAGGTTGGGGCGGGTTTCACGCAGCAGGGTGGTATAGCCGATGTTGCTGGCTGGCTTGTCCTGCTGCTGCGCCCGATACCATCGCCGCAGACTCCAGGCGCCCAGCAGCGTGGTGCAGCCGGCCCCCACCGCACCGGCCAGGATCAACGTGCTCAGCTCTATGTGCAATTCGCCGCGCCAGGCCAGGATCACCGTTGCTGCGCTGGCCAGGCTGGCCCCGGTGGTCAGGAAGCTGGCTTGCACGAAGTGGCCTAGCGCCCGGTGCTGTTCGGACAGGATAGTGCTCATCGCTGCCAGGATCATGCTCAGCGACACCAGCGGGGCAATACCGTGCAGCAGGCGCAGCAGGTCGTCGCCTTCGTAACGCGACAACACCTGCATGAAAACGTTGAACCCGATGGCCAGGGCAATGGTCGAAAGCACCGCCAGCAGCAAGGTGCGGCGTAATACCTGTTTGACCTGACCACCGTCGCGGTGCCCCTGTGCTGTGGAAATACAGGCCGGTGCGGTGATGCTTAGCCCCAACTGACCCAAGGTAGCGAGTGCGGCAATCAGCGATTGCGCCAGAAAGAACAGCCCCACCGAAGTTTGCGGCATGGTCAGAGGAATGATGATGCCCGTCAGGGCGCCGGTACCCAGCAGCAGGAAGCGGCCAAATATGGCGGCAATACTTGCGGCTATGGGGGAGGATAGCGCGTTGGTGACTTTCCCTGTGGACATGGATTCTTATAGGTACCAGGAACGGAGGAGGGATTCTGTTTTGTTTTGCATAGGCTGTCTATGCTCTGTATGCAAAGGCACCGAGGCATTTTGATATCGCTCATGGATATGAGCTGGTATACCGACAGCCGATTTGTAGTTTTGGTTCGGATTCATTAGGGTCGTGTATACGCTGTTCAGCCTTGCGCAAATTAGCTGATGCCTGGGTGTACTAGACCAAGGTTTTGTCAGAAATTTCTGCACGTTACGTGCGATCCTTCAATTGTCATGCGTTCTGTCCGATAGTAATAACCACTAAACCCAAAAAGTGATCAGGTGCGAATGAAAGTAATTTTGACGGGCGCGTCCGGTTTCGTCGGGGGGGCAGTACTGAAGGCGCTCAGTCGTAATGCAAACGTCGAAACAGTCGTCCCTTTGCGTTCACCATTGCGCCAGATGCCAGCTGGGGTTGTCAGTTACCCGATTGGCGACCTCACCGATGACCAGAGCGCGCAGTTGCTGGCCCACCGTCCCGATGTGGTGGTGCACTGTGCATCGCGCGTGCACATCATGAGCGACACCGCCAGCGACCCGCTGGCAGAGTTTCGCCGCATCAACGTTGACGGTACCTTGGCCTTCGCCCGCGCTGCCAGCGCGGCCGGTGCCCGCCGTTTCGTGTTCATCAGCTCTATCAAGGTCAATGGCGAGCAGACCCAGCCTGGCCAGGCCTATAGTGCCGATGACATGCCGCACCCGGTCGACCCCTACGGTATTTCCAAGCACGAGGCGGAGCAGGGGCTGCTGGCGCTGGGAGCGCAAACCGGTATGGAAATCGTCATCATCCGGCCGGTACTGGTGTATGGCCCGGGGGTGAAGGCCAACTTCCTCAGCATGATGCGCTGGCTTGACCGTGGCGTGCCGTTACCTTTTGGCGCCATTCACAACCGTCGCAGTCTGGTGGCGCTGGACAACGTGGTGGACCTGGTGCTGACCTGCATCGACCACCCGGCAGCGGCCAACCAGGTGTTTCTGGTCAGTGATGGCGAAGACCTGTCCACCACCGAACTGCTGGCGCGCATGGCCAGAGCCCTGGGCAAGCCGGCACGTCTGCTGCCGGTGCCGGCCTGGCTGTTGAGCAGCGGCGCCAAGGTACTGGGCAAGGGTTCGCTGTCCCAGCGCCTGTGTGGCTCGCTACAAGTAGACATCGATAAAACCTGTAAACTGCTCGACTGGCGACCCCCGGTGCGGGTGGATGCGGCCCTGTTGGCAGCAGCCAGGTACTATCAGGAAAAAAACAATCAATGACGCTCTTTTGGGCTTTACCCACCGTACTGCTGCTGTCCTTGCTGATGACCGCCGGCCTGCGCCGCTACGCGCTGGCGCGAAGTGTCATCGACGTGCCTAATGCCCGCAGTTCGCACACTGTGCCTACGCCACGCGGTGGTGGTGTGGCGATCGTGGTGACTTTCCTGCTGGCTATTGTCGGTGTAATGCTCAGCGGAGCAGGGGAGAGCCGCACGCTGATGGCCCTGGGTGGCGGCGGTGCGCTGATCGCCATTATCGGTTTTATGGACGACCACGGTCACATTCCGGCTCGCTGGCGTCTGCTGGGGCATTTCATAGCCGCCACCTGGATGCTGGTCTGGATGGGCGGGCTGCCGCCGCTCACTTTCTTTGGCTGGCAGGTGAATCTAGGTTGGCTGGGGGGCGTACTGGCCGCCGTATACCTGGTGTGGCTGCTGAACCTTTACAACTTCATGGACGGCATCGACGGCATTGCCAGCGTCGAAGCCATCACTGTGTGCCTGGGAGCGGCTTCGCTATACTCTTTGGCGGGCTTGGGGGGGCATGCCGTGCTGCCATTGCTGCTGGCCGCTGCGGTGGCCGGGTTCCTGTTCTGGAACTTCCCGCCGGCAAAAATCTTCATGGGTGACGCTGGCAGCGGCTTCCTCGGCATCGTCCTCGGAGGCCTGTCTTTGCATGCGGCCTGGTTGGCCCCGGAGCTGCTCTGGTGCTGGTTGATCCTGCTCGGGGTGTTCATCGTCGACGCAACCTATACCTTGGTGCGCCGCCTACTGCGCGGTGACAAGGTGTACGAGGCCCATCGCAGCCACGGCTATCAGTTCGCCTCGCGGCAATTCGGCAGGCACCTACCGGTAACGCTGGCGGTAGCCGCGCTGAACCTGTGCTGGTTGCTGCCGATAGCTTTTTGCGTTGCGCGGCTAGGCCTGGATGGCACAGTGGGCGTGTTGCTTGCCTATATCCCGCTGGTGCTGCTGGCGGTGCGCTTTCGCGCTGGCCAAATTGAAGAAAGACTTTAAGGTGATGTGAGCGACTTGATGTCAGGGAATTTCTGGAAACGTTTCAGAGGAGCGATGGACAAGGTGCGCGCTAAACTGCTTGCTCTACCACGTAGATACAAACGCTTGCTGCAGGTAATGACCGATGTGGTCCTGATCTGGGCTGCCTTGTGGCTGGCGTTCGTGGTACGCCTTGGCATCGACGAGTTGGCCAACCCCATCCTCGACCACGGCTGGCTGTTCCTCGTCGCGCCGATGGTAGGCATCCCTCTGTTCATCCGCTTTGGTCTGTACCGCGCGGTAATGCGCTACTTCGGCACTGACGCGTTGATTGCCATTACCAAGGCTGTAACCCTGTCCGCGCTGATTCTCGGTTTTATCATTTATTGGTCAAGCAACCATCAAAACGTAGTGCCACGCTCCATCACCTTCAACTACTGGTGGCTGAGCCTGATCATGGTCGGCGGCCTTCGTCTGGCCATGCGCCAGTACTTTCTTGGCGACTGGTTTACCACCGCCGTGCAGCACGTGCCCTTTACCAATACCAGCCGCGGCGACGGTTTGCCGCGGGTGGCCGTGTATGGTGCTGGTGGTGCCGGCAACCAATTGGTTGCAGCGTTGCGGTCCGACCGAGCGCTGCGCCCGGTAGCGTTCATCGACGATGACCCGAGCATCACCGACAGGGTGATTGCAGGCCTGCAGGTGTACCGCCCTGACCAGTTGCAAGACATGATTGATGCTACCGGCGCCCAGGAAATTCTGCTGGCCATACCATCCTCCACCCGCACCCGCCGCCGCGAGATCCTCAACTTCCTTGAAGGCTACCCGCTGCATGTGCGCAGTATCCCCAGCTTCATGGATCTGGCCAGCGGCAAAGTCAAGGTGGACGACATCCAGGAAGTGGACATTGCTGACTTGCTGGGTCGCGATGCGGTGCCCGCTCAAGCCGACCTGCTGGAGCGCTGCATCGTCGAGCAGACCGTGATGGTGACCGGTGCTGGCGGCTCTATCGGCTCGGAGCTGTGCCGGCAGATTCTGGGCCAGGCGCCGAAGACCTTGCTGCTGTTCGAGCACAGCGAGTTCAACCTGTACAGCATCCTCTCCGAGCTTGAGCAGCGCATTGCCCGCGAGTCGCTGTCTGTGTGCCTGGTACCGATCCTGGGATCCGTCCGCAACCAGTCGCAACTGCTCGACATCATGAAAACGTGGCGGGTCGATACCGTCTACCACGCCGCCGCCTACAAGCACGTGCCGATGGTAGAGCACAACATCGCCGAAGGCCTGATGAACAATGTCATCGGCACTCTGCACACAGCCCAGGCTGCGTTGCAGGCTGGCGTTGCCAACTTCGTGCTGATCTCCACCGACAAGGCCGTGCGCCCTACCAACGTGATGGGCAGCACCAAACGCTTGGCGGAAATGACCCTGCAAGCCCTTAGCCGCGAAGTGGCGCCAGTGCTGTTCGGCGACAGCGGCAATGTCTCCCAAGTGAACAAGACCCGCTTCACCATGGTCCGCTTCGGCAATGTGCTGGGTTCGTCGGGCTCGGTCATTCCGCTGTTCCACAAACAGATCAAGGCCGGCGGCCCGCTGACCGTCACCCACCCGAAGATCACCCGTTACTTCATGACCATTCCCGAAGCAGCACAGCTGGTAATCCAGGCGGGTTCCATGGGCAAGGGCGGTGATGTATTCGTACTGGACATGGGCGAACCGGTGAAAATCGTGGAGCTGGCCGAAAAGATGATTCACCTGTCTGGTTTCAGTGTGCGCTCCGAGCGTAACCCGATGGGGGATATCGCCATCGAGTTCACCGGGTTGCGGCCAGGAGAAAAGCTCTATGAGGAACTGTTGATTGGCGATAATGTGATTGCCACCCGCCACCCGATGATCATGAGCGCCAACGAAGACTTCCTCTCTTGGGAAACGCTCAAGGACACCCTGCGCCAGTTGCTGGCGGCAGTGGAGACCGATGATTTCGTGCGGGTAAGGCAGTTGCTGCGCGAAACCGTGAGCGGCTATTCACCGGAAGGCGAAATCGTGGACTGGATTTACCAGCAGCGACGCCTCGAACCCTGACCCATCGAAGTGCAACGCCAAAGCAGCCGCCAGCTGCCCGGCGTTGCACGGCGCGCCCCCGAGGGCGGCCCGCCTGTATCCATTTTTCAAGGCAGTTCAATGAAAGCAACACCCCTCGCAATACCTGAAGTCCTTCTGCTCGAGCCAAACGTATTCACCGATGACCGCGGATTCTTCTTCGAAAGCTTCAACCACACGGTCTTCGAGCGCCTCGTACAGCGTCCCGTCAACTTCGTCCAGGACAACCACTCCAGCTCGCGCCGGCATGTACTGCGCGGCCTGCATTACCAGGTACATCAACCTCAAGGCAAACTCGTAAGGGTAGTGGCCGGTGATGTGTTCGATGTCGCTGTAGACTTGCGCCGTTCTTCGCCTACTTTCGGCCACTGGGTCGGCGCCCGCCTTTCAGCGCACAACAAGCAGCAGATGTGGATCCCGGAGGGTTTCGCTCACGGTTTTGTCGTGTTGTCCGACCATGCGGAATTCCTGTACAAGACCACAGACTACTACGCCCCCCAATTCGAACGCTGCCTGGCCTGGAATGATCCCGCAGTTGGTATTCAATGGCCTGTCGAGCGACCGCTTCTCTCAGACAAGGACCAGAGTGGCAAAGCGCTGCAGGACCTGGAATGCTTTGATTGAGCGACCAGCCCACGCAGGGAGGGGGCACGACGATATCATCTTCGCGCTCGGCAGCAGCGCCGAGCGGCTAGAATCCAGAAGATGGAAGAGCAGACATTGACAGCGGAAGCAGACGAACATGACCATTCTGGTAACCGGCGGTGCAGGCTTTATCGGCGCGAACTTCGTGCTGGACTGGCTGGCCGACAATGACGAGGCCGTGGTCAACCTCGACAAACTCACCTACGCAGGCAACCTGCAGACCCTGTGCAGCCTGCAAGGCGACCAGCGCCACATCTTCGTGCACGGCGACATCGGTGATTCCGAGCTGGTTGCCCATTTGCTGCAGGAGCACCAGCCGCGCGCCATCGTCAACTTTGCCGCCGAGTCGCATGTCGATCGCTCGATCCACGGCCCGGAAGACTTCATCGAAACCAACATCGTCGGTACCTTCCGCCTGCTGGAAGCCGTACGCGCCTACTGGGGTGGCCTGGATGAGCAGGCGCGCCAGGCGTTTCGCTTCCTGCACGTGTCCACCGACGAAGTGTACGGTTCGCTGGCCGCCGGCGAACCGGCTTTCACCGAAACCCACCAGTACCAGCCCAACAGCCCGTACTCGGCCAGCAAGGCCGCCAGCGACCACTTGGTGCGCTCGTACCACCACACCTACGGCCTGCCGGTGCTGACCACCAACTGCTCGAACAACTACGGCCCTTATCACTTCCCGGAAAAGCTCATCCCGCTGATGATCGTCAACGCCCTGGCCGGCAAACCGCTGCCGGTGTACGGCGACGGCCAGCAGATTCGCGACTGGCTGTACGTCAAGGACCACTGCAGCGCCATCCGCCGCGTGCTCGAAGCCGGCAAGACCGGCGAGGTGTACAACGTGGGCGGCTGGAACGAAAAGCCCAACCTGGAAATCGTCAACCGCGTGTGCGCCCTGCTGGATGAACTGCGCCCCCGCGCCGACGGCAAGCCCTACGCCGAGCAGATCACCTATGTGACCGACCGCCCCGGCCATGACCGCCGCTACGCCATCGACGCCCGCAAGCTTGAGCGCGAACTGGGCTGGAAGCCTGCCGAAACCTTCGAAACCGGCATTCGCAAGACCGTGGCCTGGTACCTCGACAACCAGGAGTGGGTGCAAAACGTACAGTCCGGCAGCTACCGCGACTGGGTCGAGAAAAACTACGCAGGGCGCTCGGCATGAAGATTCTGCTACTGGGCAAGGACGGCCAGGTAGGTTGGGAACTGCAGCGCAGCCTGGCCCCGCTGGGCCAGGTGCTGGCGCTCAATTCCAGCAGCCAGGCACACTGCGGGGACCTGGCCAACCTACCGGGCCTGGCCGAAACAGTGCGCGCCTACGCCCCCGATGTAATCGTCAACGCCGCCGCCTACACTGCCGTGGACAAGGCGGAAAGCGACCGCGAACAAGCCTTCAAGGTAAACGCCGAGGCCGTGGGCGTGCTGGCCCGCGCCGCCGCCGATTACGGCGCACTGCTGGTGCATTACTCCACCGATTATGTGTTCCCGGGGCAGGGCACCCAGGCCTGGCGCGAAGACGACGCCGTCGGCCCGCTGAATGCCTATGGCGAAAGCAAGCTGGCCGGTGAACAGGCCATCCAGGCCGCCGGCTGCCAGAACCTGATCTTCCGCACCTGCTGGGTGTATGCCGCACGCGGCAACAACTTTGCAAAGACCATGCTGCGCCTGGCTGCGGAGCGCGACAGCCTGGGCGTGATCGACGACCAGCACGGCGCCCCGACCGGTGCCGAACTGATCGCCGACATCACCGCCCACGCCATCACCGCCACCCGTCGCGATCCGGCCCTGGCCGGCCTGTACCACCTGGCGGCGGCCGGCGAAACCACCTGGTGCGGCTACGCCCGTTACGTGCTGGAGCAGGCAGCGGCCCTGGGTGTGCCATTGAAAGCCCACGCCGAACAGGTCAACCCATTAGCCACCGATGCCTACCCGACCCCGGCCAAGCGGCCGGCCAACTCGCGTCTGGACACCCATAAACTGAAGCAAGCCTTTGCCCTGACCCTGCCAGACTGGCGCCTGGGTGTGGCTCGCATGCTTACGGAAATACACGAGAAATGACCAATGAAGCGTAAAGGCATCATTCTGGCGGGCGGGTCGGGTACCCGTCTGCACCCCGCGACCCTGGCTATTTCCAAGCAACTGCTGCCGGTTTACGACAAGCCGATGATCTACTACCCGCTGACCACCCTGATGCTGGCGGGCATTCATGACATTCTGATCATTTCCACACCGCAGGACACGCCACGCTTCGAGCAGCTGCTAGGTGACGGCCACTGCTGGGGCATCAATATCACCTATGCCGTGCAACCGTCCCCCGACGGCCTGGCCCAGGCTTTTTTGATTGGTGAAGCGTTCATTGGCGGCGCACCTACCGCATTGGTGCTAGGTGACAATATCTATTACGGCCACGACTTCCAGCAGTTGCTGTCCAGCGCCATGGACCGGCAGGGCAGTGCAAGCGTATTTGCCTACCACGTACAAGACCCTGAACGTTACGGTGTGGTTGAGTTCGACGAGCAGGGCAAAGCCATCAGTCTGGAAGAAAAGCCGGCCAAACCCAAGTCCAACTATGCCGTTACCGGTTTGTACTTCTACGACAACGATGTGATCGAAATTGCCAAGGGCATCCGGCCGTCTGCCCGGGGCGAGCTGGAAATTACCGATGTGAATCGCGCCTACCTGGAGCAGGGCCGATTGTCGGTTGAGATCATGGGGCGCGGGTATGCCTGGCTCGATACCGGGACGCATGACTCGTTGCTCGAGGCGAGTGGGTATATCGCGACCATTGAGCGGCGGCAGGGGTTGAAGGTGGCTTGCCCGGAAGAGGTGGCGTACAGGCAGGGGTGGATTGGGGCGGAGCAGTTGCTGAAGTTGGCGGAGCCGTTGGCTAAGAATGGGTATGGGCAGTATTTGAAGAGGTTGGTGGGGGATAGGGTTTATTGATAGGTTTTTTGGCCTTTACCCTTGAGGTGGAAGGCTTTTGGAACTTCAGATTTTACGTAAATCAAGAATCCCTAAATCAAATGTTCTTGATAAACGAAGCTTGTCAGCAAGTCGGAGGTTCTTACTTCCGACCCGCCGCCAGTATTTGGGTGGGTCGGAAGCTCTGGGGTGATAAAAACAGAATGTTTAGAATTATTGAGTGCTATTCCTGCCTAGCTGTTGTGCTTTTGAGGCCAGGGCGGCAATAGGCTGCGGCAAGGTTCCGGTCTTAATAACCTCTCGGCCAATGAGTTCCGATCCAATCATGCTCAGGTGGCCACGATCATAGTAAAGCAGCGCGCCATCCTTATAGGCAGAGCAAACTCCGCTTTTGCAAACTTGATCCCTGACGCCAAAAGTGCTGACATTCGGATATCGGTCCGCCAATTCTACGAGAAAGGCATTTGTTTTGCTATCCGATGTCGACGCGAAGATGGCTTTTGAAACGCAATCCATACCAGGGAAGCGGATAGCTTTGGCACTGCACATGCGATCGAGCTCTTCAAACACAGGAACGTTCAAGGCGATGAGCACTTGGTTACCGTTGCTGGCCAATTCGGCAATAGTCTTCTCGAACTGTGCCTGCCCATTCGCTTTTGCGTAGTTATCCCAAGCTGCACCAATGATCACAGTGCGATAGTTTTTTGACTCGGCAAACGCTTTGTTATTGAATTCTTGGCACGATTGCTGTTGAGCCGAAGGTACCAAGCCTTTTAGCTCGCGGACCGGCGGGCAGGAGGAGTGTGAGATATTACGGAGAGCGAAGTGAGAGTTTTCTGCTACAACCTTTAAGTAGCCCACATAGTGGGCTGCATTGGAGTCGCCCCACAGCAGCGTCTCGGCCGGCGTCGACTTATCACCGATCAGGCATCGATCTTGAGTCCATAACTCTGGATCATTCTTGAACATTTGGCAATTGAACGGGAACTTACTTGCTGCTTTCGTGTTGAAATCATGCTGATTCAGTTGCGCGAGATACACTTTGCCAGAAGCTGTGGACCATAGCCCTTTATTTTGGACCAGAACATAGCTCACGGCAATAACTGCAAGGCTTGTTGCAAAGATCGGAGTTGCTTTAGTGATTAGCCATCGCGGCGAATGCGATCGGAAGGGGGTTTCGATCAGACGGTAGGTGAGTTCGGTCAGTCCCCACATTAGCAGAGCACAGGTGATGCCCCCGGCCAGAGTGGGCTCTCCGTAGGCATAACGATAGAAAGCCAGCACCGGCCAGTGCCAGAGGTAGAGGGAGAACGAACGGAAGCCAATTTTCCGAGCAATAGGGTTTGCGAGAATTTTAGGAAGCAGGCCAGCCTGATTGGATCCCCCAAGAATCAAAAGGGCCGCACCAACCGATGGGATGATAGAGCGAATGCCAGGGAATCCTCCTTTCTCATCGAGCATGACTAGTGACACAGCGATGAGCGCTAGGCCCACGAAGCTGGCAACATTCGCCACAGCAGTGCTAACACGGCGAGAATCCTGCCACAGGAAAAGCAATGCGCCGATCAGCAATTCGCCTGCACGAGAAGGCAGCATATAGTAGGCAAATGATGGTTCTCGAGTTACGTAGTATTCGCTTACCGCGAACGAGGCGATCGCGATAATCACAGCGCTGGCCGCAAGCAAGCGCTTACCACCCAGTTTCATGGCAATGATCATCAGGGCTGGCCACACTAGGTAAAACTGCTCTTCAACACCCAAAGACCACATGTGTAGTAGGGGCACGGTTTCAGAGGATGGCGCGAAATAGCTGGTGTCCAGGAATAGCCAGAAGTAGATGTTCGCGGCTGAAAGTGCAGCAGCGATGGAGGAACCCGATAGATCTTTAACATCGGCCGGCATCATCAGCAGAGATCCAGTGATTAGCGTAATAGCTGTGACGAAGATCGCCGCCGGTAAGATTCGACGCACCCGGCGACCATAGAAGTCAGCGAATGAGAAACTCGGGCCGTTGCCATAGATGATTCCAGTGATCAGGAACCCGGAAATGACGAAGAACGCGTCTACACCGACAAAACCGCCGGGTAGCCATTGCTTGTTGAAGTGGAAGAGTGTTACAGCCAAGACGGCCAGTGCCCTCAGTCCATCGATGTCTGGGCGATAGGCTAATTTCTTACTATGCATTTACTGAATCCCTTGGAGCTTTCAAAGGTTACGATGATACCGTTTTGCTTTGCTCTTGGCCTAGGATTTCTCACAAGGACATGTTGGTTTGATGTATTGCCGCCAAATAGTGCGAAGGCGGCGAAGATTGAAAGATATCCTATTAGTTTTATCTGAATGGTCCAGAGTACATAGTTGTAGCGACTATCTCCCAGAGCTAGTGCGCCATAAATTGCGGCTCGGATCGCTCCGCCCCATGTAGCGTTGAATAGATAGAGTGTGGAAAGTACCGGGGTAGGAGTCACATTCGGAGCTCCATAAGCGCCGAGCTTCATGAGAGTACATCCGATCAGAACAGATATGGCGACGGGTACACCTAAGCAGACATAGCGTTTGACAGCGGCTTTGCGAATAGCATCCAGGAAATTTATGTGCCTTGAAACGCTATAGGTGAGAACTAGCCCGCTCAAAATAAAAAAACATTGAGACGGAGAAACCGCCACGGTAAAAAAAGAGAATGGGCTATCAGACCACTCTATTCCGTCTAGCGGGCGACCTTTGGTGCGTTGGTCTAGATGCATGGCTGGATAGTACCAGAATAACGCATGGGTAAATATCACGATCACGGCAGCAATGCCGTGAATCCATCCAGCTTGGATAGACTCATTTTTTGAGGTCCGCTTATCATTATTTATTTTAATCCTATAATTGTGCTTAGATGGTTATCTGCTTCAATTTTCGGTTAAAAAAATCAAAGGCGATTTTTTTGTTTAGCTGCTTGATTGGTAGTACTCGGTTGCGCTCAGGTGAGCTGTTCGGGTTCATGGCATGATGAGCGGGCGAGATACTTAGGGGAGATTTGCAATACATCTTGAGCCATTTTTTTCTTGATCTCGCGGCGGGAGAACTGTTGCACAAAATCATGGCGTGACGTTTTCTGTATCTTCAGACGGTGTAATGCATCAATAGCACTGTCGATATTGCAGGGAGGGAATAGTGCTGCGTTTTTGATTCGTTTCTGTGCGAACCTTCCAGCGTAGCCCGACAAGCCGCCCCAGATTGGTTTGTCTGTCGCGGCGTACTCGAAAAGTTTGGAGGGCAGTACGCGACGGAAGGCCTTTAAATTATTGAGATGTAGAAACAAAACATCAGCTTGCTGATAAATACGCAGCAATTGCTCGCGCTTCATCGGTGGCGAAATTCGTACGTTCTTGACTTCAGCGCGATCAAGAGCCTTTCTCAAAGTTTCCAGAGCACCGCCGGCTCCTATTAGATGAAAATCGACCTTGTCAGCCAAACGCTTAGCCAATTCGGGAAGGATTTGATGTAGCCCTTGCCCAGTTCCAATATTGCCGGCATATACAACCTGCAACTTTTCAGAGCGGTCTTGGGGAGCAGGCAGTTGAGGGGTTGGAAACTGCTCGATGAATAGATCATCTACACCATTGGTGTAAAGCGTGAACTCCCGTCCAGGGTAGCGGGTGGTAAAATAAGGCAAGAAACCTGGAGAGATAAGGTTCACCCTCGTTGCTTGGCTGACTGTCCACCGCTCTATGGGGGAGAAGATTGATGCAGCTAATTGGCCCCAGCGAAGTGGGAGTAATTCTCGTAAGGTGTCTACGAAGATGTCGCGAATGTCGAGATATAGGCCGCATCCGTTGCGTTTTGAGATCAGGGCACCTAGAGATGCTGTCATCAGTCGTGATGATGTAGCAAAAACCAGATCATACTTTTTCTTACGAGTGATCTTTAAGGCATTGAAAGCGAAGCTGGCAAATGCTCTCGCTTGATCCCTAATACCACTCCGATGCGCAGGAACGTCAATCCGCCTGATTGTCAGTAGCGGTAAGCGCTCAATATTCACCGCAGTGGCCCTGAAGGAGTGGTATCGGTTCGGTTGAGTGGTAACAACTTCAATCTCAACGTGATCGCCCAGTTCGGCACGAAGTGCATTGACAAGTGCTTCCGCACGGAATGAACCAGCAGAAAGGTCTGGTGGATAGTAGAAACTCAGCAGGAGGATCCGCGTGGTCATGATCTTGCCTGCGGTGAGTTTGATGCCGGGGAAAGGACCTGTTGGTACAAATCAATCAGACGCGACTCCTGCTCCTCCCAGTTCAAGGTGCTAGAAGTAATGCGTGCATTCTGCGAATAGACGTTACGCAAGCTGGCATCGGAAACCAGTTTGCTGAGGGCTTTTGCAAGAGCCGTTGCATCATTGGCTGGAACGAGCAGTCCAACATCATGGCTACGCACGATGCGGCGGATCTCCGGAAAATCCGTCGCGACAACTGGTAACCCGGCATTCAAGTACTCAAACAATTTATTCGAGTCGGTGGTGTAGTGATTAAGGCAAGTGTTCTCAATCGGTTGTACACCAATGTCCGCAGAGGCCGTATAGCTGGGCAGTTCTGCAAGCGCCACCGTTGGTATGAAGCGCACTCGCTCTTGCAACTCCAGCTCTTCACTAAGCCGCATCAGGCTGTGAGTTAGGCGTCCTCCACCGATGAACACGAAATAGGCATCTGGTACATTTGCGGCGGTATAAATGAGTTTTTCGAGGCCACGGCCTTGTTGCAGGCCACCTTGATAAACAATGATTGGCCAATGCTCAGTCAGACCAAGCTCCTCACGAATTCGGTTTGTGGGGCTGCAATGCGTCAACCGTGGACGGTTCTGGAGCACTGTCGGTCGTGTGATGTGATATGCCCGGGCAAAATACTTTGCGCGAGCATCCGTGGTCGTGATCGTGCCATCTGCTGTGGGCATAAGTCGTTTCTCAACCATGCCCACCAGTCGGCGGAAGCTGTCGTAACCTTCACGACTGGTACTGATTTCATGGGCGTCGTAAACCAGGCGTGCACGGCTCAACCGAGAGGCCAGCCAAGCTGTCGGCAGTGTGTTTACATCGTGTGAGTGGACCACGCTTGCGCCATAGCGGACCATATGAACGAGAAGGCCTATGTGGGTCCAGGCGCGGGCGATGAGGCGCAATATCTGATGTTTAAAACTTAGTTTACCAATGGGTCCCTGACTTGTGCTGGTCTGAGAGGACTTTGCGGAAGCGGTTCTTCCTTTACGCCAACGCCACAGCGGGCTACGTGCTACGCGGAAGACTTCGATTCCGCCTTCCAAGCTCTCTTGCTGCTGTGTAATGCCGGGAGTGTGTAAGGCGAATACTCGGACTTGATAACCCGCCCCTTGCAATGTCTGGGCTTCCTTGAGTACTCGGGCATCATTAAGAAACTCATTCCAGACGATCATAGCGATTTTTTTCATTTAATAGACTCCTGCCCAACTTTTTGGGGTTTTTCTGCCTCAGTTGCAGCAAGAATGTCATCCAGCAGCCTTAATGCAGCTGGATAGTCCTTCCTTAGCAGGAATTTTTCAAAACTATACATGAATGCCGACAGCACAATATCATCGGTAGTCGTGTTTACGAGGCTTGGGCGCTGGCTGCGAGCAGCTTCGATAGCCTTGCAAAGGCGCTCCTTTTCACCGACGGGCCAGTTGCTTCCAACAGCTTCAATCCGCCAACTACTCCAGTGGCTAAGTTGATACTGATGTGAGGCGGAAACAAGTAGTGCCTCTGAAGTGATGTCCAGTGATACGATCTGTCGCGGTAGATCGTTGAGTCTTCCGACAATCAGCTCAAAAGAGTCGAGAAGGCGTTCTACCTTATCTGCCTCTTCAGGGGTGGAGCAGACAAAACGCAGCGGTTCTATGATGTTCCTGTCCAGGCGTTGCTCCAGATAAGGGCGGGTACGGCTGAAACGCAGTATTAATTCTCTGGCTGGTTCGCAACGAAGAAGCTGCTCGTTAATTGCTACGACGCCATCGCCAATTTGACGACGGATCAGTTTCTTATGGCCATTTAGGCGGAAGAGGTGGCAATCGACTCCATGTAGCAAGTAATGTCCAAGCCACTTGAGTGATGGCAGATCTGGTTGATACTTGAGTAGCAAACGTTCCTGCTCAGCCAGAGTGGCAATGTTGTTGCCGAATAGCTTGGCTAAGTACTCTTGAGGGTTTTCGTTATCCAGTACGGTGATGTGAAATGCATAAACATCTACAGCATCAATCTGGTGCCAGCTGATTTGCAGCCCATTGCTAGTATCGACACCCGCTTGGCCCATGAGTGTTTCTGCCCAGGCTTCACGACTGGAAGGACTAAGCAGGCATTCGAGTTGCTGGTTGTTCTGCCGTTGTTCGAGTAATGGCTGGGACTGGAAGAACATGGCATTGATCTGACGATGCTGCATGCGCAAGCTGACAACGTCCTGCACCATGCTGGTCAAGCGCTGCAAGGCTTGGCGCATAACCAGTACCGCAATGACTGCATGAAATATGCGCTGGTGTGGGAAGTACAAGAAGTCGGCAACCAAGCAAAAAAAACTAAGCAGGAACCCAGTGGCTGAAAGCGCATTGAGAATGTTGCTGTGGTTTTGCTGGAAATGGACCTGAGCTTTCGGGCTGAAATTGTACGCCGTGATGCACAATAGTGTGGCAAGCACGGTGTAGCCGAATACGACGACTAGTAGCTTTGGATAGATTATCAGGAGGGTCATGGTGCTAATGACAAAGAAAAGCGCCGCAGCCATGGCTCGAGTGAATCTCGAGTATGCATAGACCGCAATTTTTTCCTGATTTTCAAACATATTTAGTTTGGCGCTGCGTAATAGCAAAGCTCGCGCACCTTGACGGCAGCGGTAAGCGATCAACAGCTCACTGAGCAGATAGAGCACATAGCACACTGCCGCGGCCGCACTAAGAGATACGATCAAGTGGTTTTTCTTTAGTACTTGGAAAGCGCTGGGAAAGTAATTCGGTATTTTTTCCGAGCCCAGTAAGATAATTACCTTTAATGGAAGGAAAAAGGCGAGCAGCAGGAAAAACTGGCTCGCCAGGGTTGTGATCTGCACAGTAATGGTCGTGAAGGGCACAACCCGCAGAAGCTTGATGCCTATCGACAGGCACCAGCCTAGCGTCGATCTAATATGATGCTGAAGCTTCATCTGGAGATGATATTTTCAATAGTGTGGTTCGACGCTGGTTTGATCATTTTTCTTGCCAGTAAAGAGTTGCAATGGTCATAGTCTTTGCGTCGTTGTTGACAGTGGTATAAATGCCGCCGATTACTGGCAGGTCTTTCTTGTAGTACTGGACCTTGAATTGGCTGCTGTCACTGCTGATAATCTTGCGAGTAAAGCCTGCGTTCTGCAAGTGCATGTATACATCGTTCTCGGCCAGTTTGTCTGCGGTCGAATAGCTGTATTCGTGCAAGCTCATTTTCCCGGCGCTGTTCGGCTTTGCATAAGACTTCATGTGCTTGGCGTTCAGCTGTAAGATCGAACCGTCGGTCAGAGTAAGTTTCGCTTTAGACATCGCACTTTCTGCGGCTTGGGAGTCAGTTTTTGCAGGGTCGATGTCTTGTTGATCGCAGCCGGAAATGGCGAATGCAAACAGGGAAAGTAGAGCGGCGGTTTTGATTTTCATGTTCCGGTTATTCCTTTGGATCAAATCATGACTCGTGCGAGTAGCTGTTTGGCAACAGTTTTGTAGTAGGTGCTGTCGTAGTGGTAGGGACAGAATGCCCACTTATGATCGCCACCCGCAACCAGCCCAGCTTCCAAACCACCTATTTGCTCAACGGCGGTGGAGGAGTCTTCAAGGCTGGCAAGCATGGGGTCAATAATCGAATTATTAAGTTCGATCAAACGTTCAAATTCACCGCCTTTGAAACTTTCAACTGTATTGTCAGACCTATAGTTCTGCGCCCAAGTCGCCTTGTGAACAAAAATATTCGGACAGATAGTCGAAACTCTATCAATGAATGCGGGAAGGGCCCACTCCCGAAGCTGCTGGACCTCAGGGCTCCAAGGTCGCTTAATTTCATGGGCGATGCCTTTGCGTTCAAGTGCTTTCAATAGCGGACCGCTAGCAGACATGAGCGAGTTTTGGTGCTGAATTATACCGATTCGCTCGTCAATGAAATCTATAATTACGATGTCAGGTCTTGACTGCTCAAGCAACTGCCAATGAGATTTCATTTTGTCCAATTGGGAGCAGGACCCCTCAAAAGAACTGGAATCAATTGTGATCCTGGGGTCAGTGCACGGAGGAGCCATCCACGAGATTACAGAAGTTCGTGCCATGTAGAAGCAAACTTCAAAATTGCTTAACGCGCCCTTCTGGAAGTCGAACAAATCTCGCGTGGCTGGTGATCCGAGAATTGCAACGCGGATTTTATCCTTGAGTGGGCCAGCAGGATTAGGGCGTACTGCGGTACGTTCAAGCCTTGCTTTTCTGGCCATTAGAGCATCAAGGGCGGTATTTGGTTGCTCTGTGCCTTTATTCAGCTCTACCTTAATTTGGTTGCGCACGTTACCAAGTTTTTCAAGATACTTGTGCGGCATGCCAATAGGTGATTGCTTCAGAAGCGCCGAAAGGAAATCGAGGCGCTGTTGGCTCAGGCCGAAAGCACGCAGCTGTGATTCTTCTAGCCCCGTAGTTTTGTTTGTGTCACCAAGAATGCGTGCTCGGGCACCGAAAAAGTAGGAGTCACTCAAAGGATGCTTGGTATAGGTGTAAAGCGGCTGCTTTGACTTGAGCAGAATGTGCTTGGCGTTGACCTCCTGCTTTTTCAGGGTTTCAACCACCATATGGTGGGCATACTGAGTGATGCTCCGAGTCTTTTTGCCGCTAGTCTTGTCCACCAGTGTCAGAGCAAGTGCCAATGTGTCGTAGGTCACGGCACGGTAGCAGTCATCGGATGGAAGGAACTCAAGGCCATTGTGCAGCGAAATCAATAGCATGCCTTCGGAATGTTCTTCCGACCGCGCATGCTGCTGGATGGTATCTATCACATCGTGATGAATGCAGTCATCGTCATCTATTCGCGATGTGAGCACAATATCATCACGCGTCTGATCCAAGATTTTAGTCACTTCCCTGTTGGTCAGTGAGTAATCACTGACCTTAAGCGTCTTGGCATTTAAGCCCGACGAAATAATTGCCGCCTCAAGGCGCGCTAGGTGTAGGACTGGGAGAGCTTCGTCTATGAAGATCGTCCACTCAAAGTCTCTGTTGCGTTGGTTGGCGAGGGACGGGAAGACCGTATTGGTGAAAATCTCCAGCCGATACGACAACCACAGTTCATCCTTGATTCCGATGCCAAAGTTGGTGAAAACGTAATGTTTCAAAGACTTGCTCATATCTACTTCAAACGTCTCGGAATATATTTAGTTCAAGGGTGGCCATCTTCTTCCAATCGCTTTGGCTGCGCACGCGTTCTGCGGCTTGGCGCGACAGTGTAGAGAACAGCGCTTGATTCAGGTATATGCGTTCAAGTGCCTCGGCCAGTTGTACCGCGCTTTCAGGTTCGACGACAAAACCACTTTCGTTATCCACGAACTCAGGGATTGCTGCCACACCGGTGGTGACAGGGACGAGCCCGGATGCCATGGCCTCGTCTCGTGATACGCCTTGGGTATCCATACGGCTCGGGCACAGGAATACTCCGTGCTCTTTGTGCAGCGCGGCGATTTCTCCGTGGTTGAGGAAGCGGCGCTCGATGTGCACATTTGAGTAAGAACGCAGCGGTGCGAGAGTCTCTTCAAACAACGGCCCGTCGCCCACGAGTCGGAACGTCATGTCCTTGAACCATGGTTTTTCGGCCAAAAGCTCAATGGCTTTGACGGTCAGATCATTCGCGTATGTCCGCGACGTATACGGGCGGATAGATAGTACATTTTTACGCTGTTCTACTGTTTTCTCAACGTAGTTGAAATTTTCGGTATTGATGGGGTTGTGAATAATCTCATACTGGCCTTCTGGCAGGCGGAAGCCGAGGTCTTCCATGACTTCTTCTGCAAAATAGCGGGAAACGAACACCAGCTTCAGGTTCTTGTGCATTGGCTGCAGTATTTCACGCCAGAAGCTCATGCGTTTGTCGCTGGCGAGCTTGCCCAACTGCAGTTGTTCGTCAGTACTGAAATTGTATTCGCGGCGCCACCATGGTTGGATTTCAGCACCATGAACCCATACAGTGATCTGGGTGGAATTCAGATGCGGGTGTAGCACACTCCACATATTCTCGTCCAGGAAATGAACGAGAATTGATTTGTAGCTGTTCTTTTCAAGCATTTTTGCCAAAGTAGAGCGGCAGCCGGTAACCACATCGATGTTTTGGAACTCGTGATAGCTGACGGTCTCATTGTCGCGCAGGCGGAAGACATCTACTTCGACGCCTTGTTGCTGATATGCCGACACTCGACTATGTACAAACTTGTTGCGATATAGGTCTGCGTAAGCCGGGTAATGGTTGGTCAATAACAAGTGTTCTCCGCGGCCCATCATTTCAGATGGCTGCAGGTTGCGGTGTCCCAGAACCAGCGCCTTCAGTTCGGTGCTACCCGCAGAGTACGCACGTAGACCGAAGCGAACGTAGACAGCTTCCGGTGGAATATCGGAGGTTTGGTTACGGTTGGCATGTTGCATCACATGGCTGATGCGCTGCTTGTCGGCATCCAGGAACAGCACGACCAATTGGAGGTTCAGGCCTGGCGTGCAGTCAACAAACAGCTTGAGGCGACCATCTTCACAACCCAGTTCATCTACACGGACTTCCTGCTGGGCGTAGATGTACTCATGCTTGCCGTCGGCGAGCTTGGAGTGCACACGCCAGGTATCGCCATCAACGACCAGATCAACGAACTTGTTGCGTATGATGCCAAACATCTCGGCCAAATCGCGCCCCGTGATTTCCGGTGCGTCATGGTTGATCTCTAGCGGGGCAATGGATTGCGCACGCGCTTGCAGTTGATCGATGGTCATGCCGAGGTTCAGCTCAAGGTCATTAACCTTGGCGCTGATGCTTTCCTGGTGTGCAGCACCGTTCTCACAGTAGTTGAACGGGTCGATGGCCAAGCCTTGAGCATGGGTATACTGCAGAGTCGGCAGATTCTTCAGCCAACTGCGCAGTTGCTGGTTGGCTATGATCCCGGTTGCAACCAGCGAGCGGCGGGCGCTCAGCGTCTGGGCTGGGCGGTAGGCTTGTTCATTCGAAAGCAGTTCAACACTTTGGCTTTTGCAAATGAAGTGGGCCGCTTTACCGACAACTTGGGCGCGGCTGTAGCGGGTTGCCAGCGCCAGATCCAGCAGGTAGTTCGGACCGTAGTAGTCGCCAGGCACAAAAGCGGCGACCCAAGGTGAACTGCCAACCAGTTCACTGAGTGTAGTTTTCTTCAAATCGCCAGGCTTAAGCACCTGGATGCGTGGATCATCGCCGACTATGCTGCTCTGATAGGCATCGCTGATGATGACCATTCTGACTTGGCTATAGGTCTGGCGATCCAGGTTGGCACGCAACAAATCGAACTGCTGGCGGTCTTGCGCTTCGCCAATGACCACAATCTCCGGCAGGCGCTGGGCCTTTGCGGTACCGGTGACCTTGCTCATCACGTATTCCAGGCGCTGAGTGTAGGTATGCTCCTGCATTACTTTGCGCAGGGCAGCCAGCCGCAGCTTGTCGGTGTTCAGCGGGTCTTCCGCCAGCAGTTGCAGGCGGCGGAGCATTTCTTCGCCGTTGTCGGTGGTAACAACCAGGTCGCCGAACAGCAGGCGTACGCCGCGAGAGAAGTTGCTCACGGTGAGGGTATTGCAGCCGAGCAGTTCGAAGACGCGACGGGCAAACATCGATTGCGATTGCTTGATCGAGTTCAGGTTGATCGCGTAGCGATAGCCCTTGTAAGCCGTGTCGATTTTTTCGAAGGGCAGGGTACCGACGATGTACGGCTGGTATTCCGCAGGGAACTGGTAGTTGACGTCGTTCTTGCCGAAGTTGCGATCGAAGATTTCCAGCGGACGGAACTTCGGCAACTCGCAGACGAAGTTGCCCAGGTCGCGGGTACGCTCCGGGTAACGCGCGTAGTAGGCACCAGCGAAGCAGAAGGCGTCTTTGCGCTCGTACAACTCGATCGGGTTATGCAGCGCTGGCTGGCAGGCGAACGGCAGCAGGTAGACGCGGTCGTGACCGAGCGCACTTTTATAGCGGTGAATGCAGTCGATATCGGTGGTGAATACATGATCGAACTGCTTGGCCGTGGTCAGGAAGGTCTCGAAGTGAACCGGATCTTCCTTGTTCCAGAACAAAGTTGGTACCTTGTTCTGACGGCACCAGGCCAGAATGTCCTGCAGTTCCTGGCCGTTGTGGCCTACTTTGCTGCCCCACAGGTCATCCTTGCCGCGCCAGGCGGACTCGATGAACAGCAGTTCTGGAGCAAACCCTTCGATTTCTGCTTTCCAGTTGGCTGGCGTCAGCGGCCTCAGGTCGCATTCAAAGCGGTAGGATCCGAAAGTGAACTCATCCATCACGCACGCCACTTTCAGACGGCTGACAGGCTGATCGACCTGGCGTAGAAGAGTAGTACGGCTCTGCTCGCTGGTCGGCAGGGCCGCCGGCAGCTTCAGGTAGTTCTCGTCCTGTACGACAGGTGGTGGCGGCAGCACCTCCTTGCGTGGTTCGTTGGCCAGCAACTTCTGCTCGTTTTGCTGGCGTTGCTGGCTGGCTTTGCGGTACAGGCGTAGCAGGCGTACGGGCAGCTTTACCAGACCGCCCAGCGAGGTGGCGCTGTTCTTTATCTGGTAGCCCAGCTGATAGGTCATGCTTGCGCGGGTTTTCACCAGGCGCTGCTCTGCCAGGTTGCGCTGGGCGTTAGCGCGACCGAGGCTTTCATTGAGCTCATCGATCTTCTGTTGTTGAGCGGCGCTGCGTTCAAGCAACTGACTGATGCTGGCCTTCAATTGCGGGATTTGTTCGCCTGTCAGGGCGCGGTACTTCATGTTTGCTGCGCCAAGGCCTGCCTTGGACGAGTTGAGCTCGGTTTCAAGTTGTTGGCGCAGACCTTGCCACTCTTTGTTGGTGGCAGCGAGGCTGGCTTCGGCTGCCTGGCGGCTGGTGCTTTCAAGCATCAGCTGCTCTTCAAGCATGTCTTTGGCCTGGCCAAGCGACTCAACGGCTTCTGTCAGAGTCGCTCGCGCTTCTTCAGATTCAGTGTTGGCGAGTGCCAGCTTATGCAACTGTTCTTCCAACTGGGAACGTTGTTCAACCAAGGCATTGATGGAGCTTGCCTGGGCACTGTGCTCACGCTGGCTTTGCGCTTGAGCGTCGTACATTAACTGCAACTGCTCTTCCAACTGGGAACGTTGTTCAACCAAGGCATTGATGGAGCTTGCCTGGGCGCTGTGCTCACGCTGGCTTTGCGCTTGAGCGTCGTACATTAACTGCAACTGCTCTTCCAACTGGGAACGTTGTTCAACCAAGGCATTGATGGAGCTTGCCTGGGCACTATGCTCACGCTGGCTTTGTGCTTGAGCGTCGTTCATTAACTGCAACTGAGCTTCCAATGCAGCTTGTTGAGCGCGCAGATCAGTGATGGTGGCGATATGGCTATCGATGACTTCTCTCGCCTGAACCAACTGATTGGTTACATCTTTTAACTGCTTTTCCTGCGCCAGTTGCTTCTCTGCGGCGCCCCGCAGTTCCTCAGTAGTCTGCGTCAATTGCCTTTGTGTTTCGGCGTGCTGATCCTGTAGCTTCTGGTAACGCTGTTCCGCGCCTGCGAGGCTTTGTACGCGAGACTCCTCAACCGCCACGAGTTTTTGTTCCTGTAGTCCATATTGTTCGGTAACTACACGATACTTTTTGTTGGCCTCCACCAGCCGCTGCTTGACCTCTTCAAACTCATGGGCAATCTGAGCCTTGGAGTCGAGGCATTCCTGGTTGGTTTTTTGCAGCGTTGCAATGTCTGCTTCGCGGTTTTGCAACTGTTTGGCAAGCGCATCAGCCTTTTGGGCCTCGGGTTTGAGCTGGGCGATCTGCTCAGTAGCACTGCGGTACTTTTTGTTCGCTTCATCCAGACGCTTGCTGATTGCGCCGAGATTTCCCCGCAACGTGCGCTCGATGGCTTCGAACGCCTTTTCCAGTTCACGAATGCGATCAACAGTCAGCGAGTCGATTACACCTGGCTTATGCGTTTCGCTCTTCACCGCAACGATGCCCAGCCACTTGCCGAGGACCTTGACTTCGACAATCTGCAAGTGCTCGGCCAGCAACCGGAACGGTTCCATCAGGTAGAAGGTGTGTTTGTGGTCAATGAAGTCATTGACCCCGAACGGTACGGTAATCACCAGGCGGCCACCCTGCTTGAGCAGGTCGTGGGCCTTCTCGACGAACAGCTCCGGTCGTACCAGGTGTTCGAGCACTTCGCTGATGACAATGGTTTCCGGTTCTACCTCGAGCGTATCCAGCGCGAGGAAGTCTGAATTGATATACGTGACGTTCTGCTGGATGTGGGCAGGTTCGGCAGACAGGTAACCCTTGGCCTCTGCGATGGCCTGCGGGCTGGTGTCCACACCGGTGACCTGGCAGCCCTCACGGGCCAGCAGCAGGGGCACGATACCCTGCGAGCAGCCGACATCCAGGATCCGGCGCCCTTTGACCTGAGCGCAGATCCAATGGATGCGGGACTGCGTTTCCCGCATGAACTGCTCCCCCAGCTTGCCGTAATAGGCTTCCATCACACGGTCATGAATATCGGCCAAAGGTGAAGGCAGCTCTGTGTTCACGGTAGGTTTCTCAAGCGTGGGGTTGTTCATGCGGTTTGCTCCATCAGGCCTGGGTAACGCCAGCGGCGTCGATCACGAATGCTGCGTCGCGCACGTTGAAGGTGCCGCGGAATTCGCGATGCTTCACCAGCAGTACGTGGATGTCGGCGCTGTCCTGGGCAAAGTCGAAGTCCACGTGCTCGTGGCGCGCCAGGCGCTGTGGCAGGGCTTCGATGTTCGGCTCGACCAGTTGCAGGGTGGCTTCCAGCTCATTGCCCAGGCGCTCGGCAATGCTCAGGGCAGGGCTTTCGCGCAGGTCGTCGATGTCGGCCTTGAAGGCCAGGCCGTAGCAGGCAATTTTCACTTGCTGGGCCGACTTGCCCGGGTTCTTGATCAGGAAGTTGGCCAGGGCCATCTTGACCTTGTCGATCACCCACTCAGGCTTGCTGTCGTTGACCACGCGGGCAGTGCGGATCAGGCGCGCCTGTTCTGGGGTCTGGCTGACGATGAACCACGGGTCGACGGCAATGCAGTGGCCGCCCACGCCCGGGCCTGGCTGCAGGATGTTGACGCGCGGGTGGTGGTTGGCCAGGCGAATCAGCTCCCACACGTCGATGTCCAGCTTGTCACAGATGATCGACAGTTCATTGGCGAAGGCAATGTTCACGTCGCGGAAGCTGTTTTCGGTCAGCTTGCACATTTCTGCGGTGCGGGCGTTGGTGACGATGCACTCGCCTTCAACGAAGGTGCGGTACAGGCGTACGGCCGCTTCAGAGCACTTTCTGGTCATGCCGCCGATGATGCGGTCGTTTTCCACCAGCTCGCGCAGTACGTGGCCTGGCAGCACGCGCTCGGGGCAGTGGGCCACGCGGATGTCGGAATCTTCACCGTGGGTTTGCGGGAAACTCAGGTCCGGGCGGGCCTGGGCGAGCCAGAAGGCCATCTGCTCGGTGGCGCCCACCGGGGAAGTGGACTCCAGGATGACTAGGTCACCCTTTTTCAGCACGGGCGCGATGGCCTTGCTGGCGGACTCGATGTAGCCCAGGTCCGGCTGATGGTCATCCATGAACGGCGTCGGCACGGCGATCAGGAAGGCGTCGGCAGCTTCCGGAACGGTAGAGGCGCGCAGGAAGCCTTCAGTCACGGCAGCGTGTACCACCATGTCCAGCTCAGGCTCGACGATGTGGATTTCACCACGGTTGATGGTGTCGACTGCGTGCTGGTTTACATCGATACCGATTACCTGTTTCTTGCGGGCGGCGAAAACGGCAGCGGTTGGCAGGCCGATATAGCCCAGGCCTACGACGGAAATCTTGTTGAAGCTCATGCTGCGTCCTTGGAGTTAGAGAAGGCGGAAAGTGCGTCGAGGATTCGCGCGCACGCTTTTCCATCGCCGTAGGGGTTATGGGCGAAGCTCATTTCGCGATAGGTCGCATCGTCGGTCAGCAATTTCGCCAGGTTTTCCGTAATCGATTCCACGTCGGTGCCCACCAGTTTGACGGTACCGGCGGCCACGGCTTCCGGGCGCTCGGTGGTGTCACGCATGACCAGTACCGGCTTGCCCAGCGCTGGGGCTTCTTCCTGGATGCCGCCGGAGTCGGTCAGGATCAGGTACGAGCGGGTCATCAGGTAGACGAACGGCAGGTAGTCCAGCGGCTCGATCAGATGGATGTTGTTGACGTCGGCCAGCAGGCGGTTGACCGGTTCGCGCACGTTCGGGTTGAGGTGTACCGGGTAGACGATGTCCACATCAGGGAATTGACGCGCGGTTTGCACCAGAGCCTGGCAGATGCGCTCGAAGCCGCCACCGAAGTTTTCGCGGCGGTGGCCGGTGACCAGCACCATGCGGCGCTCGGGGTTCAGGAAGCTGAACTGGCTTTCGAACTTGTTTTTCAGCTCGGGGCTTTCCAGCTTGCGGACCACTTCCAGCAGCGCGTCGATCACGGTGTTGCCGGTGGTATAGATGGTCGCGGCGTCGGTGCCCTCACGCAGCAGGTTGTCCTGCGAGGTGGAGGTAGGCGCGAAGTGCAGTGCGGCCAGCGCGCCCGTCAGGCGGCGGTTGCCTTCTTCCGGCCATGGCGAATACAGGTTGCCTGTGCGCAGGCCGGCTTCCACGTGGGCAATCGGAATCTGCTGGTAGTACGCGGCCAGGCTGGTGGCCAAGGTTGTTGCGGTGTCGCCGTGCACCAGTACCACGTCGGGCTTGAACTCGGCCAGCACAGGCTTCAGACCCTGCAGGATGGCAGTGGTCACATCGGTCAGGTCCTGGCCGGGCTTCATGATGTTCAGGTCGTAGTCGGGCGTGATCTCGAACAGCTCCAATACCTGATCGAGCATCTGGCGGTGCTGGCCAGTTACGCAGACACGCGACTCGAAACGGTCGTCCTGGGCAAGGTTGAGGGCCAGCGGGGCCATTTTGATGGCCTCTGGGCGGGTGCCAAATACGGTGAGGGTCTTGAGGGACACGGCGACGGTCTTCTGTGTTTTGAGTGAAGGCGATGGGATCTGGTGTTACGGGGGCAGATCACAGGTACTACGCAAATCGGCCGGGGGGAGTGGCCTAGGGGGCTCCACCCACGCGAGCGGGGGGCTTTGAAGGTGGTGAAGAAAAATTCATGTGGCTCGGATCCTTCCAGCTTAGCGGTTGTCCAATGACCGCAAATTTATCATTTCGTCATCAAGATGACATCCCGTATGGCACGTTTTTTTCCGCTGATCGTCCGAATTCGTCCGTATATATCGGAAGATTGGATCCTATTTTTGAAGTTAGTATCAAGAAAAACGATTGTTTGATGTTGTTCAGGCGTTATGCCAAAAAAGTCAATAAGCCGATGTATACGACGAATGGGTGGGAGCCTTGTCCGGCAAGGCTTGTGGGAAAAACAACAGCTTTTGGTCTGAATGAAACCCAGGTTAAACGGGAATTTACCTGGCGGCGATTTGCCATTGCCTCGATTTCATGAAGTTAGCGTGAAATATGGCGTAATGCCATTGTTTTTGGGTTGGCGAAGTTGCTTTTTTTAATGTTGGATTCGGTAACGATTCATCGGATCAAGCGCCTTTTTGCAAAATGGCAGAACCGCTAGGGTTGATTGCACAGCCGAAGGAAACCGGCTGTTGGAAAATGACCAACCTAAGGAGTGTTCACCATGCGTAACAACGTTCTGTCGTACCTGCTGCTGCCGCTGTTCGCCAGCCTGTCCTTTTCCCTTAGCGCCGCCCCGGCCAGCACTACGGCGGTACCCGAGCCGGCACCGGTGGTAATCCAGCAGCAGGGCCAGCAGCCGCAGCGGCTGGATTTGAATACGGCTGATGCGCTTACTTTGCAGAAGGAGCTGAACGGAATAGGCAAGGCCAAGGCCGAGGCCATAGTGGCCTATCGGGAGGCCAATGGGCCGTTTGCTTCGGTGGATGAGCTGCTGGAGATCAAGGGGATTGGTAATGCGTTGCTGGAGCGTAACCGGGACAAAGTGATGGTGGAGTAAGGAGGGGAAGGGCTGGGGTTTGTGTCCTGGCCCTGACCTGTGGGAGCGGCCTTGCGTCGCGAATGGGCCGCAAAGCGGCCCCCGGTTTCGGCGGCACTGCAGGAATAGCTGGGGCTGCTTTGCAGCCCTTTCGCGACGCAAGGCCGCTCCCACATGGACCGTATCAGCCGGTCAGATTGTGCCAGCGCCGCCGGGCGTGCTAGCGGTCCTGCGCATCCTTGGCATCCGCTTCGGCATTGCGTTCATGCACCTTGCGCAGCTGTTCTTCGGTCAGTGGCAGTTTTTTTGCCGTATCGCGCAACAGCATCAGCCCGCCGACGATCGAGCCGAGGGCTATGATGAGTATCAGCCAGGCATACCAGGGCATTGTCGTTCTCCTTTGCTGGTGATGGGCAGCGCTTGTACAAATGTTGAGCAATTGCCCGTTCCGTTGGTTCAATTATAGGAGCCAGCCACTGCCGGGCCAATTCCGTGACCCGCGGGCCCCACAGCCTGTGCCACATCGTTTACAATTCGCGCCGTCTTCGACTTGCCACGCGACCCTGCCATTTCCGCCTGCCAGACCCCCCTGAGCGTCGCCCTGGATTTCCCTACCCGTGCGGCCGCC
>NZ_OPYN01000075.1 GCF_900277125.1 Pseudomonas inefficax
GTTCGTGCCGCACTTCAAACCCGGCAAAGAGCTGCGCGACCGGGTCAATGAAGAAGAGCATGATGAGGCCCACACCTGATTCCACAAGGAGCAATCTGATGCGTAACCTCAAGCGCGCCCTGGCGGCGGTGTTCGTGCTGCTGTTGGCGGCTGTGGTGCTGTTCTTCGTGCTGGAGAACCAGCAAACCGTCTCGTTGGTCCTGTTCGGTTGGGCTGCCCCGGCCATGCCGGTCGCCGTACTGGTCCTGGCCGCCCTGGTCATTGGCCTCGCAGTCGGCCCGCTGCTCGGTGCCTACGGCGTGCAGCGCAGCAAGCGCAAGATCAAGGCTTCTGCTCGCCAGGCAGCATTGAGCGGTAACTAAGGGCATTTCCTACATCAGTTTCGGAAAGCCTCACCTATGCCAGCACCGGCCGTCATGGAGTAATAGCGCACTTCATTTTCGGCCCAGGCGAGTGTGCGCAGCATGGAATATCCCGTCCTTTCCCATCACGGTGGCACCCACGGCGTCACTGGCTCCTGCCATCAACTGCACCTTGATCCGTCCACCAGCCTGCTGATCGACTGCGGCCTGGAGCAGGGCGCCGATGCCGCGCCAGGTGCAGCATCGGCGCCGCTCGGCTTCGACGTCCAGGGCATCCAGGCCCTGGTCATCACCCATGTGCATCTAGACCATGTTGGCCGCATCCCGGCGCTGCTGGCTGCCGGCTACCGTGGCCCCATCTTGTGCAGCGAGCCGTCAGCCCAGCTGCTGCCATTGGTGCTGGAAGACGCTTACAAGCTGAGCATCAGCAGCGAACCCGCCCAAGTGGCGAGGTACCTCGATTTCATCCGCGACCTGATCGTGCCCCTGCCTTTCGAGCAGTGGCATACCCTGGTCGAGCGCCCCGGCGTCACTTGCCGCATCCGTCTGCAGCGCGCCGGTCATCTGCTCGGTTCGGCCTATGTCGAATGCGATATCCAGCATGAACAAACCAACACCCGCTACGTGTTCTCCGGTGACCTGGGTGCTTGTGGCAACCCCTTGCTGCGCCCCGTGCAACCCCCGGAACGGGCAGATGTGCTGGTACTGGAAAGCACCTACGGCGACCGCCTGCACCCGCCTGCGGGCGACCGTGAGCAGCGGCTGGAAGCGGCCATCGACCGCGCCCTGGCTGACCAGGGCACGCTGCTGATCCCGGCCTTCAGCCTCGGCCGCACCCAGGAATTGCTGTACGAACTCGAAAGCATTCTTCATCGCAAGGCCCTGCTGAGCAAAGCCGGCCCGGCCCCCGATGGCGACCCCCTCGACTGGGCGCAGTTGCCCATCATCCTCGACTCACCCCTGGCCCAGCGCATTACCGGTGTATACCGGAAACTGCACGACTACTGGAATGCCGAAGCCCGGTCGCGCCTAGCCGAAGGGCGCGACCCGCTCGGTTTCAGCCAGCTTATTAGCGTGGACACCCACGCCCGCCACCAGCAGGTGGTCAATTACCTCAAGAGCACTGGCCGCCCGGCGATCGTGATTGCCGGCAATGGCATGTGCTCGGGCGGCCGCATCGTAAATTACCTCAAGGCCATGCTGGGGGATCCGCGGCATGAGGTGATGTTTGTCGGATATCAGGCCAAGGGCACGCCGGGCGCGGTGATACAGGCCAGTGAAGGGGCGGAAGGGTTTGTGCAGATTGATCTGGATGGGCAGATGTATGAGATCCGGGCGAAGGTGATGACCTTGGGCGGCTACTCGGGGCATGCGGACCAGGCGCAGTTGGTGGCGTTCGCGCACGGCTGCAATGCTCGGCGGATAGTGTTGGTGCATGGCGAGCAAAGGGCGAAGCGGACGCTTGCGGCTGCCCTGCGCGAAAGGCTTGCACAGCCGGGCCATGAGGTATGCGTCACAGTTGCGAAATGACCTTCTGGCGGGAAGGTTGATGTCTGTCAGAAAGTGCGGAACTTTTGCGAGGCGGGTCTTTCTACTACTGCTTGGAAGTAATGTTAGAAGCATGGCGGAAAGAGTGGCCAATAGCCGCTACGCTTGATTCGAAGGGTGTTGAGTCGCTTAGGTCAGAAGCGTGCCCCGAGATGATGCAGTCAGACAGACCCAAGGAAAAAAAGACTAAATGCGCAATGAACGCGAGCGCCCGAGTGGTAGCGACGAGATTGACCTGATTGAGCTTGTACAGGGTGTTTGGCGCCAAAAAATCTGGGTAGGGCTGGTTGCAGTACCGGTGATTGCTTTGGGGTTGGCTTATGTGATGCTGGTTTCGCCGGTGTATGAGGCGAAGCTGTATATACAGCCTCCTTCTCAGAGCGAGATTGCCCAGCTGAACTACGGTCGTGGTGAGGGAACGGGCCTGGCGCCACTGAGTGCCAAGGATGTGTACAGCATCTACCTTAAGTCCCTTCAGTCTGAAGCAGTACGAGACAAATTCTTTCGAAGCGCCTTCCTGCCCATGCTGACCGAAGAAGAGCGGGGCGGTTCTCGCGATGCGCTGTATGCTCAGTTCAACGGTATGCTGAAAGTGGCCGTGGCTAGCAAAGACATGCCTGATCGTTATGTGCTGACGGCGAACCTTGAGGACCCGCGCCTTGCGGCGACCTGGGTCTCGAATTACGCCGAGTTGGCTGCAGAGCGAGCAAAGAACGAATTGTTGAGCGGTACCCGCAGTGACATATCGATCATGGCTGATAACCTTGATCAGCAAATTAAGGCCGCGCGCGCCACTGCCAGCAATCAGCGCGTGGACCAGATTGCCCAGCTCAAGGAGGCGTTGCGCGTAGCGCGGTCTATTGGTCTGGAAAAGCCACCGATCATTTCCGAGACGCTGTCCAAGGAAGTTTCTGCCGGTATGAGCGGGGCTCTCACCTACATGCGCGGTACCAAGGCGCTGGAGGCAGAAATCGCCAACCTGGAAGCGCGCTCATCGGATGACCCGTTCATCCGGAATTTGCGTGAAAAAGAGGAAAAGCTCAGTTTCTTGCGCACGTTGAAGGTCGATCCTTCTCTTGTTGCGATGTACCAGCAGGATGGTGCCGTTTCCCAGCCTGACAAGCCTATCAAGCCGCGAAAAGCTGTCATCGTGTTGCTATCGGCTTTGGTAGGGGTAGGGCTTGGTGTGCTGGTAGCGCTGGGGCGCGACATATGGTACAGGCGCAAAGCGACGAACGGAGGGGAACTTCCCTGACCGCAGAGTATCGCTAAGCGTTGTTGTCGCTTGCGGAAGGTGTAACAATAGCCTTTCGTCGCCGATGACATGGAAAGCTGGAAGAGCGAGCACGACACGCTGATCTGCCCTGCCTGTCTTGGTTAACCCCCTTATAGACAGGGAAGTATTGTGAATAGCGTTGTGCGTCCCGCCTCCATGGCCGCCTCAGGCGAAATCGATCTTTTCAACGTTCTACGCACAATCTGGCGTAGGCGTTTGCTAATTGCTGCCGTTGGGGGTATCTGCGCGCTTGTCGGCGCTGCAGTCGCCTACAACATCACGCCTGTATATGAGGCGTCCACGAGTTTAAGGCCGGTCGCCCTGAACCAGTTGGACGCCTTGAATCGGTCAAAAATCTATTCATTGCCGCCAGCGGAAGCGCTCAAGAGAGTTGGTGCAACGCTGGATTCTTATACCGCTCGTTTGGACTTCTTTCGTTCCCGGCCAGACCTCATCGATGCTTTTCAGGATGAAGGGCAAAGTGTCGAGCAGGCATTTGAAGACTTCAACCGCGATGCGCTCAGCGTAGTCTTGGCAGACCCGAAAAAGAACGATTCGTTGAGCGACTTTATCGGATTGAAGATGCGCTATGAAAAAGGCGTAAATGGAGCGGCCATTCTCAACGATTTCGTCGATTTTGCCATTGAGCGAGAGCGTAGCCAGTTGTCCAAGGATATGCAGATTATTTTGGCCAACCGCTTGGCAGAGGTGGACAAGAAGCTGAACTCTGCAGTGTCGGAATATCAGGCCGGGAATGAAAGCCGTATCGCACGCCTTGAAGAAGCAGATGCTATCAAGCGTGCGCAGCTCAACGATGAACTCAAGGCTTTGCGCGTTCAGCTGAAATTACGCCGCGAAGCACGATTGGCAGAGCTTGATGAGGCTATCAGTGTTGCGCGAAGCCTTGGTTTGAAAAAGCCTTCGACACCCTCCCTGATGGCTGATGAAGTCTCGGCAAATGGCAATGTCATCCGTACCGAAGTAAATGGTAGGCCGGTGCCGCTGTACTTCATGGGCACCGAAGTGCTTGAGGCCGAGCGTGCAGCATTGCGCAAGCGTACTTCAGATGACTTCGTCGAGCCGAGAATCGGCCAGATCCGCAAAGAGCTCATCCTGCTTTCGACCAACCGTAAAGTCCAGGCAATCAAGGCCCGCGCTAGTGAAGCTGCGTTTTTGGAGGGTATCGAGGGGCTTCGCGTGGAGCGTGCGCGCTTGCAGGCCATCGATACTCAGTTGCAGGGGCTGCACCTGGTAAACATTGACCAGCGTGCGGTGCCCTCAAGCAAGCCTTTGAAACCGCGCAAAGCACTTATCGTGCTATTTGCATTGATTGGTGGCCTGTTGCTCGGAACAGTCGCTGCTCTGCTGCGAGGTGCTTTCAAGGACCATGCGAGGCAGCAACGAGTTCTTGAAATCGAGGGTTCGGCACAGCGCGTCATACCCGATGAATTGGCCGGGCAAAGCCATGCCAGGCTGAGTGATGCGCAAGCTTGAGCCCCAATTGAATGATGTTGTTTTAATGGCATTTTGACGGTTGCAGGCCTCAGGAAAACTCCGATGGATTGCCGAAGCCTAACCGCATATGATTGTGGCGCATCTCATTGATGGCAGCCACCGGGCCGCTCCCCGGGCGAACGTAAGTGGGCGTTTTTTGCTCGACAGTATGTGTAATACACGCTGTCGCCGAATGGATTCACTCGACTGACGAATGAATCGAAGAAGGTTCAATAACCCGTTGTTCAGCCGTGGAAACGGGCAGGTATATTCAAGGTGAGTTGGGAAGCATGACAGATATGAATGCGGTGGTAGAGAAGTTCAAAAGCCGGCAGGCCTTGATTGGTATCGTGGGCCTCGGTTATGTCGGGTTGCCGCTGATGCTGCGTTATAACGCCATTGGTTTTAATGTGCTGGGTATTGATATCGATCAATCGAAAGTCGATAAACTCAATGCCGGCCAGAGCTACATCGAGCACATCCCGGCTGCCAATATCAGCAAGGCGCGTGAAACCGGCTTTGAAGCTACCGTCGACTTCAAGCGTGCCAGCGAGTGCGATGCACTGATCCTGTGCGTGCCCACCCCGCTGAACAAGTATCGCGAGCCCGACATGAGCTTCGTGATCAACACCACCGACGCCATCAAGCCTTACCTGCGCGCAGGCCAGGTGGTTTCGCTGGAAAGCACCACCTACCCAGGTACCACCGAAGAAGAACTGCTGCCACGTGTGCAGGAAGGCGGCCTGGTAGTTGGTGAGAACATCTATCTGGTCTACTCGCCAGAGCGTGAAGACCCGGGCAACCCGAACTTCGAAACTCGCACCATTCCCAAGGTCATTGGTGGCCACACCCCAAATTGCCTGGAAGTGGGTATCGCCCTGTACGAGCAGGCCATCGACCAGGTCGTACCGGTAAGCTCCACCAAAGCTGCTGAAATGACCAAGTTGCTGGAAAACATCCACCGTGCGGTGAACATCGGCCTGGTCAACGAAATGAAGATCGTCGCTGACCGCATGGGTATCGACATCTTCGAAGTGGTCGATGCCGCGGCGACCAAGCCTTTCGGCTTCACCCCTTACTACCCGGGCCCGGGCCTGGGCGGCCACTGCATTCCGATCGACCCCTTCTACCTGACCTGGAAGGCGCGCGAATACGGCCTGCACACCCGTTTCATCGAGCTTTCCGGTGAAGTCAACCAGGCCATGCCTGAGTACGTGCTGGGCAAGCTGATGGATGGCCTGAACGATGCCGGCAAGGCACTCAAGGGCAGCCGTGTGCTGGTTCTGGGTATCGCCTACAAGAAGAACGTCGACGACATGCGCGAGTCGCCATCCGTCGAAATCATGGAGCTGATCGAAGCCAAGGGCGGCGTGGTTGCCTACAGCGACCCGCACGTACCGGTGTTCCCGAAGATGCGCGAGCACCACTTCGAGCTGAGCAGCGAGCCGCTGACCGCCGAGAACCTGGCAAGCTTCGACGCCGTGGTGCTGGCCACCGATCACGACAAGTTCGACTATGCCCTGATCGAAGCCAAGGCCAAGCTGATTGTCGACAGCCGCGGCAAGTACCGCACGCCGACCGCCCACATCATCAAGGCCTGATTGGCGTCGCCAGCAAATTGATCCGCCTGGCCCTCAAGGGCAGGCGGATTCATTCGTCTTCAAAGGAAGCCTCATGAAAAACTTTGCTCTCATCGGTGCTGCAGGCTACATCGCCCCTCGCCACATGCGCGCCATCAAGGACACCGGCAACCGCCTGGTCTCCGCGTACGATATCAATGACTCGGTAGGTATCATCGACAGCATCTCGCCGCAGAGTGAGTTCTTCACCGAGTTCGAGTTCTTCCTCGACCACGCCCATGGTTTGAAGCGCAACCCGGCTACTGCCCTGGACTACGTTGCGATCTGCTCGCCCAACTACCTGCACCACCCGCACATCGCCGCAGGCCTGCGCCTGGGCTGTGATGTAATTTGCGAAAAGCCGCTGGTCCCGACCCCACAGCAACTGGACGAGCTGGCCCTGGTCGAGCAGGAAACCGGCAAGCGCCTGTACAACATCCTGCAACTGCGCCATCACCAGGCAATCCTTGCCCTGAAGGACAAGGTTGCCCGCGAGAACAACCCGCACAAGTATGAAGTCGACCTGACCTACATCACCTCGCGCGGCAAGTGGTACCTGCAAAGCTGGAAGGGTGACCCACGCAAGTCGTTTGGTGTGGCCACCAACATCGGCGTGCACTTCTACGACATGCTGCACTTCATCTTCGGCAAGCTGCAGCGCAACGTTGTGCACTTCACCTCCGAGCACAAGGCCGCCGGTTACCTGGAGTACGAGAAAGCACGCGTACGCTGGTTCCTGTCGGTCGATGCCAATGACCTGCCTGAGTCGGTCAAGGGCAAGAAGCCAACCTACCGTTCGATTACCGTCAATGGTGAGGAAATGGAGTTCTCCGAAGGCTTCACCGATCTGCACACTACCAGCTATGAAGAGATTCTTGCTGGCCGTGGTTACGGTATCGAGGATGCGCGTCACTGTGTTGAAACCGTGAACACCATTCGTAGCGCCCCGGTTGTTGCGGCGGCGGACAACGAAGGGCACCCGTTCGTTCTGGCGCTTTCGCGTTAAAAGCAGATAGCAATACGGGTGGCTTGCCGCCACCCCTTTTTATTTTTAGCAGGGTCGCCAGTCAGCGTGTCGAACGATAATTTCAATAAGCCGAACGATGCAGGTGCAAAACGCGTTGAGCGTAGCATCCGCCTGGATGTTCAAGGCTTGCGCGCGGTCGCGGTGCTGGCGGTTTTGCTCTATCACGCCAATGGCAGCTGGTTGAAAGCCGGTTACGTAGGCGTCGATGTTTTTTTTGTTATTTCAGGTTTCATCATCACAGCATTGCTGACCGAGCGCAGCGGCAAGGTTGATCTTGCTGCCTTTTATGCAAGCCGGGTCAAACGCATTGTTCCTGCGTATTTTTCGATGCTGGTTGTAGTCGCGGCGCTGTCAGCGGTACTTTTCGTGCCGGACGATTTCGCCTTCTTTTTCGATAGCCTGAAATCTTCCGCATGGTTTACCAGTAACCATTACTTTGCCCACTTTGGCAGTTATTTCGCGCCGCGGGCCGATGAGTTGCCGCTTCTGCATACCTGGTCGCTTGCCATCGAAATGCAGTTCTACCTGTTCTTCCCGATCATGGCTATCTGTATTCCCGCGCGTTGGCGGCTCCCGGCTTTTCTGCTGCTGGCTACTGTGGCGTTTGCCTGGGTTGGTTACCGCACCCTCGGCGGGCAGAGAGACGAAATGTATTTTTCGCTGCTGGCACGCGTGCCAGAGTTTATGGTCGGCGCAGTTGTTGCGTTACTGATGCGGCAGCGAGAGTTGCCCCAGACACTCGCCAGTGCGTTGGGCATAGTCGGTGCGCTTCTGTTGGCGTGGGCTCTACTGGCAATTGAAAAGCAGCAATTTCCGGGCTTCTGGGCGATCGTGCCTTGCGTTGGGGCAGGGATGATCATTGCTGCTCGCCGCGGCCCTGTGAGCACATTGCTCGCTACCGCGCCAATGGTCTGGGTTGGTGGTATTTCCTACTCGCTTTACCTCTGGCATTGGCCAGTGTTGGCGTTGATTCGGTATTACACCGGGCAGTATGACTTGACGATCGCCTGGTTGCTGTTTTTTGCGATTGCTTCTGTTGCATTGGCTTGGCTGTCCTTCCGTTTCATAGAAACACCAGCCAGGAAGGCAACGGGCTTGGTGCGCCAAACTCCTAAGTGGGCGATGGCTGCAATGGTGGTTTTGCTGGTAGCGTGGGGTGCGGTGCGTATCAATGCATCGCTAGTTGTCCCTCTACCGGTAGAGTTGACCCGCTACGCGGCGCCAGAAACGATTTGCCACGGTACCCAGGTAGGTAGCTGCATGCGAGGCAAGGCAGACGCTGATGTCGCTGCCCTGGTCATAGGCGATAGCCATGCTGCTCAACTGAATCACTTTTTCGATCAGGTGGGCAATGAGCAGGGCGTTGCATACCGGGTGCTCACGGCTAGCAGCTGTGTACCTATTCCCGGCTTTGATGTCGAACGCCTGCCCACCTGGGCGCAGAAACCTTGCCGTGACCAGATTGCTGCGGTCGCGAAGGCGCTGCCGGAGGTAGACCGAGTAGTCGTTGCTGGTATGTGGCAGTACCAGATGCAAAGCCAGGCATTCACCAAGGCGCTGACTGACTTTCTGAGCGCAACGGCCGGGGCCAACAAAAATGTTGTCGTGCTTGCCCAGGTGCCGATGTTCGAGACGGATGTCCAGCGAGTAAGGCGCTTCACCGAATTGGGGTTGTCGGCACCACTCACGTTCAATCGCGAATGGCAGGCGGCCAACCAGCAGGTCAAGGCAATTGCCGAACGCACCCCAGGAGTGCGGTTTCTAGATTTTTCCAGCAGTAGCTTCTTTGCTGCTGCGCCCTACGAGCAAGGGTTGCTGATCTACCGTGACAGCCACCACCTCAACGAAGTGGGGGCTAGCCGTTATGGCCACTATGCGGCGCAGCAATTGCAGCGAGCTTTTGATCAACCTCAGTCCAACGTGAGTCTGAAGCCATGAATTACTATCAGCATCCAAGTGCCATCGTCGACGAAGGAGCACAGATCGGAGAGAAATCCCGGGTCTGGCACTTTGTCCATGTGTGTGGGGGCGCTCGGATCGGCGCTGGCGTTTCGCTTGGTCAGAACGTGTTCGTGGGCAACAAGGTCGTTATCGGTGACCACTGCAAGGTACAGAACAACGTATCGGTCTACGACAATGTGACGCTGGAAGAGGGTGTTTTCTGTGGCCCTAGCATGGTCTTCACCAACGTCTACAATCCACGGTCCCTGATCGAGCGAAAGGACCAGTATCGTGACACTCTGGTCAAGAAAGGCGCCACGCTCGGGGCCAACTGCACGATCGTCTGCGGCGTAACCATTGGCGAGTACGCTTTTGTAGGCGCTGGCGCGGTCATCAACAAGGATGTGCCTGCCTATGCGCTCATGGTCGGTGTGCCTGCTCGGCAGATCGGTTGGATGAGTGAGTTTGGCGAGCAGCTGCAATTGAACGAGCAAGGCGAAGCCACCTGCTCGCACACCGGGGCGCGCTACGTCCTGAACGGCAAACAACTGAACAAGATGGATGTTTGAGCATGATTGAATTCATTGACCTGAAAAGCCAGCAGGCACGCATCAAAGACAAGATCGATGCCGGCATCCAGCGTGTTCTGAGCCATGGCCAGTACATCCTCGGCCCTGAAGTGGCTGAGTTGGAGGAACGCCTGGCTGCTTTCGTCGGTGCCAAGTATTGCATCACTTGCGCCAATGGCACTGATGCTCTGCAAATTGTGCAGATGGCACTGGGTATCGGTCCGGGGGACGAGGTGATTACCCCAGGCTTCACCTACATTGCCACTGCCGAAACTGTCGCGTTGTTGGGTGCGAAGCCGGTCTATGTGGATATCGACCCGCGCACCTACAATCTTGATCCCCAGTTGCTCGAAGCGGCAATTACTCCGCGAACCAAGGCGATCATTCCGGTTTCGCTGTATGGTCAGTGCGCAGATTTTGACGCTATCAATGCTGTGGCTGCAAAATATGGTATTCCAGTAATCGAAGATGCTGCGCAGAGCTTCGGCGCCTCCTACAAGGGCAAGCGCTCTTGCAACCTCTCTACCATTTCCTGCACTAGTTTCTTTCCAAGCAAGCCGCTGGGGTGCTATGGGGACGGTGGCGCTATCTTCACAAACGACGACGAGTTGGCCGTCGTTTTGCGGCAGATTGCTCGTCACGGACAGGATCGACGCTATCACCACATTCGAGTAGGGGTGAATAGCCGCCTAGATACGCTTCAGGCGGCAATTTTGCTACCGAAGCTGGAGATTTTTGAAGAGGAGATTTCGCAGCGTCAGCAGGTCGCGAAATGGTATGACGGAGCACTGGCAGCCGTCGGTATCGAGACAACGCCATATATCGCTGCGGAAAATATCAGCGCCTACGCACAGTACACGGTACGGGTACAGGACAGGGACGCCGTACAGGCGAAGCTGAAGGCTGCGGGTATTCCGACAGCTGTGCATTACCCAATTCCTCTGAACAAGCAGCCTGCCGTCGCAGATGTGGCGGCGTCCTTGCCGGTTGGAGATGAGGTTGCGACACAGGTGATGAGCCTACCGATGCATCCGTACCTGGAAGAGGCGTCGATCCGGCATATCTCTGCAGTTATTGCAGGGTAAGCCCATGTACTTATCAGCCCGAGTCGATAAATCGGTATTTTCAAACGCCTTACTATTCTTTATCTACTTCTTGGTATTGGTGTGGGTAAACAACAGCTATGTATATATCTTGCATGAGTACATGGGGGCGGCTGTTAAACCTGTCAGCGTCGGGCTGATCGTTTACCTCGCGGTTCTGGCTCCTGTTTGTGCGTTTCTGTGTGGGACCACGGTCGAAAGGCCAGGTGATCTGGTTGTCACCTTGCTATTCCTAGTGGTGGTTCCCCACGCCTTGGTGTTGGAGGCTGCAAACCAGTTTGCGCCCGATGCGGTGCCATGGGGGGGCGTCTCGTTAGGGGTACTAGTGGGTATGCTGATTATCGCTTCGGCGAACAAGTTTAGGTTTTATGAAAGCCAAATCAGGCAAACTGATTCACTCAGCAGGCACTGTTTGACTGTGCTTGCGTTGCTTAACGTCTTAGTTCTCCTATTTATTTTTTTGAAAAGCGCCAGTTATTTTTCTTTCAATTTTTCTGAGCAGTATGTGCGACGGGCGTTGGCGCGAGATGTCTTCCAGGCAGGCTCCGGAGCTAGCTATTTGGCGTCCATGGGAACTCAAGCTTTTTTTCCCGTTTTATTCGCATGGGGTGTATACCGAAAGTCCCGTACCTACGTGTTGCTGGGCGTAGCTAATGCTTTGGTTTTGTGGGGTGCATTTGGTCAGAAATATCCGTTCATGGTATTGGCGTTGATTTACCTTCTCATGCAGTACTTTCGCCGCTATGGCGGGGTTAAACTTTCTTGGCTGCTTGGTGGGGCCATTACGTTTTTGCTTCTGGGGGCGCTGGAGCATGAGGTTTTTGGCTACTCTTACCTGAACGACTACTTTGTGCGGCGGGCATTTGTAGTGCCTTCGACACTCTTAGGGGCGGTCGATAACTTTGTTTCACTGTTTGGTTTTAATTCATACAGCGACACGCTGCTTAGTTCGATAATGGGCGTGACTAAATCAGAGCCTCTGACGTTTCGTATAGGGCAAGAGATTTTTAGTAACCCAAAACTGAATGCCAACGTTAATTTTTTTGCCGTAGCTTATTTGCAGTCGGGTTACTCCGCAGTTGTGGTAGAGGCTATATTCGTAGGGTCGGTTGTAATGCTGTTAAACTATCTGTATATGCGGTTTGGCGCCTTCATAACCATTCCTGTTGCGCTATTGTTCGCGACTAAGATCCTCGAACAGTCGTTGTTGACCGTATTGATGGGGTCTGGCGTTTTCCTGATGTTGGCGTTTCTTGTGCTGGTGTCCGTGCCGTTCACCTTTGGAAAGAAACCCTATGAGCGTTAGTTTTTTCAGTCGGATAACCCGAGTTTTAGTCGGTACGATTGGTGCACAGCTGATTACCATGGGTGTCATGCTTCTGCTGGTTCGGCTATATACTCCAATCGACTTGGGTGAATTTAGTGTCTGGCTTTCGTTTGCCACAATCGCTGCCGTTGCTGTTACCGGACGTTATGAAATGGCAATTTTTAATTGCGAAGATCAAGCGTCGATTCAGGCGCTCTTGAAGCTGATCTTTGTGGTTACAATATCGTCATCAGTATTGATTGTCGGCGCAGCATTGTTGTGGAATAGATTGGTGCAAGATCTGCCTGCCGTAATTTCGCTGTTCTGGCTTTCGCTGGTTGTTGTTATTTGGGGTATTGGGATGAATAAAGTTGTCTTGTCCCTATTGACATATCAACAGGCATTTAACAAGCTTGGCGTTTCCAGGGTCAGTCTGGCGGCATGTATCGCGGTGGCTCAAGTATCTGCCGCCTTTTTTTCCACGGATGTATCTGGATTGATCCATGGGCAAGTGCTTGGCGTCATTGCTGCGACTGGGCTTTCGTTGCTGTGGATTAATAATGCTTGGCTTAAAGGCTGTTTAAGTAGCAGTTGGCAATCTGCAAGAGACCTGGCTTCGCAACACAGGAATTTCCCAAAGTTTTCGCTGCCGGCGGACTTGCTGAATACAGCGGCTAGTCAACTTCCGGTTATATTCATAGCCTCGCGTTTCGGTAGCGAAGCAGCCGGATGGTTTGCGCTGACGCTAAAGATGATGGGAGCGCCAATTTCGCTGTTGGCTGCGTCTGTTCTTGATGTGTTCAAAGAGCAAGCCGCACGGGATTATCGGTCTGATGGAAACTGCCAGCGTGTTTTTTTGAAGACGTTTTATTTGTTGGTCGCGCTTGCCATCGTCCCGTTCATCGCTTTCGCATTCTTAGGTGAGTGGGTCTTCGGCCTTGTATTCGGCCACGAATGGGTTGAGTCAGGGCGATACGCAGTATTACTGATTCCTCTCTTTTTCATGCGCTTTGTCGTCAGTCCGCTCAGCTATACCATTTACATTGCACAGAGGCAGAAGTTGGATTTGCTATGGCAAATAGTATTGCTTTTGCTTACGTGTGCTTGTTTTCTCTTGCCCCGGAAAATTGATACGGCTCTCTGGGCGTATTCGGTCGGATATGCATTAATGTATATAATTTATTTCTGGATATCCTATCGTGCATCGAAAGGAGGCTCGCAATGATCGTCGTAGTTGACTATGGTGTTGGGAACATCGCTTCGGTGTTGAATATGCTAAAGCGAGTGGGCGCCAAGGCCAAGGCATCGAACAGTCGTGAAGATATTGAGCAGGCGGACAAGCTCATTCTGCCAGGTGTCGGCGCTTTCGATGCAGGCATGCAGACACTGCGGAGTAGTGGCCTGATAGAGGTGTTGAACGAGCAGGTTTTGAACAAGCACAAGCCGGTAATGGGTGTTTGCCTGGGCAGTCAGATGCTGGGCAATGGCTCGGAAGAGGGCAACGAACCTGGTCTTGGCTGGATCGACATGGACATCGTTCGCTTCGAGAAGCGAGATGGGCGCAAAGTTCCGCACATGGGCTGGAATGAAGTTAATCCTCAGTTGCAACATTCAATCTTGACGGGAATCGATAAGGAAAGTCGCTTCTATTTTGTTCATAGTTATTACATGCTGCCCCGACATGCAGAAAATACCCTATTGACCGCCAACTATGACCAGCAGTTTACCGCTGCGGTGGTCAAAGATAATATTTTCGGCTTCCAGTTTCATCCGGAAAAAAGTCATAAGTTTGGCATGCAGCTATTCAAGAACTTTGTGGAGTTGATCTAATGGTCAGGAGGCGAGTCATTCCCTGCTTGTTGCTCAAAGACCGTGGTCTGGTCAAGACTGTGAAGTTCAAAGAGCCCAAGTATGTAGGCGACCCCATTAATGCTATTCGAATTTTTAATGAAAAAGAAGTCGATGAGTTGGTGCTGCTCGACATCGAAGCATCGAGGCTAAATCGTGAGCCTAACTACGAGTTGATCGCCGAAGTGGCTGGTGAGTGCTTTATGCCCATTTGTTATGGTGGTGGGATAAAGACCTTGGGGCATGCCGAGAAAGTATTTTCTCTTGGTATCGAAAAAATCGCTATCAATACGGCTGCGCTGGACGATCTTAGTCTTATTCGTCAAATTGCCGACAAGTTTGGGTCGCAAAGTGTCGTAGGTTCCATGGATTGCCGTAAAGGTTTTTGGAGCGGCTATTCGGTTTATTCGGAAAATGGTACCAAAGATACCAAGCGCCAGCCGGTCGAATGGGCCCAGGAACTTGAGGCTGCTGGGGTTGGAGAAATTTTCCTGAACTCGGTTGATCGCGACGGTACGCAGAAAGGCTTCGATATATCGCTGGTGGAAAGCGTTGTATCCCAAGTGCACGTTCCAGTCATCGCTTGTGGCGGTGCTGGCTCCACTGCGGACTTGATTGATCTGTTTGATCGTACCGGAGTTTCGGCTGTTGCCGCAGGTAGTCTATTTGTGTTTCACGGCAAACACCGTGCCGTATTGATCAGTTATCCAGATATTAACGTGTTGAACGCTGGGTAAGAAAGTTTAGGTTTTGAAAGGCAGTTTATTCTGGTGTTTAGTGGCTTTGCACAGGCACTACGCTATTTTGGATGTCATACATGCTACGTCTGTTGCAGGGAGTCCCCGTCAGACAGGCCGATGAAAACGTTTGAGGAGGTGGTGAGTGGTAAAGGTCTGTTCGCGCTGTGTCATGGACACGTCTGACGCTGAAATCGTGTTTGATGACGCGGGAGTATGCAATCACTGCCATAAGTTCGACAATCTCCAGTCGCAACAGCTTTTTTCAGGGGATGATGGGGAAAAGCGCCTGCAGCCTATTATTGAAAAGATAAAAAAAGAGGGTGCCGGAAAAGAATATGATTGTATTATTGGTCTCAGTGGTGGGGTAGATAGCTCATATTTAGCTGTCAAGGTGAAAGATTTCGGCTTGCGGCCATTGGTTGTGCATGTTGACGCCGGTTGGAATAGTGAGTTGGCGGTTAGCAATATCGAGAAAGTAATTAAGCACTGTGGTTATGATTTGCATACGCATGTAATGAATTGGGAGGAGATGCGCGACTTGCAGTTGGCATATATGCGCGCAGCAGTTGCCAATCAAGATGTTCCGCAAGATCATGCGTATTTTTCAAATATGTATCACTTTGCTGTAAAAAACGACATCAAGTACATTCTCAGTGGTGGTAATCTCGCAACCGAATCGGTATTTCCTGATAGTTGGCACGGAAGTGCTATGGATGCAATTAATCTGAAGGCCATTCATAAGAAATATGGTGAGCGTAAGCTTCAGGACTACAAGACTATCAGTTTTGTTGAGTATTATATTTGGTATCCATTTTTCAAAGGGATGCGCACCGTGCGTCCACTGAATTACATGGATTACGACAAGCGGGAGGCGGAGCGCTATTTGCAGGAGACCATTGGCTATCGTTCATATGCTCACAAGCATGGCGAGTCAATTTTTACCAAGCTATTTCAAAATTACTATCTTCCAACGAAGTTTGGTTATGATAAGCGCAAGTTACATTACTCTAGCATGGTGCTTTCGGGGCAAATGAGTCGAGAGGAGGCCGTCGAAAAGTTGGCAGAGCCACTGTATGATCCTGCTGAGTTACAGGTCGATATCGAGTATTTTTGCAAAAAAATGCGGATCACCGCCGCAGAGTTTGAAGAGTTGATGTCGGCAAAGGTTAATAACTATACAGACTTTGACAATTGGGATTCACGTAAAAACCTCATGAAAAAGGCACAGGGGATCGTCCAGCGGATGCTGGGGCGTCGCATTAATGTGTATTCTTGAGTTGGGGTAGATAACGTGGCCAAGATAGTCCATCTGTCATCAGTTCATTCCAGGTACGATGTACGGATTTTCCAGAAGCAATGCCGAACGCTCGCGAAGGAAGGGCACGAGGTTTATTTTGTCGTTGCTGACGGTAAAGGCGATGAAGTTAAGGAAGGTGTCTCGTTTGTTGATGTTGGAAAACTGAGTGGGCGGATTAACAGAATCTTTAAAACTACCAAGGCCCTTCACCGACGAGCCGTAGCCCTTGGCGCTGATCTCTATCACCTTCATGATCCGGAACTCATTCCTGTCGGGCTAAAGCTGAAGGCATGCGGGAAGACTGTGGTTTTTGACGCCCACGAAGATGTTCCCAAGCAAATACTTGGGAAGTCATACTTAAATAAATATGTGCGGGTCTTCATTTCGAAGATTTTTGCATTTTATGAGGCCTGGGCGTGTCGGAGGTTGGATGCGGTATTGGCAGCTACGCCATACATACGCGACAAGTTCCGCTCCCTTGGCGCTCGTTCTATTGATATTAATAATTATCCAATCGTTGATGAATTGGTGGTTAGGCAGGTTGAATGGTCAGATAAGCTACCTCAGGTCGTTTATATTGGTGGCTTAGAAGAAATTCGCGGTATCCGGGAAATAGTTCAAGGTGTTGATTTGGCTTCAGCCGATATACGGCTTGTGATCGGTGGTGTTTTTGCAGATGGCAACTTCGAGTCTTCAGTAAAGAATGAGCGAGGCTGGGGCAAGGTCGATTTTCTCGGTTGGTTGGATCGCCAAGGTGTAAAACACCTACTTGATAGTTCGATGGCCGGTCTCGTGACATTGCATCCGACGCCGAATTACTTGGACTCTTTGCCAGTGAAAATGTTTGAGTACATGGCTGTAGGTCTGCCTGTCATCGCATCTGACTTTCCCCTTTGGAGAGATATCATTGACTCTAGTAAGTGCGGAATCTGTGTAGATCCTTTGGATCCTCAGAAAATTTCAAACTGCATCGACTATCTTGTGGCTAACCCAGTTGAGGCGGAAAGAATGGGGCGCCATGGCCAGCGGGCCGTACTTGAGAAATACAACTGGGGCGTAGAGGCTAAAAAGCTAAGCCAATTCTATACTGATTTGCTAAAAGGCTGATTTTTATGAAAGTTCTTACCGTTATCGGCGCACGCCCCCAGTTCATCAAGGCAAGTGTGGTAAGCCATGTTATCTCCATGCTTCCCGGGGTGGACGAGGTTGTCGTTCACACCGGTCAACACTTTGATTCAAACATGTCCGATGTTTTCTTCAAAGAACTGGGCATGAGTACACCAGCGTATCAGCTTGACATTCATGGCGGCGGTCACGGTGACATGACCGGCAGGATGCTCATTGAGATCGAAAAAGTCCTGCTTCAAGAGCGCCCCGATGTTGTGCTCGTCTACGGTGATACCAACTCTACACTCGCGGGTGCGTTAGCTGCCGTCAAGTTGCATATCCCTGTCGCTCATGTCGAGGCAGGCCTACGTTCCTTCAATATGGTTATGCCTGAGGAAGTGAACCGGATCCTGACTGACCGGGTATCCCGCTGGATGTTTACCCCCACTATCACAGCAGCAGAGCACTTGAAGTCGGAGGGTGTCGATGCGGCCAGCATTATCCCGGTGGGTGATGTGATGTACGACGTTGCGAAGTTTCATGGTAAACGTGTCGATGCAAGCGGTCGGATCCTGGCCAAGCTTGGTCTAGAAGAAGCCAGCTACGTGTTGGCAACCGTCCACCGGGCCGAAAATACTGACGATCCTGCACGTCTTGCCGCGATCGTTGAAGCATTCCGCGACTTATCTACCGACTTGCCGATCGTTTGGCCAGTGCACCCAAGGACCAAGGCTGTTTTGCAGGAGCGTGGACAACTGGATGAAATGCCAGCGGGCTTGCACCTCATCGACCCAGTCGGATATCTGGACATGGTTCAGCTTGAGAAGTATGCCGCACTTATTGCCACAGATTCTGGTGGTGTCCAGAAAGAGGCATTCTTCTACAGCGTCCCATGTGTCACTTTGCGCGATGAAACCGAATGGGTCGAATTGGTTGAATCAGGCTGGAATCGGCTTGTATCGCCAACATCTGCACAAGAAGTGGCATCAGCCGTTCGCCAGGCGCTGGGTAGCAAAGGCGAGGCGGTAGAACCTTACGGTGAGGGTAATGCAGCAGAACTGATCATCCAACGCCTTATCAAGGACCTTGCTGAATGAAGAACGTCTGGATTCTCAACCACTACGCTCAGGAGCCAGGTGGCGCCGGCGGTACCCGGCATTATCAGTTGGCGAAAAACCTGCCGGCACATGGTTGGGAGGCGTCGATTGTTGCTGCCAGCGTGGAGCACCAGTCTGGCAAGCAGCGACTTGCTGATACTGAAACTATCAGGCTTGACCAATACAGCGGTGTTCCATTCCTTTGGCTTAGAACTTCGGAATACAAAGGCAACGGCACGGCGCGTATGCGTAACATGCTGGAATACACTTGGCAGGTAATCAAACCCGGCAAGCTTTCGCCTTTGAAAAAACCGGATGTCATTATCGGTTCGAGCGTGCACCCGTTTGCAGCGGCTGCCGGTGCAGTGCTTGCGTGGCGCCATAAGGTTCCCTTCGTTTTCGAAGTGCGGGATCTCTGGCCGGAAACGCTGATCGACATGGGCCGGCTGGAGCGTAACAGCTTTATTGCCCGCTCGCTTCGAGTGCTGGAGAAGTGGCTGTACAAGCGCGCTAAACGCATTGTCGTACTGCTGCCCAAGGCTCACGAGTACATAGTACCCATGGGCATCGATCCGAAAAAAATTGCCTGGATCCCGAACGGTGTCGATCTTCAGGACTTCCCGTGCCCAGCGGATAAAGTGTCGGGGGATGAGTTTACGCTGATGTACTTTGGTGCGCATGGTCCAGCCAACGGGTTGGACAATGTGCTGCGTGCACAGCAGATCATCGAGCAAAGACCTGAAATGTCCAATGTCCGCCTTCGGATTATCGGTAACGGCCCGTGCAAAGCCGAGTTGATCACCATGGCTGAAAAGTTTGGTCTCAAGCGTGTCAGCTTTGAAGATCCCGTTCCTAAAAGGGAAATTCCGGCACTTGCGGCGCAAGCGGATGCATTTGTATTCAATCTGATCAATGCCCCGGTGTTCAAGTACGGTATCAGTTCGAACAAGCTGTTCGATTTCATGGCTGGGCAGCGTCCGGTCCTGTTTTGCTGTGATGCGGGTAACAACCCGATTGAAGATTCCGGGGCAGGGTACACCGTTCAACCAGGTAACCCGGAGGCTTTGGCCGATGCAGTAGCTAGGTTGACCCGGTTGCCAAGTGAAGATAGGGCTGCAATGGGGCGTGCTGGCCGGCGCTATGTTGAAGTCGAGCATGGGTTCGACAAGCTTGCAGGTAGCTTGGCGGGTTGCCTCAACGAGGCTTGTGAGTCCAGCAGATGAAAAGAGTCATTGACTTCGCCGGGGCATTGATTGGGTTGATCGTGTTGTCTCCGGTCATCCTGGTTGTAGCAGTGCTGATCAAGCGTAGGCTCGGGGGGCCGGTATTGTTCCGCCAGGTCCGTCCGGGACTAGGTGGCAAACCATTCGAGATGATCAAATTCCGCACCATGCGCGATGCCTGCGACAGCAATGGTGTGCCATTGCCGGATTCACAACGCATGACGCCATTCGGTAGCTTTCTGCGCTCTAGCAGTCTCGATGAGCTGCCCGAGCTGTGGAATGTGCTCAAAGGTGAGATGAGTCTTGTTGGGCCCAGGCCATTGTTGATGGAATATCTGCCACTCTACAACGAACGGCAATACTTGCGTCATAAAGTGCGACCAGGGGTAACCGGCTGGGCTCAGATCAATGGGCGAAACGCGCTGGGCTGGCCAGAAAAGTTTGAGCTGGACGTTTGGTATGTCGAAAATCGCTCGCTTTGGCTGGATATCAAAATTATCGCTTTGACCATCAAGAAAGTTGTAAAAAGAGACGGCATTAGCGCCAGCGGCGAGGTCACCATGTCGAAATTCACGGGCAACAAGTGATGAAAAGACTTGCCATCCTTGGTGCCAGTGGGCACGGAAAGGTAGTTGCGGATACTGCGGGGGTTTGCGGCTGGACAGAGATCTTGTTCTTTGATGACGCTTGGCCTTCTCTCACCTCCAATGGTGTATGGGATGTAGTCGGCACGGGCCAAGATTTTTTCGAGAACGCTCATGAATTTGACGGGGTCGTGGTTGCCATCGGCAATAACGCTATTCGCCAGGCGAAGCTCGCAGCGTTGATCCAACAGGGGGCTACGCTGGCTACCCTTATACATCCACTCGCTTACGTCAGCCGGTATGCCAATGTTGGGGCTGGAAGCGTGGTGTTTGCCGGTGCGGTCCTGAATGCCGGCGCCTCCGTGGGGCTAGGAGGTATTTTGAACACGGGTTGCAGTGTTGATCACGACTGCTTGCTTGCTGATTCTGTCCATATCAGCCCGGGCGCCCGGCTTGCAGGTGGTGTGACGATAGGTCAGTGCTCATGGGTGGGTATCGGCGCCTGCGTAAAGCAACTGATTAGCATCGGTGCAAACGTGGTGGTAGGCGCTGGAGCTGCAGTCGTATCCGATGTCGCTGAGGGGATGACGGTGGTCGGAGTACCTGCCCGGGCCCTGGAATAATTCCACGAAATCAATGATGCGGCTGTAGACTGTGTGGTACAGCCGTTTGCATTCTTGCCAGCTTAATGAATCAGGATCAATTCAATGCTGAACACACCCTTTTCCCCTTGGCCGTCGTTCTCCGAAGAAGAAGCAAACTGCGCGCGTGATGTCATTTTGTCCAACAAGGTCAATTACTGGACAGGACAGGAATGCCGTCAGTTCGAACGTGAATTCGCTGCCTGGACTGAAACTGATTTTGCAGTCGCTGTTGCCAACGGAACAGTGGCGCTGGACCTGGCTCTGCTGGCCCTGGGAATCGGCACCGGTGACGAGGTTATCGTGACCTCCCGTACCTTCCTCGCCTCGGTCTCCAGCATTATCAATGCTGGTGCTGTTCCGGTCTTTGCCGACGTAAACGCCGACTCCCAGAATATCGATGTGTCGACTATCAGCGCGGTGTTGTCCTCCCGCACCAAGGCCATCATCTGCGTTCACCTGGCGGGTTGGCCATGTGACATGGACCCGATCATGGCTCTTGCGGCTGAACATGGTATCCGGGTGATAGAAGATTGCGCGCAGGCACACGGAGCGCAGTACAAAGGCCGCCCTGTCGGGTCCATTGGCGATATCGGCGCTTGGTCGTTTTGCCAGGACAAAATCATGACCACCGGCGGTGAAGGCGGCATGGTCACCACGAACGATCGCGAGCTATGGTCGAAAATGTGGTCGTTCAAGGACCATGGCAAGAGCTGGGAAGCCGTTTATGAGCGTGAGCATGCCCCTGGGTTCCGTTGGCTGCATGAGAGTTTCGGTACCAATTGGCGGATGCTTGAAGTACAAGGCGGCATCGGCAGGATTCAGTTGAAGCGTATGCCTCAGTGGCATCAGTCGCGAGTGGAAAATGCTCGTCGCATTTGGGATTGCGCCAAGGGCCTGCCTGGGTTGCGAGTTCCTGAAATTCCGTCCGACAGCGTGCATGCAGCCTATAAGTGCTATGTGTTTGTGGAGCCCGATCAGCTCGCCGAAGGTTGGAGCCGGGATCGCATTCTGAATGAAATCAATTCGTTGGGTGTGCCGTGTTTTTCGGGTTCTTGCTCTGAGGTATATCTGGAAAAAGCTTTCGATGACACGGGTTGGCGACCGGAGCAACGCTTGCCTGTGGCCCGTCAATTGGGCGAAACCAGCCTGATGTTCCTAGTCCATCCAACCTTGACGGCAAGCGAAATCGAGAAGAGTTGCGATGTCTTGATCAAAGTCATGCAGGACGCTGCTCGTCGATGAAATTCTGGGCGTCCGCCTAAAGGCTATACGCCGAACAGGCGACGCCCTTCTTGGATTTCTTGGTTTTGGTCGGATCAGCCGTCAAAGGCAAGAAGCTCGTATGGAAAAATGTGATAGGAAGGGATCTGGTTTGGTTCGGAATCAGGAGAGTAAGCGGATGACGGATAGGCTGCGTACGGGGATGCTGTTGTTGCCCCGGCGCTACAAACGCGCCCTTCAGGTCGTAACTGACGTGCTGTTGGTTTGGTTCGCCCTGTGGCTGGCGTTTTTGGTTCGTCTTGGAATAGATGAAATCTATCACCCGCTGCGTTTGCACTACTGGTTGTTCCTAGCTGCGCCGGTCATTGCGATACCTATTTTCATTCGTTTTGGCATGTACCGCGCGGTGATGCGTTATTTCGGCAATGATGCGTTAATTGCCATCGGCAAGGCAGTATCACTATCGTCGCTGATCTTGGCCTTGGTCGTTTATTGGCACAGCAATCACACTGCAATCGTTCCTCGTTCCATTGTGTTCAATTACTGGTGGCTGAGTCTGGTATTGATTGGTGGACTACGCCTGATCATGCGTCAGTATTTCCTCGGTGATTGGTTCGCCGCCAGGCAGCATGTTCCTTTCACCAACCGTGACAATGGTTTGCCGAAAGTTGCCATCTACGGCGCTGGGGCTGCGGGGAATCAGTTAGTCGCTGCCCTGCGAATTGGTCGTATGATGCGCCCAGTTGCTTTCATCGACGATGACGAGAGTGTCGCGGATCGAGTTATTTCTGGTCTTCAGGTGTTTCGTGGCAATGATATTCAGAAAATGATCGATGCGACGGGAGCCGAGGAAATTCTTTTGGCCATCCCGTCTGCTAGTCGTGCACGTCGTCGCGAAATATTGGGGTTGCTTGAAAATTTCCCCTTGCATGTACGCAGTGTTCCTGGATTCATGGATTTGGCAAGTGGCCGAGTTAAAGTTGATGATATCCAGGAGGTCGATATTGCTGACTTGTTGGGCCGTGATGCCGTTCCGGCTCAAGAGGATTTACTTTCCCGCTGTGTTACAGGTCAAGTGGTCATGGTTACAGGGGCTGGTGGCTCAATCGGCTCTGAGTTGTGCCGTCAGATCCTCATGCTGGAGCCCAAGGCGTTGCTGCTGTTTGAGCACAGCGAATTCAACCTTTACAGTATTCATGGTGAGTTGGAGCAGCGCATCCGACGTGAGTCACTTCCTGTGCGTCTGGTACCGTTTCTTGGCTCGATCCGAAACCAGAAACACTTGATCGATACCATGACAATGTGGGGCGTGAACACTGTTTATCATGCAGCTGCCTACAAGCACGTTCCCTTGGTTGAGCACAATATCGCTGAAGGTGTTTTAAACAATGTCATTGGCACGTTGAATACGGCGCAGGCAGCGCTTCAGGCTAATGTGGCGAACTTTGTACTGATTTCAACTGATAAAGCAGTTCGGCCAACCAATGTGATGGGAAGTACTAAACGTCTGGCGGAGCTCGTCTTGCAGGCGTTGAGCAAGGAGGTCGCACCAGTATTATTTGGTGATTCCGGTAAGGTCGCCAGAGTGAATAAAACGCGCTTCACGATGGTGCGCTTTGGCAACGTTCTTGGCTCGTCGGGCTCTGTGATTCCACTTTTCCATAAGCAGATCCAAGCTGGCGGACCGTTGACGGTCACTCATCCAAAAATTACCCGTTACTTTATGACTATTCCCGAAGCCGCCCAACTGGTAATCCAGGCAGGGTCAATGGGGCTGGGCGGGGATGTATTCGTCTTGGATATGGGCGAGCCTGTAAGAATTGCGGCGTTAGCGGAGAAAATGATCCACCTGTCGGGCTTGAGCGTGAGGTCCGAAAAGAATCCCCACGGTGACATCGCTATTGAATTTACCGGACTGCGGCCAGGAGAAAAGCTATACGAGGAACTGTTGATAGGGGACAATGTGTCTCCTACCCGGCACCCGATGATTCTGACAGCAAGCGAAGATTTTTTGGTTTGGGATGTGCTCAAGGATCGCCTGACGCTACTACTTAAGGCAGTTGAAACTGAGGATTTCACAGTAGTTCGTCAGTTGCTAAGGGAGCTGGTAAGCGGTTACACCCCAGAGGGTGAGATTGTAGACTGGGTGTATCAACAGCGGTTAAGAGATATCTAACTGTGTCAGGGCTAATCGGCGTTCTTGAATTGCCGATTATGCCCTGCATCTGTGCTAATCGATGCTAAACCTGAGGGCGCGGGAATGTGCTGGCGCCCTGTCAACTTACAAACTGGGTCTGTCAGTCGGTGGCAATTCCTCCAACTGGCCCATATCCGTACCAACCATCGAAGTCGAAAAAGTAACCGAATACCGCCCAAGATCACTAAGATCTCGGCCAAAATCAACAGCTACCCCTTCAGAATTCCACTTATAAACCTCAGCCTCATAAGAAGCCCCGGACTTCAACTTCACCCAATGAGTCCCGCTAGTCGCCGGCTGCCCGAGCTTATCAGTCAGCATCTCTTTAACCAGATACAAATTATTAGCATTCCCGGTCAAAACCAACTGACTAACAGCCCCGCCATCCACCGTTGCAAACAACTTGTACCCCGGAGAAATAGGCAGATACGGCAACCCCCGCACCTCAAATCGCCCAGCTTTCTCGGTCGCAACCCGGCAAGGTTCGCTAGGGCGTAGATCCCCCGCTGCACACTCCGGCACCTGGGTCATGAAGTCCCCTTGCAGATCAACCCCCAGGAACGCACTCGGCGTCATAACCCGGTCAGCAAGCTGCGTGGACTGTGCCCAGACAGGCGCGGAAGCAAACAAGGCCGCAACAGCGACCGAAGGAAAAATAGAAGGCATGGACAATCCCTGTGAGCCCGGATGGCTTTTCCTGAGAAGGGGTCGTATTTTGCCCCGCCGTCAATGACAGAACAACAGCCAAAAGCGTGAACGGCGTCTTACCGCAACACTCCTGCAGCTTTCCCGTCTAGAATTGCGCCCAGTTATCTTTACCCGACACTCACTCGAGAAGCGTTCAACCCTATGACAATCCTGGTAACCGGCGGCGCCGGCTTCATCGGTGCGAATTTCGTGCTGGACTGGTTTAGCCAGTCAGGCGAAACCATCGTCAACCTGGACAAACTGACCTACGCCGGCAACCTGCGGAGCCTGGCTAGCCTGGAAGGTAATCCGCAACATGTCTTTGTGCATGGGGATATCGGCGATGGGCCGTTGGTGCAACGGCTGTTGGCCGAGCACCGCCCGCGCGCCGTGCTCAATTTCGCCGCCGAGTCGCATGTTGACCGTTCCATTCACGGCCCCCAGGCGTTCGTTGAAACCAATGTGGTGGGTACCTTCCAGTTGCTGGAAGCAGTGCGGGGCTACTGGCAGGGCCTGGATGAGGCAGAGCGGTCGGCGTTCCGCTTCCTGCATGTTTCCACCGACGAGGTTTATGGCTCGCTGAAAGCCGGTGAACCTGCGTTCACCGAAACCCACCAATACCAGCCAAACAGCCCGTACTCGGCCAGCAAGGCGGCCAGTGACCACTTGGTGCGTTCCTATCACCATACCTACGGCCTGCCGGTGCTCACCACCAACTGCTCCAACAACTACGGGCCGCTGCATTTCCCCGAGAAGCTGATCCCGCTGATGATCGTCAATGCCTTGGCTGGCAAGCCGCTGCCGGTGTATGGCGATGGGCAGCAGATTCGTGACTGGCTGTACGTCAAAGACCACTGCAGCGCCATCCGCCGTGTGCTGGAAGCAGGGCAGGTGGGTGAGGTTTACAACGTCGGCGGCTGGAACGAAATGCCCAACCTCGACATCGTCCACCGTGTATGTGCGCTGCTCGATGAACTTCGCCCGCGGGCTGACGGGCAGTCTTATGCCAGCCAGATCAGCTTCGTCGCCGACCGCCCAGGCCACGACCGCCGTTATGCTATCGATGCCCGCAAGCTCGAGCGCGAGCTTGGCTGGAAGCCTGCCGAAACATTCGAAACCGGCATTCGCAAGACGGTTACCTGGTACCTGGCTAACCAGGACTGGGTCAAAGGCGTAATGGACGGCAGTTATCGTGACTGGGTCGCGCAGCAGTATGGGGCTGGAAAAGTTTGAAAATCTTGCTGTTGGGGAAGAACGGACAGGTAGGTTGGGAGTTGCAACGTGCCCTCGCGCCATTGGGGGAGGTGATTGCGCTTGACCGCCAGGGCGAAGGTAGCTTGTGTGGTGATCTGAGTGACCTCGAAGGCCTGGCAGCTACAGTGCGCTCGCTAGCCCCGGATGTGATCGTCAACGCTGCGGCCTACACGGCAGTGGACAAAGCAGAGAGCGAGCCAGAGCTGGCTGCCCGGATCAATGCCGAAGCGCCGGGCGTTCTGGCGCGTGAGGCCGCCAAGCTGGGTGCATGGCTGATTCACTACTCCACAGACTACGTGTTCGATGGCAGTGGCCAGGCGCCGTGGCAAGAGGGTGCCCACACCGGTCCGTTGTCTGTCTATGGCCGTACCAAGCTCGATGGCGAACTGGCCATTCAGGCCAGCGGTGCCGCTGCCGTGGTGCTGCGTACCAGCTGGGTGTATGCTGCGCGCGGCCACAACTTTGCCAAGACCATGCTGCGTCTGGCGGCAGAGCGCGATGCGCTCAACGTGGTGGCAGACCAGTTTGGTGCCCCCACCGGCGCAGACCTGATCGCCGATGTTACCGCCCATATCCTGCACCGAGTATTCAGCGTGCAGGACGCGCGCCATTTGGCAGGCATTTACCATCTTGCCGCAGCCGGCGAAACCAGCTGGCACGGGTATGCCCAGTTCGTATTGGCGCATGCCAGCCGCAGTGGCATTGCCTTGAAGGTTACAGCTGAGCAGGTAGGCGCAATAAGTACCGAAGCTTACCCGGTGCCGGCGCCACGCCCGCGAAATTCTCGTCTGGCATTGGCTAAACTCGAAGAGGCCTTCAATCTCAAGATGCCACTTTGGCAACAAGGTGTGCAACGCATGCTGGACGAAATCCAGCGCTAGGAATTTTTATGGCACGCAAAGGACTCATTCTGGCGGGCGGCTCTGGCACTCGCCTGCACCCGGCCACATTGTCGGTATCGAAGCAACTGTTGCCGGTGTACGACAAACCGATGATCTACTACCCGCTCAGTACGCTGCTGCTGGCCGGTATTCGTGACATCCTGATCATCTCGACGCCACAGGACACGCCGCGCTTCGAACAGTTGTTGGGTGATGGTAGCCGTTGGGGCATCAACCTTTCGTATGCGGTGCAGGCTAGCCCGGACGGGTTGGCCCAGGCGTTCACCATCGGCGCAGATTTCCTCGGCAACGCCGCGTCCGCCTTGGTGCTGGGTGACAACATTTTCTATGGTCACGACTTCCAGGCGCTGCTTCTGAGCGCTGACCAGCGGCAGGCCGGGGCTTCGGTCTTTGCATATCACGTCCAGGACCCGGAGCGTTACGGGGTGGCGGAGTTCGACGGCAGCGGGCGCGTGTTGTCGATTGAGGAAAAGCCGAAGGTCCCCAAGTCCAACTATGCGGTCACCGGCCTTTATTTCTACGACAACCAGGTCGTCGACCTGGCCAGGCAACTGAAGCCTTCGGCACGGGGCGAGCTGGAAATCACCGACCTCAACAACTTGTATCTCCAGCAGCAGCAACTGCAGGTCGAGATCATGGGGCGTGGTTATGCGTGGCTGGATACCGGTACCCACGACAGCTTGCTGGATGCCAGCCAGTACATTGCCACCATGGAGCGGCGCCAGGGCCTCAAGGTCGCTTGCCCTGAAGAGATTTGCTATCGCGCGGGCTGGATCAACGCTGAACAGCTTGAGCGCCTTGCCCAGCCGTTGCTGAAAAACGGTTACGGTCAGTACCTGAAGAACCTGCTTGAAGTGAAGGTATTTTGATGCACGCTATTTCGTTGGCCATCCCTGAAGTCTTCCTGTTTACCCCAAAGGTTTTCGGTGATGAGCGTGGCTTTTTCTACGAGAGTTTCAATGCGCGCGTGTTCAATGAAGTGACTGGCTTGCAGCCAGGCTTCGTCCAGGACAACCATTCCCGCTCGGTGAAGGGCGTGCTGCGCGGGCTGCATTATCAGCTACCGCCCCACGCCCAAGGCAAGCTGGTGCGTGTGGTACAGGGTGAAGTGTTCGATGTGGCGGTGGATATCCGCCGTAGCTCACCCACTTTTGGCAAATGGGTCGGTGCGGTGTTGTCGTCGCAAAACCATAACCAGTTGTGGATTCCACCGGGTTTCGCCCACGGCTTCGTGACGTTGAGTGAGACTGCCGAGTTTGTCTACAAGACCACCGACTTCTACTCGGCCCAGAGCGAACGTTGCATTGCCTGGGATGATCAGCAAATTGCCATCGACTGGCCGATAGACTTCCAGCCCACGCTGTCTGCCAAGGACCAGCTCGGCAAGGCGCTGGCGCAGGCCGACCTGTTCGACTGACGGTACCTGCGGGGAAGGGGCGGTGAACGTGCATTGCTCTGGTGGCCTGCGTATGATGGCGAGCTGCCATGAACCGCTTGCCAAGCGCAGCGCCCCGCAGCAGTGGCTTTTGCTGTGCACGGCACTGCTGCAATTGGTGACACCGGTCGTGGCAGAAATTCGCAGCTGGGCCGGGAAAAGAAATTGTTTCAGAAAAGGGCGATTTCCATCAGCTGCAGCATTTTTATAATTAAATTCGCATAGGATATGTGATGAAGAACGCCGTTTGCCTGAGGACGCTAGATGTCGATTGATGTATCACTAGAGTCCCCGGCTCAACGCTTTGGAAGTCTGGTCAATACCTACCTGTTGCCATTGGGCTGGTTTTTCATCCTTACAGGGATGTTCTGGGCCTGGGACCGTACTACCTACCACAAGCTTTTCTACATTTTTCTTGCCCTGCCCACGCTTGGGATGTTGATCGCACAGCGTAAATGGTTCAAACCTCTCGTTTGTAACCCACTGTTCCTGGCGTTCCTGGCCTTCAGTGCCTACACCCTGTTGAGCATCGCCTGGTCCGACACGGAAAACTCCGTTGGCAGCTTGCTCAAGCGGCCACTGTACATAGCAATGTTGCTGTTCGCTGCCGGTATCATCAGCCTGCGTTCTCCAGGGCAGCTGGAGCAATGCACGCGTCTGGCAGCTATCTTCGCAGCGCTTGCGGCAGGCGTTTCACTGGCTTACTTCCTCTACCTGAACCCTTCTTTTACGGGTAGACGTTTGGTAGGTTATGGCGCGCTGTACAACCCTTTACTCACCGCCCATTTGTTTGGCGCATTCGCCGCGTTCTGGTTGGCGTCCTGGTTCCAGGCACGTAGCGCGCTCAGCCCATTGCCGCTGGTTTGCCTGGCGATCTTGGGGCTGGCGGTTCTCGCAACCGGCTCACGCACGCCATTGATTGGCCTGGCGGCTGCTTTGGGTTGGCTCCTGGTCGTTGGCGACCGCAGGCGTGGGCTCATGGCCGTTGGGATGATTGTGCTTGCGTTGATTGGCGTTGCACTGGCGTATCCCGAAGCCGTCACTCAGCGTGGTGTATCTTTCCGTCCGGCTATCTGGTTGGAATCACTGCGCCAGATCAGTGAGCATCCATGGTTAGGGCATGGTTTCGACTCACCCATGACGGTGATTATCCCGGGGCTTGGAAGAACACTTGCCGATCCGCATAACATAGAGTTAGGCGTGCTATACGCCGGAGGGATCGTAGGCTTGGCCTTGTGGATGGCGATTTACGGCGTGGCCATGTACTTCTGCTGGGCTTACCGTAAACACCCCGGTGTTACCCTTGCGGCAACCTGGCTGATCTTCGGCTTCGCCTCGGGCTTGACTGAAGGCAGTGCCTTCATGTCACGCCCGAAGGAGCATTGGTTCCTGATCTGGATCCCGATGGCCCTGGTCTATGGCCAGTCACTGGTCCACTGGAAGCGTAGCCGCGCGGCTTAAGCCCAGGCCATCCGCCACATACCGCGCAGGGTCTTCTTGTTCCAATATCTGAGCGGGATTTCCGAAAGGATCTCCCGGCTCAGTGCCTTGTCGCGGTTGGCGTACTTCAGCACCATGGAGTTACGGAACTTCATGCACACCTGCTCGTACTGCGGGTGGTCGCTGAACACGGCAAAGGTACGCAACACGTTATCCACCATGAAGCGGCCGTTCTTGAAGGTGTTGGTCGGGTGGTCACGGTACTGCGCCAGCACCTCGCCAAGCACGTCGATGAAGTAACCGGCACGTGCGATCGACAGCTCGATATACACGTCTTCCAGGCGGATATCGGCATTGAAACCGCCCACTTTTTCCAGCGCCTCGCGGCGCAGCATCAATGTGGCTGCCATGGGGCCAGGCTTGCGGTCGAGGAACAGGTCGTCGAAGTCCAGGCGGCGGAAGGGCAGGTTACGGTTGCGCTGCTCGCGGGCGCCCATCACCTTGCCATCCTGGTCGATGGTTTCGATGTTGGCCGAGCAGATGCCCACTTCAGGCTTGCCGTTCATGTACTGCACCTGGGTGGCGATACGGTGCGGCAGCATGATGTCGTCGGAGCCGAAAGGCACGATCAGGTCGCCCTTGGCGCGAGCGATCGCGTCGTTGAGGGTGCGTGCCAGGCCTTGGTTGGCCTGGAAGCGCAGGTCGAAGCCGTACTGCTCCTGAAGGCGCTTGAGCACTGCAGGGCTGTCGTCCTTGGAGCCGTCATCGATCACCAGAAGCTCGATGTTCTTGTAGGTCTGGTTGATGACGCTGGTGATGCTTGCTTCGATGTAGCGCGCGTGGTTGTACGACGCGATTATCACTGTCACCAACGGAGTGTCAGTAACCTCGTGACTCTCAGAACTCATGTGAAATCCCTAGCTTTGATCCGTTTGTATGAAGCTTTTGTGCAGGCTACCTGCTTGCTCTTTTCTGAATTGATGGCAATTCAGTGGCTCTGGCAGGTATTTCCCATTCTAAAGGAAGGGGCATCTCAGGGATACGGTAGGCACGGCGCAGGTCACCTAGCCTTCTACATCTGGCCAGACCGACTCAGGCGAACTGGGTAGCGATGGCGCTCTACCAACGACTTTCGAGTACACCGCGGGTGAAGATCTCGCGGCGCTTCAGGCGCCCGATTTCCTCATGCTTGGCAAGCGCGTACACCCGGTTGAAGGCAGCACGTTGCACATCAGGGAAGTACTCGGCCAGTGCGCATTCAACCGCAGCATCGTAGGCCGCTTCGGTTATGTAGCGGTAAATTTCCCGGTAGTAGAAAAAGCCGAACTGAAAGCCCAGGGTTTCGCTGAAGAAGTTGCTCGGCTCGGAGAAGCTGTTCTCCAGGTCGATGGCCTGTGCTTTGCCTTGTTGCGGGAGCATCACGTTGGCGGCCCACAGGTCCATGTGGGTGACCCCTCTGGAGTGCAGGGCATGCAACAGTTCGAAGGCGGCCTCGATTACCTGGTGCACCGCTTCGGGCGCCCTGCGGACTCTTGCCAACCCGTCCTCGTGGCCACTGAGCAATTCGGTGATAAGAATGAAGTCCTGCATCAGGCCGAACCTGGAACGGCTGTAACCGTAGCCAACCAGCCTTGGCACCCGTGCACCGCGGCGGCCTGCTTCGCGCGTATTGATCAGTTCCTCGAGAGACCAGTCGTACATGCCGTTGCGCTTGGGCCTTCCGCGTTGCATGCGCAGTTTCTTTTTCAGCGAGTCGAGTTTTTCGCGCTTGGTGAACAACTGGCTCTGCACGCAAGCGAGCGGGGCGCTGACCCGCTTGGCGCTGGCGCTTTGCTCGATCAACTGTTCCAGGGCTTGTCGGGTGTGAGGGGCAATGGGGCCCTGAAGGTGCAGGGTAGTGTCGCGATAGCGCAGGGTATGAGGATATTCGTCTTGCCAGATCTGGGTGTCGCCGACCACGCTTCGTCCTTGTAATATCAAAAAGCCACATCGCAATGGATCCAATCTTACAGATTTTTCACATTTTTCCTACAATTTATTGACGGTCGCTAACTTGATCGTATGGTATGGGGCGGCATCGGCGGCCCCTCTGGCTCAAGCCCTTGGCGCCTTTTCCGCACTCTGCGCAACGGCAAAATCTGCAAGCGCCTGCACGATCCGCCCACACGCCTTCCCATCGCCATACGGGTTATGCGCCACACTCATCTCCCGATAAGCCCCCTCATCCGTCAGCAACCTGGCCAGTTCCCCCGTAATGGAACCAACCTCCGTACCCACCAGCTTCACCGTCCCCGCCGCCACCGCCTCTGGCCGCTCCGTGGTATCGCGCATCACCAGCACCGGTTTGCCCAGTGCCGGCGCTTCCTCCTGGATGCCCCCCGAGTCGGTCAAAATTACGTACGCACGGCTCATCAGGTACACGAACGGCAGGTAATCCAGCGGTTCGATGAGGTGGATATTCCCCACATCCGCCAGCAGTCGGTTCACCGGCTCGCGTACGTTGGGGTTGAGGTGCACGGGGTACAGCACATCCACATCGGGGAACTGGCGCGCCGTCTGTACCAGCGCCTGGCAGATGCGTTCGAAGCCACCGCCAAAGTTCTCGCGGCGGTGGCCTGTTACCAGCACCATGCGGCGGTTGGCAGCCAGGTAATCGAACTGGCGCTCGAACTGCGCCCTCAACGCCGGGCTCTGCAGTTTGTGCACCACCTCCAGCAGGGCGTCGATCACGGTGTTACCGGTGGTGAAAATGCTCGTCGGGTCGGTGCCTTCCCTTAGCAGGTTGTCACGCGAGGTGGCGGTGGGGGCGAAGTGCAGGGCGGCCAGGGTGCCGGTCAGGCGCCGGTTGCCTTCCTCTGGCCAGGGTGAATACAGGTTGTTGGTGCGCAGGCCGGCTTCTACGTGGGCGATGGGGATTTGCTGGTAATAGGCCGCCAGGCTGGTGGCAAACGTGGTCGCGGTGTCGCCATGCACCAGCACCACATCGGGCTTGAATGCGGCCAGTACCGGCTGGATACCCTGCAAGATGCCCGTGGTCACGCCGGTCAGGTCCTGGCCGGGTTTCATGATGTTCAAGTCGTAATCGGGGGTGATGCCGAACAGTTCCAGCACCTGGTCGAGCATTTGCCGGTGCTGGCCGGTGACGCACACGCGGGACTCGAAGCGGGCGTCCTGGGCTAGGTGCAGGGCAAGGGGGGCCATTTTGATGGCTTCGGGACGGGTGCCGAATACTGTGAGGGTCTTGAGGGGCACGGCGGTGATCCTCTTGCTGAACGGGGCAGTACGGGTGGGCCGAAGGGGCTGGTAGGCGCGCGAAAGGCTGGCCTGCTGGACGGGCTGGATGCGAGGGCAAGCGGCGGGTAGGTGGAGGCATGCGGCTTGGGTCCTTCAAGCAAACGGCAGTCCATTGCTCAAAAATCTAGCAGTTGCTTCCTGTGATGCCAGTTGGAGAGGGGTGTTTACCTGGCTGGAGATTGCTGTTGTTCGTGCTCAGGCCTTGTTCACCGGGGGGTGTAGGAATGTGGGCGGGTTTGGCTGTGAATGCGGCATCGGACCAACGGGTATTCGGCTACAGGCCATGGTGCATGGCGCCAATGTTCGCGGGCCTGGGTGGCGGCGGGGGAAGGCCGATGTTTTTTGGGTTGGCGAAGTTGGCTGGGTGATTGATCGATTTGGTTACCATTCGCCGATGATGGTGGCTGTTTCGGTGTGGGGTTTGCCGCTAGGGTTGATTGCGCGGCCGAAGGAAAACGGCTGCTGGAAAATGACCAACCCAGGAGTGTTCACCATGCGTAACAACGTTCTGTCGTACTTGCTGTTGCCGCTGTTCGCCAGCCTGTCCTTTTCCCTTAGCGCTGCCCCGGCCAGCACCACGGCGGTGGCCGAGCCGGTGCCGGTGGTAACCCAGCAGCAGGGCCAGCAGCCGCAGCGGCTGGATTTGAACACGGCTGATGCGCTTACTTTGCAGAAGGAGCTGAACGGAATAGGCAAGGCCAAGGCCGAGGCCATAGTGGCCTACCGGGAGGCCAATGGGCCGTTTGCTTCGGTGGATGAGCTGCTGGAGATCAAGGGGATTGGTAATGCGTTGCTGGAGCGTAACCGGGACAAAGTGATGGTGGAGTAAGGGGGGAAGGGGCTGGGGTTTGTGTCCTGGCCCTGACTTTCATGAAGTAGACGCTTCAATTGGCTGGTTGACGCGTTCCCTGTGGGAGCGGCCTTGCGTCGCGAAAGGGCTGCATGGCAGCCCCAGCTATTCCTGCAGTGCCACTGAAACCCGGGGGCCGCTTTGCGGCCCTTTCGCGACGCAAGGCCGCTCCCACATGGACCGTATCAGCCGGTCAGATTGTGCCAGCGCCGGCAGGCGCGCTAGCGGTCCTGCGCATCCTTGGCATCCGCTTCGGCATTGCGCTCATGCACCTTGCGCAGCTGTTCTTCGGTCAGTGGCAGTTTTTTTGCCGTATCGCGCAGCAGCATCAGCCCGCCGACGATCGAGCCGAGGGCTATGATGAGTATCAGCCAGGCATACCAGGGCATTGTCGTTCTCCTTTGCTGGTGATGGGCAGCGCTTGTACAAATGTTGAGCAATTGCCCGTTCCGTTGGTTCAATTATAGGAGCCAGCCACTGCCGGGCCAATTCCGTGACCCGCGGGCCCCAAAGCCTGTGCCACATCGTTTACAATGCGCGCCGTTTTCGACTTGCCAAGAGACCCTGCCATGTCCGCCTGCCAGACGCCCCTGATCGTCGCCCTGGATTTCCCTACCCGTGAGGCCGCCCTGAAGCTGGCTGACCAGCTTGACCCTGCGCTGTGCCGGGTGAAGGTTGGCAAGGAGCTGTTCACCAGCAGCGCTTCGGGCATTGTCGAAACCCTGTGCGACAAGGGCTTCGAAGTGTTCCTGGACCTCAAGTTCCACGACATCCCCAATACCACCGCCATGGCGGTGAAGGCTGCGGCCGAGATGGGTGTGTGGATGGTGAACGTGCATTGCTCCGGTGGCCTGCGCATGATGGCGGCCTGCCGCGAAGAGCTGGCCAAGCGCAGCGGCCCGCAGCCGTTGCTGATTGGCGTGACCGTGCTGACCAGCATGGAGCGTGAAGACCTGGCCGGTATCGGCCTGGATGTCGACCCGCAAGAGCAGGTGCTGCGCCTGGCCGCGCTGGCCGAGAAGGCTGGCATGGACGGTTTGGTGTGCTCGGCGCTGGAAGCCCCGGCGCTGAAGGCTGCGCACCCGTCGCTGCAGCTGGTGACCCCGGGCATTCGCCCGGCGGGTAGTGCGCAGGATGACCAGCGCCGTATCCTCACACCGCGCCAGGCACTGGATGCTGGTTCGGACTACCTGGTGATCGGCCGCCCGATCAGCCAGGCCGCCAACCCGGCGCAAGCGCTGGCTGCGGTAGTCGCTGAAATACGCGGCTGAACCTGACCAATGAAAAGGGCTGCGAATGCAGCCCTTTTTCATTTTTGTGGCGTGATATCAGCCCTGAGCTGTCGACCAGTCGATCCAGCCGAACTGCCAGGTAGCCAGAATCAATAAACCGAAGACGATGCGATACCAGGCGAACGTCGCGTAGCTGTGGTTGGCGATGAACTTGAGCAGTGCACGCACGGCGATCATGGCGAAGATGAACGAGGTTACGAAGCCGATGGCAAACACCGGCAGGTCGCCAGGCTGGAACAGGTCGCGGTACTTGTAGCCCGAATATACCGCCGCACCGACCATGGTCGGCATCGCCAGAAAGAACGAGAATTCGGTCGCCGCCTTGCGCGACAGGCCGAACAGCAGGCCGCCGATAATGGTCGAGCCGGAGCGCGAAGTGCCCGGGATCATCGCCAGGCACTGGACGAAGCCGATCTTCAAGGCATGGGTCCAGCGCATGTCATCGACATGGTCGACCGCCACACGGTGGGTACGGCGTTCGGCCCAGAGCATGATCACCCCGCCAACCACCAGGGCCGTTGCCACGGTGATCGGGTTGAACAGGTAGTGGTGAATCAGGTCGGCGAACAGCACGCCCAGCACCACCGCCGGCAGGAACGCCAACAGCAGGTTGCCAGTGAAGCGCCGTGCCGTGGGCTGGCTGCTCAGGCCGAACACTACTTCCAGGATCTTGCCGCGAAACTCCCACACTACCGCCAGGATCGCTGCCAGTTGGATGATGATGTTGAATGCAATCGCGCGTTCACCGCCGAAATCGATCAAATCGGCAACGATGATCTGGTGCCCGGTACTGGAGATTGGTAGAAACTCCGTGAGCCCTTCAACCACTCCCAGGATGAGTGCCTGGAAGGCAGTCCATAAATCCATTGATCCCCCGTTAGAGCCGTGCTGCTTGCCAGGCCCATGCTCTTGATTTAGCTGTGATTGCCGGTTGAGGCAGCGAAGATGTTGGTGCGGGGCGGATGCTACCAGAGCGACGTTGCGAAGACTTGTGTGGGGTTGTAACGGTGTGGAAGCGCCTGCTGTACCGGCCGCTTCCACAAGGGGCTGCGTTGCCCTGTCAGTGCAGCTTGTTCCTGGCTAGCAGGTGACAGGAGTACGCCTCAGGGGCCGTAGTACCTGTTAGATCGAGCGCCGCGCGGGCGGCGCTCGATCTAACAGGCGCTGCAAAACCCAAGGCAGGCACCTGAAAGCCCAATCACAATCCTCAATCAAACCTTCAACACCAACTTGCCAAAGTTCTCCCCACTGAACAGCTTCAGCAAAGTCTCGGGGAAGGTCTCCAGCCCTTCCACCACATCTTCCTTGCTCTTCACCTGCCCGCTGGCCAGCCACCCGGCAATCTCCAGCGCGGCCTTCCCGTAGTCCTTGGTGTAATCCATCACCACAAAGCCTTCCATGCGCGCGCGGTTCACCAGCAGCGACAGGTAGTTGGCCGGGCCTTTCACCGCTTCCTTGTTGTTGTATTGGCTGATGGCGCCGCAAATCACGATGCGTGCCTTGAAGTTGATGCGGGTCAGCACGGCATCGAGGATGTCGCCGCCGACGTTGTCGAAGTACACGTCTACGCCTTTGGGGCATTCGCGCTTCAGGCCGGCCAGCACATCCTCAGCCTTGTAGTCGATAACCCCGTCAAAGCCCAGTTCGTCCTTCAGGTACTGGCACTTCTCGGCACCGCCGGCAATGCCGACCACGCGGCAGCCTTTGATCTTGGCAATCTGCCCGACAATGCTGCCCACCGCGCCGGCTGCGCCAGAAATGACCACGGTATCACCGGCCTTGGGCTGGCCAACGTCCAGCAGGGCGAAGTAGGCGGTCATGCCAGTCATGCCCAGCGCCGACAGATAGCGGGGCAGGGGCGCCAGGTTGGGGTCGATCTTGTGCAGGCCCTGGGGTTCGCCAGTGAAATAGTCCTGCACGCCAAGTGCACCGCTTACATGGTCGCCCGGCTTGTAGGCGGGGTGGTTGGAGGCGACAACCTCGCCAACACCCAGCGCGCGCATCACTTGGCCCAGGGCCACGGGCGGGATGTAGGACTTGCCTTCGTTCATCCAGCCGCGCATGGCCGGGTCCAGCGACAGGTACAGGTTGCGCACCAGCACCTGGCCCTCGCCAGGTTGTTCGGCGGGCACGGTCTCGAAGCTGAAGTCGTCACGGCGCACGGCGCCGACCGGGCGTTTGGCGAGCAGAAAGCGGCGGTTGGTGTTGGTCATGGCGGGTCCTTGGGGCAGTGGAGGAGGGAGGCGTCAAATCTACCCTGTTGATGTAGGCAGGTCCTTAACATCACTGACAAGCATGGTAGCCCAACCGGTGGGGTTATGATGCTGCCCGGCCGGGTGGTGGCTGACTATGCTCTGAACCCCACCAAGCAGCCTTTGGAGCACGCGATGAGCATGACCTTTTCCGGCCAGGTAGCCCTGGTCACCGGCGGCGCTGCCGGCATCGGCCGGGCGACCGCCCTGGCTTTCGCCCGGGAGGGCTTGAAGGTGGTGGTGGCCGACCTCGACCTGGCCGGTGGCGAGGCCACTGTGGCACTGATCCACGCGGCGGGCGGGGAGGCGCTGTTCATTGCCTGCGACGTTACCCGTGATGCCGAAGTGCGCCAACTGCACGAGCGCCTGATCGCTGCCTATGGCCGGCTGGATTATGCCTACAACAACGCAGGTATAGAGATCGAGCAGGGTCGCCTGGCCGAGGGCAGCGAGGCGGAGTTCGATGCCATCATGGGCGTCAACGTGAAGGGTGTTTGGCTGTGCATGAAGTACCAGCTGCCGTTGCTGTTGGCCCAGGGCGGTGGGGCCATCGTCAATACCGCCTCGGTGGCGGGCTTGGGTGCGGCGCCGAAGATGAGTATCTACAGCGCCTCCAAGCACGCGGTGATCGGCCTGACCAAGTCGGCGGCCATCGAGTACGCCAAGAAGGGCATCCGGGTGAATGCGGTGTGCCCGGCGGTGATCGACACCGACATGTTCCGCCGCGCCTATGAGGCCGACCCACGCAAGGCCGAATTTGCCGCTGCCATGCATCCGGTGGGGCGCATTGGCACGGTCGAGGAAATTGCCAGTGCCGTGCTGTACTTGTGCAGTGACGGCGCGGCGTTTACTACCGGGCATTGCCTGACAGTGGATGGTGGGGCTACGGCGATCTGATCTGATATCGGTGTGGCCTTCTTCGCGGGTACTCCGCTGGCCTCAGGGCTGGTGAGTTCCCTGTGGGAGCGGGCAAGCCCGCGAAGAGGCCCTGGCAGACCACAATGCCAGCCCAACCACCAAACACCCCACCACCAGCACCCCACCAAACACCAGCAACGCCAACCGCGACCCCAGCCGGTCACTCAACAATCCGGTAAAGATTACCGGCAGGCTGAACCCCAGGTACGCCAGTAGAAAGAACCCGGCACTGGCCCGTGTCTTCTCGCTGCCGGCCAGCTGGTTCACCGCCGCCAGCCCGCCCAGGTAGATAAACCCGTAGCACGCGCTGCTGGCCGCCACCGCACCCAGCAATACCGCGCCCAACTGGCCGCTGTCCGCGCCCCAGGCCAGCACGGCATAGCTGCACGGCAATATCACCAGCCCCAGCAAGGTGGCCGTACGGCTGCTGAGGCGCCGTGCGATGGGCTGGAACAACAACCCGCAGCTGATCACGCAAAAGGTCGAAAACCCCGACCAGGCGCTAAGCCCATGCTGGCGCAGGACGCCGGGCAGCAGGGCGATCACAAGCCCCACGCAGGCCCACGCCAGCAAAATAGCCAGGCCAAAGGCCACGCTGCCACGCGGGTAGCAGGGCAGGCGCAGCATGGGGCTGCGTTGTGCCGGGCGTGGGTCGGGCAGGCGCCATGCCAGCAGCATGGCAAGCGTCGCCAGCAGCAGTTGCAGGTGGAAGCTGCCCGGGGTCAGGCTGGGGCCGCGCAACAGGAACAGGCTGGTCAGTGCCGCGCCCAGGCCAAAGCCCAGCGAGGTGCTGGCAGTGACCCAGTTGGCGGCGCGGGTGTTGTCCGCGCCGCCCATCAGTTCACCCATGTAGGCGGTGGCCGTGGCCGAAGCCAGGCCGGTACCCAGCCCGAGGAACAGCCGCGCCAGGCCCAGGGTTTGCAGGCTGGGTGCCAGCAGCATCAGCACGGTGGCGACCATCGACAGGGCCAGCGCGGCAAGTACCAATGGCCTGCGCCCGACCCGGTCGGCCAGCCCGCCCAGGGCCAGCAGCACGGGTAGCACGCCGAGCACGTAGCCGGAGAAGGCCACTGCGGTGGCGGCGGCGCCTTGGCCGGAAAGGTCGGCGTAGGTGATGTATAGCGGGGCCTGCAGGTTGACGGCCAGGGTGATCAGGCAGAGGGCGAAGGCCAGGCGGGCCGGGGCGGAGGGCATGGTAGGGGTCCTGGTTCTGTAGTGTCTGTACCGGCCCTTTCGCGGGTGAACCCGCTCCCACAGGTACTGCACCGCTCTCGGGTTGGGTGCGATCCCTGTGGGAGCGGGTTCACCCGCGAAAGGGCCGGGCCTGCCCACTCTGATGCCAGCCCATTCCCCTCACCAGACACACCTACAGCCCTTTTATGCTTAACTGTTCGCTCAAAACCAGCGAACACTTGCCCATGCACCTGCCCCTGGATCGCACCAGCACCACCCCGCTGGTACAGCAACTCACCGACCACCTGCAAACCTGGATCGACCAGCAACGCCTGCGCCCCGGCGCGCGCCTGCCGTCGATCCGGGCCTTGGCACGCAGCCAGGGGGTAAGTGCGTCGTGTGTGATCGAAGCCTACGACCGCCTGGTCGCCAGCGGCTGGCTGGAGGCCCGCCACGGCACCGGCTTTTTCGTCGCCGAGCGCAAACCCGGCCTGGCCGTGGAAGACGCCCAACCTTGGGGCGAGGCCGGCGACGGCAGCTGGCGGCAGTTCCGCGAGGGCCATGACGAGTTGCTCAAGCTGGGCTGTGGCTGGTTGCCCAGCAGCTGGCGCGCCGCCACCGGGCTGGCCCAGGCAGTGCGCCAGGTCAGCCGCGGCAACCCACAGGACCTGTTCGACTACTGCCCACCCCTGGGCCTGGCCAGCCTGCGCCAGCAGCTGCACAAGCGCCTGGCGCAGCTGGGCATCGCCGCCGGGCCCGAACGTATCCTCACCACCTATGGCGCCAGCCACGGCCTCGACCTGCTGGTGCGCACCCTGTTGCGCCCGGGCGACACGGTGCTGGTAGAAAACCCCGGCTACTACAACCTGTACAACCTGCTTCGCCAGCACCAGGTGCGCATGCTGCCGGTGCCACGCACCGTCGAGGGGCCGTGCCTGGCCACCCTCGAAGCCCTGCTGGCGGCGCACAAGCCGCGCTGCCTGTTCATCAACAGCCTGTACCACAACCCCACCGGCACCAGCTTGACGCCCAAGGTGGCCTACCGCCTGCTGGAGCTGGCCCGCGAGCACGATCTGCGCATCATTGAGGACGATATCTACGCCGACTTCCAGGAAGGCCCGGCCACCCGCCTGGCCACCCTCGACAGCGAGCAGCGGGTAATCTACATGGCCAGTTTCTCGAAAACCCTCAGCAGCTCGCTGCGGGTCGGCTACCTGGTCGCCGACCCGGCATTGCTGGCGCGCCTGGCCGAATTGAAGATGGTCAGCGGCATCGGCACCTCGCGCTTTGCCGAGCAGGTGGTGGGGCAGATGCTGGCCAACGGCAGCTACCGCAAGAGCGTGCAGCGCCTGCGTGTGCGCCTGGGGCAGCACATGGCCAGGCTGCTCGGCCAGCTGGAACAGGCGGGCTGGCAGGTGTTCTGCGAGCCCTACGGCGGCATGTTCGTCTGGGCCTGCGTGCCAGGCCGGGATTTCGCCAGCCTGGAGCGCCTGGCCCTGGAACACGATGTGCTGCTCACCCCCGGCAGCGCCTTCGATTACCAGGGCACGGCCAGCGCCTGGCTGCGCATCAATGTCGCCTACGGGCAGGACTCCCGCGCCCAGGCCTTCCTTCAGCACGCAGGGCGACCTCTGCCAATCTGATAGCGACACGCTCATAGCTATTTGACACCATTCTGACGCCAGGCCCTTGTTCATCGGCTGGCAACGTTGCCACCCTTGGCCTTCGGATAACCTCGCACGCAGAAGGGGAATCGGCATGGGCGCGAGCAAGCACGGTGTGCTGGCCAACCTGGGCATGGCCCGCAAACTTGGCCTGGGCTTTGCCCTGGTGCTGGTGCTGACCCTGGCGGTGGCGGCCATTGGCATTGCCGCGCTACACAGCGTTGGCCAGCGCTTCGACAGTTTGCGCCAGTTGGCCCAGTTCAATACCGACCTGCTGCGCTTGCGCCAGCACGAGCAGGCCTTTGCCCTGCGCTCCGACCTGCAGCAAGCCGAGGCTTTGCGCAGCGGCCTGCAGGGCCTGACCGAGCGCGCCCGTGGCCTGCCGACGCTGGCGGCGGCGGAAACCGACCTGGCGGCCTATGGCCAGGCGTTCGAGGCCTTTGTCGAGGCGGTGCAGGCCAAGGAGTTGGCACTGGACATGGCCAGCTGGTCGGTGTCCAGCGTGGCCAACAACCTCGACGTACTGCAGGCCGGCCTGGCCGATGATGGCGTGTACACCCTCAAGCAGTCCCTGGGCCAGCAAGGCGGTGCATTCCTCGAGCAGGCCGCGCAGGTGGCGCAGGTGTCGCGGCTGATGTTGCAGGCCATGGACGAAGCGCGGGTACGCCTGGAAAAAAGCCGCAAGGGCGAAGAGGGCGTCAGCCAGGAGCGCATCGCCCAGACGGTCGAGGCCGCCAGCCTGGTCAGCCAGTTGCAGGGCGCGGTCAGCGATGCCGGCTACCAGAGCGTGCTGGGCGAAGTGGCGGGGCACATTGGCAGCTTCTCGGAAAAACTCAACGAATACACTGACCAGCTGGCCCGCGAACAGGGCTTGAAGGCGCAGTTGCAGGCCAGTGCCGAGCAAGCCACCAGTCGGGTCGACCAGGCCTATATGGGGCAGGAACAGGCCCTGCAGGGCGAACTGCAACGCAATGCCGTGGCCATCGGCCTGGCTACGGCATTGGCGCTGCTGGTGGGTGTGCTGGCCGCCTGGCTGATCACCCGCGCCGTGGTCGGGCCGCTCAAGCATGTGATTGCCCGCGCCCAGCGCATTGCTGCCGGCGAGCTGAGCTTTGACGCCCAGGCACCACGCCGTGACGAAGTAGGGCAGTTGATGCAGGCCATGCAGCAGATGGCGGCGGGCCTGTCGGGCATTGTCAGCGGTTTGCAGCAAGGCATCGAGCAACTGGCTGGCAATGCGCAGGCGCTGTCGGCGGTGACCGAGCAGACCAACCGCGAAGTGGGCAGCCAGAAGGAAGAGACCGAGCAGGTGGCCACCGCCATGCAGCAGATGACCGCCACTGTGCACGATGTTGCGCGTAATGCCGAAGAGGCGGCGCAGGCGGCCCAGGCTGCGGACGAGAAGGTTGATTCCGGCCAGCAGGTGGTGCGCCAGAGCATGCAGCGCATCGAGCAACTGGCGGCGGCGGCGGAGACGGCCAGCGCCGGTATCGACAGCCTCAGTGCCGAGATCCACACCATTGGCGATGTGCTGGAAGTGATCAAGAGCGTAGCCGAGCAGACCAACCTGCTGGCGCTGAATGCGGCTATCGAAGCCGCCCGGGCGGGTGAGCAGGGGCGTGGCTTTGCCGTGGTCGCTGATGAGGTGCGTGCGCTGGCGCGGCGTACCCGGCAGTCTACCGAGCAGATCGAGACCTTGGTCGCCAGCCTGCGCGGCAATGCTCAGCAGTCGGTGGCACAGATTCGCGGCAGTACCGAGCTGGTGCGTTTGGCGGTGGCTGATGCGCTGCAGACCGAAAGCGCGCTGGGCAGCATTGCCGCGGCGGTGTCATTGATCCAGCAGATGAACCAGCAGATTGCCGCGGCGGCCGAGCAGCAGAGCTCGGTGGCGGAAGAGATCAGCCGCAGCGTCACGCAGATTCGCGGCAGTGCCGATCAGGCGGCGTTGGCGATGCAGGACAATGCCCGGTCGAGTATCGAACTGGCGCAGTTGGGCACTGACCTGAAGGGGATGGTGGGGCATTTCAGGTTGTGATTCGGGCTTGGGCTTTGTGTTGCCTGTGCCGGCCTCTTCGCGGGTGAACCCGCTCCCACAGGGACCCTACTGCCTTCAGGTCCAGTGAAGGTCCTGTAGGAGCAGCCTTGTGCTGCGAAGGGGCCAGTAATGCTACAGAACACCTTCTGTCATACCGGCCTCTTCGCGGGCACGCCCGCTCCCACAGGGAACACACAGCATTCAGCCCAGTGGTATTCCTGTGGGAGCGGGTTTACCCGCGAAGAGGCCGGTACAGGCAACAAATATCTTCAGGCCCTGCGCGGGTTGAGGATCACCAAGGCCAGCACCCCCGCGACAATCCCCCAGAACGCCGAGCCGATCGAGAACAAGGTCAGCCCCGAAGCGGTAACCATGAAGGTAATCACCGCCGCCTCCCGCTCACGCGCTTCGCTCATGGCCACGGTCAGCCCGTTCATGATCGAGCCGAACAGTGCCAGCGCCGCAATCGACAGCACCAGCTCTTTCGGCAGTGCCGCGAACAGCGCCGCCAAGGTCGCGCCGAACACCCCGGCAATGCCATAGAAAATCCCGCACCACACCGCCGCGGTGTAACGCTTGGCCGGGTCTTCATGGGCATGCGGCCCGGTGCAGATCGCCGCGCTGATCGCCGCCAGGTTGACCCCGTGCGAGCCAAACGGCGCCAGCAGCAGCGAGGCAAAACCGGTAGCCGAAATCAGCGGCGAGGCCGGCACCTGGTAGCCGTCCGCGCGCAGCACGGCCACACCCGGCATGTTCTGCGAGGTCATCGCCACCACGAACAGCGGAATGCCAATGCTGATGGTCGCCGCCAACGAGAAGCTTGGCGTGGTCCACACCGGTGTGGCCGCTTCCAGGTGGAAGCCACTGAAGTCCAGCAGGCCCAGGGCGCCGGACAGCGCCGTGCCCACCAGCAGCGCGGCCAGTACGCAGTAACGCGGCGACAGGCGCTTGACCAGCAGGTAGCTGAAGAACATGCCCAGTACCAGCAAGGTGCGGTGCTGGGCGGCAACGAATATTTCGCTGCCGATCTTGAACAGGATGCCCGCCAGCAGCGCCGAGGCCAGCGAGGCCGGGATGCGCTTGACCAGGCGCTCGAAGCTGCCGGTCAGGCCACAGATCAGCACCAGCACGGCACAGGTGATGTAGGCGCCGATCGCCTCGCCATAGCTGACCCCGCCCAGGCTGGTGATCAGCAAGGCGGCGCCGGGGGTGGACCAGGCCACGGTGATCGGTGTGCGGTAACGCAGCGACAGGCCGATGCTGCACACCGCCATGCCAATCGACAACGCCCAGATCCATGAGGAAATCTGCGCGCTGGTCAGCCCGGCTGCCTGGCCGGCCTGAAACATCAGCACCAGCGAGCTGGTATAGCCGGTGAGCATGGCGATGAAGCCGGCGACCACCGCCGACGGGGAGCTGTCTGCCAGGGGCCGCAGGCGTGCGGAAGTGGCATCGGTCATGAACAAAATCCTTGTAAAGGTGTAAGCAGTTTTTTCAGACTACAGCGAGCAAGGTTGATCCTTGCCATACAGCGGCCATTGCTTTTAGCCGTACAGTCGCCAACTATTGGGCGCAAATGCAGAACTGCACAGGCAGCCACAAGATGGCGCCCGCTTTTGTAGGAGCAGCCTTGTGCTGCGAAGAGGCCGTTTCAGCCCATGCAGGTGCTGCGCCTGTAACGGCCTCTTCGCAGCACAAGGCTGCTCCTACAGGGCCAGGCGAGATCTTTGGCATAGAGGGGAGAGGGGCGATGTACAAGGTCTATGGCGACTACCAGTCGGGCAACTGTTACAAGGTCAAGCTGATGTTGAGCCTGCTGGGCCGGCCATACGAATGGCATCCGGTGGACATCCTCAAGGGCGAGACCGAAACGCCCGAGTTCCTGGCGATGAACCCCAACGGCAAGGTGCCAGTGCTGGAGTTGGAAGACGGCAGCTACCTGTGGGAGTCCAATGCCATTCTCAACTTCCTGGCCGATGGCAGCGAGTTCCTGCCGACCGAGCCGCGCCTGCGCACCCAGGTGTTGCAGTGGCAGTTCTTCGAGCAGTACAGCCATGAGCCGTACATTGCCGTGGCGCGTTTCATCCAGTACTACCTGGGCTTGCCGGACGAGCGCCTGGAGGAGTACCGCAAGCTGCACAAGGGCGGGTACAAGGCGTTGAGGGTGATGGAGCGGCAGCTGCAGATGACACCGTACCTGGTCGGTGAGCAGTACTCGATTGCCGATGTGGCGTTGTACGCCTACACCCATGTGGCGCAGCAGGGCGGGTTCGACCTTGCCGACTACCCGGCGGTGCGGGCGTGGCTGGAGCGGGTCAGCAGCCACCCACGGCATGTGCCGATGGTGGGGTAGTTTTTAGCCTGTGCCGGCCTCTTCGCGGGTGAACCCGCTCCCACAGGTACCCCGCTGACCTCAGGTCCAGTGATATCCCTGTGGGAGCGGGTTCACCCGCGAAATGGCCGGCACAGGCCGCCTGCAGCCCATCAGGCCGACGCGAACCGCTCATCCAGATAGGCAATGATCGCCTTGGACTCATACATCCAGGTCACCTTGCCCGCTTCTTCAATGCGCAGGCACGGCACTTTCACCCGGCCGCCACCTTCCTGCAGGGCCTGGCGGTGCACCGGGTCGTTCTTGGCATCGCGCAGCGCCACCGGCACGTTCAAGCGGTGCAGGGTGCGGCGTGTCTTGACGCAGAACGGGCAGGCGTGGAACTGGTACAGCGCCAGGCCCTGGGCCGCTTGCTCGACGCGGGCCTGGGCGGCGGCGTCGCGCTTGCGCTTGGCCGGGCGGCTGATCCAGTCGCCGAACACGATGAGCTGGCCGAGGCCAACCCGCAGGGCTTTGACGATCATGGGCAACTCCTGAAATGAAAAAGCCGACCCGGCAGGGTCGGCTCGGGGTCAGCAGCCAATCACTTGATCAGGCTGAGGAACTCGCTGCGGGTGGCGGCGTTTTCGCGGAACTCACCCAGCATCACCGAGGTGATCATGGTCGAGTTCTGCTTCTCGACGCCGCGCATCATCATGCACATGTGCTTGGCTTCGATGACCACGGCAACGCCGGCGGCACCGGTTACCTGCTGCACGGCCTCGGCAACCTGACGGCTGAGGTTTTCCTGGATCTGCAGGCGGCGGGCGTACATGTCGACGATGCGCGCCACCTTCGACAGGCCCAGTACCTTGCCCTTGGGCAGGTAGGCCACGTGCGCCTTGCCGATGAACGGCAGCATGTGGTGTTCGCACATCGAATACAGCTCGATGTCCCGGACCAGCACCATTTCGCTGTTGTCAGAGCTGAACAGCGCGTTGTTGGTGACTTCTTCCAGTGTTTGCTCATAACCGCGGCAAAGGTACTTCATCGCCTTTGCAGCCCGCTTGGGCGTGTCGAGCAGGCCCTCACGGGAGACGTCCTCGCCAATCTGGCTGAGGATCTCGGTGTAGTTCTGTTCCAGGGACATGGATCTACCTGTGGGAAAAAATCGCAAAAACGAAGGGTACGGCGGTGAGGGCGGCGCTGCAAGCGCGGCGTTACTCGTCGCGGCCTTCGAGCATGGTTCGCTTGAGCATCACATACACCGCGCCGGTGCCGCCGTGGCGGGCGTTGCACGAGGCAAAACCGAGCACTTGCGGGTGCTGGCGCAGCCATGTGTTGACGTGGCTCTTGATCATCGGGCGCTTGCCATCCAGGCGCGCGGCCTTGCCGTGGGTCACCCGTACGCAGCGCACTTCCAGCCTGGTAGCTTCGGCGATGAAGTCCCACAGGGTTTCGCGGGCCTTTTCCACGGTCATGCCGTGCAGGTCGAGGCTGCCCTCGAACGGGATCTGCCCCAGCTTCAGCTTGCGCAACTGGCCTTCCTGCACGCCATCGCGGCGCCACATCAGCTCGTCTTCGGCACCAACGTCGATGACGAACTGGTCTGACATGCCGTCGATCACCAGCGCCTTGTCACTGCGCACCGTCGCCGCCTGGCGCAGGCCGGCCAGCTTCTGGCGGTCGGCCTTGGGCTTGCCGACTTCGGCGCGGTCGTGGCGGATCGGTTTGACACCGCGCACTTCGGCTTTGAACAGGGAAAAATCGTCGTCTTGCATGATGCCTCCACGTGGGCGGCGTAGTTTACGCGACTGTGGGGCCTTGTGCAGCCTGTGCCGGCCCTTTCGCGGGCACGCCCGCTCCCACAGGGATATCACCGGACCCGAGGGCAGTGTGGGGCCTGTGGGAGCGGGTTTACCCGTGAAGAGGCCCGCACAGGCAACACAAAATTATCAGTCGTGTTTTTTCATCAGGTGCGGCGACAGGTTCAGTTCCCGCCCGCGGCGCAGACGAATGCGGCTGCGCCGCCAGAAGCGCACGCCCAGCCACAGCAGCAGCAAGCCGGCCACGGTGAGGATGCCGGCCAGCGGCTTGTTGGCATTGAGCTCCGCCAGGGCAGGGTAGTTGCCCAGCAGGCCGGCGACGCCGGCCATCGCCAGCAGCACGCCCAGAGTCGCCAGCATGGCCGACAGGCCGGCCGCCAGGCGGGCGCCCCAGTTACGCGGTTCGCGCGGGCGCAGGCGCTTGGCGTCGAAACTGCCTTTGAGCTTCATTCCGCTCTCCTCTGTGGATATCCGGAATTGGACCTGGGGCCGCCCATCGGGTTCCGCCCGGCTGCCGGGCGGTTGCCTGGCTGAATCAGATCAGGCTGGCGGTGGGGGCCACGCAAGCGAAGTTGTCGGCCATCACGGCCATTTCGCACTGGTGGATCTGCGCGGCCGGGATCACCCCATCCTTGAATGCCAGGTCGCGGGTAGCCGAAGCGTCTTCCACCAGGGTGCAGCGGTAACCATAGTCCTTGGCGCGGCGTACCGTGGTGCTGACGCTGGAGTGGCTCATGAAGCCGCAGACGATCAGGTCCAGGTGGCCCAGCGCCTGCAGGGTTTCATGCAGCTGGGTGTTCTTGAATGCGTTGGGCATGCGCTTTTCGATGACGATTTCGCCTTCCAGCGGCTCCAGCCCCGGAATGAACTGGCCGGCCGGCCCTTGTGGGTCGAAACGGCCACCGACAGTGCCCAGGTGGCGGACGTGGATGATCGGACGGCCGCTCTTGCGCGCGGCGTCGAGCAACCTGGCGATGTTGGCCACGGCCTCGTCCATGCCCGACAGCGCCAGGGGCCCGCTGAGGTACTCCTTTTGCGCATCGATGATGATCAGGCTGGCGTGGCTCAGCTTGGCCGGCGGGTAGTCGCGGCCAGTGAGGCGAAACATCGTGGTTGGAACGGACATCAAGGGCTCCTTGGATAGGGCTTTTGTATACCTATTCTCCCCTGCCTTGGCGCCAATGGGAATGGTTGACAACGCAAGCGGCATGGTTACTGGCTTGTGGCTAGCCATTGGGCAAGGCAAAGGAACAAATGTGCGGGTGGGGCTGTTAGACTTTTGTCCGGTCTGAATTAGGAGTACCCCGTGATCACATCCCGCCTGCGCACGCTGCGCGACTACATCCGCTGGGCGGTCAGCCGCTTCCACGAGCATGACCTGTTCTTCGGCCACGGTGCCGACAACGCCTGGGACGAGGCCCGTCTGTTGGTACTGGGGGCAGTGCACCTGCCGTGGGAGGTGGCCGACAGCTACCTGGACTGCATGCTCGAAGACGACGAGCGGGTACGCCTGCAGCACCTGCTCAAGCGCCGTATCGAAGAGCGCGTGCCGGCCGCCTACCTGTTGGGCGAAGCCTGGTTCTGCGGCATGTCGTTCATCGTCGACGAGCGCGTGCTGGTGCCGCGTTCGCCGATTGGCGAGCTGATCGAGAAACGCTTCGAGCCGTGGCTGGCGAGCGAGCCGGCGCGCATTCTCGACCTGTGCACCGGTTCTGGCTGCATCGGCATCGTTGCCGCCGACGTCTTCCCCGAGGCCGAGGTAGTGCTGGCCGACCTGTCGTTCCAGGCGCTCGAAGTGGCCAACCAGAACATCGAACGTCACGGCCTGGATGGGCGCGTGTATACCGTGCAGGGCGACGGCTTTGGCGGGTTGCCGGGGCAGCGTTTCGATCTGATCCTGTCCAACCCGCCGTATGTCGATGCCGAGGACTTCGACGACATGCCGGCCGAGTACCACCACGAGCCCGAGTTGGGCCTGGCCTGCGGCAACGATGGCCTGGACCTGGTGCGGCGCATGCTGGCCGAAGCGGCCGACCACCTGACCGACAAGGGCTTGCTGGTTGTCGAGGTGGGCAACAGCCAGGTGCATGTCGAGGCGCTGTACCCCGAGGTGGACTTTGCCTGGCTGGAGTTCGAACGCGGCGGGCATGGAGTGTTCATGCTGACTGCCGAGCAGTGTCGCCAGCATCAGGAACTGTTCAAGGCCCGGGTCTGATTCATTGGGGCTGCGTTGCAGCCCATCGCGACACAAGGCCGCTCCTACAGGGATACGCGTCATCCCTGTGCTACGCGATCTCCTGTAGAAGCGGCCTTGTGTCGCGATGGGCCGCAAAGCGGCCCCAATTCCTAACGGCTAGGCGACGCGGTGTCAGCGCGTGGCAATCCAGATCAGCAACCCCGCCTGGAACACCGCAAACGCCACCAGGCAGGTAATGGTAAAGCGCAACCCGCTGTCTTCACGCTGGTACTTGGCTACCCGCTCATCCCGCTCACGCAGTTGCCCTTCCTTCTCCTGCAATTGCTGGTCAGCCTGCTGCAGCAGGCCGGCGGCATCCAGTATCTCCACTCGCTGCAAGCGCTCGCTGTTCCACGCGCCCTTGAGCTGGCCCACCGTCATTTCCACGGTACGGCCCTTGAGGTGCTGGCTGTCCTCGTACTCCACCTCGATCCCCACCCCGCGCAGGCAGTGGTCACGACGCAGGCGTGAGTCTTCGTTCAGCGCATCCTTGCTCGGCAGTGCCATGCCCTCGATCCGGTAGTGCGACCACTTGCGCTGCAGCCATTGCGCGGCCTGGGCCAGCAGAAAGCGGCCGATGCCACGGTTCAGCGGCTCCAGTTGCAGGCCATGTTCATTGCCAATGCGCACCAGGCGCGTGGCGTGGTCGACGCGTATGTCCAGGCGGTTCTTTTCCTTGTGTACCTTCTGCCCGGGCAGCTGGACTTCCATGCGTAACAGGCTGTGGGCCTGGTCATGGCGCTCAGCATAGCCGAACTGCACAAAGCGCAGCGGCCGCGCGCCGGTGTTGCGGTCGGTGGGCAGGGCGGCCAGGCGCAACAGCTGGAAATGTTCGACGGCCAGCTCGGCCCAGGGCAGGGCGGTGCTTTCCTCGGGCTCTTCGGCCGGCTCTACGGCGGCGGGGGCGGTTGTCATCAGGGCTTGTCCTCAAGTGCGTGCCGGCTGCAAGAGGGGGCACTGCGTGCCCCTTTCGCGACGCAAGGCCGCTCCTACAGAGGATCGCGCATAGCAGAGACGACGCGTAACGCTGTAGGAGCGGCCTTGTGTCGCGAAGGGCCGCGCAGCGGCCCCAATTTTCGCCGTTATCCACCCTATCGGCAGAAGCGTCCAGGACCTGAGCCTATTTCCCTTACGCCGAAGGCAAATGCTGAATAAACGTCACAATCTGCTCGCCAAGTTCCCTGGCCAGCGGCAGTTCAGGGTTGAGGTAGCTTTCGCGCTGCTGGCTCATCGCCTTGGGGCTGATGCGCAGCATGTGGTTCATGCCATCGATCAGCACCAGTTGGGCGTCCGGCTTGGCCGCCTTCAGCCGTTCGGCGTCAACCACGCTCACCTGCACATCGTTGCGCCCCTGCACGATCAGCGCGGGCATGGGCAGCCGGGCAAAGGCCGCCGCCGGGTTCTGCTGGAACAGCGAAATCAGGTAGGGCTGCACGCTGGGGCGGAACACCTGGCGCAGCGGCGCCGGTACCTCCAGGCTGGTCTGCCCGGCCTGCAGGCGGTCGAGCAGGGCACTGCCGCCGGCCAGTTGCGCCGGCGGCAGGCGCTGGGCCAGTTGCTCGCGCAGCACCTCGGCCAGCGGCCGGCCGCTACCGGCCAGGGTAATCACCGCGCTGGCGCCGGCCTGCTCGGCCGCCAGGCTGGCGATCAGCGCGCCTTCGCTGTGGCCGATCAGGATCAACGGGCCGAAGCGTGGGTCGGCCTTGAGCTTGTGGCTCCAGGCGACCACGTCCGCCACGTAGCGATCCACGCTGAGGTCACGCTCGTCGGGCGTGGCCGGCTGGCTGGCGGCCACCCCGCGCTTGTCGTAACGCACGCTGGCGATGTGCTCGCTGGCCAGCAGCAGGGCCAGGCGCTTGAGGTTGTCGACCCGGCCTGACGCCGGGTTGTTGCCGTCACGGTCGGTGGGGCCGGAGCCGGCGATGATCAGCACCACCGGCGGCGGGGTGGCCTGTTGCGGCAGCAGCAGGCTGCCGTGCAGCACGCCCTGGCCGGTGTCGAGGTCGATCGGGCGCTGCAGCACAGTTGGGGCGGCGGCTTGGGCCAGGCCGGTACACAGGAGGAAGAAGAGAGCGACGAGGCGCGACATCATGCGGTACTACTTGGGGAGATGAAGGTTTGACCCAGCGTGCGTGGGAAGGTTCTCGGACCGTGCATGCAGGTTCGGCCTCTTCGCGGGTAAACCCGCTCCCACAGGGATCGCGCCAGCTTTTGGAAATTGAGCAAGATAGTTGCCCACAGGTACAGCACAATTTTCGCATCTTGTGATGACTCTGTGGGAGCGGGTTTACCCGCGAAGAGGCCAGCACAGGCGGTCAATCCATCTGTATACTGCCGCTTTCGTTCACTTCAGGCAGATCTCGCGGAGCGTCCATGTCCGGCAATACCTACGGCAAGCTGTTCACTGTCACCACCGCTGGCGAGAGCCATGGCCCGGCGTTGGTCGCCATTGTCGATGGATGCCCACCGGGCCTGGAAATTTCCCTCGCCGACCTGCAGCACGACCTCGACCGGCGCAAGCCCGGCACCAGCCGGCACACCACCCAGCGCCAGGAAGCCGACGAGGTGGAAATCCTCTCCGGCGTGTTCGAAGGCCGCACCACCGGCTGCTCGATCGGCCTGCTGATCCGCAACACCGACCAGAAGTCCAAGGACTACTCGGCGATCAAGGACCTGTTCCGCCCGGCCCACGCCGACTACACCTACCACCACAAGTACGGCATCCGCGACTACCGCGGCGGTGGCCGCAGCTCGGCCCGCGAAACCGCCATGCGCGTGGCCGCCGGTGCCATCGCCAAGAAGTACCTGGCCACCCAGGGCATCACCGTGCGCGGCTACATGAGCCAGCTGGGCCCGATCGAAATCCCGTTCAAGACCTGGGAGTCGGTGGAGCAGAACGCTTTCTTCAGCCCTGACCCGAGCAAGGTACCGGAGCTTGAGGCCTACATGGACGAGCTGCGTCGCGACCAGGACTCGGTGGGTGCCAAGATCACCGTGGTCGCCGAAGGCGTCATGCCGGGCCTGGGCGAGCCTATCTTCGACCGCCTGGACGCAGAACTTGCCCATGCGCTGATGAGCATCAACGCGGTCAAGGGCGTGGAAATCGGCGCCGGCTTCGCCAGCGTGGCCCAGCGCGGCACCGAGCACCGTGACGAAATGACGCCGGAAGGCTTCCTCAGCAACAATGCGGGCGGCATCCTCGGCGGTATTTCCTCGGGCCAGCCGATCGTTGCCCACCTGGCGCTGAAGCCGACCTCCAGCATTACCACCCCGGGGCGCTCCATCGATGTCGACGGCAACCCGGTGGACGTCATCACCAAAGGCCGCCACGACCCGTGCGTGGGCATCCGCGCCACGCCGATCGCCGAGGCGATGATGGCTATCGTGCTGATGGACCATCTGCTGCGCCACCGCGCGCAGAATGCCGATGTGAAGGTGAATACCCCGGTGCTGGGCCAGCTCTGATTCGCCAGTACTGGCCTCTTCGCGGGTAAACCCGCTCCCACAGGAATATCACTAGGCCTGAGGGCAGTGAGGTACCTGTGGGAGCGGGTGCACCCGCGAAGAGGCCGGCACAGGTCCCCACAAGGCCACCCCCATGCAACCAATCCCCTACTGGCGCCTGTCCAGCTTCTACCTGTTCTACTTCGCCCTGCTCGGTTCCACAGCCCCGTTCCTGGCGCTGTACTTCGACCACCTGGGCTTCTCTGCGGCACGCATCGGCGAGCTGGTGGCCATTCCGATGTTGATGCGCTGCATCGCCCCCAACCTGTGGGGCTGGCTGGGCGACCGCACCGGCCAGCGCCTGCTGATCGTGCGCCTGGGCGCGCTATCTACCCTGGCCACCTTCGCCCTGATCTTCCTTGGCAAAAGCTACGCTTGGCTGGCGCTGGTCATGGCCCTGCACGCGTTCTTCTGGCATGCGGTGCTACCGCAGTTCGAGGTCATCACCCTGGCCCACCTGCACGGGCAGACCGCGCGCTACAGCCAGGTGCGCCTGTGGGGCTCGATCGGCTTCATCCTCACCGTGGTCGGCCTGGGCCGGCTGTTCGAATGGCTGAGCCTGGATATCTACCCGGTGGCGCTGGTCACGATCATGGCCGGCATCGTCGCCGCCAGCCTGTGGGTGCCCAATGCCCAGCCAGCGGAGCAGGGCGAGCGCAGCGGCGCGGGTGGTTTTCTGCAGCAGCTTCGGGCACCCGGGGTGGTCGCGTTCTACGCCTGCGTGGCCCTGATGCAGCTCAGTCACGGGCCGTACTACACCTTCCTCACCCTGCACCTGGAACACTTGGGCTATGCCCGGGGTGCCATCGGTTTGCTGTGGGCACTGGGGGTGGTGGCCGAAGTACTGGTGTTCATGGCCATGAGCCGCATCTTCGCGCGCTTTTCGGTACAGCGGGTGCTGCTGGCCAGCTTCGTGCTGGCGGCGCTGCGCTGGCTGTTGCTGGGCAACCTGGCCGATGAGCCGGCGGTGCTGGTTTTCGCCCAGGTGTTGCACGCGGCCACCTTCGGCTGCTTCCATGCTGCCAGCATCGCTTTCGTCCAGGCCAGCTTCGGCGCCCGCCAGCAGGGCCAGGGCCAGGCGCTTTATGCGGCGCTGTCGGGCACTGGGGGTGCGCTGGGGGCGTTGTATTCGGGCTACAGCTGGAAACTGCTGGGCCCAACCTTCACCTTTGGTATGGCCAGTGCCGCAGCCTTGGCTGCAGCCGTTATCATTACCCTTTGTTCGCAACCGACCAGGACCCGCCCCTGATGAGCATTCTCTGCGTTTTCCACCCCTCCAGCCCGGACCTGCCGAACAAGGTGCTGACCCACCACGACGACATCGCCGTCACCCTGGCCGAGCAGGGCGTGCGCTTTGCCCATGCCGAGCATGGCCTGCGGGTGCGCCCGGGCACGGCTCAGGACGAGGTGCTGGAGGCCTGTCGCGATCACCTGGACCAGTTGATGACCGCGCATGGCAGCAAGGCCTTCGTGGTGCTCAACCGTGATGGTGAGGCCCCGGCGCAGGTAGATGTGCGCGATGAGCATGTGCATGACGCCGACGAGGTGTTTGCCGTGGTCAGCGGGCGGGCGCAGGTTGGCCTGCGTGTGGGGGAATGGGTGTATTCGGTATTGTGTGAAAAGGGTGACCAGTTGGCGGTGCCAGCGGGGACCCGGCGCTGGGTCGAGCTGGGCGATGCACCGTTTTGCCTGGCGTTGCGGTTGTATGGCAGCGAGCAGGGCATGCAGCCGAAGTTTACCGGCGATGTGACTGCGCGGGCGTTCCTGGGCATTGATGAGTTGTGATGGCTTTTCCGACCTCTTCGCAGCACAAGGCTACTCCTACAGGGCCAGTGTCACCGGTACCTGTAGGAGCAGCCTTGCGCTGCGAAGAGGCCAGATCACCCAACCCAAAACTTAGCGATAGGTCGGCAAGGCAAACCGCTGCTGGCTCTGCAGCATCGAAATCACTGGCAACTCGCTGGCCTGCTCGGCCAGATCCCGGCGGATGGCGCTGATCGCCCACGAAAGCTGCTCGGCGCTGTGCAGTTGCGCATAGGTCAGCACCCGGCGGGTGACCTTGCCGTCAGCAGCGCGCAGGGTCAGCATCACCCCGCCGTCGGGGCGGGCCTGGGTATCCACCTGATAGGCCGAAAATACCGAAACGAACTTTTCCTGGATGAGGTCCATATCAACTCCTGGCTGTTGCGTGGCAGACATGAGTTGATGTTTGCAGTGACCGTGCCAGGATGTTTTTTCTAGAAAAGGTCTTAAAATTCAGGTAGTTACGTTTAATTTTCTGAGGCTCTGTCGTGCAACCTGCACGGTCGTGCATTTTGCACAGTGCATATTGCACGACCCGCCGCCAACTATCGGCCCGATAGAATCTGAACCTTTGACCCGGCAGCCTTGCCTGACAAAAACTTGGGCAACGATTTCTGCCAGGAGGTTCCAAATGTCCAGCCAACCCACGCCCGCCACCATGACCGACGACGAAACAGCCGCCTTTGCCGAGCAGGTGTTCGAGCGTGCCCGCCAGGGCGATGCCGAGATGCTCGGGCGCCTGCTGGCCAGCGGCCTGCCGCCCAACTTGCGCAACCACAAGGGGGACACTCTGCTGATGCTGGCCAGCTACCATGGCCACCACGATGCAGTGCGGGTGCTGCTGGCGCATGGCGCCGACCCGCTGATTGCCAACGATAACGGCCAGCTGCCCATCGCCGGCGCTGCGTTCAAGGGCGACCTGGCCATGATCCGCCTGTTGCTGGAGCACGGCGTACCGGTGGATGCCGCCGCGCAGGATGGCCGCACCGCGCTGATGCTGGCGGCCATGTTCAACCGCAGCGAAATCCTCGACTACCTGCTGGCCCAGGGTGCCGACCCGGCCCGTCAGGATGCCCGTGGTTCCACCGCGCTGATGGCAGCGCAAACCATGGGCGCCGTGGACGCCGCAGCGCGCCTGCAAGTGCTGGCCGGCTAACCGCAAGGGGGCATTTGCGGCTATCCTTGGCGACTTTTCACCCGTCGCAGGCCCCCTTTCATGAAAACTCAGTTGCTCGAATTCATCCGCCTCATTGCCGCTGGCTGCATGCGTGAGGAAGACATCGAGCGCATCGCCGACGAGGCCGCCCAGGCCTACGCCGACCCCGCCGCCTTCCTGTCCGCCAACCCCGACATCAACTACGACGACAGCTTCCCCATCCCCCTGGGCGAATGGGTGGTGCTGGGCAGCCTGCCGGACACCGTGGTGTTCCAGGCCGACAGCTACCAGGAGCTGTTCCAGCAGATCAGCGATTCGTTCGACCAGAGCGTGCCGTTCACCCTCAAGCCCAAGCAACTGGCCCGCACCGAGCCGCTGACCGCACTCAACCGCATCCAGGTGCAGATGGGGGCGCTGAACAAAGAGGCGGGTGGTTATGTGCTGCTCAACTTCAGCCAGTTGCTGGATGACGAGCTGCAGATGGTGATGGTGGGGCAGAACGACCTGGCGCGGGTGCTGGAGCTGGGGGCAGAGGTGGGGATCAAGGTCGAGCCTGCCCTGGAGGCCCTGAAGGTGGCCGTACACGTCTGATTTTGCGTTTGCTTCTTCGCGGGTAAACCCGCTCCCACAGGGATATCACTCCCCTCAGGCCCAGTGATATCCCTGTGGGAGCGGGTTTACCCGCGAAGTGGCCGGCACAGGCAGCTTCAAGCTTCAGCCCAGCGCAGTATCCAGGAACATCATCACCGCAAACCCCCCCATCAACCCCAGGGTCGCCGCCGTCTGGTGCCCATTGCGGTGGGTTTCGGGAATCACCTCGTGGCTCACCACAAAGATCATCGCCCCCGCCGCCAGCCCCATGCTCACCGGGTAGGCCAGGGCAAAGCCGGTCGAAATCCCCAGGCCGATCACCGCACCCAGCGGCTCCATCAGCCCCGACCCGATCGCCACCAGCGCGGCCTTCAGGTTCGACAACCCGGTAGCGCGCAGTGCCAGCGCCACGGCCAGCCCCTCGGGGATGTCCTGGATGGCGATGGCGCTGGTTAGCGGCAGGCCGATGTTCATGTCGCCATTGGCAAAACTCACGCCAATGGCCATGCCCTCAGGCAGGTTGTGCAGGGTAATCGCCAGCACGAACAACCACACCCGGCTGATGCGCTCGGCTTCTGGGCCACAAGGGCCGGTGCTCTCGTGTTCATGCGGGGTAAAGCGATCCAGGCCGAGCATCAGCAGCACGCCCAGGCCCATGCCCAGCACCACGGTGAAGGCCGCGGCCGGGCCGTTGCCGGTGATTTCGCGGGCGGCGTCCAGGCCTGGCAGAATCAGCGAAAACGAACTGGCCGCCAGCATCATGCCGGCGGCAAAGCCCAGCATCACATCCTGGGTGCGTGCCCTGACATCGCGCAGCACCACCGCCAGCACCGCGCCCAGCGCCGTGGCGCCAAAGCCGGACAGCCCGCCCAGTGCGGCCAGGTGAAGATTATCGGCGTGATCGCCGTTCACCGCGTTCCACAGGCTTGCCCCCAGCAGTACCAGTACCACCAGCATGCTCAGGGCAAGGCCTGCACCGATCCAGGGGTTGTCGTGCATCTGTTGGCGCCAGGCGCTGATAGGCGAGGGCAGGGCAACGCTGGGGGTATTTGCGGGTGGCATGACGACCTCGAAATCGATGGATACAGCAGTTTAAGCAGTGACCCGCACAAACGGCCAAGGATTCCCTTCTATTGACGTGATAGCTGACTATGCTGTGCAGCAAAAGCCTTTGACAGGAGTTTTGGCATGGGGTCGACGTTCAACAGCCTGGTCGGGCTGATCATTCTGGCGCTGGATATCTGGGCCATCCTCAATGTGATCAAGAGTGGCAGCGAAGTGGGCATCAAGGTGTTGTGGATACTGCTGATCGCCTTGCTGCCGGTGGTGGGCCTGGTGATCTGGGCGATCGCCGGGCCGCGGGGGAATGTGCGGATCTGAAATGCCTGTGCTGGCCTCTTCGCGGGTAAACCCGCTCCCACAGGTAGATCACCAGACCCGAGAGCGATGATATCCCTGTGGGAGCGGGCGTGCCCGCGAAGAGGCCGTAACAGACAAAAACGGCAACACCCCCGTGACAAAATTTTCACATTGGTTTAAACAGAATCCGCACCCGCACAATGCTGCGTTGGTATACACCTGCGCCATCTCCGCAAACCCGCAATCCTAGGACCTTCCCATTCATGGCTAACCCGGACGCCTTGAAGCAACGGGGCGCGCGAGCGTCGTTCTCGCCCACCCTGAAATCCCACCTGGCC
>NZ_OPYN01000076.1 GCF_900277125.1 Pseudomonas inefficax
GTGCTGGAGGCCTGTCGCGATCACCTGGACCAGTTGATGACCGCGCATGGCAGCAAGGCCTTCGTGGTGCTCAACCGTGATGGTGAGGCCCCGGCGCAGGTGGATGTGCGCGATGAGCATGTGCATGACGCCGACGAGGTGTTTGCCGTGGTCAGCGGGCGGGCGCAGGTTGGCCTGCGTGTAGGGGAGTGGGTGTATTCGATATTGTGTGAAAAGGGTGACCAGTTGGTGGTGCCAGCGGGGACCCGGCGCTGGGTCGAGCTGGGCGATGCACCGTTTTGCCTGGCGTTGCGGTTGTATGGCAGCGAGCAGGGCATGCAGCCGAAGTTTACGGGCGATGTGACTGCGCGGGCGTTCCTGGGCATTGATGAATTGTGATGGCTTTTCCAGCCTCTTCGCAGCACAAGGCTGCTCCTACAGGGCCAGTGTCACCGGTACCTGTAGGAGCAGCCTTGCGCTGCGAAGAGGCCAGATCACCCAACCCGAAACTCAGCGATAGGTCGGCAAGGCAAAGCGCTGCTGGCTCTGCAGCATCGAAATCACTGGCAACTCGCTGGCCTGCTCGGCCAGATCCCGGCGGATGGCGCTGATCGCCCACGAAAGCTGCTCGGCGCTGTGCAGTTGCGCATACGTCAGCACCCGGCGGGTAACCTTGCCATCAGCAGCGCGCAGGGTCAGCATTACGCCGCCGTCGGGGCGGGCCTGGGTATCCACCTGATAGGCCGAAAATACCGAAACGAACTTTTCCTGGATGAGGTCCATATCAACTCCTGGCTGTTACGTGGCAGACATGAGTTGATATTTGCAGTGACCGTGCCAGGATGTTTTTTCTAGAAAAGTTCTTAAAATTCAGGTAGTTACGTTTAAATTTCCAAGGCGCTGTCGTGCAACCTGCACGGTCGTGCATTTTGCACAGTGCATATTGCACGACTCGCCGCCAACTATCGGCCCGATAGAATCTGAACCTTTGACCCGGCAGCCTTGCCTGACAAAAACTTGGGCAACGATTTCTGCCAGGAGGTTCCAAATGTCCAGCCAACCCACGCCCGCCACCATGACCGACGACGAAACAGCCGCCTTTGCCGAGCAGGTGTTCGAGCGTGCCCGCCAGGGCGATGCCGAGATGCTCGGGCGCCTGTTGGCCAGCGGCCTGCCGCCCAACTTGCGCAACCACAAGGGTGACACTCTGTTGATGCTGGCCAGCTACCACGGCCACCACGATGCAGTGCGCGTGCTGCTGGCGCATGGCGCCGACCCGCTGATTGCCAACGATAACGGCCAGCTGCCTATCGCTGGCGCTGCGTTCAAGGGCGACCTGGCCATGATCCGCCTGTTGCTGGAGCACGGCGTACCGGTGGACGCGTCCGCGCAGGATGGCCGCACCGCGCTGATGCTGGCAGCCATGTTCAACCGCAGCGAAATCCTCGAATACCTGCTGGCCCAGGGTGCCGACCCGGCACGTCAGGATGCCCGTGGTTCCACCGCACTGATGGCAGCGCAAACCATGGGGGCCGTGGACGCCGCAGCGCGCCTGCAAGTGCTGGCCGGCTAACCGCAAGGGGGAATTTGCGGCTATCCTTGGCGACTTTTCACCCGTCGCAGGCCCC
>NZ_OPYN01000077.1 GCF_900277125.1 Pseudomonas inefficax
TGGCTTGCAGTTGCAGGTTCGAGGTCACCCAGCCACTGGCACCCAGCTCCAGACCAGTGTTCTTCTGCTGGCCTTGCTGCACGTAGTTGAAGTGGCCGGCGCCGTCCGGGCGCGCGTACTGGTATGCCTGGCGGATCTGGAACAGTGCGGCGCTGAAGCTCAGGCCTTGCCAGTCGTGCTTGAGGCCCAGTTCCAGCTGGTGGGAGGTAGTGGGCGCGAGGATTTCGGCTGCGTTGCTGGCGAACCAAGGCGCCGTGCCGCCGGCTGCAAGGCCTTTGGAATAGCTGACGTACAAGGTGGTATCCGGCTGCGGCTTGTAAATAAGTGCGGCATTGGGCAGCAACTCGTATTGTCTGGTATGACGGCCGGCTACCCCGTTTTCGTCCCAGGTCTTTTCATCCAGGCGCACTTCACGAGCGCCCAGCACTGTCTGCCATTGTTCATTGAGGCTGATACGGTCGCTGACGAACAGGCCGTACTGGCGGCTGTCCAGGCGTCGTTCGCTAGACCCTATGGGTCTGTCGGAGGGCGGCTGGGCTATCGATCCGGTGTGAATGTTGCCGCCATGCTCCAGAAGTTCGTTGTAGTAGGTTCGTTGATCCACCGTGCGGCGTTGCGCACTGGTTCCCACGGTCAGCTCATGGCTGGTGCTTGCTATGTCAAACCTGCCATTGAGCATGGCCTGGATTTCATCGATGCGACGCGTGTCGTCTGGGCTACGAAAATCATAGATATCGTAATCTCCTTCCGGACTAAAGTGCGATTGAAAGCCCCTTTCGCTGCCCCAGGCAAACGAGCTGTAGTCATCGATCACCACCTTGCTGCGCGAGGCACTCAAGGCCCCTGTCCAGGCCTCGTTGAAACGATACTCGAAGCGCCCGCCCAGGTTCAGCGAATCGTTCTGCACCGGCTTGGCCCAGTGCTGGTAGGCCAGGCGGTCGTCCGGGTCGATGCCATGGGGTACTTCGCTGCCACCGAGCAGCTGGTAACCCGGCACCGAGCGCTGTTCGCGGTGCTGGTATTCGGCATCCAGCTGCAGGGTGGCATCCGGGTTGATCTGCCAGTCGAAGGCCAGCGAGGCGAAGTCGCGCTTGCCGTCGGCGTGGTCGACG
>NZ_OPYN01000078.1 GCF_900277125.1 Pseudomonas inefficax
GTGCGTGCCCTGACATCGCGCAGCACCACCGCCAGCACCGCGCCCAGCGCCGTGGCGCCAAAGCCGGACAGCCCGCCCAGTGCGGCCAGGTGAAGATTATCGGCGTGGTCGCCGTTCACCGCGTTCCACAGGCTTGCCCCCAGCAGTACCAGTACCACCAGCATGCTCAGGGCCAGGCCGGCGCCGATCCAGGGGTTGTCGTGCATCTGTTGGCGCCAGGCGCTGACGGGCGAGGGCAGGGCAACGCTGTGGGTATGGGCGGGGGGCATGGCAACCTCGAAATCGATGGATACAGCAGTTTAAGCAGTGACCCGCACAAACGGCCAAGGATTCCCTTCTATTGACGTGATAGCTGACTATGCTGTGCAGCAAAAGCCTTTGACAGGAGTTTTGGCATGGGGTCGACGTTCAACAGCCTGGTCGGGCTGATCATCCTGGCGCTGGATATCTGGGCCATCCTCAATGTAATCAAGAGCGGCAGCGAAGTAGGTATCAAGGTGTTGTGGATACTGCTGATCGCCCTGCTGCCGGTGGTGGGCCTGGTGATCTGGGCGATCGCCGGGCCGCGGGGGAATGTGCGGATTTGAATGCCTGTACTGGCCTCTTCGCGGGCACGCCCGCTCCCACAGGTAGACCACCAGACCCGAGAGCGGTGATATCCCTGTGGGAGCGGGCGTGCCCGCGAAGAGGCCGTAACAGACAAAAACGGCAACACCCCCGTGACAAAATTTTCACATTGGTTTAAACAGAATCCGCACCCGCACAATGCTGCGTTGGTATACACCTGCGCCATCTCCGCAAACCCGCAATCCTAGGACCTTCCCATTCATGGCTAACCCGGACGCCTTGAAGCAACGGGGCGCGCGAGCGTCGTTCTCGCCCACCCTGAAATCCCACCTGGCCTACACCCTGCTCAGCGGCCTGGTGATCATGCTGATGCTCAGCCTCGTGCGCCTGGCGCTGCTGGTCTACAACAGCGACATGATCGGCGATACCCCCAGCGCGACCGTCGCCGAAGGCTTCCTCAACGGCTTGCGCTTCGACCTGCGCGTGGTGGTGTACATCAGCATTCCGCTGCTGCTGGCCATCCTCAGCCCATGGGCCATGGCCCGCCGTGGCCTGTTCCGTTTCTGGCTGACCATCACCTCGAGCGTGGTGATGTTCCTCGGCCTGATGGAGTTGGACTTCTATCGCGAGTTCCACCAGCGCCTCAACGGTCTGGTGTTCCAGTACATCAAGGAAGACCCGAAGACCGTGCTGAGCATGCTCTGGTACGGCTTCCCGGTGGTGCGCTACCTGCTGGCCTGGCTGTTCGGCACCTGGCTGCTGAGCCTGCTGTTCAAGGGCATCGACCGCATCACCCGGGGCAACGGCGCCGGCGAGGTCACCCTGCAGCGCCGCGCGGCGCCGTGGTACAACCGCCTGGCGGTGTTCATGGTGATCCTGCTGGTGGCCGTGGTCGCCGCCCGTGGCACCCTGCGCCAGGGCCCGCCAATGCGCTGGGGTGATGCCTTCACCACCGATTCCAACTTCGTCAACCAGCTGGGCCTGAACGGCACCCTGACCCTGATCGATGCTGCCAAGAGCCGCTTTGGCGAAGACCGCGCCAATATCTGGAAGCCGGTGCTGGAGCAGGACGTGGCCACGCAGAGCGTGCGCGAGCAGCTGCTGACTGCCAACGACACCCTGGTTGATGCCGACGAGGCAGCCATCCGCCGCGACTTCGTGCCGCCGGCCGAGCGCACCCTGCCGATCAAGAACGTGGTGGTGATCCTGATGGAAAGCTTCGCCGGCCACTCGGTGGGCGCGCTGGGCAGCCCCAACAACATCACCCCGTACTTCGACAAGCTGGCCAAAGAGGGCCTGCTGTTCGACCGCTTCTTCTCCAACGGCACCCATACCCATCAGGGCATGTTCGCCACCATGGCCTGCTTCCCCAACCTGCCAGGCTTCGAATACCTGATGCAGACCCCGGAAGGCGGCCACAAGCTGTCCGGGCTGCCAGCCCTGCTCAGCGCCCGCGATTACGACGATGTGTACGTCTACAACGGCGACTTCGCCTGGGACAACCAGTCCGGTTTCTTCGGCAACCAGGGCATGACCACCTTCATTGGCCGTAACGACTTCGTCAACCCAGTGTTCTCCGACCCGACCTGGGGCGTTTCCGACCAGGACATGTTCGACCGCGGCAACGAAGAGCTGGCAAAGCACGATGGCAAGAAGCCGATCTACGCGCTGCTGCAGACGTTGTCCAACCATACCCCGTACGCGCTGCCCAAGGACCTGCCGGTAGAGCCGGTAACCGGCCAGGGCCGCCTGGACGAGCACCTGACCGCCATGCGCTATTCGGACTGGGCGCTGGGGCAGTTCTTCGAGAAGGCGCGCAAAGAGCCGTACTTCAAGGAAACCCTGTTCGTCATCGTTGGCGACCATGGCTTTGGCAACCACCAGCAGGTCACCGAGCTGGACCTGGGCCGCTTCAACGTGCCGCTGCTGCTGATTGCCCCGGGCATCCAGGAGAAGTTCGGTGCGGTCAACCACACCGTGGGCACCCAGGTAGACATCGTGCCGACCATCATGGGCCGCCTGGGTGGCCAGGCTCGTCACCAGTGCTGGGGCCGCGACCTGCTCAACCTGCCTGAGGGCGACCAGGGCGTGGGCATGATCAAGCCATCGGGCAGCGAGCAGATCGTCGGCCTGGTGCAGGGCGACCGCATCCTGATCGAGTCCAAGGACATGACCCCGCGCATGTACCGCTACCAGCTGGGCAGCGAGTTCAAGGCCGAGCTGATCGAAAGCCCGGACCAGCCGGAAATGCTGAAGAAGCTGGAAGCGTATATCCAGACCGCGACCAAGAGCCTGCTGGATAACACCGCCGGTGTGGTGCACGGCACACCGAAGTAAGCTAGATCGCCAGGCGGACCTGGGCCGTGTGGGAGCGGCCTTGTGTCGCGAAAGGGCTGCGCAGCAGCCCCAGATCCAGTATCCATGTAAAGATCGCCGGGGCCGCTTTGCGGCCCTTTCGCGATACAAGGCCGCTCCCACAAAAAAGCCGCACCGCTACCAAGTCATCTGACTGAACATTCTCCCCACCTCAAGGTCACTTGTTTCAGGCATCACACACCCGATGTTCGTTGACTGAGAGGGGTCGTTCGATGAAAGAGTGGGAAGTCATCTTTGCCGATCAGAAAGGCGTGCTCACCACCCTGACGCTGCGCGGCGACCAGTGCCCCAGCGAGGAGGACGCCGCGCGGGCCATCCGTTCGCACCTGTTCCCGGTGATGGACGAGTTGGACCTCAACGACTTCCAGGACCGCACTGTTTCACCCACCGCACGCTGGCTCAAGGAACAGAGTGGCGTGACCATCACCAGCATCCAGGAAACGCCCTGAACCACACGTTTGCGTGGTGCCCTGGCAGGCACTACGCTGCATGAAGGTGCCGGCCTTTTCTGCGGGTTGGCACCGCACCCCTTCGCGTCTTGCATCAGCTCGAACTGCCCGGCCGCTGCCGGCAGGTGCGTAGTGCACGGAAAGTCTATCCATCGCATTATTCAGGAGGACGTTTCATGAGCAGCCAGAACGACGATATCAGCAGCAACGTCCTGCGCCAGATGAAAGCAGGCGGTTTCGACTTCACCCAAATCCACCCCATCGAGTTCTACGCCATATTCCCTGACGAAGCAGGAGCCCGCCGCGCGGCCGGGCAGTTTCGCGGTGAATCGCTGAATGCCCAGGTGAAGGAACTGGGCGACGGTGCCTGGCATCTGGAACTGAGCAAGGTCATGTATGCCACCCATGGCGGGATTGGCGACTTCGAAGAGGCCTTCGAGCAGTTGGTGACACCTTATGGCGGTGAGGTGGAAGGGTGGGGGGTCAAGCAGGAGCGGCCAATAGCCTGAGAGTTTTGTGTTGCCTTCTTCGCGGGCTTGCCCGCTCCCACAGGTATCTCACGGCATTCAAGCCTGTGGTGATCCTGTGGGAGCGGGCAAGCCCGCGAAGAAGCACACACCGCCCTCAAGGCCTGCGCCCAGCCATATGCCTCAAATAGGCCAGCAATTCATCCAGCTCCGGCTCACTCAAGACACTCTTTGCAAACCCCGGCATCTTCGCCTGCGGCCACTGCCGCAGGCTCTGCGGGTCACGAATCAGCTGGCGTAGATATTCAGGCCGAAAATACTCGGTCGGGTTATGCGGCACGTTCAGGTCCGGCCCCACCTGCGCATCCCCCGCGCCGTTCAGCCGGTGACACGCCAGGCAGTTCTGCTGGAACAAGGCAAAGCCCCGGCCCACCGGGCTGTCAGCCGGCAGCTTCGGGTCGGGCAGCAATGCCGGGAAACGCGCCTCGACAGAGGCCAGCTTGCGAATCGTGGAAATCTGGAACGGCCACTGCTCCGGGCGGATGCCGCTGGCCTGCGGTGCAGTCCACACCAAGTAGAACGGCCCGGCACTCGGCTTGCCTTGGCCCAGTGGTGGCCACGGCCGGCCCGGCTCCTCCACCGCCAGCCAGGCCTGTGCCGGCCCGCGCTGTAACAGTGGCGCCGCTGGCATTTCAGCGGCAAAGCCATCCAGCGCCACCGCCTGCAGGTGGTCGTTGGCACTCACGCCGTCCAGCAGCGCGGCCAGCGGCACCGCCCGGTAATGCATGGGCTGCTTGTAGGAAACATCCTGGTCGATGCTGATGTCCCGGGCCTGCGGGTGGTCGAGCAGTTCGGCACTGCTCCACTGGCGCGTCGTGGCACCCAGTTCAAGGTGCAGTTGCGCCGCCGACAGCGGCAGGCTCAGGAACAACACTAACAGTGCAAGGCAATGGCGCATGGGTAATCTCCGACCATCAAGGCCAGCAGGTTACCTGTGCGTTGCCTGTTGGCGCCACAGCGGCAGTCAGCCGAACAAACGTGTGAGGTTCGGCAGGATCAGCAGCAAAGTCGTGGCGAAGAGAATGAGCCCAGCTTGGCGAATTTTCGATTGTCTGAACATGGCGGACCGCCTTCTTGTTGTTATTCCTGAATACCCGTTGGCTTCCCTGTCGCGCTTCGGGTCGATCGCAGTAGCGTTGGTGACGCCTTGACTGCTGCCTCTTGAAAGTGGATATACAACCAACAGTAGGGTGTGCGTCATCCATCTTTGAGAACCCTTTGTTCTAATCCCACTGTTCGTTGATTTCTTCTGGGTATGAGGCTAATTGCCATCTGGCTGGCATGCTCTCGCTAGACGGTGGCGCAAGTGCCAGCAGGTCACCGACGAAATGTGACCGTTCGTCAGTGCGGCCTACTTGCTTGTACGTGCCTTTCGCGTCAGTCTCTACAGCAGATTCCCACCTATGTCGTTCAGGACTATCCCTATGTCGTTACGCATCTGCATCCTTGAAACCGATGTCCTGCGACCGGAGTTGACCGCGCAGTACCAGGGCTACGGCAGGATGTTCGAGCAGCTCTTCTCGCGTCAGCCGATCGCCGCGGAATTTCGTGTGTACAACGTGATGAACGGCGATTACCCCGCCGACAACGAAGTGTTCGATGCCTATCTGGTGACGGGCAGCAAAGCCGACTCGTTTGGTACCGACCCGTGGATCCAGACCCTGAAGGCCTACTTGCTGAAGCTGTACGAGCGTGGCGAGAAGCTGCTGGGGGTGTGTTTCGGCCACCAGTTGCTGGCGTTGACTCTGGGTGGCAAGGCCGAGCGTGCCGAACAGGGCTGGGGCGTGGGTATCCACCGCTATTCGCTGGCGGCCCATGCGCCGTGGATGGACCCGGAGGTGTCGGAACTGACCTTGCTGATCAGCCACCAGGACCAGGTGACCGAGTTGCCGGAAGGCGCCACGGTGATCGCCTCCAGCGACTTCTGCCCGAACGCTGCGTACCACATTCGTGACCAGGTGCTGTGCTTCCAGGGGCACCCCGAGTTCGTGCACGACTACTCCCGTGCGCTGCTCGATGCGCGCCAGGAGTATCTGGGTGATGAGGTGTACCACAAAGCCGTGGCCAGCCTGGCCACCGAGCACCAGGGCGACCTGGTGGGTGAGTGGATGTTGCGGTTTATCCAGCAGCCGGTGAGCAAAGATACTGCAGCGTGATGGCTGGGGGCTGCTGTGCAGCCCATCGCGACACAAGGCCGCTCCTACAGGGATCGCGAATAACCTGACTGACGCGATCCCATGTAGGAGCGGCCTTGTGTCGCGATGGGCCGCAAAGCGGCCCCGACAATCTCAAAGCCAGCCAGACTTCTTGAAGCTGGCATACAACGCCGTACAGCCCAGCCCGATCACCCCCAGCACGCCGAAATACCCATAGTGCCATCCCAGCTCGGGCATGTTCTGGAAGTTCATCCCGTAAACCCCGGCAATTGCCGTGGGGAACGCCAGGATCGCCGCCCAGGCCGCGAACTTGCGCTGCACGATGCTCTGCCGTGACGACTCCAGCAGCATGCCGATCTCGATGGTCTGGCTGGCGATGTCGCGGATGCCGGCCAGGTCTTCCATTTGCCGCGTCACGTGGATCTGCACATCGCGGAAGTACGGACGCATGTTCTTGTCGATGAACGGGAAGCTCAGGCGCTGCAGTTCCTCGCTCACTTCCACCATCGGTGCCACGTAGCGGCGCAGGCGCAGGATATCGCGGCGCAGGCTGTGCAAGCGGCGGATATCGTCCTCTTGCAGCGAACCGCCAAGCACGCTCTGCTCCAACTCTTCGATCTCGCCATGAATGGCCTCGCTGACCGGCTGGTAGTTCTCGGTGACGAAGTCGAGCAAGGCATACAGCACGAAATCTTCGCCATGCTCCAGCAGCAACGGCCGCGCCTCGCAGCGTTGGCGCACCAGTGCATAGGACTTGGAGTGGCCGTTGCGGCAGGTGATGATGTAGCCGTTGCCGGCGAAGATGTGGGTTTCGATGAACTCCAGTTTGCCTTCGTGGCGCACCGGCGAGTAGGTGACGATGAACAGGGCGTCGCCGAAGGTTTCCAGCTTGGGGCGGCTGTGCTTTTCCAGGGCGTCTTCAATCGCCAGTTCGTGCAGGTTGAATTGGCACTGCAGGTTGGCCAGTTCCTCAGCGTTGGGCTCTTCCAGGCCGATCCACACAAAGTGCCCCGGCTTGCGGGCCCACTCGCTGCCTTCATCGATGCTGATGTTGGTGACCTTTCTGCCGGCGCTGTACACCGCCGATGCCACGACTCGACCCATGGTTGTTCGCTTATTCCGGTTGGACACGGCTTACAGCTTGGGCTGTAGTGGGCTCAAGAGCAACCTAGCTCTTGGCCAGTTCCCCTTCCATGCGGTCGATGCACTGCTGCATCTGGCCCCGGCACTGTTCGATCAGCGCCGGCAGGTCCTGCAGGGTCATGCCCGTCGTTGCGATCGGTGGCAGCGAGCGCACGATCACCGTGCGCTGGCGCCAGCTGTTCAGGTTCAGGCGCCCGGCATAGCGGCTGACGCATACCGGCACGATCGGCACGCCGGCCTCGATGGCCATGTGAAATGCACCTTTCTTGAAGGCCAGCAGGTGCTCGCCGGGATTGCGCGTGCCTTCGGGGAAAATCCAGATCGACGTGTCGTCCTGCAGTACCCGGGTGGTCTTCTGCATGGCCTTGCGTGCCTGGTAGGCGTTCTTGCGGTCGACCAGCACGTTGCCACCCAGCCAGAACAGCTGACCGAACAGCGGGATCCAGCCCAGGCTTTTCTTGCCGATGGCGACAGTGCGCTGGGGCACCACCTGGCCCAGCACGAACAGGTCGTAGTTGGACTGGTGATTGGCGACGATCACGCAGCCTGGCGGGTGGTCCCACAGCGGGCCGACTTCGGCCTTGACCCTGATTCGCATCAGCCAGGTGGCCGGCAGGCTGTAGAGGCGGGCGAACACGCGGCTGTTGTCGGGGTTGAAGGGGCGGCACAGGCCAATGACCAGGCCTAGGGTGCCAACCACAAGGAAATGCAGCGCCAGCAGGAACATGCGCAATGAATAAAGCATGGTACGACTCACACCAGACAGTCGCCGGGGAGTGTACGGATGTGCACTGGTTGGGGCAAACCCTGAGGTGCGAACCTGTGATGGCCCTTTCGCGGGTGAACCCGCTCCCACAGGTACCTCACTGCTCTTGAGGCCTGCGATATCCCTGTGGGAGCGGGTTTACCCGCGAAGAGGCCGGCCCGGCTAGCCCATATGCTGCTGGTCCAGCTCGATCGCCTTGTCCAGTGCCTCCAGCAACCCTTTGCGCACCTTCAGCTTGGTGTTCTTGTGCGCTAGCATGTTCAGCTTCTTCAGCTCCCGCGCCGCGGCCAGTGCCGCATCCTGCAACTGCTCGGCCGGCACCACCTTGTCGAGGAAGCCGGCGTCTACCGCGCCTTGCGGGTCAAACACCTCGGCATTGATCACCGAGCGGTGGAAGGCCGAGCGGCGCAGGCGGTCGCGGGCCAGTTCGATGCCGGCATGGTGCATGGTCATGCCGATCTGCACTTCGTTCAGGCATACCTTGTACGGCCCTTCGACGCCAATGCGATAGTCGCCCGACAGCAGCAGGAAGGCGCCCTTGGCCACGGCGTTGCCCGGGCAGGCGACCACCACCGGGAACGGGTGCGACAGCAGGCGGCGGGCGAGGGTGGAACCGGCGGTGACCAGGCTGATCGCCTCCTTGGGGCCGCTGGTCATCACCTTGAGGTCGTAGCCGCCAGACAGAATGCCCGGCTGCCCGGTGATGATCACCACCGCGCGTTCTTCGGTGGCGCGGTCGAGTGCGGCGTTGAAGGCGGCAATGACGTCTGGCGAGATGGCGTTGACCTTGCCGTTGTTCAGGGTCAGGGTGACGATGCCGTCTTCGGCGTGGTAGGTAATCAGCTCGCTCATGGCAGAGTCCTTTTGTTGGCGTGGCGACGACGTTACCCAGCGCCAGGGGCGAGGTAAAGCAGTAAGGCTGACTGGTCGGTCAGCGTTCGCCGGGGCGCAAATGCAAATGCATGAAAAAACTGAAAAAAATGCTTGCCAAAGGGAAGGTCTTTCACTAAATTAGCGCACCTCGACAGGCTGCAAGGCTTGAAGAGAAACGGTGAAGTGTCCGAGTGGTCGAAGGAGCACGCCTGGAAAGTGTGTATACGAGAAATCGTATCAAGGGTTCAAATCCCTTCTTCACCGCCACATTCTACGAAGAGCCCCCGAGCTGAAAAGCCGGGGGTTTTTTGTTTTTGGGGCCTTTGGGGGCCGCTTTGCGGCCCTTTCGCGACACAAGGCCGCTCCTACAAGCGTGCGCGGTCCCCTGTAGGAGCGGTCTTGTGTCGCGAAAGGGCTGCAAAGCAGCCCAAAAAATCTAGAAGCTGACCGAAGCCGAAAGCCGAGCCGTCCGCGGCGCCCCCTGGAACAGGTAGTTATCCCCCAGGTAATCCCCCACATCGCGCCAATAGCGCTTGTCGAACACGTTATCCACAGTCAGCCGCAGCACCGTGTCATATCCCCCAATGCGCGTGCGGTAGCGGCTACCCACATCGAATACCGTGTACCCACCAACTTCCACATTCCCTGCCTGGCTCGCATATTTGCTGGCGCTGTAACGCGCCCCGCCCAGCAGTGCCAACCCCGGTACCGGCAGGGTGTATTCCGCCTGCAGCGCTGCCCGGAACCTGGGCACGTTGATCGCCTGGTGGCCTTCATAGGCATCGGTCCCGCTGTTCTGCACCCGCGCCCGAATGGCCGCGGCGCTGGCTTGCAGTTGCAGGTTCGAGGTCACCCAGCCACTGGCACCCAGCTCCAGACCAGTGTTCTTCTGCTGGCCTTGCTGCACGTAGTTGAAGTGGCCGGCGCCGTCCGGGCGCGCGTACTGGTATGCCTGGCGTATTTGGAAAAGTGCGGCGCTGAAGCTCAGGCCTTGCCAGTCGTGCTTGAGGCCCAATTCCAGCTGATGTGAGGTAGTCGGTGCGAGGATTTCGAAGCTGTTCTCGGCGAACCACGGTGCCGTACCGCCCGCTGACAGGCCCTTGGCGTAGCTGGCATACACCGTGGTGTCCGGCTGGGGCTTGTAGATAAGCGCGGCGTTGGGCAGCAACTCGTACTGCCGGGTATGGCGACCGGATATGCCCTCCTCATTCCAGGTTTTCTCGTCCAGGCGTACTTCACGGGCACCCAGTACGGTCTGCCAGTGCTCGTTGAAGCTGATGCGATCGCTCACGAACAGCCCGTACTGGCGGCTGTCCAGGCGACGTTCGCTAGACCTGACGGGTTTGTCGGAGGGATCGAAGGCCGGCGCACCGGTGTGGATGTTGCCTGTACCTACCCATTCCATATAACTGGGGCGCTGATCCAGCGTGCGCCGCTGCGCACTGGTGCCCACGGTCAGCTCATGCCCTACACCCAGCGCATCGAAATGCCCGTTGAGGATAGCCTGCGCCTCGTCGGTACGGCGGGTGTCGTCGGGGCTGCGGAAGTCGTAGATGTCGTAGTCGCCGTTGCTGCCGAAGAATGCGCCTTCGCTCGAGCCCCAGGCAAACGAGCTGTAGTCATCGATCACCACCTTGCTGCGCGAGGCACTCAAGGTCCCAGCCCAGGCTTCGTTGAAACGGTACTCGAAGCGTCCGCCCAGGTTCAGCGAATCGTTCTGCACCGGCTTGGCCCAGTGCTGGTAGGCCAGGCGGTCGTCGGGGTCGATGCCATGGGGTACTTCGCTGCCACCGAGCAGCTGGTAACCCGGCACCGAGCGCTGTTCGCGGTGCTGGTATTCGGCATCCAGCTGCAGGGTGGCATCCGGGTTGATCTGCCAGTCGAAGGCCAGCGAGGCGAAGTCGCGCTTGCCGTCGGCGTGGTCGACGTAGGAGCGGATGTCTTCATGGGCCAGGTTGGCCCGCAGGCCGAACTGCCGCTCGCTGCCGAACCAGCCGCCCAGGTCGGTGGCCAGGTAGCGTTCGCCTTGTTCGTTGGTCGACACCGTGACGCTGCGCACATCTTCGGCGCGCTTGGTCACGTAGTTGATCAGGCCGCCCGGCTCCGACACACCGCTCTGCAGCCCGGACAGGCCTTTGAGCAGCTCTACCTGCTGCTTGTTTTCCAGGGCCACGTTCTGCTCGCCGGCGATGGTCTGGCCATTGATGCGGTAGCTGCTGGCGGCATTCAGCTCTAAGCCGCGCACATTGAAGTTTTCGTAGTAGCCGATGGGGGCGTAGCTTTCGCCCACCGAGGCGTCGCTTTGCAGCACTTCACTGAGCTGGCGCACCTGGCGGTCTTCCAGCAGTTGCTGGCTGAACACGCTGATCGAGGCCGGGGTGTCGAGCAAGGGCGCGGGTTGGAAGCCGCCCACGGCTGCCTGGCGTGCCTGGTAACCGTCGTTGGCGTAGGTGTCGGACACCTGCAGCGGGGCCAGTAGCACGCTGTCTTCGGCAAGCACATGGGGGCAATGCAGGGCCAGGCCCAGGCTGAGCAGGCTCAGGGGCAGGCGGGGGTGACGCGGGGGCATGCGGTGGGGCTCCTGGATGCGCGACACCTGTGCCGGCCTCTTCGCGGGTAAACCCGCTCCCACAGGTATATCACTGCACCTGAGGATAGTGATTTTCCTGTGGGAGCGGGTTCACCCGCGAAGAGGCCGGCACAGGCCATGAAAAAGGCGGCATCTTACCGCCGCCTTCAACATAAAACGATCCGGACCGTCCGATATCCAGTCAGCCTTTATTGGCCGGCCGCCTGTGCTGCCGCCAGTTGTCATCGATCTTCGACCAGGTCTTGCCATCGGTGATGGCCATGAGCTTGCGCCCATCCTTGAACGTGGCCAGGAAGGTAGCTTCTTGTTCCTTGCCACCCAGCCACAACCCGGCCAGCAAGCCCACTGGCCCGGCCACCAGTGCACCGGCTACGCCCCAGCCCAGGGCACTGCCAAGGCTGCGGTTGGATTCCAGGCTGGCCAACCGCAGGTCGCTGATGCGCGCCAGGGAAATCCGCTCGCCGGGGGAGGGGCTGCGCGGGGTCTTGAGTGTGAGCGATCCGTTGCGATACTCGCCTTCACCTTGCAAGAAATCGCCGGATTGCACCGTGAGTCTTGTCATAACGTCGTCCTGTCAGGGAAAGGGCATTGGCCAGCGACTACTGAGCGCTGCCCGGGAGGGCAAGTCAACGGCCATGCGACGGAGGGTCGTGCGGTGCATTGTCACTCTCAGGCTGGCGCTCCTACAGGGGTTATGCGTCAGCTTTGCGGGCGGAAGCAAGCCACGCCAGCAACGCCAGACCGCCAATCACCAACCCGGCCACCACAATCCCCATCCAGCCCTGGCGCTGGAACAATTGCGTGCCCAGCAGCGACCCCAAGGCCCCGCCAATGAAGTAGCAGGTGATATACCCGGCATTCAGCCGCGTGCGCGCCTCAGGCCGCAGGGCAATCACCGCATTCTGGTTGCTCACGTGCACCAGTTGCACTGCCAGGTCGAGCATCAGCACGCCCAGCAGCAAGGCCAGCAACGACTGCTCGGCAAAGCCCAGCGGCACCCACGACAGCAGCAATACCACCAGCCCCACCGTGGTGCCCAGCGAGCCCTTGCCACGGTCGGCCAGGCGCCCGGCCCAGTTGGCCGACAGCGCGCCCGCTGCACCGGCCAGGCCGAACAGGCCTATCACTGCGTCCGAATAGTGGTACGGGCCTTTCGCCAGCAGGAACGCCAGTGGCGTCCAGAACAGGGCGAACAGGCTGAATGCCAGCAGGCCGAGCAGCGAGCGCAGGCGCAGCACCGGTTCTTCGAGGAACAGGCGGAACACCGAGCCGATCAGCGCCGGGTATTTCAGCCCGGCATGGCTGTGGTGTTGCGGCAGGCTGCGGTACAGCGCCACGGCGGTGATGGCCATCAGCACTGCTGCCAGCACGTAGATGCTGCGCCAGCCACCGAGTTCGGCCATGAACCCGGCGGCGGTGCGTGCCAGCAGGATGCCCAGCAACAAACCGCTCATCAACGTGCCGACAGCGCGCCCGCGCTGGTGTGGCTCGCTGAGGGTGGCGGCCATGGGCACGAGGATCTGCGCCACCACCGAGAACAGCCCGGTCAGCGCCGTGCCAAGGATCAGCCACGGCAGGCTCTGTGCGCAGGCGCTGATGATCAGGCCCAGGGTGGAAATGGCGGTCATCACGGTGATCAGCCGGCGCTGCTCGAACAGGTCGCCCAGCGGCGCCAGCAGCAACAGGCCGGCGCCGTAGCTCAGTTGCGCGGCAATGACGATGCTGCCGGCACTGGCGGTACTCAGGCCGAACTGCTGGGCGATGCTGTGCAGCAGCGGTTGCGCGTAGTAGTTGCTGGCGACGGCCAGGCCGGTGGCAGTGGCCATCAGCAGGATCAGGGCACGGCTGAGCGTGGGGTTGTGCATGCGCTTCTCGTGGCAGGTGGATAAGTGGATAGCCTGTGCCGGCCTCTTCGCGGGTGAACCCGCTCCCACAGGGTCACCACAGTACTCGAAAGCCGTGGTATTCCTGTGGGAGCAGGTTTACCCGCGAAGAGGTCGGAACGGGCAACCCGTCAATCAGGCGGCAAACCCGCCATCGACCGTCAGGCTGGCCCCGGTAATGTACCCCGCCTCAGGCCCCGCCAGGTAAGCCACGAAGCTGGCAATTTCATCCGCCTCGCCATACCGCCCGATTGCCATCAGCGGGATCAGGCTGTCAGCGAACTCGCCGCTGGCCGGGTTCATGTCGGTGTCCACCGGCCCTGGCTGCACGTTGTTCACGGTAATGCCTTTCGGCCCCAGGTCACGGGCCATGCCGCGGGTCAGGCCGACCAGCGCCGATTTGCTCATGGCATAGGGGGCGCCACCGGCAAACGGCATGCGCTCGGCATTGGTGCTGCCAATGTTGATGATGCGCCCGCCTTGGCCCATGTAGCGTGCCGCAGCCTGGCTGGCGACGAATACGCTGCGCACGTTCACCGCCAGCATGTGGTCGAAGTCGGCCAGGTCGAATTCGGTCACCGGCGCTACCGCCAGCACGCCGGCGTTGTTGACCAGGATATCCAGCCGGCCGAAGGCCTTCACGGTGTCATCCACGGCCAATTGCACAGCCGCCGCGTCGGCACTGTCGGCCCGCAGGGCCAGGGCTTTTCCGCCGTTTTCGGTAATTTCCTGCGCCAGCGCCTGCGCCGGGCCGGCGGAACTGACATAGGTGAAAGCCACCTGCGCGCCTTCGCGGGCCAGGCGTCGCACGATGGCTGCGCCGATGCCGCGGGAACCGCCTTGTACCAGGGCCACCTTGCCTTCGAGTGTGTGTTGCTTGGACATGTTGATCTCCTGCTGAAGCCAGGCTGGAATGCCTTGGATGGGCGCAGTATCGGCGCTTGATTACCTGCTGATAAGATGGCAATCACTATCAGCAGAGTAAACCTTTGGTTGCCAATCATGGCCGTGGAATCGTTCAACGCGTTGGAATGCTTCATCCGCAGTGCCGAAGTCGGCAGCTTTGCCGAGGCCGCCAGGCGCCTCAGCATTACCCCGGCTGCCGTGGGCAAGCATGTTGCTCAACTGGAAGCGCGCCTGGGGGTGCGGTTGTTCCAGCGTAGTACCCGCAAGCTGACCTTGACGGAGGCCGGGCAGCGGTTTCTGGGCGAGGTCAGTGACAGCTTCCGCACCATCCAGTACGCCGTGGCCAACCTGGCAAGCAGCGAAGGCCAGCCGGCCGGGTTGTTGCGGGTGAGCATGGGCACGGTCTTCGGGCGCTTGTATGTGTTGCCGTTGCTGTCTGAGTTCCTGCGTCGCTACCCGGCCATTACCCCGGACTGGCATTTCGACAACCGCCAGGTCGACCTGATCGGCCAGGGGTTCGATGCGGCGATTGGCGGGGGGTTCGATCTGCCGCCGGGGGTGGTGGCGCGCAAGCTGACCCCGGCGCACCGGGTGCTGGTGGCAGCGCCGGCGTACCTGGGCCGGCACGCACCGATTGACGACCCGCAGGTATTGCAACGGCATGACGGTATCCTGATTCGCTCGCCGCAGACCGGGCGGGTGCGTTCATGGCCGCTGACCAGTCGTTGGCAGGTGCAGCAGCCGTTGCAGTTGCGCCAGGCGATGACCATGAGCGATTCGGATGCGGCTTGCGCGGTGGCCGAGCAGGGCCTGGGGATTGCCCTGGTGAGCCTGCCGTTTGCCGTGCCGTACCTGGACGGCGGGCGGCTGCGGCGGGTGCTGCCGGACTGGTACGTGGACGATGGGCATATCAGCCTGTATTTCGCCGAGCACAAGCTGTTGCCGGGCAAGACCCGGGCATTTATCGATTTTGTCGTGGAGCAGTTTGAACAGCAGGGGTTGGCGCGGCGGTTCGATGCCTTGCAAACGGTGTAGGAGCAGCCTTGTGCTGCGAAGGGGCCGGTAAGGCAAAAGATTTTCTGTGTTGCTCAGGGCCCCTTCGCAGCACAAGGCTGCTCCTACAGGGGTATCACTGGCCTGAGGAGCGAGGAGGCCGGTTCAGACAACATCGACAATGAACAATACCTGCGCCCCCAGGCTCACCTCATCATCAACCTTCTTGCCCAGCAACTGCTGCCCCAGCGGCGAACGCGGAGTAATCACCGTCACCAGCCCATTCCCTTCGCCAATCTTCAACCCCGCCGCCTCGGGCCCGAGGAACAGTCGGCGCTGCCCGCCATGTTCATCCTCCAGCGTCACCAGGTTGCTCACCTGCACCCCGCGTGCCGGGTCATGATCGCGCAGCAGCAGTTGCTGGTAGGTCACCAGCGCCTTGCGGATCTCGGCGCTGCGGCGGGCCTGGCCGGTGGCCAGGTACGAGGCTTCCAGGCCCAGGGTGTCGTACTTGTTCTCGGCGATGTTCTCCTCGGCTGTGGCGGCTTCGTACGCGGTTTGCGCCGCGCGGGTCAGCACATCCAGGTCATGCTCGAGGGTGGCGACTATCTGCGCCAGCAGGTTGGGCTTGTCCATGGTCAGTAACAGAACTCCAGCACGTTGGCCTGGCTTTTGTCAGTGGGCGCGGTGCGGTTCTGCTGCAGCCAGAACTGGCACTTGGGACTGTTGAGGTTGCGCGGGTTGCCCTGGGCAGCCTCGGCGGCCTGTTGCAGCTCCTGCTTGTGCAGGATGTCCTTGTAGCGTTCGAACATTTGCGCCTGGGCATCCGCCGCAGGGGCTGGCGCTGGCGGCGCGGCAGGCCGGTACGCGGCGGGGGCCACGGCCTGGGCCAGTGGCTGTACCTGCTGTGGCCACAGTTGCAGGACCAGCCACAGGCTGGCGGCGATCGCCACGGCGCCCAGCCACAGGCCAAAGGCAACGCACGCGATCAACGGCAACGGCTTGAGGGTGATCTTCAGTTCACGGTGGCGCGGCATGGCAGCCTCCTGGCAGGGTGTTCGGGGTGCATTGTCGCATGCGCCTGGGCATTTTTCCGCGCAGGTGCTTTTGTAAGCGACAATTTATGCGCAGAATGCGCGGTTTTTCCGCTGGGCGAGGGCAGGGCACATGAAAGCCACCTGGGACATCTTCTGCAGCGTCGTCGACAACTACGGCGATATAGGCGTGACCTGGCGCCTGGCCCGGCAGCTGGTGGCCGAGCACGGCCTGGCAGTGCGCCTGTGGGTGGATGACCTCAATGCGTTCACGCCCATGTGCCCCGAGGCCGATGCCAACGCCCGGCAGCAGTGGCAGCACGGTGTGGAGGTGCGCCAGTGGCCGGTGGCCTGGCTGCCGGTGGCGCCGGCTGATGTAGTAATCGGTGCCTTCGCCTGCCAGTTGCCAGCAGCTTATGTAGAGGCAATGCGTGCTCGCGCCACGCCGCCGCTGTGGCTGAACCTCGAATACCTCAGTGCCGAGGACTGGGTGGAGGGCTGCCATGGCCTGCCTTCACCGCAACCCAATGGCTTGCGCAAGGTATTCTTCTTTCCCGGCTTTACCGGAAAAACCGGTGGCCTGCTGCGCGAGGGCTCGCTGCTGGCGCGGCGTGATGCGTTCCAGCAAGACGCACGGCAGGCCTTCTTGCAGGGGCTTGGTGTAAACCTTGAAGCGGGGACGTTGCTGATTTCCCTGTTTGCCTACGAAAACCCGCAACTGGGCAACTGGCTTGATGCCCTGGCCTCAGGCGAGCAACCTTGCCACCTGCTGGTACCGCAAGGGCGCGTTGTCGCGGGGCTCGGCCAGTGGCTTGGCGAGACGGAGCTGCAAGTGGACAGCCTGTGCAAGCGAGGGGCGCTGACCGTGCAGGTGCTACCTTTCGTCAGCCAGGATGATTACGACCGGTTGCTGTGGAGCTGTGATTTCAATGCCGTGCGCGGCGAAGACTCGTTCGTGCGTGCACAGTGGGCCGGGCAGCCGATGCTGTGGCACATTTACGTGCAGGACGAGAATGCCCATTGGGAAAAGCTCGAAGCGTTTCTCGCGCATTATCGACACGGGTTGTCAGGCGATGCCGATGCCGCCCTGCTTGGCTTGTGGCGAGCCTGGAACATGGACCGCGACATGGGCCAGGCCTGGCAGGCGGCCCGCCAGCACTGGCCGGAGCTGCAGCAGCATGCGCGGCTTTGGGCGGCGCGACAGGCCACTCAGCCGGACCTTGCCAGAGCGCTAGTACACTTTTACCGAAATTCGCTATGATACGCGGCCTCGATTTTTATAAATCCATCCAGATTCGGATACTTCGTAATGAAAACTGGTAAAGAACTGAAACCCGGTACCGTCCTGCGGATCGACAACGACCCGTGGCTGGTTCAAAAAGCTGAGTTCACCAAGTCGGGCCGTAACAGCGCGATCATGAAGACCAAGCTGAAGAACCTGCTGACCGGCTACAAGACCGAAACCGTCTACGGTGCAGACGACAAGCTGGACGACGTGATCCTGGATCGCAAAGAAGCGACCCTGTCGTTCATCAACGGTGACGAATACACCTTCATGGACACCACCGACTACACCATGTACGAACTGAACGCCGAGGACATCGAAGCCGTTCTGCCGTACATCGAAGAAGGCATGGAAGACGTCTGCGAAGCCGTGTTCTTCGAAGGCCGCCTGGTATCGGTTGAACTGCCGACCACCATCAGCCGCCAGGTTGTCTACACCGAGAACGCTGCACGCGGCGACACCTCGGGCAAGGTCATGAAGCCTGCCAAGCTGAAGAACGGTACCGAGATCTCGGTTGCCGACTTCATCCAGATCGACGAGTGGATCGATATCGACACTCGCGACAACAGCTTCAAAGGCCGTTCCAAGAAGTAATACTTCTTGTGAAACGCAAAAACCCGGCCTTGGCCGGGTTTTTTCATGCCTGCGTTTTTGCAGTTCTCGATGCTGGCTCTTGCTTTTGTGGGAGCGGCCTTGTGTCGCGAAAGGGCCGCAAAGCGGCCCCGGCGATATCAAGGGTACCCGAGATTCTGGGGCCGCTTCGCGCCCCATCGCGACACAAGGCCGCTCCTACAGGGGAAGCGTGAACTTCAGACGGTCACGTGCAGGCGTACATCCACATTGCCGCGAGTGGCGTTGGAGTACGGGCACACCTTGTGCGCCTTTTCCACCAGCCCTTCGGCATCGGCCTGGGCCAGGCCCGGCAGGTTGATGTGCAAGTCGATGTCCAGGCCGAAACCGCCCGGAATCTGGCCGATGCCCACCTTCGCAGTGATCGAGGCGTCCGCCGGCAGGGCTTTTTTCTCCTGCCCGGCCACGAACTTCAGGGCA
>NZ_OPYN01000079.1 GCF_900277125.1 Pseudomonas inefficax
GTACGAACTGAACGCCGAGGACATCGAAGCCGTTCTGCCGTACATCGAAGAAGGCATGGAAGACGTCTGCGAAGCCGTGTGCTTCGAAGGCCGCCTGGTATCGGTTGAACTGCCGACCACCATCAGCCGCCAGGTTGTCTACACCGAGAACGCTGCACGCGGCGACACCTCGGGCAAGGTCATGAAGCCTGCCAAGCTGAAGAACGGTACCGAGATCTCGGTTGCCGACTTCATTCAGATCGACGAGTGGATCGATATCGACACTCGCGACAACAGCTTCAAAGGCCGTTCCAAGAAGTAATCCTTCTTGTGTAACGCAAAAACCCGGCCTTGGCCGGGTTTTTTCATGCCTGCAGATTTTAGGCCGGGGCACGCTTGCCTTTGTAGGAGCGGCCTTGTGTCGCGATGGGGCGCGAAGCGGCCCTGACGATCTCACAGGAATACTTGCTTTCGCAGGCCGATCCTGGGGCCGCTTCGCGCCCCATCGCGACGCAAGGCCGCTCCCACAGCCTTAGACGGTCACGTGCAGGCGCACATCCACATTGCCGCGAGTGGCGTTGGAGTACGGGCACACCTTGTGCGCCTTTTCCACCAGCCCTTCGGCATCGGCCTGGGCCAGGCCCGGCAGGTTGATGTGCAAGTCGATGTCCAGGCCGAAACCGCCCGGAATCTGGCCGATGCCCACCTTCGCAGTGATCGAGGCGTCCGCCGGCAGGGCTTTTTTCTCCTGCCCGGCCACGAACTTCAGGGCACCGATGAAGCACGCCGAGTAACCGGCGGCGAACATCTGCTCGGGGTTGGTGCCGTCACCGCCTGCGCCGCCCAGTTCCTTGGGGGTGCTCAGGCTGACCACCAGCTTGCCGTCACTGGAACGGGATTTGCCGTCGCGCCCACCGGTGGAGGTAGCTTCTGCGATGTACAGCGGAGTGACCTTTTGCATCTTGAGCCTCGCTAATGTGCTGTGCGCTTCCCGTCTGGAGGAGGGCGCGGGTTGGTGTGGGATTTAAATTAGCGCGCAATTAGTTAGCGCGCAAGATAAATCTTCACCGCTCATCCGAACGGCCATTGCACAGCATAGCTGTCAGAGGTTTTTCTGCAGGTTCTCGCGCAGCGCCAGCAGGTCGGCCTGCAGTTGCTGCAGCTGCTCCAGGCTGTAGCCGCTGGCCTTGAGAATGCACTGCGGCACTTCTTTGGCCTGCTGCTGCAGGGCGCGGCCCTTGTCGGTCAACTGCACCAGTACCACTCGCTCGTCCTCGCGGCTGCGGTTGCGCTGCAGCAGGCCTTCGCTTTCCAGGCGCTTCAGCAGCGGCGTCAGCGAGCCAGGGTCGGTGAGCAGGTGCTGGCTGATCTCGCCGACGGTCAGGCCGTCATGCTCCCACAGCACGAGCATGGCCAGGTACTGCGGGTAGGTCAGGCCCAGGGCCTGCAGCAGCGGTTTGTAGACCTTGGTCATCAGCAACGAGGTGGAGTGCAGGGCGAAACAGACCTGGTTGTCCAGCAGCAACTCGTCACAAGAGGCTTGGGTGTTGGCGTTCATGCAGGTCCTTGAAAGTAATCAATGGGAAAGTCTGGCACGCTGATCGTTAGTGCGCGCTTTATTCGCGCAGTTCACTGCGCAAGGCCAGGTCCCAGGGTGGAATCGGGCTGAAGCGGCTCTTGAGAAATTCGAGCAGCAAACGGCTGCGAGAGTTCGTTTCATGTTCCAGTCGAAGCGCGTAGATACCGCTGCTTTCCGCTTTGGGCAAGCCACCGTCGCAAAACAACGGCATCAGCTCGCCGCGCAGCAGGTATTCGCTGATCAGCCAAGTGGGCAGGTGGGCGATACCCAAGCCGGCGAGGGCGCCGAACAGCAGGGTCTCGGCATTGTTGGCGGCCATGCGCATGCGTGAGGGGCGGTACAGGCGGGTTTGCCCGGCCACGTTGAAACGCCAGGCGAATGGCGGCGCCAGGCCGTCCCAGTCCAGGCCGTCGTGCCCGGGCAGCTCGCTGGGGCAGGTGGGCATGCCGCGGCTGGCCAGGTAGGCCGGGCTGGCACAGGCGATGCGCACCATGTAGGCCAAAGGCGTGGCGACCAGCCGGGTATCGGCCAGGGGGCCGGCGCGCAGCATCAGGTCGACCTCGCCCAGGTGGCTGCCATGCAGGTCGACAAAGCTGTCGATCAGGCGCAGTTGCACATCCAGGCCCGGGTAGGCGACCAGAAAATCAGCGATGGCCGGGGCCAGGTGGCGGCGGCCGAATGCGGCGGGGGCGTCGATGCGGATCAGGCCTTCGGGGGCATTGCTCAGCGACACCGCTTCGGCGCGGGCCAGGCGCAGTTCTTCGATGATGCGCCTGGCCCGTTCGGCAAAGGCATTGCCTGCAGGTGTGGCGCGCACGGCGTGGGTGCTACGGGTGAACAGGCGGCTGCCCACGGCGCTTTCCAGGTTGTCGATGCGCCGGGCCACGGCGGACGGCGTCAGCGGGTGGCGGCGGGCGGCGGCAGAAAAGCTGCCGGTTTCCAGCACATCGAGGAACAGGCTTAGCTGGTCGGTCAGGGTATCGGGGCTCATGGCTGCCTTGCTTTTGCGAAAAACGCATAGCCATTGTGCGCTGCTGTGCGTTTCCCCGCCAGCCCGCAATCGTTAGCATGCTCGCATTGTATGCATAAGCGGGTGAGACCCTGATGATCGACTGGTTGTTGTATATCGTGCTGGGTGCGGCCCTGGGGACCATGGGCGGTCTGTTCGGCATTGGCGGTGGGCTGATCGCGATTCCGGCGCTGGGGGTTCTGTTCGGCCTGGACCAGCAACTGGCGCAGGGCACGGCGTTGGTGATGGTGGTTCCCAATGTGCTGCTGGCGCTGTGGCGTTATCACCAGCGTAACCGCATCGAGTTGCGCCATGCGCTGCCGTTGTCGCTGTGCAGCTTCGTGTTCGCCTGGCTGGGGTCGATCTGGGCGGTGGGGCTGGATGCGCATTCCATGCGCCTGGGCTTTGTCGGCTTTCTGGTGGCCTTGGCAGTGTGGAACGTGGCGCGGATGTTCATGAAGGTGACACCGCCCAGCGCCGAGTTGCGCTATGCCTGGCCGTGGCTGGGTCTCCTGGGCAGTTTTGCCGGGACAATGGGTGGCTTGTTCGGGGTGGGTGGGGCGGTGGTGGCCACGCCGATCCTGACCAGTGTGTTCGGTACCACCCAGGTGGTGGCGCAGGGGCTGTCGCTGGCGCTGGCGGCGCCGAGTACCTTGGTAACCCTGGTGACCTACGGGGTACACCACAGTGTCGACTGGGGTGTGGGGGTGCCATTGGCGGTGGGTGGCCTGCTGAGTATCAGCTGGGGGGTGAAATTGGCCCATGCGTTGCCGGAGAAGGTGTTGCGGGCGATGTTCTGTGTGTTTTTGGTGGGGTGTGCGGTAATGCTCGGGTTCGAGCTTTGAGATTTTGGGGCCGCTTTGCGGCCCATCGCGACACAAGGCCGCTCCTACAGGGATCGCGTACCCTTGTAGGAGCGGCCTTGTGTCGCGATGGGCTGCGCAGCAGCCCCAAATCACTTGAACCCTTCGACAATGTAATCGGCCATGCAATCGGTGATCGGCGAAGGGTTCTGGGTACTGCGCACTAGCATCACATTGGCCACGGGCAACTGCGGCAACCCTTCGCTCTCCCCCAGAATGCGGATATTCCCGCCAATCAGGCTCTGCAACTGTGCGGTCACCGCCAACCCTGCAGTGACAATGGCAAAGATCGCGGCCAGGCTCGGGCTGGTATAGGCGATGCGGTAGTCGATGCCTTGGGCCTCCAGGGCATTGCAGGTCCAGGCCCGGCAGAAGCAGTCGGTGTTGAACAAGGCTACCGGCATGGGGCGTTGCTCCTGCGGACAGAAACCTTCCGCAGCGGCCCAGACCAGGCGTTCCTGGCGCAGCAGCTGACCAATCTCGTTGCCCGGCTCACGGGTGACGATGGTCAGGTCCAGGTCCTGGCGCAGCATCAGCTGTTTGGAGGAGTCACAATGCACCTCCACCTGCACCAGCGGGTAAGCCTGGGCAAAGCTCGACAGAATGGTCGGCAGGAAGCGCATGGCATAGTCGTCCGGCGTACCGATGCGTACTACCCCGACCATGTGCGGCATGCGCAGGGTGTTGAACACTTCGCCATGCAACTTGAGGATGCGCCGGGCATAGCCCAGCAACACCTGGCCCTCGGCGGTCAGGCGCACCTGGCGGCCGTCGCGCTCGAACAGCTGGCGCTGCAGTATGTCCTCCTCCAGGCGTTTCATCTGCATGCTCACCGCCGACTGGGTGCGGTTGACCACCTCGCCGGCTCGGGTGAAGCCGCCCTGCTCGGCGATGGCCACGAAGGTGCGCAGTACGTCCGCATCGAGGCTCTGGTACTGGGACATTGCATCAATCTCCGAGATGCATGGCATCAGAAACATTCGTTGGATTGATCTTATGCCTGGCGCGAGACTGGAGCCATCAACACGGAGGGCTTCACGATGAAAGGTCATGTCAGCAGCATCCAGCAACCTGCCTTTTCCCTGAACCACCTGTGGCATGCCGCCCTGCAGCGCCCGGCGCGCTGGCTGCAGCTGTACCGCCAACGTCAGGAACTGGCCAGCCTCAGTGACGCAACCTTGCACGACCTGGGCTTGAGCCGGGCGGATATCCAGCAAGAGGCCGAGCGGCATTTCTGGGATGACCCGCTGAGTAAGTGATTCCGAGCGTGGCAGTAGTTCTTGCTCTTACTCTTTTCGGCTTTTGCTTTGCTTTGCTTTGCTTTTGCTTTTGCTTCTAAGCGCGCAATAGTTCAGGCGACGCCGATTGCGACTTCAGGAGGCCGAGCGAAGGGCTTGCGGAGGGAGGTGACGGGCATGGATGCCCGTCAAGCGCTGAGGCCCCATGGATGGGGCCTGCAGCGCGTCCTCCCGGGAGCAAGCCCGTAGCGAGGGAACCCCGTAGCGAAGCGGAGGGGCCGCATGATGGGAGCCGACGGTTTTTGGTTCCTTTTTGCCACGACAAAAAGGGACCCGCCGTAAGGGCGGAAAGGTGATTTCGCGCCACCTTCGTGAATGAATGTCTGCTCGATTTGAAAGCCCACATCCAAAAAGCCAAAGCCAAAACCAAAGCCAAAAAGCTTAAGCGCCGGTTTTGATAGGGCGAACAGTCCGTTTGCGATGGCGACGCTGGCTCACCCTTCCGCCCTTACGGCGGGTCCCTTTTTGTCGTGGCAAAAAGGAACCAAAAACCGTCCGCTCCCATCATGCGGCCCCTACGCTGCGCTCCGGGGTCCCCTCGCTACGGGCCTGCTCCCGGGAGTACGCGCTGCAGGCCCCATCCATGGGGCCTCAGCGCTTGACGGGCATCCATGCCCGTCACCTCCCTCCGCAGTCCCTTCGCTCGGCCTCCTGAAGTCGCAATCTGCGGCGCCTGAACTATCGCGCGCTTAGAAGCAAAAGCAAAAGCGAGAGCAAGAGCAAGAGCAAGGACTCTGTGTTCGGGGGCTGCGGCAGGCTCTGCCGCGAACCACGCGGGCGCAGCGCGGTCTGCATAAGCGAAGCGCAGCTTCATACCTTCGCAGGTGGGTTTGCCCCCGCGCTTGTGTCATCATGCTCCGACCGCCGGTGAGTCCTCTCAAAGCCTTCTATGAACAAACCATTCGCATTGCTGCTTGCCTTCGCCCTGCT
>NZ_OPYN01000080.1 GCF_900277125.1 Pseudomonas inefficax
CTGGCGCAGCAGCTGACCAATCTCGTTGCCCGGCTCACGGGTGACGATGGTCAGGTCCAGGTCCTGGCGCAGCATCAGCTGTTTGGAGGAGTCACAATGCACCTCCACCTGCACCAGCGGGTAAGCCTGGGCAAAGCTCGACAGAATGGTCGGCAGGAAGCGCATGGCATAGTCGTCCGGCGTACCGATGCGTACTACCCCGACCATGTGCGGCATGCGCAGGGTATTGAATACTTCCCCATGCAACTTGAGGATGCGCCGGGCATAGCCTAGCAATACCTGGCCCTCGGCGGTCAGGCGCACCTGGCGGCCGTCGCGCTCGAACAGCTGGCGCTGCAGAATGTCTTCTTCCAGGCGTTTCATCTGCATGCTCACCGCCGACTGGGTGCGGTTGACCACCTCGCCGGCGCGGGTAAAGCCACCCTGCTCGGCGATGGCCACGAAGGTGCGAAGTACGTCCGCGTCGAGGCTCTGGTACTGGGACATTGCATCAATCTCCGAGATGCATGGCATCAGAAACATTCGTTGGATTGATCTTATGCCTGGCGCGAGACTGGAGCCATCAACACGGAGGGCTTCACGATGAAAGGTCATGTCAGCAGCATCCAGCAACCTGCCTTTTCCCTGAACCACCTGTGGCATGCCGCCCTGCAGCGCCCGGCGCGCTGGCTGCAGCTGTACCGCCAACGCCAGGAACTGGCCAGCCTCAGTGACGCAACCTTGCACGACTTGGGGTTGAGCCGGGCGGATATCCAGCAGGAGGCCGAGCGGCATTTCTGGGATGACCCGCTGCGGAAATAGACTAAGTTTGTCGGTGGAACCACTGGCCTCTTCGCGGGTGAACCCGCTCCCACAGGGATACCACTGGTATTGAGCAATGCGGAGTTCCTGTGGGAGCGGGTTCACCCGCGATAGGGCCGGAACAGACACTACAAGGAGTTCAGGCTTGCCCCTCAAGCTGTCCATCAACCAGGCCCGTCGCCTGGCCCTTTCTGCCCAAGGTTTCGGCAAACAGCCGGAATCGGCGCCGACCCTGCCAGCACTCAAGCGCATGCTGCAACGCCTGGGCGTGTTGCAGATCGATTCGGTCAACGCCCTGGTCCGCTCCCACTACCTGCCGCTGTTCTCCCGGCTGGGCAACTACTCGCCTGCCACCCTCGACCAGCTCGCCTGGGGCGGTGGCCGCCAGCGCCTGTTGTTCGAGTACTGGGGTCATGAAGCCTCATTGCTGCCGCTGAGCCTGTACCCACTGCTGCGCTGGCGCATGGCCCATGCCGCCGATGGTCGTGGCATCTATCGCCAGCTCGCGCAGTTTGGCCGTGAACGCCAGGATGTGATCGCCCGGGTACTGGCAGCGGTCCGCGAACAGGGCGCCCTTGGTGCGGGCAGCCTGTCCTCCCGTGAGGAGCGGGCCGGCCCCTGGTGGGACTGGAGCGAGGAAAAGCACGCGCTGGAGTGGCTGTTCGCCGCAGGGCAAGTGACGGTCGCTGGCCGACGTGGCTTCGAGCGGCTCTACGATGTGCCGGAAAAGGTCCTGCCGAAAGCGATTCTCGACCAACCATTGCCCAGCGAGACCGAGGCGCATCAGGGTTTGATGCTCCACGCCGCCACTGCCCTGGGCGTAGCCACTGAGCGCGACCTGCGCGACTACTTCCGGCTGGACCCGGGGCAGGGCAAAGCGGCACTGGCCGAACTGCTGGCTGATGGCCGTCTGCAAGCGGTCGAGGTGCAGGGTTGGAAGCAGCTTGCCTACTGCGCCGGCGCGCCGCGTATTCCCCGGCGCATCGAGTCCAGCGCGCTATTGTCGCCGTTCGATTCACTGGTCTGGGAACGCAACCGCACCGAGCGCTTGTTCGACTTCCGCTACCGCCTGGAAATCTACACCCCGGCGCACAAGCGGGTGTACGGCTACTACGTGCTGCCATTCCTGTACCGCGAACGCATCGCCGCGCGCGTGGACCTGCGCGCCGAGCGCGCCCAAGGGCAACTGGCAGTGCATGCCGTGCATGTCGAGGCAGCGGGCCTGGACGAAGAAGCGTATCAGGCTTTGGCCGGCAACCTGCTGCGCCTGGCCCAGTGGCTGGGCCTGGGGCGGGTGCAACTCAACTGCCCTCGGGTTGAGGGCAGCCAGTTGCGTCAGGCGTTGCTCAGCGCCGCACCTGCTTGAGGGTTTCGGCAATCAGGAATGCCAGCTCCAGGGACTGGTCGGCATTCATGCGCGGGTCGCAGTGGGTGTGATACCGGTCGGACAGCGCATCTTCGGTGATCGGCCGGGCGCCGCCGATGCATTCGGTGACGTTCTGTCCGGTCATCTCGATGTGGATGCCGCCGGCATGGCTGCCCTCGGCCTGGTGCACCTGGAAGAACTGCTTCACCTCGTCCAGGATCTGCGC
>NZ_OPYN01000081.1 GCF_900277125.1 Pseudomonas inefficax
GCCAAAAAGCTTAAGCGCCGGTTTTGATAGGGCGAACAGTCCGTTTGCGATGGCGACGCTGGCTCACCCTTCCGCCCTTACGGCGGGGCCCTTTTTGTCGTGGCAAAAAGGAACCAAAAACCGTCCCCTCCCCTCATGCGGCCCCTACGCTGCGCTCCGGGGTCCCCTCGCTACGGGCCTGCTCCCGGGAGTACGCGCTGCAGGCCCCATCCATGGCGCCTCAGCGCTTGACGGGCATCTATGCCCGTCACCTCCCTCCGCAGTCCCTTCGCTCGGCCTCCTGAAGTCGCAATCGGCGGCGCCTGAACTATCGCGCGCTTAGAAGCAAGATCAAAAGCGAAAAGCGAAAAGCGCTCAGCGCCGCACCTGCTTGAGGGTTTCGGCAATCAGGAATGCCAGCTCCAGGGACTGGTCGGCATTCATGCGCGGGTCGCAGTGGGTGTGATACCGGTCGGACAGCGCATCTTCGGTGATCGGCCGGGCGCCGCCGATGCATTCGGTGACGTTCTGTCCGGTCATCTCGATGTGGATGCCGCCGGCATGGCTGCCCTCGGCCTGGTGCACCTGGAAGAACTGCTTCACCTCGTCCAGGATCTGCGCAAAGTCGCGGGTCTTGTAGCCGCTGCTGGCCTTTATGGTATTGCCGTGCATCGGGTCGGAACTCCACAACACCTTGCGCCCTTCGCGCTCGACGGTGCGGATCAGCCCCGGCAGGTGGTCGCCGACCTTGCCGGCGCCCATGCGCACGATCAGGTTCAGGCGCCCGGGGTCGTTGGCCGGGTTCAGCGTGTCGATCAGGCGAATCAGTTCTTCAGGGTTCATGCTCGGGCCAACCTTGACCCCGATCGGGTTGTGCACGCCGCGCAGGAACTCCACATGGGCACCGTCCAGCTGGCGGGTGCGGTCGCCGATCCACAGCATGTGCGCCGAGCAGTCGTAGTAATCACCGGTCAGGCTGTCCTGGCGCACGAAGGCTTCTTCATAATTCAGCAGCAGCGCTTCGTGGGCGGTGAAGAAGCTGGTTTCGCGCAGCTGTGGCGCGCTGTCCAGGCCGCAGGCACGCATGAATGCCAGGGTTTCGTCGATGCGGTTGGCCAGCTGGTGGTACTTGTCGGCCAGCGCCGAGTTGGCGATGAAGTCCAGGTTCCACTTGTGCACCTGGTGCAGGTCGGCAAACCCGCCCTGGGCGAAGGCGCGCAGCAGGTTGAGGCTGGCGGTGGCCTGGTGGTAGGCCTGCAGCAGGCGCTCCGGGTCGGGAATGCGGCTTTTCGCGTCGAAGCCGATGCCGTTGACGATGTCGCCACGGTAGGCGGGCAGGGTGATGTCGCCGATGGTTTCATCGCCCGACGAGCGCGGCTTGGCGAACTGCCCGGCCATGCGCCCGACCTTGACCACCGGGCAGCCGGCGGCGAAGGTCATGACAATGGCCATCTGCAGCAGCACCTTGAAGGTGTCGCGGATTTTAGCCGCCGAGAACTCGGCGAAGCTCTCGGCGCAGTCGCCACCCTGCAGCAGGAAAGCGCGGCCTTCGGTGACCTCGGCGAACTGCCGGCGCAACTCGCGTGCCTCGCCCGCGAACACCAGCGGCGGGTAGCTGGCCAGCGTCTGTTCGACCTTCAGCAGGTGCGCGGCATCGGGGTAGGTCGGTTGCTGCTGGATCGGCAGGGCGCGCCAGCTGTCGGGGCTCCACGGTTGGTTCATCTCGGGCTCGGTCTTGTCGGTTGTAGGCTATGGGCCATGGTAACAGTTGGCGCTGCGCTTGTTGCATCGAGGGTGTTGGCGGACAATGCGCGTTTTTGCGCGGGTGGGTGGTGAGCATGGCGGCGGAACGGCAAGAGCGGCTACTGGCACGGGTGGAGGACGCCTTTGGCGTCATCAGCGTGTATGAAGTCGACGACTACCGCTTTCTGGAGTTCGGCGATGCGATCGAGCAGAGCTGCGTGTTCACGGCCGACCCCAGCTGGCTGGAGTACGACTATACCCGGGCCATGCTGGTGGGCGCGTTGTGCCACGAGCAGCCGGAGAGCGCGCTGTTTCTCGGCCTGGGTGCCGGCACGCTGACCCAGGCCTGCATGAAGTTCCTGCCGCTGGACGATATCGAGGCCATCGAGCTGCGCCCGGACGTACCGCGTCTGGCCATGGAGTATCTGGGCCTGGACGACGACCCGCGGCTGTATGTACGCATCGGCGATGCCCTGGAGCTGTTGCCCACGGCCGAGAAGGCCGACCTGCTGTTCGTCGACCTGTACACCGACCATGGGCCGGGGGTGGGCCACCTGGCGTGGAACTTCCTGGAAAACTGCCAGCAACAGCTGAACCCGGGGGGGTGGCTGGTGATCAATCAGTGGGCCACCGACGACGGCAAGCCGCTGGGCGCGGCGTTGCTGCGCGGGTTGTACCACCGGCATTACTGGGAGCTGCCGGTGAAGGAGGGCAATGTGATCCTGCTGGTGCCGTCGGACCTGGAGCAGACACTGGACCTGGATGGGCTGAGGGCCCGTGCCGAGGCGCTGGCGCCGCGTCTGGGGTACAGCCTCGAGGGGCTGATCCGCGAGATCCGGCCGGCTACCTGAATACCGCGTCGCCTGATTCGCGGGTAAACCCGCTCCCACAGGGATATCATGGACCTGAGGGAAACGCTGTACCTGTGGGAGCGGGCGTGCCCGCGAATCAGGCGACGCGGTATCGCAGACTGGAATCGTTTCAGCCGCATATTGCTGATGGCCTGATACTGGCCGGACACCCTGAAAATATTCCTCACGTACCCGCACTATTTCGGGTATAGTACGCGCCGGTCTTTTAGCGGACCGCAAAATCAGGTGGTGCAAACCCTCCGAGTCCAGCTTCGGCTGCACGTCCGCTAGGCGGACTTTCCCACGTTTTCTTTTTCAATCGTTTTCGCAAATCCCCGCCGCCAAAGCTGCCTGGGTGACCTGTCGGTCTTTCATGGCTTGTGCAGCTTTGGAGCATGGGTCTTTGCGGATGCACCTAGAGGCAGACCCATGACCCAGGAAACCGGCGGCTTCGCCGCTCTCGATCTCAATCCGAATATTGTTGCTGCCGTTCTGGCGACCGGCTACGAAGAGCCGTCCGCCATTCAGCAACAATCGATCCCGATCATCCTCGCCGGTCACGACATGATCGGCCAGGCGCAGACTGGCACCGGCAAGACCGCTGCCTTCGCCCTGCCGATCCTCAACAAGATCGATGTGAGCAAGCGCGAACCGCAAGCCCTGATCCTGGCGCCAACCCGTGAGTTGGCGCTGCAAGTTGCTACCGCTTTCGAAACCTACGCCAAGCAGATGCCGGGCGTGAACGTGGTCGCCGTCTACGGTGGTGCCCCGATGGGCCCACAGCTGCGTGCGATCCGTAACGGCGCGCAAATCGTCGTGGCCACCCCGGGCCGCCTGTGCGACCACCTGCGTCGTGACGAAAAAGTCCTGTCGACCGTGCAGTACCTGGTACTGGACGAAGCCGACGAGATGCTCAAGCTGGGCTTCATGGACGACCTCGAAGTGATCTTCGATGCCATCCCGGCCAGCCGCCAGACCGTGCTGTTCTCCGCCACCCTGCCGTCGTCGATCCGCTCGATTGCTGAACGTCACCTGCGCGAACCCAAGCACGTCAAGATCCAGAGCAAGACCCAGACCGTTACCGCGATCGACCAGGCCCACCTGATGGTCCACGCCGACCAGAAAATCCCGGCTGTGCTGCGTCTGCTGGAAGTGGAAGAGTTCGACGCGCTGATCGCCTTCGTGCGTACCAAGCAAGCCACCCTGGACCTGGCCTCTGCGCTGGAAGCCAAGGGTTACAAGGCTGCCGCGCTGAACGGCGACATCGCCCAGAACCAGCGTGAGCGCGTGATCGACTCGCTCAAGGATGGCCGCCTGGACATCGTTGTCGCTACCGACGTCGCTGCCCGTGGCCTGGACGTACCGCGTATCACTCACGTGTTCAACGTCGATATGCCGTACGATCCGGAGTCCTACGTACACCGTATCGGCCGTACCGGCCGTGCCGGTCGCGAAGGCCGTGCACTGCTGCTGGTCACCCCGCGTGAGCGCCGCATGCTGCAGGTGATCGAGCGCGTAACCGGGCAGAAAGTTGCCGAAGCCCGCCTGCCGAATGCCCAGGCCGTGCTGGACGCCCGCATCAAGAAGCTGACCAACAGCCTGGCGCCGCTGGTAGCCGAAGCAGAAGCCACCCATGGTGACCTGTTCGACCGCCTGACCAACGACCTGGGTTGCAGTGCCCGCGCCCTTGCTTCGGCCCTGCTGCGCAAGGCCACCAATGGCCAGGCGCTGGACCTGGCTGCGGTAGAGCGTGAGCAGCCACTGGTGCCGAGCTTCGCCCCGCGTGGTGAGCGTACCGAGCGTGGTGAGCGTGGCGAGCGCCCTGAGCGTGGTGACCGCGAGCGTCGTGCGCCATTGCCGCTGGCTGAAGGCCGTGTGCGTTGCCGTACTGCCCTGGGTGCCCGTGACGGCATCGCTGCCAAGAACCTGCTGGGCGCGATCCTCAACGAAGGTGGCCTGGCCCGTGACGCCATCGGCCGCATCCAGGTGCGTGATAGCTTCAGCCTGGTCGAGCTGCCGGAAGATGGCCTTGAAAAGCTGCTGTCCAAGCTCAAGGACACCCGCGTGGCTGGCAAGCAGCTGAAGCTGCGTCGCTACCGCGAGGATTGATCCTGGCGCAATAAAAAAATCCCCGGCCTTGGCTGGGGATTTTTTTGCCTGTGCCGGCCCTTTCGCGGGTAAACCCGCTCCCACAGGTACAGTACAAGCCTTGAAATCTGTGGAGACCCTGTGGGAGCGGGCAAGCCCGCGAAGAGGCCCGTCAGCCGAACCGATAAATGTCCATCCCCAGTGCCCCCAAGGTGAACCCTTGGTGCACCACCCCGAACTTGCCGCCAGCCCCCAAGGCAAAGAACAGCGGCAGCAAATGTTCATCACTGGGATGGTTACGCACCGCAAACGGTGCCTGCTGCCGATAACCTAGCAACGCTTCCTGATCATCCGCCCTAAGCTTTTCAACCACCCAATCCCTGAATGCCAGCGCCCAAGGTTCGATCACATCCGGCCCGGCATGCCAGTCCAGCTCGCCCAGGTTATGGGTAATGCTGCCCGAACCAATCAGCAGCACACCCTCGCCACGCAACCCCGCCAGCGCCTGGCCCACCTTGACCTGCAGCGCCGGCCCCATGTGGCTGGGCAGTGAAACCTGCACCACCGGAATGCTCGCATCCGGGTACATCAGCGACAGCGGTACCCAGGCGCCATGGTCGAATGGCCGCTGCGCGTCCAGTCGGGCTGGCAGCCCGGCAGCCTGCAGCAGTTCACTGACTTGGCCGGCAAGGGTGGGGTCACCTGGCGCCGGGTATTGCACCGCATACAGCGCCGGTGGGAAGCCGTAGAAATCATGCCAGGTCTCTGGTCGTGTGCTGCCGGTAACCAGCAGTTCGCGGCTTTCCCAGTGCGCCGACACCACCACTATCGCTTTCGGCCGGGGCAAGGTGTTGGCCAGCCGTGCCAGCGCCGGCCCGCTGGCGCCGGGTTGCAGGGCAAGCATGGGGGAACCATGGGAAATGAACAGGCTGGGCAGCATGACGGGGTCCTGACGGTTAAGATGCAATCATCTTCGATCAACCACAGATCGAAATCCAAACCAACTTTTACCGACAAACCATCTAAAAATCGGGAGTGATCATGGAGCCAGCGTTCTGGCAGCAGCGGTGGGCCGACAACCAGATCGGCTTTCACCAGGCGCAGGTGAACCCTTATCTGCAGAAGTATTGGCCAACGCTTGGCCTGGTGCCGGGCAGCCGTGTGCTGGTGCCGTTGTGCGGCAAGAGCCTCGACCTGGCCTGGCTGGCCGGGCAGGGGTATCGCGTGTTGGGCGTAGAGCTGTCGCGGCGGGCGGTGGAGGCATTCTTCCGCGAGCATGGGCTACAGGCCGAGGTGGGGCAGCGGGGGGCTTTCGAGGTTTGGCGCAGCGGTGACGTAGAGCTCTGGTGTGGGGATATCTTTGCGTTGCAGGCAGAGGATATCGGGGACTGCTCGGGGCTTTATGACCGGGCTGCGGTGATTGCCTTGCCGCCGCAGATGCGTGGGGCTTACATGCAGCTGTTGTCGGGTTTGCTGCCGGTGAGTTGCCAGGGGGTGGTGGTGACTCTGGATTACGACCAGGCTTTGCTGGGCGGGCCGCCGTTTTCGGTTGGGGATGAAGAGCTGCGGAAGGGGTTTGCCGGCTGGCAGGTGGATGAGCTGGAGGTTGTCGAAGTGATTGAGGAGAGCCCGAAGTTTTTGCAGGCTGGGGTATCGAGTTTGCTGGAGCGGGTTTACCGCGTCAGCCGCTGACAAGTGTGTAGCCTGCACCGGCCCTTTCGCGGGTGAACCCGCTCCCACAGGAATACCACAGGCCTGAAGATTGCGGGATCCCTGTGTGAGCGGGTTTACCCGCGAAGAGGCCGGCACAGGTGTACAAAAAAGGGCGACCGAAGTCGCCCTTTCCGCTTACCGGTTGGATCAACCGCGACGGCGCAGGGCCTCGATACGGTCTTCCAGCGGCGGGTGGCTCATCAGCAGCCCGGCCAGGCCGTGCTTCAGGCCACCATTGATGCCGAAGGCCTTCATGGTGTCTGGCATGTGCACCGGCAGGCCTTGCTCCACGCGCAGGCGCTGCAGGGCGCCGATCATCGCCGCGGTACCGGCCAGCTGTGCGCCGGCTTCGTCGGCGCGGTATTCGCGGCGGCGCGAGAACCACATCACGATCATGCTGGCCAGAATGCCCAGGATCAGCTCGGCAACGATGGTCGCCACGTAGTAGGCAATGCCCTGGCCTTCTTCGTTCTTGAAGATCACCTTGTCGACGAAGTTGCCGATGATGCGCGCGAAGAACATCACGAAGGTGTTCACCACGCCCTGCACCAGCGCCAGGGTGACCATGTCGCCGTTGGCCACGTGGCCGATTTCGTGGGCCAGCACTGCGCGCACTTCATCGGGCGAGAAACGCTCCAGCAGGCCCTGGGACACGGCGACCAGTGCGTCGTTGCGGTTCCAGCCGGTGGCGAAGGCGTTGGCCTCGTATGCCGGGAAAATACCCACTTCGGGCATCTTGATGCCTGCTTCACGAGACAGCTCTTCGACCGTTTGCAGCAGCCACTGCTCGTGGCGGGTGCGCGGCTGGCTGATGATCTGGGTACCGGTGGTCATCTTCGCCATCCACTTGGAGATGAACAGCGAGACGAGGGAGCCGGCAAAACCGAACACGGCGCAGAACACCAGCAGGCTGCTGAGGTTCAGGTCGACCCCGTTGGCGGCCATGAACCCGTTGAAACCGAACAGGCTCAGGGTAATGCTTGCAACCAGCACCACCGCAAGGTTGGTGGCTACAAACAACAGAATGCGCATCATGGTTGTTACGTTCTCCTGACGGATGAGTTGTCGCTTACTGCGGGGTATATAAGGTGCCGGCCGTGCCGATTCAATCGGGCGACTATTTCAAACTGTGTACGGCGGAGTATGGCAGAGGATGGCGTGGGGGCTGTGGGATAGAGCGTTGCAGGATGTAAGAAACATCCTGTGGGGTTTTTGGGGCTGCGTTGCAGCCCATTCGCAGCACAAGGCTGCTCCTACAGGGGTATTCGTTCTCCTGTAGGAGCAGCCTTGTGCTGCGAAGAGGCCTTCACTTACTGCGAATAAGTCCGCAGGAAATTCCCGATCCGGCCAATCGCCGCCTCCAGGTCATCCACCCGCGGCAAGGTCACCACACGGAAGTGGTCCGGCCACGGCCAGTTGAACGCCGTCCCCTGAACGATCAGCAGCTTCTCCGACAGCAGCAGGTCAAGGGCGAACTTCTCGTCGTTGAGGATCGGGCACACTTTCGGGTCGATCCGCGGGAATGCATACAGCGCACCCATCGGCTTCACGCAGCTCACGCCCGGGATGTCGTTCAGCAGCTCGTAGGTGCGATTGCGCTGCTCCAGCAGGCGGCCTGGTGGCAGCACCAGGTCGTTGATGCTCTGGTAGCCGCCCAGCGCGGTCTGGATGGCATGCTGGGCCGGCACGTTGGCGCACAGGCGCATGTTGGCCAGCATGTCGATGCCTTCGATGTAGCTTTGCGCGTGGTGCTTGGGCCCGGAAATGATCAGCCAGCCGGAACGGAAGCCCGCCACCCGGTACGACTTGGACAGGCCGTTGAAGGTCAGGCACAGCAGGTCGGGGGCCAGCGAGGCGGTGCTGATGTGCACGGCTTCGTCGTACAGGATCTTGTCGTAGATCTCGTCGGAGAACACCACCAGGTTGTGCTGGCGGGCCAGTTCCAGCATGCCCAGCAGCAGTTCTTTGGAGTACACCGCGCCGGTCGGGTTGTTCGGGTTGATGATCACCAGGGCCTTGGTGTTCGGGGTGATCTTGGCCTTGATGTCCTCAAGGTCGGGGAACCAGTCGGCCTGCTCGTCGCACAGGTAGTGCACCGGCTTGCCACCGGCCAGGCTCACGGCGGCGGTCCACAGCGGGTAGTCGGGGGCCGGGATCAGCACTTCGTCGCCGTTGTTGAGCAGCGCCTGCATCGACATGACGATCAGTTCGGACACGCCATTGCCGAGGTAGATGTCCTCGATGGTGACGCCTTCGATGCCCTTTTGCTGGCAGTACTGCATCACCGCCTTGCGCGCGCTGAACAGGCCCTTGGAATCGCTGTAGCCCTGCGCGGTGGGCAGGTTGCGGATCACATCCTGGAGGATTTCGTCAGGCGCCTCGAAGCCAAACGGCGCCGGGTTGCCGATGTTCAGCTTGAGGATGCGGTGGCCTTCCTCCTCCAGGCGTTTGGCGTGCTTGAGCACTGGGCCGCGAATGTCGTAGCAGACATTGGCGAGCTTGTTCGATTTGCTGAACTGCATGATGGGATCCCGATTGAGAAAACGCGCTACGCCCCGCCGAAAGGTTTGAAAGGGCAGGAAGCGGGTGCCAGACTGAACGCCTGGCACACGAAGCCAACTAATATACGTGCCACCCGCGCCCCGGAAAAGACGGTGCGCAGCGAAATTCAGCCTGCTGAGGTCCCTACATGCAAAAGATCGAGAAAACCCTGGAACAATGGCGGTCGATGCTCGACCCCGAGCAGTACCAGGTGTGCCGCCTCAAAGGCACCGAGCGGCCGTTCAGCGGCAAGTACAACAGCGAGCGCCGCGACGGCATCTACCATTGCATCTGCTGCGGCCTGCCACTGTTCGATGCGCAGACCAAGTTCGATTCCGGCTGCGGCTGGCCGAGCTTCTACGCACCCATCGAGGACAGCGCGATGATCGAGATCCGCGACACCTCCCACGGCATGATCCGCACCGAAGTCACCTGTGCCCGCTGCGATGCGCACCTGGGCCACGTGTTCCCCGACGGCCCGCCACCGACCGGCCTGCGCTACTGCATCAACTCGGTGTGCATCGACCTGCGCCCGCGCGACTGACCGGAGCCCGACCATGGCTGGATCGATACTGGACATCCCTTGCGTGACCCTGGGCGGCGAGCACAAGAAGCTCGGCGACTTCCCCGGCAAGGCGCTGCTGGTGGTCAATACCGCCAGCCAGTGCGGCTTTACTCCGCAGTACAAGGGCCTGGAGCAACTGTGGCAGGCCTATCGCGCACGCGGCCTGATGGTGCTGGGCTTCCCCTGCAACCAGTTCGGCAAGCAGGAGCCGGGCGATGCACGGGAAATTGCCCAGTTCTGCGAGCGCAACTTCGGCGTGAGTTTCCCGCTGTTTCGCAAGGTCGAGGTCAACGGCCCCGGCAGCCACCCGCTGTTCGCCGAGCTCAAACAACGCGCCCCGGGCATTCTGGGCAGCCAGAAGATCAAGTGGAATTTCACCAAGTTCCTGGTCGACCCGGCCTCTGGCCAGGTAACGCGCTACGCCCCCACCACCAAGCCGCAGGCCCTGGAAGCCGACATCGAGCGCCTGCTCAGCCGTTGAGGGGCACCCAGTGGTCGACCAGTGCCAGCAGCTCTTCGCGGCGGAACGGCTTGGCCAGGTAGTCGTTCATGCCCGCTGCCCGGCAGCGCTCGCGTTCTTCGGGCATGGCGTTGGCGGTGAGGGCGACGATCGGCAGGTCGGGCCAGCGGCCGCTCTGGCGGATGCGCCGGCTGGCCTCGTAGCCGTCCATCACCGGCATGTTGCAGTCCATCAGCACCAGGTCGAACTCGTCCTGTTCCAGTAGCTCCAGGGCCTCGGCGCCCTGGGTGGCCAGCTGCACCTGGCAGCCGAGCTTGGCCAGCATGCCCTTTGCCACCAGCTGGTTCACCGGGTTGTCCTCCACCAGCAGAATGCGCGCGCGGCCTTGCTCCAGGGTGATGGCTGGGGAGGCCAGCGGGTGTTCGGGCTCATGGCCCTGCAAGGTGCGGCGCAACGTCTGGTACAGGGCGTTGCGCGACAGCGGCCGGGCCAGTTGGTGCAGAGGAGCCAGGGCAACCGACTGTTCGCTGGGCAGGAAGTTGCCGTAGGCGGTCACCAGCAAGATCGGTGTTTTCAGCGCCGGGCGCAGTTCGAACAGTTGGTCCAGGCTGTCGGTGATCAGCAGGTCGATGGCCGAGGCGTCCAGCCCCGCGCTGCTGTCATGGCGCTGGTAGGCAAGGCCCCAGGCGGGCAGCAGGTCCTGCAACAGTTCATCGAGCCCGCTGCCGGCCGCGTTCAGCGCAGCCACATGCCCGTGCAACGGTGCTGGCGGGATGGCCTCGGTGTGCACGGGCAGCGGTAGCTCGGCGGTGAAGCGGCTGCCGAAACCCGGGTCGGACTTGATATGCAGGTGGCCCTGCATGGCCTTGCACAGGTTGCGCGTCAGCGCCAGGCCCAGGCCGGTACCGCCGTACTGGCGGGTAATGCCGGCACCGGCCTGGGTGAACGGCTGGAAGATCCGCGCCTGGGCTTCTTCGGGGATGCCGATGCCGGTGTCGCGCACTTCCAGACGCACACCGCCGACAATGGTCGTCAGCCGTACATCCACGCGGCCGAAGCGGGTGAACTTGAGGGCGTTGGACAGCAGGTTGCTGACGATCTGCCGTACCCGTGTGGGGTCGCCGAGTACGCTGCTGGGGAAGTCGCGGGCGATCAGGCAGGTCAGCTCCACGCTTTGCGCGGTGTTCTGCGACAGCAGGTTGGCGGTGTCCTCGACCATCGAGCCCATGTCGAACGGTATGCGCTCAAGCTCCAGCTGGCCGGCATCGAACTTGGACAGGTCGAGAATATCGTTGAGCAACTCCACCAGCACCTTGCCCGAGTCATGGGCAATCGCCAGTTGCTGGCGTTGCTCGCTGGGCAGCGGGCTGTCCAGGGCAAGGGCGATCATGCCGAGCATGCCGTTGAGCGGGGTACGGATTTCGTGGCTCATGTTGGCAAGGAAGGCGGCTCGCGCCTGGGCCATGTCCAGCGCCCGGCGGCGGGCTTCTTCCAGCTCCTGGTTGGACAGGCTCAGGCTGCTGTTGCTGGCCTTCAGCTCGTTGGTGCGTGCCGAGACGATATCTTCCAGTTCGTTGAGGTACTGGGTCAGGCGGTTTTCTGCGGTGCGCCGCTGCTCGATCTCGGTGGCCATGCTGACGAACTGCTGGTTGGCAACCCTCACCAGCACGCCGATCTCGTCGTGTTCGTGGCCGTGCGGGCAGGTCACGCGGGTTTGCCGGGGCTTGCGCGGGTCACTGCCACTGAGCGCGCCGATCACCGTCACCAGCGGCTTGGTCAGCATCATGTAGAACAGGGCCAGGAGGATGCCGGTCAGCACCAGGCTGCGGGCGAAACCGTTGAGCAGGGTGATGCCGGCACGGTCGAGAAAGCGGCTGCCGAAGGCATAGGTGTCTACCTCCAGGTACAGGGTGCCGAGGTATTCCTCGGGCATGTGGGTCAGGTACAGGCGTTCCTTGAACTGGCGCTGCTCGCCGAACAGGAAGTCGCTGAGCGGCCGGTAGCGGTCCTCCAGGCGCGGCCGTTCGACGTCGGCCAGCACTGTTTCGTTGTTGTCGATCAGCCGCGCACGAACGACCGCTGGTGATTCCAGCAGGCCGCGAGTCAGCTCCAGGGCCAGTTCCGAGTCGATGTTGTAGGCGATGCGCGACGCCGGGTTGTGGCTGATTTGCAGCAAGGCACGCACTTCACGGTTGATGGACGCGTCTTCGCTGGCATAATCGATGCCGATCTGGATGAGACTGAGCAATGTTCCCAGGATGAAGCCGACCAGGACTGTCAACCGGGCTTGCTTGTATGACAGGCGATTGGTGAACTTGATATCCATGTGTCCCGAGCCGGTTTCACGTCCCTTGCGCTGCGCAAGCATAGCCGAATAGCCCCGGCTGCTGGTGGGTCTGTCACACATTCAGCCTTGATTGTTCTACTGGCTGTGCCGGCCTCTTCGCGGCTAAAGCCGCTCCCACAGGTACATCACAGGTCTCAGGGCGGTGATAAACCTGTGGGAGCGGCTTTAGCCGCGAAGAGGCCGGCACAGCAGCCCCGAATCTGAATTTGCAGGAGCCCTGATGGACGCTCGCTTGATTGCTTTCCTGGACCGCGCCGAATCGGTACTGGCCCGCCTCGAACCCCTGTTGCCGGCCCAGCGCCCGGACATCGACTGGGCCACCACCCTGGCAGCGCGCTGGCAGCGCGATGGCCGTAGCGGCTACCTGCTGCCGCTGGAAGTCAGCCTGGATATCCGCCTCAGCGACCTGATCGGCGTCGACCAGCAGCGTGACCAGCTGGGCCGCAACACCCATCAGTTCATCAACGGCATGCCGGCCAACCATGCACTGCTGTGGGGCTCGCGCGGCACCGGCAAGTCGTCGCTGGTCCGCGCCCTGCTGGCCGAGCACGCAGGTGCCGGCCTGCGCCTGATCGAAATCGAGCGCGACCACCTGGCCGACCTGCCGCGTGTGGTCGAGCAGCTGCAGAAGTTGCCGCAGCGCTTCATCCTGTTCTGCGATGACCTCTCGTTCGAAGCCGGGGAGGGCGACTACCGGGTGCTCAAGAGCGTGCTCGACGGCTCGCTCGAGCAGGCCCCGGACAACGTGCTGCTGTACGCCACCTCCAACCGCCGCCACCTGGTGCCGGAGAAGGAGAGCGATAACGAAAACTGGAAGCGCGTCGACGGCGAGCTGCACCCCAGCGAAGCGGTGGAGGACAAGATTGCCCTGTCCGACCGTTTTGGCTTGTGGCTGTCGTTCTACCCCTTTACCCAGGAGCATTTCCTGAACGTGGTCGAGCATTGGATCGGCCAGCTCGCGCAAACTGCCGGCCTGGCCTGGCAGCGCAGCGAAGAACTCGACATCCTCGCCGTGCGCTGGGCCACCGGCCGCGGTAACCGTAATGGCCGTTGTGCCTATCAGTTCGCCCGCTACTGGGTCGGGCTGCAATTGCTGGAGCAAAAGTAAATGATCGACCTCAATGCCAGTGGCGCCGGCCTCGACGGCTACAACCTGCTGGCTGCGCAAGTGCAGGCGCTGTTTGCCGACGAGCGTGACTTCATCGCCAATGCCGCGCAGTTTTCGGCATTTCTTTATAACCAGGTGGACGACCTGAACTGGGCCGGGTTCTACCTCAATCGCAACGAAGAACTGGTGCTGGGCCCGTTCCAGGGCCAGGTGGCGTGCGTGCGGATCCCGTTCAGCAAGGGCGTGTGCGGAGCAGCTGCGGCCACCCGGCAGACCCAGCGGGTAGAGGATGTGCATGCGTTCCCGGGCCACATTGCCTGTGACAGTGCGTCCAACAGCGAGCTGGTGATCCCGCTGGTGAAGGAGGGCAGGTTGATTGGTGTGCTGGACCTGGACAGCCCGAAGCTTGGGCGCTTCAGTGAGGCGGATCAGGTGGGGCTGGAGCGGTTGGCGGCGATTTTTCTGGAGCTGACTGACTGCTGAGTGTTGTGGCGCCTGTGCCGGCCTCTTCGCGGCTAAAGCCGCTCCCACAGGGATTGCACCAGGCCTGAGAACGGTGCGGTCCCTGTGGGAGCGGCTTTAGCCGCGAAGAGGCCAGTACAGGTTAATGCATCAGTCGTACATCACTTTCTTCTTCCAGGTCTCTTCTTCATCGGTCTTGAGCCCCTGGGTCAGTTCATTCTGCTCATCCTCCGCCGGGGCCATGCGGTCCAGCACCTGGGCATTGGCCCGGGCCAGCAGCTTCTCCAGGTAGGTCAGCTGCTCTTCATACACCTTGGGCTCGGGCTGCTTGCGCAGGTACTGCACGCCGCGCTCGAAAGCCAGGCGCGCCTGGCCTGGCTGGTTCTTCTGCAGGGCCTGCTGGCCGAGGTTGTTGAAGAACTCGATATGCAGCAGCACCAAGATATGGCGGATTTCCTTGACCCATTGCTTGGCCTCCGGCGTGGGCAGGAAGCCCTCCTGGGCGGCGCGGGTCACCTGGTTGTGCAAAGCCTCGAGCAGGAAGCGCACATCCTTGGCCTTGATCTCGGTCTGGATCGGGTTGGGCGGGTTGTTCACCGGAATCTGCCCGCCTTGTGCAATCAGCGCCTCCAGTTCGGCTATACGCGCCTTGAATCCGGCGTTGTGCTTGTCCATCGCCAATTGACGCTGGTTCAGGTTGAGCTCCAGGCGGGTCAGCAGCAGCTTCAGCGCCGGGGTCATGAACTGGCCGGGGAAGGTCTCGGTGATTTCGCCACAACGGCGCAGGCGGTCGGCCAGCTCGACCTTCATCCGGGCGCGCTCGAGCTTGCCGTTTTCGACCACGTTGTTGAGGTAGCCGATCACGATCAGCAACGCGATACCCGCCACGATGAGCAGGGTGATCAGAAGTGGTGTCACCGTTAATGCCTCATTGAAGAAGAATTACACCCTTGAGTGTAGTGAGTTCGCCTGGAGACGAACAGCGGCTATATGCCTGCACTGGCCTCTTCGCGGCTAAAGCCGCTCCCACAGGTACATCACAGGCCTCAAGTGCAGTGATGTACCTGTGGGAGCGGCTTTAGCCGCGAAGAGGCCGGTACAGGCACCCCTCCATCTATATCGACACGCCGGCCCGCAACTGCACCCCGACCCACCCGGAAGTCATTGATTTAAATAAATTTCTACAAAGGGGTTGACGCCTGTACGAACCATCCATAGAATGCGCGCCACTTGCAGCGTAAAGCACACAGCGAAACGTCGCAGGGAGTGAAAGCAGGCAGTAATGCCAGCAGCGTGTCCCCTTCGTCTAGTGG
>NZ_OPYN01000082.1 GCF_900277125.1 Pseudomonas inefficax
TATTGACGATAGCTCCCGGCGGCTGTCGCTGCCGGGAGCTCCGTTGGGTTTTACAAGCGTAGTCCAGTCAGAGCCCAAGAAGATCAAGACTCAAAACGTGGACTCCAAATTTATGTATAAGATTGGGTTTTTGGTGCAGATACACCGAGTTTTCTCACTACCCCTTGATAATCTCTATTTTCATCAGATGAGCTACCCGAGGCTTGCTGATCAGGGGTGAGCTGCGCGTTGGTATTACTAGATGGGTTGTATTGTCGTGTAAACTCTTGAAGCTCTATGTGTTCAGCATTGCTGTCGGTCGATGATCGAGGGGAGTAGGTATTATTTCTAGCTGTGGTGGATCGGTTTGCGGAGTTTTTTGGAATGAAGCTTTCCCATTTACTAGCTTTTCTGGAGCCCAGGCCTTTACTATTTGCTTTCTTAAACACACGTATAAACTTATTATGAGCCCTAGCAATAGCGTTATTCTGTGGGGTAGTTTTAGGTTGGAAAACTTGACCTTTGTAAGCAGTCGCTTGTCTCAAACCAGTACCTACCGCAGACATTAATGTGCCAGCTAGGCTAATCGCCCAACCAGTAATGCTTAGTGTTTTTGAAAGTTCAGGATTTACTTTTTCAGTGGCTTTGGCTGCTATCTGTGTGGCAAGGCCGACACCCTGGGCAGCGATACCGGCCCAAGACAGGCCCGAGCCAAGCGTCAAAGGGGCGCCCCATGGCGCTGCGAGCAGTGATGCGCCGAGAATAATGGCTGATAGGATTATTCCTATCGTTCTGCCCATGCGATGTCGGCATCGTTAGATGGGGGGCCACAGAATTGCTGCCTGAAACAGTGGGTTTCGCCCCTGGCGAGTATATTCGGGTGCGGGTGCCCAACGAGGTCATGCAGAAGGAATACGGCACCAGCACAGGCGCTGTGGACACCAAGGTCAGCTATACGCTGCTACGGGGTACCCACCCCATGGGCGGGGCGGAAACTGATATCAAGGTCGATTTCGAAACCATGGATCCGGGGGGCCTGACCCGAGTTGGCCGGTGCCTATTCATTCAGGTTTGAAACGGCCTGTGATCACCGGTAAGGGGAGTGGGAAAACCGATGAGCTAGATACCGGGGATAATGGATTGAATGCCGAGTTGGCGTTTGAACTGTACGCTTTTGCCGAGGAAGATGATGAGCTGACATTTTACTGGGGCGGCATGACTGCTATGACCGCAAAGTAACATTGGCTTTCATTCCTCCATCGGGTGTTTGCGATCCCAACGGCTGATCGGCATTTGAGCGAGTCGCGCATTGCGCGGGAAGTGCTTTGCGCGACGTCAGAATTTCCCTGGATATTTGTAGGAATAATCCTATACATCGGTGTTTTTCTTCCCTGTAGCTTGACGGCTGTTGGTGCCGGCCTGTGCTCGTCCAGGTTGTGCCTGAACTTGAGTCGCATGAGAGCTTTGATATGAAAAACAAGTTTTACCGAGGTGTAGCCTGTTGCATAACCGTGTTGCCCCTGGGTTTATACGCGGGTGAAGTCCTGGCAGCCCAGGAAATCATCAAGCGTGATACGGTCATTGGTGGTGCCAACCCGCTGGTTGGCTATCAGGTTTTAGGTGGCGCGAAGCTGACAGGTAATGGCGCGACCACCCAGCAGATTTTCTTGCGCGAGCGGGGTGCGCTGGAATTCAACAACGGTTCGATCGTTGCCGCGGGTGACGGGGTACTGATGGAGGGAGGCGCACAGGCCATCATCAATGGCAGCACCATTGCCAGCGAAGATCGCGGCGTGGTCGTGGGCCGGAGCAGTGCGGGCGGTTCGGCGGCCTGGCTTAGCGGCAGTACGGTAACCGGCAAGAATGGCGGTGCGGCCATCGCCAGCACTTCCGAACTGCATCTCGACGGCAGCACAGTGCAGGGCACCGGCCCAGGCAGTGCTGGTGTGCGCATGTTCAACGGCTGGCTCGAAGCACAGGGTAGCCAGATCATTGGTGCGCAGGAGGGGATTCTGGTCAATGCCGATGGCACCACGGGGCAGGCGCGGATTGACCTGGACGGTTCGCAAGTCGTCGGGCAGGACGGGGCCGCCATCGTGGTGGCAGGTGGCCGCCCCGGGGCTGCAGCGGCAAAGATCACGGTCAGCAACGGGTCGCAACTGAGTGGCAGCAATGGCAACCTGCTTGAGGTGCGTAATGGGTCGAGTGCCGAACTGATCGTCGAAAACAGCCAGTTGGAGGGCAACGTCTGGGCTGAGCATGGCTCCAGTGCTGCCGTTACGCTGGACAAGCAAGCCACCCTCACCGGCCAGTTGGAAAATGTCGACAAACTGACCATCGGCAATCAATCACGCTGGACCATGGTCGGTGATGCCACCGTGGGTGATCTGGCCCTTGATGGCGGTACGGTGCAGTTTGGCCAGCCTACCGCCTACCAGCGCCTGACATTGGACAGCTTGTCCGGTAGCGGCACCTTTGTCATGGACGCCGACTTCTCGACTGGGCAAACGGATTTTCTTGATATCACCGGCAATGCCAGCGGCAATCACGGGTTGCTGATTGGCAGTAGTGGGGCGGAGCCACAGCAGGAAGGCGAGTTTCAGGTAGTGCGCACGGGAGGGGGAGACGCCTCGTTTTCCTTGGTGAATGGCCCGGTGGACCTGGGGGCGTTTTCCTACGAACTGGCCCAGCGCGGAAACGACTGGTACCTGGATGGCTCGCGCAGGGTCATCAGCCCCGGTACCCGCTCGGTATTGGCGCTGTTCAATACCGCACCCACCGTCTGGTATGGCGAGTTGACATCGTTGCGCAGCCGTATGGGGGAATTGCGCCTGGACGATGGCAAGGCTGGTGGCTGGATGCGTGCGTACGGTAACAAGTACGACGTGGCCGCCAGTTCCGGCGTCGCTTACAAGCAGACTCAGCAAGGCTTTTCGCTGGGCGCGGATGCGCCGCTGCCGGTAGGCGACGGCCAATGGCTGCTCGGCGTACTGGCAGGCCATAGTCGCTCGGACCTGGACCTCAGTGGTGGTACCAGTGGAGAGATCGACAGCTATTACCTGGGGCTGTACAGCACTTGGCTGGACCGTAGCAGCGGCTACTACTTCGACGGCGTTGTAAAACTCAACCGCTTTGACAACGATTCGAAAGTTTCGCTGAGTGACGGTACTCGTGCCAAGGGGCACTACAACAACCATGGTCTTGGCCTGTCGGCCGAATTTGGCCGTCATATCAAATTGGACCAAGGCTACTTTATCGAGCCATTCACCCAATGGTCCACCGCGTACATACAAGGCAAAGACTATCACCTGGATAACGGCCTGCAGGCCGAGGGTGATGACGTTCGCTCGCTGCTGGGCAAGGCAGGGGCAACGTTTGGCCGTAACTTCGAGGGGCAGCACGGGCGTGTCATCCAGCCCTACCTACGCGCAGCCTACGTACACGAGTTCATCAACAACAATGATGTGAAGGTCAACCAGAATCGGTTTTCCAATGACCTTTCGGGCTCGCGTCTGGAGCTAGGTGCGGGCCTGGCGGTAACGGTCGCCGAGCGTTTGCAAATGCATTTCAACCTCGATCACAGCCGTGGCGAGCACGTTGACCAACCCTGGGGTGGAACCGTGGGGCTGCGCTACCGCTGGTAAATGCTAATTGAGGGGGGCCGCAGCTGGGGCCTCCCTTTCAGGAGAATGAAGCAGATGAGTGCCATGCCGACCAACCATCAGGCGTTGCTGGATCCTGTCAAAGTCCCTGCGCTGCTCAAGGACATTCCAGGCGGCGATGTAAACCTGTTGCCGGTCACTGCAACGCGGGAAGTTTTGAGCGTGCTTGTACCCATGTGGCCTGTCTCCGATCCTCGCCCCGGTGAGCCCGAACGCCTCAGGCTGTTCTGGGATACGACTTTGGTAAAGGACAAGCAGTGGGAAGCCCCAGTGCAACCCAAGGATCTGGAGCTTAGCGTTCCGGTAGCAAACCTAACAGCTGGGCCGCATGTGCTGCGCTATGAAGTGACCAACTCCGTTGGCGATATGAGCCCCTCGGCAACGCTGACTGTTTTGATTGATCTTACCCCACCTGCATTGGGTGGGGCTCAGGGCATGCTGACGGTGTTGGAAGACCCGGAGGAAATCGAGCGCGACGGCCTCACGGAGCGCTACCTGAGAAACCATGGCCAGCGTTTGCGCACCCAGGTACCCGGCTATACAACGCCCGTGGCCGGCGACACGATCATCTTCTACTGGGATGCCGAGCCTTTTGCCGAGACGAAAGCGGGTGAATACGAAATTGCTTTCGAAGACATTGGCGGCCCGTTTTACGTCGACTTTACCGCCGAACTGATTGTTCAGCGCGGTGATGGGGTTCGCTACCTGTACTATGCGATCGAGGATCGGGCAGGCAACCTCAGTGCGTTTTCCAAGCCCTTGAAGTTGTCTGTATCGGCAGCTACGCGAACCTTTCCGCTGCCGAGCATCGCCCAGGCGACGGGTACGGATGGGCAGTTGCGCCTTGCGCTCGATGACCTGCGCTTGCCGCTGCTGGTTAAGGTGCCGGCTGACGCTGTGGTCTATCCGGACGAAACGCTGCGCGTGGAGTGGGGGGAGCCCGGTGACCCTGGCTATTTCTCCGCGACCACTGGCTATGAAGGGCGTGAGCGGGAATTCGAGATCCCGGAGCAAAAAGTGTTGGCACAGGGGCGTACCACCATCAAAGTGAAGTTCGTGGCGTCTGGTGACAAGCGTCTTGATTACCCGTCGCCACCAGTCGAACTGACTGTCTTGCCGCTCAGCAAGAATTTGCCCAGGGTCGAGTTGGCAGGGGTCTCTAGCGGAAACCTCAAGCTGTCCCAGGCGCCAGCCCGTGTACCTGTAACCTTGGGAACCTGGCGTTTGATGGCTGAAGGGCAGCTGGTTGACATATGGGTCACCGGCGTCTTGCAGAATGGTCAGGAGGCGGTGCCATTCCAGGTACTGAAAGACTACGTGGTCAGGCCTGCTGATCTCTCTCAAGGCATAGGTTCGGCTAACGATGTTGCCGTGTTGAAATCCTTCCTGATGACGCTGCTGCTGGACAACCCGTTCACCTTGCACGTCCAGGTCAGGTTTGCCGCGCACGGTGTTCCGGTGAACTTCCCGTCTTTGAGCCCGACCTTGAGAGCCTGAGTCGGAATGCCCCTCACAAGCCAGTAACAGGCGCGGCCATTTCGCTTGTCGTGCCGCCGTAATCGCTGATGGTCGTAAAGAACACCTGCGTGCCCGGGGACAATGCCTGCGTTGGCAAGTCGTAGGCCACTGTACTTTTCGGGGTAACCATTTCCTGGGCTTCGATGTTTTTACGCTCTGTAGGGCTACCCAACAGGACGCGCCTGAAGGTGTAGTGGTAGGGCGAGGGGTTGTGCACGAGCAGCTGCGCTTTGCCGTTGGCATGTTGCACGGACCATTGCAAGGTCTTCAAGCTTTCTTCGGGGGAGCCTTGCAACGTGGCCGGGCGATAGAACAACTTGATCCGGGTACGCAGCGCGATGGTCAAGGTGTTCGTCTGCTCCTCTTGCGCTTGAGGGATTTCCTGCACATTGAAGTAGAACAACGATTCCCTGTCCTCAGGCAGGTCGTTGGGAATGCGATTGATCTGTACGGTCTGTTGTTTGCCCGGGTCCAGTCGGAACAGGGCAGGTGCCGCTATCAGTGGAACAGCTGTGGTGCCGTCGTCCGTTTGGGTGTCGACCCAGCTTTGCACCGCGAACAGTTGAGTGCTGGGGTTGGCAACGATGATCGAGCTGCTTTGCTTGTCGCTGCCGTGGACAATGCGGGTAGCGCTGATGGTGAGCGCGGCATGGGCCGAGGACATGATGCAGCTTGTAACGGCAGTAATCAGAAGCAGCTGACGCAAAAGTGAAGTATGCATAAAAGAGGTTCTGTGAAAGGCATGGAACAAGCGCGGCGAGCCGCGCTTGTAGTTTTTCGGTTTATGGAATCTCAACCGCGAAGTCCACGCTGGTAGCGATATGCCCTTCAGTCACCTTGGCGGCTGTAGTGTGCAGCTGTGCGGTGAAGTTCATGTCGGTGGGTTTTGTGGGGTCCAGGACGTATGTGACAGACGCGGCACCAGGGTCGAGTTGAGCGTTGCTCTTGTCGTAGATGGCCAGTGCGAAGCCTTCGCTGTAGCCAACACCACTTTGCAGTGCGTACAGTTTGCCTGTCGGGTCGGCGCCAAAACCGGCATTGAAGGTAACGGTTGTGTCGGCGGGAGGGGAAGGACAGGTCGCAGGGTCAAGACGCAGGGCGAACCGTTGCAACGGTGTTTTCATGCCAGCCGCTGTGAAGTCCTCGGCTTTGAAGTCGCCAAGGTAGAGTTTCGGCAGGCCAGGGCCACCCGGTGTGACTACGCTGATCGGGCAGGTGCCACCGGCTTTTACGGAGCCTTCGAAGTTGATGATGCCAGTGTTGGCCATGGCCGAGCTGCAGCCCAGGCCCAAGGCGAACAGTGCAAGGATACGTTTCATTGTGCGGTCCAGATAGGGAGTTGACTTGGGGATATCTGTCGAGCCGACGTCCTGTGGGAGGGCGCCGGGTCGGCAGTGCGCAAGCCTATCGTTGGTCGCAACAGATGATCTGTAAGGTAAGTCGTATTCGGGGCGAAGAGAAAGCGGTGGCTGTCAGGTGCAGCTGGGGCTTAGTGGGGGAGACCTGAGGCAGCCATCAGTTGCTTCTGCAGATTCCAGTCAAAGGTTTCACCGTTTTGCTCTGCTTCGTAGCGGCGTTCTTCCAGCTGTTGATAGAGGTTCTGCTCTTCATCGGGCATGAAATGCAAACAGTCGCCGCCGAAGAACCAGAGCAGATCGCGTGGCACCAGGTGAGCGATTTGTGGGTAGCGTTGGATCACCTGGCAAATCAGATCCTGCCCCAGGTATTGGCTTTGCAGAGGGTCTATTGGCAGCTGGTTGAGCAGGTCGTCGAAGCGCTCAAGGAACAACGCGTGGCTTTCTTCCGGTACCTGCTCGGCCTCGGCCAGAGCCACCAGGATGGTGCGCAGGTGCTGCAGCAGTTGCAGGTGGTATTCCAGGTGGGGGGTGGCCATGATGCGGTCCTCGGCTAGCAAAAGCGTGAGTATACCCCAATGAGGCTCATCTCTCGGACAACTGGCAGCGGCGCTGGTTTGCGGGGCTACCTGTCATTTTTGACAGTAGCAGGGAAAGGCGATGCGGGTTTACATGGGGGCCAGGCATTTTGTCTGGCTTGGAGAGCATCATGACTCGCGCGAATGATCTGGCCCCGAATACAGGACTTCCTATTGTTTACAGCATGGTGTGGTACAGCCTGTTGAATGATTGCTGGGAGGCATATAACGCAAAAAATGAATTTACCCCAGGTGAAGCACTTTTGCTCGACAGGCAATCGGATGCTGTCACGCGCAACGTGGCTTCTGTCCTGTTTGGCCAGCCGTGGATGAAGTGGTCGGACAAAGTTATAGAAGTACACAAGCGGCTGCTGGGTGAGCGTGAGGTAGCCCTTAGAAAAGACCCGGGTAGCAGTGAATACTGGTTGAGTGAAATCAGGGAGGTTAGCTACGACGCGAGCCAGATTCTGACGATCAAGGCTAGCCAGCTTGGCAGTAGCCTCGCTTATCGAGGTGATGGTGTTGTTCGCCTGGCGTGGATAACGACGCCGGAATTTTCATTTACAGGCCAAGATACGCTACTACAGAAACTGAAACGCGGTTTCGAGGCCAACAAAGGTGTTGATCTTTATTCGGTAGGGCTACCCACTAACAGTACGCTGCGTGAGTTGAATGTTATCTGCCAGCCGTTCAACCAGCAGACGGCAATGGCCATCCAATATTTCAGCACGAATCCTGCGGCTGAGGAAAATCTGCCGCCGGCCAGGGTAAGTCCGCCTGAGCCCGAGGGCATAGACGACCAAGTCAACGTTTTCACGTTCGCCCAACAGGCGTTTCCTGAGGTGGCTCAGGGCAAGGCGCCTCATGATGAAGCCTGGATCACTTCCTTGGTGTTTCCGCCTCCGCAACTCAGGCGCAAGGATGGTTCATACGACGACATCTTGAAAGTTTATGGCACAGATTTCTACTCGCCCAGGCAACAATTTTCACAGGCTGAGGGCGCTCAGCCGCTGAAGGTCGTTCTGTCACTCGACCCCTTGGTGCGCGTGGTTGCGGAGGGCGAAGGCAAACAGGAAGTTGTGCTGAATCCAGGGCCTGATACGGCATCCTGGGTGCTCGAGGGCGACAGGCTTGGGAGCATGGGTAAAGAAGGTAGTGTCCGATACTATTATCCGCCTGCCACACAGCAACCCGCCGTGGCCCTGGAGGTGGATAGCACGACCAAGCGCCAGGCTGCCGTTATTACCAGCCTCAAGAGGCGCTTCTCGGTAGATGTGATCAAAGCTACGCAAGGCGGCGAAAGTGCATACGCTACATTTGCGACGTATTACGCCCCGCAAACACATTATCTGAAGACGTCTTTGGAAAACGGCAAGTTTAAACTTTCGCTCTGGTATTTTGACGCTGATCACAACAAAAACGTCGAGGTCGCGGAAAGCGATACCGAATGGGTCGTTGCATGGGGTAATGGGAGCATATCCCGCTCAGGCGTGTTCGAGCCAGCACCCAGCAATCCATCACCCTTCACTGTCGCCTGGGCGCGAGATACTACAAGCAGCAGGCTGTTGCTTTGGGCGTTTACCGTCATCCCGACGCCTCTCTACACACCTGCCGAGGCGGTAGCGTTGTTTCAGAACTGATCCTCTCTCGGTGCCGGTCAAGCCGACAGAGCCTTTCAAGGCTCTGTCGGTATGCTCGTTTCGTTCGCATCGGTTGGCTCTGCAACAAGATCCTCACGGCATGCATTCAGCGAATGCGGCCAGGCTCGAGTACCAGCTGGTCTTTGTCGAACGCGTCCACATCGATGACCTTCCGGCGTGCCTGCTCGGCGTCCTGCAGGCGTTCGCCTTCTGCGGGCTGCAGAAGGCCTGCTTCAATGGCTGCTTCGACCGGCGACTGTGCGTGCGTCGTCTTGACCTTGCCTGCCTTGATGGCCTGATGCAGCACCTGTTGCAGGGGGGCGGTTTCATCCAGCAAATCACTTGCCCGTTGCAGCGCCGCAACCGGGTCGCCTTCTGCTTGTGGCCTGAAGCAACCCGCTAATAGCTCCTCCAACGCCGGGTCACCCTTGCGCCGCCCAATCAACGCCGCCACCTCGGCATCCAGTTCATCGCCTGGCCCTGTGTGGCGGCGACCGAAGGGGAAGACCAGCACGCGTAACGCGCAGCCGACAAAACGGTTGGGGAAGTTGTCGAGCAGCCGGTCCAGGGCGCTTTCTGCCTGGCCCAGGCTTTCTTCCATGGCCCAGCGTAGCAACGGTTGCATGTGTTGCGGCGAACCCAGGTCGTGATAGCGCTTGAGTGCGGCACTGGACAGGTACAAGTAGCTCAGCACGTCCCCCAACCTTGCGCTCAGGCGTTCGCGGCGCTTGAGCGCCCCGCCGAGCAGCATCATCGACAGGTCCGCCAGCAGGGCGAAGGCCGCCGCCTGGCGGTTGAGCGCACGGAAGTAGCCTTGGCTCAAGGCATCACCCGGCACGTTTTCCAGGCGGCCCAGCCCCAGGTTGAACACCAGCGTGCTGGCCGCGTTGCCGGCGGCGAACATGATGTGCTTCATCAGCAGGTCATCGAATTCCCGCAGCGCCTGGTCGCGGTCCTCACGGCCGGCCAGGGCCATTTCCTTGAGCACGAACGGGTGGCAGCGGATGGCGCCCTGGCCGAAGATCATCAGGTTGCGTGAAAGGATGTTCGCGCCCTCGACCGTGATGAAGATCGGCGCGCCTTGCCAGTTGCGCCCCAGGTAGTTGTTCGGGCCCATGATGATCGCCTTGCCACCGTGCACGTCCATGGCGTGCTGGATGCACTCGCGGCCACGCTCGGTGAGGTGATACTTGAGGATCGCCGACAGCACCGAGGGTTTTTCCCCAAGGTCCACGGCCTTGGCCGTCAGCAGACGCGCGCTGTCCATCAACCAGGCGTTGCCACCGATGCGTGCCAGCGACTCCTGAATGCCTTCGAAGGCCGCAAGTGGCACATTGAACTGCTCGCGAATGTTGGCGTACTGGCCGGTGACCAGGCTGGTGTACTTGGCAGCGCCGGTGCCCACGGCGGGCAGGGAAATCGAGCGGCCTACCGACAGGCAGTTCATCAGCATCATCCAGCCTTTGCCGAGCATGGCCTGGCCGCCGATGAGGAAGTCCAGCGGCACGAACACATCCTTGCCGCTGTTGGGGCCGTTCATGAAGGCGGCGCCCAGCGGCAGGTGGCGCTTGCCGATCTCCACGCCTGGGGTGTCGGTGGGGATCAGCGCCAGGCTGATGCCCAGCTCTTCTTCATCGCCCAGCAGATGGTCCGGGTCGTAGGCCTTGAATGCCAGGCCCAGCAGGGTAGCGATCGGGCCCAGGGTGATGTAGCGCTTTTCCCAGTTCAGGCGCAGGCCGATGACTTCTTCGCCGTGCCATTGGCCTTTGCAGACCACGCCGGTATCGGGCATGGCGCCAGCATCGGAGCCGGCCAGCGGGCCGGTAAGGGCGAAGCAGGGGATTTCCTCGCCGCGCGCCAGGCGTGGCAGGTAATGGTTGCGTTGTTCGTCGGTGCCGTAATGCAGCAGCAGTTCGGCTGGGCCCAGCGAATTGGGTACCATCACTGTGGAAGCCAGGTCGCCGCTGCGGGTGGCCAGCTTCATCGCCACCTGGGAGTGGGCGTAGGCAGAGAAGCCTTTGCCGCCGTATTGTTTGGGGATGATCAGGGCGAAGAAGCCATTTTGCTTGATATGCGCCCAGGCTTCGGGCGGCAGGTCCATGTCCTGGCCGATCTGCCAGTCGCTGACCATGGCGCACAGTTCTTCCGTCGGGCCATCGATGAAGGCCTGTTCTTCTTCGGTCAGTGTCGGCGCCGGGTAGGCGAGCAGGGTGCGCCAGTCGGGGCGGCCGCTGAACAGCTCGCCGTCCCACCATACGGTGCCGGCGTCGATTGCTTCGCGCTCGGTTTGCGACATCGGCGGCAGGGTGCGCTGGAACCAGTTGAACACCGGGCCGGTGAATACCTTGCGGCGCCATTCCGGCAGCGCCACCAGGGCGGCTTTCAGTGCCAGCACCATCCAGATCAGGGTCAGCAGCCAGCCGGGAGCACTGCTGAAAATGCCCATCAGCAGCACGTACGCCGCCATGATGCCGAGAATCTGCAAGGGCGCCAGGCGCCGGTGCGTGAGGTACGCAGCAAAGATCACCAGCACTACCAGCCACAACAGCAACATAATCGGTCCTCCTTGGAACCTGGGGGTAAGCCGTCCCGGACAGCTTAGACGCTACGCTGCGAACGGCCGGGTCAGAACAGTGACAGGGTATGGCGGCGGGAGTTTCAGTCCGGTGTTTGCCTGTACCGGCCTCTTCGCGGGCACGCCCGCTCCCACAGGTACTGCACCGACCTGAGGCCTGGTGCGATCCCTGTGGGAGCGGGCGTGCCCGCGAAGAGGCCGGTACAGGCGACGAAAGTCTGGAGTAGACTGCACAACCTCCGCATTCATAAGGACGTTGCCATGCTGAAGATCTGGGGCCGCAAGAATTCGAGCAATGTGCGCAAGGCGCTGTGGATCGCCCATGAACTGGGCCTGGATTTCGAGTCGATCGACGCCGGCGGCGCCTTCGGCGTGGTCAACGAGCCGCACTACCGCGCGCGCAACCCCAATGGCCTGGTGCCGATGCTGGAAGACGGCGACCTGACCCTGTGGGAGTCCAACACCATCGTCCGCTACCTGTGCGCCGAGTACGGCAACGAGCAGGGCTGGTACCTGGAAGACCCACGCCAGCGTGCCCTCGCCGACAAGTGGATGGACTGGACCACTTCGTCCTTCGCAACGCCGTTCCGCCCGCTGTTCTGGGGCCTGCTGCGCACCCCGGAAGACCAGCGCGACTGGGTGGCGATCAACGCCGCGCACAAGCAGTGCGCCCAGCTGCTGGCCATTGCCGACGAAGCCCTGGCCCAACAACCGTACCTTTCCGGTGACCAGATCGGCATGGGTGACATCCCACTGGGTAGTTTCATCTATGCCTGGTTCGAAATGCCCATCGAGCGCCCGGCCATGCACCACCTGGAAGCCTGGTACGCGCGCCTGAAGGCCCGCCCGGCCTACCAGGCAGCGGTAATGACTGCGCTGACCTGATCGAACACCACGGCTACTTCGATAGTCATTATCAATACACATGACTGTACTTGTGCGGCCAGGCCAAGCACCATTGGCCGCACTCACTGCGCCAGTGCCTTTACCTGGCGTGTCCTGCACCTTTTTCTTGGTAAGTGACCCGCTATGAGTTCCGCCCTGTCCATCCGACAGCTGACCAAGACCTACGGCAACGGCTTCCAGGCCCTCAAGGGCATCGATCTGGATGTTGCCGAAGGCGACTTCTTCGCCTTGCTCGGCCCCAACGGCGCGGGCAAGTCCACCACCATCGGCATCCTCTCCACCCTGGTGAACAAGACCAGCGGCACGGTCAACGTGTTCGGCCACGATCTGGATCGCGAGCCGTCGGCACTCAAGCGCTGTCTGGGTGTAGTGCCGCAGGAGTTCAACTTCAATCAGTTCGAGAAAACCTTCGACATCGTCGTGACCCAGGCCGGTTACTACGGCATCCCGCCCAAGGTGGCCAAGGAGCGAGCCGAGCAGTACCTGACCCAGCTCGGCCTGTGGGACAAGCGTGACGTGCAGTCGCGCTCGCTGTCCGGCGGCATGAAGCGCCGGTTGATGATTGCCCGTGCATTGATCCACGAGCCGCGCCTGCTGATTCTCGACGAGCCCACCGCTGGCGTGGACATCGAGCTGCGCCGATCGATGTGGAGCTTCCTTACCGAGCTGAACCAGAAGGGCATCACCATCATCCTCACCACCCACTACCTGGAAGAGGCCGAGCAGCTGTGCCGTAACATCGGCATCATCGACCACGGCACCATCGTCGAGAACACCAGCATGCGCCAGTTGCTGGGCAAGCTGCATGTCGAAACCTTCGTCCTCGACATCAGGCAGGACCTGGCCACTGCACCGGTGCTGCAGGGTTACCCGTGCCGGCTGCTGACCCCGCACACCCTGGAAGTGCAGGTAGACAAGGACATTGGCATCACCGCGCTGTTCGGCCAGCTGGCGCTGCAGAACATCGAGGTACAAAGCCTGCGCAACAAGACCAACCGACTCGAGGAGCTGTTCGTGTCCCTGGTGGAAAAAAACCTGTCGAAGGTGGCCGTATGAGTGTGGAAATGCGCACCAACTGGGTCGCCCTGAACACCATCGTCTATCGCGAAGTGCGGCGCTTCCTGCGTATCTGGCCGCAGACCCTGCTGCCGCCGGCGATCACCATGGTCCTGTATTTCGTCATCTTCGGTAACCTGATCGGCCGGCAGATCGGCGACATGGGTGGCTTCACCTACATGGAATACATCGTGCCGGGGCTGATCATGATGTCGGTGATCACCAACTCCTACGGCAACGTGGTATCGAGCTTCTTCGGCAGCAAGTTCCAGCGCTCTATCGAGGAGCTGATGGTCTCGCCGGTCTCACCGCACACGATTCTCGTCGGTTATGTGCTGGGCGGCGTGCTGCGAGGCCTGGCGGTGGGCGTGATCGTGACCTTCCTGTCGTTGTTCTTCACCCACCTGCAGGTGCACCACCTGGGCGTGACCGTGGTCGTGGTGCTGCTGACTGCCACCATCTTCTCGCTGCTGGGCTTCGTCAACGCGGTGTTCGCGCGCAACTTCGACGACATCTCGATCATCCCGACCTTCGTCCTGACGCCGCTGACCTACCTGGGCGGGGTGTTCTACTCGATCAACCTTTTGCCACCGTTCTGGCAGACCGTGTCGCTGGCCAACCCGGTGCTGCACATGGTCAACTCGTTCCGCTACGGCATCCTAGGGGTGTCGGATATCAGCATTGGCACGGCGATTACCTTCATGCTGGTCGCCACCGCAGTGCTCTACCTGGTGTGCGTGCGCCTGCTGGTCAGCGGCCGCGGCATGCGTGCCTGAAGCCTTGCACCGGCATTGGCGGCGACGCCACTGCCGGCCCACCCACCAGCGCCAGTAGAGCATGGTGGTGAAGTAGCCAAGGATACCCAGCACCACGCCGCACACCACCGAGCCGAGCAGGAAGGGTTGCCACAGCGTCGACAGCTGGTCGGTAATCCACTGGAACGTCAGTTCATCGGGCAGGGTGCGCGGCGGTACCTGCATAAGCCAGGCGCCGGTCATATAGGTGACGAAGAATACCGGTGGCATGGTCAGCGGGTTGGTCAGCCATACCAGGCTGACCGCGATCGGCAGGTTGCCGCGCAACGGAATGGCCAGCGCGGCGGCCAGCAGCATCTGCGCCGGCATCGGGATCAGCGCCGCGAACAGGCCAACGCCCATGGCCCGCGCCACCGAATGGCGGTTCAGGTGCCAGAGGTTCGGGTCGTGCAGCAACTTGCCGAAAAAGCGTAAGGACTTGTGTTCCCGAATACTGGTCGGGTCCGGCATGTAGCGTTTGAATAATCGGCGCGGCATGTAGGCTCCCGGAGCGTTGATTCGGGCAGTATGCCCTGATTCCCGCTCAGCCTCGTTTAGAGTTTGTGACAATTGTTGAGCAAGCGCTGCCAGCAATTGGGCTATGCCTCAGAAGGTGATTTTGCTTCTGGAGCTCTACTTCTATGCGCACAGGGATGCTTGCGCTCGCGCTCGGGCTGTTGTGCCTGGGCTTTCTCCCCGCATTGCCATCGGTCGGATGGCTGGTGCTGCTGGCAGTAGCCGGTGGCGTCGGCCTGTTCACCCGGCTGTGGCCGCTGGGCTGTTTTCTGTTAGGCCTGTGTTGGGCCTGCTGGTCTGCACAACAGGCGCTGGATGACCGCCTGGCCGCCGGGCTGGATGGCCGCACCCTGTGGCTTGAGGGCCAGGTGGTCGGCCTGCCGACCCGGACTGCGCAAGGTGTGCGCTTCGAACTGGACGCGCCCCGTTCGCGGCGGGCAGAACTGCCACAGCGTCTGCAACTGAGCTGGTTCGACGGCCCGCCGCTGCGCGCGGGCGAGCAGTGGCGGCTGGCGGTGACCTTGCAGCGCCCGGCGGGGCTGCTTAACCCGCATGGGCCGGATCGTGAGGCGCAACTGCTGGCGCGGCGGGTCGGTGCGACCGGTACGGTCAAGGCCGGGCAGTTGCTGGCGCCCATTGCCGGCGGCTGGCGCGACACGCTGCGCCAGCGGCTGCTGGCAGTCGAGGCCAATGGCCGGCAGGCGGCCTTGGTGGCGCTGGTGCTTGGCGACGGAGCGGGCCTGACCCGGGAGGACTGGCAAACGTTGCAGGCCACCGGCACGGTGCACCTGCTGGTGATCTCTGGCCAGCACATCGGCCTGGTTGCCGGTTTGCTGTATGGCCTGGTTGCCTGGCTGGCGCGTTGGGGGCTGTGGCCGGCACGGCTGCCATGGTTGCCTTGTGCCTGCGGTCTGGCCATGACCGCAGCGTTGGCGTATGGCTGGCTGGCCGGTGCAGGCGTGCCGGTACAACGGGCCTGCCTGATGCTGGCCGTGGTGTTGTTCTGGCGCCTGCGCTATCGCCATCTTGGCGCGACCTTGCCGTTGTTGCTGGCGCTGGACGCGGTGCTGCTGGTCGAACCGTTGGCCGCGCTGTTGCCGGGGTTCTGGCTATCGTTCGCGGCCGTGGCCACGCTTGTCTATTGCTTCAGTGCCCGCCTGGGCGGCTGGCGACCTTGGCAGGCGTGGACCCGGGCGCAATGGGTGATTGCCATCGGCTTGCTGCCGGTACTGTTGGCTACGGGTTTGCCAGTGAGCCTGAGTGCACCGCTGGCCAACCTTGTTGCGGTGCCGTGGGTCAGTCTGGCGGTACTGCCATTGGCGCTGCTGGGCACTTTGCTGCTGCCGTTGGGCGGGGTAGGGGAGCTGCTGTTGTGGTTGGCGGGTGGTTTGCTCGATGTGCTGTTCCGGCTGCTGGCGGAGGTGGCGCAACTGCGCCCGGCATGGGTGTCGCCTGCATTGCCAATGTGGGCCTGGCTGCTGGTCTGCCTGGGGGCGCTGCTGGTATTGCTGCCCCGTGGCTTGCCTCTGCGTGGGTTGGGCGGGGTGATGTTGTTGGCCCTGTGGGTGCCCAGGGAGCCGGTACCGTTCGGCAAGGTCGAGGTCTGGCAGCTGGACGTTGGGCAGGGGTTGGCGGTGCTGTTGCGCACCCGGCATCACAACCTGCTGTACGACGCCGGGCCGGCCAGGGGGAAGAGCGATCTGGGCGAACGGGTGGTGTTGCCAACCTTGCGCAAGCTGGGGGTGAGCAGCCTGGACCTGATGCTGATCAGCCATGCCCATGCCGACCATGCCGGTGGTGCTGGGGCAATCATGCGTGGTCTGCCGGTCAAACGGGTGATCGGCGGTGAAGTGCTGGATGACCTGCAATTGCAACCTTGTGCCAGTGGCGAGCGTTGGGTGTGGGATGGCGTGCGCTTTTCGCTGTGGCGCTGGGCTGATGGGCGCAGCAGCAATGACCGCTCTTGTGTGTTGCTGGTCGAGGCGCAGGGGGAGCGGTTGTTGCTGGCGGGGGACATGGAAGCCGGTGCCGAGCGGGCCTGGCTGTCGGCCAGCGAGGAGCCGCGTATCGACTGGTTGCAGGCGCCGCACCATGGCAGCCGCAGCTCGTCCAGCGAGGCCTTCATCCGCGCCACGGCGCCGCGTGGGGTGTTGATTTCGCGGGGGCGAAACAACAGCTTCGGGCACCCGCATGCGCAGGTGGTCGAACGTTATCGGCGGCATGGGGTGGTGATGTATGACACTGCGGAGCAGGGGGCGTTGCGGTTGGTGTTGGGTGGGCAGGGGGCGGTTGATGGTGTGAGGGGGCAGCGGCGGTTCTGGCGGGTTCGGGCGCAGTAATGTGTAGTGGCTTGCAGGTGCTTGCCATTAAATTTTCTGCACCTGAGGGATCAAGCGCCGCCCGCGCGGCGCTTCGCAGCACAAGGCTGCTCCTACATCTGTTTCGGGCCAATTATTCCTGAGGCAAAGGCGCGCGGCCCCTTGGCGTCCACCTCGATATCGTGCCGGACAAACAAGGCGGTCGCGTGCGCTGGCACAGGCGTGACTGGCCCGAAACAGATGTAGGAGCAGCCTTGTGCTGCGAAGCGCCGCGCGGGCGGCGCTCGATTTCACAGGCGCTGCAACTGTTGTGGCGAACCCTCCCCTGCAACCCAATTCCCTGACCTCCGGCAGATGAGCCCCCGGCGCGCCTATGGTAGAGTGGCGGCCTTTTTCCAAAGGGGCGTTTACTGTGTGGGAATTGGTCAAGTCCGGTGGTTGGATGATGCTGCCGATCATTCTGAGCTCCATCGCAGCCATGGCTATCGTCGTCGAGCGCCTGTGGACCCTGCGCGCCAGTCGCGTGACCCCGCCGCACCTGCTGGGCCAGGTGTGGATGTGGATCAAGGACAAGCAACTGACCAGTGA
>NZ_OPYN01000083.1 GCF_900277125.1 Pseudomonas inefficax
CATGACACGGCGGTCGAGGGGGCGTTGCGGTTGGTGCTGGGTGGGGGCGGGGAGGTTGAGAGTGTGCGCCGACAGAGGCGGTTCTGGCGTGATGTTGCAGGTGGCTGAGCTGGCCCTTTCGCGGGTAAACCCGCTCCCACAGGTACGGCGCAAAGCTTGAGAGCGGCGCAATACCTGTGGGAGCGGGTTTACCCGCGAAGAGGCCAGTCCAGACACTCCAAAGCCCAAGCTGGAAACTGGCCCGGTCAATTCCCTGACCTCCGGCAGATGAGCCCCCCGCGCGCCTATGGTAGAGTGGCGGCCTTTTTCCAAAGGGGCGTTTACTGTGTGGGAATTGGTCAAGTCCGGTGGTTGGATGATGCTGCCGATCATTCTGAGCTCCATCGCAGCCATGGCTATCGTCGTCGAGCGCCTGTGGACCCTGCGCGCCAGTCGCGTGACCCCGCCGCACCTGCTGGGCCAGGTGTGGATGTGGATCAAGGACAAGCAACTGACCAGTGACAAGCTCAAGGCCCTGCGCGCCGATTCGCCACTGGGCGAAATCCTTGCCGCCGGCCTGGCCAATTCGCGCCATGGCCGCGAAATCATGAAGGAATGCATCGAGGAGGCCGCCTCGCGTGTCATCCACGAACTGGAGCGCTACATCAGCACCCTTGGCACCATCGCTGCCATGGCCCCGCTGCTGGGCCTGCTGGGCACCGTGCTGGGCATGATCGACATCTTCAGCGCCTTCATGGGCTCACAGATGACCGCCAACGCCGCAGTGCTGGCCGGTGGTATATCCAAGGCCCTGGTCACCACAGCGGCCGGCCTGATGGTCGGTATCCCGGCGGTGTTCTTCCACCGCTTCCTGTTGCGTCGCATCGACGAGCTGGTGGTAGGCATGGAGCAGGAGGCGATCAAGCTGGTGGAGGTGATTCAGGGCGACCGTGAAGTGGAAGTGGCCGGAGGCAAGGCGTGAAGTTCCGGCGCAACCGCCAGCGGGAGAACGTCGACATCAACCTGGCGTCGCTGATCGATGTGGTGTTCGTCCTGCTGCTGTTCTTCGTGGTCACCACCACTTTCACCCGCGAGACCCAGCTGCGCGTCGAGCTGCCCGAAGCCGCCAGCGCCGAACAGGCGCCGCCCGACCAGGGCAAACTGGTGGAAATCACCATCAGCGCCGAAGGCGTGTACTCGGTGAACAACCACCTGTTGCCCAAGAGCGACCTGGCCACCCTGAGCGAGGCGATCGAGCGTGAGTCGGGTGGCGACAACAAGCTGCCGCTGGCGATCAGCGCCGACGGCAAGACCCCGCACCAGGCTGTGGTCACCGCGATGGACGCCGCCGGCAAGCTCGGTTTCAGCCAGTTGCGCATGACCACCGTCGAGGCGGCCCAGGGTACGCCTTGATGGCCTTCGCCGACCGTCTGCTCGCCGCCTGGTACGCCGGGCACCCGGCCCTGGCACTGCTGCGCCCGCTGGAGGCGCTGTATCGCCGCGTGGTCACGCGCAAGCGGGCGCGTTTTCTCAGTGGCGAAAGCGCCAGCTACCGGGCCCCGGTTCCGGTCATCGTGGTGGGTAACATCACCGTGGGTGGTACCGGCAAGACGCCGATGATCCTGTGGCTGATCGAGCACTGCCGTCAGCAGGGGCTGAAGGTGGGCGTGGTCAGCCGTGGCTATGGCGCCAAACCGCCGCAGTTACCCTGGCGCGTGCAGGCCGACCAGGCTGCCGGGCAGGCTGGCGACGAACCGCTGCTGATCGTGCAGCGCACCGGCGTGCCGCTGATGATCGACCCCGACCGTTCCCGCGCCGTGCAGGCCCTGCTGGCCAGCGAACCCCTCGACCTGATCCTGTGCGACGACGGTATGCAGCACTACCGCCTGGCGCGCGACCTGGAGCTGGTGCTGATCGATGCCGCCCGGGGCCTGGGCAATGGCCGCTGCCTGCCGGCGGGGCCGTTGCGTGAGCCGGCCGAGCGCCTGCACGAGGCTGACGCGGTGTTGTTCAACGGTGCCAGCGCAGACCGCGCCGATGGTTTCGGCTTCCGCCTGCAGCCGTCCACCCTGGTAAACCTGCGGACTGGTGAGCGCCGCGCGCTTGACCATTTCCCCGCAGGCCAACGCCTGCATGCGGTGGCCGGTATCGGCAACCCGCAACGTTTCTTCAATACCCTGCTGGAGCTAAACTGGCAGCCGGTGCCGCATGCCTTTGCCGACCATGCACAATTCAGCGCACAGAGCCTGGCCTTCAGCCCGCCGCTGCCGCTGGTCATGACCGAAAAGGATGCGGTGAAATGCCGGGCCTTCGCCGCTGACGACTGGTGGTACCTGGCCGTCGAGGCGCAGCCCACGCCGGCCTTCAGCGCCTGGTTCGACAACCAGTTGCAACGCTTGCTGCGCAAGCCCTGAGCCCTATTTCAATTCCCGGCCACTTGGCCTAAAGGAAGCCTCCAATGGACACCAAACTGCTCGATATCCTGGCCTGCCCGATCACCAAGGGCCCACTCAAGCTCAGTGCCGACAAGACCGAGCTGATCAGCAAGGGAGCTGGCCTGGCCTACCCGATCCGCGATGGCATCCCGGTCATGCTGGAAAGCGAGGCACGCACCCTGACCGACGACGAGCGTCTGGACAAATGAGCCTGGACTTCACCGTGGTAATCCCCGCCCGGCTGCGCTCCACGCGCCTGCCGGGCAAGCCGTTGCTGCCGATTGCCGGCAAGCCGATGGTGCAGCATGTATGGGAACAGGCCCGCAAGAGCGGTGCCAGCCGCGTGGTCATCGCTACCGACGACGCCAGTATTCTGGAGGCCTGCCAGGCCTTCGGCGCCGAAGTACTGATGACTCGTGCCGACCATGAGTCCGGCACCGATCGCCTGGCCGAAGTGGCCGCGCACCTCGGCCTGCCGGCCGATGCCATCGTGGTCAACGTGCAGGGTGACGAACCGCTGATCCCGCCGGTGATCATCGACCAGGTGGCAGCCAACCTGGCGGCGCATCCGGAAGCTGGCATCGCCACCCTGGCCGAGCCGATCCATGAGCCGGAAACCGTGTTCAACCCCAATGCCGTCAAGGTGGTCAGCGACAAGAACGGCCTGGCCCTGACCTTCAGCCGTGCACCGCTGCCCTGGGCCCGCGATGCTTTTGCCAAGGACCGCAACGTGTTGCCAGAAGGCGTGCCGTATCGCCGGCACATCGGCATGTACGCCTACCGCGTCGGCTTCCTGCAGGATTTCGTCAGCTGGGGCCCGTGCTGGCTCGAACAGACCGAAGCGCTGGAGCAACTGCGTGCCCTGTGGCATGGCGTACGCATCCACGTCGAAGACGCCATCGAGGCGCCTGCCGTGGGCGTGGATACCCCTGAAGACCTGGAGCGCGTACGGCGCTTGCTGGAGGCTTGATGCGCGTCCTCTTCGTCTGCCTCGGCAATATCTGTCGCTCGCCCACCGCCGAAGGCGTGCTGCGCCATCAATTGCAGGCTGCCGGGCTTGCCGACCGGGTGCATGTGGCCTCGGCCGGCACCGGCGACTGGCACGTCGGCAAGGCGCCTGACAGCCGCACCTGCAAGGCAGCGCTGGCGCGTGGCTATGACCTGTCGCAGCAACGCGCCCAGCAGGTCAAGGCGGCGCACTTTGCCGAATATGACCTGATCCTGGCCATGGACGAGAGCAACCTTGGCCACTTGCGTGCGATGCGCCCGCACACAGCAGTGGGGGAGCTCGACCTGTTCCTGCGGCGCTATGGTGCAGCACTGGATGAAGTGCCAGATCCGTACTACGGCGGTGCCGACGGCTTCGAGCAGGTGCTCGACCTGGTGGAAGCCGCGTGCCAGGCGCTGGTCCTGGAAATCAAGGGGCGGCTATGACAGAGCAGTGGCAGGAGCAGGTATCGCTCAAGCCTTACAACACCTTTGGCATCGATGTGAAGGCGCGGTACTTCAGCCAGGCACATGATGACCAGGAAGTGCGCCAGGCGCTCGCCCAGGCGCATCAGGGCGGCTTGCCAGTGCTGGTGGTTGGCGGTGGCAGCAATCTGCTGCTGACCCGCGATATCGATGCGCTGGTGCTGCATATGGCCAGCCGTGGCCGGCGCGTGCTCAGCGACGATGGCGAACGTATCGTGGTCGAGGCCGAGGCCGGTGAGCCGTGGCACCCGTTCGTGCAGTGGACACTGGCGCAGGGGTATTGCGGGCTGGAGAACCTCAGCCTGATCCCTGGCACCGTGGGCGCCGCGCCGATGCAGAACGTGGGCGCCTATGGCGTGGAAATCAAGGACGTGTTCGCCGGCCTGACCGCCCTGGACCGCGAGACCGGCGAGTTGCGTGATTTCGGCTTGGCTGAATGTGCCTTCGGGTATCGCGACAGCCTGTTCAAACGCAACCCCGGGCGTTGGTTGATTCTGCGGGTGCGCTTTGCCTTGAGCCGCACGCTGCAGGCTCACCTGGACTACGGCCCGGTGCGCCAGCGCCTGGCAGAGCAGGGTGTGACCGAGCCGACGGCGCAGGCGATCAGCGAGGCGATCTGCAGCATTCGCCGCGAAAAGCTGCCAGACCCGGCAGAGCTGGGTAATGCCGGGAGCTTCTTCAAGAACCCGGTGGTCTCGGCGGAACAGGTTGAGCGTATCCGTGCGCAGCACCCGGGGGTTGTGGCTTATCCGCAGGCCAATGGCCAGGTGAAGCTGGCGGCAGGCTGGTTGATCGAGCAGGCAGGCTGGAAGGGCCATCGCGAGGGGGACGCCGGGGTGCATCGTTTGCAGTCGTTGGTGCTGGTCAACTACGGCCAGGCGAGCGGGGCGCAGATGCATGCGCTGGCGCGGCGGATCCAGGCCGATATCCTGGAGCGGTTCGGGGTGGAGCTGGAAATGGAGCCTAACCTCTACTGATTCATTGCCTGTACGCAGGTATCAGGCTCATGCGTTACCTGTGGGAGCGGGCGTGCCCGCGAAGAACCCAGCGCGGTAGCTGGCACCGGCTGCGCCGGTGTTCGCGGGCACGCCCGCTCCCACAGGGACCTCGCAGGACCTGAGGGTAGTGGGGGCCTGTGGGAGCGGGTTCACCCGCGAAGAGGCCGGTACAGGCAAAACGCCCAGATAAGAAAAAGCCCCGCCAGTTCGCACTGGCGGGGCTTTTTCATTCAGCCTTGGCTATCAACCGTGATGAGGCTTTTGCTCATCGGTGGCTTCCAGGGCTGGCTCCTCAGCGGCTGCAGCAGCTTCCTGCGCGGCTTTGGCGGCAGCCTCGGCCTCACGTTTGCGGCGACGCACTTCACGCGGGTCGTTCGGCGCACGACCGTTGGCCAGCATCACAGTGGCAGGTTCCACCGCCGCAGGGGCTTCGACCGGTGCAGGCTCGACGACCACTGGAGCAGGCTCGGCCACTACTTCTGGCTGGGCTTCGACAACTGGAGCAGCTTGCTCGGCAACCGGAGCAGCCTCGACCACGGCCGGGGCCTGCTCGATTTCACCGGCCTCGACGGCAGGCGCTTCTACCGGTGCCTCGGCAACCACTACCGGTTCGGCAGCAGGTGCTTCTTCGACCACTGGCTGCGGAGCGACTTCGACCACGGGCTCGGCAGTTGCCTCGACCACGGCTACAGGCTCGTTGACCGGCTGCTCGACCACTGGCGCCACGGCCACTTCTTCAGCCTTGGCGGCAGCGTCGACCTGCTCGACCTTCTCAACCGGCTGGGCGGCTTCGCTGTTGTCGGTTTGCGCAACGGTGGCGACTTCGGCGGTGGCAAGCTCGGCCTGCTGGTTGGCCTGGGCTTCGGCGTCGGCACTGATGTTGCTGCTGGCGACAGCGGCGGTCACGGCCAAGCCAGCGGCCAGTTCGGCACCCAGCTCGGTGGCCTGGTGCGGTTGTGCCTGCTCTTCGCTGCCTTCTTCCTCGCTGCCGTCGATCAGCTCGCCGTTGGCGTTGCGCTGACGCTCACGACGGTTGCTGCGGCGACGCTGGCCACGGGAACGGCGGCGCGGGCGCTCGCCATCGGTGCCTTCCTGTTCGTCCTGCAGCAGCTCTTCGTTCGGCAGTTGCTCTTCGGCCAGCTCGGCAGCCTGCTCAGCGGCTTCTTCGGCTACGCGTGGCTGACGCTCTTCACGTGGCGGGCGCGGGGCGCGTTCTTCGCGAGGAGCACGCTCTTCACGAGGTGCGCGCTCTTCACGCGGAGCACGTTCTTCGCGAGGTGTGCGTTCTTCACGCGGAGCACGCTCTTCACGCGGTGCACGTTCTTCGCGTGGGGCGCGTTCCTCGCGAGGTGCGCGCTCTTCACGCGGGGCACGTTCTTCGCGTGGGGCACGTTCTTCGCGGGCAACACGTTCCTCACGCGGCTGGCGTTCCTCGCGCTCGGCAGGGGTGGCGTCCAGTGGCTCACGCAGTTCGCGCACGCGCTCTTCGCCACGGTTGCCGCGGCGGTCTTCGCGTGGCTGGCGCGGAGCACGCTCTTCACGCGGTGCACGTTCTTCACGTGGGGCGCGTTCTTCACGTGGTGCACGCTCTTCGCGCGGTGCGCGTTCCTCTCGTGGAGCACGTTCCTCACGAGGTGCGCGCTCGGCACGCTCTTCACGCGGTTTGCGTTCTTCGTCGCGGCGGCCGTTGCGGTTGCGGCTCTGCTGGCGGCCGTTGCGGCGTTCTTCGTTGCGTGGGCTGCGCTCGGCGGCCGGTTTCTCGGCGGCAGCTACAACTGGCGCAGCGGCAGGCTCTTCCTTGCCGGCGAACAGGCTTACCAGCGACTTCACCAGGCCCTTGAACAGGCTTGGCTCCGGGGCGACCGGGGCAGGGGCGACCGGTGCGGCAGGCTGCGGCTCTTCGACAGTGGCCGGTACCGGTGCGTTGGCGCGGGCCGGGGCAGTCTTGACCGCGGCCTCCTGGCGAACCAGGGTGCGGGTAGCGGTCGGCTGCGGCGCTTCTTCGGCTTCGGCGGCGGCGATCTCGTAGCTGGACTGGTTGTTCATCACTTCCGGGTTGTCGTCGCGCAGGCGCTGGACTTCGAAGTGCGGGGTTTCCAGGTGATCGTTCGGCAGGATGATGATGCGCGCACGGGTGCGCAGTTCGATCTTGGTGATCGAGTTGCGCTTCTCGTTGAGCAGGAAAGCAGCCACCGGGATCGGCACCTGTGCGCGAACTTCGGCGGTGCGGTCCTTCAGGGCTTCTTCTTCGATCAGGCGCAGAATGGCCAGCGACAGCGATTCGACGTCACGGATGATGCCGGTGCCGGAGCAGCGAGGGCAGACGATGCCGCTGCTTTCGCCCAGCGACGGACGCAGGCGCTGACGGGACATTTCCAGCAGGCCGAAGCGCGAGATGCGACCGACCTGGACGCGAGCGCGGTCGGCCTCGAGGCATTCACGCACGCGCTCTTCCACCGCGCGCTGGTTTTTCGCCGGGGTCATGTCGATGAAGTCGATGACGATCAGGCCGCCGATGTCACGCAGGCGCAGCTGGCGGGCGATTTCCTCGGCCGCTTCCAGGTTGGTCTGCAGGGCGGTTTCTTCGATGTCGCTGCCTTTGGTGGCGCGTGCCGAGTTGATGTCGATGGACACCAGGGCTTCGGTCGGGTCGATCACGATCGAACCGCCGGACGGCAGGTCGACCACGCGCTGGAAGGCGGTCTCGATCTGGCTTTCGATCTGGAAGCGGTTGAACAGCGGCACGCTGTCTTCGTACAGCTTCACCTTGCTGGCGTACTGCGGCATTACCTGACGGATGAAGGTCAGGGCTTCTTCCTGGGCGTCGATGCTGTCGATCAGCACTTCGCCGATGTCCTGGCGCAGGTAGTCGCGGATGGCGCGGATGATGACGTTGCTTTCCTGGTAGATCAGGAATGGCGCGGCGCGGTCCAGGGACGCTTCCTTGATGGCGGTCCACAGTTGCAGCAGGTAGTCGAGGTCCCACTGCATTTCTTCGCTGCTGCGGCCAAGGCCGGCAGTGCGCACGATCAGGCCCATGTCGCCCGGTACGGTCAGGCCGTTCAGGGCTTCACGCAGCTCGTTGCGCTCTTCGCCTTCGATGCGGCGGGAGATACCACCGGCGCGCGGGTTGTTCGGCATCAGTACCAGGTAGCGGCCGGCCAGGCTGATGAAGGTGGTGAGGGCGGCGCCCTTGTTGCCGCGTTCTTCCTTCTCGACCTGGACGATGACTTCCTGGCCTTCGCTCAGCACTTCCTTGATGTTGACCCGCCCTTCGGGGGCCTTCTTGAAGTATTCGCGGGAGATTTCTTTCAGCGGCAGGAAGCCGTGACGTTCGGAACCGAAGTCGACGAAGGCGGCTTCGAGGCTGGGTTCGATGCGGGTGATCTTGCCTTTGTAGATGTTGGCCTTTTTCTGCTCGCGCGCGCCGGACTCGATGTCCAGGTCGTAGAGACGTTGGCCGTCCACCAGGGCTACACGCAACTCTTCGGGTTGAGTCGCGTTAATCAGCATTCTTTTCATGTTGTACCGTCGGTTTCCGGGCTGCCGGAAACGGCGTTCGGCACACACGACGTCTCATGGTCGGTGCCAAGGTGCGCAAAGGGTGGCCGGGCCACCCCCGTGTCGAGCAACGTTCGGCACCAGCCGGTTGCCCAGCCTGCCGTTGTCGCGACGACGCGTCCTGTTTGCTGCGGTGCCAACAAGGCCCCGGTGGCTTCGAATTGGAATCCGAATCAACCAAGCGGGCCTTGTGCACTCAGTCAGGAGGAGGAATCAACCGTCAGCCGTGGACGCCCGGGGGCATCTGTTCAGGACCTTATCCGCTCGCCAGCCGTCAGTGGACTGGTGGGCCGGACGCGGTGCTACACGGTCCGAGGGCTGTGCATCTCCACCCTGCACGTATCCCTGATAATTCGGGTGCTGCCGCGCGCTGAATCCGCAACGGGTTGCATTTTTCGCCAGCGCAGGTTCTGCGCTGGCGCCATTCATGTCCAAGGCAGGTATTTCCGAAGCATTCGCCGGGCGTTGCGTGGAAGCGACGGGCGGGCAGAGGTACAGCGAAAAGAATCGGGTAAGCAGGTGAAACACCGCACTTGTCGTTTTTTTTCGGTCTTCTCTACACAGCGCTGGTGGCGATTCCAGGCAATTCGGTAAACTGGCGAAAACCCCGTAGGACGGCCTCGCGTCCTGGAGAATTGCGTTGGTCAGGGACCGGCAACAAGCCTGGTACCACTGGCCTGCCGCTTTTGGCGGCGTTCGCGACTATAGCAGCAATGATTAAGTGCTTCAATTCCATAAAAAATTGTTATGATCCCGCCATGACGACCAATACCCCTCCGACTTCCGGCGTTCAGCTGATCGAAGTCGCGCCGGAGCTTGCCGGCCAACGCATCGACAATTTCCTCATCACGGCCCTCAAGGGCGTGCCCAAGACCTTGGTGTACCGCATCCTGCGCAAGGGTGAGGTACGGGTCAACAAGGGGCGCGTCAAACCGGAGTACAAGATCCAGGCTGGCGACATCGTGCGGGTACCGCCCGTCCGCCTGCCGGAGCGAGACGAGCCGGCGCCGGTGGCCCAGGGCCTGCTGCAGCGCCTGGAAGCGGCCATCGTCTACGAAGACAAGGCGCTGATCGTGATGAACAAGCCGGCCGGCATCGCCGTGCATGGTGGCAGCGGCCTGAGCTTCGGCGTGATCGAGGCACTGCGCCAGTTGCGCCCGGACGCCAAGGAACTGGAACTGGTGCACCGCCTGGACCGCGACACCTCCGGGCTGCTGATGATTGCCAAGAAGCGCAGCATGCTGCGCCATCTGCATGCCGCGCTGCGTGGCGATGGCGTCGACAAGCGCTACATGGCGCTGGTGCGCGGCCATTGGCCGACCTCGAAGAAACAGGTCAACGCACCGCTGCTCAAGAGCAACCTGCGCTCTGGCGAGCGTATGGTCGAAGTCAACGACGAAGGCAAGGAGGCGCTGACCCTGTTCCGCGTGCTGCGCCGCTTCGGCGAGTTCGCCACCATTGTCGAGGCGCGCCCGATCACTGGCCGTACCCATCAAATCCGCGTGCATACCCTGCATGCCGGGCACATGATCGCCGGTGACAGCAAGTACGGCGACGAAGACTTCAGTCGCGAAATCCGCGAGCTGGGCGGCAAGCGCCTGTTCCTGCATGCCTATGCGCTGACCGTACCGCTGCCGGACGGTGGCGAGCTCAAGCTCGAAGCGCCGGTGGATGAAGTCTGGGCAAAAACCGTTGAGCGGCTGAGTGCGTCCTGATCCATGAAAAAAGGCTATGAGCTACTGATCTTCGACTGGGATGGCACTCTGGCCGACTCCATCGGGCGTATCGTCGAGGCGATGAACACCGCCGCCACGCGCGCCGGCGAGGCGCAAAGCAGCGAGGATGCGGTGAAGGGCATCATCGGCCTCGCCCTGGGCGAGGCGATCCACACCTTGTACCCGCACCTGGCGCCTGCGCAGGTCGAAGGCTTCCGTCAGCACTATGCCGATATCTACATGGCGCTGGATCAGCAGCCCTCGCCATTGTTCGAGGGGGTGGTCGAGTCGCTGGATGCCTTCCGCGCCGAGGGTTACCGCCTGGCGGTGGCCACCGGCAAGGCCCGTCGCGGGCTGGATCGGGTGCTCAAGGCCAACGGCCTGGAGCAGTTCTTCGACATCACCCGCGCCGCCGACGAGACCCGAGGCAAGCCGCACCCGCTGATGCTCGAGGAAATCCTCGGCCATTGCGGCGTCGAACCCGCGCGTGCGCTGATGGTCGGAGATTCGGCGTTCGACCTGTTGATGGCCAGCAATGCTGGCATGCATTCGGTGGCCGTGGGCTATGGTGCCATGTCGCTGTCGGCGCTGGCCGAATTCGGCCCGCAGGTATGCATCGATCATTTTTCCCAGTTGCGTGAGTGGCTGGGTGGTTCCGCAATTCCATTTCCAAGGTAGGTAAGCATGGCAGACGAATGGAAAGCCCCCGAGGCCGAACCCGAGGAGCGCGAAGAGCGCAAGAGCTGGAAGCTGCTGGAAAAGACCCTGCTGGCGAGCGTTCAGGAGCAGCGTCGGGCGCGGCGCTGGGGGATCTTCTTCAAGGCGCTGACGTTCGTCTACCTGTTCGGCATTCTGGCGTTGTTCACGCCGTTGATGGACATGGACAAGGCGGCGTCGCGCAGTACCAGCCATACCGCGCTGGTCGAGGTGCGCGGGGTGATTGCCGACCAGGAGCCGGCCAGCGCCGACAATATCGTCAAGAGCCTGCGTGATGCGTTCAAAGACAGCAAGACCAAGGCTGTGGTGATGCGCATCAACAGCCCTGGCGGCAGCCCGGTGCAGTCGGGCTACGTGTATGACGAAATTCGCCGCCTGCGTGCCGAATATCCGGCGATCAAGCTGTATGCGGTAATTGCCGACCTTGGTGCTTCCGGCGCCTACTACATCGCCAGTGCCGCGGACGAGATCTATGCAGACAAGGCCAGCCTGGTAGGCTCGATTGGTGTGACGGCGGCCGGTTACGGCTTTGTCGGCACCATGGAGAAGCTGGGGGTGGAGCGACGTACCTACACGGCAGGCGAGCACAAGGCCTTCCTCGACCCGTTCTCGCCGCAGAAGCCGGAAGAGACCGAGTTCTGGCAGGGCGTGCTGAATACCACGCATCAGCAGTTCATTGCCATGGTCAAGCAGGGGCGGGGCGAGCGCCTGAAGGACAAGGAGCATCCGGAGCTGTTCAGTGGCCTGGTCTGGTCGGGTGAGCAGGCCAAGGAGCTGGGGCTGGTCGATGGGCTGGGCAGTGCCAGCTATGTGGCGCGTGAGATCGTGGGTGAGAAAGACCTGGTGGACTTCACCGTGCAGGAGTCGGCGCTCGATCGCTTCTCCAAGCGTGTGGGGGCCAGTGTGGCCGAGCGTTTGGCGATGTGGATGGGGTTCCAGGGGCCGCAATTGCGCTGATCCGGGATTGCCGGGGGCGCTTTGCGCCCCTTCGCGGGCACGCCCGCTCCCACAGGGGATCGCGCAAAACCCGCAGGTTGCGACACGCCTGTGGGAGCGGGCGTGCCCGCGAAGGGCCGCAGCGCGGCCCCAAGGTCTCAGGGAATCACCACCCCTTCCCTGGTCAACATATCCACCAATCTAATCAGCGGCAGCCCAATCAGGCTGGTCGCATCGCACCCATGCGTGCTCTGGAACAAACTCACCCCCAGCCCCTCGGCCTTGAAGCTGCCAGCGCAGTCCAGCGGCTGTTCCGCCGCCACATAGCGCTCCACCCGCTCCCGGTCCAGTTCGCGCAGGGTCACGGTAAACGGCACGCAGTCCACCTGGCAGTGCCCGGTGGCGCTGTTCAGCAATGCCAGCCCGGTCAGGAAGCTCACCTGCTGCCCGCTGCACTCCAGCAGTTGCTCGCAGGCCCGCTCGAAGGTGTGCGGCTTGCCCAGTACCTGCTCGCCCAGCACCGCAACCTGGTCCGAACCGATGATCAGGTGCCCGGGGTGGCTACCCGCCAGGGCCTCGGCTTTTTGTCTGGCCAGCCGGCGCACCAGTTCCATCGCCGGCTCATCATCCAGGCGCTGCTCGTCTATATCGGGGCTTGCCCAGGTGAAAGGCAGGCGCAGGCGCGCAAGCAGTTCGCGGCGGTAGGCAGAGCTGGAAGCCAGTAACAGAGGAAGCATGGTAGACTCCTGAATCAGTTGAACAAATTCTATCACGCACGATGCCGCCGAATTTCCTTTGACAGGGGCGGGGGGCATCCCTAGAATGCTGCGCCTATGTTGAATGACCCGATTCCACCTCACGTTGACCCGCGCAAATTAGCCGATCGTGGCGTAACCCTTAACGGTTCGCTGCAACTCGCTGATTTGGAAAGACTCTGCGACCCGCTTTCCGACAATGTCGGTACGGTGCAGGCGAAGTTCGATTTTGAACGAGATGAACAGCACGTGGTGGTTATCCACAGCGAGCTGGACGTCGAGGTCAAGATGGTTTGCCAGCGTTGTCTTGAGCTGGTCACCCTGCCGATCCACAGCGAATGTACATACGCCGTGGTAAAGGAGGGTGCGAATACCCAGTCGTTGCCGAAAGGCTATGACGTGCTGGAACTGGGCGAAGATCCTTTGGATCTGCAGGCATTGATCGAGGAGGAGCTTCTGCTCGCCTTGCCAATTGTGCCTGCTCACCATCCGGAAGAATGCCAGCAGCCGGCGGGCGCAGACGAGCCCGAATCGAGCAAGGACGAGGTATCGCGGTCCAACCCGTTCAGTGTTTTGGCGCAGTTAAAGCGTGACCCAAACGTTTAGGAGTTAATCAATTATGGCTGTTCAGCAGAACAAAAAATCCCGCTCTGCCCGTGACATGCGCCGTTCGCACGACGCCCTGTCGGAAAACGCGCTGTCGGTAGAGAAAACCACCGGTGAAGTACACCTGCGTCACCACGTTTCGCCAGAAGGCGTATACCGTGGTCGCAAAGTGGTCGACAAGGGCGCTGACGAGTAATCCTTGTCCGCTCAGATCATCGCGATCGACGCAATGGGCGGGGACTTCGGTCCCCGCAGCATTGTCCAGGCTAGCATTGCCTGCCTTTCGGCTACCCCCTCGCTGCATCTGACCCTCGTCGGTCAACCCTCCCTCCTTGAAGATCTTGTCAGCGGCCTTGCGGCTGCGGATCGCGCGCGCCTGCAAATCGTGGCCGCCAGCGAGGTGGTGGGCATGGACGAGCGGCCATCCCAGGCGCTGCGCGGCAAGCCGGACTCGTCGATGCGCATCGCCCTCGAGCTGGTACGCGACGGCAAGGCCCAGGCCTGCGTCAGTGCCGGCAACACCGGGGCGCTGATGGCGCTGTCGCGTTTCGTGCTCAAGACACTGCCGGGTATCGATCGGCCTGCCATGGTGGCGGCGATTCCGACCCAGGCCGGTTACTGCCAGTTGCTCGACCTTGGTGCTAACGTCGACTGTAGCGCCGAGAACCTCTACCAGTTCGCCGTGATGGGCTCGGTGGCCGCCCAGGCCTTGGGTGTGCAACGGCCGCGCGTGGCGCTGCTGAACATCGGTACCGAGGACATCAAGGGCAACCAGCAGGTCAAGCTGGCGGCCAGCCTGTTGCAGAACGCCCGAGGGCTCAACTACATAGGCTTCGTCGAAGGTGACGGGTTGTATCGCGGCGAAGCCGATGTGGTGGTGTGCGACGGCTTCGTCGGCAACATCCTGCTCAAGTCGAGCGAGGGGCTGGCGACGATGATTGGCGCGCGCATCGAGCAGTTGTTCAAGGGGGGTGTATTGTCGCGGGCGGCCGGGGCCGTGGCCATGCCACTGCTCAAGCGCCTGCAGGCCGACCTGGCACCGGCGCGGCATAATGGCGCAAGCTTTCTGGGGTTGCAGGGCATCGTCATCAAGAGCCATGGCTCGGCGGGGGTGCAGGGCTTCCAGAGTGCCATCCAGCGGGCCTTGATCGAGATCCAGGAAAACCTGCCGCAGCGCTTGCATGGGCGGCTGGAAGACCTGCTGCTGTAGCCTGTGCCGGCCCCTTCGCGGGTAAACCCGCTCCCACAGGTGCCCCACAACTTTCAGGTCTGTGGTAACTCTGTGGGAGCGGGTTTACCCGCGAAAGGGCCGGTGCTGAAGGAATAAAGACCTTAGGCATATCGCCGATGAAGTGCTTAAATGTGACCGCTTGGTCCGCGTCTCCATCCAAGCTTTCAGATTCCGCGCCTGGCCCAGGGCCTGGCGCACCCTATCCGACGACAAGATCATAAGGGCTTGTTCAATGTCTGCATCTCTCGCATTCGTCTTTCCCGGTCAAGGTTCCCAGTCGCTGGGCATGCTCGCCGAGCTCGGCGCCGAGAAGCCAGTGATCATCGAAACCTTCAAGGAAGCGTCCGAGGCACTCGGTTACGACCTGTGGAAGCTGGTCCAGGAAGGCCCGGAAGAGCAACTCAACCAGACCGACAAGACCCAGCCGGCCATCCTCACCGCGTCCATCGCGCTGTGGCGCCTGTGGCTGGAAGAGGGTGGCGCCAAGCCAGCCTTTGTTTCTGGTCACAGCCTGGGTGAGTACAGCGCCCTGGTTGCCGCCGGCAGCCTGAGCCTGAAAGATGCCGTGCGCCTGGTCGAACGCCGTGGCCAACTGATGCAGGAAGCCGTGCCGGCCGGCCATGGTGCCATGGCCGCCATTCTCGGCCTGGATGACGCCGTGGTCGTGGAAATCTGCGCCGAAGCGGCCGAAGACCAGGTGGTCAGCGCGGTCAACTTCAACTCGCCAGGCCAGGTGGTCATCGCCGGCAACAAGGCCGCCGTCGATCGCGCCATCGAGCTGTGCAAGGCCAAGGGTGCCAAGCGCGCCCTTCCGCTGGCGGTCAGCGTGCCATCGCACTGCGCGCTGATGAAGCCGGCTGCCGAGCGCTTTGCCGAGTCGGTCAACGCCATCGAATGGCACGCCCCGCAAATTCCTGTGGTGCAGAACGTCACCGCTGCCGTTGCCGCTGGTCTCGATGCCCTCAAGCACGACCTGCTGGCGCAGCTGTACCAGCCTGTACGCTGGGTTGAATGCGTGCAGACCCTGGCAGCCAATGGTGCCGTCAACCTGGTCGAGTGCGGCCCGGGCAAGGTGCTGGCCGGCCTGAACAAGCGTTGCGCCGACGGCGTGACCACCTACAACCTCAACACCCCTGACGCCGTCGCCGCCACCCGCGCGGCGCTGGCCTGATTTGGAGAAGCTTGCATGAGCCTGCAAGGTAAAGTTGCACTGGTCACCGGCGCCAGCCGTGGCATTGGCCAGGCCATCGCCCTCGAACTGGGCCGCCAGGGCGCGACCGTGATCGGCACCGCCACTTCGGCCTCCGGCGCCGAGCGCATTGCGGCAACCCTGAAAGAGCACGGCATCACCGGTACCGGCATGGAACTGAACGTGACCAGCGCCGAATCGGTTGAAGCTGTATTGGCCGCCATCGGCGAGCAGTTCGGCGCACCGGCCATCCTGGTCAACAACGCCGGTATCACTCGCGACAACCTCATGCTGCGCATGAAGGACGACGAGTGGTTCGATGTGATCGATACCAACCTGAACAGCCTCTACCGTCTGTCCAAGGGTGTGCTGCGTGGCATGACCAAGGCACGTTGGGGTCGTATCATCAGCATCGGCTCGGTCGTCGGCGCCATGGGTAATGCCGGCCAGGCCAACTATGCGGCCGCCAAGGCCGGCCTGGAAGGCTTCAGCCGCGCCCTGGCGCGTGAAGTGGGCTCGCGTGGCATCACCGTCAACTCGGTGACCCCGGGCTTCATCGACACCGACATGACCCGCGAGCTGCCAGAAGCGCAGCGCGAAGCCCTGCAGACCCAGATCCCGCTGGGCCGCCTGGGCCAGGCCGACGAAATCGCCAAGGTGGTTTCGTTCCTGGCCTCCGACGGCGCAGCCTACGTAACCGGCGCCACCGTGCCGGTCAACGGCGGGATGTACATGTAAAACTGCAACTCAATGTGACGGATTTCGTAAAAAAAGAGTCATACTGCGAGCCTAAAATCCGTTATAAAGCTGCAACCAGATTCCAGGCAGCGGGTGTGGTGACTGGTGTGAAGGTGCGTTTAGCTTGAAAAGCGAACGTCTTTCTATAAAATTAGCCACCGGCCAGCTGCCTGACATATATCCATTAGGAGTAAACCTAGGTATGAGCAACATCGAAGAACGCGTCAAGAAAATCGTCGCCGAGCAACTGGGCGTCAAGGAAGAAGAAGTGACTCTCGAGAAGTCCTTCGTCGATGACCTGGGTGCCGATTCGCTTGACACCGTTGAGCTGGTGATGGCTCTGGAAGAGGAATTCGAGACCGAAATCCCTGACGAAGAAGCCGAGAAGATCACTACCGTTCAAGCTGCCGTAGACTACGTCAAAGCCCACCAGGCCTAAGACGCTCCAGTCGACGCTACTTGTCGGGGAAAACCGCACTGCCTTCGCCGGCGTGCGGTTTTTTCTTTGCGAGCGCCCCGCATTTCAGGCCGCTTTGTTCACCGCGCACCAAGAGCTTGTTGCCATTTCATTCCATTGCTTGAATGCAATGGCAAGAAACTCTGTGATTAGAAAAGGAGAGTACTGTGTCGCGTAGACGCGTCGTGGTCACCGGTATGGGTATGCTGTCGCCTCTGGGTACCGATGTACCGAGCACCTGGCAGGGCATTCTGGCTGGCCGCAGTGGCATTGGTCCGATCGAACACACGGACCTGTCTGCCTACTCCACCCGTTTTGGCGGCTCGGTGAAGGGCTTCGAGGTCGAGCAGTACCTCTCGGCCAAAGAGGCCCGCAAGCTCGACCTGTTCATTCAGTACGGCCTGGCGGCCGGTTTTCAGGCGGTGCGTAACGCCGGCCTGGAAGTAACCGACGTCAACCGCGAGCGGATTGGCGTGGCCATGGGTTCGGGCATCGGTGGCCTGACCAACATCGAGGAAACCAGCCGCACCCTGCACGATTCGGGGCCGCGTCGTATTTCGCCATTCTTCGTGCCGGGCTCGATCATCAACATGATCTCCGGTTTCCTGTCGATCCACCTGGGTCTGCAAGGGCCGAACTACGCCATCGCCACGGCCTGCACTACAGGTACCCACTGCATCGGCATGGCCGCGCGCAACATCGCCTATGGTGAAGCCGATGTGATGATCGCCGGTGGCGCCGAAATGGCCGCGTGCGGCCTGGGCATGGGCGGCTTCGGTGCCTCCCGCGCACTGTCCACTCGCAACGATGAGCCAAGCCGGGCCAGCCGCCCGTGGGACAAGGGCCGTGACGGCTTCGTGTTGTCCGACGGCGCCGGTGCCCTGGTGCTCGAAGAGCTGGAACATGCCAAGGCACGTGGCGCGACCATCTATGCCGAGCTGGTCGGCTTCGGCATGAGCGGTGACGCCTACCACATGACTTCGCCACCCGACACCGGCGAAGGCGCTGCCCGTTGCATGACCAACGCCTTGCGCGATGCCGGCATCCAGCCGGAAGAAGTCAGCTACATCAATGCCCATGGCACCTCGACCCCAGCGGGCGACATCGCCGAAGTCGCGGCGATCAAGCGCGTGTTCGGTGAGCATGCCTACAAGCTGGCGGTCAGCTCGACCAAGTCGATGACTGGCCACCTGCTGGGCGCTGCAGGTGCCGTGGAAGCGATCTTCAGCGTGCTGGCGATCAACAGCCAGATGGCCCCGCCCACCATCAACCTGGACGAGCCGGACGAAGGTTGCGACCTTGACTTCGTGCCGCACCAGGCGCGCAGCATGCCGATCGATGTGGTGCTGTCCAACTCGTTCGGCTTTGGCGGGACCAACGGTTCGCTGGTATTCCGCCGGTTCGCCGGTTGATGCAAAGCTGGATCGATGGCCAGCCGGCGGCTGCAGTGAACCTGCAGAACCGCGGCCTGGCCTACGGCGATGGGCTGTTCGAGACCATCGCCGTACGTGGTGGCCGGCCCAGCCTGCTGGACGGCCACCTCGCACGCCTGACGCTGGGATGCCAGCGGCTGGCAATCAGTGCCGACCTGGCGCTGGTGCGCGACGAACTCCTGCGCTATGCCAGCCAGCTCGAAGATGGCGTAGCCAAACTCATTCTTACTCGTGGCGACAGCCAGCGCGGTTACGCGCCGGTTGCCGGTGCCGCGCCGCGGCGTATCCTGCAGGGCAGCCCGTTGCCCAGCTATCCTGTCGAACATGCCGAGCATGGCGTGCGCCTGTTCCCGTGCCAGACCCGGCTTGGGGAACAACCGCTGCTGGCTGGCCTCAAACACCTCAACCGCCTGGAGCAGGTACTGGCCCGTGCCGAATGGCAGGACAGCGAACATGCCGAAGGCCTGATGCGTGACGGGCAGGGCAGGGTGATCGAAGGGGTGTACAGCAACCTGTTCCTGGTACGCGATGGCGTGCTGTTCACGGCCGACCTCAGCCGCTGTGGCGTCGCTGGCGTGATGCGCGCCGCGTTGCTGGAACAGGCTGCGCTGCTGGGCATCCCGGCGCAGGTGTGCGACCTGCCGTTCGAGGCGCTGGAGCAGGCCGATGAAGTATTTGTCTGCAACAGCGTCTACGGTGTCTGGCCCGTGCGCGGCGTTGCCGCGCTAAACTGGTCGCCGGGCCCGCTCACCCGTAAACTGCAGGCCGTTGCCCGTACGTTACTGGAAACCTGAATTCGTGAGACGTAAATTCCTGCTGCTGCTGGAAATGGGCTTGATCCTCGCCGGCCTTGCCGTGGGCTGGTCGGCCTGGAAGGTCAACTCGGTCCTGCAGCAGCCCCTGCACGTGACGCAGGAGCGCCTGCTCGACGTGCCCAATGGCACTACCCCAAACCGCATGTTCTATCGCATGCAGAACGAGGGGTTGCTCGACGACGCCGTCTGGTTGCGCCTGTACTGGCGCTTCAACATGGCCGGCACTCCCCTGCACACTGGTGAGTACCGCCTGACCCCTGGCATGACCGTGGAGCAACTGTTCGATGCCTGGCGTCGGGCCGATGTGGTGCAGTACAACCTGACCCTGGTCGAAGGTTGGACCTTCCGCCAGGTGCGCTCGGCCGTGGCCAAGCATGAAAAGATCAAGCATACCCTGGACGGGCTTTCCGATTCGGAAGTGATGGACAAGCTTGGCCATACCGGCGTGTTCCCCGAGGGGCGCTTCTTCCCGGACACCTACCGCTTCGTGCGCGGCATGAGCGACGTCGAGTTGCTGCAGCAGGCGTATATGCGCCTGGACGAAGTGCTGGCCAAAGAGTGGGCCGAGCGCACCACCGACCTGCCATACCGTGACCCGTACCAGGCGCTGATCATGGCCTCGCTGGTGGAGAAGGAGACCGGCATACCCCAGGAGCGCGGGCAGATTGCCGGCGTTTTCGTACGGCGCCTGCGTCTGGGCATGATGCTGCAGACCGACCCGACGGTGATCTACGGCATGGGTGAGCGCTACAACGGCAAGATCACCCGCGCCGACCTGCGCGAGCCGACGCCCTACAACACCTACACCATCACGGGCCTGCCGCCGACCCCGATCGCGATGGTCGGCCGCGAGGCGATTCACGCGGCGCTGAACCCGTCCGATGGCACCAGCCTGTATTTCGTCGCCCGTGGCGATGGCAGCCACGTGTTTTCCGACGACCTCGACGACCACAACTCGGCGGTGCGCGAGTTCCAGCTCAAGCGCCGTGCGGACTACCGCTCCAGCCCAGCATCGCCATCGCAGCCAGAGCCACAGCCGCAACCAGATGCCGACGAGGCCGAACAGCCCGAGGCGCCTGCCGATGAGTCTACTGCGCAGCCAGCGCCCGACCAGCCGCCTGTGCAGGACGCCCCTGCTGGCGGCGCGCAAGCGGCCGAGCGGCCTATGCCTGACGAACAACATTAAGGACTGCCTGTGAGCGGCTTGTTTATTACTTTGGAAGGCCCCGAAGGCGCGGGCAAGAGCACCAACCGCGACTACCTGGCCGCGCGCCTGCGCGAGCAGGGCCTGGATGTGGTGCTGACTCGGGAGCCCGGCGGCACGCCGCTGGCCGAAAAGGTCCGTGAGCTGCTGTTGGCGCCCAGCGATGAAAGCATGGCGGCCGACACCGAACTGCTGCTGGTGTTCGCGGCGCGTGCCCAGCACCTGGCGCAGGTGATTCGTCCGGCGCTGGCGCGCGGGGCCGTCGTCTTGTGTGACCGGTTTACCGATGCCACCTACGCCTATCAGGGTGGCGGTCGCGGGTTGCCGGTCGAGCGTATCGCCACCCTGGAGCAGTTCGTCCAGGGCGACCTGCGCCCCGACCTGACCCTGGTCTTCGACCTACCGGTAGAAGTGGGCCTGGCCCGCGCCGCCGCCCGCGGTCGTCTCGATCGTTTCGAACAGGAAGGCCAGGCGTTCTTCGAAGCCGTGCGCCAGGCTTACCTGCAGCGCGCCGAGCGCGCGCCACAGCGCTACCGTCTGCTCGACGCCGGCCAGTCGCTGGAGGCCGTGCAGCGCGCCATCGATGCGTTGCTACCAGGCATCGTGGAGCGTTGCCGTGGCTGAGGCCTACCCCTGGCAGCAGGCCCTCTGGCAACAACTGGCCGGTCGCAGCCAGCACGCCCACGCCTACCTGTTGCACGGGCCGCAGGGTATCGGCAAGCGCGCCCTGGCCGAGCGCCTGATGGCGCGCCTGCTGTGCCAGCAGCCCTTAGGGCTGGATGCCTGTGGCGGGTGTAAGTCCTGTCTGTTGCTCAAGGCCGGTAGCCATCCGGACAACTTTGTCCTCGAGCCCGAGGAAGCTGACAAGCCGATCAAGGTCGATCAGGTGCGTGAGCTGGTGGCCTTCGTGGTGCAGACCGCACAGCTGGGTGGACGCAAGGTGGTGCTGATCGAGCCGGTGGAGGCGATGAACGTCAACGCCTCCAATGCCCTGCTCAAGAGCCTCGAAGAACCCTCTGGCGATACCGTGTTGCTGCTGGTCACCCACCAGCCCAGCCGCCTGTTGCCGACCATCAAGAGCCGTTGCCAGCAGGTTGCCTGCCCGCAGCCCAGCCTGGCCCAGAGCCAGGCCTGGCTGGCCGGCGCGCTACCCGACAGTGACGAGGCCGAGCGCGACGAGTTGCTGACCCTGGCTGCCGGTTCGCCGCTGATGGCAGTCAGCCTGCAGGCGCAAGGCGTGCGCGAGCAGCGCGCGCTGGTCACCGACGGGGTGAAGAAGCTGCTCAAGCAGCAGCAATCCCCCAGTCAGCTGGCTGATGCCTGGAACGGTGTGCCGCTGTTGCTGCTGTTCGACTGGTTCTGCGATTGGGCGCACCTGATCCTGCGCTACCAGTTGACCCAGGACGAGGAGGGGCTAGGCTTGGCCGATATGCGCAAGGTGGTGCAGTACCTGGCCCAGAAGAGCCGTCAGGCCAAGGTGCTGGAGGTACAGGCATGGATCCTGGAGCAACGCCAGAAGGTGCTGGGCAAGGCCAACCTCAACCGCGCCCTGCTGCTTGAATCGCTGCTGGCCCACTGGCTGCAGTTGCCGGGCGCCCGCTGATTTTCATTTTTTCATGTGTGCCGTTATCCCATGCTCGTAGATTCCCATTGCCACCTCGACCGTCTTGACCTGAGCGCCCATCAGGGCTCCCTCGATGCTGCCCTGCAGGCGGCGCGTGAGCGCGGGGTCGGGCATTTCCTCTGTATTGGCGTCAGTGCCGAGAATGCTGGTGCGGTGAAGGCGCTGAGCGAGCGCTACGTCGATGTCGATTGCTCGGTGGGCGTGCACCCGCTGGACCTGGCGCCAGGTGAAACGCCGGCGCTGGAATGGCTGCTGCGCGAACTGGCTCACCCACACGTGGTGGCGATTGGTGAAACGGGGCTGGATTATCACTACGAGCCGGAAGCAGCCGAGTTGCAGCAGGCCTCGTTCCGCCTGCACCTGGAGGCCTCGCGGCAGACCGGCAAGCCGGTAATCGTGCACACCCGTGCGGCGCGTGCCGATACCCTGGCGCTGCTGCGCGAGGCCAGCCTGCCGCAGGCCGGCGTGCTGCACTGCTTCACCGAAGACTGGGACATGGCCAAGGCGGCGCTGGACCTGGGGTATTACATTTCGTTGTCTGGCATCGTTACCTTCCGCAATGCCGATGCCCTGCGCGAAGTGGCGCGGCAGGTGCCGGTCGATCGGCTGCTGGTGGAGACCGATTCGCCGTACCTGGCGCCGATCCCGCATCGGGGCAAGCCGAATTTGCCACAGTACGTGCGTGAGGTGGCGGAGTATGTGGCTTCGTTGCGTGGGGCCAGTTATGAGCAGTTGGCCGAACAGACCACTGCCAACTTCAAGCGCTTGTTCCCGTTGGCGCGGGTGAGCGGACAGTAGTTCGTCACAGTGGGCAGTAAGCAAAAAAAACCCGGGTTCTGGGGGGGGAATCCGGGTTAAGACCATTAGGAGTAAAACAAAGGTACGCGGTCCCTGAGCACCTTTATCGGCGCGCCACTTGGGGGGGATGCGCCGCGCCAACACTTCAAGTATTGGTCAGGTTTGGCGCAGTGCCAGCGCATATTGATCGTTTTTTAAACAGATTTGGAATACGCCGAGGTTTCATTCCTCCCGCAGCGCATGGCAGTAAGCATCGTGAAACACAGACATGCTTGGATGATCCGTGCAATTTCCCGCAAGATAGGCATAATAAACCGCTTCGATTGTCATCCAGTCCTTCCTATGCAGAAAGAACCTCGTAAGGTCCGTGAGTTTCGCCGTCGCGAACAGGAAATCCTCGACACCGCGCTCAAACTGTTCCTGGAACAGGGAGAAGACAGCGTCACCGTCGAGATGATCGCCGACGCCGTTGGCATCGGCAAAGGCACGATCTACAAGCACTTCAAGTCCAAGGCGGAGATCTACCTGCGCCTGATGCTCGACTACGAGCGCGACCTGAACGCGCTGTTGCATTCGGCCGACGTCGATCGCGACAAGGAAGCCCTGTCGCGAGCCTACTTCGAGTTCCGCATGCGCGATCCGCAGCGCTACCGGCTGTTCGACCGCCTGGAAGAAAAGGTGGTCAAGGGCAACCAGGTACCGGAAATGGTCGAACAGCTGCACAGCATCCGTGCGTCCAACTTCGACCGCCTGACCCAGCTGATCAAGGGCCGTATCAGCGAAGGCAAGCTCGAAGACGTACCGCCGTATTTCCACTATTGCGCCGCCTGGGCGCTGGTACATGGCGCCGTGGCGCTGTACCACTCGCCGTTCTGGAGCAATGTTCTGGAGGACCAGGAAGGCTTCTTCCAGTTCCTGATGGACATCGGCGTGCGCATGGGCAACAAGCGCAAGCGCGATCCCGAACCCTCCAACTGAGTTAGTGCAGGCTCTCCCTGAGGCCTGCCAGCCCGCGTTGTTTGGGCCGCTTTGCGCCAATCGCAGGCAAGCCAGCTCCCACCGGTACAACGCAGACTTGAAGGTTGCGCGATCCTGTGGGAGCTGGCTTGCCTGCGATGGGCTGCGTAGCAGCCCCATGACTGACAAGCCTGTTCCCACAGCAGCACGGCAACACCGACAGCGGCAAAAAGGATAGGACTTGCAAAAACCTGATTTATGAGTCAGGTTTTGCCAGCCCCATCATTCATGCCGGAGTCATTCATGATCGTCGATCGTCAAGGCAGGCGTTTTCGCAACCTGCGCGTCAGCCTGACGGCTGCCTGTAATTATGCCTGCACCTACTGCGTGCCAGACGGCAAGCGCCTGGTGGCAGCACAGGACGAACTGCCGGCGGATGCCCTGGCCCGTGGCGTGGCCTACCTGATCGAAGCCGCCGGCATCGAGCGCTTGCGTATCACCGGCGGTGAGCCATTGGTCAGTCCGCGCCTGGATGCCTTCCTGGCTGCCGTGGCCAGGCTCGACCTTGACGATATTTCGCTGACTACCAATGGCCAGCTGCTGGCGCGCAAGTTGCCCCAGTTGCAGGCGGCAGGCATCCGCCGCTTGAACGTTTCCCTCGATACCCTCGATCCACATGCCTTCCGCCGTATTGCCCGGGGCGGCGACCTTGCCAGCGTACTGGCGGGTATGGAACAGGCCAGCGCCATGGGCATGCAGATCAAGGTAAACATGGTGCCGATGCGCGGGGAGAACCTCGATCAGGTGTTGCCGCTGCTGGATTACTGCCTTGAACGCGGCTTCGAACTGCGTTTCATCGAGCTCATGCGCATGGGCCACCTGGCCCGTGACCACAACGCCTTCCTGCAGCAGTTCGTCGGCCTTGACCAACTGCTAACACTGATCGCTGGCAGGCATGCCTACGTTCAGGTGGATGCGCCTCTGGACGCCACCGCCTTGCGATATCAGGTGCCCGGCAAAGGCCACTTCGGTGTGATCGCCAACGAAAGCGTACCATTCTGCCGTACCTGTTCGCGGCTGCGCCTGTCCTCCACGGGCTGGCTGCATGGCTGCCTGTCCTCGGGCAACCGCCATTTCGTCGGCGACCTGCTGGAAAAACCGCGCCATCAGGCGCTGCCGGCCCTGCAGCGCTTGCTGGTCAAAGCCTTGGCAGACAAGCAGGACCTGGCGTTTTCCGGCGATGTGATGGTGATGAAGGTGATCGGTGGCTGAAGCTGGCGCAAAAGCTGCATCCGCCGGCTATTCGCCGGTTTTTCGTCGCCGGCCACTGGAGGAAAGATGCGTAGCCTGGTTTTGCTGCTGGCGCTGATGGCGCTAGGCGGTTGCATGAATGTCAGCGATATGGGCGAGGGCGTCCGTTACCACCTGAGCGATGCCGGTCTGCTGGACCACAGCGATACCCGTCGTACCCTGTCAATCCGCCTGCAGCCTGATTCATTCATCTTCATCGGCCAGGGCGCGTTCGTGCCGCCGGGCAAGGGGCCGGTGCCGCGGCAGAATGCGGTGGCCGAGCAGGCCTTCAAGAGCTTCGTCGAGTATTTCCCGCTGGTACGCCGTGCCCAAGGGCCACTGGGCCTGGAAGATGCCATAGCCCAGGCGCGTTCGGTGGGTGCCGACTACGTGCTGTATACCCGCTTTGCCCGCACCGACGACCGTATCGGCAATGGCGACGAGTGGTATGACGAGCAGGCAGTCGACCGCCTGGGCTGGGACACCGGTGTGGTGCAGATGATGCTCATCGAAACCAGCACCCGCTACCTGATCGACACTGCGCGGATCAAGAGCCGTGGCGGTTTGTTGACGTTCCACGATAATACCCCGGAGGATTTGCTTGGCGCGCCGATGCGCGAGTACGCTCGTAGCCTTCTGGGTATGAGTGAATGAGGCAAGCGTGATGAGCGATTCCGGCAAGGCCAATGATCTTCTGGCGCAGATCCCCAAAGCCAAGGGCCTGCCGCCGGTGCATCTGTGGAACCCGGACTTCTGCGGTGACATCGACATGCGCATCGCCCGCGATGGCACCTGGTACTACCTGGGTACGCCGATCGGTCGCAAGCCGATGGTGCGGCTGTTTTCCACCATCATCCGCCGCGATGGCGATGATTACTTCCTGATTACCCCGGTAGAGAAGGTGGGCATCCGCGTCGACGATGCGCCGTTCGTGGCAGTGGCCCTGGAAGTGGAAGGTGAGGGTGAACAACAGGTGCTGCGCTTCACCAGCAATGTCGAGGACCAGGTCGAAGCCGGGCCGGCCAACCCGCTGCGGGTGGTGATCGACCCGGCCACTCAGGAGCCATCGCCGTATGTGCTGATGCGCAGCAACCTCGAGGCGCTGATTCATCGCAATGTGTTCTACCAGTTGGTGGAGCTGGCGGTGCCGTGTGAGATCGAAGGGGAAGAGTGGCTTGGGGTGTGGAGCCAGGGAGAGTTTTACCCGATCGGGCGTAGCAGCTGAAACCTCCGTTGTCTGTGTTGGCCTCTTCGCGGGTAAACCCGCTCCCACAGGTTGCTCCACGGGCTTCAAAAACGGCGCCGTACCTGTGGGAGCGGGCAAGCCCGCGAAGAGGCCGGCACAGGCAATAATCGGCCTCTTGGTTTTTCCCAGAATTGGCCATTTGCCGCTCGCCTCTCCAGGCCTAACCTGCAGGCAATTGCCATCCAGGAGCAGCCCCCCATGAAACCCCTGAGCATCATCCTTTTCGCCCTGCTCGCCGCCCAAACCCCTGCCTGGGCGCACGGCGACGCTGCCGACCAGGTCAAGGTCCTGCAGCAGCAACAACCCTCGAACGCCCCCGGCAAGAACGCCGTGATGCTCACCGTCAACTACGCCCCCGGCCAGGCATCACCCGCGCATCAACACCCGGGCGCAGTGATGGCCTACGTGCTGGAAGGGGCAGTGGTATCGAAGCTCGATGACGAGCCGGAGAAAACCTACAAGGCCGGTGAATACTGGTACGAGGCCCCGGGTACCATACACAGCGTGTCACGCAACGCCAGCCAGACGCAGTCAGCCAAGTTGCTGGTCTGGAGCCTGGTGGATGAAGGCAGCGCCGTCACAGTGCCCTATCCGGCAGCAGGCTCGGAGCGCTGAGCCAGCCCCAGCCGGGTTGTCACATCTATCTGCTGCGAGAGCTGTGTCGACCAACGGCTCGGCCAGTTCGATGCCAGGCAGGCGAGGGTCTGCACTTTTGATGCGCAGGCTCCATGGGCTCAAGCCCGCCACCCACGGCGAACGTTGCTTGTCGGCTTGCCAGGAGGGCTTGGTGGGTGGCGATTGCTACCGCTTGCTGAGCGTTCTGGGTGAAATCGTAGGCTGTCATGCGTGTTCTGTACTCGTCGAATGATCTCAGACGATACAGCAGCCGTGCGCTGGCATTAGGGGGTAGGGGGATAAGTGCAACAAAAAAACCTCCAGTGCTTGCGCAACTGGAGGTTTTCAATGTTTGGCTCCGCGACCTGGACTCGAACCAGGGACCCAATGATTAACAGTCATTTGCTCTACCGACTGAGCTATCGCGGAATCTGTGCGTATCTTACTGATTGCCTAGGGGAAGTCAAGCCACCCCTAGGCAAAACAAGGAGTTACAGCACCTGAACGATAGCTTTGGTCACCACGTGGATGTTGCTCTGGTTCAGCGCGGCCACGGCGATGCGGCCGGTATCCAGCGCGTAGATGCCGAACTCGTTCTTCAGGCGGGCGACCTGTTCGACGGTCAGGCCCGAGTACGAGAACATGCCGACCTGGCGGCCAACGAAGCTGAAGTCGCGGTTGGCGCCATATTCGGCCAGCAGCGAAACCATCTGCTTGCGCATGCCGTGGATGCGCTCGCGCATTTCGGCCAGCTCGGTTTCCCACATCTGGCGCAGTTCGGCGCTGTTCAGTACGGTGGCAACGATGGTTGCACCGTGGGTCGGCGGGTTGGAGTAGGTGGTGCGGATCACGCGCTTGACCTGCGACAGCACACGGGTGCTCTCGTCCTTGGAGGCGGTGACGATCGACAGCGCACCGACGCGCTCGCCGTACAGCGAGAACGACTTGGAGAACGAGCTGGACACGAAGAACTCCAGGCCCGACTCGGCAAACAGGCGCACGGCGAAGGCGTCTTCGGCGATGCCGTCACCGAAGCCCTGGTAGGCCATGTCGAGGAACGGCACGTGGCCCTTGGCCTTGACCACTTCCAGGACGTTTTTCCAGTCGTCCAGGCTCAGGTCGACGCCGGTCGGGTTGTGGCAGCAGGCGTGCAGCACCACGATCGAACCGGACGGCAGGTTGTTCAGGTCTTCGAGCATGCCAGCGCGGTTGACGTCGTTGGTCGGCGCGTCGTAGTAGCGGTAGTTCTGCACCGGGAAGCCGGCCGATTCGAACAGCGCGCGGTGGTTCTCCCAGCTCGGGTCGCTGATGGCGACCACGGCGTTCGGCGACACACGCTTGAGGAAGTCGGCACCAATCTTCAGCGCGCCGGTACCGCCGACGGCCTGCACGGTAACCACGCGGCCAGCGGCCAGCAGTGGCGATTCGGCGCCGAACAGCAGCTTTTGTACAGCCTGGTCGTAGGTGGCGATGCCGTCGATCGGCAGGTAGCCGCGCGAGGCGTGCTGGGCGGCACGCTGGGTCTCGGCTTCGATCACGGCGCGCAGCAGCGGAATGCGGCCTTCCTCATTGCAGTACACACCCACGCCCAGGTTGACCTTGTCGGTACGTGGGTCGGCGTTGAATGCTTCGTTGAGGCCCAGAATAGGGTCGCGGGGTGCCAGCTCGACAGCGGAAAACAGGCTCATTGTTACCTTGGCTCTGATTGGAGTGTGATAGGACATACACGCTCCAGCCCGAATGCACTGAAGCGGTGCACAAACGGGGAGTCAGTATAGTGATACCGACCGGTCACCGCGACAGTCCGGCATCGCTTTTCCGGTCATTTGCGCAAATATTTTTCGACCATTGGTCTAATTGCCGGGTCCACCGTAACAAGCGCTCACAGCTGTGCCTTGAAAGCGCCCCCCGGCGGGCGTATTTGGGTATAGACTACTGGCTAAATTTACAGTTGCTGCAACACCGCGAGGTCCGTCATGTCCGAGTTCCAGCTCGTCACCCGTTTCCAGCCGGCCGGCGACCAGCCCGAGGCCATCCGCCAGATGGTCGAAGGCATCGAGGCGGGGCTGTCGCACCAGACGTTGCTCGGGGTGACCGGTTCTGGCAAGACCTTCAGCATCGCCAACGTCATCCAGCAGGTGCAGCGGCCTACACTGGTGCTGGCGCCGAACAAGACCCTGGCCGCGCAGCTGTATGGTGAGTTCAAGGCGTTCTTCCCCAACAATGCGGTGGAGTATTTCGTCTCCTACTACGACTACTACCAGCCTGAAGCCTATGTGCCGTCGTCCGACACCTTCATCGAGAAGGACGCTTCGATCAACGACCACATCGAGCAGATGCGCCTGTCGGCGACCAAGGCGTTGCTCGAGCGGCGTGACGCGATCATCGTCACCACGGTGTCTTGCATCTACGGCCTGGGTAGCCCCGAGACTTACCTGAAGATGGTCCTGCACGTGGACCGCGGCGACAAGCTCGACCAGCGCGCGCTGCTGCGCCGCCTGGCCGACCTGCAATACACCCGCAACGAGATGGACTTCGCCCGCGCCACCTTCCGCGTACGCGGCGATGTGATCGACATTTTCCCGGCCGAATCGGACCTCGAGGCCATCCGCATCGAACTGTTCGATGACGAGGTCGAGAACATCGCCGCCTTCGACCCGCTGACCGGCGAAGTCTTCCGCAAGCTGCCGCGTTTCACCTTCTACCCCAAGAGCCACTACGTCACCCCGCGCGAAACCCTGCTGGAAGCCGTGGAGGGGATCAAGGAAGAGCTCAAGGACCGCCTGGAATACCTGCAGAAGGCCAACAAGCTGGTCGAGGCCCAGCGCCTGGAGCAACGCACCCGCTTCGATCTGGAGATGATCCTGGAGCTGGGTTACTGCAACGGCATCGAGAACTACTCGCGCTACCTGTCCGGCCGCCCGGCCGGGGCGCCACCACCCACCCTGTACGACTATCTGCCAGCCGATGCGCTGCTGGTGATCGACGAATCCCATGTCAGCGTTCCGCAAGTCGGCGCCATGTACAAGGGCGACCGCTCACGCAAGGAAACCCTGGTCGAGTATGGCTTCCGCCTGCCTTCGGCGCTGGACAACCGGCCGATGCGTTTTGACGAGTGGGAAGATGTCAGCCCGCAGACCATCTTCGTATCCGCCACCCCGGGTCCCTATGAGGCTGAGCATGCCGGGCGCGTGGTGGAGCAGGTGGTGCGCCCGACCGGCCTGGTCGACCCACAGGTGGAAGTGCGCCCGGCGCTTACCCAGGTGGATGACCTGCTGTCGGAAATCCGCAAGCGCGTGGCGCAGGGCGAACGGGTGTTGGCCACCACGCTGACCAAGCGCATGGCCGAAGACCTTACCGACTACCTGGCCGACCACGATGTGCGGGTGCGTTACCTGCACTCAGACATCGACACCGTCGAGCGGGTGGAGATCATCCGCGACCTGCGCCTGGGGACTTTCGATGTGCTGGTGGGCATCAACCTGTTGCGTGAGGGCCTGGACATGCCCGAGGTGTCGCTGGTGGCGATCCTCGATGCAGACAAGGAAGGTTTCCTGCGCTCCGAGCGTTCACTGATCCAGACCATCGGCCGTGCTGCGCGTAACCTCAATGGCCGGGCCATCCTGTATGCCGATAACATCACCGGTTCCATGCAGCGCGCCATCGACGAGACCGAGCGTCGTCGCGAGAAGCAGATCGCCTTCAACCTGGCCAATGGCATCGTGCCCAAGGGCGTGGTCAAGGACATCACCGATATCATGGAAGGCGCCACCGTGCCGGGTTCGCGCAGCAAGAAGCGCAAGGGCATGGCCAAGGCGGCGGAGGAGAGCGCCCGTTACGAAGCCGAGCTACGCACGCCGGGCGAGATCACCAAGCGCATCAAGCAGCTGGAAGAGAAGATGATGCAGTTCGCCCGCGACCTGGAGTTCGAGGCCGCGGCGCAACTGCGCGACGAAATTGCCCAGCTGCGTGAGCGGTTGATTACCAGCTGATTGCTTTGTCACCTGTACTGGCCTTTTCGCGGGTAAACCCGCTCCCACAGGAATCACGCATTTTTCGCTAGTTGTGTAGTACTTGTGGGAGCGGGTTTACCCGCGAAGAGGCCAGTACAGGCAACCACCCACTCAATGGGATTGCTGGAGCCCGATGCCCGCCTCCTGCTAACATCCCGCCTTTGTTTCATCTTTCGTTCGAGACCCTCCATGACCACCGTACGCACGCGTATCGCGCCATCGCCTACCGGCGACCCCCATGTTGGCACCGCCTACATCGCCCTGTTCAACTACTGCTTTGCCAAGCAGCACGGCGGTGAGTTCATCCTGCGCATCGAAGACACCGACCAGTTGCGCTCCACGCGCGAGTCGGAACAGCAGATCTTCGATGCGCTGCGCTGGCTCGGCATCGAATGGAACGAAGGCCCGGATGTCGGCGGCCCGCACGGCCCGTACCGGCAGAGCGAGCGTGGCGAGATCTACGCCAGATACGCCAAGGAACTGGTCGACGCCGGCCATGCCTTCTACTGCTTCTGCACCGCCGAAGAGCTGGAGCAGATGCGCGCCGAGCAGCAAGCCCGTGGCGAAACCCCGCGCTACGACGGCCGCGCGCTGTTGCTGAGCGCCGAGGAAGTGCAGCGCCGCCTGGACGCTGGCGAGCCGCACGTGATCCGTATGAAAGTGCCGAGCGAAGGCGTGTGCGTGGTACCGGACATGCTGCGTGGCGATGTCGAAATCCCGTGGGACCGCATGGACATGCAGGTGCTGATGAAGAACGACGGCCTGCCGACGTACTTCCTGGCCAACGTGGTCGACGACCATCTGATGGGCATCACTCACGTGCTGCGTGGCGAAGAGTGGCTGCCATCGGCACCCAAGCTGATCAAGCTGTACGAATACTTCGGTTGGGAACAGCCCAAGTTGTGCTACATGCCGCTGCTGCGTAACCCGGACAAGTCCAAGCTGTCCAAGCGCAAGAACCCGACCTCGGTGACGTTCTACGAGCGTATGGGCTTCATGCCCGAGGCAATGCTCAACTACCTGGGGCGCATGGGCTGGTCGATGCCGGACGAGCGCGAGAAGTTCTCGCTGGCCGAGATGGTCGAGCACTTCGACCTGTCGCGTATCTCGCTGGGTGGCCCGATCTTCGACATCGAGAAGCTGTCCTGGCTGAACGGCCAGTGGCTGCGCGAGCTGCCGGTCGAGGAGTTTGCCGCGCGCCTGCAGAAGTGGGCGTTCAACAGCGACTACATGATGAAGATCGCCCCGCACGTGCAGGGCCGGGTGGAAACCTTCAGCCAGGTTGCGCCGCTGGGCGGGTTCTTCTTCGAGGGCGCGCTGAAGCTGGACGCCAAGCTGTTCGAAAGCAAGAAGCTGTCGGCCGACCAGGTGCGCCAGGTAATCCAGCTGATCCTGTGGAAGCTCGAAAGCCTGCGTCAGTGGGAAAAAGAGCGCATTACCGGTTGCATCCAGGCGGTGGTCGAGGCGCTGGAGCTGAAGCTGCGTGACGCCATGCCGCTGATGTTTGCCGCCATTACCGGCCAGGCCAGTTCGGTTTCGGTACTGGATGCGATGGAAATCCTTGGCCCGGACCTGACCCGCTACCGCCTGCGCCAGGCACTGGACCTGCTGGGTGGTGTGTCGAAGAAAGAAAACAAGGAGTGGGAAAAGCTGCTGGCTTCTATTGCCTGATAACGCTCCTGAGGCCATCGCCGAACCTGTGGGAGCGGGTTTACCCGCGAATACGAGGGTGCATGCACCGCCGCCTTCGCGGGTAAACCCGCTCCCACAGGGCTCACTGTTCAGCTTTTGGTAGGGGCAGGGCGGTAAGTGATTGTTATCTGTGAAAATTTTTTTGAATATTTTGAAAAATTAGTTTGACAGCCCTGCAATCCGATCTTAATATGCGCCCCGTCCACAGCGATGAACGAAAACGAAACGCCAGGCACCCAGCCAGCGCTTCGGTTCAAAGCGACATTGTGGGGCTATAGCTCAGCTGGGAGAGCGCCTGCATGGCATGCAGGAGGTCAGCGGTTCGATCCCGCTTAGCTCCACCAAATTCCGCTTGGCAGCCAAGCCTGTCGAGCAAGACCGGGTCCAGCAACCGGGTCTTGAAGGTAAGAAGGTTCGTCCCCTTCGTCTAGTGGCCTAGGACACCGCCCTTTCACGGCGGTAACAGGGGTTCGAGTCCCCTAGGGGACGCCAGTTTTGCACAAGCGATGTTTCAGGATGTCGCTGGGCCGAGAGGCTAGAAATCCGGGGCTATAGCTCAGCTGGGAGAGCGCCTGCATGGCATGCAGGAGGTCAGCGGTTCGATCCCGCTTAGCTCCACCAATTCTGCCGCGGTTCGCGTAAGCGGATCGGCACGAAGGTTACGTCCCCTTCGTCTAGTGGCCTAGGACACCGCCCTTTCACGGCGGTAACAGGGGTTCGAGTCCCCTAGGGGACGCCACTTTTCCTGCGTTTTGCAGGGCTTTAAAGGCTCGTCGATTACTGATGAGCCTTTTGTTTCGGGGCTATAGCTCAGCTGGGAGAGCGCCTGCATGGCATGCAGGAGGTCAGCGGTTCGATCCCGCTTAGCTCCACCATTTCTGCCAGGGTTCACACGCTTGAATCTTCGCGAAGGTTACGTCCCCTTCGTCTAGTGGCCTAGGACACCGCCCTTTCACGGCGGTAACAGGGGTTCGAGTCCCCTAGGGGACGCCACGTTTACCCGCGTTTTGCGGGACTTTGAAGGCTCATTCGATTATTGGATGGGCCTTTTGTTTTTCTCCCCTGCTCAAAACTTCGCGACCGACAGCCGGCTGCAGATTCCGCTTGCCAAAAAATATTATGAGAATAATATTTCGATCATCATATTTTGATCGGCGAGTGGCCTGATGAGCGACAAGAAGAGCAGAACCCGCGAACGCATTCTCGAGGCGGCACGAAGTGCGCTGATCCAGCACGGCCCGGCCGAGCCCAGCGTCAGCCAGGTCATGGGCGCAGCAGGCCTGACCGTTGGTGGCTTTTATGCCCACTTCGACAGCAAGGACGAGCTGATGCTCGAAGCGTTCTGCCAGTTGCTGGGCGAGCGCCGCGCCTTGCTCGCGCAGATCGACCCCAGCCTTGATGGCGCCGGGCGACGCGCGCTGGCCAGCGCCTTCTACCTGTCGCGCAAGCACCGTGATGCCGAGGTGCACGCCTGCCCGCTGCCCAACTCGCTGGGCGAGATGCAGCGCCTGCCCGAGGCCTTCCGTGAGGTGCTGGCCGAGCATATCGAGTTGATGACTGCCGCCATGGTCGACCGCCCCGAGGACGCCGACAAAGCCTTGGCCGACCTGGCCCTGATGGTTGGCGGCCTGGCGCTGGCCCGTGCCCTGGGCACCAGCGAACTATCTGATCGTATTCTGCGCGCCGCCAAATCGGCGGTGCTTTGACCCTGGAGCGTGGCGATGACTACCCTGAGCTGGATTCGTGGTGTCAATGGCACCCTGGGCCGCCTGGCCCCTGAGCATGTCGCGGGCAAGATGCGCCGTGCCTTCATGACCCCGCGCAATCTGCCGCCGCGGGATTGGGAATTGCCCGTGCTGGCCAGTGCCGAGCGCATCACCCTGCGCTTCGGCTTGTCGGCCCTGCGCTGGGGCAAGGGGCCGACCGTGCTGCTGATGCACGGCTGGGAAGGGCGCCCGACCCAGTTTGCCGCGTTGATCGAAACCTTGGTCCAGGCCGGGCATACGGTGGTGTCGCTGGAGGGCCCGGGGCATGGGCGTTCGCCTGGCGAGCAGGCCAATGTGGTGCTGTTTGCCCGAGCGCTGCTGGAGGCTGCCGCCGAGCTGCCTCCGCTGCGCGCGGTGATTGGCCATTCCATGGGCGGCGCCAGCGTGCTGCTGGCCTTGCAGATGGGCCTGCGCGCGGAGGCGGCGGTGAGCATTGCTGCCCCGGCGCGATTGTTGGGCGTGTTGCGTGGCTTTGCCCATCGTCTGGGGCTGCCGGCACGGGCGCGGGCAGCGTTCATTCGCCAGGTGGAGCGGGATGTGGGCATGCAGATTGCGCGACTGGATGTGACTGGCTACCAGCTGGAGTTGCCTGGGCTGGTGGTGCATGCCGCCGATGATGCGTTGGTGGCAGCCGATGAGGCCCAGGTAATCCACAAGGCATGGTTCGACAGCCGCCTGATGTTGCTGGAGGCGGGTGGCCACCAGCGGGTGCTGTCCGACCCGCGCCTTAGTGAAGCGGTGCTGGAGCTGCTGGCCCGCGCTGACGCGGTCCCTGTAGGAGCGGCCTTGTGTCGCGATGGGGCGCGCAGCGGCCCCAAAATCTCAGTCCCGGCACAGATTGCCGGGGCTGCTGCGCAGCCCATCGCGACACAAGGCCGCTCCTACAGGGACCGCGTAGCCCCGCAGGCAAGTGCAGAAGGGCTGGACTTTCCCCCGGCGGTCCCTGCTAAATCCACTTTTGCTCCAAGGAAGCGAACATGAGCTGGGACCTGGCAACACCCTTCATCATCGATCTGCGCGTCGGCAGCGAGGATATTGATGGCCTCGGCCACGCCAACAATGCGGTCTACGTCACCTGGCTGGAGCGCTGCGCCTGGCGCCACTCCCAACGCCTGGGCCTGGACCTGGCCGAATATCGCCGGCTGGACCGCGCCATGGCCGTGGTGCGCCACGAAATCGACTACCTGGCCGCTGCCTATGAGGATGACGAGTTGCAGCTGGCCACCTGGATCATCGATTGGGACCAGCGCCTGCGCATGACCCGGCGTTTCCAGCTCAAGCGCCCGCGCGACGGCGTGACCTTGCTGCGCGCCCAGACCACCTTTGCCTGCATCGAGCTGTCCAGCGGCAAGCCCAGGCGCATGCCAGCGGAGTTCCTCGACGGTTACGGCCCGGCGCTGATCGGCGCCTGAAACACCGGCAAATTTTGTTAGACTGCCGGCTTTTTCCGCCGAGACCCCGACATGCAAATTGCCCTGGCCCCCATGGAGGGGCTGGTCGACAACATCCTGCGCGACGTGCTGACACGCGTGGGCGGTATCGACTGGTGCGTCACCGAGTTCATTCGCGTGTGCGACCGCCTGCTGCCGCCTTCCTCGTTCGACAAGCTGGCACCCGAGTTGCGCAATGGCGCACGGACCGCCGCCGGGGTGCCAATGCGCGTGCAGCTGTTGGGTTCGGACCCTGTGTGCCTGGCGGAAAACGCCGCGCTGGCCTGCGAACTGGGCGCACCGGTGATAGACCTGAACTTCGGTTGCCCGGCCAAGACCGTCAACAAGTCACGCGGTGGAGCGGTGCTGCTCAAGGAGCCGGAGTTGCTGCACGCCATTGTGCGTGAAGTGCGCCGTGCCGTGCCGGCGGATATCCCGGTCACCTCGAAGATGCGCCTGGGTTTCGACACCCCCGATGGCGCGCTGGAGTGTGCCACGGCACTGGCCGAAGGCGGCTCGGCGCACCTGGTGGTACATGCGCGGACCAAGGTCGAGGGCTACAAGCCGCCGGCTCACTGGGAGTGGGTGGCACGGGTGCAGGATGTGGTCAAGGTACCGGTGTTCGCCAATGGCGAGATCTGGACCGTGGACGACTGGCGGCGTTGTCGTGAGGTCAGTGGCGCCGAAGACATCATGCTGGGCCGCGGGCTGGTCTCGCGCCCCGACCTGGGGCTGCAGATTGCCGCGGCGCGTGACGGACGGGAGTATCAGCCGATGAGCTGGGACGACCTGCTGCCGTTGTTGCGCGAGTTCTGGCGTCAGGCCCAGGCCAAGTTGTCGCCGCGCTATGCGCCGGGGCGGATGAAGCAGTGGTTGGCAATGCTGACCCGCAGTTATCCCGAAGCGGTTGTGCTGTTTGCCGAGTTGCGGCGGGAGGATGATTGTGCGCGGATCAGCCGGTTGCTGGGGGTTGAGGTGCAGGCGCTTGAGGCTTGTGTTGCCTGATCTGGCCTCTTCGCGGGTGAACCCGCTCCCACAGGTACTGCGCAGGGCTCAAGGCCTGTGGGTGATGCTGTGGGAGCGGGTTCACCCGCGAAAGGGCCATTGAATCCAGTACAAAAATCGGATTTTTTCTACTCCCCCCCTTGAAAGCATTTCCCTCGGCCATATCTCTTGAGTACGCGATGCCGAAGTCGGGTCGCGTAATGACTTACTTGCTGAATCTCAGGAGTTCATGACCATGACCACTGCTTTCTCTCTCGCTCCACTGTTCCGCCATTCCGTTGGTTTCGACCGTTTCAACGACCTGTTCGAATCCGCGGCACGTAACGAGGCCGGTAGCAGCTACCCGCCCTACAACGTGGAAAAACATGGCGATGACCACTACCGCATCGTGGTTGCCGCAGCCGGCTTCCAGGAAGAAGACCTCGACCTGCAGGTTGAAAAAGGCGTCCTGACTGTTACTGGTGGCAAACGCGACAATGGCACTGCTGAAGTGACCTACCTGCATCAGGGTATCGCGCAGCGCGCCTTCAAGTTGTCGTTCCGCCTGGCCGACCATATCGAAGTCAAGGCCGCCGGTCTGGCCAATGGCCTGCTCAGCATCGACCTGCTGCGCATCGTGCCTGAAGAAGCCAAGGCCAAGCGCATTCCGATCAACGGCGACAAGCCAGCGCTGAACTGATCGTGTAGATGTGAAAAAGGGCACCCTTAGGGGTGCCCTTTTTATTGTGATCGCCTGAAGGCCGGCTTCCTTGTGGGAGCGGCCTTGCGTCGCGAAAGGGCTGCGCAGCAGCCCCGGCAACGCTGCAGGATGGCTGAGATCCTGGGGCCGCTGCGCGACCCTTTCGCGACGCAAGGCCGCTCCCACAGGAGTCGCATCCGCATCGGTTTCAGTAATCCGCCGGCGCCTCCAGCAACATCTGCCGAAACTCCGGCAACGGCAGCGGTCGGCTGTGCAAGTACCCTTGGTACAGGTGGCACCCCAGCCGTTCCAGGAACTCCAGCTGCTCGGTCAGCTCCACCCCTTCGGCAATCACCGCCAGGTCCAGGCTGCGGGCCATGGCGACGATGGCGCGGACGATTTCGGCATCGTTGGGGTCAACCGGTGCATCGCGCACGAAGGTCTGGTCGATCTTCAGCGCATCCACCGGCAGGCGTTTCAGGTAGGTCAGCGAGGAATAGCCGGTGCCGAAGTCATCCATTGCAAAGCTCACCCCATAGCGCTTCAGCTCGCGCATCTTGCTGATGGTGTCTTCCAGGTTCTGGATAACGATGCCTTCGGTAATCTCCAGCTTCAGCATGTGCCGTGGCAGGCGGTAATCGTCCAGGCTGCGTAGCACCCGCCCGACAAAGTCGTTCTGGCGGAACTGTCGTGGGCTGATGTTCACGCACAGGCTGAAATCAGCGGCGTCGATCAGCCCGTCGGCGAGCATGCGCGCGCAGGCATCGCACGCTTCATCGAGGATCCAGCTGCCAACCTCCAGGATCAGGCCGCTTTCTTCCAGCACCTGTATGAATTGCGCGGGCGGTTGCTGACCCAGTTGCGGATGGTGCCAGCGTAGCAGTACCTCGGCGCCGACGATGCGGTTGTCACGGGCATCCACCTGTGGCTGGAAGTGCAGCGCCAGTTCGCCGCGGGCCAGGGCCAGGCGCAGGTCGTTTTCCATGCGCAGGCGCTCGCTGGCAGCTTTCTGCATGGTGGTATGGAACAGCTGGGTAGTGTTGCGCCCGGAGTCCTTGGCACGATACAGGGCGATATCGGCACGCTTGAGCAGGTCGGCCGGGGTGGCGCCGTGGTCAGGGATCAGCGCTACGCCGATGCTGGGTGTTACCTGCAGGCGCTGGCCGTCCAGCGACATCGGCTCGGCCAGCAGTTCGCGCAGGGTGTCGGCCAGCCCGCGGACTTTCTCTTCGACCAGTTCGCGGCTGCCCTCAAGGCCGCTGAGCAATACCACGAACTCGTCGCCACCCAGGCGCGCCACGGTGTCTTCCAGGCGCACACTGGCTTCCAGCCGCGCCGTGATGATCTTCAGCACCGTGTCGCCCACCGGGTGGCCCAGCGAGTCGTTGATGTGCTTGAAGTGGTCGAGGTCGAGGAACAACAGGGCGCCGCGCAGGTTGTGGCGCCTGAGCAGGGCGATCTGCTGGCTCAGGCGGTCCATCAGCAGGGCGCGGTTGGGCAGGTTGGTCAGCGGGTCGTGGTAGGCCAGGTGACGTATCTGTGCCTGGGCGTTCTTCAGCTGGCTGACATCGCGGGCGGTCAGCAGCAGGCAGTCCACTTCGTTGAGGGTGATCGGCTCCACCGACACCTCTACGGTAAGGATATCGCCGCGCTTGTTGCGCCCGAGCATCTCGCGGTGGTGCACCCGCCCACGCTCGCGCAATTCGGCCAGCAGGGCGCTGCGCTGCTTGTCGTCGGCCCAGATGCCGATCTCGTACACCGTGTGGCCGACCACCTCGGCGGCGCTGTAGCCGGTCAGGCGGCAGAAGCCGTCGTTGATTTCCAGGTAGCGACCGCTATGGCGTTCGGTGATGGTGATGGCGTCTGGGCTGGAGTGGAAGGCCTTGGCGAACTTTTCCTCGCTGGATTTGAGCGCCGCTTCGGCGCGCTGCTGCTGGGTGATGTCGCGCAGGGTGGTCACGCTGCAGGGCTGGTCATCGACGGTGATGAGGCGGCTGGAAATCACGCAGGTCAGTGGTGCGCCATTGCGGTGGTTGACCACCACGGCGACGTTGCTCAGTGCCTGCTCGCGTATGACCCGCTCGATGCGTTGCGCGCGTTCGATGGACTCCGCCCACAGGCCGATTTCCTCAGCGGTGCGGCCGATCACCTGGTCGGTGCCCCAGCCGAAGGTCTGGGTGAACGCCGGGTTGATCTCGATGAACTGGCCAGTGTCCTGACGGGTGACGCAGATCGGGTCGGGGCTGACCTGGAACAGGCTGGCGAACTTCTCTTCCGAGGCGCTCAGGCGCTGTTCGCGTTCCACCTGGTCGGTGATGTCGAGCAAAGTGCCGGCCATGCGCAACGGGTTGCCCTGCTCGTCGCGGTACAGTCTGGCGCGGCTTTCGATGTAGCGCGAGATGCCGTTTTCCAGTTGTACCCGGTAGGTGATCTGGTAGTTGCCGGCAGGCCCTTCGCGCAGGCTGCGATAGGCCTGGCGCATCGAGTTGCGCTCCTGCTCCGGTACCCCCTCGAAAAACGCGTCGAACGATTCGTGAAAGGGGATGGGCGGCAGGCCGTGCAACTGCGCGGCGCGGGCCGAGCCGTAGAGCATGCCGCTGGGGATGTGCCAATCCCAGGTGCCCAGTTGTGCCGAGTCCAGGGCCAGGTCCAGGCGTTCCTGGCTGTCCTTCAGGGCTTGCTCGGCGCGCTTGCGTTCGGTGGTGTCGACGAAGGTGCTGATCAGGAAGGTCACGCCTTCCAGCTCGATGCCCTGGGTGCAGAGGATGCCGTCATGCACCTTGCCGCTGATGGCGCGGAACTGCACCTCGAGAATCAGCGGGCCACTGTTGGCGCGGGTCGATTCCAGCATCTGCTGGCGTTGTTCGGGGTTGACCCACAAGCCCAGTTCCAGGCTGGTCTTGCCGATCACCTGGCTGCCGGGCCAGCCGAACATGTCTTCGAAGTGCTGGTTGACCTCGAAGATCATGCCGTCGTGGCGGCGGGTGAGCAAAATGGCGTTGGGGCTGAGGTGGAACAGGGTGGCGAAGCGTTTTTCCGAATTGATCAGCGCCGTTTCCCGCTCGCGCTGACGGGTGATTTCGCGGATCACCCCGATCATCTGTGGCCGGCCGTGCAGGTCGTGGGTCAGGCTGCCGTTGATCTCCAGCCAGTGCAGGCTGCCGTCCGGCCAACGGATACGGTGGCGCATGGCCTGTTCCACCGGTTCGCCGTTGAACACTGCCTGGAACACCTGGCGCGTGCGCGCACGGTCTTCCTCGGGCAGCAGGTCGAGGTAGTCGATATCGGCGGGGAGCGGGCGCTGCGGGTCGAAGCCGAACAGGGCCTGGGTGCCCCGTGACCAGCTGACCCGGCCGCTTTCGATATCCCATAGCCAGGCACCCAGCCGGGCGCCGTTGAGCGCGGCCAGCAGTTGCGGGGCGTTCTGCCAGGCCTGTTCCGACTCCTGAGGGTCGGCCGCGGGTATGCGCGGCAGGCGCAAAAAGCGATTCGCTGATTTGGGCATCGGTACCAGACCTTTGGCGTATGACGCGTCCTTGGAGATGGCAATACCGGGCTTACGACCGGTCAGGCGGGCCCCGCGTGGCTGTCGAGCAAGGCCATGAATGCCCTGGCCGCGTTCGACAGCGTGCGCTCCGTGTGCAAGATGTAGCCTAGCTGGCGCGACAGCTGTATGCCCGGCAAGGCGATGGGTGCAACCTGTTCGTCGAGCATGGTGCGCGGCAGCACGCTCCAGGCCAGGCCGATCGACACCATCATCTTGATGGTTTCCAGATAGTTGGTACTCATGGCGATGTTCGGCGTCAGGCCCTGGCTTTCGAACAGGCGCTGGACAATATGGTGGGTAAAGGTGTTGCCGCCGGGGAACACGGCCGGGTGGCGGGCGACGTCGGCCAGGCTGACCTCATGGTTGTTGGCCAGTGGGTGCTCGGGTGCGGCGACGAAGTCCAGGGCGTCGTCCCATACCGGCACGGCCTTGACCAGATGGTGCGGCTCCGGCGCCAGGGTGATGACGGCAATCTCCGCGCGGCCATGCAGAATCTCGTCGTAGGCCTGCTCCGAATCCATGAACTGAATATCCAGTGCCACTGCAGGGTATTCACGAGTGAAGGCCCGCAGCAGCGGGGGCAGGCGGTGCAGGCCAATGTGGTGGCTGGTGGCCAGGGTCAGGCGACCGCTAACTTCCCCGGTCAGATTGGTCAGCGCCCGGCGGGTATCATCGAGCACATTGAGAATCTGGTAGGCCCGCGGCAACAAGGCGCGCCCGGCTTCGGTCAGGGTCACCTCACGGCCCAGGCGGTCGAACAGGCGCACATCCAGCTGCTGCTCCAGCCCGGCGATGCGCTTGCTGATGGCTGGCTGGGTCAGGTGCAGGCGCTCGCCGGCGCCGGAGAAGCTGCCGGTTTCGGCGATGGCGATGAAAGCACTGAGGTTGGCCAGGTCCATTGCTTGAATTCCTGATGGTTATGCAAAGCATGAAAATTATGAATTTGAGTTATTCAATCTATCGCCATAGCATCGTCCGTACAAGCCAAGGGGTCTTTGGCATAGAAAGACGCTGATGAGGAACAGTCTGATGGCTGGCAAAACGCTCTACGACAAACTCTGGGAAGCCCATGAGGTCAAGCGCCGTGATGACGGCTCGTCCTTGATCTACATCGACCGTCACATCATCCACGAAGTGACGTCGCCCCAGGCCTTCGAAGGCCTGCGCCTGGCCAACCGCAAACCCTGGCGCATCGACGCCAACATCGCCACGCCGGACCACAACGTGCCGACCACGCCAGAGCGCAAGGGCGGTATCGAAGCCATCGTCGACCAGGTGTCGCGCCTGCAGGTGCAGACCCTCGACGAGAACTGTGACGAATACGGCATCGTCGAATTCAAGATGAATGACGAGCGTCAAGGTATCGTCCACGTCATCAGCCCGGAGCAGGGTGCTACCTTGCCTGGCATGACCGTGGTCTGCGGTGACTCGCACACCTCCACCCACGGCGCATTCGGTGCCTTGGCCCACGGCATCGGCACCTCCGAGGTAGAGCACGTGCTCGCTACCCAGTGCCTGGTCGCCAAGAAGATGAAGAACATGCTGGTGCGCGTGGAAGGCCAGTTGCCTGCCGGCGTTACTGCCAAGGACATCGTCCTGGCCGTGATCGGCAAGATCGGTACCGCCGGTGGTAACGGCCACGCCATGGAATTTGCCGGCAGCGCCATCCGCGAATTGTCGATGGAAGGCCGCATGACCATCTGCAACATGTCCATCGAAGCCGGTGCCCGCGTAGGCCTGGTGGCCGTGGACGACACCACCGTTGCCTATGTCGAAGGCCGCCCGTACGCGCCGAAGGGTGAGCAGTGGAAGCAGGCGGTGGAGGCTTGGAAAGGCCTGGTTTCCGACGCTGACGCGGTGTTCGACACCGTGGTCGAGCTCGATGCTGCGCAAATCAAGCCGCAGGTCAGCTGGGGCACCTCGCCGGAGATGGTCCTTGCCGTCGACCAGCGCGTACCGGACCCGGCTGCCGAGCCAGACCTGATCAAGCGTGGTTCGATCGAGCGTGCCCTCAAGTACATGGGCCTCGCCGCCAACCAGGCGATTACCGACATCAAGCTCGACCGCGTATTCATCGGTTCGTGCACCAACTCGCGCATCGAGGACCTGCGCGCCGCCGCCGAAATCGCCAAGGGCCGCAAGGTAGCTGCCAACGTCAAGCAGGCGCTGGTGGTACCGGGCTCGGGCCTGGTCAAGGCCCAGGCCGAGCGTGAAGGCCTGGACAAGATCTTCCTCGAAGCCGGTTTCGAATGGCGTGAACCAGGCTGCTCGATGTGCCTGGCGATGAACCCGGACCGCCTGGAGAGCGGCGAGCATTGCGCGTCCACCTCCAACCGCAACTTCGAAGGCCGTCAGGGTGCCGGTGGCCGTACCCACCTGGTCAGCCCGGCCATGGCCGCCGCCGCCGCGGTGACCGGCCACTTCATCGATGTTCGCGAGTTGATCCAAGGGAGCGCAGCATGAAAGCCTTTACCCAGCACACTGGCCTCGTCGCGCCGTTGGACCGTGCCAACGTCGACACCGACCAGATCATCCCCAAGCAGTTCTTGAAGTCGATCAAGCGCACCGGCTTCGGTCCCAACCTGTTCGACGAGTGGCGTTACCTGGATGTGGGCCAGCCCTACCAGGACAACAGCAAGCGCCCGCTGAACAAGGAGTTCGTGCTCAACCACGACCGCTACCAAGGTGCCAGCGTGTTGCTGGCGCGCGAGAACTTCGGTTGCGGCTCCAGCCGCGAGCATGCCCCGTGGGCGCTGGACGAGTACGGTTTCCGCAGCGTGATCGCGCCGAGCTTTGCCGACATCTTCTTCAATAACAGCTTCAAGAACGGCTTGCTGCCGATCATCCTCAGCGATGAGGAAGTCGACGAGCTGTTCAAGCAGGTAGAAGCCAACCCGGGCTACCAGCTGGTCATCGACCTGCAGGCCCAGGCGGTGACCCGCCCGGATGGCAAGGTACTGCACTTCGAGATCGATGCGTTCCGCAAGCACTGCCTGCTCAACGGCCTGGACGACATCGGCCTGACCTTGCAGGACAGCGACGCGATCAAGGCCTTCGAAGGCAAGCACCGTGCAGCGCAGCCTTGGCTGTTCCGGGATGCCTGAAGTATGTAGGTGACAGTACCGGCCTCTTCGCGGGTGAACCCGCTCCCACAGGTACGGCGCAGGATTCGAAACCTGTAGAGGACCTGTGGGAGCGGGTTCACCCGCGAAAGGGCCAGTACAGGCAGCAAGAAACCAACAGGATCGAGACATGACCAGCACCCAACACACCGATGTGGTCCAACGCCAGTTCGGCGAACAGGCCAGCGCCTACCTCAGCAGCGCCGTGCACGCCCAGGGCAGTGAATTCGCCCTGCTGCAGGCCGAACTGGCAGGGCAGGGCGCTGCCCGCGTGCTGGACCTGGGCTGCGGTGCCGGTCATGTCAGCTTCCACATCGCCCCGCTGGTCGCCGAAGTGGTCGCCTACGACCTCTCGCAGGCCATGCTCGATGTGGTCGCCAGTGCCGCCGCCGAGCGCGGCCTGGCCAATATCACCACCGAGCGCGGTGCCGCCGAACGCCTGCCGTTCGCCGATGCCTCGTTCGACTTCGTCTTCAGCCGTTACTCGGCCCACCACTGGAGCGACCTGGGCCTGGCCCTGCGCGAAGTGCGCCGGGTGCTCAAGCCGGGTGGCGTGGCGGCGTTCATCGATGTGATGTCGCCGGGCAGCCCGCTGCTCGACACCTACCTGCAAACAGTCGAAGTACTGCGCGACACCAGCCACGTGCGCGATTATTCCGCCGCCGAATGGCAGCGCCAGGTCAGCGAGGCTGGTTTGCATGTGCGCAGCCACACCCGCCAGCCGCTGCGCCTGGAGTTTTCCAGCTGGGTCGAGCGCATGCGCACCCCCGAGCCGATGCGCGTGGCAATTCGCCAATTGCAGCAAGCCATGGGTGAAGAAGTGCGGCAGTATTACCAGATCGAGGCCGATGGTTCGTTCAGCACCGATGTGCTGGTGTTGTGGGCCGAGCGTTAAGAACTTTTCGGTGGGGCCCGCTTGGCCGCACCGCGTGAATGGATAGAGGAAAGCATGAGCAAGCAGATTCTGATTCTCCCAGGTGACGGTATCGGCCCGGAAATCATGGCCGAGGCGGTCAAGGTGCTGGAGCTGGCCAACGACAAGTTCCAGCTCGGCTTCAACCTGGAGCACGATGTGATCGGTGGCGCCGCCATCGACAAGCACGGCGTGCCGCTGGCCGACGAGACCCTGGAGCGTGCGCGCAAGGCCGATGCCGTGCTGCTGGGCGCCGTTGGCGGGCCGAAGTGGGACAAGATCGAGCGTGACATCCGCCCCGAGCGCGGCCTGCTGAAAATCCGTTCGCAACTGGGCCTGTTCGCCAACCTGCGCCCGGCCATCCTCTACCCGCAACTGGCCGATGCCTCGTCGCTCAAGCCCGAGATCGTTTCCGGCCTGGACATCCTCATCGTCCGCGAGTTGACCGGCGGTATCTATTTCGGTGCCCCGCGCGGCCAGCGCGAGCTGGAAGGCGGCGAACGCCAGGCCTACGACACCCTGCCGTACAGCGAAAGCGAAGTGCGCCGCATCGCCCGTGTCGGCTTCGACATGGCCCGCGTGCGTGGCAAGAAGCTGTGCTCGGTGGACAAGGCCAACGTCCTGGCTTCCAGCCAGCTGTGGCGTGAAGTGGTCGAGGATGTGGCCAAGGACTACCCGGATGTGGAACTGAGCCACATGTACGTCGACAACGCCGCCATGCAACTGGTGCGCGCGCCCAAGCAGTTTGATGTGATGGTGACCGACAACATGTTTGGTGACATTCTGTCGGATGAAGCTTCCATGCTCACCGGTTCCATCGGCATGCTGCCTTCGGCGTCGCTGGATGCCGACAACAAGGGCATGTACGAGCCGTGCCACGGTTCGGCGCCGGACATCGCAGGCCTTGGCATCGCCAACCCGCTGGCGACCATCCTGTCGGTATCGATGATGCTGCGTTACAGCTTCAATCAGTCGGCTGCCGCCGAGGCGATCGAGAAGGCCGTGAGCCTGGTCCTGGACCAGGGCCTGCGCACCGGCGACATCTTCTCGGAAGGCTGCCGCAAAGTTGGTACGCAGGAAATGGGCGACGCAGTAGTCGCAGCGCTGCGGAATCTGTAATCTCTCTGGCCCGCCACCCAAAATTCCCGGTGGCGGCCCACTTTTAGCAAAGGTGTAGTTGCGATGAAACGTGTAGGTCTGATCGGTTGGCGCGGTATGGTCGGTTCCGTGCTCATGCAGCGGATGCTGGAGGAGCAGGATTTCGACCTCATCGAGCCGGTGTTCTTCACCACCTCCAATGTTGGCGGCCAGGGCCCGAACGTGGGCAAGGATACAGCTCCGCTCAAGGACGCTTATTCGATTGAAGAGCTCAAGACCCTCGACGTGATCCTGACCTGTCAGGGCGGCGACTACACCAACGAGGTCTTCCCCAAGCTGCGTGAAGCCGGCTGGCAGGGTTACTGGATCGATGCCGCCTCGTCCCTGCGCATGCAGGATGACGCGGTGATCATCCTCGACCCGGTCAACCGCAAGGTCATCGACCAGCAGCTGGACGCGGGTACCAAGAACTACATCGGCGGCAACTGCACCGTCAGCCTGATGCTGATGGGCCTGGGCGGCCTGTTCGAAGCCGGCCTGGTCGAGTGGATGAGCGCTATGACCTACCAGGCGGCTTCGGGTGCCGGCGCGCAGAACATGCGCGAGCTGATCAAACAGATGGGTGCTACCCATGCAGCCGTTGCCGATGACCTGGCCAACCCGGCCAGCGCCATCCTCGACATCGACCGCAAGGTTGCCGAGACCATGCGCAGCGAAGCGTTCCCGACCGAAAACTTCGGCGTGCCGCTGGCTGGCAGCCTGATCCCGTGGATCGACAAGGAACTGCCGAACGGCCAGAGTCGTGAAGAGTGGAAGGCCCAGGCCGAGACCAACAAGATCCTCGGCCGCTTCAAGAGCCCGATCCCGGTCGATGGCATCTGCGTGCGCATCGGCGCCATGCGTTGCCACAGCCAGGCGCTGACCATCAAGCTGAACAAGGACGTGCCGCTGGCCGACATCGAAGGCATGATCAGTCAGCACAACCCTTGGGTGAAGCTGGTGCCTAACCAGCGTGAAATCAGCATGCAGGAGCTGAGCCCGACCAAGGTTACCGGTACCTTGAACGTTCCGGTTGGCCGCCTGCGCAAGCTGAACATGGGTTCGCAGTACCTGGGCGCGTTCACCGTTGGTGACCAGCTGTTGTGGGGCGCGGCCGAGCCGCTGCGCCGCATGCTGCGGATTCTGCTGGAGCGTTGATCGTTCCGGTCTGACCGAAAACCCGCGCTGGCGACAGTGCGGGTTTTTTTATATCCGAGCCACCCCAGCCCGCCAGGCTCTTGCTGGCTTTGGCTTTGGCTTTGGCTTTGGCTTTGGCTTTGGCTTTGGCTTCTAAGCGCGCGGTAGTTCAGGCGCCGCCGATTGCGACTTCAGGAGGCCGAACGAAGGGACTGCGGAGGGAGGTGACGGGCATGGATGCCCGTCAAGCGCTGAGGCCCCATGGATGGGGCCTGCAGCGCGTACTCCCGGGAGCAGGCCCGTAGCGAGGGGACCCCGGAGCGAAGCGGAGGGGCCGGATGATGGGAGCCGACGGTTTTTGGTTCCTTTTTGCCACGACAAAAAGGGACCCGCCGTAAGGGCGGAAAGGTGACTTGGCGCCACCATTGCAAATGAATGTCTACTCGATGTGAATGCCCACAGACAAAAAGCCAAAAGCTTAAGCGGCGGTTTTGATAGGGCGAACAGTCCATTTGCGATGGCGACGCATACTCACCTTTTCGCCCTTACGGCGAGTCACTTTTTGCCAAACGCGGCAAAAAGTAACCAAAAAACGCTGCGCTCCCATCATCCGGCCCCTGCGCTGCGCTCCGGGGTTCCCTCGCGCCGGTCTTGCTCCCGGGAGTACGCGCTGCAGGCCCCATCCATGGGGCCTCAGCGCTTGACGGGCATCCATGCCCGTCACCTCCCTCCGCAAGACCTCTGCTCGGCCTCCTGAAGTCGCGAAGATCAAGATCAAGAGCAAGAGCAAGAGCAAGAGCAAGAGCAAGAGCAAGAGCAAGAGCAAGAGCAAGAGCAAGAGCAAGAGCAAGAGCAAGAGCAAGAGCCAGAGCCAGAGCCAGAGCCAGAGCAGGGGGCGCCGACTGGCGGAATGTGGGCACCGGAAGCAAATTCGCACTCAATTGCAGTTGCTCCACGCGACGCGGCGCCTTAGACTGCCGCCCCCTGTAAAAGAGTGCCGGTTGGCGCTTGAAGAATTCCGCTGCCGATGCCAAGGCGTCGGCGGCACCGGGAATCGCCCAAATGCACATTTTTTCATAGAGAAATCGATGACCAAGGAACAGTTGCTGGCCATGTCGGCCGATGACTACATGAACGCTGACCAGCTGGCTTTCTTCGCTGGCCTGCTGCAGGCGATGAAAGTCGAAACCCATGAACGCATCGAGCTGAGCCGTGCCACCATCGAAGGCCTGGACACCCCGTCGGACCCTGCCGACGTGGCTTCGGTCGAAGAAGAGCGTAGCTGGCTGGTGAACGCCATTGACCGCGACCAGCGCCTGCTGCCGCAGCTGGAAATGGCCCTGGACCGTATTGCCGACGAAAGCTTCGGCTGGTGCGATGACAGTGGTGAGCCTATCGGCCTGAAGCGTCTGCTGATCAGCCCGACCACCAAGTACTGCATCGAAGCCCAGGAGCGCCACGAGCAGCTCGACCGCCACCAGCGCCAAGTGTAACCGCGCGCGGTGTGCCAAGCCCCACGGAGCGATCCCTGGGGCTTTTTGCGTTTCTTGCCGGCGGCGGTTTTGTTGCCCCCTACGTAACACTGCTATACCGGGATGCGCTGTTTCCGCGCCATAAGCAGGCGTATCATGACTTTATCGTTAGGGTGCTAATTAAATTCCGGAGGGAATGATGAATAGCCGGGTCGATGTAGCCGTGATGATTGGTTCGGGTGTGCCTGCCGCACTACGGGCGCTGGGTGTGCGCAACTGCTGGGTAGTGCTGGTCAATGGCGAACGCCGTGGCACCGCATTCGCCACCCGTGAAGAGGCGCTGGAGTGCCAGGCGGCCTGGCAGCAGCAGTTGAAGAAGGGCTTGGCTGCCTGAGCGCCGTGAGTGCTGTCGGCGAGTGAACGGGGTTGCTCAGGGCGTTCCCTGTAAGAAATGTACTTTACCTCTCGACGAATTTCGGTGTTTTCGTGCATATTCTTCCCCCAGTAATGCGCTGATGGATTGCAGGGCCCGTTCTCACGTGCGCTCTGGCATCACCTGCCGCATCTTTTCTGGCGGTTTTGTTGTCAGACATTACGCTTCCCGAATTGGGAATATGCCGAAAGCCTGTATTCGAGGCCAGATCTGGCAAGCCAGAGTAAAGATTCCTGCACGCTGCAGCGCCAGCGGGCACAGACATTTCGCATATCGCTTTATTATTCTTTCGCCTATCGATAAGAAATGACCGTGCCTCACCGAGCTTTGGGTGAGGGCGGGTTGTAACCGGTTGAGGATTACTTCATTGGCAGTCAGCACTCTTGATACCCATGCCTTGTTCGCCCTGGGCGACTTGCGCGGTAAATTGGCCCAGTTGTTTCAGGGCCGCTTTGTCTATGTCACCGAACAGAGTCCCGAAGGCCTGTACATGGCCGAAATCGACACCGAAAGCGCTTTGGTCGTCGATGACAAGCAACGTTTGGAACTGAAGGTCGGCGACCACTTTCGCGCCGCGGTACTGCCCAGCCGTGAAGGCGGCAAACTGGAAATGCGCTTTCGTGAAATCAAGCTGAACGTATATGGCGTGGGCGACTATGCCTTCGTGTCGGTGCCCGAAGGCGAAGGCATCGTGTTCCGTGAAGGCCACGGTGTGATGCTGGTGTTCGCTGCGCAGCAGCAAGTGCAGGAAGGCCTGGGCAAGTTGCTCAAGGCGGTGACCGGAAAGGTTGCCAAATGGCGCAAAGGTGAGCTGACCACCTTCAAGGCCAGTGAATGACCCACAGTGACGAGGTGCCCGCCACGCGTGCCGAGTTCCATCGGCAGCACCAGGCGGATGCCCTGGCCGAGGCCGAGCGTTTGCTGGCCAGGCGCGATGAACTGCAAGGCGCCTGGTTGAACTGGGTGGCAGGCGAATTATATCGCCTCGGCCCCCCGCCTTATGTGGCCATGGTCCGGCGCGAGTTGCAGCGCCTTGCCCAAGGGTGAGGCCGCGACTTGTCAGTTGCCGCGATCGCGGCCGCTGCTGACTTCTTCAGGTACCGGCTCTTTCGCCATGCGCTTGCGGAACAGTGCTGCCCGGGCCAGCAACAATGTGGTCACCGGTACGGTGATCGACAGCAGGATCGGAATCAGCCAGGCGTGCAACACCGGGGCTTCCTTGAGCCAGGAAAAGTAGATGATCGAAGCCAGTGCCACGCACCAGGCACCAATGGTCGAGGCCAGTGCCGGCGGGTGCATGCGCTGGAAGTAGTCCTTCAGCCGCAACAGGCCCACGGCGCCGATCAGGGCGAAAAGGCTGCCGGTCAGCAGCAGTGCGGCAGTGACCAGCTCCAGCCAGAAGGGGAGTAGCAGGTTTTCAGTCATTCGATCACCTCACCGCGCAGCAGGAACTTGGCCAGGGCGAACGAGCCAACGAAACCGAACAGCGCAATCAGCAGGGCACCTTCGAAGTAGGTGTCACTGGCATAACGGATTCCCAGTACCAGCATGGTCAGCATGGCCAGGATGTACAGGTAGTCCAGCGCCAGCACCCGGTCCTGGGCGGACGGGCCGCGGAATAGCCGGATAAGTGCCAGGGCCATGGCCAGGGCGAAGATGAACAGGCTGGCGAGGACAGCATTGGCGAGCAGGCCTGTCATTGGAAAATCTCCATAAGCGGGCGTTCGTAGGTGTCCTTGAAATGCCGGATGAAGGCCGCCTCATCGTCCAGGTCGAACACATGCAGCAGCAACACGCTGCGGTCCAGCGCCAGTTCGGACCAGACCGTGCCAGGCACCACCGTGGTAATCATCGACAGCGCTGCCAGGCCATGAGGGTCACGCAGGGCCAGCGGGATGTGCACGAACGCCGAGCGTGGCGGCTGCTTGCCGGCGCGCAGCACGCCACGGGCAACCAGCAGGTTGGACATGATCACATCGATGCCGACCCGGCAAATCAGTCGGATGATGGCCAGCGGCCGTCGCACATGGGCATGCTGTGGGCGCAGTGGCGCCATCAGCAGCGGCGCCAGCACGCCGAGCGCGGCAGCCAGCAGCAGGTTGCCGGGGCTGACCGAGAGGTTCAGCAACAGCCACAGTGCGAACAGCGAAACCGACAATAGGGGTGCGGGGAATAGTCGATTCATGGCTGCACCTGTACGTCAAGCGAGGTGGGGCCAGGAATCGGCCGCGCGGCCATCACGGCTTCGATATAGGCGTCGGGGGCCTGCAGGCCGGCAGCGGTGTCCTGGGTGTAGCGCAGCAGTGGCTCGGCCTTGAAGCTGAGGATGATGCACAGGCCGAGCAGCATGGCGATGGGCAGGCATTCATAGCGGCGCAGCACCGGCGACGGGCGTTCCTCAGGCTTCCAGAAACGCTGGATGCCGACACGGCCGAAGGCGATCAGCGAGGCCATGCCAGACAGGATCAGCAAGGCCACCAGGCCCCAGCCTGCCGGCCCCAGTGGCTGCTCGGCAGGCACGCCCAGCCCTTGCGGGTTGAACAGCGCGCTGATCAGGTTGAGCTTGCCGACAAAGCCCGACAGCGGCGGCATGCCGATGATCAGCAGGGCGCAGGCGATGAAGCTGAGGCCGAGGAAGGCCATGGTCCACGGAATGATCTGGCCGATCACCACCTTCTGTTCGTCGTCGAGGTTGATGCCCTTGGGTGGGTGCAGTGATTCCAGCGGTGGCGGCATGGCGTCTTCTTCGTCGTCCAGCGGTGCTTCGTTGGCCGAGCGCGAACGCTCGACCAGTTCGGCGAGCAGGAACAGCGCGCACAGCGCCAGGGTCGAGTTGACCAGGTAGAACAACGCCGCGCCGGTCAGCGCCGATTGAGCGAAACCGACGGCGCCGAGCAGGGTGCCGGCCGAAACCAGGATGCTGAGGGCGGCCATGCGCTCCAGGCGCTGCGCGGCCAGGATCGACACCGCCGCCACCGCCAGGGTGACCAGGCCACCGTATACCAGCCATTCACCACCGAAGTGCGCCGAGGCCCCGGCCTGCCCGGAGAACAGCAGTGTCCACAGGCGCAGTACGGCATACAGGCCGACCTTGGTCATGATGGCGAACAGCGCAGCCACCGGCGCGCTGGCCGAGGCATAGGCCGGCACCAGCCAGAAGTTCAGCGGCCAAATGCCGGCCTTCACCAGGAACGCCATGGCCAGGATCGCCGCGCCAGCGTGCAGCAGGCCACGGTCGGCCTCTGGCACCAGCGGAATCTTCAGGGCCAGGTCGGCCATGTTCAGGGTGCCGGTCACGCCATACAGCATCGCGGCGCCGATCAGGAACAGCGACGAGGCGAACAGGTTGATGGCAATGTAGTGCAGGCCGGCACGCACCCGGGCGCGGCCCGAGCCGTGCAGCAGCAGGCCATAGGAAGCCGCCAGCAGCACCTCGAAGAACACGAACAGATTGAACAGGTCGGCAGTGAGGAAGGCGCCGTACAAGCCCATCAGCTGGATCTGGAACAGCGCGTGGAAGCTGGCCCCCGCAGTATCCCAGCGAGCGCGGGCAAACAGCAGGGCACTGAAGGCGATGATTCCGGTGAGCGTCAGCAGCAGGGCCGACAGGTGGTCGACCACCAGCACGATGCCGAACGGCGCCGGCCAGTTGCCCGGCAGGTAGACACCGATGGATTCCGCCTGGCCCTGGGTGCGCACCCACAGTAACAGGCTGACCGCGATGCCCAGGCCGGCGAAAGTCGACAGGAGGTTCAGCCGGGCTTTTGTCTGCCGGTGTTTCTCGCCCAGCAGCAACATCACTGCCGCGGTCACCAGTGGCAGCAGGATGGGCGCGATGATCAACTGGCTCATGCCACTCATTCGTCACGCTCCCGGCCATCCACGTGGTCGGTACCGGTCAGGCCGCGCGAGGCCAGCAACACCACCAGGAACAGCGCGGTCATGGCGAAGCTGATGACGATGGCGGTGAGCACCAGGGCCTGCGGCAGCGGGTCGGTGTAGTGCAGCAGGTCTTGGGGCACGCCGTCCTTGATGATCGGTTCCTTGCCAATGAACAGGCTGCCCATGCTGAAGATGAACAGGTTGACCCCGTACGACAGCAGGCACAGGCCCATGATCACCTGGTAAGTTCGCGGGCGCAGGATCAGCCATACCCCCGAGGCGGCCAGCACGCCGATGGCAACTGCAATCACTTCTTCCATCAGGCGGCTCCTGCTTGGCTGGTTTTCGCCGGGTTGCCCGGGCGGTAGGCGCGCACCGACTGGTGCGCCAGGGCAGTGAGGATCAGCAGGGTCGAGCCGACCACCACGGTGAACACACCGACATCGAAGAACAGCGCGCTGGCCACGTGCACATCACCGAGCAACGGCAGGTGCAGGTGGGCGGTATGGGTAGTGAGGAACGGGTAGCCCAGCAGCATGGCGCCGGCGCCGGTCAGGGTTGCGCATAGCAGCCCGGTGCCCATCCAGCGCAGCGGGCGCAGGCTCATCTGCGCCTCGACCCACTGGGTGCCAGCCACCATGTACTGCAGGATGAACGCCACCGACATCACCAGGCCGGCGACAAAGCCGCCACCGGGCTGGTTGTGGCCCCGCATGAACAGGTACATCGACACCAGCAGGGCGATCGGCAGCAGCAGGCGCACCAGCACTGCGGGTACCATCATGAAACCCAGTGCGGTGTCGGTGGCATGCCGCGGGTTGATCAGGTCGGTGACCACATCGGGTGCCAGCTGACGCTGCTGCGCCGGCAGTTGCATGCTTTCCTTCGGCGGGCGGAAGCGCCGCAGCAGGGCGAACACGGTCAGCGCCACGGCCACCAGCACGGTGATTTCACCGAGGGTGTCGAAGCCACGGAAGTCGACCAGCATGACATTGACCACGTTGGTGCCACCGCCCTGGGGCAGTGCCCGGCTCAGGTAGAACGAGGAAATGTCGTTCGGTGTCGGCCGGGTCAGCATGGCATAGGACAGCACGGCCATGCCGCCACCTACCAGCACCGCCAGCAGCAGGTCGCGCAGGCGCCGCATGCGCGCACGCTCCAGGCTGCCCGGCAGCGGCGATACGCCTTCGATCCGCCGCGGCAGCCAGCGCAGGCCGAGCAGGATCAGCACGGTGGTGACCACTTCCACTACCAGCTGGGTCAGGGCCAGGTCGGGCGCTGAGAACCAGACGAAGGTGATGCAGGTCATCAGGCCGCAGACGCTGACCATGATCAACGCTGCCAAGCGGTGGTACTTGGCCTGGTAGGCGGCGCCGATGGCACAGGCGATGGCAATCAGCCACAGCGCGACGAACACGCCCGAGCCTGGAATCTTCGGCCGATCGCCCCAGCTCAGGCCGCTGTAGAGCATGGGCGTGAGGCCGGCGAGGAATGCGGCGAGCACCAGCATGAACAGCTGCGACTGCAGGCGGCGGCTGGTGAGCAGGCGCTCGATACGCCGCGCCAGCAGCATCAGCTGCACCTGACCGTACTCGAACAGGCGCTTGCCGTTGAAACGCTCGATCACCGGCGGGTAGGGGAAGCGGCCCAGGCGCAGCTGCTTGCGCAGCAACAGGTACAGCACGATACCGCCGCTCATGGCCACCAGGCTCATGACCAGCGGCGCGTTCCAGCCATGCCAGATGGCCAGGCTGTATTCCGGCAGGGTGCCGCCTACCACAGGCAGGGCGGCAGCGGCCAGCAGCGGGCCGACCGACTGGGCAGGGAAGATGCCCACCACCAGGCAGGTGAGCACCAGCAGTTCGACCGGCGCACGCATCCAGCGTGGCGGTTCGTGCGGGGTGTGCGGGAGATCCTGCGCAGTGGGGCCGAAGAACACATCGACGGTGAAACGCAGGGCATAGGCCACGCTGAAGGTGCCGGCCAGGGTGGCGATTACCGGCAGCGTGGCCTCGACCCAGGCGCTGGAACTGATGAACACCGTTTCGGCAAAGAACATTTCCTTGGACAGGAAACCGTTCATCAACGGCACGCCGGCCATCGAGGCGCTGGCCACCATGGCCAGGGTGGCGGTGTATGGCACCAGGCGTATCAAACCGCTGAGGCGGCGGATGTCACGGGTGCCGCTTTCGTGGTCGATGATGCCGGCGGCCATGAACAACGAGGCTTTGAAGGTGGCGTGGTTGAGAATGTGGAATACCGCTGCGACCGCGGCCAGCGGGCTGTTCAGGCCCAGCAGCAGGGTAATCAGGCCCAGGTGGCTGATGGTCGAGTACGCCAGCAGGCCCTTGAGGTCGTTCTGGAACATGGCGGCGAAGGCGCCGAGCAGCAGGGTGAGGGCACCGGCACCGCCGACGATCCAGAACCACTCCTCGCTGCCCGACAGCACCGGCCACAAGCGCGCCAGCAGGAACACCCCGGCCTTGACCATTGTCGCCGAGTGCAGATAAGCCGATACCGGGGTGGGCGCTGCCATGGCATGGGGCAGCCAGAACTGGAAGGGGAATTGGGCACTCTTGCTAAGGGCGCCGATGAGGATCAGCGGCAGCAGCACCGGGTACAGTGCATGCTGGCGAATGGTGTTGCCGGCAGCCAGGACCTTGTCCAGGTCGTAGCTGCCGACCACATGGCCGAGCAGCAGGGCACCCACCAGCAGGCACAAGCCGCCCGCGCCAGTGACCATCAGCGCCATGTAGGCGCCGCGGCGGGCGTCGGCACGGTGGTGCCAGTAGCCGATCAGCAGGAAGGAGAACAGGCTGGTGAGTTCCCAGAAGAACACCAGCTGGATCAGGTTGCCGGAGATCACCAGGCCGAGCATGGCGCCCATGAAGGCGAGAAAGAAGGCGAAGAAGCGCGGCACCGGGTCTTGCGGTGACATGTAGTAGCGGGCATACAGCGACACCAGCGTACCGATGCCCAGCACCAGCAGCGAGAACAGCCAGGCGAAGCCGTCCATGCGCAGCACCAGGTTCAGCCCCAGGCTGGGCAACCAGAGGAACTCTTCGCGAATCACGCCACCGTGGGCGACCTGAGGGTACAGCAGTGCTACCTGGACAGTGCCGACCAGGGCCACGAGCCCGGCGAGAATGGACTCCGCGTTACGTGCGTTGTGCGGCAGCACGGCTGCCAGGCAACTGCCCACGAACGGCAGAAGCAATAGCACTATCAAAGACATAGCGGCCTATTCTGGAGAAGTTTGCAAGGAATCATACGTGCCGAGGGGATGATCACCAACACGCAAGCTGTCGCAGAATCCTACAAACAGGCTGTGACAAGCTGTTTTTTTATAACAGATTCTTACAAAGCATAGCCGCAGTTGGCGGCTTTACAGGCCGGCCTGGCGTTCGCCTTCATCCTGCACTTCTCGGGCTTCGGTCGCCTCGCGCGGGCGGCGCACCTTGAGTTCGCTTACCACCACCGCGATAACGATCAGCAGGCCGCCGAGCAGTGCCACGCCCGGCAGGCGCTCACCGGCGATGCGCCCGACGATCCCGGCCCATACCGGTTCGCCGGCATAGATGAGGGTGGCGCGGGTGGGCGAGACCGACTTCTGCGCCCAATTCATTGCCACCTGAATCACCGCGCTCATGGCGCCCAGGCCCACGGCGCTGGCCAGCAACAGCCAGGAAAAGTCGGGTATGCGCTCCTGGGTCGGCACGATCATCAGGAACGCCAGCAGCGAGGCGGTCGCCAGCTGCACCACGGTGACCCGGCGCACATCGACCTGGCCGGCGTAGCGGCTGATCAGGATGATTTCACCGGCAATGGCCACGGCGCTGACCAGGGTTACCAGTTCGCCTTCGCTGAAGTGCAGGCTGCCCCCTTCCGGCCCGGCCAGCAGCATCAGGCCGATGAACGCCAGGCAGATGCCGATGCTGGGCATCAGGCCGGGTCGCCGGCCTAGCACCAGCCACTGCAACAGCGGCACGAATGGCACGTACAGCGCGGTGATGAACGCCGACTGGCTGCTGCTGATGGTTTGCAGGCCCATGGTCTGCAAACCGTAGCCGAGCATGATCGACACACCGATCAGCATGCCGGCCTTCAGTTCGGTGAAGGTCAGCCCAGGCAGCGCTCGCGCCGAGACCACCCCGACGAACAGCGCGGCTGCAGCGAAGCGCAGGCCGACGAAGAACATCGGGCCGCTGACGGTCATCACGTTGTGCACCAGCAGAAAGGTGCCGCCCCACAGCATGGTGATGAACACCAGCACCAGTTCGGCCTTGCTCAGGCGAAAGGTAATGGCAGGGGCCGGTTTGCTGCTGGGCTGGGTCATGGTCTTGCGCACTCGGAGGGGGCGGCGCACAATCGCCGCAAAGTGGGCAGTATACTGCGCAATACCGACCAGTGAGCAATATAGTGCACAAAGATTCCTCGCACCGGGCATCGGTGCTGCAACATGTCAGCCTCAATGTACGCAGCCTGCGCAATGCCGCGGGCATGAGCCAGACGGCGCTGGCGGAACGCTCCGGAGTCAGCCGGCGCATGCTGGTGGCGATCGAGGCGGGCGAGAAGAATGTCAGCCTGACTACCCTCGACCTGATTGCCGAAGCCCTGGGCGTGGCTTTCAGTACCCTGATCCAGGCGCCTGACCAGCGTGACCCCGGGCGCATCGAAGAGCTGGCCTGGGCCGGCGAACACCCGCAGAGCCGGGCTGTGTTGTTGGGCAGTAGCGCGGCACGGCGCGAGGTGGAGCTGTGGGAATGGACGCTGGCACCGGGTGAGTGCTATTCCAGCGAGGCCGATGCCGAGGGCTGGAGTGAGCAGATCTATGTGGTGCAAGGGCAACTGACGCTGATTATCGAAGGGGTCGAGCATCATCTGCAGGTGGGGCAGTTCCATGTGTTTCCCAGCAATTGCCGGTATGCCTATCGCAACGATGGGGCGGTGGCGGTGCGGTTTGTGCGCAATGTGGTTATTTGAGGTAGCAGGTTTTGGGGCTGCTGTGCAGCCCATCGCGACGCAAGGCCGCTCCCACAGGTATCGCGCAAATCTGATGCCTGGCACGGTACCAGTGGGAGCGGCCTTGCGTCGCGATGGGGCGCAAAGCGCCCCCAAATTCCACTGATCAGCTATTTAGCAACTCATCGGTCCTGACCACCTTGGCATAGGCAAACGCCAACGCCGCCATCGCCGAATCATGCACCTGCGCCGCCGCCACCCGCTTGCCATCGAATTCCAGTGGCCGCGTGGCACAGGCGTCGTGGGCCACGGTCACGTCATAACCCAGGTCGGCCGCGGCACGGGTGGCGGCGTCGATGCACATGTGGCTCATGCTGCCGACGATGGTCAGGGCCTCGACACCATGCCGGTCCAGCGTATTCTCAAGGTCGGTACCGAGGAAGGCGTTCACCTTGTGCTTTAGCACTACGGGCTCACCGGCCCTGGGCTCGACCTTGGCGTGGATGGCCGCACCCTGCGAGCCTGGCGCGAAGAACGGCGCATCGGCACTGTCGAACTCATGCCGTACATGCACCACCAGCTCGCCCCGTTGACGTGCCGCTGCCAGCAGACGGGCAGCATTGTGCGCCGCCTGGTCGGCCCCATCGAGGGTCCATTTGCCGCCCGGGAAGTAGTCGTTCTGGATGTCGATGATGATCAGCGCCTGCTTGCTCATGCTGCCTCCTGTGGCAGTAGTCGTTGGATGACGTTAGTTATAGGCTGTGTGCACTGACCTGAGGATTGGCGCGAACGACACTATGCGGGCAAAAACTGACAACCACGCCAGCCTGGACATCGGCCTGCTGCTGTACCCAGGCGCGCAGCGTGCCGCCGTGCATGGCTTGGCCGACCTGTTCCTGGTGGCCAACCGGGTGGCTGCGGAACTTGGGGCCGTCGAGTTGCCCTCGGTGCGTATCAGCTTCTGGCAGGCGGACGAGGCGGGGCAATTGCAGCCTGCCCCTGAAAGCCCGCCTGCCGCCGTGTCCGATTTGCGGGTGCTGATCATTCCGCCAAGCCTGGAGTCGGCACCACACGGTGAGCTGCTTGAACGCCATCGCGCGACGTTGTGCCAGTTGCACGGGCACGGCACGGTACTGGCATCGGTGTGCATAGGGGTGTTCTTCATCGCCGCCAGTGGCCTGCTCGACGGGCGCCCGGCCTGTACCCACTGGAACTACGTACACTCGCTTGCCCAGCGTTTTCCCAAGGTGCGGGTCGAGGCCCAGCAACCGTTGCTGGACGATGGCGACATTGTCACCTCGGCCGGGCTGATGGCCTGGACCGACCTGGGCTTGCGCTTGCTTGAGCGCTTCATGGGGGCGACGGTGGCGCGGGAAACTGCCCGCTACCTTGCGGTCGACCCGGTCGCGGCGCCGCTGCCCGGTGCAGTGTTCAATCCACGCCTGGATCATGGCGATGAGGCGGTGCTGAAAGTACAGCACTGGTTGCAGGGCAACGGAGGGCAGGATGCCGACCTGGCCGGCATGGCTGCATGCGCGGGGCTGGAGGAACGCACCTTCCTGCGGCGTTTTCGTGCTGCAACGGGGCTGCGGCCAACCGAGTACTGCCAGCAGGTGAGGGTGGGGCGGGCGTGTCGCTTGCTGGAGTTCACCCGGCGCAATGTCGAGCAGATCGCCTGGGGTGTTGGTTACCAGGACCCGGGTGCGTTTCGCAAGGTATTTCAGCGCATCACTGGCCTGACCCCGAGTGATTACCGGCGGCGCTTCGCCGTATCCGGTTAGGGCGCACGGGGCGTTCCCGTCGCGGAAAACCGCTTGACCTTGACATAACTTGAGGTTTTACCCTGCTCGGCATCGCGTTGTACGCGTCCGTCAGCAGGAGACCGTTCATGACGGCAACATCCCAAGCCCTGTGGTTTACCCAGATGATCGAATATGAAGTACCCGGCAGGTTCCAGCAGGCGTTGGCCCAGGCACTGGTGGCGCGCAGTGAGGAGCTGGCCGCGCATTGCGAAGGGTTGCAGGGTGTCAGCATCCAGGCCAGCGACGACGGCAGCCGGGTGCTGCAGTACCTGCAATGGCAGTCCCGCCAGGCGTGGGCAGCGGCGGCGGTGTATTTCGTCGGGGAGCCTTTCCTCGAACTGCTTGGCCAGCACCAGGCCCGTGGCGTCAACTTTGCTGCCTATCAGACCTTGCGCAGCCTGGTGCGCGGCGCCGATGGCGGCCTGCATTGCCAGGTGGGTGAGCCTCAGGCATACCAGGGCGCGTAGTGCGGGTAGCGGTCCAGGCGGGCGCCAATGACCATTTCGCTGACCCATGCCGCCAGGATCGAACTGTAGGCTTTCTGGCTTTCTTCGCTGGACAATGCGTGGTCGGCACCGTCGACAATGCGGTGGGTGAGCGAATGGGCGCTGACGAATGCCGAGCGGTAGCTCATCAGCGTGCTGTGCGGCACGTAGTCGTCCTGCTCGGACTCCACCAGCAGTACATCGCCACCGAACTCGGCACAGGCCGCCAGCGCGCGGTTGTCCGACGGCCCGAGCGGTCGCTGGCGGTAGGCGTTCAGCCGTTGCCGGTCGAGGGTTTGCTTGGGGAGGTTCCATTCGTCGTCCCAGTACATGGCGGGTACCCGCAGAGCCAGCCATTTGACTGGCCGCTCGCGGGTCAGCAGGGTGGCCAGGTAGCCGCCATAGCTGCTGCCGATGATGGCGATGGCACTGGAGTCGACGGCCGGGTGACTTACCAGCCGGTCGTAGGCCACCAGCAGGTCGGTCAGGTTCTGTTCGCGGGTAACCGTCAGCCGTTGGCTTTCGGTTTTTTCGTGGCCGCGCAGGTCAAAGGTCATGCACACGCAGCCCAGCCCGGTGATCTGCCGGGCGCGGGCCAGGTCGCGCTGCTGGCTGCCGCCCCAACCGTGGACGAAGAGAATGCCCGGCATCTTGCTGCCGGGGCTGACCAGGGTGCCGACGATGCTGTCATCCTCGACCTGCAGTTCAACGGTTTCACTCTGAATGGTCATGTTCGCGAATCCGCGCAAATTTGCTGAGTTGTCCGAGTTCACTGTCGTTTCCTTGGTAGAAGAGGGTGGCGTCAGCGGGCAGTTCGGGAGTGCCGAACACTTCATGGGTAGAGGCACGCACCCGTTGCAGTGCCGGGTCGTCGGCGAACGCCTGCAAAGCCAGCAGCTCGGCACTGCTGGCACCGCCCAGACGCCAGGATTGTTCGAGTACGCCGCTGCGCAGGTGGCCTTGGGGGTTCACGCCGCGGGCGATGTCGTAGTTGCGCCGTGAGGCGATGAAGCCGGGGAAGTGCTGCTCGGCGGCCTGTTCGTAGGCCATCGCCTGGTTTATGGCCAGGCGCAGCGGCTCGTCCAGTGGCAGTTGCAGCAGTGCCTGGTAGTCACCGCGCACCACTACCAGGTCGGAGCCGCCATACACTTCCGTGCCCTGATGGTCGCGGGTCAGTTGCTGAGTGCCGTGATAGCTGCAGGTCAGGCCGGCGACGCGTACCTGGCCGACGCTGAAGGTTTGCACTTCGCTCAGGTCTTCCTCGAGCACCAACCCCCACAGCGCGAGGTCTTGGTCATCCATGTCAGCCAGTAGCGGTTCCAGTTCATCCGCCGTGGTGATGACCTGCTGCCCACGGCCTGCGCAGGCCAGTACCGGCTTGATTCGCAACGGGCCGTCCGTCAGCAGTAGCTGTGCGGCGCTGCGCGCATCGGCCTTGCTGAACACGGTGTAGCCGCGTAGCAGGGCGTCGCTGGCTTGCCGGGCGAAAGCATCGGTCCAGCCCGGCGGGAAGCTGGCCCCGGCCGGCAACGGGTGGGAGATCGCCTTGGTCGCCATGTACGGGTGTGCGACCAGGCCACCGAACAGGTCCTGCTCGCTGCAAATACCCAAGGCGGCATGGCGCTTGGGATCGACCAGGGTTTCGGTGGGCAGGTAATAGTAGCCATCGGTAGCAACTGGCGGATGGCTGGGTTGCACGTGCGGGCAGCCCAGCAGGCGGGCCAGGCCATCGGCGAGCTTCAGGTGTACGGCATGCTCGTGGTCGGGGGTGCGCGCGCGGGTGTCGAGCAGCACCACGCCGCTTTTAGGGGCGCCGGCATTGGGCATGGTCATTTGCCTGTGTGCAATGAATGTACTGATGTGAAGCCGGTGCCTTGAGGAAGTTCAGCGAAACTTGATCGGTGGTCCTGGCCCTTCTGTAGGAAACGTCCGGTATGCGCAGGGCGTGGCGGGCAATGCATGCCGTGTGTCGGTCGCCAAGATTGCAGGGCTTCGGCGGCTGTTCCATTATCGACGCATTGGATAAACCGTGATGTAGCCGCAGGAGAGCGCATGAACGTTCAGACCACCTTTGGGCAAAGCGTGCCGCAGCGTCTGGCGCAGGTACGCCAGGCCATGGCCGCAGAGGGCATCGATGCCTTGCTGGTACCCTCGGCCGACCCCCATCTTTCCGAATACCTGCCCGGTTACTGGCAGGGGCGCCAGTGGCTGTCGGGTTTCCACGGCTCGGTCGGCACGCTGGTGGTCACGGCTGGCTTTGCCGGGTTGTGGGTCGATAGCCGCTACTGGGAACAGGCGGAGCACGAGTTGGCAGGCAGTGGCATCGAGCTGATGAAGCTGTTGCCGGGCAAGCCTGGCGCGCTGGAATGGCTGGGCGACCACGTCGAGCCCAATGGCAGCGTGGCGGTAGACGGTGCGGTCATGGCCCTGGCTTCGGCGCGCCAGCTTGGCGACCGGCTGAAGGCGCGCGGGGCACGACTGGTAACTGACAAGGACCTGCTGGGCCAGGTCTGGAAGGGGCGCCCGGCGCTGCCAGGCAACCCGGTCTACCAGCATTTGCCGCCGCACGCCACGCTGAGCCGTGCGGAAAAACTGGCGCAGTTGCGCCAGAGCGTGCAGGCCAAGGGGGCCGACTGGCATTTCATCGCCACCCTGGATGACATCGCCTGGCTGTTCAACCTGCGCGGCAGCGATGTGTCCTATAACCCGGTGTTCGTGGCCTTTGCCCTGATCAGCCAGCAGCAGGCCATTCTGTTTGTTGGCCAGGACAAGCTCGATGACCATCTGTGCCAGGTGCTGGCGGTCGACGGTATCGAAGTGCGCGACTACGCCGAAGCTGGCCAGGCCCTTGCCGCGATGCCGGCCGGCAGCCGGTTGCTGGTCGACCCGGCCCGGGTCACCTGCGGCCTGCTGGATAACCTGCCGGCCGAGGTGGAACTGGTCGAGGGGCTCAACCCCAGCACCCTGAGCAAGTCGTGCAAGAGTGATGAGGACCTGGTGCATATCCGCCAGGTGATGGAGCAGGATGGCGCGGCCTTGTGCGAGTTCTTCGCCTGGCTCGAGGTCAACCTCGGTCGGGAACTGGTAACCGAGCTGACGATCGACGAGCAGTTGAGTGCCGCGCGTGCCCGCCGCCCAGGCTTCGTGTCGTTGAGCTTTTCTACCATCGCCGCCTTCAATGGCAATGGCGCGATGCCGCATTACCGTGCCACCGAGCAGTCGCACGCGGTCATCGAGGGCGATGGCCTGCTGCTGATCGATTCGGGCGGGCAGTACCTTGGCGGCACCACCGACATCACCCGCATGGTGCCGGTGGGCAACCCGAGCCTTGCACAGAAGCAGGATTGCACGCGCGTGCTCAAAGGCATGATCGCCCTGTCGCGCGCTACCTTCCCGCGAGGCGTGCTGTCGCCATTGCTCGACGCCATTGCCCGCGCGCCGATCTGGGCTGACCAGGTGGATTATGGCCACGGCACCGGGCATGGGGTGGGTTACTTCATGAATGTGCACGAGGGGCCGCAAGTGATTGCCTACCAGGCGGCGCCCACACCGCAGACCGCGATGCAGGTGGGCATGATCAGCTCGATCGAACCGGGTACGTACCGCCCCGGGCAGTGGGGTGTGCGCATCGAGAACCTGGTGGTCAACCGCGAAGCCGGCAAGAGCGCCTTCGGCGACTTCCTGAACTTCGAAACCCTGACGCTGTGCCCGATCGACACCCGCTGCCTGGTGCCCGAGCTGCTGGCCAGGGAGGAGCTGGACTGGTTGAACGGTTATCACGCCAGTGTGCGCGAGCGCCTGGCGCCCTTGCTCAAGGGTGACGCGCTGGCCTGGCTGGAGGCGCGTACCGCGCCCTTGTGAGGCAAATGAAAAGGGCAGCTTGCGAGCTGCCCTTTGTTCTACTTGCAGATGACGATCATGCTGCGGCTGGTGTAACCCGCCGGGTTGATGCCGAACAAGTAGTCACCGGGTTCTTCATCGCTATCGCCCGAGCGTGCAATGACCCGGTAGCCGCGCGTGCTGCAGGAGCTTGCGGCCTTGCTGTAGCAGTTGTCCCACGAGGAAGACAGGCCGGAACAATTGATATGCAGGCCCTTCTTGCCCCTTTTGACCTCAGTCTTGGCCGTGGCGGCACATCCAGCAATAGCCAAGATGGCCAGGATGAGCAAAATACGTTTCATTCCTGTCCTTAAATGCGGGGCGGATCAGTTGTCTGACCCCGTCGTTATCGCTTCGGTTCGTCCTGAAAATTCCCCAGCGTCCGTGTTCGGTCCAGTAGATAGCGTAAAGATGATGATTCTGTGACAGCTTAATCAGCGAGACGGGTCGCTACAATCATTAATCCTGTCTCAAATGAAAATATTTCTCATATCAGTCTGCTGCGACAGCCGGGCTGGGTTCCTTGCGCATGGACAGGGTGGTGCCCACTGATGCGGTAATGATCGCCAGAATAGCCAGCCACTGGGTAAACGTCAGTACCTCGCCCAGGAACAGCAAGCCGGATAGTGCGCCGAATGCTGGTTCTATGCTCATGAGGGTGCCGAAAGTGCGTGCCGGGATGCGTGTGAGGGCAACCATTTCCAGGCTGTAGGGCAGGGCGGTCGACAGCACCGCGACGCCCAGCGCCATGGGGATCACGGCGGGTGTGAGCAATGCGCTGCCAGCGTGGGCGATACCGATGGGCGCAACGAACAGCGCGGCGACCACAACACCCAGTGCGGCGCTCTGGATCCCATGCTCGGCCCCGGCACGCTGCCCGAACAGGATGTACAGTGCCCAGCACACGCCCGCGCCCAGGGCATAGGCTGCGCCGGCCGGATCGAGAGCCTGCCCGCCATGGCCGGCCGGCAGCAGCAACAACAGGCCGACGATGGCCAGGGCAATCCACAGGAAGTCGATCGGCCGACGCGAGGAGAAGATCGCTACGGCCAGCGGGCCGGTGAATTCCAGTGCCACGGCGATGCCGATGGGTACCGTTTGCAGAGCCATATAGAAGAGGAAGTTCATGCCGCCCAGCGCCATGCCATAGATGATGACGTTGCGCAGGGTATTGCGGGTCATGCGCACACGCCACGGGCGCAGTATCAGCAGCATGATGATGCTGGCGAAGATAAGGCGCAGGGTGGTGGTGCCTTGGGCGCCGATGATGGGGAACATGCTTTTGGCCAAGGAGGCACCGGACTGTATCGATGCCATGGCGATGAGCAGCAGGCCGATCGGGAAGAAGGTAGCGGCCAGGCTGCGGGGTTGGGTGTTCATTTCTGCGCGGCGATCCTTAGCGGGATTGTGGGTGAGCAATATAGTGCGCAATTATGATGGCGGGGGGCAAGGTGCCGGCCATGAGTTTTCTGGCGCCTGCAAGATCGCGCGCCGCCCGCGCGGCGCGCGATCTCACAGGCGCAGCTGGTGTTGTGGCGAGCACCTGGTGGCCCTGACGCAGTCTTTTTCAAAAAACCTAAATTATTGAAAACAAAGGTTGACCTGCTGAAAACTCGCCCTATAATGCGCACCACTCCAACGCGGTAGCGAAGCGAAGCCAGCCACCCTGTTGAGTCAAGTGTTTGAAGCTAAACGAGTTTCTCGCAAAAAACTTCAAAATAAACGCTTGACAGCAAATGAGGAAAGCGTAGAATGCGCGCCTCGGTTGAGACGAAAAGCTCTTAACCAAACGCTCTTTAACAAATCGAATCAAGCAATTCGTGTGGGTGCTTGTGAGTACGGACTGATAGTCACAAAGATTATCAGCATCACAAGTGGCCATGCGAGAAATCACATAGTCATTTGAGATTGCTGAGCCAAGTTTAGGGTTTCTTAAAAACCCAAGCAGTATTGAACTGAAGAGTTTGATCATGGCTCAGATTGAACGCTGGCGGCAGGCCTAACACATGCAAGTCGAGCGGATGACGGGAGCTTGCTCCTTGATTCAGCGGCGGACGGGTGAGTAATGCCTAGGAATCTGCCTGGTAGTGGGGGACAACGTTTCGAAAGGAACGCTAATACCGCATACGTCCTACGGGAGAAAGCAGGGGACCTTCGGGCCTTGCGCTATCAGATGAGCCTAGGTCGGATTAGCTAGTTGGTGGGGTAATGGCTCACCAAGGCGACGATCCGTAACTGGTCTGAGAGGATGATCAGTCACACTGGAACTGAGACACGGTCCAGACTCCTACGGGAGGCAGCAGTGGGGAATATTGGACAATGGGCGAAAGCCTGATCCAGCCATGCCGCGTGTGTGAAGAAGGTCTTCGGATTGTAAAGCACTTTAAGTTGGGAGGAAGGGCAGTAAGTTAATACCTTGCTGTTTTGACGTTACCGACAGAATAAGCACCGGCTAACTCTGTGCCAGCAGCCGCGGTAATACAGAGGGTGCAAGCGTTAATCGGAATTACTGGGCGTAAAGCGCGCGTAGGTGGTTCGTTAAGTTGGATGTGAAAGCCCCGGGCTCAACCTGGGAACTGCATCCAAAACTGGCGAGCTAGAGTACGGTAGAGGGTGGTGGAATTTCCTGTGTAGCGGTGAAATGCGTAGATATAGGAAGGAACACCAGTGGCGAAGGCGACC
>NZ_OPYN01000084.1 GCF_900277125.1 Pseudomonas inefficax
AAATCGTCAGCCGGGTGCGCGAAGCGGTAGGGCCGAACTTCATCATCATCTTCCGCCTGTCGATGCTCGACCTGGTCGAGGGCGGCAGTACCTGGGATGAAATCGAGCTGCTGGCCAAGGCTATCGAGAAAGCCGGCGCGACCTTGATCAACACCGGCATCGGCTGGCACGAAGCGCGTATCCCGACCATTGCCACCAAGGTGCCCCGCGCGGCATTCAGCAAGGTCACCGCCAAGCTGCGTGGCGTGGTGAACATTCCGCTGATCACTACCAACCGCATCAACACCCCGGAAGTTGCCGAGGCGGTGCTGGCCGAGGGCGATGCCGACATGGTCTCGATGGCTCGGCCGTTCCTGGCTGACCCGGACTTCGTCAACAAGGCCGCTGCCGGCCGCGGCGACGAGATCAACACCTGCATCGGCTGCAACCAGGCCTGCCTGGACCATACTTTCGGCGGCAAGCTGACCAGTTGCCTGGTCAACCCGCGTGCCTGCCACGAGACCGAGCTCAACTACCTGCCGGTGCGCGCCGTGAAGCGCATTGCCGTGGTCGGCGCCGGCCCGGCGGGCCTGGCAGCGGCTACGGTAGCGGCCGAGCGTGGGCACGCGGTGACCTTGTTCGACAGTGCCAGCGAAATCGGTGGACAGTTCAATGTGGCCAAGCGGGTGCCGGGCAAGGAAGAGTTCCATGAAACCCTGCGCTACTTCCGCAACAAGGTCGCCAGCACCGGCGTGGACCTGCGCCTGAACACCCGGGTCGATGTGCAGGCCCTGGTGGACGGAGGCTACGACGAGATCATCCTGGCCACCGGCATCGCCCCGCGCACGCCGGCCATCCCCGGTATCGAGCATGCCAAGGTGCTCAGCTATCTGGACGTGCTGCTCGAGCGCAAACCGGTGGGCAAGGCTGTCGCGGTAATTGGCGCGGGTGGCATCGGCTTCGACGTTTCCGAGTACCTGGTGCATCAGGGCGTGGCCACCAGCCAAGACCGTGAGGCGTTCTGGAAGGAGTGGGGCATCGACACCCTCCTGCAGGCACGCGGTGGCGTGGCCGGGATCAAGGCCGAGCCGCATGCCCCGGCGCGCCAGGTGTACCTGTTGCAGCGCAAGAAATCCAAGGTGGGTGACGGCCTGGGCAAGACTACCGGCTGGATTCACCGTACCGGGTTGAAGAACAAGCGGGTGCAGATGCTCAACAGCGTCGAATACCTGGGCATCGACGATGCCGGCCTGCATATTCGCGTGGCCGATGGCGAGCCGCAGGTGCTGGCGGTGGACAACGTGGTGATCTGTGCCGGGCAGGAACCGCTGCGCGAACTGCAGGACGGGCTGGTGGCGACGGGGCAGTCGGTGCACTTGATCGGTGGCGCCGATGTAGCGGCGGAACTGGATGCCAAGCGGGCGATCAACCAGGGTTCGAGATTGGCGGCTGAACTCTGAGATTGCCGGGGCCGCCTTGCGGCCCTTCGCGGGCTTGCCCGCTCCCACAGGGATAGCGCACTCCTGACTTTGGGAGCGGGCAAGCCCGCGAAGGGCTGCAAAGCAGCCCCCAGGCTTTCACTGGTAAACTCGCACGATGCACTTTGACCTTCCCCAAGCCCCCCTACAGCCCCTGAACCTGCCCTGGCTGCAGCAAGCCAAGATCGCAGCCGCCATGCTGCGCCTGGACCTGATCGACCCGCTGATCAGCGGCAACAAGTGGTTCAAGCTACGCCACCACCTGCAACAGGCCAGCGCCAGCAACGCCCCGGGCTTGATCAGCCTGGGCGGCAACCATTCCAACCACCTGCACGCCCTGGCAGCCGCCGGCAAGCGCTTCGGCTTTGCCACTGCCGGGCTGCTGCGTGGCCACGCCCAGGACACACCAACCGTACTAGACCTGCAGGCGCTGGGCATGGAACTGCACTGGCTGGGCTATGGCGGCTACCGTGCACGAAACGAAGCGGGTTTCTGGGAGCCCTGGCAGGCACGCTACCCGGGTTGGCACTGCATCCCCGAAGGGGGCGGCGGGCTGGCCGGAGCACAGGGCTGCGCGCTGATCATGCAGCAGGCGCAAGCGCAGATCCCGGCACTGGGCTGGTCGGGCTACGACGCCTGGTGGCTGGCTGCCGGAACGGGGACTACCTTGGCCGGCCTGGTAATGGCCGAGGCAGGCGCACATGTCGTGCATGGTGCATTGGCTGTACCCAGGGGCCATGGTGTACTGGAGGCGGTAGCGACACTGGCCGGTGCGCATGGCTACCAGCTGCACGACGCCTGCCGTGGCGGTTTCGGCAAGTTCGACGCTGAGCTGCTGGCGTTCGTCGCCGACTGCGAGCGGCACACCGGTGTGCCGCTCGAAGCCCTGTACACCGGCAAGGCCCTGCTGGCCCTGCGTGAGCAGGTCGAGGCCGGGCTGTTCGCGCCCGGCACCCGTCTGCTCTTCGTACACACCGGCGGCCTGCAGGGCCGGCGCGGTTACTTGTAGGGCAGCATGCGCAACAGC
>NZ_OPYN01000085.1 GCF_900277125.1 Pseudomonas inefficax
CCACCATTGCAAATGAATGTCTACTCGATGTGAATGCCCACAGACAAAAAGCCAAAAGCTTAAGCGGCGGTTTTGATAGGGCGAACAGTCCATTTGCGATGGCGACGCATACTCACCTTTTCGCCCTTACGGCGAGTCACTTTTTGCCAAACGCGGCAAAAAGTAACCAAAAAACGCTGCGCTCCCATCATCCGGCCCCTCCGCTACGCTACGGGGTTCCCTCGCGCCGGTCTTGCTCCCGGGAGTACGCGCTGCAGGCCCCATCCATGGGGCCTCAGCGCTTGACGGGCATCCATGCCCGTCACCTCCCTCCGCAAGACCTCTGCTCGGCCTCCTGAAGTCGCGAAGATCAAGATCAAGATCAAGATCAAGATCAAGATCAAGATCAAGATCAAGATCAAGATCAAGAGCAAGAGCAAGAGCAAGAGCAAGAGCAAGAGCAAGAGCAAGAGCAGCGCAGCTCTAGGTTTGGGCCAGCACAGACAAAACTCTACAATCCGAGTAAAGTGCCGCCCCCCGCCGTTTTCAGCAAAAGGACCCCTTCCATGACACACCCTTTGGACATCGCCGTCGTCGGCGCCACCGGCAGCGTCGGTGAAGCCCTGGTGCAGATTCTCGAAGAGCTGGATTTCCCGGTCGCCACCCTGCACCTGCTGGCCAGCATGGAATCGGCGGGCAGCAGCGTGATGTTCGCTGGCAAGAAGCTGAAGGTGCGTGAAGTGGACAGCTTTGACTTCGCCCAGGTCAAGCTGGCCTTTTTCGCCGCAGGCGCGGCAGTCAGCCGAAGCTTTGCCAGCAAGGCGCTGCAGGCAGGCTGCACGGTCATCGACCTGTCCGCGGGCCTGGACGACGCCCTGGCCCTGGTGCCCGAAGCCAACGCCGAACGCCTGGCCGGCCTGGCATTGCCAGCCCGCATCGTCAGCCCGTGCTCGGCCGCGGTTGCCCTGGCTGTTGCCCTGGCACCGCTCAAAGGCCTGCTGGATATCGAGCGGGTGCAGGTGATGGCCGCGCTGGCGGTGTCTGCACAAGGCCGTGAAGCGGTCACCGAGCTCGCCCGGCAAACCGCCGAGCTGCTCAATGCCCGGCCGCTGGAGCCGCGCTTCTTCGACCGGCAGATGGCGTTCAATATGTTGGCCCAGGTCGGCGCCGCCGATGAACAGGGCCACACGGCGCTGGAGCGCCGCCTGGTCAGCGAGCTGCGGGTGCTGCTGGGCCTGCCTGAACTGAAGATTTCCGTGAGCTGCGTTCAAGTCCCGGTGTTTTTCGGCGATAGCTTCAGTGTGGCGGTGCAGAGCCGTCGCCCGGTGGACCTGAGCGCGGTAAACCAGGCCCTCGAGGCGGCTGACAGCGTCGAGCTGGTGGGGCTCGACGATTATCCGACCCCGGTAGGCGACGCAGTGGGCCAGGACGTGGTCTATGTTGGTCGTGTACGGCACGGTGTTGATGAAGACCAGCAACTCAACCTCTGGCTGACCACCGACAACGTGCGCAAAGGCGCCGCGCTCAATGCCGTGCAAGTGGCGCAATTGTTGATTAAACACATGCCGTAAAAGATACTGGCGAGCACTATTGTCCTGCTCCGCATGCAGGTTTCAGGACGCTTTATACAAGGGAAGAGGTCATGCTTCGAATTCGCAAACTGGTTCTGGCCATGGCTGCAGCGTCGGCGCTGTCGTCGGGCATGGCGAATGCCCTGGGCCTGGGGGAGCTGACCCTCAAGTCGGCACAGAACCAGCCCCTGGACGCCGAGATCGAGCTGCTCGACGTGCGCGACCTCACCGCCGCCGAAGTGGCACCGAGCCTGGCGCCACCGGAAGAGTTCAGCAAGGCCGGGGTGGCACTGCCGACATACCTCGAAGACCTCACCTTCACGCCGGTGATCAACCCCAACGGCAAGAGCGTGCTGCGGGTTACCTCCAGCCAGCCGCTGCCTGAGCCGGTGGTAAAGTTCCTGGTCCAGGTGATGTGGCCGCAGGGCCGCCTGCTGCGTGACTACAGCGTGCTGCTCGACCAGGCCAAGGCCCAGGGCGACAAGCCTGCGGCTGGCAATGTCGCGCCAGCGGTGACCGGTGCCGGCAGCTACACCACCCAGCGCCGCGACACCTTGTGGCAGATTGCCGCGCGCCATGCACAGGGCGGTTCGATCCAGCAGACCATGATCGCGATCCAGGCGCTGAACCCTGACGCCTTCATCGGCAACAACATCAACCAGCTGAAGGTTGGCCAGGTACTGCGCCTGCCCGACCAGCAGCAGATCCAGAACATCCCGCAGGGCGAGGCGACCGCCGAGGTGGCCGAGCAGTATGCTGCCTGGCGGGAAGGCCGCCGCCTGGGCCCGCGCGCCCGCCAGCTGGACGCCACCCGTCGCGGTGCCGCCGAGGCAGCGCCGGCACGTATAGCCCAGGGCGACAACCTGCGCCTGGTCAGCCCGGGCAACCAGGCGGGTGCCGACCAGGCCAAGGCCCTCAACGACAAACTGGCGGTTGCCCAGGAAAGCCTGGACACCAGCCGTCGCGACAACGAAGAGCTCAAGAGCCGCATGGCCGACCTGCAGAGCCAGCTGGACAAGCTGCAGCGTCTGATCGAGCTGAAGAACAACCAGTTGGCCCGGCTTGAAGCCCAAGGGGCGGCTGCGCCGGCCCAACCGGTCGTCAATCCGGCGCCTGCTGCCGTCGATACCGCACCCAAGCCGGTGCCTGCCTCCGAGGCCGCACCTGCTGGCGAGCCTGGCAGCGCGGTCGACGAAATCATGGGCAACCCGCTGCTGCTCGGGCTGATTGCCGGTAGTGCCTTCCTCGTACTGCTGCTTTTGTTGCTGTTGCTGGCGCGCAAGCGCAAGGCCCAGCAGGAGGCTGAAAAGCACCTGCGCATGGCGCGGGCGCTGGAAGAAGAGCAGGGCGCAGGCTTTGACAGCGACAGCGCAAGCCTCGAAGGTGTCGAGGTCTCGGCCCCGAGCGTGACCTTGTCGCCGGCCGTGGTCGCCGCTTCGGCTGCCGCCGCTACCGCCGCGGAAAAAACATCGGTACCCGCCGTCGAAGTGCAGCCTGAGCCGCAAGCCGACCCCTACGCCGCGCTGCTGGCTGAGGTCGAGCAATGCGTGGCCGAAGGCCGCCTGAACCGCGCTACCGACCTGCTGGAGCCTGCCGTGGCCACCGCGCCGCAGCGTGACGACCTGCGTCTGAAACTGATGGATGTGTATGCGCGCCAGGGTGACCAGAGCGCGTTCGTCGAGCAGGAGCGCAAGTTGCCGGCCAGCGAGCAGAACAGTGCAGCGGTTGCCGGCCTGAAAGAGCGCTACCCGGCCATGCTCGGCCTGGCCGCTGCCGGCCTGGGCGCGGCAGCCCTGGCTGCCGAGATGGATGAGCAGTACGTGCAGGAACTGCTGCAGGATCAGCCTGAAACGCCAGTGATTGCCGACATGGCGCCCGAGCCAGAGGTGGCGGTTGAACCACAGGCCGTTGCCGAAGCGGAACCTGAGGCAGTGCTCGAGCCTGAAGTTGATCTGGATGCTGAGCTGGATGCCTTCGATGAAGTGCCGACCCTCGATGCCCCGGACGAGCAGGACCTGGACAGTGCCTTCGACCTGAGCCTGGGTGACGACCTGCCCGAGCAAGACCCGCTGGCAGCGCCGCTGCTGGACGAATCGGTAGCCCAGCAACCTGTCGTCGACGAGCCGGTGCTGGATGAGCCGGTGCTGGAAGCGGCTCAGCCGGAAGGCGAGCCGTTTGCCGTGGATGCCGAGCTGCAGGCTGACGCCGACGCCGAGTTCGAGGCCATGCTGGCTCAGGCCGAGACACAGCCCGCTGTGGACCTGTCCGACTTCGACCTCGACATCAGCGAGCCGGTTGCCCCGGCCGCCCCGGCTGCGGTCGACGAAAACCCGGTGGATGTCGCTGCCGAGCTGGCTGCCTTCGACAGCGAGCCAGCATTCGACCCGCTTTCCGAGTTCGACCTGCCGTCCGACTTCGATCTTTCGCTGTCGCTGGAGGATGATTCGCCGGCAGCCAAGAGCTTTGCCTCGGAGCTGAACGACGTCAACGCCGAACTGGACAAGCTGTCGCAGAGCCTCGAATCGCCATCGCTGGAGCCGCACTTCACCAGCGAGGACGCAGCTGCCCAGCCGGAGCCTGAGCCACTGGACGACCTGGACTTCGACTTCTTCTCTGGTAGCGACGAAGTGGCCACCAAGCTTGACCTGGCCCGCGCCTACATCGACATGGGCGACAACCAGGGCGCACGCGACATCCTCGATGAAGTGGTCAAGGATGGTGACGATAGTCAGCGTCAGGAAGCCGAGGATATGCTCTCCCGACTGGTCTGAGGTTGCCTGCACCGGCCTCTTCGCGGGTAAACCCGCTCCCACAGGTGACTCACAGGTCTGAAATCTGTGGGCTCCCTGTGGGAGCGGGTTTACCCGCGAAGAGGCCCTCAAGCGCGACACACATTCAGCGGCAGCCCTACACGGCTGCCGTTGTCGTTATAATCCCCGCCATTCCGTACACCCCACAGGTTTCATGCTCTTGGACATCATCGACACCGCCGCCGCCGAGTCTGCGGCCGAAGGCTACTCCCGCATCGCCCTGGGCGTGGAATACAAAGGCGCGCGCTACCGTGGCTGGCAGCGCCAGGCCAGTGGCGTGCCCAGTGTCCAGCAGGCCCTGGAACAGGCGTTGTCCAAGGTGGCCAACGAGCCGATCTCGGTAATCTGCGCCGGGCGCACCGACGCCGGCGTGCATGGCTGCGGGCAGATCGTGCACTTCGACACCCGCGCCGTGCGCGACGAACGCGCCTGGACCATGGGCACCAACTTCAACCTGCCCCATGACATCAGCGTGGTCTGGTCGCGGCCGATGCCCGCCGACTTCCATGCCCGCTTCAAGGCCTGCGCCCGGCGTTACCGCTACGTCATCTACAACGACCCGATCCGCCCGGCGCACCTGGCCGAGGAGGTTACCTGGAACCACCGCCCGCTGGATGTCGAGCGCATGGCCGAAGCCGCGCAGTACCTGCTCGGCACCCATGACTTCAGTGCCTTCCGCGCCAGCCAGTGCCAGGCCAAGTCGCCGATCAAGCACATCTACCATCTGCGCGTCACCCGCCATGGCCAGATGATCGTGCTGGACGTGCGGGCCACGGCTTTCCTGCACCACATGGTGCGTAACATTGCCGGTGTATTGATGGCCATCGGTGCCGGCGAGCGCCCGGTCACCTGGGCGCGCGAGGTGCTGGAGGGGCGCAACCGCCGCGAAGGCGGGGTTACGGCGCACCCGTACGGGCTCTACCTGGTGCAGGTGGAGTACCCCGAGGAATACGCGCTGCCCAAGCGTTACATCGGCCCACACTTTTTGTCCGGCTACGAGGCATTGGCCGACTGACGAGCGAAAAGTCATTTGCTAACATCCGGCCTCTCACCGTAACAAGCAGGGTTCGCTGTCCATGAGCAACGTTCGCAGCAAGATCTGCGGGATTACCCGCATCGAAGACGCACTGGCCGCTGCCGAGGCGGGGGCCGATGCCATCGGCTTCGTCTTCTATGCCAAGAGCCCGCGCGCCGTGGATGTGCGCCAGGCGCGGGCGATCATCGCCGAGCTGCCGCCGTTCGTGACCACGGTCGGGTTGTTCGTCAATGCTTCGCGCTGCGAACTGAACGAGATCCTCGAAGTGGTTCCGCTGGACCTGCTACAGTTCCACGGCGACGAAACCCCGCAGGACTGCGAAGGCTACCACCGCCCCTGGATCAAGGCCCTGCGCGTGCGCCCGGGCGACGACCTGGAGGCGGCCTGCCAGCTTTACGCTGGTGCCCGCGGCATTCTGCTGGATACCTATGTGCCGGGCGTACCCGGAGGCACCGGTGAAGCGTTCGACTGGTCGCTGGTGCCGGCGCGCCTGAGCAAGCCGATCATCCTGGCCGGCGGGCTGTCTGCCGACAATGTCGGCCAGGCCATCGCCCAGGTGCGGCCGTACGCGGTGGATGTCAGTGGCGGCGTGGAGCAAGCCAAGGGCATCAAGGACGCGGCGAAGATCGAGGCCTTCATGCGTGCGGTGAAACAGGCGTGATAGCAGATGTGACGGCTGGCTGCGCGCCATCGTCCATAGCTTTCGCAGCCCTGCGGGGCAGCCGCCTGTGCCTGTGGCGGCAAGACAACACATTAGCGGTGGGGTGGCGCGCTGGAAGTCCCGGCGGCCGGTCCATCATCGTTTCATGAAAGATTTTGAGCTCAAGGGCAGGGTAGGGCCGGCGACACCGGCCCACGCCTGCCAATACTGGAGAAAGAAAGCATGAGCAACTGGTTAGTCGACAAACTGATCCCTTCGATCATGCGTTCCGAGGTGAAGAAGAGCTCGGTGCCTGAAGGCCTGTGGCACAAGTGCCCGGCCTGCGAGGCCGTGCTGTATCGTCCGGAGCTGGAAAAGACCCTGGATGTCTGCCCCAAGTGCAACCACCACATGCGCATCGGCGCACGTGCGCGCATCGACATCTTCCTCGACGCCGACGGCCGTGCCGAGCTGGGCGCCGACCTGGAGCCGGTCGACCGCCTGAAGTTCCGTGATGGCAAGAAGTACAAGGACCGCCTGGCAGGCGCGCAGAAGCAGACTGGCGAGAAGGACGCCCTGATTTCCATGAGCGGTACCCTGATGGGCATGCCGATCGTGGTCAGCGCCTTCGAGTTCTCGTTCATGGGCGGCTCCATGGGTGCCATCGTCGGCGAGCGCTTCGTGCGCGCGGCCAACTATGCCCTGGAGCACCGCTGCCCGATGGTCTGCTTCTCCGCCTCGGGCGGTGCACGCATGCAGGAAGCGCTGATTTCGCTGATGCAGATGGCCAAGACCTCGGCCGTGCTGGCGCGCCTGCGCGAAGAAGGCATCCCGTTCATCTCGGTACTGACCGACCCTGTGTACGGTGGTGTCTCCGCCAGCCTGGCCATGCTCGGTGACGTGATCGTCGGCGAGCCGAAGGCGCTGATCGGCTTCGCCGGCCCGCGCGTGATCGAGCAGACCGTGCGCGAGAAGCTGCCGGAAGGCTTCCAGCGCAGCGAATTCCTGCTGGAGCACGGCGCCATCGATCTGATCATCTCCCGTGGCGAGCTGCGCCCGCGTCTGGCCCGCCTGCTGGCGCAGATGACCGGCCAGGAAACCCCGGAGCAAGCGCGTGAGGCGGCTGCCGTCGCGTGATGAAACAACGATCCCTGGGCGAATGGCTCGCCTACCTCGAGCAGTTGCACCCCTCGGCCATCGACATGGGCCTGGAGCGGTCGCAGCAGGTGCTGGCCCGGTTGGCGCTGGGCAAGCTGGCGCCACGCGTGGTGACGGTAACCGGCACCAACGGCAAGGGCTCGACCTGCGCCTTCGTGGCCTCGCTGCTGCGTGCCCAGGGGCTCAAGGTCGGCGTGTACAGCTCGCCGCACTTATTGCGTTACAACGAGCGGGTGCTGATCGATGGCCAAGAGGCCAGCGATGAGCGCCTGTGCGATGCCTTCGCCGCCGTCGAGGCGGCGCGGGGCGATATTTCCCTGACCTACTTCGAGATGGGTACCCTGGCCGCGTTCTGGTTGTTCCACCAGTCGCAGCTGGATGCCGTGGTGCTGGAAGTGGGCCTTGGTGGCCGTCTGGACACCGTGAACGTGGTGGATGCCGACCTGGCCCTGGTGACTAGCATCGGCGTCGATCATGTCGATTACCTGGGTGATACCCGCGAGCTGGTGGCTTTCGAGAAGGCCGGCATCTTCCGTCAGGGCAAGCCGGCACTGTGCGGTGACCTGGATCCGCCACAGCCGTTGCTGGACAGGGCTGCCGAACTGGCCGCGCCGCTGTTCCTGCGCGGGCGTGACTTCGACCTGGCCAGTGCCGATGGCAGCTGGAACTGGCGCGGTACTGCAGCGGATGGTGTGCAGGTAGAACTCCACGGCCTGCCTTTGCTCGACCTGCCCATGGAAAACGCCACGCTGGCCCTGCAGGCCTACCTGCTGATGGGCCTGCCCTGGGACGCCGCGCAGATTTGCCAGGCGTTGTTGGCTACCCGCATCACTGGCCGCCTCGACCGCCGCCTGCTGAGCTGGCAGGGCAAGCCGGTGGAGCTGTTGCTGGATGTGGGGCACAACCCGCATGCTGCGCAATATCTGGCCCGGCGCCTGGCGGCTCGGCCGCTCAAGGGGCGCCGCCTGGCGGTGTTCGGCCTGCTCGCCGACAAGGACCTGGACGGTGTTGTCGCGCCGCTGCACGGCCTGGTCGACGATTGGGCGGTGGCGCCGCTGGATACCCCGCGCAGCCGCCCGGCTGCGGAGCTGGCCGCGGCCTTGACGAACGTCGGCGCCGCGGTGAAGTCTTATGCCAGCGTCGATGCTGCCCTTGAAGGGCAGTGTGCGCAGGCAACGGCGGATGACCAGATCTTGCTGTTCGGTTCGTTTTTCTGTGTTGCCCAGGCACTGGAATGGCTGGAGCGGCACGCCCAGGAGGGTGGAGTAGATGGCAGTGCTGGATAAAGGGATGAAACAGCGCATGGTCGGTGCGTTGGTGCTGGTGGCGCTGGCGGTGATTTTCCTGCCGATGCTGTTCACCCGCGAGGACGAGATGCGTCAGGTTCGCGTCGAGGCCCCGCAGGCGCCGGCCATGCCAACCCTGCCGGAAGTGAAGGTGGAGCCGGTCGCCGTGCCGGAGCCGCAGGCTATTGCGCAAGAGCCGCAACAGCCACCGGTGGTGGTGGACGAGTCCACCGCGCCGGCGAGCACGCCCAGCCAGCCGATTACACCGTCACCTCAGACCCAGCCTCAGGTGCAGGCACAGGCGCAGCCCCAGTCGCAGCCCGCCAAGCCGCAGGCGCCCGTGGCCAAGGTCGAGCCTCAGCCGGCAGCCAAGCCGGCCGCACCGTCGAAGATCGACGTCAATGGCCTGCCGGTCAGTTGGTCCATCCAGTTGGCCAGCCTGTCCAACCGTGCCGGGGCCGAGAAACTGCAGCAAACCCTGCGTAGCCAGGGTTACAACGCCTATATCCGCTCGGCCGGTGGCATGAACCGCATTTACGTAGGGCCGCTGATCGAGCGTGCCGAGGCCGAACGCGTGCGGGACGCCATCAACCGCCAGAACAGCCTCAAGGGTTTTGTGGTGCGCTTCCAGCCTGAGCGCAGCTGATGCCTCGGGGCGGCTTTGCCGCCCATTCGCGGGTGAACCCGCTCCCACAGGGAACGCGCAATGGCAGGGTTTGCACATCTCCTGTGGGAGCGGGTTTACCCGCGAATGATCCAGCACCAATCCACCTGACATTCCGCTTACCCAACCCCCCACCGCTCTGTTAAAATGCGCCGCCTCAAACGTCTGCAGGCAGCACCGTGGCATTTACCTTGGTCGATTGGGCGATCATCGCGATCATCGCCGTCTCCACACTGATCAGTCTCAAGCGCGGCTTCGTCAAGGAAGCCTTGTCCTTGCTCATCTGGATCATTGCCGGTGCGGTTGCCTGGATGTTCGGCGGTTCGCTCTCGGTGTATCTTGAAAGCTACATCCAGACGCCGTCGATGCGTGTCATCGCCGGCTGCGCCATTCTTTTCGTCGCCACCTTGCTGGTGGGGGCCATGCTCAACTTCCTCATCGGCGAGCTGATCCGCGTGACCGGGCTGTCCGGTACCGATCGTTTCCTGGGCATGGCCTTCGGCGCCGCGCGCGGGGCCTTGCTGGTGGTGGTGGCCATCGGGCTGATCAGCCTGGGGCCGGTTCAACAGGACACCTGGTGGCAGGAATCACGCCTGATACCACAATTTCTCTTGGTCGCCGACTGGTCGAAAAACCTGATCCTGGGTTTTACCGGCCAGTGGACACCCAGTGGGCTGATCGGCACTCCAGCTGATCTTCCGTTCAAGGAACAGTTGCTCGGGCCGGCAAAGCCCTGAGCGCTATTCACTCAAGTTTCGTCAAAGTAGGGGTTGCGTCGCATGTGTGGCATCGTCGGTATCGTCGGTAAGTCGAACGTCAATCAGGCGCTGTATGACGCGCTTACGGTCCTCCAGCACCGCGGCCAGGACGCTGCCGGTATCGTGACCAGCCATGACGGCCGGTTGTTCCTGCGCAAGGATAATGGCTTGGTGCGCGACGTGTTCCAGCAGCGCCACATGCAGCGCCTGGTCGGCAGCATCGGCATCGGCCACGTGCGCTACCCGACCGCGGGCAGCTCTACCTCGGCCGAGGCCCAGCCGTTCTACGTCAACTCGCCGTACGGCATCACCCTGGCACACAACGGCAACCTGACCAACGTCGAACAGCTGGCCAAGGAGATCTACGAGTCCGACCTGCGCCACGTCAACACCAACTCCGACTCGGAAGTCCTGCTGAACGTGTTCGCCCATGAGCTGGCGGTGCGTGGCAAGCTGCAGCCGACCGAAGAAGACGTGTTCGCCGCGGTTTCCCACGTGCACAGCCGCTGCGTCGGCGGTTACGCCGTGGTGGCGATGATCACCGGCTACGGCATCGTCGGTTTCCGTGACCCCAACGGCATCCGCCCGGTGGTGTTCGGCCAGCGTCACACCGACGAAGGCGTGGAATACATGATCGCCTCGGAAAGCGTGGCCCTGGACGTGCTCGGCTTCACCCTGATCCGCGACCTGGCGCCGGGCGAAGCGGTGTACATCACCGAAGAAGGCCAGCTGTATACCAAGCAGTGCGCCGAAGCACCGAAGCTGCAGCCGTGCATCTTCGAGCATGTCTACCTGGCCCGCCCGGACTCGATCATGGATGGCGTGTCGGTGTACAAGGCCCGTCTGCGCATGGGTGAAAAACTGGCTGACAAGATCATGCGCGAGCGCCCCGAGCACGACATCGACGTGGTCATCCCGATCCCTGACACCAGCCGCACGGCGGCCCTGGAGCTGGCCAACCGCCTGGGCGTGAAGTTCCGCGAAGGTTTCGTCAAGAACCGCTACATCGGCCGTACCTTCATCATGCCTGGCCAGGCCGCGCGCAAGAAATCGGTACGCCAGAAGCTCAACGCCATCGAGCTGGAGTTCCGCGGCAAGAACGTGATGCTGGTGGACGACTCGATCGTGCGCGGCACCACCTGCAAGCAGATCATCCAGATGGCCCGCGAAGCCGGCGCCAAGAACGTCTACTTCTGTTCCGCAGCGCCTGCTGTGCGCTACCCCAACGTCTACGGCATCGACATGCCGAGTGTTCACGAACTGATCGCCCACAACCGTACCACCGAACAGGTGGCCGAGTTGATTGGCGCCGACTGGCTGGTCTACCAGGACCTGCCGGACCTGATCGACTCGGTCGGCGGCGGCAAGATCAAGATTGACCACTTCGATTGCGCGGTATTCAACGGTGAGTACGTCACCGGCGATATCGACGAAGCCTACCTTGACCGTATCGAGCAGGCTCGTAACGACCTGGCCAAGGTCAAGAACCAGGCGGTCAGCGCGATCATCGACCTCTACAACAACTGATTTCGGGAGCGACGGCATGACGGATCAATGGGATGCCGGGCGACTGGACAGTGACCTCGAGGGTGTCGGTTTCGACACCCTGGCGGTGCGCGCCGGTCAAAACCGTACACCGGAGGCCGAGCACAGCGAAGCGCTGTTCCTGACCTCCAGCTATGTGTTCCGCACGGCTGCCGACGCGGCCGCGCGCTTTGCCGGCGAAACGCCGGGCAACGTCTATTCGCGCTACACCAACCCGTCTGTGCGTGCCTTCGAGGAGCGCCTGGCGGCCATGGAAGGCGCCGAGCAGGCCGTGGGCACCTCCACCGGCATGGCGGCGATCCTTGCCGTAGTGATGTCGTTGTGCAGTGCCGGTGACCATGTGCTGGTTTCGCAGAGCGTGTTCGGCTCGACCATCAGCCTGTTCGAGAAGTACTTCAAGCGCTTTGGCGTGCAGGTGGACTATGTGCCACTGGTCGATCTCGCCGGCTGGGAAAAGGCCATCAAGTCCAATACCAAGCTGCTGATCGTCGAGTCGCCGTCCAACCCGCTGGCCGAGCTGGTCGATATCACCGCGCTCAGCGAAATCGCCCATGCCCATGGTGCCATGCTGGTGGTGGACAACTGCTTCAGCACCCCGGCGCTGCAGCAGCCTTTGAAACTGGGCGCCGACATCGTGTTCCACTCGGCCACCAAGTTCATCGACGGCCAGGGCCGCTGCATGGGTGGCGTGGTTGCCGGCCGTGCCGAGCAGATGAAAGAAGTGGTGGGCTTCCTGCGTACCGCCGGCCCGACCCTCAGCCCGTTCAACGCCTGGATCTTCACCAAGGGCCTGGAAACCTTGCGCCTGCGCATGCGTGCGCACTGCGAAAGCGCCCAGGTACTGGCCGAATGGCTGGAGCAGCAGGAGGGCGTGGAGAAGGTGCACTATGCCGGCCTGCCGAGCCACCCGCAGCACGAACTGGCCAAGCGCCAGATGAGTGGCTTTGGTGCGGTGGTCAGCTTCGAGGTCAAGGGTGGCAAAGAGGGCGCCTGGCGCTTCATCGACGCTACCCGGGTGATTTCCATCACCACCAACCTGGGTGACAGCAAGACCACCATCGCCCACCCGGCCACCACCTCCCACGGCCGCCTGACGCCGCAGGAGCGTGAAGCCGCCGGTATCCGCGACAGCCTGATCCGCGTTGCCGTGGGCCTGGAAGATGTGGCCGACCTGCAGGCCGACCTGGCGCGCGGGTTGGCTGCCCTGTGATCGAAATCCGCGGCGGTACGCCCGGCCATAACGGCCGGGTAGCCCTGGTGACCGGTGCCGCGCGCGGCATCGGCCTGGGCATTGCCGCGTGGTTGATCTGCGAAGGCTGGCAGGTGGTGCTCAGTGACCTCGATCGCCAGCGCGGCGCCAAGGCGGCCAAGGCCCTGGGCGACAATGCCTGGTTCATCACCATGGACGTTGCCGATGAGGCCCAGGTCAGCGCGGGGGTGTCCGAGGTGCTGGGGCAGTTTGGCCGCCTGGACGCGCTGGTGTGCAATGCGGCCATCGCCAACCCGCACAACCAGACCCTCGAAAGCCTGAGCCTGGCGCAGTGGAACCGGGTGCTGGCGGTCAACCTCAATGGCCCGATGCTGCTGGCCAAGCATTGTGCGCCGTACCTGCGTGCGCACAATGGGGCGATCGTCAATCTCACCTCCACCCGGGCGCGGCAGTCCGAGCCCGATACCGAGGCCTACGCGGCGAGCAAGGGCGGCCTGGTGGCCTTGACCCATGCCCTGGCCATGAGCCTGGGCCCGGAGATCCGCGTGAATGCAGTGAGCCCGGGCTGGATCGATGCCCGTGATCCGTCGCAGCGCCGTGCCGAGCCGTTGACCGAGGCGGACCATGCCCAGCACCCGACGGGCAGGGTAGGGACGGTGGAAGACGTTGCGGCCATGGTTGCCTGGCTGTTGTCTCGGCAAGCGGCGTTCGTCACCGGCCAGGAGTTCGTGGTCGATGGCGGCATGACCCGCAAGATGATCTACACCTGAGCATTCTGCATATCCTGTAGCGGCCTCTTCGCGGGTAAACCCGCTCCCACAGGTACTGCACAGGTCTTGAGAGCTGTGCAGTACCTGTGGGAGCGGGTTTACCCGCGAAGAGGCCAGCATAGACAACCACACCGCTTTTGCCTTTTTTGAAAAAAATCCAACGGGGCTATTGACTTAGCTTCGCCATCTGCGTAAATTTCGCGGCCTCAGCGAAGCAAACGCAACAAGCAACATCGCGAGGGTGATTAGCTCAGCCGGGAGAGCATCTGCCTTACAAGCAGAGGGTCGGCGGTTCGATCCCGTCATCACCCACCACTTCCTGAGATGTTCCTGGTGCTTCAGGTTTCGCAAGAAGCCGATAGCCAGAGAGGAACGCACTGCGCAGCGGTAGTTCAGTCGGTTAGAATACCGGCCTGTCACGCCGGGGGTCGCGGGTTCGAGTCCCGTCCGCTGCGCCATTTTTCAGTACAGATGGGTGCCTGGCACCGGTCTGAAGCCACAAGGTAAAACGCCTTGGGCTGATCCCAGTTTCAATCGGGCGAAAGCCTGAACGATACGCAGCGGTAGTTCAGTCGGTTAGAATACCGGCCTGTCACGCCGGGGGTCGCGGGTTCGAGTCCCGTCCGCTGCGCCATCTTCGTTTCAAGGTCCCTTGAACACCTTGAAGCAAACACAAGAGAAGCGATCATGTTATCGCTTTTTTTGTGCCTGCCCTGAGGCCATCGCGCCGAAAGGGTAGACCCAGGTTTCAATCGGGCGCAAGCCTGAATGATACGCAGCGGTAGTTCAGTCGGTTAGAATACCGGCCTGTCACGCCGGGGGTCGCGGGTTCGAGTCCCGTCCGCTGCGCCATCTTCGCCTCGAGGCCCCTTGAACGCCTCGAAGCCACGAGAAAGCGACCTTCGGGTCGCTTTTTTCGTTTTTGCGCCAGGCAATTGCCGCCGTTGACCCAGATTTACACCAACCTGACAGACTCTTCACCGATCAGCGGTTCCTGTGCCTGCCTGCTGTGTTGCACAATAGGCACCTTCTCGACTTACCCGGAATTCGCAATGACCAGATCTTCCGTCTTTGGTGCGCTCGGGCTGGCCCTGGTGCTGGCGGGCGTGACCGGTTGTTCCTCGAAAAAAGCCGCCGTCTACGAGCACGAGAATTTCGATGACTCGGGTACCTTCTCGCGCAGCTTCCCGGTGAGCGATGCCGGCTCCTGCGAGGCCGCCCGGCGCGCTTTGCTCAGCCAGGGCTACATTATCACCAGCAGTGGCGCCAACCAGGTAGTGGGCAACAAGAGCTTCCAGCAGAACAGCGAGAACCACCTGCAGATCAGCTTCAACGTCACCTGTGCGCCGGATGTGAGCGACGAGCAGCGTTCGACCATGTTCGCCAACGCCCTGCAGGACCGTTATGCGCTGAAAAAGTCCAATACCTCCGCCAGCCTGGGCGTTGGTGTACTGGGATCGGTGTCGATGCCGATCGGCTCCAGCGACGACTCGATGGTCAAGGTGGCCAGCGAGACGGTCACGGCGGCGCAGTTCTATGACCGCTATTTCGCCCTGGTGGAGAGCTATCTGCCAAAGCCCAAGCCTGAACAGCAGAGCAAGGCCAAGGTCGAGCAGCCCGCGCCAAAAGTCGAAGCGCCGGCGGCTGCCCTGGGGCTCCCGGAGCAGGCTGCGGCGGCACCTGTGGCACCGGCCCCGGTGGCGGCGCCTTTGGTTGAAGCGGCGCCCGCCCCGGCTGCCGTCACCCCAGCCAGCGAGGCAGTAGCGGCACCGGTGGTGGATGACAGCCAGGGCTCGCAACCGGTGGCCCCGCCAGCGGAGGCGGCACCTATTGAAGTACAGCAGCAAGCGCAGCCTGCCGAGGCCGCCGAGACCGCGATCCCCGCACTTTGATGGCTTGCCTGTACCGGCCTCTTCGCGGGTAAACCCGCTCCCACAGGTACTGCGCAGTTCTCGACATCTGCGCAGTACCTGTGGGAGCGGGTTTACCCGCGAAGAGGCCGGTGCAGCCAATGCACATCCCCTGTTACAGGCACGCGGTGATAACTTCCGGAACACCTGCTACGTTTACCACTCGTAGGTTCCGGTGCGTCGTTAACGGTTACATCTTCAAAAAAACTGATTAATCAGTAGCTTGTGAGATTTAACGTTTTTCGATTTTACGACGTTGGAGCGACAGGCGGTTCTGTCGGGAATTTTTTTGGGCAGAACGGCCGTTAGATGCGCACCCAGATTGAGAGGTGGATGCGCGACACTTGGGGAATGAGGCGTCAGCTACCCATCCTCAAGGGCGGCCCATCGCGTGTTACACCGATGATGGGCGCCCGTGGCTCAAAAATCGGCCCTCCAAAAACCTCGTCGAATTCGGTTTCCACGTCTTTGAGGTACTTGAGGATAACGTCCAATAGCCCGCGAAACGTATCGCAATGCCACCTAACGTGAGGAGTAATGAGCGTCAGCACTCTGCTCTTAAAGTCATCCAGATCTTCAGGTAAGCCTAGTAAAGCGTCCGATCCCAAAACTGGCGACATGGCTCGATAGTTGAACATAGAAAATGACATGACTGGGACAGCGTGCAGCGCGTACAGGAGATCAAACTTTTCCTTCTGTTCCGGGCTTAAGGCATCGTAAGCGCGATCTCGAACGCCATTGCACGGTTCTACATACTGGAGGGGTGTATCAGCCGTGTCACCGATGAGTGGGCAGAAGTACCGGGTCCACCACGCCTCAAAATAACGCTGCTGGAACTCAAGGTACGTCATACCGACGATGTTGGTATTTTGCGTGTAGCGCTGGGCGCCCTTTTGGAGGCCATGCTTCGAGATGATGAAGCCGATGTTTGCCCCCGTTTCATGCATTACAGTAGTGATCGAGTGCACCACGGCCTGGGGAATGGCGCTTCCCCAATTCTTGCATTCCACGATGTACTTGATCTTGTCGACGCTTTGAACGTCCACAGCCAGCACATCCACATTTACGGATCCCCGCGGCGTATCGAGGTCCACCTCAACCTCTGCGGATAAACCAACATTGCGGAAGATTCGTTGCACACCACTTTGAAGGTCCCGCCAGTCTTGTGGTAACGGATCATCGATCACTGCTGCTTCTCCCGTTGCAGTTCGCGGTGTGAGAGGCTACTTCTTCACAAAGGTGACGTCCACCGACTAGCTACAGCTCGGGCCTTAAAAAGCGCAGCTGGTCAGCTGCCACCGGGGTTTCCTCTGATGGTGTGCTTAGAAGCGCCCGCTGGCGCAGGCGGCATTCAGTCCAAGGGTGGTCTCTTGGAGTACAAGGTGGAGGATCGCTCGACGTTTGTAGCTCGGTTTGCCTGGACTTACCCGTAGATTTTCAACCTGATATTCTCTCGGCCCTATCGCAATGGTAAGGCTGGGAGCCTGAAATGAGTTTTGTCCCGAGCTGTGACAGCAGAGAAGACGCCATTAACTCTCTTGCTCAGATCTATGCAGTTTCCTCCGATGATATCGAACGAGTTCTTCGAGACCCGACTGTGCAAGAAATTGCACAAGAGTGGGGTGAAATCCAAAAGCCGGGGTTTCACTATATTGTGTGGCACTTGTTAAATGCCTACCCGCGCGAGGACATCACGCACGCCTACTATTACCATTCGACCAGCTATGGTGGCTGTCCTTCGTGGTTTGACGAAGGGTTGCTTGGCTCGATGCAGGGTGTGGGGCGATTTCTAGACAAGATCATGGGGTTGATCCCTGAGGATAAACGCCCAATGGCAAAGCCGGTGGCGGCAGGGATCGTAAAGCTCCGTAGCGAATACGAAGGTTCTGCGGGTGATGCCACCGGGCCCTGGGCATGGAATACCCTCACAGCTGCAAGCTCTAGCGAAGACGGCATGAATTTCCGGATTCCTGAGGCAATTCGGGATATGTGGTCAAGCAGCTTTTGCGGTGGAGGCGGAACGGTCGATCTCAGGGAGGTCATCGAAGGACACCTGAAGCCTGTAGTAGTCAAATTCAAAGGGAAAACGACCGATATCTATGACTACTGCGCATCGCTATGGGCCTACCTGCTTTCGGATGACGGGGAATGTCACCTCACCCACACCTTCAGGGGCACCGGACAAACCATTCCCCGCGAGGACATCGCTGCGGTAATTGACGTGTAACGACTTGAAAGCTGAGCCGTATACAGAAAGACCGCCACATGCAGAGGTCCAGCTAAGTCCTTCGGCGATGAAGAGAAACTCGCCGGCGAACAACAGACCCACTGCCATACCTGATCGGCACCATACCGGTAGAAGCCAAGCTTTTTGCAGCGCTAATCGGCCCGTGCCCCACAAAAGAACTACAGCGATGCCTAACCGGATAGCAACCAAGGCTGTCCAGGGAGGCCCATCCATCGATGCACGGGTATAGCAATCCTGAATGCACTCAGCCATAGGACCTCAGTCTTGATGGTCTAAGTGTGCAAAAAGATCAACAAACTATGTCGATAAATTTTATTGCAGCAACTGAATCTTGACTTTCAGGACAAAAATCTAATCGATATTAATACATAAGTCATTGTTTTATATGGGTTTGTTCATCTGTCTTCCTGCATAAACTCGGGAGGAGTTCCCTCTGAGCAGATTGCGCAGGATTGATTTATGTTGAAATTAAGATCAATTCTCATTAGATTCGCGCTCCGTCGAAGGGGCATGTCTGCCTGTGTCCTTCGGTGCGGACGGTAGGCAGCGCGAGAGATGAGAATGAACAGAACGGCCGTTGTTGCAGTGATCAGCTTGTGCGGAAGCTCCGTCATGGGGAGCGTACAGGCGAGTGAGCAGGGCGAGTTAACGCTGCCCTCGACTGAAATTTCCGCAGAGCAAGCTAGCCAGCCATATCGCTCAACCACCGCCGTGACGGCCACCAAAACGGACATCCCGCTGAAGGATGTGCCCCAGACCGTCGATGTTGTGCCGGCAGAGTTGATCAAAGACCGCAACATCACGACGCTGCAGGGCGCCCTTAAAAACGTCCCGGGTGTTTCTCAGGACGCAGGCGATGGCCAGCGGGATCAGTTTGTGATTCGTGGCTTTTCAGCGCTGAATGACATGTACCTAGATGGTATGCGTGATGACGCGTACTACTTCCGAGACCTCTCCAATATCGATAGGGTCGAGGTCCTCAAAGGGCCGTCTTCTGTGCTTTACGGGCGGGGATCGTCGGGTGGACTGATCAATCGGGTGACAAAAAAACCTGAGGCTAACCCTGTCCAGCAGCTCAGCATCATGGGGTCGACTGAAGGGCAGCGCCGTACCGAAATGGACCTAGGTGGTGCCAACGATAACGACTCCATTCGCGTCAGGCTCACCGGCGCCCTGGAAGATTCTGATGGTTTCCGTGATCGGTATTTTCTTGAGCGGCAAGCTTTCGCGCCTTCCATCCAGTTCAACATTGATCCCGATACGACGCTGACATTGCAGGCTGATTACCTACACGACAAGCGCCTGGCTGACACCGGTCTTCCTGCCTACGGAGGTCATCCGGTCGATGCAGATATCGACACGTACTACGGCTCGCGTGATGCGAAAGACCAGAACTACGTGGAGACAACGGTCAAGGGCTCCACGGTTACCCTTGATCGTACGCTGAGTGACTCGCTCAGCCTCCATAGCGCCTTGCGGGCATACGACTCTGACGTGACCCGAAAGTACGTGACATTCGGCACGGTGAATACGACAACAAACAAGGTTAGCATCAACCGCGCTGCGCGCTACAAGGAGGAAAGCGGGGTCTTTTGGCAGAATGAGCTCAAACATGTCTTTGAGATCGGCCCATTCAGTCATGAGGCGCTCTACGGCGTTGAGGTCGGCTACCAGGATCGAAAGGATAAAGGCTTAACCCTGCGTAACGTTGCCACTTACGATGTGTTCAATCCGCAGCTTATCGACTTCCCAGAAATTCCAGGCAACACCGCAGCTAACCCAGACGCTGATACGCATATCTCGATTGCAGGCTTGTATCTCCAGGACCTCATCACGATCACTCCTGAGTGGAAGTTGATGATTGGTGGGCGATTCGATCGCTTGGCAACCAAGCGCAGTGATGACGGAACGGCTGATATGGACTTGGAGCGCACTGACAATACCTTCAGCCCACGCATTGGGCTTGTCTACGAGCCGGTGGACTGGGTGTCGCTTTATGCGACCTACAGCCGCTCTTTCCAGCCAATGGCTGACAACGGTGAGCTACGGCGAAACAGCGATGAGCTGGATCCTGAGGAAACCGTCAACAAAGAGGTTGGGGCGAAGTTCGACATCAATGACAGGCTCTCGGCGACGGTGTCGGTGTTTGACATGACCCGTACCGGCATCCTTATGGATGATCCAGCAGACACACGATTCTCGGTAGATGCCGGCACACAGCGGACCCGTGGTGTGGAGGTTTCCATCAACGGAGATCTTGGTAATGGCTGGTCCACCTATGCCGGCTATGCATGGTTGAAGGGTGAAATGATTGATTCGCCGGTCGAATCAATTGTCGGGAACACGAGCCCTCTGACCCCTAAGAGCAGCGCGAGTGTCTGGCTAAAGAAGGAGCTGGGCGGAGGCTTTTACATCGCAGGTGGGGGACGGTATGAAGGTGAGCGCTTTACCTCACCGAACAACAGGGTGTCGCTTGGTTCGTACACGACGGCTGAATTGGCTGGGGGATATCGAAGCGAGGGCTACGACGTGACGCTGAATGTCGATAACCTGTTTAACCGGGAGTATTTCGTTTCCGCCAAGGCAGGCAGTGATAACTCCAACTACCCTGGGGCGCCTCGTAGCGCTAGCCTGCGTGTAGATTATCGGTTCTAAGGAATTAGCATCCTGACTAAGGGGGCGATAGCTTATCGTTATCGACCCCTAGGGTGTTTGGCTGAACTGCACGCACGCTGGGCTTCCACGATTTTATTGTGGCTGTATGGCTGTACAGTATGATATCTTTGTGCCATGCTCTGTGCCCGTCTAAGGATAAGGTGTTGCGGCAATGGATTTGGCCTACCATTTGAGGATGCGATTCGGCACCTCACACTTCGAACCGAACCAGACTCAGTTGAGAGAGATCTCCCGTGAAGTGGCGTTTCTTCGCCGGCATGGTATCAATCTGGACGATCGGCGATGGGCCGAGTTAGTCAAAAAGCACTGTCCCTCTGCGGGCACCTTTGGATACCGCGGAGCGGATACCAGCGACCTTTCTACATTACTGGCACTTGCCTTACAGGTGGCGAGGGCGAATGGCAATGGGTAGGAGTTTTAAGGAAGAGCTTGAAGTCCTGGCCGGAATTTCCAAATGGAATCCTACGGAACACGATCTTGATTGCATCGCGCGCGATATGGTGCTGTTCCGCCAGAAGTCCCCACGACTGTCAAAAATGGAAGCAGCCAGGTTAATCCTTCGACACACCCGCGCCGAATTCAAACCTCAAGGTGGTTTAGATAATAAAGATCTCTCAACTTTGCTCGCAATGGCAATGTTGCGAGCGACGAGGTGAGCAGTGTTTGATTTAAAGAAATTTAAGTTAGAGCTTGAGAGAATTCTAAGAATTAGCGCTTGGCATCCTACCGAGGAACAGCTACTCCGAATCAAAAGCTGCATTGAGTTTCGAGTTGAAATCGATCGGCCGCTTAATCGAACTGAATTAGAGATTATTGTTTCTGATAGTGTCCATGATGCCAGTTATCCCATGTTTGATGGGGTTGATAATAGCGATTTAAAGTCGTTATTGGCTTTGGCCCTAAAGTCGGCGACGGGAAAGTAATTGTCTACTACAAATTCTCAAGATGTTGTCAAAGCAAAAGCCAAAGGTGCTGAACTCAAAAAAGTGTTCATGAGTGCACTGCATGACTATGTTAATTTGAGTTCGGTCAGCTGTGTTGCAGCGCGGGATTCTGTTTTAAGATTGCAGGCTGCAGGTGCTGCGTATTTCAATTTCTACGAAGAATTTGTAGGAGACAGCAGCTTGCTTGGAGCCCATAAGAATGCAGTATGGGTTCAGGGTTTCGCTGAAGATTGCTTTGCGGTACTACAGCAAATGCCTCAGTACTACACTTTACTGGAGCGTGCCTTCGCAAATTTGGGGCAGGTTATAGATCCAAGACCTTCTGCTACAGCGTTTGCCAATATGCAAAGATTGTGCAAGCGTGCCCTTCAAAAGAAACTGGTAAATGCACTTAGTATCGAATTTGAGGGCAACCAGCTACCAATCTATGGATTCCGGTTCAAGGAAAGACGTAAGGCTGGCATTGATCATCAAACAGTCCTGTCCAGCGCGTTTATGATTGTCTTTTTAATTGTCTTGATAGTATTGTCAATTTTTATTTCTCATCCAACGCCATTTCAAGAGTGGGTCTATAGGATTCTGGCTTCATTGGTTGCAGGCTGTGCTGGTGTGGTGCTAATTGGATATTTTGAATTCAGGGCTGGTAAGATTTTAAGATTTAGTGGCGGATTTGTATTGTTTTTAGTGGTTATGTGTTGGAATCCGAAACCAGTTTTTTATAATGAGCAGGTTGTTTCTAGTGATGCTGTAGTCAAGCAGGTCAGTCGCTGAGGCTATGTTATGGTTCTTGAATTATCTTCGGGGAATTATGGCCAGGCCCAAGGCTAATGGTTTCATGGGGATGTATGAAGGAAGTGCTGCGGAGCTTCCTGGTAATGTGCTGAATGCGCTGCCAAATGTTGATGATCTAAAACTTTTTTTTGCTGATTATGATCTGCCCCCAGAAATGCTGAAGCAGATAAAAAATGTATGTGCGGAGCATTTTTCGGAATTGCAGCTTCTTGGGCGCTCCTTGGATGTTCATAGGTTGCAGCCTGCGAACTGGGTGATTGATGTTAAGCATGTTTTCGCTTCGTCTTTTTTTGCGCGAGTTGGTGGAGCTAAAGGTAAATATCAGATTTGTATGTCTCTTGGGGTGCCTTTGGTCGCGTTGTCAGTGGCGGAGGAGTTGTGTACTTTAGAGAGCAATCAACAATCCTCAAGCTTGGATAGTCGGTATGCCAATCGCGAAAACTCTGTAAATAATTGGTTTGTTGGTTTGCATTCTCTGAGTAAGGTCAGTCCGGGGTCGGTTCAACTCGCTTTGGATGTCGCTGTTTTACTTTATTGTCATGAAGTAGCACATGCAATATTTGGCCACTGCGACTACATACCATCGAATGATAACGAGAGACGCGCGCTTGAGCATGATGCGGATTTCAACGCTGGGGCGATGTTTGCTCTATGGGTTCAAGTATTACCTTCTAGTACGCGTAAAAGCAGTTCGTCGAAAATGATATTTAAAAGGCTTGCCAGGTCTGGCTACTTGTTGTCTGTGATTTTGAAGGAAGTTTCTTCTTCTTCGAAAAAATATCATTTACCAACCAGCCGCCTAGAGGCATTTTTGTCTGGTGGTGTGTTCGCGATGGCCAAGTCGAAGCGCGCACCGAGTTTCAGTTCTGATCTCATGGCAGATAAATATTGGCACGACTTCTATCATGATCAAGTCAAGGAAATCAGAGAGGCGGTAAGCCGCTCGTCGTTACGAGAACATTATGAATTCGAGAAGGATCTCAGTGCAGACCGTGCAGCAGTATTCAAGTGCACGGCGGTGGTGAGAGATAGGCTAAAGGATGGTCCACTTACACTGCATCGATTAAATATTAGTCGGTAGGAATTGAGGTTTAAATTTTTGTGCTGACGGCTAAGAAGAGATTGTTCTGAATATGAACGCTGATCGACAGCTGTCTCATGCACTCATGATGAGGTTCGGCCTTTCTGGCTCTGAGCCTTCATTTGCACAGTTGGAGTGGATTAAAAATGACCTCAAAATTCTTATTAGTGGAGGCCTTGCGCTCGAAGATTATCATTGGGATGTGGTAGTTAGAAAACACTGCTCTACAGTTGAGTCCTGTCGATACTATGGATTCGACAATTCGGACTTGAATGCGCTGCTTAAAGTAGCATTAATGCTCTCGGAGGAAGGGATGTTAGATCAATCTGCGCTTAATAAATTTAAGCAGGACATTATTACATTTTTGGGTCCCGTCTATTGGGAGCCGTCCGAAGTTGCTGTTCGGAATCTAGCGGAAGAAATTGCATCTGAGAATCCGCGCACTCTATTTGAGGTGAAACGGATTTTCAAGAAGCACTTTCCCGATGTGCTTTATTCAGTTTTTGAAGGCGTAGACAATTCGGACTTGAGAACTCTGTTGGCTATGGTGCTGGCAAGTGCCAAGGCAGCGAGTAAATGACAGCAGGGCTAAGTGTTGTAGATGCTAAGCGAGTCATTGCTTCGAAGAAAAAGTTAATGATCTCTGCTCTAGATGCATACCATAAGGTGCAGAAGTCTTCCGCAGAAAAAAGAAGGCCTGCGCTTATCGCTTACCAGCAAGCGGCAACTGAGTACTTCAATTGTGCTGAGGAGTTGGTGGGGGATAGTGATATACTCGGTGCGAGAGAGAGTGCGGACTGGGCTCAAGGCTACGCTGAAAACTGCAAGGCTGTATTAGAGACAATGCCCGATCACTACCAGGCGTTACGGTTGGAGTTTGCCCGACTCGGCATGCCGAGTGAAGTTTATGAGCCCAGTAGTACTGCCTTTGCTAATATGCAGCGGATGGTTGTGAGCTACATTAAAAAGAAGGAAGTCGATAAGCTGCGAAACACGTTCGAATTGAACAGGCTTCCAGTCTATGGCTTTGAGTATAAGTCAAAGGATTTTATGAAGACAAATCTGGTTTGGTCGTTTGTTTTTGGGGTGGTATTTATTATAGTGATGCTTACGATCGCGTTGCTGAAGCCAGACCCAAGCGCATTTCAATTTAAGGTTTTTCACACAGTACTTTCGTTGGCCGGGGCTGGTATTGGGGCGATGCTGCCTGGCTTTTTGGAGATAAAAATGAAGAATTATTTGCGTGCAGGCGGAGCGTTTGCGATTTTCGCTATCGTCTATTTCAATCCCGCACTGCTCACATGATTGTCACCGTGTAAGGCACTAAAGTCACACTTGCTGTTTTACGCACCTAACTGCGACGACTTTAGGGGGGTTCTAAGTGTTTACCTGAGTCGACGCAATTAGATCGAGAAAGAGACAGTCGGTGGATTATGGTGGCTCACTCGTCATATTTGAATATGTGATGCCAATCTACTTTTTCTTGAACTATTTTATTGAATCGAATCATGGCAATACACCAAGCTTCGATATTTAACTCTACTTCCCACTTAGCTCCTCGGTTCTCACCCCATAGCGCATAGATCCCATTCCAGTATTCGGGTGAGTCATTAGCGTTACCGGCATTGGACCATCCCATCCTTGCTTCAGTTGCATGCACTATTTTATTGCACGACTCTCTTAGGGAGAGAACTATTGCGCCTTTCCTAACGATCCCAATCGATAGATTTTCGCAGGCTTCTTGATCCATTGTTGACAGATCAACGTCTTCACTCTCCTTTTGGGCGAAGTCTTGTAGCATTCGTATTTTTATTGCCGACTCAATAACAGTGTTGCTCACAATGCTTTTCAGAAGACCTGCGTATTCCCACCATTCATAATCAATAAACTCCTCCGCGTCCCGGCTAATTTTATTTTTCGTGCAAAATTTTTTACTTGCATAGCACAAGTGTTGAAGAATGAATAGATTTTTCTCTAAGCCATCGAAATCAATCAGGTGTGGCATAAGTCTCCTGGTAATTAGTAGGTTCGGCGTTAAGGATGGCAATATCTACTTGAACATGTAATGCGCGATGGGGTCGATTAGAGTTCGACAAAATGCTTCCTAATCCGGTATGGCAATGCATTTTTCACAAATGTGGGTTATAAGTGTCTGTAATTTACTGAAGTCGTAGTTTTCTGGGTTCTTTAATGCCTTTTTGAATTGCGCAATATAAAATTCTTTTCCTTCGAGAGCCCCCTGGTACCGGCCCATATCTTTATTGAAGCTGCTCCACCTTATAGTGGCTGGATCATTAGTCTTGTATGAAAGATCTAAAAAGCATTCTATTGAAACTGCGCTTCCGTTGATGTTTGCTTTGAATGCGCCATTAGGACCAATGGTTTTCGCGTTCTCGAATTCGCTCAGTGCGGGTAAAGTCATTGAGGCCAGTGAAGGAGGAGATGATATATTTTGGCACTTTTGATGTTTTTCAACACCTTCAGTGTCATTGTCGAACACAATTAAGCATCTATTCTTGATGCCAATTTTTGCTAGTCCTTTGTAAAAGTTGAATAGATTTCCAGTTCCGGTGAATGGATAGTGCTCCGTCATGTCTATGTAAGTGAAGAAATCTTTAATATCGGGACGCAGAAGGGCGATTGCTTCTTTAATAATGAAAGTATCGGATGAGCCTTCGGTGATGATCAGGAATGTTCGATCATCCGCCCACGACTTAAATAGATCGTCTTCAGTCGTCCAGCCGCCTTTGATTATGCTATCAGTATGCCACTCAAGATAAAGATTCTGATTTTCTAGGTTTGTGGAGAGAAGCCAAAGTTGAATGTAAGGATCTAGGTTTTCAAAAAATGAGAGAAGGTCTGCACTATTCGAGTTTACTGCTTTTTTTAGCTGATAATATTCTGGCAGGTTAAGCATTTCCTGTGCGAATTCACCAAGATCATAGTCATAACCTTGATCAGACCCAGTGCGAGGCGCTATTGTTACATTTTTTATGACTTTTGCGAATTGTTCGAAAGGCAATTCAAATTTCGGGTAGTACTCTGGGTAGTAACTCACGTTCTCGTCCCAGATTTTTTGTATGGTTTTTGCGCTGTAACCATAAAGCTCCAGCCTGGGGATTACGTCTCGTAGTGCTCGTCGGTAACCATAGAGGGTATAACGCGTACCGTTATGCTCATGCTCAGACAAAATTGTTCTATCTGTAGGTAAAAAAAGCTTTGAGTGATTGATGAATCTATTATTTTTTCCCCAGTCAATTTCGATTCCGCCTATGGTCAAACTGACTATTGAGCCCATTAATAACTCCTGAGAGATTTCTCGGTACGTAAAGCCGAAGAAGGCTTGGTCTAAAAGTAGACCGTGGCTGCCTAGCCTACAAGCAGTCCCATTACGTGCATCGGTGTCGATTGGAGTTGATACCAGACGGCGCATTCTGCATCCTAGGGCTGGGGAGCCAAGCATGGATACCCGCTTTCAGGCGATTGCAGTCCTTTACGAACGACGGCTAAGGGGCGAAACCGACTATTTATAGGAACGTACGGCATAGTGAGCAGCTAGAGATTAATCGGCTGCGGTTTCGCCTCCAATCTCGAAAAATTTCTCTAAGTAAGCGAGATCACCCCTGCGAGGCTGAGGCAGAAATATCCAAGCAGCAGGCAGGCAGCGGTCATGCCGCTGACCACAGTCGGTACCAGAAACACGAGCCAGACCTTTTGCGAGCGTGTACTAAAGTCTTGAAAAGCCTTCTCGAATTCGGCTATGACGTTGGCGTGAGGCCGTTTCGCCAGAATGGCCTGGGTCGACCGCATATGTTTGGCGCTCCAAAACATTTTTACGATTTCCCAAGTGATGAATAGGGTGAGGGAGAAGGTGATGGCAAGGCCGCAGGCGTTGAAAAGCCAAATGGGTATTTTGCCAGACAGGGTTGACCAAAAGGCGAAGTAGCCGGCGTAGCCAGCAACCATGATCAGGTTGGTATACGCATTGGCGTTGTTCATCAGTTTTTCGTTGAGTTGGATGAACGCGCTGATCTGCTTCTCTACGATTTGTTCTTGCTTCATTTCCTCAACCTGTTTGACCAAGTCATCCACCATGCGATGTATATCATGGCACCACCTTTCCCACTCGCTGTTCATCGTAAGCTCTCGATTCTCGTCGATCCATTATTGGGCGCTAACGCTTATTCTATACACTGGACGTGTGGCACTGCTTCCGCAAGCGGCAAACTTCAATCGTATCTGTTTGGACCTCTCGTTCCCCTATTGCTAAATCCTTTATAGTGATAACTCCCATTACGTTGGTGTACCCTCCAGAGCTAGCCTGCGAGTGGATTACCGCCGCTAACTAAATAGCCCTCATCCGGCCTAGCGAGGGCCAGATGAGGGCTATTGATTGTACGGCTTGTGGGGTTGAGGTGGGGCGTTTAGGGAGTAGCGGTGGTCCGACAGGTGATCCGCTATCGGATCAAACCACCATGGCTCGCTCGCGCAACTCGCTGTTGAGAATACGGTCGTTCTCACTGTAATCGACTGGGCAATCAATCACATGCACACCTGGTGTCTTGATGCAGTGCTCCAGCAGCGGCAGTAAACCTTCTGCGCTTTCCACGCGGTGCCCATTGGCACCGTAGGCTTCGGCGTACTTGACGAAGTCAGGGTTGCCGTAGTCCAGGCCGAAATCGGTGAAGCCCATGTTGGCCTGCTTCCAGCGTATCATGCCGTAGCCGTCGTCACGCAGAATCACCACGGTGATGTGCATGCCCAGACGCACAGCCGTTTCCAGCTCCTGGCTGTTCATCATGAAGCCGCCGTCGCCACACACCGAGATGACCGGGCGGTCCGGGTGCACCAGGTGCGCGGCCATCGCCGATGGCAGGCCGGCGCCCATGGTCGCCAGGGCGTTGTCCAGCAGCACGGTGTTCGGCTTGTGCGCCTTGTAGTTACGGGCGAACCAGATTTTGTAAATGCCGTTGTCCAGAGCGACGATGCCTTCGGACGGCAGCACGCGACGGATGTCGGCGACCATGCGCTGCGGGTAGACCGGGAAGCGGTTGTCGTCGGCACCTTCGGCGATCTGCGCTTCGTTGGCTTCACGGATCGCCATCAGGCGGGTGAAGTCCCAGTGCGCGGTGTCGTTCAGCGCTTCGCTTATCTGCCACACGGCGTTGGCGATGTCGCCGATCACTTCGACCTGCGGGAAATACACGGCATCGACTTCGGCGGAGCGGAAGCTGATGTGGATGACTTCGGTGCCGCCACGGACCATGAAGAACGGTGGCTTCTCGATCACGTCGTGGCCGATGTTGATGATCAGGTCGGCCGCTTCGATGGCGCGGTGGACGAAGTCACCGGACGACAGCGCAGCGTTGCCCAGGAAGCGCGGGTGACGCTCGTCGACCACGCCCTTGCCCATCTGGGTGGTGATGAACGGGATGCCGGTCTTGTCGATCAGTTGCTTGAGGACCTTGGCGGTCATCTTGCGGTTGGCGCCGGCACCGATCACCAGGATCGGATTGCGTGCTGCTTGCAGCTTCTCAATAGCAGCTTCAATGGCCTTGTGCTCGGCCAGCGGCCGGCGGTGCAGGCTGCGCGGGACTGGTAGGGCGTCGGTCTGCTCCGCAGCGATGTCTTCCGGCAGCTCCAGGTGCACGGCACCCGGCTTCTCTTCTTCAGCCAGGCGGAACGCTTCGCGCATGCGCGCCGGGATGTTGTCGGCCGAGGCGAACTGGTGGGTGTACTTGGTGATGGGGTCCATCATGCCGCACACGTCAATGATCTGGAAGCGGCCCTGCTTGGACTTCTTGATCGGCTTCTGGCCGGTGATCATCATCATCGGCATGCCGCCCAAGTAGGCGTACGCACTGGCGGTCACCAGGTTGGTCGCGCCAGGGCCCAAGGTCGACAGGCTGACGCCTGTCTTGCCAGTCAGGCGGCCATAGGTGGCGGCCATGAAGCCCGCGGACTGCTCGTGGCGGGTCAGTACCAACTTGATCTTCGACTTGCGCAGGGATTCCAGCAGGTCGAGGTTTTCCTCACCAGGAATGCCGAACACATACTCGACACCTTCGTTTTCCAGGCATTGCACTACGACATCGGCGGCCTTAGCCATCTTGCTTATTACCTCAGTTATCACGGTTTGAAGCAGGCGAGACGCACCTGCAGGCTATCGACCTCAGCGAGGTGCGCTGACGTCTGTTTGTCCGCTGGCGAGTAACGCGCCTCGGACGAAACCCTCGGCAAGTCGTCGCTCGACGAAATCCCGGACATAGGCTGCTCCCGCATCACGGCCGCGTGGCACTGCGACTGCTTGGCGGATAGCGGTGAAGGCTCCCTGCATCACCCGATAATTCGGATTCTTGGCTGCGACTTGTTCCAGCGGTTGTCTGACCCCGGCGGCAGCATCCAGGCCTTGGTCAATGAAGAGGTCTACAGCACCTGCAGACGTGTCAGCTCGTTGGAGCTCTGCATGCTGCAACGTGCGTGACAGGTACAGGTCGTAAGCAGCGCCGTTGCCGACCGCAAGCCGAAGTCCAGGTTGATCCAGGTCCTCGATTTTGGAGTAGGGCGACTCGGCCTTGACCAGATAGGTGCCTTCGATCAGTACGTAAGGTTCACTGAAGCTGATCTGGGCGGCGCGGACAGGCTCAATAGCCAGGAAGGCCAACGTCCACGCGTCTTGTTCAAGTGCAGCGAATACTTTTCCGGCCGCGTCGTATGTGCGCAATTCGAGACCTACGCCCAGCTCTTCGGCCAGCGATTTAGCAAGTGCAACAGAAACACCATGCGGTTCTCCGTCAGCGCCTGGCTGAGCCAGCACTGGGTTACCAAAGTTGATCGCCACATGCAGAATGCCGTTGGGCGCCAGGTCCTTGAGAACCTGCTGGGCAATAGGGCTCATACTTTCTCCAGGGTTAGAAAATTGGGAATGTGTAGGACACGATCAGGCGGTTTTCATCCGCGCCACGTGCAAAGCTCGATCGATAGCTCGCGTTACGCCACCGGACCGATACGTTCTTCAGGGCACCGGATTGCACCACATACTGCAGTTCGGTGTTGCGCTCCCATTCATGTCCATCACCGCTGATGGTCGCAGCGTCGGCCTGATCGCCTCGCAGGTAGCGGGTCATGAAGGTCAGGCCAGGAACACCGAGAGCCGCGAAGTTGTAGTCGTAGCGCAGCTGCCAAGAACGTTCACCGGGCTCGGCGAAGTCGTTGAGCTGGACGAAGTTGACCAGGTAAGGATCGGTTCCATCGAGATACGGCATGGAGGTAGAACCGTTCATCTTTTGCAGTCCCAGGCCAAGCGCATGTCCGCCCAGGCTGTAGGTGAACATGCCGGAAATTGCTCTGCTGTCGATACGTCCGCCCAAAGCTCGACCGTCATCGTCGCTATCCATGTAGCGAAGATCAGCCTTGATCTTCCCGGGGCCGACTGGAATCGAATAGTTCGCCCCTACGAAATGCTGGTGGTAGACCTGTTCCAGCTCTGCGTACTGATAGGTCAGCAGCAGGTCTTTTGTGAGCTGGTAATCCAAACCGCCCAGCCAGAAGGCGTCACCTTCGGCGTTACCTGTGAAGCGACGGTTTTTGTTGTTTAGTGTGATCGGTACGCGGTCTGTCGAGTCTCGATCGGTTTGTCGCTCGAAGCGGGCACCGATGAAGGACAGCGAATCGAATTCTTTGCTGGTGAGCAGGCCGCCCTCAAAGGTCTGGGGGAGGAGGCGGCCAGTGTTGGCCTGAACAGTAGGCAGCTTGGGGATCAGAGTGCCGTATTTCAGCTCTGTCTCGGACAGGCGCATCTTGCCAGTCAGGCCCAAGCGGCTGAACTCGTCAGCTGCGCGACCATCATCATGAGTCGGCAGCAGGCCGGTACCGGTCCGATCGGGACTTGAGTCCAGCTTCAGGCCGAGCATGCCCAGAGCATCGACGCCAAAACCGACTAGGCCAGGTGTGTATCCGGACTTCGCATCGAGAATGAAACCGTGGGCCCATTCTTCGCGCTTTGACTGGCCGGCGCCGTCACGGAAATCGCGGTTGATGTAGAAGTTCGTTGTTTGCAAGGTGACCTTGCTGTCGTCGATAAAGCCATCCCCATAAGCCGTAGCTGCGGCCAGGCAAGGAGTTACTGCAAGAAGCTTGCAACCAATTTTGTTTTTGTTATGCATTTGCTGCTCCATCAATTGGAACGTGGGGTGTAGGCGTGCCTCCCGGCACGCCAGGATCAGGAAAAAAAGAGGTTCAGGCGGTGCGGAAAATCATGCAGACCGGGCTGCCGGTCTCGATCTGATGCTCCAGCAAAGCCAGTTCGCCTTTCGGGCTAATGGAGAAGGTCTTGATGTTGTCGCTGTCTTCGTTAGCGACGAACAGGAACCGCCCATTAGGAGATGCCGTCATGAAGCGTGGCTTCTTGCCTTGGCTAGGTACGTTGCCGATCGGGTTGATCTTGCCGGTCGGCTGATCCACCGAATAAATGGTCACGCTGTCATGCCCGCGGTTGGAAGAGAACAAATGTTCTCCATTCGGTGCCATGACCAATGCTGCTGCACGGCTATCGCCAACGAAGTCCTGAGGCAGTGCTGGAACCATCTGGAATGGAACCAGGGAGCCGTCCTTCTGGTTGTAGCGGTAGCTAGTGATCGTGCTATCCAGCTCGTTCACCACGTAGGCAAAAGAACCGGTCGGAGAGAACACCACATGCCGAGGGCCGGCACCTTCGCGTGCTTTGATTTCATGGGCGAGCTCAGGCTTCAGCGCGGTCCCGTCCTGCTTCAGGTCGAACACGAAGACCTTATCCAGCCCTTTGTCCGGTACCACCAGGAAGCGCCCTGATGGATCGCGTGGGATCATGTGGGGGTGGGAGCTCGCCTGCTCGATCTTGTGCGGGCCTGGGTTGCCCGGAAGGTCGTATTTGCTGATGACGGGTTGCAGGTGGCCCGTCTTATCGAACGGCAGAATGACAATGCTGCCGGTGGCATAGTTGGCCACAGCGAGGAATTTGTTGCTCTTGTCCACGGTAAGGTGGACGGGGTTGTTCCCTTCGCAACTAACCGAGCTGACCTTGGTGAGCTTTCCGCTGGTTGGCTCAATTTGGAATGAGCTGACAGTGGACTGGTCGCCATGCACGCAGAACAGCAGGCTCTGGGTTTGGTCGAGGCACAGGAAGGATGGATTAGTCAGATCGCCGACGGTTTGAACCAATTCGGAGCGACCTGTCTGCGGGTCATGTCGATAGACCGTGATGCCTGCACCGCGGGCGTTCCGCTCGCGAGTGGTTCTGGAGCCCACATAGACAATTTGGGTTTTGTTCGAGTTGGCAGGCTGCATAGAGTTCTTCTCAGGTCCTGATTTGGCATCTGCCGCTCCCGCGCCGAGGCCCAGAATGGTTGCCGCAGCGACGATGGAAGTAGAAGAGAGCAGCGTGCGTCGAGTAATGGCGGGTAAGAACGGTGATGGGCACATAGCAAAATCTCATCGTTGTTTTTGTTTTGATGAGTACCGCCGACCTTCGAAGGTCGGCGGTAGCTGAGCAATCAGTACTTCGAAGGTACGAGCACCCAGCCTTCCATCAGGCGACGGGCGCTTCGGCTCATGACGGCCTTGTCCACAATCCAGTTGCCATCGACTTGGGTGGTCTGCGCGCCAACGGCAACGGTACCGGCGGTGTGGCCCATGTTGACTTGGCGTTCACCGATATCGCCGACGATACGGTTGACCAGCGTGCCTTCCAGAGCGGCCGCCACGGCAACGGCTACAGCGCCAGTGCCGGTGATTGCGTGGTGCAATTTGCCCATGGAAAGGATGCGGGCGATCACATCGATCTCGCCGGCTTCGACTGTCTTGCCACCGGCAGCGCCGTAGGTTTGCGGCGGAGCTACCAGGCAGAGCTTCGGCGTGTGAGGGCGAAGGCGCGTTGCTTCTTCAGCGGTAGCCGCCAGACCCATGGCCACGGTGCAGTGTGCGCGGATGGTTTCCAGCGACTGCAGCAGTTCGGCGTTGCCGTTGACCTGGTCTTGGGTCTCGGTCCCGGTCAGGCCAACGCGCTGGGCGTCGACGAAGATCGTCGGGTTGCCTGCGTTGAGCAGCGTTGCTGGCAAGCCTGGGAAGCCAGGGATATCCAGTTCATCCACGACATTGCCGGTTGGCAGAATGCTGCCGCCCGAACCGCCAGGCTGAAGGAACTCCACGACGATTTCGGCAGCAGGGAAGGCGACGCCATCCAGCACGAAATCACCTTCTTCAACGACCTCGCCATCCTTCATCGGGACATGGGCGATGATGCGTTTCTGAATATTGGCTTGCCAGATGCGGATGGTGGCGATGCCGTCACGAGGCGCATCGACGAGCCCTTGGCGAATGGCGAATGGGCCAACGGCTGCGCTCAGGTTGCCGCAGTTACCGGACCAGTCAACCACTGGGCTTTCGATTGCCGGGGCACCGAACAAGTAGTCGACATCGCAATCGGTACGACCCGATTTGCCGATGATGACGACCTTGCTGGAGCTGGAGGTGGCAGCACCCATGCCGTCGATCTGCTTGCCGTAAGGATCCGGGCTGCCAATGACGCGGAGCATCAGTGCATCGCGCTCGGGGCCTGCAGCCGGAACATCTTGCTCAAGGAAAAAGACGCCCTTACTGGTGCCACCGCGCATGAATACGGCAGGGATTCGAACTTGAGTCATTACACTGCTCCTTCCAGTTGCTTCGCTTTAGCAGCCTTGTCCATGCTCTCCACCAGCAGCTGCGGCAGCAGGCCGCCGCGGCGGAAATAGCGCACGTCTTCATGCGTATCCAGGCGGCTGGTGACGGTTACGTTTTCAGTGGTGCCATCTGCACGCTCAATGACGAGTTGCAGCTTGTCGCCAGGCGCGAAGGTGTCGTTGATGCCTTCCACCGAGAACTTCTCGTGACCGGTGAGGCCTAGCGTCTTGCGAGTTACACCTTCTGGGAACTGCAGCGGGAGGATGCCCAGGCCAGCCAGGTTGGTACGGTGGATGCGCTCGAAGCTCTCGGCCACGACTACGCGCACGCCCAGCAGGCGAGGGCCTTTGGCTGCCCAGTCACGCGACGAACCACTGCCGTACTCCTTGCCTGCCACTACGATCAGAGGCTGCTTGCGATCGGCGTAGGCTTGGGCGGCTTCGAACACGGTGCTCACGCGGTTTTCCGGCAGCAGCAGGGTCCAAGGGCCTTCGCGGCCGTCAGTCATCAGCTCGTTCTTCAGGCGAGGGCTTGCGAAGGTGGCGCGCTGCGCGGCTTCGTGGTTGCCGCGACGAGTGCCGTAGGAGTTGAAGTCATCAACACCAATGCCGTGGCCTTTGAGGTACGAACCTGCGTCGCTGTCCGGCAGGATGGCGCCCGACGGAGAGATGTGGTCGGTAGTAATGTTGTCCGACAGCATCACCAGAACGCGCATGTCTTTCAGGTCGCGTTGAGGGTCGGTAGCCGTCAGCTCATCGCTCCAGTACGGGGGCTTGCGGATGTAAGTGCTGCTCTGGTCCCAAGCGTACTGATCGGTAACGCCGGCGCGCAGGTCAGAGGCGATGACGCCCGCTTCGCGAGGTACCGAGCTGTAGGCCTTGTCGAACAGGTCGGCCGACAGTGCTTTCTTCTCGATCTCGTCCAGCTCTTGATCCGAAGGCCACAGCTCGCTGAGGTAAACCGGCTTGCCTTCGGCGTCGGTGCCGAGCGCATCCACTTGCGGGTCGATGCGGTAGGTGCCAGCGATCGCGTACGCCACGATCAGGGGAGGGGACATGATGAACACTTCACGAGCCAGCGGGTGTACGCGACCTTCGAAGTTGCGGTTACCGGAGGTAGCGGCAACGGTCTCCAGCTTGCGAGTGCGGATTTCGTCCTCGATCTCTTTGCTGAGCAGAGGGCCGGACATGCCATTGCAGGTGGTGCAGCCGTAGCCAACAACGTTGAAGCCCATGTTGTCGAGGTCCACGTTCAGACCTGCACGGTCCAGGTAGTCGGCGACCACCTTGGAGCCGGGTGCGAAGGAAGTCTTGACCCACGGAGCACGACGCAGACCGCGCTTGAGTGCATTGCGGGCGACCAGAGCCGCAGCGATCACGCCACGAGGGTTCGAGGTGTTGGTGCAGCTGGTGATGGCGGCAATCACGACCGAGCCGTTATCCAGGCCGGTAGGAATGTCTTTTGCTGCTTCGCCTTTACCCAGCAGGATGCGCTGGTGAGGTTGTTTCGGGCCGGCAATCGCACGACCAACGGTGCTCAGGTCGAGGGTGACGACACGGTCGTACTCGACCGATTCCAGGCTGTCATGCCACAGGCCTTGATGCTTGGCATAAGCCTCGGTCAGCTCGGCAATCTCACCGCCGCGACCGCTGAGTCGCAGGTAGTGCAGGGTGCGATCGTCGATCGCGAACATTGCCGCGGTAGCGCCGAACTCAGGAGCCATGTTGGACAGGGTGCCACGGTCCGCCAAGGACAGGGCTGCAACGCCTGGGCCATGGAACTCCAACACGCTGCCGATTACGCCAGCTTTGCGCAGGCTTTCGGTCAGGGCAAGTGCGATGTCAGTAGCAACGTAGCCCGATGGCGGCACGCCTTCCAGCCGGACGCCGACGATTTCTGGAACCCGCATCATCAGGGCTTTGCCCAGCATTGCGGCTTCTGCCTCGATACCACCAACACCCCAACCCAACACGCCAATGCCGTTGATCATGGTGGTGTGGCTGTCAGTACCGACTAGCGTGTCAGGGAAGGCCCAAAGATCACCTTCAACTTCACGAGTGCCGATGACGGTGGTCAGGCGCTCCAGGTTGATCTGGTGAAGGATGCCGTTACCCGAAGGCACGATCGACAGATTGTTGAAGGCCTTGTTGCACCAGTCAAGGAATGCAAACCGTTCGGCATTGCGCTCGCGCTCGATGGCTTCGTTGTCGGCCAGTGCGCTGGCATCACCCCAACGCTCTACGTTCAGCGAGTGGTCGACGACGAGGTGGGTAGGGGTGACCGGGTTTACCTGGCGTGGATCGCCGCCTGCTTTTGCTACGGCGTCACGCAGGCCGGCCAGGTCGACCAGGGCGGGGGTGCCGAGGAGGTCCTGAAGAACCACGCGAGCGGGGCGGAAAGGGATGTCGCTGTTTTTAGAGCGAGTGCAAATTACCTTCAGCGCTTCGTTCGGCTCTGCTTCGGTACGCAGGACGTTTTCAGCGAGGATCCGGAGGCTCATTGGCAGGCGGGCAAAGTCGCCGCCTATCGCTTTTACAGCTTCCGATACGTTGCAGACGCGGTAGTCGCGACCGTTTACGGCCAGGGTTTGGCCAATGTGCTTGCTCATGCCGGGGACCTCACAGGCGTGTTTTTTGTGAGGTGATATTGCACTTTGTCTAAACTTGAGTCAATTTATCTCCAGCAGAAAAACTTCGGTCGAGCGCCGAATGGTCACCTTGAAGTCTGAAGACCGGCCATTTATCTGCCTGCCAGCCTTTCCCGCACAAAGACAAAAACGAGGAAATCCAAGATGAAATGCAATCAGACCTACCGTAAATCCGTCCGGCATCAGTCCGCTCCTTCCGCTTCGTACCGCTAAAAAGCCTGGCTTCGCGGCACTAAAAAAATAAGGAGAGAGCCATGCTGCTGACCGTGCTCGGTTTTTCGATGGTCACCTGTTTCATGTACCTGATCATGACCAAGCGGCTGACCGCCCTGGTCGCCCTGATTGTGGTACCGATCGTGTTTGCCCTGATTGGTGGCTTCTATGCCGGCCTGGGCACGATGATGCTCGACGGCATCAAGACTCTGGCGCCGACTGGCGTCATGCTGACCTTCTCGATTCTTTACTTCGGCATCATGATCGACGCGGGACTGTTCGATTCATTGGTGCGCTGCATCCTGAAGATCGTGAAGGGTGACCCGCTGAAGGTGTTGGTCGGAACCACGATCCTGACCATGCTTGTGTCCCTGGATGGCGACAGTTCCACTACCTACATGATCGTGGTCGCCGCATTCCTGCCGCTTTATCAGCGCCTTGGAATGAGCGTTCTGGGCCTGACCTGCGTGGTCAACATCGCAAACGGCATCATGAACATCTCCCCGTGGGGCGGCCCTACTGCCCGCGCCGCGGCTGCGCTGCATGTCGACGCTATGGACATCTTCCTGCCGATGGTGCCGTCGATGCTGCTGGGCTGCGCCTGCTTGCTCTTCATCGCAATTCTGCTGGGTCGACGTGAGCGTGCTCGCCTGGGTGTGATTGCCGTGGATGATTTCCACAACGGCTCTATCGCGCTGGGTAATGGTTCGCACGAAGAGTGCGATCGCAATCGTCGCCCGCACATGTTCTGGCCCAACCTGCTGCTCACTGCAACGATGATTGGCGTGTTGATGGCGGGTATCGTGCCGATTCAGGTGCTGTTCATGGTCTGCTTCGCCATTGCGGTGATGATCAACTACCCACACCTGGAGCAGCAGAAAGAGCGTATCTCCGCTCACGCGGGCAACGTTCTCGCGGTGACTTCGGTCATTTTCGCCGCAGGCATCTTCACCGGCATCCTTTCGGGTACCGGCATGGTCGATGCGATGGCGAAGGGGCTGTTGGCAGTCATCCCTGATGCGTTTGGTCCATACCTGGCGGTGTTCACTGCCTTGGTCAGCATTCCGTTCACCTTCTTCATGTCCAACGATGCCTTCTACTTCGGCATCTTGCCTGTGATCGCACAGACCGCCGCTACCTACGGAATCTCGCATCTGGAGATCGCCCGGGCATCGGTGGTTGGTCAGCCCGTTCACTTGCTCAGCCCATTGGTGCCTTCGCTCTACCTGCTGGTGGCGTTGGCAAAAGTCGACCTGGGTGACCACCAGCGCTTTGCGTTGAAGTGGGCGCTGCTGGTGAGTATGGCCATGTTGGTAGGTGGCGTGATGTTCGGAGCGTTTCCGCTCTATCACTCAGCTTCATGAGTCGGTGGCTGGCCGTCGGCTCTGTCGACGGCCAGCTGCCGGTGCTAGTAGCCGGCGCAACCGCGCCTAGAAAAATAAAGGTGTAACCATGCCGTACCGTAGAGCCTGGATTGCTGTATTTCTGTTCTCTCTGGCGATGATCAATTACATGGACCGTATTGCCCTGTCCATCGCTGCCAAACCAATCGCCGAGGAATTCAATCTCAGTGCAGTCGGCATGGGATACCTCTTTTCCTCATTTATCTGGAGCTACGCGCTCTTCCTGATTCCTGTTGGTCTGCTGATCGACCGCTACGGCGCCAAGCGCATCGGTGGTTTTGGGATTCTCGTGTGGTCGGCTGCTACGGCGCTGACCGGGGCAGCGATGAACTTCGCTTCGCTGCTGGCTGCGCGACTTGTCATGGGTGCTGGTGAATCGGTCAGCAATCCGGTCGGGGCCAAGGTGATTCGTGAGTGGATCCCGAGCCAGGAGCGCGGCACCATCACCGCCGTTTTCAACAGCGGCTCGTACGCTGGGCCAGCGATTTGTTCGATCGTTCTTGCGATGCTGGTCGCCAGTGTTGGGTGGCGCTGGTCCTTCGTGATCGCCGGCGGCATCGGTTTCGTTTGGCTGTTGGCTTGGTACCTGTTCTACGGCAAGCCTGAAGATGTGAAGTGGCTGAGCAACCAAGAGCGTAAAACCATCCTGGACTCGCGCTCCGGTGGTGGCAAAGCGGGTGGTGCTGCAGTCGCTCCGTATGGTCTGAAACGCCTGCTGAAGACGCCGACCCTCTGGGGGCTTGCTCTGACCCAAGGCTGCAACGTTTACACCCAATACCTCTTCCTGACCTGGTTGCCGAGCTACCTCCAGCAAGAGCGTCATCTGACGCTGGAAAAAAGTGGTCTGGTGACTGCTATCCCTTATGCTGCGGCTGTTGTGCTCTGCATCGGCCTGGGCAAACTCAGTGACTGGTACCTGACCCGTGGCGGGGGTGTGAGCTCGGGTAAGCGCCGCAACGTAATTGCGATCTCGATGCTAATTGCCAGTTGCATCCTTTTGGTGCCATTCGCTGACTCTACTGCATCGCTGGTCTTGATTTCGTCGCTGACCTTGGCAGGTATTGCCTCGACCACTTCGCTGAACTTCTCCCTGCTCAATGACCTGCTGCCAAGTGCTGGGGACGTTGGTCGTGCGGTCGCGTTCATTGTTGTTGGCGGCAACCTCTTCGGTGTGGCGGCTCCGATCGTCACTGGCTACGTCGTTCAGGCCACAGGCTCGTACAACTGGGCCTTCATGATCGCAGGCATCCTCCTGGTGGCTGGTGCGGTTATTGCACTGACTATGACTCGTAAGCCAATGGTCCCGGCTACAGTTGAGACCGAACCCCATTTGGAAATGAGCCCGCAAAAGGCATAATGTAGGTGCTGTGGGGCTCGTCTCAATGGAAGAGCCCCACAATCCCATGCCCCAACTCGGAAAAGATATGAATCTAACGCCTCTTCAAGCCCGCGTAGCTCGCGATATCGTTGCCTATGTTCGTCAAGAGCAACTGGCTGCGGGGCATCATGTCTCGGAGCTAGGACTGGCTAAGGCTTTGAAGACGTCACGGACTCCTATCAAGATTGCTCTGAACTACCTCGCTGAGCGAGGAATGCTGAGTCAGGACCGCAATCGCGGCTTTTTCCTGGCCAAGCCCTATGATGATCTGGCCGATATTGCCCAGGATTTGTCGGTTTCCATCGATGATCCGATCTATCAGCAGATCGCAGTGATGCGCCTGAATGGACAGATCCCGGAGCAGTTCGCTGAAACGGACCTGATGCGTTTATTCAACATTTCACGCTATATGCTGCGTGGCGTGTTGATGCGAATCCAGCAGGAGGGCTGGATCGAGCAGCGTGCCGGCCAAGGCTGGCAGTTCCTGCCGATGATCGATTCGGTTGAAGCTTATGAAGAGAGCTATTCCTTCCGAGCGATCATAGAGCCGGCAGGCTTGCTTGCCCCCACGTTCATGGTCGATACGGAAGCCTTGGCTCGCTGCAAGAAGCAGCAACAATTCATTGCAGATGGCGGCTACCTGACCATGACGCCTCAGGAGCTCTTCGAGTCGAATGCTCAGTTCCACGAGACGCTTGCCAGTTTTTCTGGCAACAGATTTCACGTCCAGACGGTTCGTCGTCTCGACCAGCTTCGCCGTTTGGTGGAGTACCGTCAGGCTAGCAAGCGCGCTCCACGCCGAGAGCAGGCGGTTGAGCACCTCGCGATCCTTGCGTGCCTTGAAAAAGGTGACCGCCTTGCGGCTGCTGATCATATGCGTAAGCACCTGGAGCAAGCTCGCCGGCATAAAGTTGCAGCTGAGTTGTTTGAGGCAGTTGAGCTACCTGTTGAGGCTGCTGTTGAGTCGGCCTGAGCCGACACTCTGAACCGCTTGTTCTGTGCCGTTGTCTTTCCGCTTTAAATCGCGCATCGCTGACCATCTGCGTCAGCGTGCGCCCATCCGCTCCGCACCTGTCGATGTCTGGCAGTGTGACGTCACAAAGGGACCACTATGCGAACCCCCGCACCACTCAGGATTCTTTTTTCCTGCGCGTTGATTGCTTTCTCCTGCATCAGCCATGCAGCCCCCATCGAAGTGAATGATGGTCAGCACACAGTCAAACTGGCGGATGCGCCAAAGCGCGTGGTGGTCCTTGAATTTTCGTTTTTGGATAGCTTGGCTGCGCTAGGAGTGACTCCCGTGGGTGCCGCTGATGACGGCGATGCGCAACGGGTGCTGTCCAAAGTTCGCGACGTCATTGGAAAGTGGACGTCGGTTGGGCTGCGCTCGCAGCCAAGCATCGAGCAGATTGCAGCGCTCAAGCCTGATTTGATTGTGGCTGACCTAAATCGACACGAAGCGCTCTATGACGACCTGTCTCATATCGCTCCGACTCTGTTGTTGCCATCTCGGGGAGAGGATTACGAAGGAAGCCTGAAGTCAGCTCAGCTGATTGGTGTAGCGCTGGGCAAAGGCCCAGAGATGGAAAAACGAATCGCTCAAAACCGTGCTCACCTTGCAGAGGTGGCAAAGCAGATCCCGTCTGGGGTTACCGTCCTGTTTGGTGTCGCTCGTGAAAGCAGTTTTTCTCTGCATGGTCCGGCGTCGTACGCTGGCAGTGTGCTGTCCACTATCGGCCTCACCGTGCCTGCTGTCCGCCAGGGGGCTGCGCCTACGGAATTTGTAAGTTTGGAGCAGTTGCTGGCCTTGAACCCCTCATGGCTACTGGTGGGGCACTACCGTCACCCAAGCCTTGTTGATACCTGGAGCAAGCAACCGCTGTGGAGTGTTCTCTCCGCGGTGCGTGATCAGCATGTGGTCGATGTTGACGGTGATACCTGGGCACGGAACCGCGGTGTGATGGCCTCTGAGCAGATCGCAGACGAGGCGTTGGCTGCACTGAAAGGTCCTCAGGTCGCCCGTAGCCAATGAGTTACCGTGGTCTACTCGCCAGCGTGATGACCCTCCTCGTTGGTGCAGGGTTGTTTTGGTTTTCGCTGTTCACCTGGTCGCCCTTTACGCTGACAGCCTGTGACGCCTGGAATGGTTTGGTGCATCAAGGGACCGTAGGTGGAAACATGGCCTACGTCGTCTCACAAATCCGTGTACCTCGCGCGCTCTGCGCAGCGCTGGTGGGAGGCAGTCTTGGACTTGCCGGGGCGCTGATGCAGGGCATCACGCGAAACAGTCTTGCCTCACCCTCGCTTTTCGGAGTGACCGCGGGTGCGGCTACCGGTCTGGCGTTGTTCTCCACCGGGTTGATTGCGCCAATGTTCCCGGGTGGTGCTTTGCTGATGACCTGCATTGGTGGTGCATTGGCCTGGGTTACCGTGTTTAGCCTTGGTGGTGCTTGGTCACAAAGCACGTCGCAAGGGCGCCTGGTACTGGCAGGAGTTGCCGTCGCGGCACTCTGCGCTGCGCTTACCCGACTCACAGTGATTCTGGTCGAAGCCCAGGCGCAGAGCGTACTGAACTGGCTGGCGGGTTCGCTTGCAAACGTCACCGAGGCGCAGGTGAACATACTCTGGCCGTGCGCATTGGTGGGCACATTGTGGGCACTGATACTCGCGCCTCGACTGAACCTCATCAATCTGGGCGAAGATGCAGCTCGATCACTTGGGGTGGGCATCACTGCACTGCGATTGCAGGTGTTTGTGATCAGTCTGCTGCTAGTTGGGGCCACTGTCTGCGCTGTGGGGCCGGTTGGGTTTGTAGGGTTGATTGCCCCCAATATTCTTCGCCAGTTCCTGGGCAACGATTACCGTTGGTTGGTACCGCTGAGTGCCGCCCTTGGTGCTGTGATCGTATTGGCGGCTGATCTGGTGGGGCGCATGGTTGCTTTCCCAGCCGAAACACCCGCCGGAGCTGTCACTGCGATTGTTGGTGCGCCGTTTTTCCTGTTTCTCGCAAGGCGCAGCTTATGAGCGTGGGTCGTATACGCCTGGCAGTACTTGTCGGCTTGTTGGCATTGGCGGCGTTCGCCAGCTTGAGCATCGGAACCACCTGGTTGAAGCCTGAGGCAGTTATTGAGCGCCTGGTCGCCCATGACGGCGCCGACTTTGAAGTATGGAATCACCGTCTGCCTCGAACAATCCTTGCTGTCCTGGTCGGTGCTGCGTTTGGCTTGGCGGGCGCCATCGTCCAAGGTGTAATCCGTAATCCGCTCGCTTCGCCGGAGATCCTTGGTGTCACACAGGGGGCTGGCTTGGCGCTTACGGTGACGATCATTGGCTGGGCACAAATCTCGCCTATGTGGTTCCCATTGATTGCATGCGCAGGCGGGGCTGCGGGAGCATTGCTGCTGATCGGCTATAACGCGGGCGTCAGCTTTTCAGGCGTTCGCTTTGCGCTGTCAGGCGTGGCTATTGCGGTCACCTTGGCAAGCATTACCGAGTTTTTGATTCTGTCCCATCCTCTGGATATCAACACCGCTTTACTCGCGCTCACAGGCAGCATCTGGGGGCGGAACTGGCACCATGTGGCTCTAGCCACGCCGCTGCTGGTGTTGATCCCGACGGGAATGCTGTTGGCAAAGTCCTTGAACCTCATCGCCTTGGGAGATGAGGCGGCGCATAGCCTGGGCGTGCGGATGGGACCTAATCGGGGAGTGGCAGTCGGCTGCGCCGTGCTCCTGACCAGTGTAGGTGTGGGGATCATCGGCCCCGTTGGTTTCATCGGGCTCGTTGCGCCTCACATGGCCCGGCGACTCGTGGGTGGTCATCACCAACATCTGATTCCTGCAGCGATGTTAATCGGTGCAGTACTGCTGGTATTGGCCGATACGATCGGCCGTGCGTTGATCGCGCCCAGCGAAATTCCCGCTGGCATCTTCACCGCAGTAATAGGGGCGCCTTATTTCCTGTGGCTGCTGGCACGGTTCAAGAGCTAAACACATGAGCATTATTCAGGCACGCAACGTCGACGTAGGCTATGGCACGGCGCCGATTGTCAAAGGGTTGTCCTTCGCACCGCCGGCCGGCAAGGTCACTGCACTGATCGGCCCAAATGGCTGTGGCAAGTCGACGTTGCTTAAGGCCCTTGCAGGAATCATCCGGCCTTCGGCTGGTTCAGTGTTGGTCGATGGAAGTCCGTTGCCACGCTTGAAAAACCAAGAGCTCGCACGCAGGGTTTCTTTCCTTCCGCAGGTGCTGCCCATTCCTGAAGGGGTAAGCGTACGCCAACTCATTGCCTACGGCAGAAGTCCGCACAACTCGTTCTGGGGGCGGCTGAGTGGAACGGATAAGGGGCATGTCGATCAAGCGATCGAGAGGATGGAGTTGGAGGCGCTCGCAGACCGTCCACTTTCTGATCTGTCCGGTGGCCAGCGGCAACGGGCCTGGTTAGCTATGGTGCTTGCCCAGGACACAGAAGTAGTGCTGCTGGACGAGCCTACGACCTACCTCGATATCTGCCATCAGGTTGAGCTGCTGGACCTCATGCAAGATCTGGCCAGCGAAGGGAAGACCGTCATCACGGTGCTGCACGATATCAATCAGGCTTGTCGCTACGCAGATCACATTGCGGTAATGCGCAGCGGAATACTGGTGGCCAATGGTAGCCCCGCTGAGATTATGAGTATTGATCTGGTAAAGGAAGTTTTTGAAGTGCAGGTTCAAATTATCAATGAACCAGTTTCAGGCACGCCTATGTGCGTGGTGGAAAGGAGTTCGAGAGGGTAGTAGCGAAGTAATTTGCCTGCATGATTCCTCTCTTGTTTTGCTTGTTGAGGATCATGAATGCAGACATGGCGTGTGAATCAGCCGGCCATGCAGTTTATGTCGGGAGAGTGGGCCAAGGGCTTATCTGCAGAGTTATAAAGTGTGACCTTGTATTCTTGGCCCAGACTGCTTTCCACTAATGTATAGTGCTTGCCTGCTTTGAAGTCTTGGTAAGTGACGCTTGCGTTACAGGTGGCGCCGTTGCTGTCGCCTTCGCCCTCAACAAAAAGGGTAGCCCCTAGCGTATGCTTGCCCGCCGAAACCTCGAAGTAGCGACCGTCATCGAGGCGCTTGCCATCCACGGTCTCGGCCATTACAGTCGTCGTGGGCTCCTCCTTGAGGCCTACCCAGGCCTCATCCGGGCTGGCTTTTGGCATCTGCCCGGCGCAGCCGCCCAGTGTGCTCAAGACCCCGAGTAGCGGTACGAGCAGTCGCCATTTTGTACGCATCTTGATCCCCATACGATTTCCCCTCAGATGATGTTGCGATTGATTTTTCTATGATGCTCAGTGCAATCGTGAACAGCAAGTGAAGACTGATCGTCGATTTCCTAAATTAACTTTAATGGAGGTTTAACCGTAACTTATTGATAAGTCGTGGAAGACTGCGCCGATTCAAGTTTCGGAGACTCGGCATGCTCGGTCTAGTGAAAACTGCACTTCACAAGCCCTACACTTTCTTAGTGCTGGCAATCGTGATTTGCATTGTGGGTCCATTAGCGGCGGTGCGTACGCCGAGTGATGTTTTTCCGGATATTGGTATACCCGTTATTGCGGTCGTTTGGCAGTACGCGGGGCTTGCTCCGGACGCCATGTCGGGAAGGGTTGTCTATACCTATGAGCGGGCACTGAGTACTACGGTAAACGATATCGAACATATCGAGTCGCAGTCGCTGCCAGGCATGGGTATCGTCAAGATCTTCTTCCAGCCCAGCGTCGATATCCGCACAGCCAACGCGCAGGTCACCGCCGTTTCGCAGACCGTGCTCAAGCAGATGCCGGCTGGCATCACGCCACCGCTGATCCTCAACTACAGCGCTTCGACCGTGCCGATCTTACAGATGGCTTTCTCCAGCCCGACCCTGTCAGAAGCGCGGATCCGCGACCTAGTGCAGAACAGCATTCGCCTGCCGCTGACCTCGGTGCCCGGGCTGTCGATGCCGACTCCGATGGGTGGCAAGGAGCGCCAGATCACCCTCGATCTTGACCCGCAGGCTCTGGCCGCCAAGGGCTTGTCTGCTCAGGACGTGGCGAATGCGCTGGCCGCGCAGAACCAGATCATTCCGGTGGGCACGGCGAAGATCGGCCGCAACGAATTCACCGTGCTGCTCAACAACAGTCCAACCGCTATTGACCAGCTCAACGAGCTGCCGATCAAGGTCGTCGACGGAGCACAGATCACCATCGGCCAAGTGGCCCATGTGCGTGATGGGGCTCCGCCGCAAACCAACATCGTGCGTGTGGATGGGCACCGCGCAGTACTGATGCCGGCATTGAAAAACGGCAACATCTCGACCTTGTCGATCGTCGACGGCATTCGCGGCATGCTGCCTCGGATCAACGAAACCTTGCCACCGGAGCTGAAGACCTCGTTGCTTGGTGATGCCTCGACGGTGGTCAGAGAATCGGTCGGCAGCGTGGCCCGCGAGGGCATTATCGCCGCCTTGCTCACCAGTGCGATGATCCTTCTGTTCCTCGGCAGCTGGCGATCGACGCTGATCATCGCCGCCTCGATACCGTTGGCGGTGCTGTCGGCGATCGCTCTGCTAGCTGTCAGCGGGCAGACCCTCAATGTCATGACACTCGGCGGCCTGGCTCTGGCCGTGGGCATCCTGGTCGACGACGCGACGGTGACCATCGAAAACATCAACTGGCACTTGGAGCAGGGTAAGTCGGTCAGGGAGGCGATCCTCGATGGCGCCAAACAGATCGTCGGACCTGCATTCGTGGCCTTGTTGTGCATCTGCGTTGTATTTGTTCCGATGTTCATGCTCCAGGGCATCGCCGGGTACCTATTCCGGCCCATGGCATTGGCAGTGATGTTCGCCATGGGGAGCTCTTTTATTCTGTCGCGTACCTTGGTACCGACCCTGGCCATGTTCCTGCTCAAGCCGCACCGGGTGGAGCAGGGCGAGGGGCGGCATCCGGAGGACGCGTACCTCAATCACCACGAAGGCGACAAGTCGGCCAACCCGCTGGTACGCCTGCAGGCCGGCTTCGAAGCAGGCTTTGCCCGGCTGCGCGATGGCTACCAAGGACTGCTGGAAGTGGCCTTGGCCAACCGAAAGCGCTTCCTGCTTGGCTTCCTCGGTTGCGTGCTAGCCAGCTTCGCGCTGCTGGCAACCCTGGGGCAGGACTTCTTCCCCGAAACCGATGCCGGGGCCATGGCCCTGCATGTGCGCTTGCCTTTGGGCACGCGCATCGAGGAAAGCGCTGCAGCGTTCGATCGTATCGAAAGCCGCATCCGCGAGGTCTTGCCGGCCGGTGCCGTGGATTCGATTATCGATAACATCGGGCTGCCGATCAGCGGCATCGACATGGCCTATAACACCAGTGGCACGGTCGGACCGCAGGATGGTGATATCCAGATCTCGCTCAAAGCTGGCCATGGCCCGACCGCCGACTACGTGAAGCGACTGCGCGAGGTGCTGCCGGACAGCTTCCCTGGCACCACCTTCGCTTTCTTGCCGGCGGACATCAGCAGCCAGATCCTAAACTTCGGCTCACCGGCCCCGCTGGATGTGAAGATTTCTGGCCCGAATGATGCCGCCAACCGGGCCTATGCTGCCGAGGTGATGCGCCGCCTGCAGCACATCCCCGGCATCGCCGATCTGCGCCTGCAGCAGTCGGAAAGTTACCCGTCGCTGCAGGTCAACGTTGACCGAAAGCGCGCCGCCGAACTGGGCATCACAGAACGCGATGTCACCGCCAGCCTGGGCGCTTCGCTGGCCGGTACTTCGCAGACTGCACCGACTTTCTGGCTCAACCCGGCCAATGGTGTGTCCTACTCCGTGGTCGGTTCGACGCCTCAGTACCGCATGAGCAGCATCGCCCAGCTTGAGGCACTGCCGATCACTGGCAGTAACGGCCACACAACGGTGCTCGGCGGTATCGCCAGCCTGGACCGGTCCAGTAGCGCCGACGTGGTAAGCCACTACAACATCACCCCGACCCTGGACCTGTACGCCAACGTTCAAGGCCGCGACCTGGGCGGCATTGCGGCAGATATTCAGCACGTCATCGACGATACCGCGCAGCTGCGTCCGAAAGGTGCGACCGTCAGTCTGCACGGCCAGATCACCGCGCTGCATGAAGCCTTCCACGGCCTGGGCCTTGGCCTGTTGGGTGCCGTGGTGCTGATCTACCTGCTGATCGTGGTCAACTTCCAGTCCTGGGTCGACCCGTTCGTGATCATCACCGCTCTGCCGGCGGCTCTGGCGGGCATTGTCTGGATGCTGTTCATCACTGGCACCACGCTGTCGGTGCCGGCACTCACCGGGGCGATCCTGTGCATGGGTGTGGCTACCGCCAACTCAGTGCTGGTGGTCAGTTTCTGCCGCGAGCGCCTGGCTGAACATGGCGATGCCGTAAAGGCTGCCATGGAGGCCGGCTTCACCCGCTTCCGGCCGGTGCTGATGACCGCCTTGGCGATGATCATCGGCATGCTGCCGCTGGCCCTCTCGCAGGAGCAGAACGCACCCTTGGGTCGGGCAGTGATCGGCGGCCTGATCGTTGCCACTTGTGCGACCCTGCTGTTCGTCCCCGTCGTGTTCAGCCTGGCACATCGCCGCTCAACCCCTCACGCTGTTGTTGGAGAAACCCTGCATGCCTAGCCGTTCCGTAGCTGATCGTCGGCGCTTGAAACTCATGGGGGGCGCCGGCCTGGGCCTGGCTGCCCTGGTGGTTGCGCTGGGCGTGTATGCCCGTCAGCATCAGGCCGCTGCGGTGCAGGCGTGGACCGAGAGCCGGGCAGAGCCCGCCGTGGTCACCTTCACCCCATCGATGAATGCTGCCGGCGAAACCTTGAGCCTGCCGGCCCACCTTCAGGCTTGGAACATGGCGCGGGTCAATGCCCGGGTCAGTGGCTACCTGAAGAACTGGCAAGTAGATATCGGCACGGTGGTCAAGACCGGTCAGCCGCTTGCTGAAATTGACAGTCCTGAACTCGACCAGCAACTCGCTCAGGCCAAGGCGCAATTGGCACAGCACCAGGCCAGTGCCTCGCTGGCACAGAGCACCGCCGAGCGCTGGCAGCATCTCTTCGCCAGCCACTCCGTTTCCCGACAAGAGGTTGACGAGAAGGTCGCCGCGGCCGCGGTCGCTAATGCAGATGCGCAGGCGGCCCAAGCGGAATATGCGCGACTCAAGGACCTGGCTGCCTACAAGGTTATCCGCGCCCCGTTCAACGGCACCATCACCGCCCGCCACGCGCAGATAGGCCAGCTGATCAAGGCCGACAGCGACAACGCCACCTCGCTGTTCGACATCGCCGATACGCGCCGGCTACGCCTGTATGTGCCGGTGCCGCAGAACTACGCCAGTCAAATCTTGCCCGGCATGCAGGTTCAGCTGTCGGTGCCCGAACACCCCGGGAGAACGTACACGGCAGCGTTGCTGGGCACCTCTACGTCGGTCGACCAGAGCTCGGGCACGCTGCAGGCCCAGTACGCCGTTGAAAATGCCAGCGGTGCCTTGCTGCCGGGTGACTACGCCAGTGCCCAGATCACTTTGCGCAGTGATGCCCAGGCCGTAAGCATTCCCGCCAGCGCCCTGATATTCAGGGCCCAGGGACCCCAGGTGGCGGTGCTCGACGACCAAAGCAGAGCGCATCTGCGAAGTATCCATATCGCTCAGGACCTGGGCAGCAAGCTGATCGTCGACCGCGGGCTGAGCTTGAAAGACGAGGTGGTAGATAATCCGCCTGATGCTCTTCGGGACAATGACGCGGTGCACAGTGTGACCCCGGGAGGTTCGCATGAGCCCTCGGTTTAAGCGTGCCGGATTACTGCTGAGCCTGGCTCTGCAGGGCTGTTCGCTGGCCCCTCATTACCAGGTACCTGAGGCGAAATTACCGGCTCATTATGGCGAGCGGGTAGGGGCCTGGCAGATGGTGGGCACAGAGCAGAGGTTGCCAGCGCAGTGGTGGAAGCTGTTCGAAGACAAGCGGCTCAATGAGCTGCAGGTACAACTTGAGGCGTCGAATCCGGACCTCGCCGCTGCAGTGGCGCACTACGATGCGGCCGCAGCCTACGCCCAAGGCTTGCATGGCAGCCTTTGGCCGCAGGCGAGCGCGAGTGTCACGCCGCAACGCCAGCGGCAGTCGGACCGCCGGCCGTTGCGTGGTAATACCCAGCCATCAATCTACAACAGCGATACCGCTGGGCTGAGCTTGAACTTCGATCTCGATCTCTGGGGGAAGCTACGTAACCAAGTCGCAGCTGGTGATGCTGAAGCCCAAGCTTCTGGAGATGACTTGGCAGCGGCGCGATTGAGCCTGCAGAAGCAACTTGCCGTTCTCTATGTTCGATTGCGAGGTTTGGATGTACAGCATCATCTGCTGGGTGATGCCCTGGCACATCGGACCCAACTGCTCACGCTGATTCAAGATAGGTACCAAGGCAATATAGCGAGCGAGTTGGATCTCGACCGGGCAACGGCGCGCCTGTCAGAGGCGAACGCACAGGTGGATGAGGCAATCGCTCAGCGCCGTCTGGCGGAGCATGCAATAGCAGAGCTCGTGGGCAAGTTGCCCAGCGAGTTCTCGATTGCTGACGATCAGACCCCCTTGGAGCCCCCCCAGGTACCGCACGATCTGCCGAGTAAGCTGTTGCAGAGTCGACCCGATATCGCAGCAGCGGAGCGACGTGTATATGCGGCCAACGCCAACATCGGTGTTGCCCGAGCGGCGTGGTACCCAGACTTCAGTCTGACGGGGCTTGTCGGCGGGCAAACCCAGGGAGCTGGAAACTTGTTGGCGTCAGCTAACCGCTTCTGGGCGGTGGGCCCCGTTCTACAGCTGCCCATATTTGATGGGGGAAAACGAGAAGCGGATGAGCAGAAAGCCGTGGCTGAGTTCGACGAGGCCGCTGCGTTCTACCACGGTAGGGTGCTTCATGCTGTGCGGGAGGTTGAAGATAACCTGGCCCAGATCGGCGATCTTGGCCAACAAGCCAGGGATGTGAAAACTGCCGCAGATGCTGCCACGGCAGCAGAAAGGATTGCCATGAATAGCTACAAGCAGGGAGGGGTAAGCCTTCTCGACGTTCTCACTGCCCAGCTCGATGCACTGCAGACGAAGCAGGATCTTCAACGGCTACAGACCAAGCAGGTAGAGGCATGCATTGGCTTGATGGTAGCGCTTGGTGGCGGGTGGACTCAGCAGCCAAGCTGATGCTTTCTCCCGGCCATCGAGAGCCGGGAGAGTTTCCTATCGTTATCCCACATCAGCAGGCTATTCTTTGGTGCCCCGGGCGACGGCCCTTTTAAAACTCGTATTTTTCCATCCGCTGGATAAATGCCTCACGGCCTCCCTCCAATATCCTCGCTACCTGGTCGCGTATGAAAGCCACATCGATAGACCCCTGCGCCTCCAGTTCAAGACACCCGCGGTTATCCTCAGTGCGGAATACTCCGATCCACTCGGCATCGCCGAACACTGGGATATTTGCGTTATGTGTCGCGAAGAGAAATTGCCGGTTGGTTTTGGCGTCCCTTAGCTCATTGACTATCCTCTCGGCAATGAATGCGTTGTCAAGGTTGTCTTCCGGCTGGTCCATAAACAGTGGATCAATGTTGTCCAGCAGCAACATATGCAGGATCGCCGTGCATTGCTGACCGGTCGACAGTTTGTTCAGCGGACGGAAATTTGGCTCAGCATCTCCATGGGCAACGTTCAGTGAGATATCCACGCGATGTTCCAGCTCTAAAGCTTCAAGCTCCATGATTTGAGAAGGCTGAAGCTTCGCGAGAGCATCTGCAACCATAGGCGTTAGCCCCCAATCCAATTGGAGCATTCCGCTGCCCTCTCGGATTGAAGCAACCAGTAAGGTTGGGCTGATGATTTCGGCCTCTTCAATCCACGCTAGTCGTTTCTCTCCAATCCCCTCCAGCCGGCACCCCAAAAGGTATCCAACCAGTGGTGAGCGGTCGGCCTCGGGGACCACCTCGACCTTCATTTTACCTTCCAGCTTTCGGGTTAGCCTTTTCGCTGCCTTCTGCAAAGCGGCTAGCCGAAGTGTTCTCAAATCAGATAGCTCCGCTAGGATGTTTCGGCGTTCTTGCTCCAGCGCGTCATGTTGTTGCTGGTGTCCTGGAAGCTTGGATTCCAGTGGCCGTATGCTTTCGATGTCCTGTTGCAATTTTTGGTACGCGGCGCCGATTTCCTGCCCTGACTTCCCCGCTGTATCGGGAAGGGTTCGGAGCTCTTTCTCCAGCTCTTTATCATGCTCCTGTACCGCCAGCAGCCAAGCATCGTGTTCAGTTGAAAAAAATTGCTGGGTGGTCGCAGCAACGGTCTCCATTTCGGTGATGTGCGTTTCGAAGCTCTCTTTGAGTGTGCCCAACGTTTCCCGCATTGTGACCAAGGCATCCCTATCAGGCACCCCTTCAATCGCCTCATCGCTAATGAATGAGAGATCCGGAATGGCTCGACGAAAATCGGCGAGCACGCTTTCGAAGCTTTGCAAAGATTCCTTGGCTGTGCTGACTATCACCCTTTCCCTGGCGAGCAAGGATGTCGTGGCCAACTTTTCCGCAACTCCCAGCGCCTCGTAGTCGCGTAGTTGCTCCTCCAAATTCGGAAGTCGTCTGAGTTCTGATTCGACATCGTCTACGTCGGAAAGAGACTCTACGACCTTGACCCTGTTTTCCTTCAAGCGCTTCTGTGCGTCGGCTCTCTTTTGCTCATAGTCGCGATCTTGAGGAAGAAATCGGTCAAGCAGTTGCAACCGGCTAGCTTCATCTTGAGCTAGCTCATAGATTTCATTTTGGCCGTAGATGTCGAGGCCCGGAAGCAGTTCTCTAGGAACCATGGTTGACACATCACCATTGATGTCGCGAACCACCGGTAGCTCACCGTGACGGCGTGATACAGTGTACTGCTTGCCATTCTGAGCCGAAGACACCACAACCAGTTCGACTCGGCCCGCCGCCCGCCCGATGTTCTCCTTGATGATTTCTTGGTGCAGCTTCAGTGCCTGCTTGCCTTTAGGAGCCAAATCCAAAGCAAAGCGTAGGCATTCCAGAAGCGTTGATTTCCCGGTGCCTCGTCCGCCGATTACAGTATTGAGATGGTCAGAGAAATTTACCTTCAGACCGTCCAGATAGCCGCCTGTAATCGCCATGCTGAGGACCCTTCCGACTGGCTGCTTCGCGGCATCGGAACTCAACCGGATCCTGGAAGATGGATCTAGAAACGCAACTTTGAAGGCCGCGAATGTGGGACGTGTCATCTTGATAAGGCACGTAGCGCCGGGGTGCTCTAGGTCTGCTGGTTTAGCTACGTCCTTCGCGTTGATTACCGCGACCAGGCGTTCGCGCTTGTAGGCGTCATCCTTGTTCTTAAGTACCCGACGGTAAAAATCGCTTTCCACCCCGGCCAGATCCTCGACTGACCCCGGGATCTGCGCCGCTCGCAGTTTTGGAAGCATCCAGACGTGGTTGAGTCGGTTTTTCAACAGCCCGCTGTCTTGAGTGCAGTGTGCAGCGTAAATAAAGCCCCCGAGCTGATCCACTTTATCGACCAATTGTTCCGAGCTTAAGCGCGATGGCCGAACTCCATCAGTCGGATCTAGTAGATCGAGATTTCCAAGGTATCGTTCAAGCAGCTGTGTACCGGTACCTTCAGGGAATAGGCATACAAAGTGGGTTTTGTCGTTGGCAGCGATCTCAAAGCCTGGAAACACGACAATTCCCGAAGGCTCCAGAACTTTTCTCAAGCTATCGACACTGCTGACACTGCCGTGGTCAGCGATGCCGACGATTTTGATATCAAGGGCCAGGCATTTTTCCAGTACAGCGGCGTTGTATTGCTCCTCCTCAAAGCCATGCTCAGAGCCGCGGTAAGCACTCTGATAGCTGAACGGATTGACCTGTAAGGCACAGCGCCAAAATTTCGCAAAGGTGAAAGAATCGTCCATGTTGATCTGCCGCATGGTTTGGTAGGGAGGAGGGAATCAGGTACCCGCCGGCTGAGTGAAGCTAAGCGAAATGCTGCTGCTCACTAACCAGGAATGTATACCTATGCGGCAGGCAACGTAACCAGGCTCATCCTTCATTGACGCACCGACAGCAGACATAAGGAAGGGCGACATTTCGAAGCCATTCACATACGCTACGGAAGTGGAGTGGCAGCTTCAGTCTTTCATTACGAGAAGGAAAAAGGTAATGGCGCGAGGTGCAGTCTATTTTGCAGGGATGGCTAAAACTCAGTTGCGAGACCTTATCCGTTCGAGACTGAGGCAACGGAAGCTTGACGAAGCCTTTGAAGACGACCTGATCTCAGACCTGATCGCCGAGAAACATTACTACTGCTCTGTCCACAGCCTGCGTCCAAGCCAATTCCGGATGACATATCGACCCGGTGGTGGGTATGACTTTTACGGCAATTTTGATCCGAAAGGTTGGCATAAGGTTTCTTGGGCTCAGTGCTTAGCTCCTCGTAATCAGAATGACTGGATCGAGTCAGCCCTGCGCCTAGCATCGGCTCCTTTTTTAGCCGCTCGAAGGCATGCATTTCCAGTTTGTGAACGATGTGGGCTGCTTGCTTCAACCGAAGTAGACCACGTGAGCCCTGAGTTCCAGGAAATAGCCCGTGAGGCGATGCTCCAGATGTCGGCTTCGGAGTTCCACGAGGCATTTGGAGGGTTTGATTGGTGGAGCGAAGAACCCTTTACCTTACCTGCGGATAATTCTGCTCTGCTCTACACGCTGCACGCTCATCAGAGCGTTACTCTCCAAGCCGTGTGTAAAGACTGTCATCTGCGCAATGCTGCTGATCGTAAAGCGCGGAAGAAGGTATCAACCTGAAACAGCAGTAGGCCTACTGTGGTGTGAGGGGAAGAGCAGGCGGGATTCGTCACAAACAACGGGTCAGATCCGAGGCGTGACCCCTTGGATGAGAAAAACTAACCCCCTGGTGCGCAGTGCAGGTTTTCAGACCTGCCCGAGGCGTGGGGGCTATTCTCAAGGCGCACGGTATCACGTCCCTTTGAGATGGAGCAAATGCAGCCAAAACGGGACATTCTTGTCGCATCGACTGCCTGGTGTTCAGTTGGCCTGGGCCACTTGGGGCTTTTCGTTTCAATTGAAGTGTATGAAGGCTAATGGGCGTTTTACTTCATGTCCGTTGAAGCATGGTGAGTCTGTCCAGTTCCTCAAAAATCCGCTCCACGGCTTCGGCTATCAGCTTGGCCCGTTCGGTCACCACGGTGCCATGCGAACTTTGAACCAGCAGGGGATCAGAGAAAGCTTCCCGTAACCTGGTCAACATGGCATCCATAGCGGTCACAGGCACACCAATATGCATGGCCGCCGCTTGGACATCCTGCTTCTCTAGCAGCGCCCGCAGTGCACGGAGCAGGTTCAAATCAAAATTGCGCATGGGTCGTCCCTTCGCATCGCGCTGATGATCATCAGCCTGGGTAGCTAGTCCGTGCGGAACTTCTTAACCATGGCGTGCAAATCTGTAGCTAACTCAGCAAGGGATTGGGAGGCCGCGGTGACCTGTTTCGCTCCCTCGGAAGTCTGAACAGAGACGTTGCGTATGGTCAGAATGTTCTGGTCTACGGCGCGTGCGACACGAGCCTGTTCTTCAGTTGCTGTGGTGATCTGAAGGTTCTGGCGACTGATCTCACTGCTGTTTTCGACGATGCTTTCCAGAGCAGCGCTTGCCTGTTCTGCTTTGGTCAGCACCTCTTGGGAGCGGGCGTTACTGAGCTGCATGGATTTGACAGCCTTCTCGGTGCCCAGCTGGATACTTCCTATCATCTCCTCGATTTCCCTCGTCGATTGCGAGGTGCGATGTGCGAGCGCACGGACTTCATCAGCGACGACAGCAAAGCCTCGACCAGCATCACCTGCTCGGGCGGCTTCGATAGCAGCGTTAAGTGCTAGAAGGTTGGTTTGCTCGGCAATGGTCCTGATGACCTCCAATACCTTGCCAATACCCTGTGCCTGGTCAGCGAGTCCTTCGACCTCCTGGGCGCTAGACAGCACCTCATTCGCCAAACTGCCAAGCGATGCCAATGTTTCTTCCATCGAGCGTTGGCCATTGACCGCATTTTGTTGGGAGGTCTGAGTGAGCTCCAAGGTGAACGCGGCGTTGCGGGCAACCTGCTCAATGGCGACCGACATCTCGGTTACAGCGGTAGCGGCCTGTTCAATTTCCAGGTGTTGCCGATGAGTTTCACGGCCGCCTTCTTCGGTGACCGCGTTCAACTCTTCCGCTGCTGAGGCTAGCTGGGTGGAGGTACCACCGATTTGCCTGAGAGTGGAAAGCAGCACGCCCTGCATCGAGTTCAGGGCTTCGAGAAGCCGCGTGGCCTCATCGTTGCCCGAGGGCTGGATTGTGCTGGTCAGATCGCCTGACGCCACGGTTTGGGCGCAGTTAAGTGCTTCATTTAGTGGCTGGATAATGCTGCGGGTAAGCAGCCATGCGATGACGATCGTGCCAAACAAAACCAGCGCAATGACCGCTAGCACACCAATTTTTGCGTTTTCGTATGTGGATGACGATTGATCTGCGGCGGTTCTGGCTCCTTGATCAGCCTGGGTGATCAGAAGCTCAAAGCTCTTGGTCATCTGGTCGTAAGCGTCACGGATCGACGCCAAGTGACCTCTCGCTCCCGTTTTGTCGCCGGCCCGGGATACTTGCAACAGCTCTTGGTGTCTCTTGGCGTATGCATCCAGGCTCTGGTTGAAGGCCTGCAACTGCCCCCTCTCGCTGTCGGTACGCAGCAATTTGCTGTACTCGGCCATTTGTTCGCGGATCTGGGATAAGCGCAATGTCGCTTTTGCTTCGTAGCCGCTCATTTCCTCGGAGGAGTTGGTGAGGATGTGTTGCATCGAGCCCATGCGGTAGCGGTTCAAGGAGGTATTGGCAGCAGCAAGGACCCTCACGCGCTGAAGCCAGTTGTCCTGGATCTCCAGTGCTTGCGTGCGAACATCACTGATCTGTTGTAGAGCGAAGAACCCCAAGAAAAAGCTGAGGGCTGCGATGCATGAAAAACCCAAGGTGGCGCGAAACGCAATACCGATTGATCTCGTGCTCATGGCGTCCTTTTCCTAATCGAGGGCGAACACCTCCCCGATCGCTTAAGCCTGCGGCTTAGCAATGAATCGGGAAGGTGTTGTGATTAATTGGGGGTGATCAGTTGTCGATCACGTCTTTACACAGCTTCACAGGTTCTTGCTTGCGGCCTTGAGCTGTTCGCATGCGAATGTTGAGTGCTTCCACAGCCAGCGAGAATGCCATTGCAAAGTAAACGTAACCCTTCGGTACGTGGACATCGAAAGCCTCTGCAATCAGGACGGTACCAACCACCACCAGGAAGGAAAGGGCAAGCATCTTCAAGCTGGGATGACGGTCTATGAAACCGCTGATAGCCCCGGCACACGCCATCATCACCAACACCGCGACAACAATCGCCGCCACCATCACTGGCACGTTGGAAACCATACCAACCGCGGTGATTACCGAGTCCAGAGAGAAAACGATGTCAATGATCGCAATTTGGATGATCGTCCCAATGAAGCCACCGGCCAGGCTTTTAGGACTACTTTCAGATTCCTCTTCCCCTTCGAGGCTGTGATACATCTCGGTGCTGCTTTTCCAGAGCAGGAAAAGGCCACCGAAGAAGAGGATGAGGTCCCGCCCAGATATGCCGTGTCCAAAAACCTCGAACAAGTCGCTGGTGAGCCGCATGATCCAGGTGATGGAAAGTAGCAGCATGATCCGGGTGACCATTGCCAGTGCCAGTCCGAAGAAGCGTGTTCGGGCCTGCATATGCGGTGGCATGCGTCCCACGAGGATTGCAATCATGATGATGTTATCGATGCCGAGAACGATCTCCAGGGCAGTCAGGGTGAAGAAGGCGATCCAGATCTCGGGGCTCATCAGCCATTCCATGTTGCTTTTCTCATGTGTGGGTCTATTGGGAGGCCGCCAAGGCGGTGTTTTAGTTGTACCTGCGTGCTTGCACACGCCGTTCCCATCGTTTGTAGATGAGCTCTGCTACCAGCATCACGACGACCATGCGGATGATCTGCATTGCAGTCACCAGTGCGACGCCGAGTCCCAGCGCCTCCGCGGTCAGGCTCATTTCCGTACTACTGCCAGGCATGAGGCCCAAGGCAAGGGACATCGGATCGACATCAACCGCAAGGCTCATGACCCACCCGGCCCCGAAGGCGACGCCTATTGCAGCGATGGTTATCAGTAGCACCTTGGCCAGAAAGCTAGGGGCGCTGCGAAAGAATGAGCGATCGAAATAGGAGCCTAGAGAACAGCCGAGCAGTAATTGCCCGAATTTACTAAGCCACGTTGGAAGGCTCAGGTGGAGGTCAAAAACGATGGTGAAGATGGCACACACCAGCATGGGGCCGAAGGCCCATCCGTTGGGCATGCCTATCCGCGTCCATAGCCAAGCTACGGCAAAGCCGGTCGGCAACATGATGGATAGCCATGACCAGTCTGCAGGGGCAGGGGTGCTGCGCGTAACGGTACCAAGCCCCCAGGTTACGGCTGCAGGGATAACCAGAACGATCAGAACAAGGCGAAGGCTATGAGCTGCAGCTACCCGTGCGCGATCCGCCTGATATCGCTCACCCAGGATGATCATCTCTGCTGAGTTGGCCGGCATCAGGGAGAAAAAACTAGTCGGTAGATCAACACCGCTTCGGTTGATCAGCGCGATTCCGATGAGTGCTGTCAGCAATGTGAGTAAAGCGGCAATAAGCATCATGAGGAAGTGGTTTGATACCTCACTCAAGACAGCCGCTGAGAAGTGCATGCCGATCACTGAAGCGATGAGCCATTGGCCAACTCTTCTACCGTTAGGTACGTCTCTCAATCTCCAGCCGGAGCAGCGAACGATGATGACCATGACCATGGATCCAACCATCCAGGGTAGCGGCCAATTGATGCTCTCCGCGCAGAGAGCCCCGAATGCGCCTATCGCAGGTGTGGCAAAGATTAAGAAGGGGCTGAAGGGTAGCCGCATGATTCGTCTCTGTTTTTTGTCGCTCGGGCATGCGCGGATCGGCGGATCATTTCTCCAAGCATTTCAAGCCAACGCTCCTGCGGAGGTTGCCGTAGACTATGTCTGGAGTGTAGATTTTCGGCAGGTTTGCGCAGGTCACTACAGCTTTATTGTTAGCAGAGATTGCATTTAGTTTTCAGTAAAGTCAATAATGGTGCCGTTAGGCGACGAAGCTACGGTTCCGAGTCTCATGGTATGACCGTCAGCCGTCTTGCTCCGAGAGCGGAATGGTTCTGGATGTCTGCCTATGTAGGCTTCGCTAGGGCTGGCATTGATGTAGCAAAAGGATCGTGTGCAGCTTCAGTGCCGGTAGCAGGGGAAAGGTCCAGCTCCTTCCATTTCTCCTTGGCTCTGGCTCCATGCTTTGGGCCTGAATTTCCTCTTCGGTCGCGACAGGAGATGTCAGTTGCATCTTGAGCCAAAAGCTTGCCTGTTCGCGGCTATTTTTTTGGGGGGCACGCGTTTTCAACGCAGCCGACCAGTGCTGAGCGCATCCACTTGGGCATTTTGCATGCCATGAGCTTATTGAATTCTTCAGCGCTGAGCGAGTTGGCAATTTTGCTCGCGACATGCTCATTCACCCCATTTTTTCCGAGATAGAAAAAAGCGGTCAGGACCGTCCCTATTCGCGTTCCAGCTTGCTGGAGTCGTTGGCGAGACGCATGGCGCAGCCGAACAACCGCGTTACCGATCTTGATCACACGTGTCGCTCCGCTGGTGTAGTAAGTAGGCAGAACCTGCATCTGAACACTCAGTCCCAGTCGACGAACAGCTTCTGCACCATGGATCTGGATAGTCTCGCCTCTTGCCCTGGCAACAGCTTCCATTACAGAAATCGGGTTGGCTTGAACTTTTCTGCCCGTGTATTGGCTGTACTTGGGACGCATGTAAACGCCGCGGGCCACACGCTCTAGGTAACCCCTGAGCACCATCCGAGACAGAGCTTTGTTCACCGCAGAGCGGGAGCCCGCTCGCTCGAATACCGCCCTAACAAAGGGCCTTCCCTTAGGCAGGCGCTTGATACGGTTCGAGATAGATTCTGCGACAGACACAGCTAATCCTAAGTCATGCGGGTTGTGGACAGGTCGACTGGATATGAACCTACCGGCGTTAAGCGTAGACACCGTGTTCAATTCGTCCTAGAAGTGTTACCACTTGCTGATAGCCCGATCGAGTTTCCAAGATGTTACAAGGCACTTGATGCCTTAGGCCGATCGCTGGCTTGTGTAGCCATTGCGCAGCAAGTACTCGACTGCCAAGTACTCGCGTTGCCAAGTGCATGATTAGCTCGCACCTTCCCTTGAAGCATCGGTGAGCGATGCTCCAGCACCCCAGCGGTGGACTGGGGCAAAGCGCTAGTACCTGAGGATCATTCATCTGCACACCTCAAATATGAAAGCGTATCTCTCAACCGGCAAGTCGGCCAACGGGTTCCATTTTGTTGCCGGCTTGTGCTGCTATATCGATGAACCTTCCTTGCGTCTGTGCCCGCCCTCGCAAAAGCTCTTGGGCGCTGCGTTCCTGTTCCGACTTGATACGCCACTTCTCAGTCTTTACCTTCCGCCGGCCTTTCAATGTCTCTCCTTTTCCGCATAGGTAGGGCCCAGGCGCAACCCAGCCACTGTGTCTGGCAGCGCAGACTTTGGTTGCATCAGACAGGACATCTCAGCCCATGCTGAAGGGTGCAGGTGCCCATCCTCATCGGTCCGGTGGCGTCACGCTGAGCTCCTCACGAACGCGCTGAATGATTGAATCCAGAGTGGCATCCTTGTCCATAAAAAGGTAGCACTGGGTCAAGATCGTCAAAGGATGAACATTCATGACAGAGGCGAGCCCATGCACCATTTCGAGGGTCGGGCCTTTTCCTCCGGCTTCCAGTTGACTGAGGTAGGTTTGGCTGCTGTGCCCACCGAAATCTTCTTGATTGAGGTTGCGTGATTTTCTAAGCTGCCTCATTGCTTTCCCAAATGCCTGTTTCAGTTCCATTTTTTCATTCCTACAAAAGGAATGATGAAGCCGTCTTGAACGTCAGACATCCATTAACTATTGTTAATATTTTGAGGATTTTTCGATGTTCAAGACCTACAAGCACGCCGAACTCAGCTCAGCCGACATTTTCGGTGAGCCTTCCAGTCGCCGCTGGAAATTTATTGAGCTGGATCTGCACCACCCATGGTTTTACGTGGAGCTCGTGCGCGATTATGGTGATGACGTCGTGGGCAGCATGCTGATGATCCCCACGGTACCGATCCTTCAGCAGATGCTTTCGGAGCTTGATGACCGCTCATGGCTCGCGCAGGCACATCTGATGTCACCTGGTCACATGAGAGGCGGGCACAACTGGGTGATGGAGCCGCTTCAGGAAGTGAGCATTGCTGAAGACTCCTCAGGAAAGGAAGAGGGCTATATCTATAAGGTTGTAGGTGGGGCTTGTTACAGCATTCATCACTCGCCTCAGCGAGATAATCTTAAGGTCACAGAAATTATTTTTTCAGCTGAGCGCCATCTGCGAGTGGGTGGATGAGTGAAGACGCTTGCGCATTTCATTCATCGTTGCGAATTTTTAGAAGGCAAATCGACTACTTTAGCGTCGTTCACCTTGGCTTTGAGTATACGGTTAGCTTCAATCAACACCTCATTGATGGAGGCGAGTTTCTGAATTTTAGCCTTCAACTCGTTGAGCTCCTGCCGGTAAGCTGCGGACTTTTTTCGCTCAGCAGTCAATTCGTTTTGTTTAGCATCACGCGTGGCGCGGCTGGAGCGCCCTTGAGCATCACGAATCGCCTCCGCAATTTGGGGGTAGTGGTTGTGAATTAGCGCTGTTGATACGCCCGCTTCGCGAGCTACAGCAGCGATGGAGACCTTGGTTTCCCCAGTACGAGAGCGGCCTTTTTGAATTCGAATGAGAGATAATTTCAGATCCTTTTCACGATCCTCAGCCGGTTTGTAGTTAGAAACTTTATTATTGACCGTCATGCAATGATCTCCTCTGGATCTATACCCAATTGGCGAAGCACCTCGCGGCTGCGGTCTAAGTCGCGATCAACGCGTTGGCGCCCTGCCTCCCCGATATCAGCACAGTCCCTTAATTCTTTTAGATCTTTATACAGGCGCTGATAGATGGGCGCATGAGATGGTCCGATCACAGCCTGGTTGCAACCAGCACCACAGCGGGTTCGTTCAAGAGTATTGCCTACGCAGCGGTCGTTATCTGCAGTGCACCAAGCGTGGCCATTGCTACGGATGCTTGTGCTTTCAGCGATAGATTTCAACATTGCGGCATGGTTCGGGAAGATTAGCAAATTTTGCGGATTTCGCTGCCACTTTTTGATAGCGGTTCCGTAGCCCCCGGCGAGGGACTTGCTCTCCATCCAGCTATCGACCGTCTCAAATTTGATATCTTCCAGCTCTCCTTGAATCTCGAGATACAGATCGAGGTCTAGATGCTGCCCCCAACTATCATCCATGGCATAACGCAGTGTCATGTCTAGGGACCAATGAGCAAAATGTTCTCTCAGGTATCGTAAATCGCCAAATCGACTATGTGCGGCATAATTTGCGAACTTGCGACGGAATTGGTGGGTAGCAAGCTTCCAGTTCAAGCCGCAGTTTTTAGTGAAATTATTGAGGGCTTTTGGCCAGTTGCTCCTAGTGACAGTGCGCACCTTGCCAAATTTATTCAGACCTAAAAACAGTGCGTTTCGGTGTTTCAAGACCTCTCCGATATTCGGATCGTGTGGGTTGTAGCGACGTAAATGCGCAATTTCGTCAGCAATGGCCGCTCGATAAGGATCAGACCAGCGCTCCATAACCCGCAATGCTCGAACTGCAGCCTCTGGAATCATCCAGCTGTGCATGCCTTCATCGGTTTTTTCGGATTTTGAGCGCATCCAATGGTAAATATTACCCTCATTGTCTTCAGAACGATGGTGAGAGCCTATTTGTAGATTCGTCAGCTCATGGTTACGACATCCTGAAGTGCTCGCTAAGACGATGTAGCAAGCAGTTCGAAGGCTAATCAATGATTTGTAGAATTCGCGTAGACCAAGTTCCCATCCACGAGATTTCAAATGTCTATTTTTAGCTAAACATTCGCTCGATGGTATACAGTCGACCTGGTTATCTTCGAAAGCGTATAGTTCGTCTCGAAGATCAAGTATCTGCTTCGCGTTCTCAATTTCTAAGCTCGCTTGTTTAAAGAGAGAGCAGAATACGTCGTCCGGTATTAGTGGGGTTTTGCTCTTGAAATCCATGCCTATACCTCCAGCGAGGCAGCGTGCGGAGGATTCAGGCCATGGATGCTGCGGCATTGGGTCGTTTGTATATTGGCTTAGTTCATATATTTCTTCCACCGATATCAGCAAAGCGATTAGCCTGGCTACCGACAGCGGCTTACCGGTTTGGTGGTGTCGGCGGTCTTTGCAGCTTTTGGCATAATTTGCACAGATCATCGGTGATATTTTACCTAGACTTTCAATGCTCAGCGATTGAAGATATCGCAAGAATAGGCCTGCATTGAGAAAAAACAGTCGAACCGTAGGGCCTTTTGGACGCACACATCCATTGCGACCCCGCATGATCAAGCGATAAACCATTGCTTTCATAACTGATCGAAATGCTGGTGGAAATTTCATGAAATTTATTTTTTTAGAGCTATGTGGGGCGTTAGTGGTGAAGTCGGAAAATTCCCAGGTGTCGTCACCGTATCGGCTAGTTACGGTCCAGTTTCCGTCAAGCTGCATTGTAGTTATTATTAGTCTGTCGCGCTCTGATTCGATAAGTCCCTTTATGTCAGCAGGTTGGTCAGCAAAGGATTCAAAGAATAGCATGTCGGGCTTATGGTCTCTCATGAAAAAAGACTCAGAGTATCAATGGTATCCACCGACCAGAACGGGTGAGGCTGTGCACGAGCGTGATTACGAGCAGCATCCACAGCTGAAGGCTTAAAGGTGCCGCGACGCAATCCTTCGGCAATGATGTAATCGTCGATCAGTCGGGGAATATGGGCGTAGTCACTTGCCCAGCGCTGTTTATTCATTCGAGAGCGCTCCCCCAGGACGCGGAAATAAAAACTAAATAATTTGTATAGATCTTCGGCGGTTACCGCATAATTCCTGCAGCGCACACAGTTCATGAAATTCATACAAATAGCGCCTGCGAGTTTCGGAGCAAACTCCCCATTCACCGGATCTGTGCAATTGCCCATAGGGGTGTCTTTATATGTTGCTCCGATGGTCGCAGTCAGCAGCTCCTTTACCAGTAGCTCACCCATAAATTTCCAATTTCGACGAGCATTTTCACCAGGGGCGAGATAGTTCTGATCCGTCACGCGGACTGTGTTGCCGAGAGCTGCTGCGGTTGTTAGAATATCGCCATGCGTTAGGTCGAAAATTCGGTTTGCAAAAGTTTTCCGAAGCCGCGAGATGGTGATGCGCAATGGGTTTCCATCACTATCTTTGAGGGAGTACCTATCTACAAGGGCTTTTATAGCTTTTTTCAATACCGGGCCTTGCAATGCTGTAACGCGACCGTGGATTGCTTCAGGGGCTCGACTTCGATACAGCCAGATACGCCCTTTTATTTCATCCGGAGCTTCCAAGTCCAATGGCTCAGTCAACATCATCACTCGACGAATTAATCGCTCTAAGTTGACCCTTACAGTAGGCATTGCTCCCTCCATCCGCTTAGAATTTGTTTCAGAGCGCAGGGCCACTTTATTGCTGCTGTAACCGCGCCTCTTCCATAAAACAAGGAACACGGTGTCATCCTTGGGGTGTGGTTGCAAACATTCGCGTCCCATTTCCAGCAGTGGGGTAGTATTACGCCCTGTGTGGAGTGCTATAGCCAGTAGGACTGACGAAAGCAATTCCGAGGTCAAATGTGTGGTATCATTCCATATCGGCTTGATGGCGTGCCGCAGTGCTGCTGTGAACTCTTGTCGCTCCCGCTTCGATAATGCTGTATCGCCCTTAATTTTGCGCCCGCAGGTTGGAAATGGGTTCCGTGGGAAAGTAGCCGTATCCCCAGAGGTTTCTAGTGTGAAAATCCCTCGCTTCCCAAGCGAGATAAGTACAGGCTTAAATTGTGAATAATAGCTTTTTTGACTTGGGATGGTGTTATTTGTTGCGGCGAGGTGCCTGATAAAGCCGTCGATTAGATTTCGATTTATATCATTTAGCGTGAGATTGCGCTGTATAGACTTTGCATGGATTACGCAATATTCAAGAAAAGATCGCAATCCTCCATGACAGTAGCACGAAACGGTGGATCTCGAAACTATGCTGTCTAGGCCAACGAGGAAACGCTCAATCTGACGTTGGCAGACGTACGTGATGGGATCTATTTTTCTGTTGTACCACGGTGCAAAATCAAAGTTCCGCGCAGCCTCGGCATTAAGTCCAAATTTAACGACGGTGGTGCTCGGAGGGCAAGCTTGAGACAAAATGTTAACCATGCCATCCTGATCGAGATCGAACTCGACTTTAGGCACGCTCAAATCGGTCTTGATAAATTTCTTACGTCGTCCCATAAAGAGTCATCCGTCATCTGATTTAACTCATCGTCATAAGCCAGCACCGCTCTGTCTGCCATCTCGTTAATTAGGTGCAAATACACAATTGTGGTTTGTACAGAGCTGTGCCCTAGCTGCCTCTGGAGAAAGATAAGAGGATCAAGACCGTACTGGGGCTGTCTTTGGAGATTAGCTAAGGTATGCGTGGCATAGGTGTGACGCAGCGTATGTGTATGGACTTTCAGTCCTACTCGCTTGCCAATATCGCCGATGATCCTATTCAAGCTCTTGCCGTCGTCGCCATAAGGGGCTCCCACCTGATTGAGCAGTAGCGAGTTATGCTGATTTGAAAGGTTTGCTCGCTCTCCTCGGATTGTTGACACATAATGATAAAGGTCACTCATAACCTTGCGGCTTATCAAGACTTCTCGTGGTTTGCCACCCTTGGTCTGCATTCCGCTTCCGTCGGCAGGATCCAAGGTAATTCGGAGATTACGCTCCGTTCTTCCCATCTTATCCGGGTCGAAAATATATGTAACCGGAAAGGTTGCAAGCTCGTTGCGACGCAGTCCTGTATGTAGTGCTAGCTGAATCATAATTCGATGATGAGGGTTTTTGGTGGCCGATAGAAGTAACTTGATATCGGTCATTCTTAGATACTTTGGCAAGGACTTGTGATTGCGAGGCACTGCGTCATTAACTAATGCCATGCGCCCCCTCGCGCTCGCATGATCAAGGAAACTTGTTTTACCTTTCACGATGCGCTCTTCAAGGTTGAACGGAAGGCGCACCACCCAGTGTTTATCAAGTGCAAATTTGTAAAATGCACAAACGTAAGTTAGGCGTTGACGGGTGGTGCTCAGTGCAAGGCCGCACGTGTCTTTGCAGTATTTTCGATAGGAAGCTAAAAGGCTTATTTCCTCACCTCGATCTACGTCTCGCCAGTCAAGATCATGAGCTTGCAAGAAACTGAAGAAGTCATAGAGCGCTCGGCCAGTACTAGGCCAGGAGTTCTTAGAGCCGATGGCCCCGCGAAGAAGGTAATAGCGAAAGAATTGATTGGCTTCGATACAACTGGCCATCGAATCCCAAAGCAGGATGGGAAAGCCTTCGTAGGGCTGACCTGCGATTACGAAATCCTCGCTGCTCCACAAAAGCTCCACCCATCACCCTCCACCAAGTAGCTGCCTAGCGTTATGGCCGCATGGATTGTGTTCGGGCTAAAGCCTGTGCCCTCTACACCTGCTCAGAAACGTCTACTATTCAGATAGCACAGAGATCTAACAGTTGCTACGTACCGGAACATAAGCTTGTCATCATTCCTTCACTCCACCTGCTTAGGTTGAAGGCGACACCGATAAAGATCATGAAATGAGAGGACGCAGGGCTATGGACGAATATCAGGAAGAGCTTCTCGAATTCCAGGCTTATGAACTGGACACCCCGGAGCCGGCTGACGACGCTACCGAGCTCTAGCCCGCCCGCCGCTGGCTGCGGCGGAACTCCCCCGGTGTAAGGCCCGTCCAGCGCTTGAAGGCGCGCTGGAAGGCCTCGGCCGATGCAAACCCCAGCAGATAGGCAATTTCGCCGAAGGCCAGCTCCGTATCGCGGATGTAGGTCTCGGCAAGGTCGCGCCGTGTTTCGTTGAGCAGGTCGCGAAAGCGCGTGCCTTCCTCGGCCAGTTTGCGGCGCAAGGTCCAGGTTGGCAGCTGCAGGTGCAGCGCCACTTCTTCCAGGTCCGGTTCACGGCCACCATTGAGCAACGGGCCCAGCAGATGGGTGATGCGCTCACCCAGGCTGCGTACGCGCGTGCGTTGCAGCATCTCCGCTTCGCACAGCTGCAGCAGGTGCTGCCAGGTGCTCGGGCAGTGCCTGGGGTTGGCCAGTTGCAGCGTAGCGCGGCTCAGGCGCAGCTGGTTGGCGTCGGCCGCGAACTGCACGGTTGCGCTACACAGCGGTTGGTAGCGCGCGGCGTAGGCGGGTGCGGCGAACTCGATATCCATATGTTCGGCCTGCACCGCCGTACCGACCAGGTCGGCAAGCTGGGCGAGCCAGCCGGCGAGTAGCGAATCGACCACGAAACGGTTGTAGGCGTTGTAGGGGCTGATGGAGTAGAAGCGTAGCCAGGCGCCCTGGGCATCTTCCTGAAAACTGGAGTGGCCGCGGTAGTTGGCGGCGTAAAGGGGCTCGAAGCGCAACAGGGTGCGTGCCGCCTCGCCCAGGTTCGGCGCCTGCGCAGCGGTGACCCCGGCCAGGCCGGCATGCGCCAGGCGGCTCAGGCGCCCCATGTGCAGGCCAAGCGCGGCCTCGCCGCACAGTTCGATGGCGGCGTGCCCCAGGTGCATGTAGCGCGGGATCGACAAGCGCGCACCGGCTTCGCTCAGGCGCGCCGCATCCAGGCCATAGCGGCGCAGCAGCGGCTCGGGGTCGTGGCCCAGTTCGCGCAGGGCCTCGGTCAGCGGCTGGACAAAACCAACCGACAGGTCGCCCAGGCGCACGCGGGGGCGGGCCATGGGCTTACAACCACAGGTTCAGCAAGCGAGCGCCAGGGCTGGGGGTGCCTGCCAGCAATTCACCCGCCTGGTGGGCAAAGCCCTGGCCGTCGCTGCCCTGTTCCCAGAACTGCCCGCGCATGAACACGCTCATGCTGCTGACGCCGGCCCCGCCTGCCTCGGTCAGGCGTTGCCAGGCGGCCTGTTCACTGACTTCGCCGCGCTGCAAGGCCAGCCCGGCGCTGGCATCCTGATGGCGATTGCCGCGCCACGGCGCTTGCCAGCTGCCCTTGCCGCTTAGAAACACCGGGTTGGCGACCAGTTGTACCGCCTGTCGTGCCAGTTGCTGGTGGTTTTCCGGGTACCAGCTGTCACTGCCCACCAGTACGCCCAGGCGCCCGGCAGGGGTTTGCAGTACCTGCAGCGGGTGCTGGCGGCCATCGTGCACATAACGGCGCATTTCGCTGTCGGGGAATTGCTGGCGTTGCGGTTGGCCCAGCAGCGAGCCGTCACCGGCGAACACCACGCTGCTGTTGAACAGCGGGCCGCTACCGGCATGTAGCACACCCTGTTTCACGTAGGGGGCGGGCAGCACGATGGAGCCGGCTACTAAGGTGACGTTGAACTCCTTGGCCAGGCCACCGAACAGTTGCTGGTAGTCGGCAGCCATCTGCTCGGCCTTCATGCGCAGGTGCGCGTCGGCGCGCCAGTCGTCCCCGTCGGCCCGGAGCATGGCCAGGCCATAGCGCAGCGGGTTGCTCAGTTCCAGCCATTGCAGGGCTTCACGGCTTTGCGTGACCTGGTACAACTCGTTCTTTTCTCCGCGTGCCCACAGCCAGGTACCGATGTGCTCCGGTAGCACCACCACCGTGCGCGGGCCCACCAGCCCTTGGGCGCGGGCCTGCTCCAGGTACGCCGCGAGCTTGCGGCGCAGGCGTTGCAGGTTCTGGTAATCGCCAGGGTAGAGCACCGGCTCGATACCCAGCAGGTTGCCGTGCTCGCCCGGCACGCCATGGTTGAGCGCCAGTTCGATTCGTAAATCGGAAAGGTAGTGGCCTTCCGGGCGTTGCATCGTCCAGAAGCCATAGCCGCAGAGGGCGGCGATCATCACCAGCGCCAGGGCGCTTGCCAGGAGTTTTCGCATGGAGCAGAACAGCGCCTTGGAAACGAGAGTTTCCTAGGGTAGTCGCGCTGTACGCGAGGATCAATAACTTGTCAGTTTCGATCATTGAGCCCATTCAAACGGCTGTTTAATGTCGCAGGCAGACAAACGACGGGGCCCACCGCCCGGTGCGGCACCCGCATCCCGTGATCACGCCACCTGGGGACCCTCCATGGCCGCCGACCGCTACCCACACCTGCTTGCCCCGCTCGACCTGGGCTTCACCACCTTGCGCAACCGCACCCTGATGGGCTCGATGCACACCGGCCTGGAAGAGCGCCCGGGCGGCTTCGAGCGCATGGCGGCGTACTTTGCCGAGCGCGCCCGCGGTGGCGTCGGCCTGATGGTCACCGGCGGCATTGCACCCAACGATGAGGGCGGGGTGTATTCCGGGGCGGCCAAGCTCAGCACCGAGGAGGAGGCAGACAAGCATCGCATCGTCACCGAGGCGGTACACGCCGCTGGTGGCAAGATCTGCCTGCAGATCCTGCATGCCGGGCGCTATGCCTACAGCCCGCGTCAGGTGGCGCCCAGCGCGATCCAGGCGCCGATCAACCCGTTCAAGCCCAAGGAACTGGACGAGGCGGGTATCGAGAAGCAGATCGCCGACTTCGTCAATTGCGCAGTGCTGGCCCAGCGCGCCGGTTACGACGGCGTCGAGATCATGGGTTCGGAAGGCTACTTCATCAACCAGTTCCTCGCCGCCCACACCAACCACCGTACCGACCGCTGGGGCGGCAGCTATGAAAACCGCATGCGCCTGGCGGTGGAAATCGTCAGCCGGGTGCGCGAAGCGGTAGGGCCGAACTTCATCATCATCTTCCGCCTGTCGATGCTCGACCTGGTCGAGGGCGGCAGCACCTGGGATGAAATCGAGCTGCTGGCCAAGGCTATCGAGAAAGCCGGCGCGACCTTGATCAATACCGGCATCGGCTGGCACGAAGCGCGTATCCCGACCATTGCCACCAAGGTGCCGCGCGCGGCATTCAGCAAGGTCACCGCCAAGCTGCGTGGCGTGGTGAACATTCCGCTGATCACTACCAACCGCATCAACACCCCGGAAGTTGCCGAGGCGGTGCTGGCCGAGGGCGATGCCGACATGGTCTCGATGGCTCGGCCGTTCCTGGCTGACCCGGACTTCGTCAACAAGGCCGCTGCCGGCCGCGGCGACGAGATCAACACCTGCATCGGCTGCAACCAGGCCTGCCTGGACCATACTTTCGGCGGCAAGCTGACCAGTTGCCTGGTCAACCCACGTGCCTGCCACGAGACCGAGCTCAACTACCCCCCGGTGCGCGCCGTGAAGCGCATTGCCGTGGTCGGCGCCGGCCCGGCGGGCCTGGCAGCGGCTACGGTAGCGGCCGAGCGTGGCCACGCGGTGACCTTGTTCGACAGCGCCAGCGAAATCGGTGGCCAGTTCAATGTGGCCAAGCGGGTGCCGGGCAAGGAAGAGTTCCATGAGACCCTGCGTTACTTCCGCAACAAGGTCGCCAGCACCGGCGTGGACCTGCGGCTGAACACCAGGGTCGATGTGCAGGCCTTGGTGGATGGTGGCTACGACGAGATCATCCTGGCCACCGGCATCGCCCCGCGTACGCCGGCCATCCCCGGTATCGAGCATGCCAAGGTGCTCAGCTACCTGGACGTGCTGCTCGAGCGCAAGCCGGTGGGCAAGGCTGTCGCGGTAATTGGCGCGGGTGGCATCGGCTTCGACGTTTCCGAGTACCTGGTGCATCAGGGCGTGGCCACCAGCCAGGACCGTGAGGCGTTCTGGAGGGAGTGGGGCATCGACACCCACCTGCAGGCACGCGGTGGCGTGGCCGGGATCAAGGCCGAGCCGCATGCCCCGGCGCGCCAGGTGTACCTGTTGCAGCGCAAGAAATCCAAGGTGGGCGACGGCCTGGGCAAGACTACCGGCTGGATTCACCGTACCGGGTTGAAGAACAAGCGGGTGCAGATGCTCAACAGCGTCGAATACCTGGGCATCGACGATGCCGGCTTGCATATTCGCGTGGCCGATGGCGAGCCGCAGGTGCTGGCGGTGGACAACGTGGTGATCTGTGCCGGGCAGGAACCGCTGCGCGAACTGCAGGACGGGCTGGTGGCGACGGGGCAGTCGGTGCACTTGATCGGTGGCGCGGATGTGGCGGCCGAGCTGGATGCCAAGCGGGCGATCAACCAGGGGTCGAGATTGGCGGCTGAACTCTGAGATTGCCGGGGCCGCTGCGCGGCCCTGTGGGAGCGGGTTCACCCGCGAAGAAGTGCACGCGGTGCATGGCACCGGCTCTGCCGGTGTTCGCGGGTGAACCCGCTCCCACAGGGGCGTAACGGGCTCCCAAGGTTTCCCTGTAAACTGCGATCCATGTCTGCACTAGACCTTCCCCAAGCCCCATTGCACCCCCTGAACCTGCCCTGGCTGCAGCAAGCCAAGGTCGCAGCCGCCATGCTGCGCCTGGACCTGATCGACCCGCTGATCAGTGGCAACAAGTGGTTCAAGCTACGCCACCACCTGCAACAGGCCAGCGCCAGCAACGCCCCGGGCCTGATCAGCCTGGGCGGCAACCATTCCAACCACCTGCACGCCCTGGCAGCCGCCGGCAAGCGCTTCGGCTTTGCCACCGCCGGTCTGCTGCGTGGCCACGCCCAGGACACGCCAACCGTGCGTGACCTGCAGGCGCTGGGCATGGAACTGCACTGGCTGGGCTATGGCGGCTACCGTGCACGAAACGAAGCGGGTTTCTGGGAGCCCTGGCAGGCACGCTACCCGGGTTGGCACTGCATTCCCGAAGGGGGCGGCGGGCTGGCTGGAGCACAGGGGGGCGCGCTGATCATGCAGCAGGCGCAAGCGCAGATCGCGGCACTGGGGTGGTCGGGCTACGACGCCTGGTGGCTGGCCACCGGAACGGGAACTACCTTGGCCGGCCTGGTAATGGCCGAGGCAGGCGCACATGTAGTGCATGGTGCATTGGCTGTACCCAGGGGCCATGGTGTACCGGAGGCGGTAGCGACACTGGCCGGTGCGCATGGCTACCAGCTGCACGACGCCTGCCGTGGCGGTTTCGGCAAGTTCGACGCTGAGCTGCTGGCGTTTATCGCCGACTGCGAGCGGCACACTGGCGTGCCGCTCGAAGCCCTGTACACCGGCAAAGCCCTGCTGGCCCTGCGTGAGCAGGTCGAGGCCGGGCTATTCGCGCCCGGCACCCGTCTGCTCTTCGTACACACCGGCGGCCTGCAGGGCCGGCGCGGTTACTTGTAGGGCAGCATGCGCAACAGCGTGTTGTCGCGCTTGATGTAGTGGTGGTACAGGCCGGCCACCGCGTGCAGGCCGATCAGCCAGTAGCCCCAGCTGCCGATGCGTTCATGCCAGCCTTTGATGAACTTGGCCTGGTCCGGGTTCGGGCCGATCAGGTGCGGCAGCTCCAGGCCGAAGAACGGCACCGGCTTGTCGGCGGCGCTGAGGATCAGCCAGCCGGCCAGCGGCAGGATGATCATCAGCAGGTACAACGCCAGGTGCATCAGGTGCGCCAGGCCGGTCTGCCAGGCCGCAGGCTTGGGAACGATGGGTGGAGTCGGGCGGCTCAGGCGGATGGCCAGGCGCAACCAGACCAGCACGAACACGCTGAGCCCGAGCATGAAGTGCAAGTCCTTCATCAGGTTGCGTTCGACGCTGTCCTTGGGGAACAGACCACGCAGTTCGATAAGGGCATAGACAGCGGCCAGCAGCACCAGCATCAGCCAATGCAAGGCGATGGACAGGCGCGCGTAATGGGTCGCGGAGGTGGATGAAACCATGATCGGTCCTCGTCATCAGGTCGGAATGGCGCTCTTGCTGGCGCTCAGGTAGTACTGTAATGGCTATGGGGGCACAAATCTTTGCGCCAGGTCTGTGAAAGTTGTGTTGTCTGCACCGGCCTCTTCGCGGGTAAACCCGCTCCCACAAGGACTGCACAGTCTTCAAGTGCTGCGCGGAACCTGTGGGAGCGGGTTTACCCGCGAAAGGGCCAGTAAAGGCAACATCAGACATCGGGTAGATGCGGCCAATCATCAGCCACCAGAAACACCCGCTCGGCCTCCTGCCACGCCCCGTCAGCCTCTTGCTCCAACCTCACCAGCAACTGCGCCGGAGCCTGCCGCTCCAGTACGTACAGCCACGCCGCAAACTGCTCCACCGCCCAGCACTCATGCGCCTCGACCCGCGCCTGCGCCAGCCAGGCATGCCGTTGCAGCGGTTGCCATCGTTCACCTTCGCCCATGACCCAGTCCCGCCGCCGCAGCCAGCGCCCGCGCAAATGCTGCGGGTTGGCGCCCTGTGGTGGCTGCGCATGCCCAGGCCACGGGTAGAACAGATAGCCACCCAGCCACACATGCGCCTGCACCTGCTCCACTCCCAGCCGCGCCAGCACCTCGCGGCTGTGCGCCCCCGCCGACATGGGCAACTGGTGCCGTGCCAGGTGCGCCAGTTTGCTTCCCAGTCGGTCATGGCAGCCCGGACCCAGCCAGGCTGCTGGGTCGTGCCCGGCGTGTTCCGGGCCCAGGTACAGCTTGATGGCCAGTTCCAGATGATGCACGCCGTCGCGGTCGCGCAGTACCACATCCAGCTCGCCCAGGGTGCGCCCGGCTTCGCGAATCGCCAGGTTGGCCGCCAGCAGTTCGATACCCGGCGCCTGGCCCAGGGCAAATTGCCACAGCCGTTCGTAGTAGTGCCCCAGGCGCCGGCTGCCCAGTTGCGCCAGCCAGTCGCGCAATGGGCGGTCATCGTCATCCAGCGCCCGCAGCCAGTCTGCCAGGCACTGTGGCTGGTCCGCCCACAGGCTGCCCGCCAGCGGGTGGCGCTGGGGGCAGGGCGGGGCGCTGAGCAATGGGGGCGACAGCAGGGCCCAGGCCAGGTCGCGCACGTTGGGGCGACGTAATTGCCGGGGCAGGTCGTGGAGCAGGGCGAATGGCATCATCCTGCGAGCATAGCCGGTTTGCCGCTACCCGGTGGTTTCGCCCATAATCGCGGCATAGTCACCCGCCGCAGAGCCTCGCAGGAGCCCCATGGAGCAATTTCGCAATATCGGTATCATCGGCCGCCTTGGTAGCTCGCAGGTGCTCGACACCATTCGCCGACTGAAAAAATTCCTCCTCGAGCGGCACCTGCACGTGATCCTCGAGGACACCATCGCCGAAGTGCTGCCCGGCCATGGCCTGCAAACCTCTACCCGCAAGCTGCTGGGCGAGGTCTGCGACCTGGTCATCGTGGTCGGCGGCGACGGCAGCCTGCTGGGCGCCGCCCGCGCCCTGGCCCGGCACAACATTCCAGTGCTGGGCATCAACCGTGGCAACCTGGGCTTCCTCACCGACATTCGCCCTGACGAACTGGAAGAGAAGGTCGCCGAAGTGCTCGACGGCCACTACCTGGTGGAAAACCGCTTCCTGCTGCAGGCCGAGGTTCGCCGCCACAACGAAGCCATTGGCCAGGGTGATGCACTGAACGACGTGGTACTGCACCCGGGCAAGTCCACGCGCATGATCGAGTTCGAGATCTACATCGATGGCCAGTTCGTCTGTAGCCAGAAGGCCGACGGCCTGATCGTCGCCACCCCCACCGGCTCCACCGCCTACGCGCTGTCGGCCGGCGGCCCGATCATGCACCCCAAGCTCGACGCCATCGTCATCGTGCCGATGTACCCGCACACCCTGTCGGGCCGGCCGATCGTGGTCGACGGCAACAGCGAGCTGAAGATCGTGGTGTCCAAGGACCTACAGATCTACCCGCAAGTATCCTGTGACGGCCAGAACCACTTCACCTGCGCCCCCGGCGACACCATCACGGTGAGCAAGAAGCCGCAGAAGCTGCGCCTGATCCACCCGCTGGACCACAATTACTACGAGGTCTGCCGCACCAAGCTCGGCTGGGGCAGCCGCCTGGGAAGCAGGGACGACTGATGCTCGATCCGGCGCGTAGTTTCGACATCATCGGTGACGTGCACGGTTGTGCGCTGACCCTTGAACGCCTGCTCGACGCCCTCGGTTACAAGCGTGTCGCAGGTGTGTGGCGTCACCCACGGCGCCAGGCGCTGTTCCTTGGCGACATCGTCGACCGCGGGCCACGCATCCGCGAGGCGCTGCACATCGTCCACGACATGGTCGAGGCCGGCCAGGCGTTCTGTATCATGGGCAACCACGAGTACAACGCCCTGGGCTGGGTCACCCCGGCACTGCCTGGCAGCGGCAAGGCTTTCGTGCGCGAGCATACGCCGCGCCACGCCCGGCTGATCGACGAAACCCTGACCCAGTTTGCCCACCACCCCGCCGACTGGCACGACTTCGTCAACTGGTTCTACGAATTGCCGCTGTTCGTCGACGCCGGGCGCTTCCGCCTGGTGCATGCCTGCTGGGACCCGAGGCTGATCGAGCCGCTGCGCCACCAGTACCCCGACGGGCGCATCGACGAGCACTTCATCCAGGCCTCGGCGGTGAGCAGCAGCTTTGCCGCCACCGTGTGCAATCGCCTGTTGCGTGGTACCGACATGCGCCTGCCGGACGGCCTGACCCTCACCGGTGGCGACGGCCTGACCCGTGCCTTCTTCCGTACCAAGTTCTGGGAAGAAGACCCGCAAACCTACGGCGACATCGTGTTCCAGCCAGACGCCCTGCCCGCGGAAGTGGCCAACACCCCGCTCAGCCACAGCCAGAAGAACGCCTTGCTGCGCTATGCCGAAGACGAGCCCATGCTGTTCGTCGGCCATTACTGGCGCAGCGGCCGCCCGGCGCCGATCCGCGCCAACCTGGCCTGCCTGGACTACAGCGCCGTGCTCTACGGCAAGCTGGCTGCCTACCGGCTGGATGATGAAACCCGCATCGACCCGCACAAGTTCGTCTGGGTCGATGTCGACCGCCCACAGGCCAGCCAATGAACATTATCGAAGTGATGCGCCTGCCGCTGTCGGTCGACCTCAGCGGCTTCGTTCACCTGCTGCAGCGCCTGCAAGTGCCGCACCGGGTCAGCGAGGAGGGCGATGCCCAGGTGCTCTGGGCACCCGACACCCTGGCCGAGGACGTCCGCGAACTCTACCAGCGCTACCCCGACGGCAACGCCGACCTCGAACTTGCACAGGGCCCTGTGGGAGCGGGTTCACCCGCGAATAGCCCCACACAACCCTCCCTGGCAGAACAGGCCAAAGCCTGCAAAGTCACCACTATCACCCTGCTGCTGTGCTTCATCGTCGCCGGCCTGACCGGCCTGGGCGACAACTTCACCACCATCAGCTGGTTCACCTTCCTCGATTTCCGCGTCCAGGGCGACTACCTGTACTTCAGCCCGCTGGCGCAAAGCCTGGACGAAGGTCAGTGGTGGCGGCTGGTATCGCCCATGCTGTTGCATTTCGGCGTGCTGCACCTGGCCATGAACAGCCTGTGGTACTGGGAGCTGGGCAAACGCATCGAATTGCGCCAGGGCCCGTGGGCGCTGCTGGGCCTGACCCTGCTGTTCAGCCTGGTGTCCAACCTGGCCCAGCACTACAGCAGCGGGCCGAGCCTGTTCGGTGGCTTGTCTGGTGTGCTGTACGGCCTGCTCGGGCACATCTGGCTGTTCCAGTGGCTGGCGCCAAACCGTTACTTCAACCTGCCCAAGGGCGTGCTGGTGATGATGCTGATCTGGCTGGTGGTGTGCCTGAGCGGCGTGATCGACACCCTGGGCCTTGGCCAGATCGCCAACGCCGCCCACGTCGGCGGGCTGCTCATCGGATGCCTGACCGGGCTCTTGGGTGGGGCGCTGGCCCGGCGTAAACTGTCGGCTTGAATCAGGAGACACTATGTCCACTTTCGCGCAAATGATCGAAAACATCACCCCGGAAATCTACGAGAGCCTGAAACTGGCCGTGGAAATCGGCAAATGGTCGGACGGCCGCAAGCTCACTGCCGAGCAGAAAGAGCTGTCGCTGCAAGCGGTAATCGCCTGGGAGATGAAAAACCTGCCCGAAGACCAGCGTACCGGCTACATGGGCCCGCAGGAATGCGCCTCGAAGTCCGCGCCAATCGCCAACATTCTGTTCAAGTCGGACTCGGTACATTGATCGAACTCGCTCGTGGCTCGTTGAGCAAGATGGCGGTAAGCCTGCAGGCACCGGTGGTGCAGTACAGCTTCCGCCTGGATGACACCCAGGTGCCGGTCAACCCGCTGATCGGCCAGCGCCTGCGCCTTGAATACCTCGGCGCCATTCACTGCAGCCATTGTGGCAAGCGCACCAAGACCAGCTTCAGCCAGGGTTACTGCTACCCGTGCATGACCAAACTGGCCCAGTGCGACGTGTGCATCATGGCCCCGGAAAAGTGCCACTACGACGCTGGCACCTGCCGCGAACCGTCGTGGGGCGAACAGTTCTGCATGACCGACCATGTGGTCTACCTGGCCAACTCGTCGGGGATCAAGGTCGGTATCACCCGCGCCACCCAGCTACCCACCCGCTGGCTCGACCAGGGGGCCAGCCAGGCCCTGCCGATCATTCGCGTGGCCACCCGCCAGCAGTCCGGCCTGGTCGAAGACTTGCTGCGCAGCCAGGTGCCGGACCGCACCAACTGGCGCGCCCTGCTCAAGGGCGATGCCGAGGAGCTCGACCTGGTCGCCATTCGTGAACAGGTCTTCGACGCCTGCGCCGACGGCCTGCGCGAGCTGCAGGGGCGCTTCGGCCTGCAGGCGGTTCAGCCGCTGGCGGACGCCGAAGTGGTACAGATGAAGTACCCGGTCGAGGCCTACCCATCGAAGATCGTCAGCTTCAACCTCGACAAGGACCCGGTAGTGGAAGGCACGCTGCTGGGCATCAAGGGCCAGTACCTGATCTTCGACACCGGTGTGATCAATATTCGCAAGTACACGGCCTACCAGTTGGCCGTGCTCCAGTAAAAAGGACCTGCACATGCGTACCGAACAACCGCAAGTGATCTACCTCAAGGATTACCAGGCGCCCGAGTACCTGATCGACGAGACACACCTGACCTTCGAGCTGTTCGAGGACCACACCCTGGTTCACGCGCAACTGGTCATGCGCCGCAACCCGGCACGCGGTGCCGGCCTGCCGCCACTGGAACTCGATGGCCAGCAGCTGGAACTGCTGCGCGCCGCGCTGGATGACCAGGAGCTGCAGCCGGGCGATTACCAGCTCGATGCCGACAGCCTGACCTTGCAGCCCAAGGCCGAGCGTTTCACCCTCGACACCAGCGTGAAGATCCACCCCGAGAGCAACACCGCGCTGGAAGGCCTGTACAAGTCGGGCAAGATGTTCTGCACCCAGTGCGAGGCCGAAGGCTTCCGCAAGATTACCTACTACCTCGACCGCCCGGACGTGATGAGCACCTTCACCACCACGGTCATCGCCGAACAGCATCGCTACCCGGTATTGCTGTCGAACGGCAACCCCATCGGCAGCGGGCCGGCAGAAGACGGCCGCCACTGGGCGACCTGGGAAGACCCGTTCATGAAGCCGGCCTACCTGTTCGCCCTGGTGGCCGGTGACCTGTGGTGCGTCGAGGACAGCTTCACCCGCCAGTCCGGCCGTGACGTGACCCTGCGCATCTACGTAGAGCCCGAGAACATCGACAAGTGCGACCACGCCATGGTCAGCCTGAAGAAGTCCATGCGCTGGGACGAAGAAGTCTATGGCCGCGAGTACGACCTGGACATCTTCATGATCGTCGCGGTCAACGACTTCAACATGGGCGCCATGGAAAACAAGGGCCTGAACATCTTCAACTCCAGCTGTGTACTGGCTCGTGCCGAAACGGCCACCGACGCCGCGCACCAGCGTGTGGAAGGCGTGGTTGCCCACGAGTATTTCCACAACTGGTCGGGCAACCGCGTCACTTGCCGTGACTGGTTCCAGCTGTCGCTGAAAGAAGGCTTCACGGTGTTCCGCGATGCCGAGTTCAGCGCCGACATGAACTCGCGCACGGTCAAGCGCATCGAAGACGTGGCCTACCTGCGAACTCACCAGTTCGCCGAAGATGCTGGCCCCATGGCCCACCCGGTACGCCCGGACAGCTTCATCGAGATCTCCAACTTCTACACCCTGACCGTGTACGAGAAGGGCGCCGAAGTGGTGCGCATGGTTCGTACCCTGCTGGGCGCCGACGGCTTCCGCAAGGGCAGCGACCTGTACTTCGAACGCCATGATGGCCAGGCGGTGACCACCGACGATTTCATCAAGGCCATGGAAGACGCCAACGGCGTCGACTTCACCCAGTTCAAACGCTGGTACAACCAGGCCGGCACCCCGCGCCTGGAAGTCAGCGAGGCCTATGACGCGGCCGCGCAGACCTACAGCCTGACCTTCCGCCAGAGCTGCCCGCAAACCCCGGACAAGGCCGAAAAGCTGCCGTTCGTGATCCCGGTGGAGCTTGGCCTGCTGGATGCCGCAGGCAACGACCTGCCGCTGCAACTGGCCGGGGAAGCTGCGGCGCAGGGCACCAGCCGCGTACTGTCGGTGACCGAAGCCGAGCAGACCTTCACCTTCCAGGGCATCCAGGCCAAGCCGCTGCCGTCGTTGCTGCGTGGCTTCAGCGCACCGGTCAAGCTGAGCTTCCCCTATGACCGCGACCAGCTGATGTTCCTGATGCAGCATGACAGCGACGGCTTCAACCGCTGGGAGGCGGGGCAGCAGTTGTCGGTGCAGGTGCTGCAGGAGCTGATCGGCCAGCATCAGCGTGGCGAAGCACTCAAGCTCGACCAGCGCTTGATCACCGCCCTGGGCACTGTGCTCGGCAACGAGTCGCTGGACCCGGCCATGGTTGCCGAAATGCTCTCGCTGCCGGGTGAGGCCTACCTCACCGAAATCAGCCAGGTGGCCGACGTGGACGCCATCCACGCCGCCCGCGAGTTCGCCCGCCAGCAGATCGCCGAGCAGCTGTTCGACGCCCTGTGGTCGCGCTACCAGGCCAACCGCGAAGTGTCGCGCAGCACCGCCTATGTGGCCTCGGCCGAGCATTTCGCCCGCCGCAGCCTGCAGAACATCGCGCTGTCGTACCTGATGCAGAGCGGCAAGCCGCAGGTGCTGCAGGCGACCCTGGAGCAGTTCGAGCACTGCGACAACATGACCGAGCGCCTTACCGCGCTGGCGGTACTGGTCAACTCGCCGTTCGAGGCCGAGCGGGCCAAGGCCCTGGAAGCCTTTGCCGAGCACTTCAAGGACAACCCGCTGGTCATGGACCAGTGGTTCAGTGTGCAGGCAGCCAGTGCGCTGCCGGGCGGGCTGGCGCGGGTCAAGGCGCTGATGCAGCACCCGGCGTTCACCCTGAAGAACCCGAACAAGGTACGTGCGCTGATCGGCGCCTTCGCCGGGCAGAACCTGGTCAACTTCCATGCGGCGGATGGCTCGGGCTATCGCTTCCTGGCGGACCTGGTGATCGAGCTGAATGCGCTGAACCCGCAGATTGCCTCCCGGCAACTGGCACCGCTGACCCGCTGGCGCAAGTATGACGATGCGCGTCAGGCCCTGATGAAGGGCGAGCTGGAGCGGATTCTGGCTTCTGGTGAGCTGTCCAGTGATGTGTATGAGGTTGTGAGCAAGAGTCTGGCTTGAGTTTTCCGTAGCCTGAGCCGACCTCTTCGCGGGTAAACCCGCTCCCACAAGTACTGCACCGCTTTCATGGGCTGTGCAGGACCTGTGGGAGCGGGTTTACCCGCGAAGCTTTTGGAGCCGACAACAAAACATAACACCCCGCTCGTTGTGTTCCCGCAAACATCCCCGCTACGATCCGCCCAAGCTATTGCAGGCCTCTAGATCAGGCTTTTCGCAGTACCTGCAATGCATTGACCCGCCAAATAAAAAACACAAAGGGGACAGTCATGAGGGAACAGAACAGGCGCTTTGCCTGGCCATTGGCAGCTGGCGCGGTACTGGCGCTGGGGCTTGGCGTGTGGGCTGACAGCGTGCAAGCCGCTGCCGCCGACGAATACTCCACCGAATCGGCCAAGGCCAGCCAAAGCCTGCTGATCGACGCCACCCACGCCGGCAAGCGTCTGGTGGTGGTGGGCGATCGCGGTCATATCCTGTTCTCCGACGACCAAGGCAGCACCTGGACCCAGGCCCGGGTGCCCACCCGGCAACTGCTGACCGCAGTGTTCTTCCTCGACGACAAGCGCGGCTGGGCCGTCGGCCACGATGCGCTGGTCCTTGTCAGCAGCGATGGTGGTGCCACCTGGAGCAAGCAGTTCGAAGACCTGTCCCGCGAAGCACCCTTGCTCGATGTCGCCTTCCTCGACGCCCGGCACGGCTTTGCCGTGGGTGCCTACGGCGCCTTGCTGGAAACCACCGACGGCGGCCAGCACTGGCAGGACGTGGCGGAGCGCCTGGACAACCCCGACCAGCTGCACCTGAACGGTATCGCCCAGGTGCGCGATGCTGGCCTGTTCATCGTCGGCGAGCAGGGTGGCATGTTCCGCTCCGCCGACAACGGCCAGAGCTGGACCAAGGTCGAAGGCCCTTACGAGGGCTCGCTGTTCGGCGTGATCGGCACTGCCCGGCCGCACACCCTGCTGGCCTACGGCCTGCGCGGCAACCTGTTCCGTTCCGCCGATTTCGGTGACAGCTGGCAACCGATCGAGCTCAAGGCCGCACGTGGCACCCTCGAATTCGGCCTGGCAGGCGCTACGCTTGTCGAGGACGGTAGCCTGGTGCTGGTCGGCAATGGCGGCAGCGTGCTGCGCAGTACCGATGATGGCCAGACCTTCAGTGTCTACAACCGCGCCGACCGTATCGCCCTGGCCGGCGTCAGTGGCCGGGCCGATGGCGGCCTGCTGCTGGTAGGGCAGGGTGGCGTGCACCTGGCTGACCCGCAGGGTGCTGACCAGGAGGTGCGTCCATGACCAGCAGGGAGAGCATCACCATGCACCCGCATCACCAGGACAAGGCCACGCTGCTCGAACGCCTGATCTTCAACAATCGCCCCGTGGTCATCGCCCTGTGCGTACTGGTCAGTATCTTCCTGTTCTGGCAGGCCACGCAGATCCGCCCGTCCACCAGCTTCGAGAAGATGATCCCGCTGCAGCACCCGTTCATCGAGCAGATGATGGAGCACCGCAACGACCTGGCCAACCTCGGCAACACCGTGCGCATCTCGGTGGAGGCGGTCAATGGCGACATCTTCGACAAGGACTACATGGAGACCCTGCGGCAGATCCATGACGAAGTGTTCTACATTCCTGGCGTCGACCGTGCCGGGCTGAAGTCGCTGTGGAGCCCCAGCGTGCGCTGGAGCGAGGTCACCGAAGAAGGTTTTTCCGGTGGCGAGGTGATCCCCAACACCTACAACGGCTCGCAGGACAGCCTCGATACCTTGCGCGACAACGTGCTCAAGTCGGGCCAGGTAGGGCGCCTGGTGGGCAACAACTTCAAGTCCAGCATCGTCGACGTGCCGCTGCTGGAGAGCTACCCCGACCCGCAGGACCCGGGCAAGCAGGTGAAGCTGGACTACCAGCAGTTCTCGCACCAGCTGGAAGAAAAGATTCGGGACAAGTTCCAGGCGCAGAACCCCAACGTGAAGGTGCACATCGTCGGCTTCGCCAAGAAGGTCGGTGACCTGATCGACGGCCTGGTGATGGTGGCGATGTTCTTCGGTGTCGCCCTGGCCATCACCTGGGTGCTGTTGTACTGGTTCACCTGGTGCATCCGCAGCACCATCGCCGTGCTCATCACCACCCTGGTGGCGGTGGTCTGGCAACTGGGCCTGATGCATGCGGTGGGCTTTGGCCTGGACCCGTACTCGATGCTGGTGCCGTTCCTGATCTTCGCCATCGGCATTTCCCACGGTGTGCAGAAGATCAACGGCATCGCCCTGCAGTCGAGTGGCGCCGACAACGCACTGACCGCCGCCCGGCGCACCTTCAGGCAGCTGTTCCTGCCGGGGATGATCGCCATTCTTGCCGACGCCGTGGGCTTCATCACCCTGCTGATCATCGACATCGGTGTGATCCGTGAGCTGGCCATCGGTGCTTCCATCGGTGTGGCGGTGATCGTGTTCACCAACCTCATCCTGCTGCCGGTAGCCATCTCCTATGTCGGCATCAGCAAGAAGGCCGTCGAGCGCAGCAAGCAGGACGCCACCCGCGAGCACCCGTTCTGGCGCCTGCTGTCGAACTTTGCCAGTGCCAAGGTGGCGCCGGTGTCGGTGGCTCTGGCGCTGGTCGCCTTCGCCGGTGGCCTGTGGTACAGCCAGAACCTGAAGATCGGCGACCTCGACCAGGGGGCGCCGGAACTGCGCCCCGACTCGCGCTACAACCAGGACAACAACTTCATCATCAGCAACTATTCGACCAGTTCCGACGTGCTGGTGATCATGGTCAAGACCCCGCCGGAAAGCTGCTCGATCCACTCGACCATGGCGCCGATCGATGAGCTGATGTGGACCATGCAGAACACCCCTGGCGTGCAGTCGGCAATTTCCCTCGTGACCGTGTCCAAGCAGGTGATCAAGGGCATGAACGAGGGCAGCCTGAAATGGGAAACCCTGTCGCGCAACCCGGACATCCTCAACAACTCCATCGCCCGCGCCGATGGCCTGTACAACGGTGATTGCTCGCTGGCGCCGGTACTGGTGTTCCTCAACGACCACAAGGCCGAAACCCTGGAGCGGGTCACTGCCGTGGCCAAGGCGTTTGCCGACAGCCACAACAAGGAAGGCCTGCAGTTCCTGCTGGCGGCGGGCAACGCCGGGATCGAGGCAGCGACCAACGAGGTGATCAAGTCGGCCGAGCTGACCATCCTGATTCTGGTGTACATCTGCGTGGCGGTGATGTGCCTGATTACCTTCCGCTCGTTTGCCGCCACCCTGTGCATCGTCCTGCCGCTGGTGCTGACCTCGGTGCTGGGTAACGCGCTGATGGCCTACATGGGCATCGGCGTCAAGGTGGCGACCTTGCCGGTGGTGGCGCTGGGTGTGGGCATTGGCGTGGACTATGGCATCTACATCTACAGCCGGCTGGAAAGCTTCTTGCGCGCCGGGTTGCCGTTGCAGGAGGCTTATTACGAGACCCTGCGCTCGACCGGCAAGGCTGTGCTGTTCACCGGGTTGTGCCTGGCCATCGGCGTGTGCACCTGGATCTTCTCGGCGATCAAGTTCCAGGCGGACATGGGGTTGATGCTGACCTTCATGCTGCTGTGGAACATGTTTGGCGCGCTGTGGCTGCTGCCGGCGCTTGCAAGGTTCCTGATCAAGCCAGAGAAGATGGTGGGCAAGGAGGGTGGGTCGATTTTCGCCCATTGAATTGCAGGGGGCCGCTTTGCGGCCCATTCGCAGCACAAGGCTGCTCCCACAAGGGGACTGCGAATCTTCTGTAGGAGCAGCCTTGTGCTGCGAATGGGCTGCAAAGCAGCCCCAGGGCTATAATGCCAACTCATTTCAGATTGGTACCCCCATGTCCCCCCTCGCCACCGCCCTGCAGTCCTGCGACATGCTCCTGATCGACGGCCTGCACGCCTTCGACTTCACCTCCGATGAGTCCGGCCTCACCATCGAATGCATGGACGGCCGCCAGCTCCGCCGCTGGTCGTTCACCCCCGAGCAAATCACCGCCGCTATCGCCAGCGGTGATGAATGGCAGCTCGACGATGCCAACGGCGCGCATCGGCTAGTCTGTATGAGTGCCTTTCGCGCCCCGGATGATGACCAAGATGAACCGGACCTGGACGAGCCTGCTGACCGCTAGCCTGATGAGCCTGACCATCCACACCCACGCCGCCACCTTGCTGGTGGGCAGTTACACCGATGGCGCCAGCCAGGGCATCTACCGCTATCAGTTCGACGAAAAGACCGGCCATATCGACCCTGCCACCCAGCAGGTGGTGAAGAGTGTCAGCCCTTCGTGGCTGGTATTGTCGGCCGATCAACGCCAGCTGTTCGCGGTCAACGAAACCCCGAACGGCCATGCCAGCAGTTTCAGCGTCAGTGCAAAAGGCGAGATCAAGCTCCTCAATCAGGTGGCCAGCCAAGGTGACGAGCCGACCCACGCCAGCCTCAGCCAGGACCAGCGTTATCTGTTCGTGGCCAACTACGCGGTCAAGCCCGACCCCGGCGGCAGCCTGGTGGTGGTCCCGGTGGCCAAGGACGGCAAGCTCAAGCCGGTAGTGCAACAGGCCCGGCACAAGGCGAGCGGGGTCAACCCCGAGCGCCAGGCCGGCGCCCATGTGCATTCGCTGGTGCTGTCACCGGACGGCCGACACCTGTATGCCAGCGACCTGGGTGCCGACAAGGTGTTCATCTACCGTTACGACGGTGCCAGCGCAGACCACCCACTGACGCCGGCGATACCCGCGTCGGTGGACCTGCCGCCGGGCAGCGGGCCGCGCCATCTGTTGTTCGACGCCAGGGGCCGGCATGCCTACCTGACCCTGGAAATGAGTGCCGAAGTGGTGATGTTCGATGTGCAGGAGGGCAACCTGGTCGAACGCCAGCGCCTGCCCCTGACCGAGAGCAAGGAGGCTGCGGCGAAAGCGGCAGGTGGCTTGCACCTGTCGGCAGACGGTCGCTTCCTGTATGTGAGCAACCGTGGTACGGCTAATGAGATCGTGGCGTTCAGCGTGGGCAAGCAGGACGGCCAACTGGCATTCCTGCAGCGCCGTTCGGTGGAGGGGGATCATCCCCGCGAGTTCGCCCTCGACCCGAGTGACAACTTCTTGCTGGTGGCCAACCAGAAGAGCAACCAGATCGTGGTGATACGCCGCGATCCGCGCAGCGGCAAGCTGTTGGAGACGGTGCAGACGCTGAAGCAGGATGCACCGTCGGACCTGAAGTTCATCGAGTGATATCGATCGGCGTGATAATCGATACTGCCGCAATGAATTTTTGCCTGCGGCTTCGGCGGCGTAAGTTTGACCCAAGGCCCAGAAGGGCCAACGTCAAACCACCGCCGTCGAGGTCAGCCCAGATGAACTTCAATCTCTTCCCGGTCATTGCCGCATCCGCCATTTCCGCTTCGGTCGTATTGCCGACGCATGCCCATGCCGACAGCAGCGGCAAGGCGTCCGCAACGCATAGCTACACCGAACAGTACCTGCGCCAGAGCGCCAATTTTCATGCGGCCCTGAGTGGTAAGCACCACCACTGAACCTGACTCGGTCCCCTGTAGGAGCGGCCTTGTGTCGCGAAAGGGCCGCAGAGCGGCCCCGGCAATTTCTGCTGTGACGCAAAAACCTGGGGCCGCTGCGCGCCCCTATCGCGACACAAGGCCGCTCCTACAAGGGATCGCGCAAAGCTACCTGGCCATGACTGACCTGAACAACTCCGAAGCCAACCACCCCTCCAGCCAGCTCCGCACCCGCGGATAAGCCGCCTCGGCGAACCACTGCGGTTCGACCCCGGCAAACTGGCGCATCAGGGGCAGCAACGCGGCATCGGCAATGCTCGGGTGCGTGGCCAGCAAGTAGGGCCTGCCTGCCAGCAAGCCTTCGAGCTCTGCCAGCCACGCTTCGGCCTGCTGGCGGTAATGCTCGCGGGTATGCTCGGGGTAGCGCTCGGCATACTTGTACAGGTTCACCTGCGCCTTGAACGTGCTGTCGTTGCGCGCAATCAGTGTTTCAGCATGCTGCGCTGCCACAGGGTCGGCCTTTAGCTGCCAGTCCTGCGGGTCGTTTTGCGCCAGCGCCCAGCGCATGATGTCCAGGCTTTCTTCGAGCACCCCGGCACCGGTATCCAGTACCGGCACCGTGCCCTTGGGTGACAAGGCCAGCAGTTCTGCCGGCTTGTTTTTCATCGCCACCTCGCGAATCTCCACCTCGCACCCCGCATAGCGCAGGGCCAGGCGCGCGCGCATGGCCCAGGGGCAGCGGCGGAACGAGAAGAGGATCACCCGCACACCTCCACATCACTCAGGCCATTGCCTTGGCGGCGCACCTGGATCTGCACCGGGATGCGTTCGTGCATTTCCTGCACGTGGGAAATCACCGCCACCTTGCGGCCCTGGGCCTGCAAGCCGTCGAGGGCATCCATGGCCAGCTGCAGCGACTCGGGGTCGAGGCTGCCGAAGCCTTCGTCGATGAACAGCGATTCGATGCGCAGCGTGCTGGAGGCCATCGAGGCCAGGCCCAAGGCCAGAGCCAGCGACACCAAGAAGGTTTCCCCGCCAGACAGCGAGTGCACCGAACGCAGTTCGTCACCCATCTCGGTGTCCAGCACCAGCAGGCCGAGGGCGCTGCCGCCGCGCTTGAGGCGGTAGCGGCGGGCCAGCTGGCGCAGTTGGGTGTTGGCGTGGTGCAACAGCAGGTCGAGGTTGTAGCCCTGGGCGATCTTGCGGAACACATCACCCGAGGCCGAACCGATCAGGGCGTTCAGGCGAGCCCAGCGTTGCCACTGCTGATGGGCCTGTTCGATTTCCGCTGCCAGCGCCTGGTGCGCCTGTTGGCGACGTTGGTCATCGGCCTGCTGTGCACGCAGTTCGGCGCATTGCTGCTCATGCCCGGCCAGGCGCTCGCGCAGTTCGGCAAGGGCCTGTTCCAAGGCATCGGCCGAGGTGTCCACGGTCATTTGCGCGGCATGTTGCTGCAGGCGTTGTTCGCGTTCCTGCAACAGCACACGGCCTTGTTCGATGGCCTTTTCGGCGCCTTGCAGACGCTGGCGCAGTTCATTGACCTGCGCGTCTTCCATGGCCAGCAGGCGATCCAGGCCGGCGTCGTCCAATTCCGGGTGTTCACCGCGCCACTGGGCGATCTGGCCCTGCAGCTGCTGGCACTCGGCGTCCAGCGTTTGCTGCTGCTGGGTGTTGGCCTTGAGTTCGCTGGCCAGCTGCACGCCCTGGGTGCGCAGGTCTTGCAGGCGCTGGGCGGTGTCGGCGTCTAGGGCGCGGGCCTGCTCCAGCGCGGCGTCCATGTGCTGTTGCCAGGCCTCGGCGCTGGCGTGCTCGCCAAGCAGATCGCCGAGCGAGGCCTGGGCCTGTTGGCGCTGCTCGTCGAGGGTGGCAAGTTTCTGCTGCAGCTGCTGTTGGGTCTGCACGCGTGCCTGCTGCTGGTCGCGCAGCTTGTCCAGCTGGGCCTGGCGGGCTTGCTGTTCTTCCTGTTCGTCCTTGCGTTGCTCCAGTTGCTGCAGACGCTGGGCGATCTGCTGGTCCAGGGCGAGGAAGGCATTGGCCGGGTCGTCGTTCAAGGCCTTGAGGGCCTCTTCGGGCAACACGCCGGCCAGGTCGTCAAGGCCTTGCTGCAACTGCTGCTCGTCGCTGGCCAGGGCCTGGTGCTGTTGCTCCAGGTGGCGCTGGGCCTGCTGCTGGGCCTGTTGGGCGGCCTGCAGTTGCTGGTTGAGACGGGCTGCATCCTTTTGCAGGGCGAGCAGGGCGCTCTGGCGTTTCTCGTCCTTGCTGATTTCTTCTTCCAGGCGCTGCAGCTGGTTGTCGAGCCAGGCACTGCGGGCCTTGTCATCCTGCGGCGCCAAGGCCGGCCACAGGCTGTGTGCCTGCACCTGGGCCACCAGCGGTTGCAACTGTTCGCCCAGTTGCTGCTGTTGCTGCTGGTAATCCTTGAGCTGGGCGTTGACCACTCCCAGCTGGGTGCGCAGTTCCACCAGCTTGCCGTTGAGGGTTTCGACCTGCTTCTGCGCGGCGTCTTCCTCGGCCTGGTCATGGCGACCCAGGCTCTGCAGCAGCGCTTCAGGCTGGTGGAACGGGTGCTCGGCGCTGCCGCATACCGGGCAGGGCTCACCGTCGCGTAATTGGCCGCGCAATTCTTCGACGCTGGTGTTACGCGCCAGGCGCTGGCGCTCCAGCAACTGGCGGGTGAGGTTGAGCGCTTGCTCGGCGGCTTCCAGATCGGCCTTGGCGGCGGTGCCTTCGCCAATCAGTTGCTGGCGCTGCTGCATGGCCTGCTGCTGACGCACGCGCACGGTCTCCAACTGCTGGCGCAGTTCCAGTTCACGGCCATGCAGGCGTGACAGTTCTTCCACGGCGCGTTGCTGCTTGCGGTTGTCCTGCAGCATGCCACCCAGCAGGTCGATCTGTTCTGCCAGGGCCTGGGGTTCGGCCTTGGCTTCGCGGAACAGCAGCTCGAAGGCATCGCGCTCGGCCTGCAAGTGCGCATTGGCCTGGCTGGCCTGGGCCTGCAGGCCGGGCAGCTCTTCACGGCCCTTGGCCAGGCGGCCACCGATCAGCATCACTTGCTTCAGTTGTGGCAGGTAGGCGTGCCAGGCATTGGCCAGGCCCGCAAGGTGCTGGCTGTCGGCGAGCGCGGTGTCGAACTGCGCCAGTTGCTGCAGGCTGCGCTGCTGGTTGTCTTCCAGTTGCTGCAAGTGCTGCTGGCCTTCGGCGACCTGCAGCTCGGCCTGCTCGCTGGCGCTGCGCTGTGTTGCCAGCTCCTGCTCCAGGCGGGCCAGGTTGTCCTGGGCGGCAAAGGCCTGGCGCAGGCGAGGGGCGTTCTCGCTGTGTTGCGTCTGGCTATCGGCGAGCGCCCGGCGCGCAGCGTCCAGCGCCTGTTCGAGCTCGCCGGTGCGCACTTGCAGTTCGGCTTGCTGCTGCTGTTGCTCGGCGATCTTCGCTGCCACCGGCGCCAGTTGTGCGGCCAGTGTCTGCTGGCGGTGGAACTGGTGGCGCTGCGGGGCCAGGCGCTCCAGGCGCACGAGGTCCAGGCGCTGGTCAGCCAGTTGTTGCCAGTCCTGTTCGGCAGCCTGCAGTGCGATGCCGGCTTCGGCGTGCTGGGCCTGCAGCTGGCGCTGCTCGTTCAGCCAGTTGCGTTGCTGTTCCAGCTGGCGCTCGCCGGCCTGGTCGGCCTTGAACTGCAGTTGCGCCTGCTCCAGGCGCTGGTCGAGCTCGGCGCGGGCTTCGGCGGCCATCGGCAGCAGATGGCTGGCACGGTCCTTCAGGGCATTGTGAGCCTCGCCGGCTTCGCGCGCCTTGCTGAAGGCGCGCTGCCCCAGGCGGGTGTAGATGGCGGTGTTGGTGAGCTTTTCCAGCAGCTCGCTGCGCTCTTTGTCGTCGGCCTTGAGGAAGGCGCCAAATTCGCTCTGGGCCAGCATCACCGCGCGGGTGAACTGTTCGAAGTTCAGGCCCAGGCGGGCTTCGACCAGTTGCTTGTATTCGTTCTTGCCGCTGCCCAGTACCTGCTCGCTGTCCAGGTCGTAGAAACTCTGGCGGCTGTGCTGCAGCTTGCCGTTGGCCTTGTCGCGGGCGCGGTTGGCTTCCCAGCGGGCGCGGTAGCGGCGGCCATCGATACCGACGAAGTCGACTTCGGCAAAGCCGCTGCCGGTGCCGCGGCGCAGCAGGTTGCGTGGGTCGGAGGTAGGGATTTCACCGTCGGCATCCGGCACCTTGGCCTCGCGGCCAATGTCGTTCAGCCGTGGCACGGTGCCGAACAACGCCAGGCACAGGGCGTCGAGCAGGGTACTTTTACCCGCCCCCGTAGGCCCGGTGATGGCGAAAAGGCCGGCGCTCGCCAGCGGTTCGGCGGTGAAATCGATATCGACCGGGCCGGCCAGGGATGCCAGGTTCTTCAGGCGGATGGCGAGAATCTTCATGGCTGTTCCTCTTCTAGCTGCACGTCCTGCAGCAGCAGGGCGAAGTCGGCCAGCGCCTGTTCGTCGGCGGGGTTGCCATAGGCCTGCTCCCAGGCGCGGCTGAACAGGTCTTGCGGGGTCATCTGGGCCAGTTCGACAAAGGCCAGGTCATCGTCTTCGGTGTTGTTGCGGCCGGCGTATTCGGCGCTGATGCGGATCAAGCGCACGGCCTTGCCTTCCAGTGCGGTTTCGATCTGCTGGCGCAGGTCGGGTTGCGGCTCGTCCAGTATCACCCGCACCTCCAGCCAGGGCTGGCGGTTGGGGTCTTCGAGCAGGTCGATCACTGGCAGGTCGGCCAACTGTTCCAGCAGTTCGCCCAGTGGTGCCGGGCCGACCCTTTGCAGGGCCACGGCGCGCGGTACCGGGCGCGGTTCGACGCTGACCAGGCCGGTGCCGTCCAGCTCCACTTCCAGCACCTGGTGCGGGTAGTTGATTTCGGCGAACGACAGCGGGATCGGCGAGCCGCTGTAGCGGATGCGTTCTTCGCGGTTGACCTTCTGCGGCTTGTGCAGGTGGCCCAGGGCGACGTAGCTGATGGCCTTGTCGAACAGCTTGGCCGGTAGCGCCTCGGCGTTGCCGATGATCAGGCTGCGCTCGGAGTCCTCCGACACTGCGCCACCGGCCATGTGCGCGTGGCTGATGGCGATCAGCGCCTGGTCCTTCTTGCGCTTCTTTTGCGCGGCGGCGATCAGCTGCTGGTGCACCTGGGTGATGCCTTGCAGGTAGTCGTCGCCCAGTTGCGGGCCGGTCACTTCGGCCGGGCGCAGGAAGGGCAGGGCCAGGCACCAGGCGGCGACCTTGCCCCGGCCGTTGGTCAGCGGAATCAGCAGGCGCTCGGCATCCAGCTGGCCCTCGTCCAGCCAGTGCACACGGCCCAGGGCATGGGTGCGCAGGCGACGCATCAGCGCCGCGGGCAGCTCGATGCGCGAGCCGGAGTCGTGGTTGCCGGCGATCATCACGATGTCCAGCTTCGGCTGTTGTTCGTGGGCCTGGACGATGAAGTCGTAGAGACGTTCCTGGGCTTTGACCGGCGGGTTGACCGTGTCGAAGATATCGCCGGCGATCAGCAGCGCGTCCGGCTGGCGCAGGCGCAGCTGGCCGAGCAGCCAGTCGAGGAAGCAGGCGTGTTCGAAGTCGCGTTCCTGGCCGTGCAGGCTTTGGCCCAAGTGCCAGTCGGAGGTGTGAAACAGACGCATGGATGACCTGTTGGTGTCGAGTCGAGCAAGCGGGGAAAGGGCGGTATGGTAACCCAAGCATGGGGCCGCTGTGCGGCCCAATCGCCGGCAAGCCAGCTCCCACAGGGACTGCAAGAAGCTCTAGAACAGTGCAGAACCTGTGGGAGCTGGCTTGCCGGCGATTAGGCCGGTCGACTTTACCTCAATGCCAGGTGATATCGCCGGTCTGGCGGGGTGGCTGGCACCGGCTGCGCCGGTGTTCGCGGGCGCGCCCGCTCCCACAGGTATCTCACCGCCCTTGAAAGCAGTGGTGTTCCTGTGGGAGCGGGCATGCCCGCGAAGAGGCCCACACAGGCAGCCGATTACTTGGGATAGAGCGGCGGCAAGCTGCCGTTCTCCCCAGCCGGCAACAACACTTGCTCAGCTGGCGGTATTGTCCCGATCGCCCGCCACAAATCCTCACCCTGCCAATACTGCCCACTCTCGCTGTACAGCGCCCCGTTCAACCCATCCAGTGCATCCGACAACGGCACGAACCGCGCCGCCATCTCGGCCAGGGTCTCCGGCTGCTGTCGGGCCCAGGCGTCCAGCGCCTGGCGGGTGGCCTGCGGGTCGTTGGCCTGGCACGCGCGCTTGAGATCATCCAGCAAGGTACGCGGGCTCGGCCCGGCCTGCGCAGCGCGCAGCACCGCTGGCTGCGAACGGGCGCGCCACCACAGGACAAAGCCCAGCACGGTGGTGAGGGCGAACATCAGGGTGGCCAGCTGCCAGGGCCACAGCAAGCTGCTGGCACTGCTGTTGTCACCGGCCGGGGTGTCGGCACTCAGCGCCGGGTTGTCCTGCACGTTCAGCGTGCGCGCCGGCAGGCTGCTGTGCTCCAGGTGGTCTTCGCGGGTGTTCCACCAGGCCACTTCCAGCGTCGGCAGGGCCAGCGCGCCGCTGTGGGTCGGCACCAGGGCTTCGCGCTCTTCGCGGTTGGCGATCATGCCTCGGTCGCTGATTTCGTTACGCAACAACGGCTGGTCGGGATAGCGGCGCAGGCCGGTGATTTCGGTGGCCGGCAGTGGCGGCAGCTGGGTGCTGGACAAGCCTTCGGCACGCAGGGTGATGTTGCGGGTCAGCGAGTCGCCAATCTGCACCTGCTGGTTGCCAGGGTCGGGGTTCCAGTGCTCTTCAAGGGTCAGGCTGCGGGCCGGCAGCCACGGCACGCCAGCAGGCCAGGCCGCCGGAATCGGCCGTACGGCCAGGCGCAATGGCAGTGAGCTGACCTGCACCTGGCGGCCGGCCCGGGCCGTGCCGTTGGCTTGCGGGGCTTCGTCCGGGCTGGCGGCAGCGGTGGCGGTGAAGGTCAGCGGCGGGATGTCGAGGGTGCCGCTTTGCTGGGCATACACGGCATAGCGGGTTTCGATCACGCCGTGGCGCACGCCGTTGATTTCCTTTTCATAGGTGCGCGATTCACCCAGCGGCTCGACTTTGGCGTTTTCCAGTTGCAGCGGGCTGAGGCTGCTGTCGTCGTACAGTGCCACCGAATGGTAGATGCGCAGGGTGAGCACGGCCTGGGCCTGGACGTAGACCTCGCTGCTGTCGAGCGTGGCTTCGATGAACACCTGCGAGGCACTGTCCTGGCGGCTGGCATCGGCCTGCAGCACTTGCAGTTCGATGGCCTGGCTGTGCGACTGGCCCAGTTGCAGCTCGGGGATGCGCAGGCTGCCGCTGCGCCGCGGCAGCAGGGTGATGATCCAGCGGGTGCTGGCGCGGGTTTCGCCGTCGAGGCTGTGCAGGCTGTTCAGCTGGCGCGTGCCGCGCACTTCGAAGTCACCCTCCAGCGCGCGCAGGTCGGGCTTGCCGAACTGGGTGACGTCCTGGCTTTCCAGGGTCAGCTCCAGGCTTTCGCCGGCTTCCAGGCGGGTACGGTCGACGCTGGCGCGCAGCAGCGGTTCGGCCTGGGCCAGCACGGCCCACAGCAGACTGAGGAGAAAGACGCCGAAGCGACTCATCGTGGGGTTTCCTGTTGCAATTGCTGTTCATACCAGAACTTGCGCCGCAGCAGCTCCGCCGGGTTGTCGGGGATCTCCCGCAGCCATTGTTCCAGGGCCTGGCGCTGTTCGGCATCGAGGCTGGTCGATATCGGGCGCTGCGGCGGCTGGATGACGCTGTCATCCGCGCCCGCCTGGTTGCCGGGCGCTGCCTGGCTGTTGCTGTTTCCTTCGCCGGGCTGTTCGGCGCTGGCTTGCTCGTCGTCGCCGGGCGTGCCCTGGGCCGGGCTGCTGGCCGAGCTGCTGTTGCCTTCGGTTTCGCTGCCGGGCGTGCCTTGGGCATCGCTGCTGGCCGGTTGTTCCTCGGCCTTGGCCTCGCGCTGTTGCAGCAGTTGCTGCACCAGTGCCTGGTTGTCCAGCGCCACTTGCAGGTCGGGCTGGCGTTCCAGGGCTTGTTCGTAAGCGTCCAGGGCCGCTTCCAGTTCACCGCTGCGGGCCAGGGCATTGCCTCGATTGTAGTGGGCGGCGGCGGTGTCGCCTTGGGAAAAGGCTTCGGCGGCACCGGCAAAGTCGCCCGCCTGGTACAGGGCCATGCCGCGCCATTGCGGATCCTGGAACTGCCGCGCGGCGCTGGCCGGGCGGTTTTGCTCCAGCAAGCGCTGGCCCTGCTGGTCGGGGCGCAGCCACAGGTCGTTGAACTCGAAGGCATGACTGGGTTGGGGCAGGGCCAGCAGCAGCGGCAGGCAGAACAGCCAGCCGCGCCGGCCGGCACAGGCGGCCAGCAGCAACAGCGGCAGCAGTAGCCAGTAACCCTGGTCGGCCCAGCTGTCCAGTTGCAGGGTCTGGCCGTCATTGCGCCCGGCGCGCGGGTTGTCGAACAGGCCCAGGCCGCGCAGGTCGAGGTCGTCGATGCGGGCATGCCGGTAGCGCCCGCCGGTGCTGCTGATGAAGCCCTTGAGGCTGGTGCTGTCCAGGCGCGGCAACAGGATGCCGCCCTGGTCGTCCTTGAGGTATTCGCCGTTGGCCTGGCGCACGGGTGTGCCTTCGCGGCTGCCGATGCCCAGCATCAGCAAGCTCGGGCCCTGGCGGCCGAGGGCCTGGGCGATACCTTGGCGCTCCGGGGCGCTGAGCGACGAGCCGACCAGCAGCAGGCGGCCCTGGCCCAGGCCGCTCTGGGCCAGCAGGGCCAGGCCTTTTTGCACGGCCAGGTCGGCGCGCTGGCCGGGCTTGGGCATGATCGACGGGTCGATCGCCTCGAGCAGGTTGCGGCTGGTGGCCAGGTCGTCGGACAGCGGCACCAGGGTGTGTGCGGAGCCAGCATAGACCACCAGCGCGGTCTGGCTGTCGCGGCGGTGCTCCAGCAGGTCGAGGATTTTCCGCCGTGCCTGCTCCAGGCGGTTGGGCGGGCTGTCTTCGGCGAGCATCTGCGGGGTCAGTTCCAGCAGGATCACCAGCGGGTCGGCCGGGCGCTGGCGGCTTTCCTCAACGCGCTGCCAGCTGGGCCCGAGCAGGGCCAGGATCACCAGCGTCCAGGCCAGGCCCAGCGCTACCCACGGCAGCTTGCTGGTGCTGCCGCTGCCACCGCCGAGCAGCACGCCATGGAACGCCGGGGGCAGAATCATCTGCCAGCGCCCGGCGCGCTTGCGCCGATGCCACAGTTTGTACAGCAGCCAACCGAGCAGGGGCACGGCCAGCAGCCAGAGCGGGCGCAACCATTCGGGCCACAGTTGGATCATCGCCGCCTCCTCAGGCGCAGGCGCTTCAGGCGCTGGCGCCATTCCGGGTGCGGTTGCAGGAAGCGCGGCTTGCGCAGCAGGCGGTGCAGCAGGTTGTCGGGCCATTGCACGGCCAGCACCAGCAGCACGCTCAGCAACAGGGCCAGGGCCAGGGGCCAGGCATACAGCGCCTTGGCGGTGCGTGCCTGGGTCGGTTGCTGGGCCACCGGTTCGAGTTGGTCGAGGGTGTCGCCAATGGCGTCCAGTTCGGCGCCGTCATGGGCGCGGAAGTAGCTGCCGTGGGTGATGTCGGCAACTTCCTTGAGCGAAGCTTCGTCCAGGTCCAGGCTCGGGTTCAGGCCGAGCAGGCCTGGGGTGCCACTGGCTTCGGGGTTGGCGCCGATGCCGATGGTATAGATGCGCACGCCTTCCTGGGCGGCCAGGCGGGCGGCGGTCAGCGGGTGGATCTGCCCACCGTTGTTGGCGCCGTCGGTGATCAGCACCAGCACTCGGCTTTGTGCCGGGCGTTGGCGCAGCCGCTTGACCGCCAGGCCAATGGCGTCGCCGATGGCGGTGTTCTTGCCGGCGATGCCGATCTGCGCCTCGTCGAGGAAGGTGCGCACGGTGCGCCGGTCGAAGGTGAGCGGAGCCTGCAGGTAGGCCTGGCTGCCGAACAGGATCAGGCCCACGCGGTCGCCCTCGCGGTCCTGCAGGAAGTCGCCGAGCAGCGCCTTGACCAGGTCAAGGCGGCTGATCTCTTCGTTCTGCCATTGCATGTCGGGGAAGTCCATCGACCCGGACACATCCACCGCCACCAGCAGGTCGCGGCCGCTGGCAGCTACCGGCACCGGCTCGCCCAGCCATTGCGGGCGGGCGGCGGCGCACAGCAGCAACAGCCAGATGACGACAAAGGGCGCCTGCTGGCGCCAGGTCGGCAGGTTGAGCCGCGCGCGGCGCCCGGCCAGGCCTTCCAGTTCGTCGAGGAAGCCCACCTTGAGCACCGGTTCGCCGCTGTCGGCGGCCGGCAGCACCAGGCGCGCCAGCCACGGCAGCGGCAACAGGATGAACACCCACGGCCAGGCCAGTTCAAACATGCTTGCGAATCCAGGTTTCGACGGCCTGGCTGAGCCCGGCGATGGCCTTGTCGTCGAGCTTGCACTCGGGTTTGTAGGCGCCTTCGACCAGCACCATCCAGCGGGTCAGGCCGGCGGCCGGGCAGCGGTTGTCGAGAAACGCCAGCCACTGGCGGCCGTTGAGGGTATGGCTGTTGGCGCCCGGGTAGTGGCTGCGGCACAGGCGCTTGAGCAGGGCGTTGATCTGTTGCAGCCAGGCCCCGGCCGGGGCGCCGTCGTAGGGGCGCGGCAGGCGCGCCAGTTCGGCCAGCGCTTCCACGCGTACCGGGTCCAAGGGTTGCTCGGCACGCACGATGCGGCGTTTGCCCGGGCGCCAGCGGCGCACCCGCCACAGGCCCCAGGCCAGCAGCGGCAGCACGGCCAGCAGCAGCCACCAGCCTGGTGCCGGTGGCCACAGGCCGATCGGCGCGGGGGCGATCAGCGGCTGCAGTTGGTCAAGCGGGTTCATTGGCCGCTGCTCTTCATGACGCGCTCCGCGGCCGCTGGGCGTTCAGGTATTCGCGCAGTTGCTCGATCATTTCGCTTTGGGTACTCAGGGGCATCAGCAGCACACGCAGCTTTTGCGCCATCAGTTCCCAGCGCTCGATGCGCGCTTCGGCCTGCTGGCGGTAGGCCTGGCGCAGGTTGGCGTCCAGGGTGTCGAGCTCCAGCTGCGCGCTGCGCTGGGCGAAGCGCAGCAGGCCGGCGGCGGGCAGGGCGTGGTCGAGCGGGTCGGACACCGGCATCAGCAGCAGGTCGCAATGGCGCGAGAGCATGGCCAGGTGCTGCTCCACCTGGGCGGTGAGCGAGCGCTCATCGCAGATCACGATGGCCAGGCTGCCGGGGCGCAGCACTTCGCGGGCGCGGCGCAGGGCCAGGCCGAGGCTGTCGGCGCCGGGGCTGGCCTCGGTGTGCAGCGCCTGGTTGACCTTGGCCAGGCGGTTGAGCAGTTGCAGCAGGCTCTGCTTGCTGCGCCGGGGCTTGATTTCGTGGTGCTCGTTGTCGCCGAACACCAACCCACCGATGCGGTCGTTGTGGCCCAGTGCGGCCCAGCCGAACAGCGCTGCGGCCTGGGCGGCCAGCACCGACTTGAACATCAGCCCCGAGCCGAAGAACAGCCGTTGGCTCTGCTCGACGAGGATGAAGATGGGGCGTTCGCGCTCTTCATGGAACAGCTTGGTGTGCGGCTCCTGGGTACGCGCGGTGACTCGCCAGTCGATGTTGCGTACATCGTCGCCGGCCTGGTACACGCGCACCTGGTCGAAGTCCACGCCGCGCCCGCGTAATTTGGAGTGGTGCAGGCCCACCAGCGGGCTGCGCTGGCCGGGCCGGGAAAACAGCTGGATTTCGCGCACGCGGTGGCGCATGTCGATCAGCTCGGCAAGGCCGATGCGGATGCCGGGTTCGGCCAGCGACGCGGTGGGCATGGGCTCAGGCAACGGCGACGACGTCGAGGATGCGCTGGACCACGCGGTCCTGGTCGATCCCCGCCGCCTCGGCCTCGAACGAGAGGATTATGCGGTGGCGCAGCACGTCGAACAGCACCGCCTGGATGTCTTCGGGGCTGACGAAATCGCGCCCGGCCAGCCAGGCGTGCGCACGCGCACAGCGGTCCAGCGAAATGGACCCACGCGGGCTGGCGCCGTAGGCGATCCAGTCGGCCAGTTCGCTATCGAACTTGGCCGGGGTGCGGGTGGCCATCACCAGTTGCACCAGGTATTCCTCCACCGCGTCGGCCATGTACAGGCCGAGGATTTCCTTGCGGGCGGCGAAGATCGCCTGCTGGCTGACCCGGCGCTCGGGCTTGGTCTCGCCGCCCAGGGCTTCGCCACGGGCCTGCAGCAGGATGCGCCGCTCTACCGCAGCATCGGGGAAGCCGATTTTCACGTGCATCAGGAAGCGGTCGAGCTGGGCTTCGGGCAGCGGGTAGGTGCCTTCCTGCTCGATCGGGTTCTGCGTTGCCATTACCAGGAACAGCGGCGACAGGTCGTAGGTACTGCGGCCCACGCTGACCTGGCGTTCGGCCATGGCTTCGAGCAGGGCGGACTGCACCTTGGCCGGGGCGCGGTTGATTTCGTCGGCCAGCACCAGGTTGTGGAAGATCGGCCCCTGCTGGAACACGAAGCTGCCGGTTTCCGGGCGGTAGATTTCGGTACCGGTGATGTCGGCCGGGAGCAGGTCGGGGGTGAACTGGATGCGATGGAACTGCGCCTCGATGCCTTCGGCGAGCTCTTTGATGGCCTTGGTCTTGGCCAGGCCCGGCGCGCCTTCGACCAGCATGTGGCCGTCGGCCAGGAGCACGATCAACAGCCGCTCGACCAGTTTCTCCTGGCCGAGGATCTGGGAAGAAAGAAAGGTGCGCAGCGCGATCAGCGCTTCACGGTGTTCCATCGGTGACGGTTCCTGGTATGGGGCCGCAGGCGGCTGGAAGCAGCTGCCCTGGCAAGGGGTGATACTTTAATCCATCCGGGGGGGTGGCGACCAATGGCGGCAGGGAAATTTATCCTTGCCGGGGGCCATGCAGGTCCGGAATTGTCCTGCATGTGGCTGGCCATTGGCTGATAGCCCGCAGCGGTGTGCTGGCGCCTGCTTGTGCTTTTTGCACAAGCAGGAGGCACGAAGATGGACCTGAACAGCTGTAGCACTGCACGCACCACGCCAGTCACCCTGCGCTTTGGCGTGTTCTTCGATGGCACCGGTAACAACCATCACAATGTGATGGCGGTGGACGCACCGGCGGGCAAGGGGGCCAGTTATGCCAATGCCTTGAGCAATGTGGCCCTGTTGCATGCGCTGTACCCGGCGCAGGGGGCCAATGCTGATGGGACCATGGCGTTTCTGAAGCGCTATATCGAGGGCGTGGGCACCCTGGCGGGGGAGGCGGACCATGCCTATGCCTCGGCCACCGGGTGTGGAAGCAGGGGGGCCGAGGCGCGGGTCGAGGAGGCCCTGGCGGGGATTGCCGAGCAGCTGCGGGACTGGTGTGAGGCGCACCCACAGGCAAGGCTCGAGCGGGTCGAGTTCGACCTGTTCGGTTTCAGCCGGGGCGCGGCGGCGGTGCGGCATCTGGCCAACCTCTTGCACGATGGCGGCGGCGAACGCTTGGCTGTGCCCTGCGGCATCGTGATCAATTTCATCGGCCTGTTCGACACAGTGGCGGCGATCATTGCGCCGCTGCAGGGTGACTTCGATCCCGCCGACGACCGCCATGGTGGCTTGCGCCTGGGCCTGGGCGCGGGCATTGCCCGGCAAATGGTGCAACTGGTGGCGGGGGACGAGCAGCGGCACAACTTCCCACTGGTGCGCAGTGGCCATGACATCATTTTGCCTGGCGTGCATTCGAACATTGGCGGTGGTTACCCAGATACCACGCAGGAGCAGGTGCTACTGTGCAAACCGCAGTCACAACGGGTGCCGCAGGGTATGCGCGCCGAGAAGACTCGCGTGCATGCCGGCGTCAGTGCCTTGCTGGTGTCGGCATTCGGCGAACTGGGGGCGCCCAGGCCGCAGGTGCTGGTCTGGGAGGAGCCGATTCCCGGTGGCCTGCCGAGCGAGGCGCAAAAGCAGGTTTATGCGGCGGTGTATCGCGAGCGGGAAGTAGCGGGGCAGCTTTCCCGGGTTTACCTGAGCATCATGCGCGAGTTGGCGGTGCGGGCGGGTGTGCCGTTTGCGCCTTTGGGCGGGCAGGCTGAGCATCGGTTGCCGGAGGAGTTGCTGGGCATCAGCCGCAAGTTGCACGAATTTGCTTTGGGTGAATGCGAAGAGCCTGGATTGACCGAGGATGAGCTGGGTTTGTTGCGCGACAGATATGTGCATGCGTCGGCGAACTGGAACGCGTTGAAGGGGCTGCGTAACAGTGTGCTGGATGTGTTGTTCGTCAATCGGCCGGGGGCAGGGGGGCGGGTGATGCATGCCAATCCAGTCGCTTGAGCCGCCTGTGGGAGGGGGTTTGCATGGCACCGGCGGCGCCGGTGTTCGCGGGTCAACCCGCTCCCACAGGCCCTGCGTCAATTGCCGAGAACGGCGTCCAGCAGGCCCTTCAGGTAGTCGCTGCCTTGCGCATCCAGCGGTTGCAGGGGCAGGCGTGGAGCGCCGACATCCTGGCCGAGCATCTGCAAACCGGCCTTGATGGTGGTGGGCAGGCCGCGCCGGGTGATGTACTCCAACAGTTCGTACTGGCGGTAGAACAGCGCGCGGGCTTCAGCCAGGTCGCCTTGCTGGACCGCATCCCACAGCGCCAGGTTCAGCGTCGGGATCAGGTTGGGCGCGGCGGTGCACCAGCCGGTGGCACCGGCCACCAGGGCTTCCAGGGTGAGCGGGTTGCAACCGTTGTAGAAAGCCACCTGGCCATCGGTGGCCTTGAACAGGCGGTGCATGCGCTGGATGTCGCCGGTACTTTCCTTGACCATGGTCACATTGGGCACTTCGCCGAGGATGCGCAGGATCAGCTCCACCGACAGGTCGGTGCCGCTGGTGCCCGGGTTGTTGTAGAGCATGATCGGAATGTCGATGGCCGCGCCCACTGTCTTGTAGTGGGTGACCACTTCGGCTTCGGTGAGCTTCCAGTAAGAGATGGGCAAGACCATCACCGCCGTGGCGCCGCAGGCCTGTGCCAGGCGGGCACGCTGCACGGTGCGCGCGGTGGTCAGGTCGGAGACGCTGACCACGCTGGGCACGCGGCCGGCAATGCGTGTCAGGCTGAAGCGCACCACCGTTTCCCATTCGCTGTCGGACAGGTAGGCGCCTTCGCCGGTACTGCCCAGCGGTGCGATGGCGTGTACGCCGTCGGCGATCAGGCGGTCGATGGACATGCCCAGGGCATCCAGGTCGAGCGTGCCGTCTGCCATGAAGGGAGTGATGGTGTAACCGATAACGCCGCGAATTACAGGTGTAGACATAACCAGGCACCTCTGCCGTTGTTGGGGAAAGCGTACAGCTTCAGTCAGCCCAGGCAGTCGCCATGGGCACGCAAGGCACGGCGCGCGTAGTAGCTGAACGCGGCACCATGACGTTTGGGGGTGGAGATCCAGTCGTGGGCTTCCTTGCCCAGGGCATCCGGGATGGGGCGGATGTCACCGGCACCCATGGCCAGCAGCTGCATCTTTGCTGCGCGCTCGAACAGCAGGGCGAGCACGCAGGCCTCTTCGATCGAGCGACCGGCGATCAGCAGGCCGTGGTGGGAAAGCAGGATCGCGCGCTTGTCGCCGATCGCCCTGGAAATGATTTCACCTTCTTCGTTGCCTACCGGTACGCCGGGCCATTCCTTGAGGAACGCGCAGTCGTCGAACAGCGGGCAAAGGTCCATGTGCGAGATCGCCAGCGGCACTTCCAGCATCGACAGGGCGGCGCTGTGCAGCGGGTGGGTGTGGATGATGCAGTTGACGTCTGGGCGTGCGCGATACAGCCAGCTGTGGAAGCGGTTGGCCGGGTTGGCCATGCCGCGGCCTTGCAGCACGGTGAGGTCTTCGTCGACCACCAGCAGGTTGGAAGCGGCGATCTCGTCGAAACCCAGGCCGAGCTGTTGCGTGTAGTAGGTGCCAGGCTGCTCGGCACGTGCGGTGATCTGCCCGGCCAGGCCGGAGTCGTGGCCGCCGTCGAACAGGATGCGGCAGGTGAGGGCGAGTTTTTGTCGAGGGGTGTAGGCGTTGTCGGCCAGCGCCGTCAGCATCTGCTGCTGGGCGAGTTTGACCAGTTGGTCCTTGGGGGTCTGCATGGTGGTCGTCATGGGCGTACCTGCATGGAAGGGCGATGGTTGGCTGATCGGCGAGGAACACCGTCAGGACACAGCTGCGATAGTAATGACACAAAGTGTCATATGCAAGCGATGTGTCATCGACAGCGCCAGTCATGCGGACTGCGCGGGGGCGAGGTATGGCGGGTTGTCAGAGGTGGTGCAGGCAACGATCGGCAGGCCAGCCCTGATCACAGGGCTGGCACGTGCCCTTCAAGGTGCGCCGAACAGCATCGTCCAGTAAACGCCGTTATCGCTACGCGAGTTCTCGGCAAAGGCCGCACCTACCTGGGTAAACATCGGGTTCATCAGGTTGGCGCAATGCCCGGGGCTGGCCAGCCAACCTGCCATCGCCTTGCTCGGCGAGCCCTGGCCTGCGGCGATGTTCTCGCCGATCTGCCGCCCACGGTAGCCGGCATCCCATGCACGATCCGCGGGTAGATCACCGTCGAGGTCACGGTGCGCGAAGAAATTGTCGTTGGCCATCGCCCGGCTGTGGCGCTGCGCCGCCATTCCCAGGGCAGTGCTCCAGGTCAGCGGGCGCGCAGCGGCAAAGCGCTTGCGACCACACAGGCGCGGCTTCGCCCGTGCAGCGTTCACCTGTGCCAGCAACGCGTTGCTGGCCGATCGCCCATCGCCGAGCTGGGCGTCGAGCAGGGGCCGAGCCAGCAGCACCCGCCATTCGTTGCGTGAGCGACTGACGCCGATATCGGCATATTGGCTATCGAGCAGGGCTGCGCAGTAGTCGCTGCGGAGCATGTCAAAGGCCTCCTCGGCATCTTGCGCGCCGACCAAGCGGATCGCCCGCACTTTCACCGCCTGATAACCCGCAGCTTTCAATCCCTGCCGCAACTCCCCGCTGTAGCCGACCGGCAACGCCAGTTTCGGCTTCAGCACCAGCGGCGTCGAGCCTCGGATCATGCGCCGCTCGCAGCGCTGTGGCTGGGCGCGATAGTCGTTGATGGCTGCCACCAGCTGCCTTTCCCCACTGGCATGGGCGGGGTTGGCGAACAGCTGGAAAAAAGGAAGGAGGCAGAGCGAGACGAAGGGGGAGCGACGGACTGCTTGGCGCATGGGGTGAATGGCTCGGGTGAATGACGGCGGCAAGGCCGAATTGAGGGCTCGGCTAAGACTGTGCGCCTCAATACAGGTTCACGTGCACGGGGTACAATTTTTCGCTAGTACTCAACTTGAATGCTGCAACAAGGTAAACGCAATGACACAAGCTACCGATCAGGCTTTTTATGACCGCGCGGATGCGCATATCGACCTGGCGAACCAGCAGATCGAGAAAATCGAAGACCTGGGCAAGGTCAGTGCCTCACTGACCTTCGGCGCCTCGCGCTTCAATGCCTGGATGAGCGCCCGCAGCTTCAAGACCAGTGCCGAGCTGGCTGCCGCGCGGGAGGAGCTGTTGAAGTATTTCTGCGAGCAGTACCGGATGATGCTCGAGGACAACCTGGACGAGCACATCGAGCATTTTGACCGGTTTGTGCTAGGTAAAGGCGACTGAACCATGGGGGCGCGATCTCATGGAACTGCACACGGCTCATTGAACTAGCAGGGACCCTGTGGGAGCGGCTTTAGCCGCGAACACCGGCGCAGCCGGTGCCATGCACCGCGTTGGATTCTTCGCGGCTAAAGCCGCTCCCACAGGGTACGCGGACCGCTTGCGAATTCAGTCCTCTACCTGCCAGTGCAGCCTTATCGGGCCTTCTTCTCCAGAATCCGCGCCCCGGTGCCTTCCTTGCCCAGCACATCCTCGGGGTTGCGCAGCGGGCAATCCTCCAGCGACAGGCAGCCGCAACCAATGCAGTTGTCCAGGCTGTCGCGTAACGCTTCCAGGGTGCGAATGCGGGCGTTCAGGTCTTCGCGCCAGGCGGTCGACATCTCGCCCCATTGCGCTGCCGTGAGCTTGCTGTTGGGCGCATAGCGGCTGAAGGCCTGCTTGATCTCCTCAAGCGGAATTCCAGTGCGCTGCGCCACCTTGATGATGGCCAGCGTGCGCAAAACCAGTGAAGGATAGCGGCGCTGGTTACCCGCAGTACGCACGCTGGCGATCAGCCCCTTGGTCTCGTAAAAGTGCAGCGCAGACACCGCCACGCCGCTGCGCTTGGCCACTTCCCCTACCGTCAGCATCCGTGTGTTGTCCGCTGCCATGCCTGTTGACCTCAAGTTAAGTTGAGCTTTTATAGTCCTGCCCGATCTTCTCCGCAACCGCTTTCCCTGATGATCGGAGCACTGCATGAACAAAAGGACGTTACTGGCCTGGGCTGGCGCTGTTGCAGGTGTGCTGGCCGCTGCCTATGCATTGGTCGGCAGCGGCTCGGCGCCGCCGGCTGCAGCGGCATGGCCGGCGACCAAGGTGGCCCTGGCCACGGCCGAGCAGGTGCAGCTGGCACGGCAGAACTTTGCCTCGGGAGAGCTGGAGGCGGTCAACCAGGTACAGGTGGCTGCCGAGACGGCGGGGCGCATCACCCGCATCGCCTTCGAGTCGGGGCAATTGGTGAGTGCAGGGCAATTGCTGGTACAGCTGAACGATGCCCCGGAGCAAGCCCAGCGTGTGCAGTTGCGGGCCAGGTTGCGCAATGCCGAAGTGGTGCTGCAGCGCAGCCGCAAGTTGCGCGCGGTGAACGCCGTGTCACAGGAGCTGCTGGACAATGCCGCCACCGTCGTGGATGTGGCCAGCGGTGAGCTGCAGCATGTCGAGGCGTTGATCGCGCAGAAGGCCATACGTGCACCGTTTGCCGGCAAGCTCGGCATTCGCCGGGTGCATCAGGGCCAGTACCTGAGCGCTGGTGAGACCATCGCCAGCCTGGCCGATATCAGCCAGCTGCATGTCAATTTTTCCCTGGGCGAGCAAGCCGCCCCGCAGGTGCACGTGGGGCAACTGCTGGCGCTGACGGTGGATGCGGTGCACGGGCAGGACTTCCAGGCCCGGGTGGTAGCGGTGGACCCGGTGGTCAGCAAGGCGCGCCTGGTGCAGGTGCAGGCAGCCTTGCCGAACCCGGGCGGGCAGTTGCAGCCGGGCATGTACGCCGGCGTGCGCCTGGATGCCGCGCAGCCGTCAAGCGTGCTGGCCGTGCCGGAAACCGCGATCACCTACACCGCCTACGGGCAGACGGTGTTCGTCGCTACCCGGGACCCGCAGCAGGGCACCCGGGTCAGCCGGGTACGGGTGACTACCGGCGAGCGCTGGCAAGGGCGGGTGGAGATCACCTCAGGCCTGGCACCCGGTGACCAGGTTGTGGTTTCCGGGCAGCTGAAACTGAGCGACGGCATGCCGGTCGAGCCCGTGGCGCAGGACAGCCTGCAGGCCAGCCAGGGAGGGCGGCAATCGTGAAGTTCACCGACCTCTTTGTCCGCCGCCCGGTACTGGCGCTGGTGGTCAGCAGCCTGATCATCCTGCTGGGGCTGTTTGCCATGAGCAAGCTGCCGATCCGCCAGTACCCGCTGCTGGAAACCTCCACCATCACCATCAGCACCGAGTACCCCGGCGCCTCCGCCGAGCTGATGCAAGGCTTCGTGACCCAGCCGATCACCCAGGCGGTGTCGTCGGTCGAGGGCATCGACTACCTGTCCTCGTCGTCGCAGCAGGGGCGCAGCCTGATCACCTTGCGCATGGTGCTCAACCGCGATTCGACCCAGGCGCTTGCCGAGACCATGGCCAAGGTCAACCAGGTGCGCTATCGCCTGCCGGAAAGGGCCTACGACCCGGTGGTGGAGCTGTCGGCAGGTGATTCCACGGCGGTGGCCTACGTGGGCTTTGCCAGCGAAACCTTGTCGATACCCGAGCTTAGCGATTACCTGTCGCGGGTGGTGGAACCGCAGTTCTCCGGCATCGACGGTGTGGCCAAGGTGCAGTCGTTCGGCGGGCAGCGCCTGGCCATGCGCCTGTGGCTGGACAGCGAGCAGATGGCCGGGCGCGGGGTGACGGCTGCGGACGTGGCACAGGCGGTGCGTGCCAACAACTACCAGGCGACGCCGGGGCAGGTGCGTGGGCAGTATGTGCTGGCCGATATCCAGGTGGATACCGACCTGACCCGGGTCGAGGACTTTCGCGAGCTGATCATTCGCAACGATGGCACCGACCTGGTACGCCTGCGCGATGTCGGTACCGTCGAGCTGAGCGCGGCGGCCACCCAGACCAGCGCCACCATGAACGGCAAGCCCGCCGTGCACCTGGGGCTGTTCCCCACCCCGACCGGCAACCCGCTGGTGATCGTCGAAGGCATTCGCCAGCTGCTGCCGCAGATCCGCCAGACCCTGCCGCCTGGGGTGGAAGTGGCGCTGGCCTACGAGACCGCACGCTTCATCGACGCCTCGATCGACGAGGTGCTGCGCACTCTGGTGGAAGCCATGCTGATCGTGGTGTTGGTGATCTGGCTGTGCCTGGGCTCGCTGCGCAGCGTGGTGATCGCGGTGGTGGCCATCCCGCTGTCGATGCTCGGTGCGGCGGGCCTGATGCTGCTGTTCGGCTTCAGCCTGAACCTGCTGACCTTGCTGGCGATGGTGCTGGCCATCGGCCTGGTGGTGGACGATGCCATTGTGGTGGTGGAGAACGTGCACCGCCATATCGAAGAAGGCAAGTCGCCGGTTGTCGCGGCGCTGGCCGGGGCGCGGGAAATCGCCGGGCCGGTGATCGCCATGACCCTGACGCTGGCCGCCGTATACGCGCCGATCGGCTTGATGGGCGGGCTGACCGGCACGCTGTTCCGTGAGTTTGCCCTGACCCTGGCCGGGGCGGTGATCGTGTCCGGCATCGTCGCGCTCACCTTGTCGCCGGTGATGAGTTCGCTGCTGTTGCAACCCGGCCAGCAGCATGGCGCCATGGCCAACATGGCCGACCGCCTGTTCGGCATGCTGACCGGGGCCTATGGGCGAGTACTCGCCTACACCCTGGCGCATCGCTGGATCAGTGGTGGTGTGGCGCTTCTGGTGTGCCTGAGCCTGCCTTGGCTGTACCTGCTGCCGCAGCGCGAACTGGCCCCGCCCGAGGACCAGGCGGCGGTGCTGACGGCCATCAAGTCGCCGCAGCATGCCAGCCTGGATTATGTGGAGCGCTTTGGCCTGAAGCTGGACCAGGTGATGAAGTCCCTCGCCGAAACCACCGATACCTGGATCATCAACGGCACCGACGGCCCGGCCGCCAGCTTCGGCGGCATCAACCTCAGCGCCTGGCAGGCCCGCGAACGTTCCGCCGCGCAGGTGCAGGCGCAGTTGCAGCAGGCCGTGGCGGACATCGAGGGCAGCAGCATCTTCGCCTTCCAGGTGGCCTCGCTGCCCGGCTCCAGCGGTGGCTTGCCGGTGCAGATGGTGTTGCGCAGTGCACAGGACTACCCCGAGCTGTACCAGACCATGGAGATGATCAAGCAGCGCGCCCGTGACAGCGGTCTGTTCAGCGTGGTGGACAGCGACCTCGACTACAACAACCCGGTGGTCAAGGTGCGCATTGACCGCGCCAAGGCGGCCAGCCTGGGCATCAGCATGCAGGCCATCGGCGAGTCACTGGGTGTGCTGGTGGGCGAGCAGTACCTCAACCGCTTCGCCCTGTTCGGGCGCTCCTACGATGTGATCCCGCAAAGCATCCAGGACCAGCGCCTGACGCCGGCGGCGCTGAACCGCCAGTACGTACGCGCCGAAAACGGCAGCCTGGTGCCGCTGGCCACGGTGGTGCACCTGGACATCGAGGTGGCGCCCAACCGTTTGCTGCAGTTCGACCAGCAGAACGCCAGTACCCTGCAGGCGATCCCGGCGCCTGGTGTGTCGATGGGGAATGCCGTGGCATTTCTCGAGCAGCTTGCCGCCGAACTGCCACCTGGCTTCAGCCATGACTGGCAGTCGGAGTCGCGCCAGTACGTGCAGGAGGGCTTTGCCCTGATGTGGGCATTTCTCGCCGCCCTGGTGGTGATCTACCTGGTGCTGGCCGCGCAGTACGAAAGCCTGGTGGACCCGCTGATCATTCTGGTGACCGTGCCGCTGTCGATCTGCGGTGCGCTGCTGCCGCTGGCGCTGGGTTGGGCCACGCTGAATATCTATACGCAGATCGGCCTGGTGACCCTGATCGGCCTTATCAGCAAGCACGGCATCCTGATGGTGGAGTTCGCCAACGAGATCCAGGTGCGTGACAACCTCGACCGTGCCGCCGCCATCGTCCGCGCCGCGCAGATACGCCTGCGGCCGGTGCTGATGACCACGGCGGCGATGACCTTCGGCGTGCTGCCGCTGCTGTTCGCCAGCGGCGCCGGGGCCAACAGCCGCTTTGGCCTGGGAGTGGTGATCGTGTGCGGGATGCTGGTGGGGACCTTGTTTACCCTGTTTGTACTGCCGACGATCTATGCCTTGCTGGCGCGAGACCATCGGCTGACCACGGTGCGAGGGCAGCAGTTGGCGGAGGCTGAGCGGGTGCTGGGCGTGTGAGGTAAACCTGGCCAGCGCTCACACGCATGCGCGATCCCTGTAGGAGCGGCCTTGTGTCGCGAAAGGGCTGCGCAGCAGCCCCAGGATTTCCGCGCAGGTGCACAAATTGCCGGGGCTGCTGCGCAGCCCTTTCGCGACACAAGGCCGCTCCTACAGGGATCGCGCAAGTTTTGGGATATCGAGCATGGCGTTGGTTTGCTCAGCCAGGCGACCGATCGCGGCGCATCTGGGTAACCAGGGTAAACCGGTCATCCGGGTGCACTGTCTCGGACACCGCCATCAGGTCGCCGTTTTCCTCGCGGTAATGGCGAATGATCTTCAGCCCCGGCGAGCCTGCTTCGGCCTTCAGCACCCGGGCCATTTCCGCGCTCAGCAACACTGCCCGCACCTGCTGGTCGACCACCGCGATCGCCCGGCCATAGTGCTGCTCGATCAGCCCCGCAATCAGCTGGTCGGGGTGCTCGCGGGCCAGCTCGATGACTGCGGCATAGTCGCGCTGCGCGTACACATCGGTCCAGCACAGCGGTGCCGCGTTGTGCTCGCGGTCGACGCGGATGCTCGACACGCAGAAGTAATGCTCGCCCGGTACCAGCCCCAGCCGCGCCGCCTGGCTCAGGTCGGCGACGAAGTGGCGCACGTCCTGGATTTCCCGTTGCTGGGTTTGCGCCAGTTGCGCCAGCTCCGCCACGCTGGCCAGTGACTGCGAGTAGCCACCGCGCGGGCTGCTGGCCTCCACCCGGGTACCCACGCGCTTGCGCCGCGATACCAGCCCTTGGTCGAGCAACTGGTTGATCGCCGCGCGCACCGTGTGCCGGCTCACATCGTACAGGTCGCACAGCTCGAACTCGGTCGGCAGCAGGCTGCCCACCGGGTAGCGGCCGCTGGCGATGCCTTCCATCAAGTCCTTTGCCACGATGGAATAGCGCGTCGGGTTCATACCTTTGGTCTGTCTCGCAAATTTGTAACAGCGGTGGGGCGCAAGCGGCCCCGGAAATCAAGCCTGCGCGGGCAAGCTCATATGCAGCAAGGGGAACGGTCGGCCTTCGCCATCCAGCGGTGAGCGGCCAGTCTGGATGAAGCCGTAATGCCGGTAGAACCCCACCGCCTGCGGGTTCTGCTCGTTGACATCGACGCTCATCACGCTGTGTTTCTGGCGGCCGAAATCCAGCAGCGCGCGCCCTATGCCTTGGCCGTGGTGCTCGGGTGCGACGAAAAGCATTTCCACGTGGTTGCCATTGAAGCCGATAAAGCCCAGCGGGCGGTCTTCTTTGTCAACCGCAACCCAGAGTTCGACGGCCTGAAAGTAGACGTCGCGCAGTTGTGGCAGCAGCGCGTCGATGTCGGAGGCTTGCAGAAAGTGGTGCGTGGCGCGCACGGCGCGCAGCCAGATATCGAGCAGTTGCGGGTGGTCTGCAGCGATGCTTTGGCGAATGATCATGGAGTCGTGCCTGGCTGTATATGGTCGGGGCGGGAGGAAGAAAAAGGGTACCCGTATTGTGCGAGGCGGGGCAATGGACGGTGGGGCAGGGCATCAGCTGATGTGTCGGCCGGGCCGGCCCTTTCGCGGGTAAACCCGCTCCCACAAGCAAGCACTGCCCTCAAGCCCGGCGCCGTACCTGTGGGGGGCGCCATACCTGTGGGAGCGGCTTTAGCCGCGAACACCGGCGCAGCCGGTGCCATGCACCGCGTTGGATTCTTCGCGGCTGAAGCCGCTCCCACAGAGGTTGCGCAGATGCCTGGAAAACAGTGTCTAGAAGCCCGCCTCCAGGCCCAGCAGGTCCTGCACCGTCTGCCTGCGGCGAATCATCCGCAGCGCCCCATCTTCGATCAGGAACTCCGGCAGCAACGGCCGGCTGTTGTAGTTCGACGACATCGACGCGCCATAGGCCCCGGCGTCGTGGATCACCAGCAGGTCACCCACCTGCGCCTGGGGCAGGTCATGTGGGGTCAGTTCCTGGTCATCCTGGGTAAATACATCACCCGACTCGCACAGCGGCCCGGCCACCACGGTCGGCTGCCGTGGGCGCTGCACCGGCTGGCCGTTGGCGTCCAGCAGGGTCATGCTGTGGTAGGCCCCGTACATCGCAGGGCGCATCAGGTCGTTGAAGCCGGCGTCGATCATGACGAAGGTATTGCGGCCCACCTGTTTCACGGCGCGTACCTCGGCCACCAGGTAGCCCGATTCCGCCACCAGGAAGCGCCCTGGCTCGATCTCCATGCGCACGGGGTGGCCCAGCATCGCTTCGATTTCCTTGCGGGCCACGGCCCAGGTACGGGCGTAGCGTTGCAGGTCGACCGGCTTGTCGCTGCTGCGGTACGGGGTGGAAAGCCCGCCGCCAATGGAGAACGCCTCGATGTCCACGCCCAGGCGGCCGATCAGCTCGATCATCGAGCGCGCCACTTGCTCCAGATGCTGGTAATCCACCCCAGAGCCGATGTGCATGTGTACCCCTACCAGGTGCAGGCCGTGGGTTTTCACACAGGCCAACGCTTCGCCCAGCTCTTCGTGCCAGATGCCGTGCTTGCTGTTCTCGCCGCCGGTGTTGGTCTTGCGGCTGTGGCCGTGACCGAAGCCGGGGTTGATGCGGATCCACACGCGGTGGCCGGGCGAGCGCTCACCCAGTTGGCGCAGCATGTCGATGGAGCCGGCGTTGACTTCGATCTTCGAGGCCACCACCCGCTCCAGAGTCGGCCGATCCAGCGCGTCGCAGGTAAGCACCACGCCGGCAGGGTCGCCATCCACGCTTGCACCCGCAGCAAAAGCCCGTTCCATTTCGCCCAGCGACACTGCGTCCAGCACCAGGCCGTGGGCGCGCATCAGGCGCAGCACATGCAGGTTGGGGTTGGCCTTTTGGGCGAAGCGCACGGTGTCGAACACCTTCAGCTGTTCGACACGCTCGGCGATGGTGCCGGCGTCGTAGGCCCACAGCGGCGAGCCGTGCTGGCGGACAGCCTCGGCCAGAAGAGTGAAGGGTGCAGTCATGGCGGCGCTACTCATATAAAGAAGGCCATGAGGATGAGCCAAAGCAGGAATTCAGAAAAATAGCTATTTTTCTGTCAGCCATTCATATCTGATATGGCTATTGCCGACTTACCAGGTATCGCTGTGAAACTGTCCGTCCGCCATATCGAAGTGTTCCGCGCCATCATGGCCGCTGGCAGCGTCACCGGGGCTGCGCGCCTGCTGTTCACCTCGCAGCCAACCGTCAGCCGCGAACTGGCGCGGCTGGAGCAGGTTACCGGGCTGAACCTGTTCGAGCGCGAAGGTGGCCGCCTGGTGGCGACGGCCCAGGCGCTGCTGTTGATCGAGGAGGTCGAGCGGGCTTACGTGGGGCTGGAGCGCATCGACCGCTTTGCCCAGGCCATCCGCAATTTCGAGCAGGGCCGGTTGGCCATTACCTGCCTGCCGCTGTTTTCCCAGACCTTGCTGCCCAAGGCTTGCCAGCGCTTTCACCAGCAGCACCGGGGCGTGAGCGTGAGTATCCTGGCGCAGGAGTCGCCGTTGCTGGAAGAATCACTGGTGGCCCAGCAGCATGACCTGGGCCTGACCGAGGTCGAGCAGATACCGCGTGGCGCCTACGGCGAATTGCTGTTCAGTGCCAACATGGTGTGCGTGCTGCCCGACGGGCACCCGTTGCAGGCCAGGGCAGAGCTGGAATTGAGCGATTTCCACGAGGTCGACTTCATCAACCTGGCCAGCCTGGACACCTACCGGCAACGCCTGGACCAGCATTTTCGCGCGGCAGGGGTGAACCGCCGCACGGTCATCGAGACCACCAGCGCTGCCTCGGTCTGCGCCATGGTCAGGCAGGGCCTGGGGGTGGCGATCATCAACCCGCTGAGCGGCCTGGAGGCGGCGCAGGGCGGGTTGCCGATCCGGCGGTTGCGGGTGTCGGTGCCGTATCAGGTGATGCTGATCAGGCCGGACCACCGGCCGGCGTCGGCGGCGGTGGAGCCGTTTTGTGAGGCGTTGCGGCAACAGGCCCAAGAGATGCAGGCGGCACTCATCTGATGCCCTCTGAGCCACCGCGGCGCCTGCTTCCCGGGTAAACCCGGTCCCACAGGGATCGCGCAGGTTTCGGGTTTATGCGGTCCCTGTGGGAGCGGCCGTGGCCGCGAACACCGGCGTAGCCGGTGCCAGCCACCGCGTCGCCTGCTTCGCGGGCACGCCCGCTCCCACAGGGACCGCGCAAGTGTTCAGATTTCGCAGACGAAGGTACCAGTCCCGGCCAGGATGTTCTCCAGGGTTTCTTTCACTTCATCCATGTCGCTCAACTCGCTGGTCAGGTTGATTTCCAGCACCTCATCGCCCTTCAGTGCGTCGCGGTCGCCGGCCGCCACCTCGATCAGCAGGCGCTTGGCGCTCAGGGTAACTTTCAGGCCATCCAGCGTCGACGGCTCGTCATCCAGGGTCAGGTCGACGGTGTCTTCGTCCGGGTAGCGGGTCAGCAGGAACATCTGACCCTTGTCGCTGTGGCAGCACAGGGTCGCCATGTTGTCTTCCTCGTCATCGCAAGGGGTGGCGAACAGCAGGGCAGTATTGATTTGCATGGACAAGGCTCGGATCAAAGGAAACGGAAGGGAATTCTGACAGTCTTGCCCACAGGCATAAACGTAAAGTTACCCCCCCTTGACCGAAATTGTCGCAGCGCTGCAAGCCTTGATGACCGATCAGTCGTTAAGCTTCGGCGAGCCCTGGGCGTGCCTGCGCACGTTCAACGCCTGGTTTTACCGTCCGCCTTGCCACGGGTTGGCTATCGTTGATCCGTACACGGCGCACGCAGCGACGCTTCAATTATTACAAAGCCCAAGCGGAGTACCACAGATGGCGTTCTTCACCGCAGCCAGCAAAGCCGACTTCCAGCATCAACTGCAAGCGGCCCTGGCGCAGCACATCAGCGAACAGTCCCTGCCACAAGTTGCGCTGTTCGCCGAGCAGTTCTTCGGCATCATCTCTCTGGACGAACTCACCCAGCGCAGGCTTTCCGACCTGGCCGGCTGCACCCTGTCAGCCTGGCGCATTATCGAGCGTTTCGACCCCGAATACCCGCAAGTACGGGTGTACAACCCCGACTACGAACGCAATGGCTGGCAATCGACCCACAGCGTGGTCGAAGTGCTGCACCACGACCTGCCGTTCCTGGTCGACTCGGTACGCACCGAGCTCAACCGCCGCGGTTACAGCATCCACACCCTGCAGACCACCGTGCTCAGCGTGCGCCGCGGCGCCAAGGGCGAGCTGCTGGAACTGCTGCCCAAGGGCACCCAGGGCGAGGGCGTACGCCATGAGTCGCTGATGTACCTGGAGATCGACCGTTGCGCCAATGCCGCCGAACTGACGGTACTGGCCCGCGAGATCGAGCAGGTGCTGGCCGAGGTGCGGGTGGTGGTGGCCGACTTCGAACCGATGAAGGCCAAGCTGCGTGAAGTGGTGGCGGAGGTGGAGCAGACCGCCTTTGGCCCGGCGCACCACGAAAAGGGCGAGGTCAAGGCGTTTCTCGAGTGGCTGCTGGACAACCACTTCACCTTCCTGGGCTACGAAGAATTCACCGTCAAGGGCGACGCCGATGGCGGCCAGATGGTCTACGACGAGCAGTCGTTCCTCGGCCTGCCGCGCCGCTTGCGCGTGGGCCTGACGAGCGATGAGCTGCGCATCGAAGACTACGCCGTGGCCTACCTCAACGAACCGTTGCTGCTGTCGTTCGCCAAGGCTGCCCTGCCAAGCCGCGTACACCGCCCGGCGTACCCGGACTACGTGTCGATCCGCCAGCTGGACGCCGATGGCAAGGTGATCAAGGAACACCGCTTCATGGGCTTGTACACCTCGTCGGTGTACGGTGAAAGCGTGCATGCCATCCCTTATATCCGGCAGAAGGTCACCGAAGTCGAGCGCCGCTCGGGCTTCGATCCCAAGGCCCACCTGGGCAAGGAACTGGCCCAGGTGCTGGAAGTGTTGCCGCGCGACGACCTGTTCCAGACCCCGGTCGACGAGCTGTTCAGCACCGTCATGTCGATCGTGCAGATCCAGGAACGCAACAAGATCCGCGTGTTCCTGCGCAAGGACCCGTACGGCCGCTTCTGCTACTGCCTGGCCTATGTACCGCGGGAAATCTACTCCACCGAAGTGCGGCAGAAGATCCAGCAGGTGCTGATGGAGCGCCTGAAGGCCAGCGACTGCGAGTTCTGGACCTTCTTCTCCGAATCGGTGCTGGCCCGTGTGCAGCTGATTCTGCGGGTAGACCCGAAAAACCGTATCGACATCGACCCGCAGCAGCTGGAACGCGAAGTGATCCAGGCCTGCCGCTCGTGGCATGACGACTACTCGGCGCTGGTGATCGAGAACTTCGGCGAAGCCCAGGGCACCAACATCCTCGCCGACTTCCCCAAAGGTTTCCCGGCCGGCTACCGCGAGCGCTTCGCCGCGCACTCGGCAGTGGTCGACCTGCAGCACGTGCTGAACCTGTCGGAAAGCAAGCCGCTGGCGATGAGCTTCTACCAGCCGCTGACCCAGGTCGGCGAGCGCACCCTGCACTGCAAGCTGTACCACGCCGACACGCCGCTGGCGCTGTCCGACGTGCTGCCGATCCTGGAGAACCTTGGCCTGCGCGTGCTCGGCGAGTTCCCGTACCGCCTGCGCCATGCCAATGGCCGCGGCTACTGGATCCACGACTTCGCCTTCACCTACAGCGAAGGCCTGAGCCTGGACATCCAGCAGCTCAACGACACCCTGCAGGACGCCTTCATCCACATCGTCCGCGGCGATGCCGAAAACGACGCCTTCAACCGCCTGGTGCTCACCGCCGGCCTGCCATGGCGTGACGTGGCGCTGCTGCGTGCCTACGCCCGTTACCTGAAGCAGATTCGCCTGGGCTTCGATCTGGGCTACATCGCCAGCACCCTGAACAACCACACCGACATCGCCCGCGAGCTGACCCGGTTGTTCAAGACCCGCTTCTACCTGGCGCGCAAGCTCACCCAGGAGGACCTGGATGACAAGCAGCTGCGCCTGGAGCAAGCCATCCTGACCGCGCTGGACGACGTGCAGGTGCTCAACGAAGACCGCATCCTGCGCCGCTACCTGGACCTGATCAAGGCCACCCTGCGCACCAACTTCTACCAGCCGGACGCCAACGGCCTCAACAAGTCGTACTTCAGCTTCAAGTTCAACCCCAAGTTGATCCCCGAGCTGCCCAAACCTGTGCCAAAGTTCGAGATCTTCGTCTACTCGCCACGTGTGGAGGGCGTGCACCTGCGCTTTGGCAACGTGGCCCGCGGTGGCCTGCGCTGGTCCGACCGCGAGGAAGACTTCCGCACCGAGGTGCTGGGCCTGGTCAAAGCCCAGCAGGTGAAGAACTCGGTCATCGTGCCGGTCGGCGCCAAGGGCGGCTTCCTGCCGCGCCGCCTGCCGCTGGGCGGCAGCCGTGACGAGATCGCCGCCGAGGGCGTGGCGTGCTACCGCATCTTCATTTCCGGCCTGCTCGACATCACCGACAACCTCAAGGACGGTGGCGTGGTGCCGCCGGCCAACGTGGTACGCCATGACGATGACGACCCGTACCTGGTGGTGGCGGCCGACAAGGGCACCGCGACCTTCTCGGACATCGCCAACGGCATCGCCATCGACTACGGCTTCTGGCTGGGCGACGCCTTCGCCTCGGGCGGTTCGGCCGGTTACGACCACAAGAAGATGGGCATTACCGCGCGCGGCGCGTGGGTGGGCGTACAGCGCCACTTCCGCGAGCGCGGCATCAATGTGCAGGAAGACCCGATCACCGTCATTGGCGTCGGCGACATGGCCGGCGATGTGTTCGGCAACGGCCTGCTGATGTCCGACAAGCTGCAACTGGTGGCGGCGTTCAACCACCTGCACATCTTCATCGACCCGAATCCGGAGCCAGCCGCAAGCTTTGCCGAACGCAAGCGCCTGTTCGACCTGCCGCGCTCGGCCTGGAGCGACTACGACACCAGCATCATGTCCGAAGGCGGCGGGATCTTCCCGCGCAGTGCCAAGAGCATCGCCATCAGCCCGCAGATGAAAGAGCGCTTCGCCATCGACGCTGACCGCCTGACCCCGACCGAGCTGCTCAATGCGCTGCTCAAGGCACCGGTAGACCTGCTGTGGAACGGTGGCATCGGTACCTACGTCAAGGCCAGCACCGAGAGCCATGCCGATGTCGGCGACAAGGCCAACGACGCGCTGCGGGTCAATGGCAACGAATTGCGCTGCAAGGTGGTGGGCGAGGGCGGCAACCTGGGCATGACCCAGCTTGGCCGGGTCGAGTTCGGCCTGCATGGCGGCGCCACCAACACCGACTTCATCGACAACGCTGGCGGCGTGGACTGCTCCGACCACGAGGTCAACATCAAGATCCTGCTCAACGAAGTGGTGCAGGGTGGCGACATGACCGAGAAGCAGCGCAACCAGCTGCTGGGCAGCATGACCGACGAAGTGGCCGGCCTGGTGCTGGGCAACAACTACAAGCAGACCCAGGCGTTGTCGCTGGCGGCACGTCGTGCCCGCGAGCGCATTGCCGAGTACAAGCGCCTGATGGCCGACCTGGAGGCCCGTGGCAAGCTGGACCGCGCCATCGAGTTCCTGCCGTCCGAGGAGCAATTGGCCGAGCGCCTGGCCGCCGGCCAGGGCCTGACCCGCGCCGAGCTGTCGGTGCTGATCTCGTATAGCAAGATCGACCTCAAGGAACAGCTGCTCAAGTCGCTGGTGCCGGACGACGACTACCTGACCCGCGACATGGAAACCGCCTTCCCGCCGTCGCTGGTCAGCAAGTTCGCCGAGTCCATGCGCCGTCACCGCCTGAAGCGCGAGATCGTCAGCACCCAGATCGCCAACGACCTGGTCAACAACATGGGCATCACCTTCGTCCAGCGCCTGAAGGAGTCGACCGGCATGAGCCCGGCCAACGTGGCCGGGGCCTATGTGATCGTGCGCGACATCTTCCACCTGCCGCACTGGTTCCGCCAGATCGAGGCACTGGACTACCAGGTGCCGGCGGAAATCCAGCTGACCCTGATGGACGAGCTGATGCGCCTGGGCCGCCGTGCCACCCGCTGGTTCCTGCGCAGCCGCCGCAACGAGCAGGACGCCGGGCGTGACACCGCGCACTTCGGGCCGAAGATCGCACAACTGGGGCTCAAGCTCGACGAGTTGCTCGAGGGCCCGACCCGCGAGCGCTGGATGGTGCGCTACCAGAGCTTCGTCGACGCCGGTGTGCCGGAGTTGCTGGCGCGCATGGTGGCTGGCACCAGCCATCTGTACACCCTGCTGCCGATCATCGAGGCGGCGGATGTCACCGGCCATGAGCCGGCGCAGGTGGCCAAGGCGTTCTTCGCCGTGGGCAGCGCGCTGGACCTGACCTGGTACCTGCAGGAAATCAGCAACCTGCCGGTGGAGAACAACTGGCAGGCGCTGGCCCGCGAGGCCTTCCGCGACGACATCGACCTGCAGCAGCGGGCGATCACCATCTCGGTATTGCAGATGGCCGATGCGCCGGAAGACATGGACGCCCGCGTGGCGCTGTGGGCCGAGCAGCACCGGGTGATGGTGGAACGCTGGCGCGCCATGCTGGATGACCTGCGCAATGCCACCGGTACCGACTATGCGATGTACGCGGTGGCCAACCGCGAGCTGGTCGACCTGGCCATGAGCGGGCAGGCGGCGGTGGTGCCGTCCTGAGCTTCATGAGGCGGTAAAAGAAAGCCCCGGCAGTTATGCCGGGGCTTTTTTTGTATTCCTGTGCTGGCCTCTTCGCGGGCATGCCCGCTCCCACAGGTCCCCACCGACCTTGAGTCTTGTGCGATACCTGTGGGAGCGGGCGCGCCCGCGAAGAGGCCGGTACAGGCTTACTTGAACCTGCGCTCCACCCCTTTTTCCACCAGGATCTTTGCCGAAATCTCTTCCACGGAAAAATGCGTGGAATTGATGTTGGGAATGTTCTCCCGGCGGAACAGGCTTTCCACCTCGCGCACTTCGAACTCGCACTGGGCAAAGCTGGAATAGCGGCTGTTGGGCTTGCGCTCATGGCGGATGGCGGTCAGCCGGTCCGGGTCGATGGTCAGGCCGAACAGCTTGTTGTGGTGCTTTTTCAGCACCGCCGGCAGCTGCAGGCGCTCCATGTCGTCCTCGGTCAGCGGGTAGTTGGCGGCGCGGATGCCGAACTGCATGGCCATGTACAGGCAGGTGGGGGTCTTGCCGCAGCGCGATACGCCTACCAGGATCAGGTCGGCCTTGTCGTAGTAGTGGGTCCGCGCGCCATCGTCGTTGTCCAGGGCGAAATTCACCGCCTCGATGCGTTCCATGTAGTTGGAATTGCCGCCGATGGAGTGCGATTTGCCGACGGAATACGACGAATGGGCAGTCAATTCCTGCTCAAGCGGGGACAAAAACGAAGAAAAGATGTCGATCATGAAGCCATTCGAGGTCGCCAGGATTTCACGGATGTCCTGATTGACGATGGTGTCGAAGATGATCGGGCGTACACCATCGCGCTCGGCCGCAGCGTTGATTTGCTGGACCATGGTCCGTGCCTTTTCCGGCGAATCGATGTAGGGGCGGGTGAATTTATTGAACGGAATGCTCTCGAATTGAGCGAGCAGACTCTGGCCCAGGGTTTCGGCAGTGATGCCGGTGCCGTCGGAGATGAAGAACGCGGTTCGTTTCATTTGCGATCTGGGCCTTAAGCTGATGACGTTTTCTGGATATGATAAGTTCGGTTTGCCGAATGCGGCTGTCGGCATTCTCACTTATTTTCCGGGTACAGGCCACAAGCGTCCGGCCAAGTCAACGAAGGCAGGCGGGCGCCCTTGAGCTTTTCCAACACAGTTAGTGGAGAGATCACCTTGGTAGAGTACGTAGTTTCCCTCGATAAGCTCGGCGTCCATGATGTGGAGCATGTGGGGGGCAAGAACGCATCCCTGGGCGAGATGATCAGCAACCTCGCAGGTGCTGGTGTATCGGTGCCGGGCGGCTTTGCCACTACGGCGCAGGCGTACCGCGATTTTCTCGAACAGAGTGGTCTCAACGACCGTATCCACGCCGCGCTCGACGCACTCGACGTGGATGACATCAACGCCCTGACCAAGACCGGCGCGCAGATTCGCCAGTGGGTCATGGAAGCCGACTTCCCGGCCCGTCTGGATTCGGAAATCCGTACGGCCTTCGCCGAAATGGCTGCCGGCAACGACAACATGGCAGTTGCCGTGCGTTCCTCGGCCACTGCCGAAGACCTGCCGGACGCCTCGTTCGCCGGCCAGCAGGAAACCTTCCTCAACATCCGTGGCGTCGACAATGTGATCCGCGCGGCCAAGGAAGTGTTCGCCTCGCTGTTCAACGACCGCGCCATCGCCTACCGCGTGCACCAGGGCTTCGACCACAAGCTGGTGGCCCTGTCCGCCGGCGTGCAGCGCATGGTCCGTTCCGAAACCGGCACCGCCGGCGTCATGTTCACCCTCGACACCGAGTCGGGCTTCCGCGACGTGGTGTTCATCACCGGCGCCTACGGCCTGGGCGAAACCGTGGTGCAGGGTGCGGTCAACCCTGACGAATTCTACGTGCACAAGAACACCTTGCAGGCCGGCCGCCCGGCCATTCTGCGCCGCAACCTGGGCAGCAAGGCGATCAAGATGGTCTACGGCGAAGAAGCCAAGGCCGGCCGTTCGGTCAAGACCGTCGAAGTGGACCGTGCCGAGCGCGCGCGCTTCTGCCTGACCGATGCCGAGGTCAGCGAGCTGGCCAAGCAGGCCATGATCATCGAGCGGCACTACCAGCGCCCGATGGACATCGAATGGGCCAAGGACGGTGACGACGGCAAGCTGTACATCGTCCAGGCGCGCCCAGAGACAGTGAAAAGCCGCTCCAGCGCCAACGTCATGGAACGCTACCTGCTGAAAGAGAAGGGCACCGTGCTGGTTGAAGGCCGCGCCATTGGCCAGCGCATCGGCGCCGGCAAGGTCCGCGTGATCAACGACGTATCGGAAATGGACAAGGTCCAGCCGGGCGATGTGCTGGTCTCCGACATGACCGACCCGGACTGGGAACCGGTGATGAAGCGCGCCAGCGCCATCGTCACCAACCGCGGCGGGCGCACCTGCCACGCAGCGATCATCGCCCGTGAGCTGGGCATTCCGGCCGTGGTCGGTTGCGGCAACGCCACCCAGGTGCTGAAAGACGGCCAGGGTGTGACCGTGTCTTGCGCCGAAGGCGATACCGGCTTCATCTTCGAGGGCGAGCTGGGCTTCGACATCAAGCAGAACTCGGTCGATGCCATGCCCGACCTGCCGTTCAAGATCATGATGAACGTCGGCAACCCGGACCGTGCGTTCGATTTCGCCCAGCTGCCCAACGCCGGTGTCGGTCTGGCGCGCCTGGAGTTCATCATCAACCGCATGATCGGCGTGCACCCCAAGGCGCTGCTGAACTACGCAGGCCTGCCTGCCGACCTGAAAGACAGCGTCGACAAGCGCATCGCCGGCTACAACGACCCGGTAGGCTTCTATGTCGAGAAGCTGGTCGAGGGCATCAGCACACTGGCTGCGGCCTTCTACCCGAAAAAGGTCATCGTGCGCCTGTCGGACTTCAAGTCCAACGAGTACGCCAACCTGATCGGCGGCAAGCTGTACGAGCCGGAAGAAGAAAACCCGATGCTGGGCTTCCGTGGCGCTTCGCGTTACATCAGCGAATCGTTCCGTGACTGCTTCGAGCTCGAATGCCGTGCGCTCAAGCGCGTGCGCAACGAAATGGGCCTGACCAACGTCGAGATCATGGTGCCGTTCGTGCGTACCCTGGGCGAAGCCAGCCAGGTCGTCGACCTGCTCGCCGAAAACGGCCTGGCCCGTGGCGACAACGGCCTGCGCGTGATCATGATGTGCGAACTGCCGTCCAACGCCATCCTCGCCGAAGAGTTCCTGGAATACTTCGACGGCTTCTCGATCGGCTCCAACGACCTGACCCAGCTGACCCTGGGCCTGGACCGTGATTCGGGCATCATTGCCCACCTGTTCGACGAGCGAAATCCTGCGGTGAAGAAGCTGCTGGCCAACGCCATTGCCGCTTGCAACAAGGCCGGCAAGTACATCGGCATCTGCGGCCAAGGCCCGTCGGACCACCCGGACCTGGCCAAGTGGCTGATGGAACAGGGCATCGACAGCGTGTCGCTGAACCCGGACTCGGTACTCGAAACCTGGTTCTACCTGGCCGAAGGGCAAGGCGCGGTCTGATGCAGTAAAACGCGGGGGTACGTCTGGCGTATCCCCGCCTGGTTTTTTCCAGGGCGAGCTCCAGTAATGGATCCCGCCCTTTTTTGTGCACCAAGCAACCTTATGCAAAGCAGCAGCACTCTATTCCCCGTGGCCTTGCTCAGTGCCGAACGCCGCGGCGACCTCAGCGAAGACGTGTACCGGATCAAGGCCGGCAACAGCCCTGACCCCAGCGTCGAGCTGGCCGTCACCCGCCTGGGGCTGGCCGATCAGGGCCAGGCCCAGGGCGTGCCGGTCATTCTCCTGCATGGCAGCTTTTCCAACCGCCGCTTCTGGTATTCGCCCAAAGGGGTTGGCCTGGGAGCCTACCTAGCCCGCGCCGGCTTCGATGTGTGGATCCCGGAAATGCGTGGCCACGGCCTGTCGCCGCGCAACCATGACTGGCAGCACAACAGCGTGGCCGCCTACGCCCGCGATGATCTGCCACTGATCAACGCCTTCGTGCGCGAGCAGTCGGGCCAGGCACCGCACTGGGTGGGCCATTCGCTGGGTGGTACGACGCTGGCGGCAGCGCTTGGCGGCGGCTATCTGAAGGCCGAGGAGCTGGCCAGCGTGGCGCTGTTCGGTACCCAGATCAGCCGCGTGTACTGGCCGTTGAAGGTGCCGCCGATGACCTGGGGGGCGAAGCTGTTGCTCAAGCGCTGGGGGCAGATTTCCGGCCCGCGGTTCAAGCGTGGGCCGGAGGACGAGCCGATTGGCCTGGCCCTGGAAAGCATGCGCTGGCATGGCCTGTTCGGGCGCTTTGGCGACAAGCAGAGCGACTGGTGGGCGGGGCTGGCCGAGGTGGATGTGCCGCTGCTGGCGGTGGCTGGTGCGGGAGACTTCCAGGACCCGGTGTGGGCCTGCCGCAAGCTGTTCGAGCAGTTGGGCGGTGAGCGCAAGCAGTTTCTGCGGTTGGGCCCCGAGGAAGGCTTCGAGGCTTTCGGGCATGTCGACATGCTGGTAAGCAAGGCCGCGCAGGTGCAGGTGTGGCCGCTGGTGGAACGGTGGCTGCGGGACCCGCTGGTGCCGGTGCATGTGTCTACCGTGGCTGCGGAGCCTGTGCCCATTAGCTGAGTTTGCGTCGCCTGTACTGGCCCTTTCGCGGGCACGCCCGCTCCCACAGGGATCGCGCCAGCTGTAGGAGCGGCCTTGTGTCGCGATAGGGGTGCAAAGCACCCCCATGACTCATGCCTCAAGCAGATTATCCCTGGGGCCGCTGCGCGGCCCTTTCGCGACACAAGGCCGCTCCTACAAGTCCCGGATGACTGCAATGGGCTCTACGGTGTAGCCTTGGCCGATACCCGCTTTCGTTGTGACTGACAGGAGCTTCCCATGCAGCATTACGTTACGCCCGACCTGTGTGATGCCTACCCGGACCTGGTACAGGTGCTGGAACCGATGTTCAGCAATTTCGGCGGCCGCGATTCGTTCGGTGGCCAGATCGTCACCATCAAGTGCTTCGAAGACAACTCGCTGGTCAAGGAGCAGGTAGAGCTCGATGGCAAGGGCAAGGTCCTGGTTGTCGATGGTGGTGGCTCGCTGCGCCGCGCACTGCTCGGTGACATGCTCGCCGAGAAGGCTGCCAAGAATGGCTGGGAAGGGCTGGTGATCTACGGCTGCGTGCGTGACGTCGATGTGCTGATCCAGACCGACGTCGGCGTGCAGGCACTGGCCAGCCACCCGATGAAGACCGACAAGCGCGGCATCGGCGACCTCAACGTGCCAGTGACCTTCGCCGGGGTGACCTTCCGCCCGGGCGAGTACGTGTATGCCGACAACAATGGCGTGCTGGTCTCGCCAAGCCCGCTGAAAATGCCTGAGTGAGGCGCCGCCTGCGCTGATGGAGCTTTGATGTTCGAGGAAGACAACGCGCAGTGGGGGCTGGTACACGCCCTGGTGCTCGATGGCAAAGGCGGGGCGCGCTCGATTGCCCGTACCGAACTGGACGACCTGCAGCTGCAACCCGAGCAGAGCCTGTGGCTGCACTGGGACCGCAGCCATCCGCAAACCCGTACCTGGCTGCTGCACGACAGCGGCCTGAGTGCGTTCGCCTGCGAGCTGCTGCTGGAAGAAAACACCCGGCCGCGCCTGCTGCCCATGGCCGATGAACAGTTGTTGCTGTTCCTGCGTGGGGTCAACCTCAACCCGGGCGCAGAGCCAGAAGACATGGTCTCGGTGCGCATCTTCGCCGAAGCGCAGCGGGTCATCTCGCTGCGGCTGCGGCCGTTGCGTGCCAGTGACGAGATTCTCCAGCAGCTCGAAGAGGGCAGGGGCCCGAAATCGGCTTCCGAACTGCTGCTGCTGATGGGCGAACTGCTGACCGAAAAGGTCCAGGGCCTGGTCAGCGACCTGTCCGAACTGGTCGATGTGGAAGAAGAAAAGGTCGAATCCGACGAACGGTATACCCCGGAGAACGGTTGCCTGCAGCAGATCCGCCGACGTGCCGCCGGCCTGCGGCGTTTTCTGGCTCCGCAGCGGGAGATCTACGCACAACTGTCGCGCAACAAATGGAGCTGGTTCGCCGATGCCGACGCCGATTACTGGAACGAGCTGAACAACAGCCTGATCCGCTACCTCGAAGAGCTGGAGCTGACCCGCGAACGGGCCGCGCTGGTGCTGGAAAGCCAGGATCGCCGGCGCAGCGAGCGCATGAACCGCACCATGTACCGCTTCGGCATCATCACCTGCATCTTCCTGCCCATGAGCTTCATCACCGGGCTGCTGGGCATCAATGTCGGCGGCATCCCCGGGGCGGAAAACCCCTATGGCTTCCTGTTCGCCTGCATCGTCGTGCTGGGGCTGGCGGTGGGGCAGTGGTGGTTGTTCCGGCGGTTGCGGTGGGTATAGATGCTCGTTGACCTGCACCGGCCTCTTCGCGGGCACGCCCGCTCCCACAGGGACACCACACCTTTCAAGTTCTGTGGGATCCCTGTGGGAGCGGGCGTGCCCGCGAAGAAGCTGACGCGCATTCATTTTGAAACACTCGTCCCAATGCGATGTGTGACCCATCGCCCGGCCATCTCGTCTCTGACTGACACTGCGCGAGGTGCCCATGCACGATCCGTTTGAAGAATCCCTGCGCGACCTGCTCAAGGTGTCCCCCTCCGGTAATGACCGGGACGACCGGGACGACGCCGCCTGCCTGGGTCGCGTACTGAAAACCGCCAACCGCCAGGTTGGCGCGGGTGATCTGTTCAGCCTGCTTGGCCGCTGGAGCCAGGCGCTGCTGATCGCCGTGAACAATGGCGCGGCGCATGTTGCGCCGGTGCGTCGACACTCTTCCCGCAACGCTGCCAACGGCAGCAAAGCAGATAAGGCCGATTGAATATGGAACTCGATCTCTGGACCCAGAGCCTGGTCACCGCCATGACTGCCCTTTGGACCAAGGTAGCGAACTTCATCCCCAACCTGTTCGGCGCGCTGGTCGTGGTGCTGCTCGGTTTCGTGGTGGCCAAGCTGCTCGACACGCTGCTGTCCAAACTGCTGGCCAAGTTCGGCCTGGACCGACTGATGGGCGGCACCGGCCTGACCAAGATGCTCGGCCGGGTCGGCATCCAGGTGCCCATCTCCACCTTGATCGGCAAGATCGTCTACTGGTTCGTGCTGCTCATCTTCCTGGTCTCGGCCGCAGAGTCGCTGGGCCTGGAGCGGGTCTCGGCAACCCTCGACATGCTTGCCCTGTACCTGCCGAAGGTATTTGGCGCAGCCCTGGTGCTGCTGGCCGGCGTGCTGCTGGCGCAAGTGGCCAACGGCCTGGTGCGCGGCGCTGCCGAAGGCATCGGCCTGGAATACTCGGCAGGCCTGGGGCGTATCACCCAGGGCCTGGTGATCATCATCAGCATCTCGGTGGCCATCAGCCAGCTGGAAGTTAAAACCGACCTGCTGAACCATGTGATCGTGATCGGGCTGATTACCGTTGGTCTGGCCGTTGCGCTGGCAATGGGCCTGGGCAGCCGCGAAATCGCCGGGCAGATCCTGGCCGGCATCTACGTGCGCGAACTGTATCAGGTCGGCCAGCAGGTGCGGATTGGAGAGGTCGAAGGGCATATCGAGGAGATCGGTACGGTCAAGACGACGCTGCTGACCGATGATGGCGAACTGGTGTCGCTGTCCAATCGCGAGTTGCTTGAACAGCGAGTCAATAGCCGCTAACCGCACAAAGCTGTTAATGTATGCCGCCGCGAAAATCGACCCACGGGGTCGCGCGGCGACATTGACCTGACTGTCGGCCAGATCCGTTTTGAATAAAGTTCATTCGCCGCCCATGCGTTATGACCCCCGCGAGCTCACCGACGAAGAGTTGGTGGCGCGTTCGCATGAGGAGCTGTACCACGTTACCCGCGCCTATGAGGAGCTCATGCGGCGCTACCAACGGACCCTGTTCAACGTCTGCGCGCGTTATCTGGGGAACGACCGTGACGCGGACGATGTCTGTCAGGAAGTCATGTTGAAAGTGCTGTACGGGCTGAAGAACTTCGAGGGTAAGTCCAAGTTCAAGACCTGGCTCTACAGCATCACCTACAACGAATGCATTACCCAGTACCGCAAAGAGCGCCGTAAACGTCGGTTGATGGATGCCTTGAGCCTGGACCCTGTGGAAGAGGCGTCCGAAGACAAGGCTCCGAAGCCGGCAGAAAAGGGCGGGCTGGACAAGTGGCTGGTGCATGTGAACCCGATTGACCGGGAAATCCTGGTGCTGCGTTTTGTCGCAGAGCTGGAATTTCAGGAAATTGCGGACATCATGCACATGGGCCTGAGCGCGACGAAAATGCGCTACAAGCGCGCGCTAGACAAGCTTCGGGAGAAATTTGCCGGCCTCGATGAAACTTAGTGGCATGCAAATATCTCTAACGAACCGGCGAGTTCTGCTAGACTTGCCGTCGAGTTGTCCCCCTTGTTTGTGGTGGGACTGCTTAACTATCACCAGATGGGGATTTAACGGATGAAATTGAAAAACACCTTGGGCTTGGCCATTGGCTCGCTCGTCGCTGCTACTTCGTTCGGCGTTCTGGCTCAAGGCCAAGGCGCTGTGGAAATCGAAGGCAACGTTACCAAGCAGTACTACGACAGCGAACGTAACTTCAAGAACGACGGCACCAATCCTGGTGTTCGCCTGGGCTACTTCCTGACCGACGACGTTTCCCTGGACCTCGGCTACAACGAGACCCACAACGCTCGTGGTGAAGTCTTCAACAAAGACATCAAAGGTTCCAAGGCCAAGCTCGACGCTACCTACCACTTCGGTACCGTGGGCGACGCTCTGCGTCCGTACGTTTCCGCCGGTTTCGCTCACGAGAGCCTGGGCCAGGCCACTCGTAGCGGCCGCGACCACTCCACCTTCGCCAACGTTGGCGCTGGCGCCAAGTGGTACATCACCGACATGTTCTTCGCCCGTGCTGGCGTAGAAGCCATGTACAACATCGACAACGGCAACACCGAGTGGGGTCCGACCGTTGGTGTTGGTCTGAACTTCGGCGGTAGCCCGAAGCAAGCTGAAGTCGCTCCGGCTCCAGTTGCCGAAGTGTGCTCCGACTCCGACAACGACGGCGTTTGCGACAACGTCGACAAGTGCCCTGACACCCCAGCCAACGTTACCGTTGACGCTGATGGCTGCCCGGCTGTTGCCGAAGTCGTTCGCGTTGAGCTGGACGTCAAGTTCGACTTCGACAAGTCGGTCGTCAAGCCAAACAGCTACGGCGACATCAAGAACCTGGCTGACTTCATGAAGCAGTACCCACAGACCACCACCACCGTGGAAGGTCACACTGACTCCGTCGGCCCAGACGCTTACAACCAGAAGCTGTCCGAGCGTCGTGCCAACGCTGTCAAGCAGGTCCTGACCCAGCAGTACGGCGTGGAATCCAGCCGTGTTGACTCGGTTGGCTACGGCGAAACCCGTCCGGTTGCCGACAACGCCACCGAAGAAGGCCGCGCTGTCAACCGTCGCGTTGAAGCTCAGGTAGAAGCTCAGGCCAAGTAATTGGTTTGAAGCTTCATGAAAAACCCGGCCTCGGCCGGGTTTTTCTTTGCCTGTTTCCTGGATTTGTGTGCCCCTTGTGGGAGCGGCCTTGTGTCGCGAAAGGGGCGCGTAGCGGCCCCAGATTTTCAGCTTCGCCGCAGTTATTGCCGGGGCTGCTGTGCAGCCCTTTCGCGACACAAGGCCGCTCCCACAAAGGCCGGCGAAGGCAGCGCATCATCCAGCAATTGCCACCAATTCCCGGGCCACCTGCCCCCCAACCACCTCCCCAATCACCAATATCGCCGGGCTACGCAAGCCAAACCCCCGCGCATCCTCAACCATCCCCCGCACATCGCTCCTGCACTCCCGCTGCTGCGGCAACGAGGCATTTTCGATCATCGCCACCGGCGTCCCCGGTGCCATGCCCCCGTCCAGCAACCCTTGGCGCACTTGCTCCAGCCTGGCCACCCCCATGTACACCACCAGCGTCGTGCCGCCCTGGGCCAAGGCCGCCCAGTTCAGTTCGCTGTCGTCCTGGGTATGTGCCGTGACCAGCGTCACGCCCTGGCTCACGCCCCGTGAGGTCAGGGAAATCCCGCATTGCGTGGCGCCGGCCAGGCCGGCGGTGATGCCGTTGACCACTTCCACCTCGATGCCATGCCCCTGCAGCCACAGCGCCTCTTCACCGCCACGGCCGAAGATGCATGGGTCGCCGCCCTTGAGCCGCACCACGCAGCGCCCTTGCCGCGCATGGCGCAGCATCAGGCGCTGGATGAACGCCTGTGGCGTGGAGCGGCAGCCGCCGCGCTTGCCCACGGCAATCACCCGGGCCTGTGGGCAATGCTCCAGCACCATCGGGTTGACCAGGTCGTCGATCATCACCACCGCGGCTTGCTGCAAGGCGCGTACAGCCTTGAGGGTGAGCAGTTCGGGGTCGCCAGGGCCAGCACCAACCAGCCAGACTTTCGCATTCATCGGGGTTTCCTCATCGGCAAGGTGCGTTCAGCCCTTGAGCAGGGTGAGCAGCAATATCAGGTTGAACAGCAAGGACAGCAGCGCCAGGGTGCGCCATACCTTCAATGGCTCGCGCTCCAGCAACGGCCGTGGCCGGCTGGGCAGTTCCTGGCGGTCGCCACGTTCGAGCAGCAGCAGCCATTGTTCGGCGGTTTCGAAGCGCTGCGCCGGGTCGGCTGCCAGTGCCTGCTGCAGGTTGTGCTGCAGCCATTCCGGCAGGTCGGGGCGGTAGCGCGCGGCATTGACCGGCTGGCTGAAGCGCGGGCGCTGGAAGGCCTCCACTTCACCGTAGGGGTAGTGCCCGGTCAGCAGGTAATACAGCGTCACAGCCACGGCATACAGGTCCTGACGTCGGCTGGGCGGTTGGCCATCGAATGCTTCCGGGGCAATATATGACGGCGTGCCCGGCAACTCGTGCAGCGGGTCTTCGGACAAGCCCGGGCAGTAGGCCAGGCCGAAGTCCAGCAGGCGCAGCTGGCCATCGCTGCCCAGGTGCAGGTTCTCTGGCTTGATGTCGCGGTGCAGCAGGTTGCGCCGGTGCAATACGCCGACCGCCTGCAGCAGTTGCCGGGCCAGCTCCAGCCACTGCGGCATGGGCAGCGGGCCGTGCTCGGCCAGCAGCGCTGCAAGGCTCTGGCCGGGGTATTCCCGCATCACGTAGTAGAGGTGCTGGCGCTGGCTGGCGGTGTGCAGCTCGGGGAAGTGGCGGCCAGCGACACGGCGCAGGAACCATTCTTCCAGCAACAGCCCTTGTGCCGCGCCGGGCTCCTGCTCGCGCGCGGGTGGCAGCGTCTTCAGCAGCCAGGCTCGGCCCTGGCCATCGCGCACCCGGTACAGCAGCGACTGGCGGCTGTGCGAAAGCAGCTTTTCGGTTTGCCAGCCATCGATTACCTGGCCTTCACGCAGCGGGCCGGGCACCGGCCATTGCTGCAGTTGCGCCAAGGTGTCGCCCAGGTTGGCGGTGCCCAGTTGCTCGACCTGTACCAGCAAGGCACTGGCGTTGTCCTGGCTGCCGTTGAGGTGCGCGCTGGCGACCAGGGTGTCGACGGCCAGTTGCAGGTCGGGTTGCTCGCGCAGCACCGCCTGGATATGTTGGTCGCCCAGGCTGGCCCATACGCCATCGCTCAACAGCAGGAAGCTCTCGCCCGGCTGCAGTTCGCCTTCCAGGTAATCCACCAGCAAGTGCTGGTCCAGGCCCAGCGCGCGCTTCAGCACATGCTGCATGCCGGGCTGGTCCCATACGTGGTCTTCGCTCAGGCATTGCAGGCGCCCGGCGTGCCAGCGGTACGCGCGGCAGTCCCCCACGTGGGCCAAGGTAAAGCGCCGGCCACGCAGTACCAGTGCGCTGAGGGTGGTCAAAAGTGGCTGGCCGCTGCCTTGGGCGCGCAACCAGCGGTTCTGTGCCAACAACAGGCGGTCGAGTGCCTGGGCCACGCTCCAGGTCGCAGGGGTGGCGTAATAGTCCAGGGCCAGCGCCTGCAGGCTGGCACGGGCTGCCAGGCCACCATCGGCACATTGGCTGACGCCGTCGGCGAGGGCGAACAGGTAGCCCTTGCTGGCAGCCAGCTCCGGCGCCGGGGTAACCAGGCGCAGAGCGTCCTGGTTTTCCTCGCGCGGCCCGGTGGCGCTGGCCTGGGCAAACTTCAGCTGCAGGCTCATGGCTGTGCCTCAAACTCGCGCCGCGGTAACCGCAGCCGAGCCCCAGGTGGTGCGCCAGCGCTGTTTCACGCCGTGCAGGCCGAACCAGGCCAGCAAGCCCAGGCTGGCGAACAGCCACAGCCCCAGTTGGTAGTCACCGGTGTGCTGCTTGATGGTGCCAAGCCCGGCGGCCAGCAGGAAGCCTCCGATGCCGCCGGCCATGCCGATCAGCCCGGTCATCACGCCGATCTCCTGGCGGAAGCGTTGCGGCACCAGCTGGAACACTGCGCCATTGCCGGCCCCCAAGCCGAGCATGGCGCTGACGAACAGGGCCAGTGCGGCGGCGGCGCTAGGCAGGTTGAAGCCGACTGCGGCAATGCAGATGGCCGCCACGCTGTACATGCCCAGCAGGGTACGGATGCCGCCGAAGCGGTCGGCCAGGGCGCCGCCAAGTGGGCGCATCAAGCTGCCAGCGAACACGCAGGCAGCGGTGTAGTAGCCGGCGGTGATCGGGCTCAGGCCATACTGGTCGCTGAAGTAGCCGGGCAGGGCGCTGGCCAGGCCGATGAAGCCGCCGAAGGTGACGCTGTAGAAGAACATGAACCACCAGCTGTCACGGTCGCCCAGGGCCTTGAGGTAGTCGGCCATGGCTTTTGGCTTGGGCCGCTGCGGGGCATTGCGTGCCAGCAGGGCGAACACCAACAGGGCCAGCGACAGCGGGATCAGCGCGAAGCCAAACACATTGTTCCAGCCAAAGCCTGCAGCCAGCGCAGGGGCCAACAGGGCGGCGAACACTGTGCCGGAGTTGCCGGCACCGGCAATGCCCATGGCTTTGCCTTGATGCTGAGGCGGGTACCACTGCGAGGCCAGCGGCAGTGACACGGCGAACGAAGCGCCGGCAAAGCCGAGGAAAACGCCCAGCAGCAGCGCTTGTTCATAGCTGTGCACGCCCAGGTGCCAGGCAGCGGCGAGAGCGACGATGACCACCACCTGGCCGATCAGCCCGGCGGTCTTGGGCGACAGGCGGTCGACCAGCACGCCCATGGCAAAGCGCAGTATCGCCCCGGCCAGGATCGGGGTGGCCACCATCAGGCCCCGTTGTTGTGCGCTCAGCTGCAGATCGGCGGCAATCTGCACCGCCAGTGGGCCAAGCAGGTACCAGACCATGAAGCTGAGGTCGAAGTACAGGAACGCGGCGAACAGCGTGGGCACATGCCCGGATTTCCAGAAGCTGGTACTCATCGAACACCTCACTCGGCAATGCAACGGAACGAAAAAGACGCCGCCACCCGCTCCACATGGGTGGAGGGGAGAGCGACGTCTTTGTCGGGATCAAGTGGGCAACCGCCGTTGGCTACCGGTGATATTTGTTCAGCAAGAGATGGGCCAACTTGGACCGTGGGTTGACTCGGGTTATGTGGGAGCGGCCTTGTGTCGCGAAAGGGCTGCGCAGCAGCCCCGGCAATATCTGCGGCGAAGCTGAAAATTCGGGGGCCGCTACGCGCCCCTTTCGCGACACAAGGCCGCTCCCACATGGATCGCGTGAGGTTTTGAACGAGGCGTCAGCCCAGCATCTCGTGCATGGCAATGATCTGCTCTGCCACCTGGATCAGCTTCTGCTGCCGGCTCATGGCCTGACGGCGCATCAGGGTGTAGGCCTGTTCTTCGTTGCAGTCCTTCATCTTCATCAGCAAACCCTTGGCCTGCTCGATGCGCTTGCGCTCGGCCAGTTGCTGGTCGCGCGCCAGCAATTGTGCCTTCAGCGCCTGGTCACTTTCGAAGCGGGCCATGGCCACATCCAGGATCGGCTGCAGCCGCGCCGCATGGATGCCTTCGACGATGTAGGCGCTGACCCCCGACTGGATCGCCTGGCGCATCACGGCGGGGTCGTGCTCGTCGGTGAACAGTACGATGGGGCGTGGCTGGTCACGGCTGACCAGCACCACCTGTTCCATCACATCGCGGTCCGGTGAGTCGGTATCGATCAGCACCACATCCGGGCGCACCGTTTCGACGCAGGCGGGCAGGTCGATGGTCAGGCCGGGGGCTTCGATGACCTCGAAGCCGGCCTCGCTCAGGGCCGCCTTGAGGCGGCCGAGTTTGCTCTGGGTGTCGTCGATCAGCAGGATGCGCAACATGAATGGTCCCCCTCACGCGCCGACACGGGCATCGGGCAGGTCGCCCATGGCATGCAGGCTGAAACTGCGGGCATAACCGTAGGGGTCGCTGCCGTCCCAGCGGCTGCCATCGATCAACAGGCTGCTGCGCATTGGCTCTGGGCAGGCCACGCCGAGGCTTTGTGCCGCCTCGCCATACAGCGCCAGCTGCTGGACCTGGCGGGCCACGCCGAGGTAGTCGGGGTCATCGCGCAGCAGGCCCCAGCGGCGGAACTGGGTCATGAACCACATGCCGTCGGACAGGTACGGCAGGTTGGCCCGGCCATGGTCGTGCAGCCGCAGTGCATGGGGGTCTTGCCAGTGGTTGCCCAGGCCATCGTGGTAGCTGCCGAGCAGGCGTGGTTCGATACTCGCCAGCGGGGTGGCCAGGTAGGCGCTGCCGCTGAGCAGTTGCGCAGTGCTGCGGCGATTTTCCGGGCTTTGCTCGATGAAGCGGCTGGCGGCCAGCACCGCCTTGATCAGCGCGCGGGCACTGTTGGGGTATTGCTCGGCAAAGGCGCGGGCGCAGGCCAGGACCTTTTCCGGATGGTCCGGCCAGATCGATTGGCTGGTAGCCAGGGTGAAGCCCTGGCCCGTGGCCACTGCATCGGCAGCCCAGGGTTCGCCCACGCAGAAACCGTCGATGCGCCCGGCCTGGATATGCGCGGCCATTTGTGCAGGTGGTACCACCACACTGTCGACGTCGCGCAATGGGTGGATGCCCTGGCTGGCAAGCCAGTAATACAGCCACATGGCGTGGGTGCCGGTGGGGAAAGTCTGGGCAAAAGTGAGGCGTGCGCCATGCTGGTGCGCCAGGCGCGCCAATGCTTCAGGGTTGGTCACGCCTTTGCGCTGCAGGGCCGGAGACAGGTTTATGGCCTGGGCGTTCTGGTTCAGCCCCATGAGCACGGCCATTTCGCTGGCCGGTACACCGCCGATGCCCAGGTGCACGGCATAGGCCAGGCCATACAGGCAGTGCGCCGCATCCAGTTCGCCGGTGACCAGCTTGTCGCGCAGCCCGGCCCAGGAACCCTGGCGTTTGAGGTTGAGGGTAAGGCCGTGCTGCTGGGCGAAGCCTTGGGTGGCGGCGACCACCACCGAGGCGCAGTCGGTCAGAGCCATGTAGCCGATGTTCAGGCTGGGCTTTTCCGGCGCGTCGCTGCCGTTGACCCAGGCCAGGGGCGTTGCTCGGGGTACAGTGTTCACAAGGTTCCTCGCCCGTACTGATAAGGCTGTGGGCTTTTCCGGTGCAACGCATGTGCCAAAGGCCGTGGGCCGCTTTGCGATGGCTCGACCCTGTAGGAGCAGCCTTGTGCTGCGAAGAGGCCGGCATGGCAAAAGATTTTGTGTGGCTGTAATGGCCTCTTCGCAGCACTAGGCTGCTCCTACAGGTCGGTGTTGGCCGGCCATGGCTGCGCAGCAGCCCCACGATTTGCTGTCATGCCGGCCCCACGCTGGCTATAATCGCCACCTCATTCACCCCGAGCCTTGCCCGCCCATGTATACCCTGGCCCGCCAGCTGCTGTTCAAGCTTTCCCCGGAAACCTCCCACGACCTGTCCCTGGACCTGATCGGCGCAGGTGGCCGTCTTGGCCTCAACGGCGTGCTGTGCAAGCAGCCGGCGGCTTTGCCGGTTACGGTCATGGGCTTGAACTTCGCCAACCCGGTGGGTCTGGCGGCCGGCCTGGACAAGAACGGTGCGGCCATCGACGGGTTCGCCCAACTGGGCTTCGGCTTCGTCGAAATCGGCACCGTCACCCCGCGACCGCAGCCGGGCAACCCCAAGCCGCGGCTGTTCCGCCTGCCGGAGGCAACGGCCATCATCAACCGCATGGGCTTCAACAACCTAGGCGTTGATCACCTGCTCGACCGGGTGCGTGCTGCGCGTTACAACGGCGTGCTGGGCATCAACATTGGCAAGAATTTCGACACCCCGGTGGAGCGTGCCGTCGATGACTACCTGATCTGCCTGGACAAGGTGTACACCGCTGCCAGTTACATCACGGTCAACGTCAGTTCACCAAACACCCCGGGCCTGCGCAGCCTGCAATTTGGCGATTCGCTCAAGCAGTTGCTCGATGCCCTGGCCGAGTGCCGCGAGCAACTGGCCGGCACGCATGGCAAGCGCGTACCTCTGGCAATCAAGATTGCCCCGGACATGAGCGACGAAGAAACCGCCCTGGTGGCCGCAGCGCTGATGGAGTCGGGCATGGATGCGGTGATCGCCACCAACACCACGCTGGGGCGTGAAGGTGTCGAAGGGCTGCCATACGGTGGCGAGGCGGGCGGCCTGTCGGGCGCGCCGGTGCTGGAAAAGAGCACCCACATCGTCAAGGTGCTGGCGGGCGAGCTGGGCGGCAAGCTGCCGATCATTGCCGCTGGCGGTATTACCGAAGGCCGCCATGCCGCCGAGAAGATCGCTGCCGGCGCGAGCCTGGTGCAGATTTATTCGGGTTTCATTTACAAGGGGCCGGCGCTGATTCGCGAAGCGGTGGATGCTATCGCTGCGATGCCGCGGTGACCTGACCGGCCCATTCGCGGGCATGCCCGCTCCCACAGGATTCAGCGCACTGCTGAGGCTGACGCTATATCTGTGGGAGCGGGCGAGCCCGCGAAGAAGCCAGCGCGGATATGGATTCGAAGTCATAAAAAAGGGCCCCATCAAGGGGCCCCTGGGCCTGCGCCCGCCGCCCGGATAGGGCGTGCATGGTGAATCGAATTCAGTGTCCTCGTTCAGCCAACGGCGTGATTTTCGTTGAGTCTATGGATGCCAGCGGTGCCAGTCATTCCGTCCCAGTTATCACCGCGACCTTCACGCCAGCCGTTGATCCAGGCTTGGCGAACAGAAGGAAGATTGAAGGGGCAAAGCTCGCGGGATTTGCCGGTGACCCCGTATTGGTAGCCACGTGAATATGCTCTTTCCAACGGATCACGCTTAAGTCTTCTCATAGGGTGTTGCCCTCACTTGTTGACTGTAATGTCCCGTCGGCCTCTCCGAGGCCGGGCAGAGTCTTTCTGCCGGTGTGCGCTCGCTGCCGGCGTGGCGAGCTGAAAGTGCCGCCTCGTTGCGAAGCGGCCTGAGACCAGTTCTATCGAATGCGAGTCACGGTGTGAATGATCGATTTGTCATAAGCACGTAACCTTTCCAAGGGTGAGGGGATAAGTAAATAAATGCGACTCAACCTTATTTAGCGTTGAGCCCGCTATGATCAGGGTTTGCCGATCATTGACGTCATTTCGCCAGCGTTGCTTGTGGATGACAGAAATAATTTGAAATGCGACGAAGGGTCACATCGGCCCCGGCATCGCCAGAATTTTTTGTACTGCCTGATGATCTAAGCTGTCTTTGCCACTGGGCCAAGCACAGATCGGTCAGGCGGCCCGGCCTTTCACCGCACGCTCGCGTGCCAAGAAAGGCCACCCGCACGCCTGCTGGAAAGGTGTGCGGGCAAACATCGCGGGGCGATGCGTCGCCCCGTCAGTCAAATAGCCCAAGGCGCTGGATTACTCATGTCGGACCGTTTCGAACTTTACCTCACCTGCCCCAAAGGCCTGGAAGGCCTGCTTGCCGAAGAGGCCCGGGCCCTCGGCCTGGATGACGTGCGCGAGCACACCTCGGCCATTCGCGGCGCCGCCGACATGGAAACCGCCTACCGCCTGTGCCTGTGGTCACGCTTGGCCAACCGGGTGCTGCTGGTACTCAAGCGCTTCTCCATGAAGAACGCCGACGACCTCTACGACGGCGTGCACGCGGTCGACTGGGCTGATCACCTGGCAGCCGACGGCACCTTGGCAGTGGAGTTCAGCGGCCATGGCTCGGGCATCGACAACACCCACTTCGGTGCGTTGAAGGTCAAGGACGCGATCGTCGACAAGCTGCGCAACCGCGAAGGACTGCGCCCGTCGGTGGAAAAGATCGACCCGGATGTGCGCGTGCACCTGCGCCTGGACCGCGGCGAAGCCATTCTCTCCCTTGACCTTTCCGGGCACAGCCTGCACCAGCGTGGCTACCGTCTGCAGCAAGGCGCCGCGCCGCTGAAGGAAAACTTGGCGGCGGCGGTGCTTATCCGCGCCGGCTGGCCGCGCATTGCCGCCGAAGGTGGCGCGCTGGCCGACCCGATGTGCGGTGTGGGCACCTTCCTGGTCGAAGCAGCAATGATCGCCGCCGATATCGCGCCCAACCTCAAGCGCGAACGCTGGGGCTTCAGTGCCTGGCTCGGCCATGTACCGGCGTTGTGGCGCAAGGTGCATGACGAGGCGCAGGCGCGGGCACAGGCCGGCCTGGCCAAGCCACCGCTGTGGATCCGTGGCTACGAGGCCGACCCGCGGCTGATCCAGCCAGGCCGCAACAACGTCGAGCGTGCCGGCCTGGGCGACTGGGTCAAGATCTACCAGGGCGAAGTCAGCACCTTCGAGCCGCGCCCGGACCAGAACCAGAAAGGCCTGGTCATCAGCAACCCGCCCTATGGCGAGCGCCTGGGTGACGAAGCCAGCTTGCTGTACCTCTACCAGAACCTCGGCGAGCGCCTGCGTCAGGCCTGCATGGGCTGGGAGGCGGCGGTATTCACTGGCGCGCCGCAGTTGGGCAAGCGCATGGGTATTCGCAGCCACAAGCAGTACGCGTTCTGGAACGGCGCCTTGCCGTGCAAGCTGCTGCTGTTCAAGGTGCAGCCCGACCAGTTCGTCACCGGCGAGCGCCGCGAGGCGCAGCCTGAAGGTGCGCAAACCCGCCAGCAGGCAGTACCGGCCAGCGAGCCGGCACGTTTGTCGGAAGGTGCGCAGATGTTCGCCAACCGCCTGCAGAAAAACCTCCGGCAACTGGGCAAGTGGGCCCGCCGCGAGCAGGTCGATTGCTACCGCCTGTACGATGCCGACATGCCCGAATATGCCCTGGCAGTCGACCTGTACCAGGACTGGGTTCACGTGCAGGAATACGCCGCGCCACGTTCGGTCGACCCGGAAAAGGCTCAGGCACGCCTGCTCGACGCGCTGGCAGCCATCCCGCAGGCCTTGGGCATTTCGCCGCAGCGTGTGGTGTTGAAGCGCCGCGAGCGGCAGAGCGGCACGCGCCAGTACGAGCGCCAGGCAACCGAAGGCCGCTTCCAGGAAGTGAACGAAGGCGGCGTCAAGCTGCTGGTCAACCTTACCGATTACCTCGACACCGGCCTGTTCCTCGACCATCGCCCGATGCGCATGCGCATCCAGCGCGAAGCAGCCGGCAAACGCTTCCTCAACCTGTTCTGCTACACCGCCACGGCCAGCGTGCATGCGGCCAAGGGTGGCGCGCGCAGCACCACCAGCGTCGACCTGTCGAAAACCTACCTGGACTGGGCGCGGCGCAACCTGGCGCTCAATGGCTTCTCGGATCGCAACCGCCTGGAGCAGGGCGACGTGATGGCCTGGCTGGAGGGTAACCGCGACAGCTACGACCTGATCTTCATCGACCCGCCGACCTTCTCCAACTCCAAGCGCATGGAAGGCGTGTTCGATGTGCAGCGTGACCACGTGCAGCTGCTTGATTTGGCCATGGCCCGCCTGGCACCGGGTGGCGTGCTGTATTTCTCCAACAACTTCCGCAAGTTCCAGCTGGACGAGCACCTGATGGCGCGTTACGCGGTGGAGGAAATCACGGCCCAGACCCTGGACCCGGACTTCGCCCGCAACAACCGTATCCATCGCGCCTGGCGCCTGCAGCTTCGTTGAGGCGACGAGGTACATTGCGCGGCTAATGGCCAATAGCTATAACTGGGGACAGGGCAAGATAATCCGCAGGACGCTGACGTGACGAGATGGGTGTATGTCAAAGGGTGGCGTGTGCGCGCGGTTGCTTGGCCTGTGCACAGAGGCATTATCCGCCTGGGCGGTGGCCCTGGTCGCCCTGGTCGTGGGCGGCCTGTTGACGGCCGTACTTGCGCTAGCCGCGCAAACCTTCTACAAGCAGCAACTGCGCCAGCGCTTCGAGCTGCTGGCCAGCGAGCGTTTCAGCCGTATCGCCGAGCGGTTTGACGAACAGCAGCAGCGCCTGGACGGGCTGCGGCGGTTTTTCAGCTTTTCCAACGAAATCACCCCGCACGAGTTCGACGGCTACGCCCGGCCATTGCTGCAACGGACCCTGGCCTACGCTTGGGCGCCGCGTGTCGAGGCCGCGCAACGCGCCGAGTTCGAGCGCCAGGCCAGTGCGCATTCCGGCCCGGGCTATGTGATCCGCGACCAGGATGAACAAGGCCAGTGGCACCCATCCCCCCAGCGCGACCATTATTTCCCGGTACTCTATACCCAGTCGGGTGAATTGCCCGGGTTGCCCTATGGGCTGGACCTCGCCGGCCAGGAAGTGCCCCTGGCGGCCTTGGCGCGGGCGCTTGGGCCGGGCAGCATGGCGGTGTCCGAGCCACTGCCCATGTTCGATACCAACTCGGATGCGCGTGGCCTGCTGATGGTGGCGCCGGTGTTTTCCGATGCCAGACCCCGCGGCGCGGCAGTGGGTTATGTGATGGCCTTGCTGAGCATGCGTGAGCTGATCAGCGACGGGCGCCCGGTTACGGCAGACGATAACCTTGTGGTGCGTATCGTCGACCCCACCGGGCTACATGGCCCCGAGGTGATGTTCGATTCGCAGAACCCGGTCGCACCCCTGCCGCTGGCCAGCAACCAGCTATTGCACCTGGCTGACCACCACTTCCAGCTGAGTATCCGGCCGAGCCAGGCCTTCGTGCGCGCCAACCGTTCCTCCGCGGTGCTGGCAGTAAGCCTGCTGGGCAGCTTGTTGAGTCTGCTGCTCAGCGTGTTGCTCTACAGTCTGTTCAGCCAGCGCCAGCGCGCATTGGCCCTGGTAGAGCAGCGCACGGCCGAGCTGCGGGTCAGCGAGCAGTCACTGCGTGGTACCCACAACCAGCTGCGCAGCGTGCTGGATGCCGCAACCCAGGTGGCGATCATCGCCACCAACCTCAAGGGTGTGGTCAGCACTTTCAACGCCGGCGCCGAGCGCATGCTCGGTTACCCGGCCAGCGAGGCGATCGGCCAGCTGCGCCTGGAGGACCTGGTGCTGCCCGAGGAGTTGAGCCAGCGTGCCCATGCCTTGAGCCTGCGTTACGGCCGACCGATTGAAGGTGGCCAGGCCATGTTCGCCGAAACGGTGCAGGAGCATGGCGCCGAGCCGGGGGAGTGGACCTTGTTGCGCGCCGATGGCAGCCAACTGGTGGCCAACATGCTGGTCACCGCCATGCTCGATGAGCAGGGGTTATGGATCGGTTACCTGGCGATCTGCATCGATGTCACTGAACGGCGTCGGGTGCATGAGGCGCTGGCAGCGCGTGACCGCCTGCTGGAAAAGCTCAGTGCCGAGGTGCCGGGCGGCATTTACCAGTACCGCCTGGATGGCAACGGCCACTCCTGCTTTCCGTATGCCAGCATGGGCCTGTACGACATCTACGAAGTCGACCTGCAGCAGCTGCGCGAGGACGCCACCGCGGTGTTCGAGCGCATCCACCCGGACGACCTGGAGCGCGTGCGCCGCTCGGTGCGTTACTCGGCCGAACACCTGTCGCCCTGGCGCGAAGAATACCGCGTCTGCCTGCCGCGTGCCGGGTTGCGCTGGGTGCGTGGCGAGGCGACACCGGAGGTGGGCGAGCAGGGCTGTACCTTGTGGCATGGCTACCTGACCGACATCTCCGACCTGAAGGGCGTGGAGGAAGAGTTGCGTGCGCTGTCGGTGACCGACTCGCTGACCGGCATCCATAATCGCCGTTACTTCCAGGAGCGGCTCAAGCTCGAACTGGAACGGGCCCAGCGCGATGGCCTGGCGCTGGCGGTGATCATGCTCGATATCGATCACTTCAAGCGCATCAACGACCATTTCGGCCATGCCGTTGGCGATCGCGTGCTGCGCAGCCTGTGCCTGCGTATCGGCCAGCGTTTGCGGCGCACCGATGTGTTCTGCCGGCTGGGCGGCGAAGAGTTCATGGTGCTGTGCCCGGGCAGCGATGCCGAGCAGGCGCGGCTGCTGGCACTGGAGCTGTGGCAAGGCGTGCGCAATGTGCCGGTGGAGGGCGTGGGCAGGGTGACTGCGAGTTTTGGTGTGGCGGGGTGGCGACCGGGGGAAGGGGCCGATGCCTTGCTGCTGCGGGCTGATGCCGGGGTGTATGCAGCCAAGCAGGCTGGGCGGGACCGGGTGGAGGGGGAGTTGGCCTGACAGCTTTCAGTTGCCAATGCCGGCCCTTTCGCGGCTGAAGCCGCTCCCACAGGTTCTTCATTGTTCTCGAAGCCTGTGTAGTACCTGTGGGAGCGGCTTTAGCCGCGAAAGGGCCGGTACTGGCTACCTGTCAGTTGGCTGCTGTGCTGCCGGCCAGTTTCGGCTGGCGGTACAAGTCCAGCAGTACCTGGTCGAGCACCTGCGAGGCGCCCCACGGTTTCGGATCGTTGAGGATCGCCGCCACCGCCCAGGTATGGCCGTTGCTGTCACGGCTAAAGCCGGCAATTGCCCGTACTGTGTTCAGCGTACCGGTCTTGATGTGCCCTTCGCCAGTCATGGCGGTGCGCTTCAGGCGCTTGCGCATGGTGCCGTCCATACCCACCAGCGGCATCGAGCTCATGAACTCGGCAGCATAGGGGCTCTTCCAGGCCGCCTGCAGCATTGCCGCCATCTCCCGGGTGCTGACCCGTTCGGCACGCGACAGGCCGGAACCGTTTTCCATCACCAGGTGCGGCGCGGTAATACCCTTCTTCGCCAGCCACTGGCGCACCACGCGCTGGGCGGCGCGAGCGTCGTCACCGTCGGCATCGGTGCGGAACTGCGCGCCAAGGCTCAGGAACAGCTGCTGGGCCATGGTGTTGTTGCTGTACTTGTTGATGTCGCGGATCACTTCCACCAGGTCTGGCGAGAAGGCACGGGCCAGCAGGCGAGCGCCCTTGGGCACGTTCTCGAAGCGGTCGCCACCCTGGATGCTGCCACCCAGCTCGTTCCAGATCGCGCGCACGGCACCGGCGGCGTAGGTCGGGTGGTCGAGCAGCGACAGGTAGGTCTGCGAGTTGCAGCCGTCACCCAGCTGGCCGCTGACCGTTACGCTGATGCCGTCGGCCTGCTGCACGGGGTTGTAGCGCACATCACCCGAACACTGTTTGGAGGCTACCGCCTTGACCTGGTTGTCGATGCGGATGCTGGCAATCGGCGGTTCGACCGCGATGGTGACCTTGCCGCCATCGTTGCGGGCCACGAAACGCAGGGCCTTGAGGTTGACCAGCAGCGAGTCGGGCTTGACCAGGAAAGGCTTGTTCTCATCACCGCCGTCATCGTTGAACTGCGGCAGGTTGGGCTGCACGAAGTGGCTGCGGTCCAGCACCAGGTCGCCGGTGATGGTGCGCACGCCATTGGCGCGCAGGTCACGCATCAGCAGCCACAATTTTTCCATGTTCAGTTTCGGGTCGCCGCCACCTTTGAGGTACAGGTTACCGTTGAGTACGCCGTTGCTCAGGGTGCCGTCGGTGTAGAACTCGGTTTTCCACTGGAAGGTCGGGCCGAGCAGTTCGAGGGCGGCGTAGGTGGTGACCAGTTTCATGGTCGAGGCCGGGTTGACCGAGACATCGGCATTGAACACGGTCGGTGTGCCGGGGCCGTCCAGCGGCAGCATCACCAGCGACAGGGCAGAATCCTGCAGTTTGTTGGCCTTGAGGGCCTGTTGCACTTTGGCAGGCAGCGTGGTGTTGACGGCGGCGGCCTGGCTGGGCAGGGCGAGTGGCAACAGCAGGCCGGCAAGAATGAGGGGACGAAGCGTTTTGATCATGATCGATAAATACCCTACGGCGAGGGAAAAGGGCATTGGGGCTGTAAGGAATGATGGCCCCAGAATGAAAGAATACGCATTATGCCCCAAGCGCAGCGACGATGCGCCACGTTCGACGGAAAAGCACCCCCAATAAAAAAGCCACCCCGAAGGGTAATGCCTGTCAGTCAAGTAAATGGGGCCGCTTTGCGGCCCATCGCCGGCAAGCCAGCTACCACAGGGATTGCGCAATTCCTGTGGGAGCTGGCTTGCCGGCGATGGGCTGCGTAGCAGCCCCATTACACAATCTGACAGGCACTACCCGTAGGGGTGGCCTTTTCAGCGATCGAGCCGGGCCGGTATCACTCGGCCTTGTTGATCGGCTTTTCCGGGTACCAGGCGTCCAGCAGCGGGCTGACCTCGATCTTGGTCAGTTCGCTACGGCCTTTGAGCCAGGCTTCAACGGCTGCACGCTGTTCTTCGCTGACCGAGCCGCGTTTGACCGAGCACACCAGGCCGAAATCGTCACCGCCTACATAGTCCAGGCCATTGGCGTCCATGGCTTCTGCCAGGAACGCGTCGAGGAAAGCATCGATTGCCTGGTCGTCCAGATCTTCCTTGAATTCCAGGTTCAGCTCGAAGCCCAATTCCTGAAACTCGTCGACACACAGCTTCTTGCGCAGACGACGGGAGCGGTTTGTGGCCATGAAACAATCCTCTTAGGTAATAACGCCGCGCAGTCTACCAGTTAACACGCCTGGCTGCCTGCCTGTGTGCAGGTAGCGGTGGCCAGTTCCTTGGCCAGGGCACGTTCTACCCGGCACATATGCCGCGCCAGTGCCTGGCGCCGCAGGCGTATCTGGGCGGTAGGCAAGCCGCCTGCCTCCAGGGCTTCGCAAGCCTTCATCAGTTCGGGAGCTTCCAGCATACGTGCGGCACTGAGCACCTTGTGCGCCTGTTCGGCAATGGCATCGCTGTCGTGCTGCGGATGCAAGGCCATCAAGGTTGCCAGGTCGGCCTGCAGGCTCTGCTGCAACGCCACCAGAAAGCGCTGGCGGTCGTTCGGGTCATGCCCGACCACTGTGGCCAGGCCGTCCAGGTTGTACAGCTTGCGCCGCGATTTCTGCCGGCGCGGGCGGATGCCGGCCAGGCGCTGGCTGAGCGTACTCAGGCTTATGGGCTTGAGCAGGCAGTCGTCCATGCCGGCGCTCAGGCACTTGCGGCGTACCTCCGGCTGCGCGTTGGCGGTGTAGCCGAGAATAGTGCAGCGTGGCCGCTTGCCATGGCGTTCCTCGGTACGCACGGCGGTGGCCAGCTGGTAGCCGTTCATGTGCGGCATGTTGCAGTCGAGCACCAGCACATCGAAGTCCCCCGCCCGCCAGGTGGCCAGGCCTTCGCGACCGTCGCGGGCGCTGGTGTGCTCCAGCCCCAGGTAGCCAAGCTGCTGGGCCATCAGCTGCAGGTTGGCCGGGTGGTCGTCGATCACCAATACGTTCAGCCGCGGGTCCGGCACATCGAGGTTCTCGATCAGCGGGGCCGGCTGCGCTGCAGCGTCAACCCGCTGCAGCGGCATCTTCAGGCGCACCTGGGTGCCGACATCCTCCAGGCTCTTGATGGTCAGGCTGCCGCCCATCATTTCGCACAGGTTGCGACAGATGGCCAGGCCTAGCCCGGTACCCGCGCGGGCGCTCTGGCTATGTGGGTTGGCCTGGATGAACGGGTTGAACAGGCGTTGCAGGTCGTCGGCGTGGATACCGATACCGCTGTCGCGCACTTCCAGCTCCAGCACGGCGGGAGTGGTGGCGCCGTCGTCTACCAGGCCGACGCAGATGCGCACCTGACCATGCTCGGTGAACTTGATGGCGTTGCTCACCAGGTTGGACAGGACCTGCTTGAAACGCAGGGGGTCGAGCAGGGCATGGCAGCGTGCGGCCGGCGCGATCATCACCTCCAGGGCCAGGCCTTTCTGCCGCGCCTGGCCTTCGAAAATACGCCCCACCGATTCGACCAGGGCCGCCAGGTCGACGGCCTCCGGGGCGAGGGACAAGTGCCCGGATTCGATGCGCACGATGTCGAGGATATCGCCGATCAGGCCCAGCAGGTCCTTGGCCGAATGGTGGGCCAGCTCCAGCGCGCAGCGGTCTACCCGGCCTTGGTCGGCACGCTTGACTGCCAACTCGAGCATGCCGATGACCGCATTCATCGGGGTGCGGATTTCGTGACTGATGGTGGCCAGGAACGTGCTTTTGGCGCGGTTCGCATCGTCGGCCTGCTGCTTGGCCTGGCGCAACTCCATGACCAGATGGCGGCGCTCGCTGATGTCGATCCAGCCACCGATGATGCCCTGTACCTCACCCAGTGAGTCGCGGTACGGCAGAATCCAGTGGTAGATGGTTATCTCCCGGTCCTGGATCCGTAGTGTCCGGTCCATGATCAGTGGCGAGCCTTCGGCCATTACCTTCAGGTAGTCGGCGTGGATCTGCCGGGTCTGCTCGCAATCGGCGAACAGGCTCCCCTCCAGGTTCTTGCCGATGACCTCCTCGGAGCGCGCCTGCACGGCTTCCAGGTAGCTGTAGTTGCAGCTTTGCAGGCAGCCCTCGCGGTCACGTACGTACATGGGGTGGGGCGTGCCGTTGAGCAGGGCGCGCATGAATGCCAACTGGTCGTTCAACGCCCGTTCGGCGCGTTGCCGCTGGCGAATCTGCAGGCGCAGGCGGGCATTCCACAGCAAGGCCAGCAGCAACAGCACGGCGGTGCCCAGTACCACCTGTATCGCCAGCCTTCGGTAACCGTGGTCGTTGCCATCCTCGTGCAGGCTGAAGCCGCGCCAGCGGTTGTTGATGACCCCCAGTTCTTCCGGCGAGATGCTCAGCAGCGCCTTGTCGAGGATCGACACCAGCGCCTGCGACGGGGCACTGGTGGCCATGGCGAAGCTGGCAGGGTCGCTGCCGACGGTGGCCCGGATGACCAGTTCAGGGTTGCCGGCCAGCGCGTGGTTGGCGTCGATCAAGGTGGTAATCACCGCATCGACGGCACCGCTGTTGAGCAACGCCATGGAATAGAACGAGCTTTCGGTCTCGACCCAGCCGATTTGCGGATAGTGCCGCGACAGCATGGCGTCCATGGCACTGTAGCGGGTGATGGCGATGCGATGACCCTGCAACTGTTCCAGCGAGGTGAAGGGTTGCTTGTCCTTGCGGCTGACCAGCACATAGGCGCTTTCCAGGTAAGGCTGGCTGATTTGCAGGTCGTCTTCGTTCATCCCGCCGGTGGCCAGTGCGGCGATGACATCGGCGCGGCCGTCCTTCAGGCGGGCAATCATGTCTGCAAGGCCGCTGGCGCGCTGCACTTCGAAACGCAAACCGGTGCGCAGGCGAAGCAGTTCGAGCAGGTCGGCAGTGATGCCGCGAAAATGCCCCGAGCCATCGAAGAAGGAGACAGGGGCAGCAGTGTCATCGATTGCCACCCGCATCACCGGGTGGTCCTTGAGCCATCGCTCCTCGGTGTCGGTCAGTTGCAGCTTGCGGTCGGTCAGCAGCAGGTCGCTACCGGCGCTCCAGCGCTTGAAGATACTGGCGCGTATGGCCGAGGTCTGTCTGTCCAGGGTGGCGTTAACCATCTCCATCAACACCCTGTCCTCGTGGCGCAGGGCAAAACCGAAGCCGATGGCTTCGTGCTTGCCGAAACTGGCCATGCGCAGGCGTGGCAGGTGGCCGCGGTTGAGCTGGTAATGGGTGGAAATGGTATCGCCGATGAACACGTCGGCCTGGCCGAACGCCACGGCACTCAGGGCCTGGCTGGACGAGCCGAAGGCCAGCAGCTCGGCCTTGGGGTAGGTTCTGTTCACCTCCTGCCGGGGCAGGTAGTGGTAGAGCATGCCCAGGCGCATGCCGGCCAGGCCCGTGTCCAGCGCCCGGCTTTCGTCCTCGCGCGTTACCAGCACCGGTTGGTCGATGGCGTAGGGTTGCGACAGGGCCAGGCCATCGCTGGCCGCTTCGTAGCCGTTGGCGCTGCCAAGCAGGTCGATATCGCCCTGCCGGAGCGCTTCCACCGCCGCTTGTCGGCTGGAAAAGCGCAGCACCCGCACGGGCAACTGCAGGGCCTTGCCGATCAGGCTTGCGTACTCGGCGGTAAGGCCTTGGTAGTCGCGGCCCCCACTGGTGATGTCGAACGGCGGATAGTCCGGTGCCGAGGTACCCAGCACCAGTTCCTGACGGCCTTCGAGCCATTGCCGTTGCTCGTCGGTGAGCGCAGGCAGTGCCGGCCTGGCCGATGAGCGTGCCAGCAAGGTATAGGACGAAGCCTCGTGATGGGTAGCCTGTGCCACGCCGCTGAACAGGAGCAGGGTGACCAGCAGGCGAACGATAGGGTGCGCCATGACTACCCTCAGACCAGCGCGTTGCGTTTGGCCATTTCAATCAGGTCGACCAGCGTATTGACCTGAAGTTTGTGCATGAGGCGCTTCTTGTAGGTGCTGACGGTCTTGCTGCTGAGGAACATGCCCTTGGCAATTTCCTTGTTGCTGCGGCCCTGGGCGAACAGTTGCAGTACCATCAGTTCGCGGTCATTCACCTGGCGGAAAAGTTGCAAGTCGGCATTTACTGCCTGGTCATGCTTTATTGCCTGGCTGGGGAAGTAGTTGTAGCCAGCCAGCACGGCCTTGATTGCACTGAGCAGTTCGTTCAGGTCTTCCTGCTTGCACACATAGCCTGCAGCACCGGAGTGCATGCAGCGCACGGCAAACAAGGCCGGAGATTGCGCGGTCAGTACCAGCACCTTCAGGGGCAGGGCCATGGCCTGGAACCGGGCAAGCACCTCCAGCCCGTCCAGCTTGGGGATGCTGATGTCGAGTATGACCAGGTCGGGGGCGGTTTCGCGAATCATCTGCATGGCGTCCACGCCATTGTCCGACTCGCCGACAACCTTGTAATTCTGGTTTTCCAGCAACATACGAACAGCCAGGCGGATGACGGGATGGTCGTCGACGATAAATATGGAATGCATGTTCAACTTCCCTGCGGGCGATTGAGGGTGACAGGCGGCACCTTATCGCAGTTGAAAGTCATCGGGCATGCGAGGAAGGGCTATCAGCCCTATATGGGAAATGGCTTACAAGATAAAACAATTCGGGCTACGAAACAGGCGCGTTTAACCCAATGTCAAAATGTGTTTGGTAACTTTTCATTTGTTTTTATTCGTGCTGTTTAACTTGTCGCCAGCATATGTAGGAAGTTTCTCACAATGTACGGTGCAGCTCCGGGCGATACCCGGGCTGCACCGGCAGGGCTCAGGTCGGGCTGGAGCGCCCGGTCATTTCCCGGGCCATTTCGCTGGCATAGCTGTCGGTCATCCCGGCGATGAAGTCGATCATGCGCAGGAAGGCGCTGTGCAGCGAGCCGTGCGGGTCGGGGGCATTGTTGCCGATCAGGTCCAGTACCCGGCGGCTCTTGAACGACGGCGTGCGTCCACCGTGCTGTTCGAGGGCGGCCCCGCAGAAGGTGTTCAGCAGAATCTCCAGCGTGGTGTAGGCGCCGATCTCGTGCAGGGTCTTGCGCTTGTCCTGGAAGATCTTGTTGCGTGCCATGTCCTTGGCCTGCAGCACGCAGCGCTTGGCCGGGCCATGCATGTGTTCGACCAGGTCGCCCGCCAGCTGCCCGGCCAGCAAGGCTTGCTGCTGTTCGACGAAGGCGTGGGCGGCAGCGTTGGTCAGGTGCTCGATGGCCTTGCCGCGCAGGATCGCCAGCTTGCGCCGCCGAGAATCGCCAGGGCCGAGCTGGCGGTAGGTTTCCGGCAGGTCCTCGCCGACCAGGTCGAGCAGCAGCGCTTCGACTTCGGCATATTGCAGCAGCTCCATTTCCAGGCCGTCTTCCAGGTCGATCAGCGCGTAGCAGATGTCATCCGCGGCTTCCATCAGGTAGACCAGCGGATGGCGCGCCCAGCGCTGATGTTCCAGTTGCGGCAGGCCGAGCTTGCGGGCGATCTGCTCGAGCAGCGGCAGTTCGCTCTGGTAACTGCCGAACTTGTGCTTCTTGTAACCCAGGGCGTCGGCGTGGCGTGCGCTCCACGGGTACTTCAGGTAAGTGCCGAGGGTGGCATAGGTCAGCCGGGTACCACCGTCGAACTGGTGATATTCCAGCTGGGTGAGTACACGAAAGCCTTGGGCGTTGCCTTCGAAGTTGAGGAAGTCGGCGCGCTCGTCGTCGCTCATGTCGTCCAGCCAGCCGCGCCCGGCGGCCTGCTGGAACCAGTGGCGGATGGCATCTTCGCCAGAGTGGCCGAACGGTGGGTTGCCGATGTCATGGGCCAGGCAGGCCGACTGCACGATCATTCCCAGGTCACTGGGGGCGCACCAGTCCGGCAGGCTGTCGCGCAGGGTTTCGCCGACGCGCATGCCCAGCGAGCGGCCGACGCAGCTGACTTCCAGCGAGTGGGTCAGGCGTGTGTGGATATGGTCGTTGCTGGAAACCGGGTGCACCTGGGTCTTGCGCCCAAGGCGGCGGAAGGCACCGGAGAAGATGATGCGGTCGTGGTCCTTGTGAAAGGGGCTGCGCCCGAGTTCATCGGCGCTGTACAGGGCTTTGCCCAGGCGTTCGCGGGTGAGCAGGGTGTGCCAGTCCAAGGCGCGGTCTCCTGTGGATCGAAGGCATTAGCTTCCAGTGTCGTGTGCATATGTGCAAGGGGCAGGTCGATACCGACCCTGTGGGAGCGGGTTTACCCGCGAATGCGTCGGTGGCTCTACTGCCGCATTCGCGGGTAAACCCGCTCCCACAAGGGGCAATACAGGTCGTCAGGGGCGGCGGCTGCCTTGCAGGTACAGGCGCAGCAACGGCAGCAGGCTGGTGCCCAGGCGCACCAGCCGCGCCAGGTTGCCGCTGCGCACGCCCTTGCCGGTGAGGAAGCCCAGCGCCACCACGGCGCCTATCCCCCACAGCGGTGCATGCTTGATGCCCAGCCCATCGTGCAGCGAGCTGCCCATGCCGCGCACACGGCGCAGTGGCTCCAGCAACTGCGCGGACTCGTGGCGGATTTCCTGGCGGTGCATTTCCATGCGCAGGCGCAGCAGCGCCTTGCGCAGTTCACGCGGATTACGGGTGTTTGGCAGTTCTGGCAGGTTCATGGCAACAGGCGCTCCCGGTCCTTGGCAAGTTCCTCGAGGGTGGCGCCGAAGGGCGACGACTCGTCGAACACCGCTGCCTTCAGGCGCAGGCCGCAATACAGCGCGGCGATGCCGTAGAACACGCACAGGCCGATGATGCCAGCCAGGCGATAGCTGTCCCACAGCAGCACCAGCAGCAGCCCGGACAGCGCCGTCAGCAGCAGCAGGGCGAATACCAGGGCCAAACCAGCGAACAGCAGCAGGCTCAAGGTGCGGCCTTTCTGCTCCTGCAACTCGATGCCGAACAGTTCGATATGGCTGTGCAGCAGCCCCAGGGCAGCCGCACCCAGGCGCTTGCCCGAGGCGCTGGCGCCGTTGGCGTCGTTCTCCATGGGAACCCCTTAGCGCCGGTTGGCCAGCAGGCCGATCAACAGGCCGACGCCAGCGGCAATGCCGATCGCCTGCCATGGTTTTTCCTGTACGTACTGTTCGGCACTGCCCAGTGCTGCCTGGCCGCGCTCGCGCACCGAGTCCTGGGTCAGCTGCAGGGTTTCGCGGGCCTGGGTCAGGCGGTCGTGGATCTGTTCACGCAACTCGTCAGCCTGGTCGCCTGCCAGGTTGGCGGTGTCGGCCAGCAGCTTCTCGGTGTCGCGGACCAGTGCCTGGAAGTCAGCCATCAATATCTCTTGTGCAGTCTTTGCCGATTTGCTGGCCATGGGTGTCTCCCTGTCGATGAATGTTGGTAGTTCGAGTGATCGCACGCGCGGAAGGTTCAAGTGCCGGCGCTGGTATGAGCCTTGCTATGGCTTTGCCACGTTGCGGGGCGCCCAGGGCGAGTATTGCGCCGATTCAGGGCGCCAGCGCAGCGGATACCGATAAACCTTAACCCAATCCACGACAAACCCAAGAAAAAACCACGCAGGCTCCGCCCGGCTCACCGAAACAGGGCAGGGGGCTGGCACCGATTCGGTGCAGGGATGCAGGTTCTTGAACTGTCCTGGTGCCTTTTTCAGCAGGCCTGCCTATTTCATGGAAAACATGCACAGCGCGATGGACTCTCTGGTCCACGGTTCCAACACCCTGTTCATTCTCATGGGCGCCATCCTGGTGCTGGCCATGCATGCCGGCTTCGCGTTTCTCGAAGTGGGCACGGTGCGTCACAAGAACCAGGTCAACGCCTTGTCGAAGATTCTCAGCGATTTCGCTATTTCTGCATTGGTGTACTTCTTCATCGGCTACTGGATCGCCTACGGGGTCAGCTTCTTCCAGCCGGCGGCGACGCTGGCTGCCGACCATGGCTATGCGCTGGTCAAGTGTTTCTTCCTGCTGACCTTCGCCGCGGCGATCCCGGCAATCATCTCCGGGGGCATCGCCGAGCGGGCGCGCTTCGTGCCGCAACTGTGTGCCACGGCGTTGATCGTAGCCTTCATCTACCCGTTCTTCGAGGGTGTGGTGTGGAACGGCAACCTGGGCGTACAGGCCTGGTTGCAGGCACGCTTCGGTGCGCCGTTCCATGACTTTGCCGGCTCGGTGGTGGTGCATGCCATGGGCGGCTGGCTGGCGCTGGCGGCGGTGCTGCTGCTGGGCGCGCGCCGCGGGCGCTACCGCGAGGGCCGGCTGGTGGCGTTTGCGCCGTCGAGCATTCCCTTCCTGGCATTGGGGTCGTGGATCCTGATCATCGGCTGGTTCGGTTTCAACGTCATGAGTGCCCAGACCCTGCAGGGTGTCAGTGGCCTGGTGGCGATCAACTCGCTGATGGCCATGGTCGGTGGCACCCTGTCGGCCTTGCTGGCCGGGCGTAACGACCCCGGCTTCCTGCATAACGGGCCGCTGGCCGGGCTGGTGGCGGTGTGTGCCGGTTCCGACCTGATGCACCCGATTGGTGCGCTGGCCACCGGCCTGGTGGCGGGCGCGCTGTTCGTCTGGACCTTCACCGCAGCGCAGAACCGCTGGAAGATCGACGATGTGCTGGGTGTGTGGCCGTTGCATGGCCTGTGTGGCGTATGGGGTGGCATGGCCTGCGGCATCTTCGGCCAGGAGGTGCTGGGTGGCATAGGCGGTGTCAGCCTGGTCAGCCAAGTGCTGGGCAGCCTGATGGGCGTGGTGGTGGCATTAGCCGGCGGTTTTGCCGTGTATGGTGCAATCCGTGCGCTGCATGGGCTGCGCTTGAGCCATGAGCAGGAGTTCCAGGGCGCGGACCTGTCGCTGCACCGTATCGGCGCCACTAGCCAGGATTGAGCCAGGTCAGGTGCACTGTGCGCAGGACGGACCTAGAATAGGTTTCCCTCCTGCCAACGCGGACTTGCCCCCATGCTGCCTGAATGCCAACTGTTCGGCACCCTCGGCTGCCACCTGTGTGAAGTGGCCGAGGCCGTGCTGATGCCCTTCGTCGACCATGGCCTGCTGGTAGAGCTGGTCGACATTGCCGAGAACGAAGCCCTGTTCGAACGCTATGGCCTGATCATTCCGGTGCTGCGCCGCTGTGACAACGGCGCCGAACTGCACTGGCCGTTCGATGCCGAACAAGTGGTGGCGTTTCTCGCGCAGTAATTGCGCCAGGGGAGGTCTGTCCCTGCTCCATGCGGCATGCTGCGTTGTGATGATCGGCTGCCGGCACGTTGAGGCCGGCATTTTTCACCGGTCATCAGGAACCCAGCCATGCTCATTTCACCCCATTTCACCCTCGATGAAATGACCGTTTCGCAGCTCGCCGCCAGGGAAGGGCTCGACAACAATCCACCAGCCGAGGCGCGTGCCAACCTGCAGTTGCTGTGCAATTCACTGGAGCAGGTGCGCGCGCTGTTCGGCGCACCGGTCATCGTCAGTAGCGGCTATCGCAGCCCCGCAGTCAACCAGCGCATTGGCGGGGCGCGGACGAGCAAGCATTTGCAGGGGCTGGCGGCTGACTTCACGGTGTTTGGATTGAGCCCGCGCGAGGTTGTGCTCCGGGTCAGCGAAAGCGCCATTCCCTTCGACCAGCTGATCCTCGAATTCGATAACTGGGTGCACCTGGCCGTGTCGCTCGGCGTCCCTCGGCGCCAGGTGTTGACCATTCGTAAAGGCACCGGCTATCTGCCGGGGCTGCAATGAAGCGCATTGACGGCGGCAAGGGGATGTTCGTATGCTGTATATAAATACAGTGTCGAGGTGAAGCCATGCTCAATGTCGAGCAACTCAAGTACAGCGTCAACCGCATGCCCGTCGAGCGGGTGGCCGATGCTGTTCTGGAACTGCGCCTCGAAGGCCTGGTTACCGACGACCGCACGCCGTTCGGCAAGGTCCACTTCAATACCTGCTTCGCCGAGATCGAGGCCTTGTTCCAGCGTGCCGGCTACCACCGTGGGTTGGACGTGGTGGGTTACCAGGGGTTGCTGTATGCCCTCTATGACCCTGGGCGCTGGGAGCCGGTGCAGGTGTTGCGTTGGCTGAAGGAGCGCTGTGAGGCCATTGCCCAGGCTGGTTGAGGGCGCGGGCTTGGGGGATAATGCGCGGCCGTGAACGTTTCGAGCCCTGCCATGACCACGCCTTTCGACCCCGCCCGCCAGCAAGCCAGCACGGTGTGCCTGCCCCCCGGTAACTGGGCGACGGTGCTCGACTGCCTGTGTGACCATTTCAAGGCCATCGACCGCGCCCAGTGGCTCGACCGCTTTGCCCGGGGCCGGGTGCTGGATGCCGAGGGGCGGGCGGTTTCTGCCGAACTGCCTTACAAGCGCGGTATGCGTTTGCACTACTTCCGTGAGGTGCCGAACGAGCGGCCGATCCCGGTGCAGGAGACCATACTGCATGTGGATGAGCACCTGGTGGTGGCCGACAAGCCGCATTTCCTGCCGGTGACGCCGACTGGTGAATACGTTGAACAGACTTTGTTGCGCCGCCTGATCCGACGCCTGGGCAACCCGCATCTGGTGCCGTTGCACCGTATCGATCGGCATACCGCCGGGCTTGTGCTGTTTTCCGCCAACCCGCAGAGCCGCAGTGCCTACCAACGGCTGTTCCCTGAACGACGCATCGACAAGCGCTACCAGGCCATTGCCGCGGCCATGCCGCAGCACGTTTTCCCGCTGGTGCACAAAAGCCGCCTGGTACATGGCGAGCCGTTTTTCCGCATGCATGAGGTAGAGGGGGAGGCCAACAGCGAAACCCTGGCCGAAGTGCTGGAGAAGAACGGTGAGCTGTGGCGTTACGGGCTGTCGCCGGTGACTGGCAAGACCCATCAGTTGCGTGTGCACATGGCAGCATTGGGGGCGGGGATCTGCAATGACCCGTTCTATCCGCAGTTGGTCAACGAAGAGGATGACTACCAGCGGCCGCTGAAGTTGCTGGCGCAGAGCCTGCGCTTTGCAGACCCGCTGAGCGGGGAAGAGCGCTACTTCGAGAGCTGCTTGCGCCTGGACTGGTAAACCTGATTCAAGCCTGCGCAATCCTTGTGGGAGCGGGCGTGCCCGCGAAGCCGGCAACTCGGGGTATGGCACCGGCTGCGCCGGTGTTCGCGGGCACGCCCGCTCCCACAGGGATAGCGTGTGCCTTGAACATGCGCTTTCCCTGTAGGTGCCAAGCCAGTTTTTAACGGTTGAACCGCTCCACCAGCGAGTACTGGGTACCCGCCGTGCTGGTCAGCTCTTCGCTGAGCAGCGCTGAGTGCTGGGCTTGTTCGGCAGTTTGGTCGGCGAGGTCGGCGATGGTGCTGATGTTGCGGCTGATCTCGTCAGCCACTGCAGTCTGCTCCTCGGTCGCTGCAGCAATCTGGGTTGCCATGTCGGTAATGTTGGCAACCGCCTCACTGATGCCCACCAGTGCCTCGTCGGCCTGCATCACACGGTCGACGCCTTCCTGCGCCTGGCGATGGCCGGTTTCCATGGTCAGTACGGCATTGCTGGCGGTTTGTTGCAGCTTGGCGATCAGGCCGTGGATCTGCCCGGTGGATTCGGCAGTGCGCTGGGCTAGCTGGCGCACTTCGTCGGCCACCACGGCAAAGCCTCGGCCCATTTCACCGGCACGTGCCGCTTCGATGGCCGCGTTCAGCGCCAGCAGGTTGGTCTGGTCGGCGATGCCCTTGATCACATCGACCACGCCACCGATCTCATCACTGTCCTTGGCCAGTTGCGTCACCGTCTGGCCGGTCTCGCCCACGGCCGCCGACAGGCGTTCGATGGCCTCGCGGGTTTCACCGGCAATCTGACGGCCCTGGCTCGTCAGGCGGTTGGCTTCCTGGGTGGCATCGGCGGTGCGCTGCACGTGGTTGGCCACTTCCTGGGTAGTGGCGGCCATCTGGTTGACCGCAGCGGCAACCTGCTCGGTCTCCACCCGCTGGCGTTCCAGGCCCGAAGAACTCTTGTGCGCCAGCACGTCGGACTGACGCGCCTGTTCGCTGAGGTGTTCGGCGCTGTCCTGCAGGCGGGTCAGGCAGGTTTTCATGCGTGCGTCCTGGCTGAGCATGGCCATTTCCAGGCGCGCCTGTACGCCACGGCTGTCGGTGTACATCTGCGCGATCAGCGGGTCGGAGGTGGTCTGTTCGGCCAGGCGCAGCAGGCGTTTGAGGCCGCGCTGCTGCCAGCTCAGGCCCAGCAGGCCCAGCGGTACGGAAAGCCCTGCAGCCAGGGCGAAGCCCCAGGAATGGCCCAGCCAGTTGCCGATCAGGAAGCCCACCTGGCTGATCAGGATGAACGGCAACCAGTCCTGCAGCACCGGCAGCCACTTGTCCCGGCGGGGTACCGCCGGCTTGCCCTGGTTGATGCGCTGGTACAGCGCCTCGGCGCGGCGGACCTGCTCGGCAGTAGGCTTGACCCGCACTGATTCGAAGCCGACCACCTGGTTGTTGTCGAAGATCGGCGTGACATAGGCATTGACCCAGTAGTGGTCGCCGGACTTGCAGCGGTTCTTGACGATGCCCATCCACGGCTGGCCCTGCTTGAGGGTTTGCCACATGTGGGCAAACACCGCTGGCGGCACATCGGGATGGCGCACCAGGTTGTGCGGCGCACCGGTCAGCTCTTCGCGGGTGAAACCACTGATCTCGATGAAGGCATCGTTGCAGTAAGTGATCACACCTTTGGCATTGGTGGTGGAGATCAACCGCTGCTGGGCAGGGAAAGTCCGTTCTCTCTGGGTAATCGGCTGGTTGTTACGCATGGGTTGATAGTCCGCAGGGCTTTCGACAGGTATCGGCAAGCCACTGGTTTTATTGAATGGATATTTAATGTGCTTGATCTGTGGCAATAAGCCATCAATCGATCTGCGTTAGTCAACGAGCACGTTTGAGCAAGTTAGGCTCATTATTGAGTTTTTATTGCTTTTTCATGACGGATAAGTCGAATGATGACCGATTAGCTAGCCAAGAGCCAGCATCGGATAGCTGAACAGGGTGAAGTGCACCAGGTTCAGGGCGAAATGGCAGAGCACCGCCGCCGCCACACCGCCCCAGCGGTACGCCAGGCCGTAGCCGAATCCGGCAAGCGTGGCCAGGTACACCCATTGCCAGCCGGCCCCCAGGTGGGCCAGGCCGAACAGCAAGGCGGTGGCGAGCAATGCCAGCCCTTGGTGGCGCAGCAGCCGTTGCAGGCCGGCCTGGATGTAACCGCGGAACAACAGTTCTTCGGTCAGGCTTACCAGCAGCAGGTTGTTCAGCAGCCAGAGCCAGGCTTGGTCGGGCCATTTCGGGGCCCAGGCCTGCATGCCCAGTGCCCAGGCACCACCCAGGCAGGCAAGCAGGGTCAGGGGCAGGGCGAATAGCAGGCTGGTCGCCAGGCCCTGGCTGCGCCATAGCAACAGCCAAGGGCAGGCCAGCAGCAGCCAGGCGCCAATCAGCGGTTTGTCCAGGTTCAGGTACATCGTGAAGGGCAGAGCGCCAGGGCTCAGGATGACGCCGTCGATGACCTTGGCTGCGTTGAAACCGGGCAGCCAGTGCAATGCCAGGGCGATGGCCAGCAGGATGAACGATGCGTGGCCCAGGGCTTGTAGCCAGCGCTGGGGGCGGCGGGCGAGCAGGGCGCTGGCGAGCAGGGCGAGGAAGGTGGGCAGGGTGGTGATGGCGAGGCTGCCGTGGCTCAGGGCGAGGGTGTAGCCGAGCGCCAGGAGTAAAAGTGCGATCAGGTTGAAGCGAGGCACGAGTAGTCCTTCTCGTTGAACGATATTGGGGCCGCTGCGCGGCCCATCGCCGGCAAGCCAGCTCCCACAGGGATAGCCTCAAGGCTGAGGGCTGTACTTTGCCTGTGGGAGCAACTGCCTTGAATATCTCTTCAAGCCAGCACTGGCCCTTGTAGGAGCGGCCTTGTGTCGCGATGGGGCGCGCAGCGGCCCCGGCAATCTTTGCTGCGAAGCTGAAAACCCGGGGCCGCTGCGCGCCCCATCGCGACACAAGGCCGCTCCTACAGGCGATGGGCTGCACAGCAGCCCCAAGCATACGCGCCTCAACCAGCAATCAGCTGACGCAACACATAATGCAGTATTCCCCCGGCCTTGAAGTACTCCACTTCGTTCAGGGTATCGATCCGGCACAGCACCTCGATCTGTTCCTGCTGCCCATCCTCACGAGTGATGCGCAAGGGCAGGCTCATGCCCGGGCGAATCTGTGCGCCGTTCAAGCCCAGCACATCGATCTTCTCCTTGCCGGTCAGCCCCAGTTGCCTGCGGTTGTGCCCGGCCTTGAACTGCAGCGGCAGCACGCCCATGCCTACCAGGTTGGAGCGGTGAATGCGCTCGAAGCTTTCCGCCAGCACCGCCTTGACCCCCAGCAGGTTGGTGCCCTTGGCCGCCCAGTCTCGGCTCGAGCCGGTGCCGTATTCCTGGCCGGCGATCACTACCAGCGCAGTGCCTTCCTGCTGGTAGCGCATGGCCGCGTCGTAGATCGAGAGCTTCTCGCCACTGGGCACGTGCAGGGTGTTGCCGCCTTCTTCGCCCGCCAGCATTTCGTTGCGGATGCGGATGTTGGCGAAGGTACCGCGCATCATCACTTCATGGTTGCCACGCCGCGAGCCGTAGGAGTTGAAGTCGCGGGGCTCCACTCCCTTCTCGCGCAGGTAGCGCCCGGCCGGGCTGTCGGCCTTGATGTTGCCGGCCGGGGAAATGTGGTCGGTGGTCACCGAGTCACCCAGCAGCGCCAGAATCCGCGCACCCTGGATGTCGGTGATTTGCGGGGGAGGCCCGCCGATGTCGTCGAAGAATGGTGGATGCTGGATATAGGTGGAGTCGGCCTGCCACACGTAGGTGGCCGCCTGGGGTACCTCGATGGCCTGCCACTGCGCATCGCCGGCGAACACTTCGGCGTATTCCTTGTGGAACATTGCCGTGTCGACCTTGGCCACGGCAGCGGCAATTTCCTGCTGGCTGGGCCAGATGTCGCGCAGGTACACCGGCTGGCCATCCTTGCCGGTGCCCAGCGGGTCGCGGGTCAGGTCCAGGCGCACGCTGCCGGCCAGGGCATAGGCCACCACCAGCGGCGGCGAGGCCAGCCAGTTGGTCTTGACCAGCGGGTGCACGCGGCCTTCGAAGTTGCGGTTGCCCGACAACACCGAAGCCACCGTGAGGTCAGCGCTGCCGATGGCTTTTTCGATCGCTTCATCCAGCGGGCCCGAGTTGCCGATGCAGGTTGTGCAGCCATAGCCGACCAGATCGAACCCCAATTGGTCCAGATAGGTGGTGAGCCCGGCGGCCTTGAAGTAGTCGGTGACCACCTTCGAGCCCGGCGCCAGCGAACTCTTGACCCAGGGTTTGCGTTGCAGGCCTTTTTCCAGGGCCTTTTTTGCCACCAGCCCGGCGGCCATCATCACGCTGGGGTTGGAGGTGTTGGTACACGAGGTGATCGCGGCAATCACCACGGCGCCATCGCGCAAGGTGTGGGTCTGGCCTTGATGGCTGTAGTCGATCTCCCCGGCCTGGTCAGCGTTGCCCACCGCCACGCCGCCGCCACCTTCGCTTTCCAGGCGGCTCACCTCTTTGGCCAGCGGTTTGGGTTGCAGTTCGATGAAGTGGTCGAAGGCTTGGCTGACCTGGCCCAGGGCTACCCGGTCCTGCGGCCGCTTTGGCCCGGCCAGGCTGGCCTCGACCTCTTGCATGTCCAGCGCCAGGCTGTCGCTGAACAGTGGCTCCTGGCCCGGCAGCCGCCACAGCCCTTGGGCTTTGCAGTACTGCTCGACCAGCTGCACGGTCGCCTCGGGGCGGCCTGACAGGCGCAGGTAGTCCAGGGTCACCTGATCGACCGGGAAGAAGCCGCAGGTGGCACCGTATTCCGGGGCCATGTTGGCAATGGTCGCACGGTCGGCCAAGGGCAGCTCGGCCAGGCCATCACCATAGAACTCGACGAACTTGCCCACCACGCCCTTCTTGCGCAGCATCTGCGTCACCGTCAGCACCAGGTCGGTGGCGGTGATGCCTTCGCGCAGTTTGCCGGTCAGCTTGAAGCCGATCACTTCGGGGATCAGCATCGACACCGGCTGGCCGAGCATGGCCGCTTCCGCTTCGATGCCACCCACGCCCCAGCCAAGCACGCCCAGGCCATTGATCATGGTGGTATGTGAGTCGGTTCCGACCAGAGTATCGGGGAAGGCGTAGGTGCGACCATCGGCCTCACGGGTCCAGACGGTGCGGCCGAGGTATTCCAGGTTGACCTGGTGGCAGATGCCGGTGCCCGGCGGTACCACGCTGAAGTTGTCGAAGGCGCTCTGGCCCCAGCGCAGGAAGGCATAGCGCTCGCCGTTGCGCTGCATCTCGATGTCGACGTTCTCGCTGAAGGCCTGCGGCGTGCCGTAGCGGTCGACCATCACCGAATGGTCGATCACCAGGTCCACGGGTGACAGCGGGTTGATTCGCTGCGGGTTGCCGCCGGCCTTGGCCATTGCTGCGCGCATGGCGGCCAGGTCGACTACGGCCGGCACACCGGTAAAGTCCTGCATCAGCACCCGCGCCGGGCGGTACTGGATCTCGCGGTCGGAGCGTCGCTCACCCAGCCATTGGGCGAGGGCGCGCAGGTCGTCGCCGGTGACGGTCTTGCCGTCCTCCCAGCGCAGCAGGTTTTCCAGCAGCACCTTCAGCGACATGGGCAGGTGCTGCAGATCGCCCAGTTGGCGGGCGGCCTCGGTGAGGCTGAAGTAGTGGTAGGTCTGGTCGCCGACCTTGAGTGATCTGAGGGTATTCAGGCTATCGAGCGAGGGCATTGCCAACTCCTTCTGCGCCGGTGCCTGGCAAGATCTGCCGGTGGCACCGCTGTGTATCGATCCGCACGGCACGGACCTGGCTGAAAGGTCAGGTTAGACCGCTTTGCGCCACCTGACCCTTTTCTGGACCGGCGGGGCGTGTCGCAGGTTCCGATCTTCCTTTATCATCGCCGCCCTGCCAGCGCCTGTGGTGCGCCAGCCGTAGTGGAGTGAGAGATGAATACCCTGTTCATGCATTGCCGGCCCGGTTTCGAGGGTGAGGTGTGCGCCGAAATCAGCGAACATGCCGCCCGCCTGGGTGTTGCCGGCTATGCCAAAGGCAAGCCGCAAAGCGCCAGTGCCGAGTTTGTCTGTAGCGAGGAGGGCGGTGCCGAGCGCTTGATGGGGGAACTGCGCTTCAACCAGCTGATTTTCCCGCGGCAGTGGGCCCGTGGCGGATATGTCGAACTGCCGGAAAGCGACCGCATCAGTGTGCTGCTGGCGCAACTGGCCGGGTTTCCGGTGTTCGGCAGCCTGTGGCTGGAGGTGCTGGACAGCAACGAAGGCAAGGAACTGTCCACCTTCTGCCGCAAGTTCGAGGTGCCGCTGCGCAAGGCTTTGGAAAAGGCCGGCCGCCTGGTCGACGATGCCAGCCGCCCACGCCTGCTGCTCACCTTCATCAGCGGTCGCCGGGTATTTGCCGGTGTTGCCCCGGCCAACAACAGTGCGCTGTGGCCCATGGGCATCCCACGCCTGAAGTTCCCCCGCGAGGCGCCCAGTCGCTCGACGCTCAAGCTCGAAGAGGCCTGGCACCAGTTCATCCCGCGCGAGCAGTGGGAGCAGCGCCTGGGCGATGACATGACCGGCGTTGACCTGGGTGCGTCGCCGGGTGGCTGGACCTACCAGCTGGTGCGCCGGGGCATGCTGGTGACTGCCATCGACAACGGGCCGATGGCCGAGAGCTTGATGGACACCGGGTTGGTCCAGCACCTGATGGCCGATGGTTTCACCTGGCAACCGAAGCAGCCGGTGGACTGGATGGTGTGCGACATCGTCGAGAAGCCGGCGCGTACCACCTCGCTGATCGAGACCTGGCTGGGCGAGGGGCTGTGCCGTGAGGCGGTGGTCAACCTGAAGCTGCCGATGAAACAGCGCTATGCCGAAGTACGCCGGCTGCTCGAGCGCATGGAGGCGACCTTCAAGGCGCGCAAGATCAAGGTGTCGATTGCTTGCAAGCAGCTGTATCACGACCGTGAGGAAGTGACCTGCCATCTACGCCGGATGGACTTGAAGCCGCGCTGAGCACAGCGCGAATCGCTTTGCTCTTGCTCTTGCTCTTGCTCTTGCTCTTGCTTCGGCTTTTGCTTCTAAGCGCGCGATAGTTCAAGCGCCGCCGATTGCGACTTCAGGAGGCCGAGCGAAGGGCCTGCGTAGGGAGGTGACGGGCATGGATGCCCGTCAAGCGCTGAGGCCCCATGGATGGGGCCTGCAGCGCGTACTCCCGGGAGCAGGCCCGTAGCGAGGGAACCCCGGAGCGCAGCGTAGGGGCCGGATGATAGGAGCCATGTACGGGTCACCCACATGGGTTACATAAAAGTT
>NZ_OPYN01000086.1 GCF_900277125.1 Pseudomonas inefficax
GGTGATACTTTAATCCATCCGGGGGGGTGGCGACCAATGGCGGCAGGGAAATTTATCCTTGCCGGGGGCCATGCAGGTCCGGAATTGTCCTGCATGTGGCTGGCCATTGGCTGATAGCCCGCAGCGGTGTGCTGGCGCCTGCTTGTGCTTTTTGCACAAGCAGGAGGCACGAAGATGGACCTGAACAGCTGTAGCAATGCACGCACCACGCCGCTCACCCTGCGTTTTGGCGTGTTCTTCGATGGCACCGGTAACAACCTGAACAATGTGATGGCGGTGGATGCACCGGCGGGCAAGGGGGCCAGTTATGCCAATGCCTTGAGCAATGTGGCCCTGTTGCATGCGCTGTACCCGGCGCAAGGGGCCAATGCTGATGGGACCATGGCGTTTCTGAAGCGCTATGTCGAGGGCGTGGGCACCCTGGCGGGGGAGGCGGACCATGCCTATGCCTCGGCCACCGGGTGCGGAAGCAGGGGGGCCGAGGCGCGTGTCGAGGAGGCCTTGGCGGGGATTGCCGGGCAGCTGCGGGCCTGGTGTGAGGCGCACCCACAGGCAAGGCTCGAGCGGGTCGAGTTCGACCTGTTCGGTTTCAGCCGGGGCGCGGCGGCGGTGCGGCATCTGGCCAACCTCTTGCACGATGGCGGCGGTGAACGCTTGGTTGTGCCCTGCGGCATCGTGATCAACTTCATCGGCCTGTTCGACACAGTGGCGGCGATCATTGCGCCGCTGAAGGGTGACTTCGATCCCGCCGACGACCGCCATGGTGGCTTGCGCCTGGGCCTGGGCGCGGGCATTGCCCGGCAAATGGTGCAACTGGTGGCGGGGGACGAGCAGCGGCACAACTTCCCGTTAGTGCGCAGTGGCAATGACATCGTATTGCCGGGCGTGCATTCGAACATTGGCGGTGGTTACCCAGATACCACGCAGGAGCAGGTGCTGCTGTGCAAACCGCAGTCACAGCGGGTGCCGCAGGGTATGCGCGCCGAGAAGACTCGCGTGCATGCCACCGTCAGTGCCTTGCTGGGGTCAACATTCGGCGAACTGGGGGCGCCCAGGCCGCAGGTGCTGGTCTGGGAGGAGCCGATTCCCGGTGGCCGGCCGAGCGAGGCGCAAAAGCAGGTTTATGCGGCGGTGTACCGCGAGCGGGAAGTGGCGGGGCAGCTTTCCCGGGTTTACCTGAGCATCATGCGTGAGTTGGCGGTGCGGGCGGGTGTGCCGTTTGCACCTTTGGGCGGGCAGGCTGAGCATCGGTTGCCGGAGGAGTTGCTGGGCATCAGCCGCACGTTGCACGAATTTGCTTTTGGTGCATGCGAAGCGCCTGGAATGACCGAGGATGAGCTGGGTTTGTTGCGCGACAGATATGTGCATGCGTCGGCGAACTGGAACGCGTTGAAGGGGCTGCGTAACAGTGTGCTGG
>NZ_OPYN01000087.1 GCF_900277125.1 Pseudomonas inefficax
CTTCGGGTATTGCTCGTTGTAGTCGCGGATCACCGAAGGCAGGAAGTAGAAGGCCGCGGTCGGGATGCAGGCGAGGGTGACCTGCCCGGTCTGTCGCTCGGCGAGTTCGCGAATGCTCAGGATCGAGTCTTCGAAGTCATCCAGCAGGCGCCTGGCCTTGGGCAGGAAGTCACGCCCGACGCTGGTAAGGCTGACGCGACGGGTAGTGCGTTCCAGCAGCGAAGTGCCCAACCCTTCCTCGAGCTTCTTTATCCGTCGGCTCAAGGCGGGCTGCGACAGGTGCAAAGCTTCAGCGGCTTCGTGGAAGCTGCCGAGTTCGGCGATTTTCACGAAAGATCGTATGTCTTGCAGCTCGTATTCCATCTCGGATCGCTCTTCGGCCGTGGGTCGGTATTGATGCTTTAACCGGAATAATACCTACGATATTTGCATTGGATTGATTTATCCATCCCTGTCAATCTTTTGTCCACAGCATCAATGATGTCCATTGATCAACAAGAGTGCGAAATCATGCAACGAATTCCTTGCGTACTCATGCGCGGTGGCACCTCCAAGGGCCCGTTTTTCCATGCATGGGACCTTCCTGCCAATGTGGTCGAACGCGACGAATTGCTGATCAACCTGATGGGTTCCGGGCATGAACTGGAAATCGACGGCATCGGTGGCGGTAGCCCGCAGACCAGCAAGGTTGCGATTGTCAGCCCTTCGCTGCATGCCGACGCTGATGTCGACTACCTGTTCGTGCAAGTCATGGTCGCCCAGCGCCGGGTCGATACCGCCCCCAATTGCGGCAACATGCTGTGCGCCGTTGGCCCGTTCGCCATCGAGCAAGGTCTTGTCAAAGGCCAGGACGGCAAGACGCTGGTGCGTATTCGCAACCTCAACACCGGCACTTTCGTCAATTCGCTGGTGGAAACCCCCGGCGGCATCGTGCGCTACGAAGGCCGCACGGCGATCGATGGCGTACCGGGCACTGCCGCCCCGGTGCACCTGACCTTCCTCGATGCGGTCGGCAGCAAGACCGGCAAGCTGTTCCCGACTGGCAAGGCCAAGGATGTGATCGACGGTGTAACGGTTACCTGCATCGACATGGCCATGCCGATGATGGTGGTAGAGGCCAGCCAGCTGGGCGTCACCGGCTCGGAAACCCCGGCCGAACTCGACGCCAACGGCGAACTGCTCGAGCGCCTCGAGGCATTGCGCCTGAAGGCCGGCAAGGCCATGGGCCTGGGCGATGTCAGCGGTATGGTCATCCCCAAGCCTGTTCTTGTGTCCAAGCCCCGCTATGACGGCACGTTGCAGGTCCGCTACTTCATGCCGCACAACTGCCACCGCGCCCTGGCCATCACCGGAGCGATAGGCCTGGCGACTGCCTGCGTCAGCCCGGGTACGGTAATCGGCGAACTGCTGGGTGAGGGCGCCGAACAACTGACCGAGGTGCGCCTGGAACATCCAGGCGGTGGTATCGATGTCGCGCTGTCACGCAGCGGTGCCGATGGCAAGACGATTCAGGCCTCGGTGGTGCGAACTGCACGGCGGCTGTTCTCTGGCTTCGTTTACGCGCCTACATTCCGCAGGTTGGCGGGGTAGGCCCAGGCAGTAGTCCAGACCTGTACATTCGCAACAAGCGCATCCGCACAATTTCAACAATGGGTGATGCCTCATGAGACTCGCCAAATCGCTGTATTTCCAGATCCTCTGCGCCGTCCTGCTGGGCGTGGTGGTCGGTCACTTCTGGGCGCAACAGGCCGTTGCGCTCAAGCCGCTGGGTGATGCGTTCATCAAGCTGATCAAGATGATGATCGCGCCGGTGGTCTTCTGCACCATCGTCACCGGCATTGCCGGGATGACCGACAAGCGCTCCCTGGGGCGTTTGATGAGCAAAACCTTGCTGCTGTTCCTGGTATTGACCGTCATCAGCCTGATGATCGGCCTGGCAGCGGTATACCTGCTCCGCCCTGGTGTCGGCATGAACATCGACCCGGCCACGCTGAGCACCGAGGGGCTCGGCCAGTACGCCGCGTCTGCGGCGAAGCTGAGCGTGGTCGACTTCTTCATGCATATCATTCCCGACACGTTCATCGGGGCGTTCAACAAGGGTGAAGTGTTGCCGGTGCTGTTCATCGCGGTGCTCAGCGGTTTTGCCCTGTCGTCGATGGGCGAAAAGGGCAAGCCGGTACTCGATGTGCTGGAATCTGCCTCGACGATGGTGTTTCGCATCTTTGGCTACCTGATGCGTTTCGCCCCGGTCGGTGCCTTCGGTGCCTTGGCCTTCACCGTCGGGCAGTACGGCGTGACGTCCCTGGGGGCATTGGCCAAGCTGGTCGGTACGCTCTACATCGCCTGTGCGTTTTTCGTACTGGTGGTGCTCGGTGGTATCTGCCGTGCCCATGGCTTCAGCCTGTGGAAGCTGCTGCGCTACTTCCGCGAGGAATTTCTGGTGGTACTCGGCACCTCGTCCACCGAGCCCGTATTGCCACGCATGCTGGAAAAACTGGAGAAACTGGGCTGCAAGAAAGGTGTGGTCGGGTTGGTTCTGCCAACCGGCTACTCGTTCAACCTCGACGGTACTGCCATCTACCTGTCGTTGGCGGCGGTCTTCATCGCGCAAGCCTGCAACATCGACCTGAGCCTCGGTCAGACGGTGACGATGCTGGCGATCATGCTGTTGTCGTCAAAAGGCGCAGCGGGTGTGACCGGTAGTGGCTTCGTTGCGCTGGCCTCGACCTTGACTGTCATTCACGACATCCCGCTGGCAGGGCTTGCCTTGCTGATCGGCATCGATCGCTTCATGTCCGAGGCGCGTGCCCTGACCAGCCTGGCCAGCAACGCCGTGGCCACAGTGGTGATCTCGCTGTCGGAGAATGCCTGTGAAAGGGAAACCTTGCTGCGCCGCCTGAATGGCATTCCGGCTGTACCGGACAAGGCGGATAGTGCGCAGGCCGACTGGTCTGCCGAGCCTCGTCATCACGGCTGAAAAGCCTCTTCCACACCCATTGTTGACTTAGAATCCCACTCAGCATCCCGGCGATGCCGAGTGGGGTAGGGGGCCGTCTGCCTTGCCGATGGCCGCAATAGAATAAAAACAAGAGAAAAGACCATGCTCGCACTCCTGGGCCTGATCATGGTGGTGACCTTCACCTACCTGATCATGAGCAAACGCCTGTCGCCAATCGTTGCGCTCACTGTGGTACCCATCGTCTTCGCAGTGATCGGTGGCTTCGCCCCCGAACTGGGCAAGATGATGCTCGATGGCCTGAAAATGGTGGCGCCCTCGGCGGCCCTGTTGCTGTTCGCCATCCTGTTCTTCGGCCTGATGATCGATGCCGGCCTGTTCGACCCGCTGATCCGCAAGATCCTCAAGCGCGTCAATGGCGACCCGGTCAAGATCGCCATCGGTACCGCGCTGCTGTCGCTGCTGGTGGCGCTGGACGGTGACGGCACCACCACCTACATGATTACCTGCGCGGCCATGCTGCCGCTGTACAAGCGCATTGGCATGAACCCGATGATCCTGGCCACGGTGTCCATGCTGTCGTTGAGCATCATGAGTGGCATGAGCCCTTGGGGTGGGCCGGCCACCCGGGCCATCGCCGCGCTCGGGCTGGATGCCACCGAGTATTTCATCCCGATGCTGCCGACCGTGATCGGCGGTGCTGCCTGGGTGGTGTTCACCGCCTACCTGCTGGGCCGTGCCGAGCGCCGCCGCATCGGCAACATCGCCCTGGAGTCGGGTGGCGGCAACTGCTACATCAAGGAAATCCTCGGCGACAACCCGCATAAGCGCCCACGCCTGGCGTACGTGAACCTGGTGTTGGTGATTGCCGTCATGGTGGCTCTGGTGATGGGCGTCATGCACTCCGCATTGTTGTTCATGATCGGTTTCGTGCTGGCGCTGATGATCAACTACCCGCAGCTGGACCTGCAGAAAGAGCGCATCCTCGCCCATTCGGGCAACGCCATGACCGTGGTACTGCTGGTATTCGCCGCGGGCATCTTCGCCGGGATCTTCTCGGGTACCAAGATGGTCGATGCGCTGGCGCAGACCCTGGTCGACTGGATCCCGGAGGCGTGGAGCCACTGGTTCCCGCTGGTGGTGGCGCTGACCAGCATGCCACTGACCTTCGTACTGTCCAACGACGCTTACTATTTTGGCGTGGTGCCGATCCTTGCCAACGCTGCGGCCGCCTACGGCATCGACCCGGTTGAAATCGCCCGCGCCTCGGTGCTGGGGCAGCCGGTGCACCTGATGAGCCCTCTGGTGGCCTCGACCTTGCTGCTGGTGGGCATGGTCGATCGCGACATCGGCGACTTCCAGAAGGCGACCGTGAAATGGGCGGTACTGACATCACTGGTCATCACCGCACTGGCCTTGCTCACGGGTGCGTTGTCCTTCTTCGTCTGATCTGCCTCGGGCGCTGCTGGCGCCCTCCTCATCCAAGAACAACAACAGAGTATCGAACATGTCCCGAACCGTTTTCCGTGGGGCCACCTGTGGCCTGCTCTGCGGCTGGCTGCCTGTGGCCGGCGCTGCCGGATTCATCGACGACGGCAAGCTCAAGCTGCAGCTGCGCAACGTTTACTTCAACGAGAACTTCCGCGACGAACAAGGCATGAGCGCCCGCGCTGCAGCAACTGCGAAGAGCGAGCGGGTGGAATGGGCGCAGGGTTTCCTGCTCGACTACCAGTCAGGGTTCACTCAAGGCCCGCTGGGTCTGGGGCTGGATGCCCTGGGGCTTGTAGGCGTAAGGCTCGATTCGGGCCGCGGGCGCAGCGGTACCGGCTTGCTGCCGGTGCATGACGATGGCCGTGCCGCGGACGAGTTCGCCAGTGCCGGGGTGACGGCCAAGGCGCGACTGGGGCAGACCATCGTCAAGCATGGCACCTTGCTGCCCAAGACACCGGTGCTGGTGTACAACGACGCGCGATTGTTGCTGCAGACTTACCAGGGCACGCAACTGACCAGTACCGATGTCGATGGCCTGACCCTGACAGCCGGCCACCTGGACCGCTTCAAGCAGCGGGACTCCTCGGACAGCACCGGTCTGTTCCTGGATGGTTATGGTGGCGGCGAGTCTGGCGATTTCAACTTTGCCGGGGCCGACTATGCCGTCAGCAAGCAGCTGCGCTTGAGCTATTTCCACGGCCAGCTCGAACACTTCTATCGTCAGGACTACTTAGGCCTGGTCCACGACCTGCCATTGGCCGGCGGTGTGTTGACCACCGACTTGCGCTATTTCAAGAGCCGCGACAGCGGGGCCGCTCATGGTGGTCAGATCGATAACGACATGTTCAGTGGGCAGCTGTCCTACGCTCATTCCGGGCACACCTTCGGCGCCGGTTACCAGATTCTCGACGGCGAGGCTGGGTTGCCATACATCAGCGGCGCGACGGTCTACTCGTTCAGCAACGTTGGCATCGGCAAGTTCATCGAGGAGGAAGAGAAAACCTGGATGGCGAGCTATGCCTACAACTTTGCAGCGGCCGGTGTCCCTGGGCTGACTTTCATGGCGCGGTACCTGAGCGGGGACAACGGTCGCTCGGCTGATGCCGGGCTCAGCGAGTGGGAGCGTGACGTGGAGCTTGCCTACGTGGTGCAATCCGGGCCTGTGAAAGGTCTGGGTGTGAAGCTTCGCAACTACGTCTACCGCTCTGACTTTTCCCGAGGGCGCGACAGCAACCGGATCTACCTGACCTACGATATTGCGATCTGGTAATGCGGCCATGCGAGCATGCATGCCTCGAGGTGCTTGCTCGCATGGGTTTCATGCTTTGGACGGCTGTGGCGCTTTCTTGCCCAGTCGGATCAGCTCATTGGAGAAGCATAGGCCGAAGAGAATCAGCCCGGCCCCCAGGTACAACGTGTCCCGCGGTACTTCATTGAGCACCACGAACGCCAGCAGTGCGGCAAACAGCGGTTCGGTCAGCTCCAGTGCCTGGACTTGCGAGGGTTTCAGGTACTCGATGGCCTTGGTGGTACAGAAGAAGCCGAGGATGGTCGGCAACGCGGCCAGCGCCAGCAGTGCCATGACCGCCACCAGCGACAGCTCTCCAATGTTGAAGCTATCGGTTGCTGCCGGCATCAGCAGGTAGAGGCTGCCGAAAAACAATAGTTGCCGAGTGAAATGCAGCCCCCCGGAAACGCCCATGTGCTTCATGGCAACCGAAAATGCGCCATAACCGCAGCCTCCGATCGAAGCGAGTACTGCACCTTGCAGCGTAAAGCCTTGTTCCAGGTCGGCGCCAAAAATCACGGCAATGCCAGCTATGGTCAAACCGGCGCCTACCGTCGCGTTGGCGGTGATCCGGTCCTTTAGGACTATCCTTCCCAGCAATATCGAAGAAATGGACGCGCTTGCCATCAGGATCACCACGACGCCTGCCGCGGCGTAATGGCTATAGGCCGAGGTTTCAAAGTGGAACAACACAAAAATGCCGAGAAATGCGCAAACGGCGGCATGGACCCACTTGGCCGTACGCAGGGGCCGCTTTAGAAACAGGAGCAATGCTGACAGCAACAGGCAGCCGAGGACTGTTTTTATCAGGGCGATGCTGCTGGAGCTGAACCCACTGTTCATCAACACTTTGCTGAGTACGCCGATCGTTGCATTCAGTGCAGCGGCGCAGAGTGCAAAGAGTACGCCTTTGCCGAAATGAGATTGCATTTGTACATTCCTTGTAATTGGCTTTATGCCTTCGCCCGGTCGACATGCAGGCGGTTGCGGCCCGCCTGCTTGGCGATATAGAGCGCCTGATCGGCGCGTTCAATCAACGATGGTGGGGTGTCGAGGACCGTTCCATCGGCGCAGGCGATGCCGATACTGGCGGTCACATGCCCGAAAGGGCTGCCTTGGTGTGGGATGGCCTGCAAGGCCAGGTGCTGGAGCATCAGCCTGGCAACGACGGCCGCTCCGTCGTTGTCGGTATCGGGCAGGATCACCGCCATTTCCTCACCTCCGTAGCGTGCCAGCAGGTCGCGAGGGCGGCGGATGCAGGAAGAGAGCAGGGTAGCGATCTGCTGCAGACAGGCATCGCCAGCCGGATGCCCATAGGTGTCGTTGTAGCGTTTGAAATGGTCGATGTCGATCATCAGCAAGGCCAGCGTGGTGCCGTTTCGATGGGCCGTGCGCACTTCCTGGGTCAGTGCCTCGTCAAAGCAGCGCCGGTTGGCAAGCCCCGTCAGCGCATCGTGCATCGCCAGGCTTTCGAGCCGTTGGTTACTGTCCAGCAACTGCTGTTGGGTCAGTCGAAGTTCGTTTTCGATTGCGCTTCGCCGGCTCATGGCACGAATCAGCAGCCAGCCAATGGCTCCGATCAATGCCAGCAGCGCAGCGACCACCAGCGACGACAGCAGCGCCTCGAGCCGCCAGGCCGAAAGTGCTTCCTGCTTGCCCAGCGCGACCGTTGTCACCAGGGGTAGCTTGTCGCTCTTGCGAAACGCATAGAGGCGCTCCACGCCGTCCAGGCTGGAGGTGAACGATGCAGTGCCCGCTGACTGGTCGACGAGATACTTGGTGAAGATGGGCGACTTCGAAAAGTTGCGTCCCATGTCCTGTTCCCGAAACGGGTAGCGCACCAGCATGGAACCGTCGGTATAGGCCAGCCCGATGGCCCCTTCATGGCCGACATCCAGTTTGCCGAAAAGCTGCAGGAAGTTCTCCACGCCAAGCGTCATGGCAACGACGCCGGCAAACTCGCCGTGCTCATCGTTGAATCGCCGGCTGATGGTGATCACCCATTCCTGATTGACGCGGCTACGGATTGGCAGCCCGATGAAGGGGTCGCGGGATGGGTCGTCACGGTGATGTATGAAAAAGGCCCGGTCGCTGCTGTTGGCCCCATCGGGCATCGGACGGTTGGACGACATCAGCCAGCGTCCATCCCTGGCGTAGATCGTGATGCCGCTCATCGGCGGCATCAACGGTTGCTGACGCTTGACCAGCTGACTCAGGCGTTCGATCTGCCCAGGCCCGGCGCCTTCGGTTTCCAGGCGCTCGACAAGGCCGAGCAGCAGCATCGAGCTCTGCCGGACGATACCTTCCGAATAGGTGGACAATGCCTGGGTCAGGTTCAGGCCATGGACATTGACGTCTTCCAGGGCGCGCTCTCGCGAAGCCATGACCTTCCACAGCGTCAGCGAGGCGAGTGAGCAACCGATGACCGATAGCAGTAGCACAACGAGGTGGATGTCACGCTTCACGTCAATTCACACGCCTTTTTCCCTTAAAGACCAAGTTGAAAGTCGACACGCATTGACTAACTGGAAGGTCAGAAAGTAGCTATCTGGTTCGCGTGCAATAATATAACACCTAAATTGCTGGAATGTCCGACAGAATTACGCGCTCTGGAAAACCCCGTCTCTTATCTTCCGGCAGGGTTTTGAGAAGTTTGAACCTGACGATTGGGCAAGTAACCCTGGACGTGGCGCACGGTCTTTTCCAAGGTTCGCGCCATATCGGGATGTGCCAGTTGATACTTTCGTTCCAGTTGCTGGCTGTCATTCATGTCGAAGCGCTGCGTCTGGATGAAGTTCAATGACTCGGCGCTGATCGAAAGTCGGGTGGCCAGCCCGGGAATCACCAGTAGCCACTTGAGCAGCCCTATGGGTACATGGTGCCGGGGTGCCTTGATATCCAGCGTTTTAGCCAACTGCCCGAGCATTGCCTGCAGGTTCGGGGTGTTCTCGTAGAGCGCCAGGACCTGCCGGTTGGCCATCGAAGGGTCGAATGCCACGCAGGTCATCATCTTTACCAGGTAATCGACGCTGACCAAGGGCAACCAGTGCCTGGCGGAACCAGGGACAGCCTTGAACCGGCCCAGTGCCAGATTTCGAATGAGGTCGGCCAGAGGTTGCCCTTCAGGGATATGCCCGCTTTCGCTGTGGCCACACACCGTAGCAGGATGAACGATCGTGTAATCCGCACCTACTTCCTGCATGTAACGGATGACTGCAAAATGGGACTCCAGCTTGCTGCCCTCGTAGCCACCAACGCGGCCGTAGACTTCGGGCCAATTGGTGTTTTCAGGGCACTCGTTATCAACCCCGATGCTGGCAAGGTGGGTAAGATTCTGCACCATGTAACCGCCCACCATCAGCAAGCGGATATCCTGGCTCGCCGCGAGCCTGGCGACTCTCAGCGCCCCCTGTACATTGACTGCGCGGGCCTGCTCCATTGTCAGGCCCCAGGTAAACTGCGCCGCAAGGTGGAAGAATACAGCGGCCGAAGACACGCATTGCTTGTCTGCTTCGCTGAGTCCAAGTTCTTCCCGGCTGATATCTCCTTCGACTGCATGGATATACGCAGGGTTACCTCCCAGTCGGCCTACCTGCTCTTTGAGACGCTCGATGTTTTCAGGGTTGCGCATGAGCACCCAAGTCTTGTGCCCTGTCGCGGTAAGATGGGCCAACAGATGTTGACCGACAAACCCACTGCCGCCTGTGACGAAGCATTCCACGCTCATATCTGAATCCTTGTCTGGATGATGGGCGCAGGCTAAAGTGTCGAGCGTACTCTACAGTCAAGGAATTTTTACTGTGAATGTTGGAGAGTTGGAGCGCAGGAGTGGAGTTGGCCGCCATACATTGCGCTATTACGAGCAACTCGGGCTGATCGTGGCCCATCGCCAAGCCAACAACTACCGCAGTTACAGCGACCAGACCGTGGTTGATCTGGCTTTTATCCAGAGCGCCCAGAGCGGCGGTTTTTCACTCGCCGAGATCGGCGACATCCTTGCGGCCCAGCGGGGTAATACGATCGATTGCGCGCAAGGCGCGGCCTTGGTGACCAGCAAGATGGCCGAAATTCAAGCGAAGATCACCACGCTGCAAGCCGCCTATGCCTTTTTGGACACAGAGCGTGCAAAGCTGGAAGAAAGTGCTATTGCCAACGGGCTGACCATTCCTCGCTTTCCCGAGATTTAGCATGGCTCGATGCTGTAGCTTGTTTATTCGCAATTATTTCTCATTTACACTTGTGTCTTGTTTCGGGGCCTACCTCTTATTCAGGATGCATCGTGTCGTTCGATCCCGCCAAACCGACGCTGCTGTCTACATTGGTACGTCACTATGACGAGCTGGTGGACCACATTCGCCGACGCTTCGGCGACAGAAGCATGGCGCGCGATGTAGTGCATGATGTGTGCGTGCAGTTGCTTGAGCGCGGCGAGAAAGAAGACGTTCGCACCCCACTGGCCCTGCTGCGAAAAATCTCCCACGACGCCGCCGTGAGTCGCTATCGTAGCGACCGCCGCCGAGGCGCGTGGGTAGAGGCAATCTCCGAGCTGCCTGAAGTGGCCTGCCCGGCAGCCACCCCAATGACCAGGTATGACACCGCGCGCGAGTTTCAACTGCTCGTCGACGCTATCGCAGGCCTCCCACCTCGCTGCCAGGCTGTTTTCGTCATGCACAAGATTCACGAAATTCCCCAGGCAGAAGTAGCCGCTCGCCTGGGTATTTCCATCAAGACTGTGGAAAAGCACCTGCGCCTGGGGGTGGCAGCGTGCAGGCAACGGCTTGGGCGCGATGAGGTGCATCCATGACCAAGCAGCCCGAACAGGCGCCATTGGACGAGGCTCTGGGGCGCCATCGTGACGAACTCAAGCAGCTGTTCCCCATGCCGCCGTCCAGGCCAGCGCCCTCGAAAGCGGTAAAGACGGCAGGTATCACGCTAGCGGTCGCGATCGCCTTTGCAGCCCTGGGCTGGCTGAACCCTGCCTACAAAAGCGAGCGTTTCGCTACCGCCATTGGCGAGCGGCGCGCTGTGCTGTTGAGCGATGGCAGCAAGCTGCTGCTCGACAGTGGCACGCATGTCGATGTCAGTTGGCGTCTGCTCAGCCGCGAAGTCGACCTGCGCGCAGGGCAGGCCCTTTTCGATGTGTCCTCGGCCGTGTACCGCCCCTTCGTGGTGTCCGCTGGCCTGGCGAAAGTCGAGGTGCTCGGTACGCTGTTCAATGTCAGGCGCCTGGATAACGACGCGGTGCGTGTGACCCTGGCCCGTGGGCGCGTGGACGTCGCTGTGGCAACTGCAGCACAAGCGCCTGTCACCCTCAGGCCAGGGCAACAGGTCGACTCGATTGGCGGGCAACTGATGCCGGTAGCGAAGGCCGACCCTTCCAAGGCGATGGCATGGAAAGATGATCGCATCGTGTTCGAGCAGACGCCGCTGGATGAAGCCGTGTCGTTGCTGCGCCACTATCGCAAGGCGCCCATCGAGCTGAGCGACCCAGGCCTGGCCGCACTCAAGGTGACAGGGGTATTCGAGGCGCACAATGTCGACCTGCTACTGGGCTTGCTACCGAGCATCCTGCCCGTCGCCGTGCTGCAACAAGGGGATGGCAGCGTCCGGATTCAACGCAAACCGATAACAAAATAATTCTCAGGCGCAGGTAGGGTTTCTCGATTCTCGTGGCGGCTACTGAAAAAGCCCACCTATAAAAAGGAACTCGAGAAGTGCTCTTTCCCCTCCGCAGTCGCCAGCTACGCCTGTCATTGCTTGCCAGTAGCCTGCTCATCGCAATGTCGGCCCAGGGCCGGGAAAAGATGAACTTGGATCTCCCCGCCGCACCGCTGGGCGAGGCCATCAACGCGCTTGCACAGCAGTCTTCGGTACAGATCATCTTTGCCAGTGATCTCGGTGCAGGCCGAAACGCGCCTGCGGTGAAGGGGCAGTTCACCCCCGAGGAAGCACTTCAAACGCTGCTCAAGGACAGTGGCTTGCAGGTACAGGCCAAGGATGAGCGCACGTTCGTCATCGTCGCGCAGGGTGGCCCTGCATCAAGCCCGGAAATCCAGAGCGGGCCCGTGGAAATGGCGCAGATGGAAATCACCGCCTCGCGCACCAGCAGCAGCCTGGTTTCCGCGACGCGGCAATCCACCGTTCTCGAGCATGAACAACTGCAGGAGCTGCGCCAGGGTTCGGAGAGCCTGGCCACGGTACTGGCCAAGGCGATTCCCGGCATGTCCGACTCCAGCCGCACCGTCACCGAGTATGGCCAGACCCTGCGCGGGCGCAGCATGCTGGTCATGGTTGACGGGGTGCCGCTCAATACCAACCGCGACTCTTCGCGCAACCTGGCCAACATCGACCCGGCACTGATCGAACGGGTCGAAGTCATTCGTGGCAGCAGCGCCATCTACGGCAGCGGCGCCACGGGGGGCATCATATCCATCACCACACGGCCTGCGGGTGGCGAAAACCGTGCCGAAACCAGCCTGAGCGCGACCTCGCCACTTACCCGCCTGGGCAGCGATGGCCTGGGTGGGCAGTTCCAGCAGTATTTCGCAGGCTCTCAGGGCGCGGTGGACTACTCGTTCGACTTCGGTACCCGCCACATCGGTGCCTCGTACGATGCGCACGGCGACCGGATCGCCCCGGAGCCTAGCCAAGGCGACCTGTTCGATTCGAACATCTACAACATTGGCGGCAAGCTGGGGCTGCACATCGACGAAGACCAGCGCATCCAGCTCGCAGTCAGCCACTACGACGCCCGCCAGGACACCGACTACGCTACCGACCCAAGCGTCGCCAGGCTCCCCGCAGGCTCAGTGCCGGCCAATGCGATCAAAGGGCTGGATCTCGACGAACAGAACCGTATTCGCAACACGCTGGTGAACCTGGAGTACGAGAATCTCGACATTCTCGGAAGCCGGCTTTCTGCCCAGATGTATTACCGGGACTACTTCACCCGTTTTACCCCGTTCGACGCCCGGGCCGTTGCCACCCGCGGCGGCAACGTCGACCAGATCATGCAGAACAGTGAAGTCTTCGGCAGCCGCCTGACCCTGCGCACGCCACTTGGCGAAAGCGGCAGTACCGAGCTGGTGTGGGGTGGCGACTATAACCAGGAACGCAGCGACATGCCGCTCGATGTCTTCGACCCTGCGGCTTATGACGCCAGTGGCGGCCTGGTATTCGACAAGATCGGCAAGCTCACCTACATGCCCCCGCTGAGGACGCGAAGCGCCGGTGCGTTCGCCCAGCTACAGCATCGCTTCGATGAGCATTGGTCTGTCGACGGCGGCCTGCGCTACGAATACTCCACCGCCGAATTCGATGACTTCATCCCATTGTCCGAATCCGCGGCTGCCTCCCCGGTTGCGGTGAAGGGTGGCGACATTCATTACGATGCGGTGCTGTCGAACCTGGGCATCGTCTACTCACCGGTACTCGGCCAGGAAATCTACGCCTCCTTCAGCCAGGGCTTCCAACTACCTGACGTGGGTATTCAGTTGCGCAATGCGCGCCGCGGTTTCGACATCGACGCATCGAACCTGGAACCGGTCAAAACCAATAACTATGAGCTTGGCTGGCGAGGAGAGCTGGGCAACAACACCCTCGGCACCCTGGCGCTGTTCTACACCACCTCCAAACTGGGGGATGTGCAAAGTTTCAACAATGGCCTGATTCTGACCCGCACCAAGGAGCGTATCTACGGTGCCGAAGCCAGTGCCGATTGGCTATCGGATGATGCGGTGTGGGGCGCAGGGGGGAGTGCGGCCTGGATGCGCGGGCGAGAAAAACCGGACGGCAAAGGTTGGCAGGACATGACCGGCTATCGCGTTCCGCCCCTGAAGCTGACCGCCTACGTTCAGTACAAGCCGACCCTGGATTGGAGCAACCGCTTGCAAGCCACGTTCTTCGATAGCAAGGATTACAGGCTTGATGGGGTGGACAGCTTTGGTCGGCATCAGGTGAGTACCTATACGACAGTGGACTTGGTCAGCCAGTATCAGATTTCCGCTGACGACAAGGTAAGCGTCGGCATTCAAAACCTGTTCAACCGCGACTACTACCCGCTCTACAGCCAATTGCTGCGCAATAACAACAACACCAGCCACTTGCCGGCACCCGGCACCGTGCTGACTGCCAGTTATACGCACAATTGGTAAGGTGGTGAGCAACCACCGGGCCGGTATCGGGCCCGGTGGTCATTGAAGCCTTCCTGGAAAACCGCTATTGACCTCGAGTTAAGTCAAGGTTTTAGAGTGTCGTCCGAACTCTCTCGCTACTTCCGGAAACGAACTCACAAGGACCAGGAATGGACACTCCGACCTCACTGCTGATTTTCCAGATCACCTGCTGCATTGGCTTGAGCCTGTGGCTGAGCATCAGCCTGATCAACAACCTGCATACCTTTGCCAGTTCGGCCGGGGCGATCGGGGCGACCATGTCGATGGCGCCGCTGGCCCAACCGCCCGCAATCAGCCTCCCACTGCTGGGGCGAGCGATGACCTCTCCGTCGATCCATCGCCTGGCCTTGGCGATCATCGTGCTGATACAGGCAGCTGCCGTGCTCACGGCCTGGGTCGGGTGCTATGAACTGGTGCTTGGCGCCGGCCTGGAAGCTTCGCTGCCTTGGCTGAACCTGGCCTTGAGCGCGGCGCTCGGGTTCCTGCTCGCCATGTTGCTGGGCGGGATATGGTTCGGCTACTGGATCCGTCAGGAGGGGTTGCAACTGACCCATCTGCTGCTGATGGTCTGGATCCTGCTGCACTTCGTCGTACTCAATGTCCGGTGGAGTTGATGGGCGATGGACACTTGCAGGATGCCAGGAAGGAGCAACAGCTGAAGACGATGAGCGTAGGGTCAGCGT
>NZ_OPYN01000088.1 GCF_900277125.1 Pseudomonas inefficax
CTCCGTCGGCCCAGACGCTTACAACCAGAAGCTGTCCGAGCGTCGTGCCAACGCTGTCAAGCAGGTCCTGACCCAGCAGTACGGCGTGGAATCCAGCCGTGTTGACTCGGTTGGCTACGGCGAAACCCGTCCGGTTGCCGACAACGCCACCGAAGAAGGCCGCGCTGTCAACCGTCGCGTTGAAGCTCAGGTAGAAGCCCAGGCCAAGTAATTGGTTTGAAGCTTCATGAAAAACCCGGCCTCGGCCGGGTTTTTCTTTGTCTGGGATTTGTATCGGCTCCGAGGCTTGCACTGGACCTGTAGGAGCAGCCTTGTGCTGCGAAAGGGCCGGTACAGGCAAAGCCTTCCTGTGGCGGCGATGGCCTCTTCGCAGCACAAGGCTGCTCCTACAGGGATCGGCGTTCAGCCCGCGATCGCGACCAGCCCCAGGGTCTGCTGCTCACCAACCACCTCCCCGATCACCAGTATCGCCGGGCTACGCAAGCCAAACTCGCGCGCATCCTCCACCATCCCCCGCACATCGCTCCTGCACTCCCGCTGCTGTGGCAACGATGCATTCTCGATCATCGCCACCGGCATGCCCGCTGCCATGCCCCCGTCCAGCAACCCTTGGCGCACTTGCTCCAGCCTGGCCACGCCCATGTACACCACCAGCGTCGTGCCGCCCTGGGCCAAGGCTGCCCAGTTCAGTTCGCTGTCGTCCTGGGTATGTGCCGTGACCAGCGTCACGCCCCGGCTTACGCCTCGCGAGGTCAGGGAAATCCCGCATTGCGTGGCGCCGGCCAGGCCGGCGGTGATGCCGTTGACCACTTCCACCTCGATGCCATGCCCCTGCAACCACAGCGCCTCTTCACCGCCACGGCCGAAGATGCATGGGTCGCCGCCCTTGAGCCGCACCACGCAGCGCCCTTGCCGCGCATGGCGCAGCATCAGGCGCTGGATGAACGCCTGTGGCGTGGAGCGGCAGCCGCCGCGCTTGCCCACGGCAATCACCCGGGCCTGTGGGCAATGCTCCAGCACCAGCGGGTTGACCAGGTCGTCGATCATCACCACTGCGGCTTGCTGCAAGGCGCGTACAGCCTTGAGGGTGAGCAGTTCTGGGTCGCCAGGGCCAGCGCCAACCAGCCAGACTTTCGCATTCATCAGGGTTTCCTCATCGAAGGTGCGGTCAGCCCTTGAGCAGGGTGAGCAGCAATATCAGGTTGAACAGCAAGGACAGCAGCGCCAGGGTGCGCCATACCTTCAGTGGCTCGCGCTCCAGCAACGGCCGTGGCCGGCTGGGCAGTTCCTGGCGGTCGCCGCGTTCGAGCAGCAGCAGCCATTGTTCGGCGGTTTCGAAGCGCTGCGCCGGGTCGGCTGCCAATGCCTGCTGCAGGTTGTGCTGCAGCCATTCCGGCAGGTCGGGGCGGTAGCGTGCGGCGTTGACCGGCTGGCCGAAGCGCGGGCGCTGGAAGGCCTCCACTTCACCGTAGGGGTAGTGCCCGGTCAGCAGGTGATACAGCGTCACCCCCACGGCATACAGGTCCTGACGTGGGCTGGGCGGTTGGCCATCGAATGCTTCCGGGGCAATGTATGACGGCGTGCCCGGCAATTCGTGCAGCGGGTCTTCGGACAAGCCCGGGCAGTAGGCCAGGCCGAAGTCCAGCAGGCGCAGCTGGCCATCGCTGCCCAGGTGCAGGTTCTCTGGCTTGATGTCGCGGTGCAGCAGGTTACGCCGGTGCAATACGCCGACCGCCTGCAGCAGTTGCCGGGCCAGCTCCAGCCACTGCGGCATGGGCAACGGGCCGTGCTCGGCCAGCAGCGCTGCAAGGCTCTGGCCGGGGTATTCGCGCATCACGTAGTACAGGTGCTGGCGCTGGCTGGCGGTGTGCAGCTCGGGGAAGTGCCGGCCAGCGACACGGCGCAGGAACCATTCTTCCAGCAACAGCCCTTGTGCCGCGCCGGGCTCCTGCTCGCGTGCGGCGGGCAGGGTCTTCAGCAGCCAGGCTCGGCCCTGGCCATCGCGCACCCGGTACAGCAGCGACTGGCGGCTGTGTGAAAGCAGCTTTTCGGTTTGCCAGCCATCGATTACCTGGCCTTCACGCAGCGGGCCGGGCACCGGCCATTGCTGCAGTTGCGCCAAGGTGTCGCCCAGGTTGGCCGTGCCCAGTTGCTCGACCTGCACCAGCAAGGCACTGGCGTTGTCCTGGCTGCCGTTGAGGTGCGCGCTGGCGACCAGGGTGTCGACGGCCAGTTGCAGGTCGGGTTGCTCGCGCAGCACCGCCTGGATGTGTTGGTCGCCCAGGCTGGCCCATACGCCGTCGCTCAACAGCAGAAAGCTCTCGCCCAGTTGCAGTTCGCCTTCCAGGTAATCCACCAGCAGGTGCTGGTCCAGGCCCAATGCGCGCTTCAGCACATGCTGCATGCCGGGCTGGTCCCATACGTGGTCTTCGCTCAGGCATTGCAGGCGCCCGGCGTGCCAGCGGTACGCGCGGCAGTCCCCCACGTGGGCCAAGGTAAAGCGCCGGCCACGCAGTACCAGCGCGCTGAGGGTGGTCAAAAGTGGTTGGCCGCTGCCTTGGGCACGCAACCAGCGGTTCTGTGCCAGCAGCAGGCGGTCGAGTGCCTGGGCCACGCTCCAGGTCGCAGGGGTGGCGTAATAGTCCAGGGCCAGCGCCTGCAGGCTGGTACGGGCGGCCAGGCCACCATCGGCACACTGGCTGACGCCGTCGGCGAGGGCGAACAGGTAGCCCTTGCTGGCAGCCAGCTCCGGCGCCGGGGTAACCAGGCGCAGAGCGTCCTGGTTTTCCTCGCGAGGCCCGGTGGCGCTGGCCTGGGCAAACTTAAGTTGCAGGCTCATGGCTGTGCCTCAGACTCGCGCCGCCGTAACCGCAGCCGAGCCCCAGGTGGTGCGCCAGCGCTGTTTCACGCCGTGCAGGCCGAACCAGGCCAGCAAGCCCAGGCTGGCGAACAGCCACAGCCCCAGTTGGTAGTCACCGGTGTGCTGCTTGATGGTGCCAAGCCCGGCGGCCAGCAGGAAGCCTCCGATGCCGCCGGCCATGCCGATCAGCCCGGTCATC
>NZ_OPYN01000089.1 GCF_900277125.1 Pseudomonas inefficax
GCCGAACAGCTCATCCTGTGTCTGGCTGTTCAACGCCTGGCATTCCCCGACCAGGGCCTTTCAACCCTGCGGGTCGTTCCACCAGGCCTCGCACAGCAGGTAGCCGAGCAGGGCATTGCCGATGATCCGCCGCGAGAAGGGGTGGCCGTAGGCGGTTTCTTCCCACTGCGCCGAGAGGTTCCAGTCGTCGGTGATGTCGTGGTCGTCGAAGATCATCAGGCACGGCAGGTGGGCCATCACCCGTGCTACCTGGCCCAGGTTGCCGGCAAACGCCTGGATCAGCGGCAGTTCCTGCTGGTAACGGGCCTGGCGCGGTGCGGTGAGCCCGCTGGGCATGTCCAGGTTCACCAGCTGCCAAGCCACCGGTGACCACACCAGCAGGTACATGGCCATGACCTCGGCGAAGGTGACCAGGTGGTTGTCGGCGTTGCTGGACGAGAAGATCGGCTTGCGCTTGCCGCCGAAAAAGCGCTCGCGCAAGGTTTCGTTGCGCTCCTGCGCCGGCAGCAGGTCGGCGCGATGGTAGTAGCAGGCCGGGTGCTGGTACAGCGCCTGGCTGTCGGGCACCACTGCGCCCTCCAGTTGCTCGTCGAACAGGCCCAGGCGCGCTATCAGGCTGTGGACGGCGCGCAGCATCGGGCCGGCGACATCGTCGGCATAGACCTGGTCGCCGGTCATCAGCAGCACGGCAGGGCGGTCTGTAGGTTTTTCGCAGGCCTGAAGCAGGCGGTCGGCGCACAGCAGGCCATCGGCGACCGGGAAATGCGGCTTTCGACAGGAACCGTGCAGCAGGTGGTCGAGCCGATCGCGCAGTACCAGGTTTGGGCGCTGGGTGCCAGGGTAGAGCAGATGCGGCGCCCAGCCGGCGATGCCCTGGCCGTTGATGAGCAGGTCATAGTCGAGCAACTGGTTGCAGGGCAGCGGCTGGGCGAAATGGATGTCCAGCAGGTGGATGAAGGCGTGCTGGCCCACCGCGACCACCTGGCAATCGACCTGGGCCTTGCTTGCCGGGAAGATGAATTCGGGTTGCAGCGGTTGCGTGGCGACCAGCCAGATGGCCAGGCGCTGGGGTTCCAGGCGGCGCAGTATCGGGCCGGCGAGTACGAGGGGCAATGGGGTAGAGGAGGTCATCGACAGCTCGGGTGGCTATGCGGACCCTTTCGCGGGCACGCCCGCTCCCACAGGTACGGCGGCGCTTTCAAGCACAGTGGAAATCCCTGTGGGAGCGGGCGTGCCCGCGAAGAGGCCCGAGAAACAAATACACAACTATGACTCGGCAAAACAAAACGGGCGGAAAATGCTGAACACTTCCCGCCCGTCAGGCAATCCCGAAATGTATCAGGCCTTTTCAGCCATCAACTTCTCCAGCTTCTCCTGGTCCCGTGCGAACTGGCGAATGCCTTCCCCCAGCTTCTCGGTACCCATGGCATCTTCGTTCATGGCCCAGCGGAACTGGCTCTCGTTCAGCTGCTGCTTGGGCTCACCGGCATTGCCCGGCTTCAGCACTTGCGGCAGGTCACCCTGGTCGTCGCTGAGCTGCTGCAGCAGCTCCGGGCTG
>NZ_OPYN01000090.1 GCF_900277125.1 Pseudomonas inefficax
GCCCAGGAAATCACCCTGGCCCGCGTCGTCCAGGCCGGCGTGGTGCCTATGGACACCGCCGCAGTCGCCTCGGAAATCCAGCGCACCTGGAACCGTCCAGACGCAGCGCAGTGGGCCGAGGCCTACAGCCTGATCTTCCCGCACTACCGCCTGCTGATCGAAAGCTACGCCAAGGCCCAGCAGGTAGTGATGGAGCACGAAGTGCTCGACTCGCAACGTTGATGGCTTGCGGCCCGGTGGTTTGCTGCCGGGCTGTACCTTGTGGGAGCAACTGTCTTGCCCCATCAGGTTGCCTCATTGCCTGTAGGAGCAGCCTTGTGCTGCGAAGAGGCAATTACCGGCAAAGAGGATTTTTTGCCCTTCCGACCTCTTCGCAGCACAAGGCCGCTCCTGATCCTGTGCATGCCTGGAAGGCGGTGCTGATAATGTGGGAGCGGCTTTAGCCGCGAAGAATCCAACGCGGTGCATGGCACCGGCTGCGCCGGTGTTCGCGGCTAAAGCCGCTCCCACAGGGACCCTGCTAATGCAATGAATTATGCGCTGTTCTATGAGAGCCCCGCCGTAAAAATGTTGAGCGTGTTGCTGCTGTGCCGTGAGAATGGTTGTTCCTACAAGAACTAATCAGATTTTTCCCCTTCCTCGTAGTCCATTTCTGAATCATCCTTTTCAAGCCGTTTCACCATTGCGATGGAAACCTGAGCCCCCTAGTCTTGCCCTGTCGTTGCAAATTCAACGACCGGGTCTGCAAGCCCGTTGCTTGGCTTGGTCTCAGTTTGCTGTTGGCTTCGTTCAATGGTGGCTGCGTGCGGGTGGTCTTCGGGCCAGCCGGGAATCGACCTCCAAGCCCGGTCTTGCAGGCCCGCATGTAGCCGCCACCCTATCATCTGCAAGTGATCTGGCGACGGTCCGACTTGTTATTGTCTGGAGGCTGTCATGCTTAAACTCGTTCCCGATCCACCTTTCTCAAACGACCCATCTCATCACCTGGAAGACACCCTGACCCAGGCCGCGGAATACGTGCTCTGCGCCTTGTCCGTAGGCCATCACGCCGTAGCCTCGCTCCCAAGATCTCCCGCCACGATCATGACCCTGGCGGTCATGCATGAAATGGAGGCTGTGCGCATGCTGCTGGTGTCGGCGATTGCGCAGGTGCAGCTCCGGGACGGGCAGCCGGTGCATACATTGCATTGATGGGCTGACATTCAAATTTTGCCAGCCTGGGCGGTGTGGTTTTCCTGCCAGGGACTGCAACCGGGAAATCGCACTGGCCGGCAGATTCAAAAGAGGGTTTCAGATGGACAATGAATTGGATGACGACACCGGCACGCTGGGCCTGACCGTAGGCGCGGCCACCTTCCTGGACGGTGTGCTGGACGGCAAGAAACTTTTTCGCGTAGAGGCGGGAAACTGCTGTGATCATGCAATCGAACAAGCGTCGGTATTGATGGATTGCTCACGGCGAGCATCGTTTATCGGGGTTATGGACAACGAACCGGTGCTGGTCTGGGCGTCGCACTTTCTCTGCGACATGGCCAAGGCGCTGATGGATGACGCGCATATGGGCATGCGCAAGAACCGCTGACTTACCGCCGGGGCGGCGATGTTGTGCAGGCAACAGCGATCCAGCAGCTTGTTCGATCGCATGCAGCCAACATCGCCGAAAAATTCAAATAACCCATTGAAATAAGAACACTTTAAAGCCTGGCATATTTGCTGCTCCTGCCTCCTTGAACCCCCAAGGAACACCAAGGAGCCTTACCATGAGCCAAGCCCCTATCAAGTTCGCCTACTGGGTCCCCAACGTCAGTGGTGGCCTGGTGGTCAGCACCATCGAACAGCGCACCAGTTGGGACATCGACTACAACCGCAAGCTCGCGCAAATCGCCGAACAGGCCGGTTTCGACTACGCCCTGTCGCAAATCCGGTTCACCGCCGGCTACGGCGCCGACAACCAGCACGAGTCGGTCACCATCAGCCACGCGCTGCTCGCTGCCACGGAAAAGCTTAAGGTCATCGCCGCCATCCTGCCAGGCCCGTGGAACCCGGCGCTGGCGGCCAAGCAGCTGGCGAGCATCGACCAGTTCACCAACGGCCGCATCGCCATCAACGTGGTCTCAGGTTGGTTCAAGGGCGAGTTCCACGCCATCGGCGAACCCTGGCTGGATCACGACGAACGCTATCGCCGTTCCGAGGAATTCATCCGTGCGCTGAAGGGCATCTGGACTCAGGACAACTTCACCTTCAACGGCGACTTCTATCGCTTTCGCAACTACAACCTTAAACCCAAGCCGCTGCAGCAACCGCACCCGGAGATTTTCCAGGGCGGCAGCTCGCGCGCCGCACGCGACATGGCGGCACGCGTGTCGGACTGGTACTTCACCAACGGCAACAGCGTGGAAGGGATCAAGGTGCAGGTCGACGATATCCGCGCCAAGGCGGCGGCCAACGGCCATTCGGTAAAGGTTGGAGTCAATGCCTTCATCATCGCCCGCGACACCGAAGAGCAGGCGCGCGCGGTGCTGCAGGAAATCATCGACAAGGCCAACCCCGAGGCGGTGCGGGCGTTTGGCCAGGAAGTGAAGCATGCCGGTTCTGCCAGCCCGGAGGGCGAGGGCAACTGGGCCAGGTCCAGCTTCGAAGACCTGGTGCAGTACAACGATGGCTTCAAGACCAACCTGATCGGCACACCGCGGCAGATTGCCGAGCGCATCGTTGCGCTGAAGGCAGTGGGTGTGGATCTGATCTTGTCCGGGTTCCTGCACTTCCAGGAGGAAGTAGCGTACTTCGGCGAACATGTGCTGCCGCTGGTGCGTGAACTGGAGGCCGGGCGCAGCGTGGACAAGGCGGTGGCCTGAAGCCCGCGTTGGATTCTTCGCGGGCGCGCCCGCTCCCACAGGTATGGCGCATTCCTTGGGCTGCCGGAGCACCCTGTGGGAGCGGGCATGCCCGCGAACACCGGCGTAGCCGGTGCCATGCACCGCGTTGGATTCTTCGCGGCTAAAGCCGCTCCCATAGGGTACGCGGACCGCTTGCGAATTCAGTTTTCTAAGCCACAGCGCAGCAGACTGCATAAGGGTCAGAAACAACCCGCGTCGGTTTCAGGATGCGCCTGGTCGTTCGCACGCAATCCCCGGGCGCCACAAGTGCCATGCTTGCAGGATGCCTCGGACCAGTGCGCGCAGACGTGCGGCCGCAGGCAAGGAGGCCGCTGGCACCACGCAACCGTGA
>NZ_OPYN01000091.1 GCF_900277125.1 Pseudomonas inefficax
CCACCGGCGCGCCACACCCTGCGCCTGTGCCGCGCCGAGTCGTGCCNGAGCCGGGGCGCCGAGGCGCTGGCCGCGCAACTGCGCGAACAGCTGGCGCTGGACGACCATGGCACCAGCGCCGACGGCGCCATCAGCCTGCGCCCGGTGTATTGCCTGGGTGCCTGCGCCTGCTCGCCAGCGCTGGAACTGGACGGCCAGGTGCATGCGCGCCTTACTCCTGAGCGCCTGCGCGCCCTGGTCAACGCCTGCCAGGAGGACGCACCCTGCTGAAGCTGTATATCCCCTGCGATTCTGTAGCCCGCGCCGTGGGCGCCGACCAGGTCGCCGNTGCCTTGCAGCGTGAGGCCGAGCGCCGCCAGCTGCCGCTGGACATCCAGCGCACCAGCTCCCGCGGGCTGTATTGGCTGGAGCCATTGCTGGAATGCGACAGCACGCAAGGGCGCCTGGGTTTCGGCCCGGTCACCCCGGAAGACGTGCCGTCCTTGCTCGACGCCCTGGCCAGTGAAGCCGATGGCCACTCGTTGGCGCTGGGGCCGGTCGAAGACCTTCCTTACCTCAAGACCCAGCAGCGCCTGCTGTTCGCCCGCGCCGGCATCACCCGCCCATTGTCGCTGGACGACTACCGCGCCCATGGCGGTTTCGCCGGCCTTGAAGCGGCCGTGGCCATGGACGGCGCCGAGGTGGTCGCCGCCGTGCTTGATTCCGGCTTGCGCGGCCGCGGCGGTGCGGCGTTCCCGGCCGGCATCAAGTGGCGCACTGTGCGTGACGCCGGAGCCGGGCAGAAGTACGTGGTGTGCAACGCCGACGAGGGCGACTCCGGTACCTTCGCCGACCGCATGCTGATGGAAGGTGACCCGTTCCTGCTGATCGAAGGCATGATCATTGCCGGCCTCGCCGTGGGTGCCGACAAGGGCTACATCTATGTGCGCTCGGAATACCCAGACGCCATCCGCGTGCTCGACCAGGCATTCGCCATCGCCCGTGACGCCGGCTACCTCGGCAGCGACGTGGCCGGCAGCGGCCAGGCCTTCGACCTGGAAGTGCGGGTCGGCGCCGGCGCCTATATCTGCGGCGAAGAAACCGCACTGCTCGAATCCATCGAAGGCAAGCGCGGCATCGTCCGCGCCAAGCCTCCGCTGCCTGCGCTGCAGGGCCTGTTCGGCCTGCCGACGCTGGTGCACAACGTACTCACCCTGGCCTCGGTACCCATCATCATGGCCAAGGGCGCGGCGTTCTACCGCGACTTCGGCATGGGCCGCTCGCTGGGCACCATGCCGTTCCAGCTGGCCGGCAACATCCGCCAGGGCGGCTTGGTGGAGCGCGCGTTCGGCCTTACCCTGCGCGAGCTGGTGGAAGGCTATGGCGGCGGCACGGCCAGCGGCCGGCCGCTGAAGGCCGCGCAGGTTGGTGGCCCGCTCGGTGCCTGGGTACCGCCAAGCCACTTCGACACGCCGCTGGACTATGAAGCCTTCGCCGCCATGGGCGCGATGCTCGGCCATGGTGGTGTGGTAGTGGCCGACGACACCTTGAACATGGCCAGCATGGCGCGCTTCGCCTTGCAGTTCTGTGCCGAGGAGTCCTGTGGCAAGTGCACCCCGTGCCGCATCGGTTCGACCCGGGGCATGGAAGTGGTCGACCGGTTGATCGCCACCAGCGACATGACCGAGCGGCATGACCAGGCCCTGTTGCTGCGCGACCTGTGCGACACCATGCAATACGGCTCGCTGTGCGCCATGGGTGGCATGACCGCCTATCCGGTGGCCAGCGCGTTGAAGTACTTCCCCGCCGATTTCGGGCTGACCCACACGGAGGCCGCGCAGTGATCAATTTCTTCGACCCCGCTTCTGATAAAAGCAGCGACCTCGGCACCCCGGCCCGTGACAGCGAGGTACAAATCAGCCTGAGCATCGATGGCCGTGCCATCACTGTGCCCGCCGGCACATCGGTGATGCGCGCTGCAGCCATGCTCGGTACCAGCATTCCCAAACTGTGCGCCACCGACAGCCTCGAAGCCTTCGGCTCTTGCCGCATGTGCATGGTGGAAATCGAAGGCATGCGCGGTTACCCGGCCTCCTGCACCACCCCGGTCAGCGAAGGCATGGTGGTGCACACCGAAACCCCGCGCCTGGCCGGCTTGCGCCGCAACGTAATGGAGCTGTACATCTCCGACCACCCGCTGGACTGCCTGACCTGTTCGGCCAACGGCAACTGC
>NZ_OPYN01000092.1 GCF_900277125.1 Pseudomonas inefficax
CGAAATGAAGGGCGACCAGCCGGTGCGCATGGTCCCGGACGAGAACGGCGGCCCCAACCACCGCCACGCCTGCGTCAAGGGCCGCTTCGCCTGGGGCTACTCAACCCACCCGGACCGCATCACCAAGCCGATGATCCGAAAGCGCCTGGAATACCCGTGGCAGGAAGTCAGCTGGGACGAGGCGGTAACCTATGCCGCCAGCGAGTTCCGCCGCATCCAGCTGAAGTACGGGCGTGATTCCATCGGCGGCATTACCTCCAGCCGCTGCACCAACGAAGAAGCCTACCTGGTGCAGAAACTGGTGCGCACGGCATTCGGCAACAACAACGTCGACACCTGCGCGCGGGTTTGCCACTCGCCCACCGGCTATGGCCTGAAGCAGACCCTGGGTGAATCGGCCGGCACGCAAAGCTTCGACTCGGTGATGCAGGCCGACGTGGTGCTGGTGATCGGCGCCAACCCCACCGACGCCCATCCGGTATTCGGCTCGCAGCTCAAGCGCCGCCTGCGCCAGGGCGCGCGGCTGATCGTGATCGACCCGCGGCGCATCGACCTGGTCGATTCGCCGCACGCCCGCGCCGAGCTGCACCTGCAACTGCGCCCCGGCACCAACGTGGCCATGCTCAATGCCCTGGCCCACGTGATCGTTACCGAAGGCCTGCTGGCCCAGCGCTTCATCGATGCCCGCTGCGAAACCGAGGATTTCGCCCGCTGGCGCGACTTCGTCAGCCTGGCGGAAAATGCCCCCGAAGTGCTTGGCCCGGTCTGCGGTGTGCCTGCCGAGCAGATCCGCGCCGCTGCCCGGCTGTACGCCACCGGCGGCAACGCGGCGATCTACTACGGCCTGGGCGTGACCGAGCACAGCCAGGGCAGTACTGCGGTGATGGGCATCGCCAACCTGGCCATGGCCACCGGCAACATCGGCCGTGAAGGGGTAGGGGTGAACCCGCTGCGCGGGCAGAACAACGTGCAGGGCTCGTGCGACATGGGCTCGTTCCCTCACGAACTGCCCGGCTACCGGCACATTTCCAACGAGGGCGTGCGCGCCGAGTTCGAGCGTGCCTGGGGCGTGACCCTGCAGCCGGACCCGGGCCTGCGCATCCCCAACATGTTCGAGGCGGCGCTGGATGGCAGCTTCAAGGCCTTGTACTGCCAGGGCGAGGACATTGCCCAGAGCGACCCCAACACCCAGCACGTCACCGCGGCCCTGCTGGCCATGGAGTGCGTGGTGGTGCAGGACATCTTCCTCAACGAAACAGCCAAGTTCGCCCATGTGTTCCTGCCGGGCAGTTCGTTCCTCGAAAAGGACGGTACCTTCACCAACGCCGAGCGGCGCATTTCTCGGGTGCGCAAGGTGATGGAGCCGCTGGCCGGCAAGGCCGACTGGGAGGCGACCGTGGCCCTGGCCAATGCCCTGGGCTACCCGATGAACTACCGTCACCCGTCCGAGATCATGGACGAGATCGCCCGCCTGACGCCCACCTTCCACCGCGTCAGCTACGCCGAGATCGACCGCCACG
>NZ_OPYN01000093.1 GCF_900277125.1 Pseudomonas inefficax
CGAGCTGATCCAGCAGGAAGAAGCTGTTGATCGCGCTGTCATGCACGTGATGCCCGCCCAGCGGGGGGAAGGCCGCCTGGCGGTCGGCATCGGTCAGCACGGGGATCGGGGTACGGCTGGTCGTCGGCGTATCCGCCGAGCCGTGGTTCATTGTCGAGTGATCCATAGCGCCATGGTCCATAGCTCCATGATCCATGGCGCCATGGTCCATGCCCGGCATGCTGCCATGATTCATCTTGCCGTGGTCCATCATCGAATGGTCCATTTCTTCAGCGGCGAAGCTGGGCGTAGCACCCAGCACGCCGAGCGAAACGGACAATGCCAGCAGCGATGGTCGTGCCAGGCTATTGAGCATCTTTCCCTGCCTTAGCTTTGTCGCTGCCATGCGATTTCATCATCTTGTCGTGGTCCATGCCTTGCATCGAGCCATGGTCCATACCCTTCATGGCGTCATGGTCCATACCTTTCATCGAGCCGTGATCCATCCCTTTCATGGCGCCGTGATCCATGCCCTTCATCGCACCATGGTCCATGCCTTGGGTGCTCTTGGCTTTTGCGGCATCGGCAGGCTGCTGATTGTTGTCGCCGGACCACGACGACGGGGCATAAATGGTGAACAGGCCCGCCATTACTGCAGAAAGGAAAAACGCGCTTCGTTTCATTGGTTTGTTCATCTCGGATCTCCAGTTCATTCGTCCACACGAACTTCGCGGAACATACCCATTTCCATGTGGAACAGCAGGTGACAGTGATAGTGCCAACGCCCCAAGGCATCTGCCGTGACGCGATAGCTTCGTTTCGAGCCAGGCGGTATGTCGATGGTGTGTTTGCGCACCATGAAGTTGCCGTTCTCAGCCTCCAGGTCGCTCCACATGCCATGGAGGTGGATGGTGTGAGTCATCATGGTGTCGTTGACCAGGGTGATGCGCAGGCGCTCGCCATACTTGAGGCGCAGTGGCTCGGCATCGGAAAACTTGATGCCGTCGAAGGACCAGGCGAACTTTTCCATGTGGCCGGTGAGGTGCAGTTCGATTGTGCGACCTGGCGCGCGGCCGTCCGGGTCCGGGAAGGTGCTGCGCAGGTCCGCATAGGTCAGTACACGGCGGCCGTTGTCACGCAGGCCGATGCCCGGATCGCTCAGTTTTGGCGTCGGGGTCATCGTCTGCATGTCGACCAGGGGGTTGTTCGTCTCGGAGGCTGGGTGGCTCTGCATGGGCGCGCTGGTGCCAGCCATCTCGCCATGGTCCATGCCGGCCATGTCACCGTGATCCATGCCAGCCATGCTGCCGTGGTCCATGCCGCTCATGCCGCCATGGTCCATGCCCATATCACTCATGGAAATGATCGGCCGTGGATCGACAGCTGGAACAGGAGCCTGCAAGCCTTCGCGAACGGCCAGGGTGCCCCTGGAATACCCGGTACGGTCCATGGACTGAGCGAAGATGGTGTAGGCCTGCTCGCTTTCGGGCTCGACGATCACATCGTAGGTTTCGGCGACGGCGATGCGGAACTCGTCGACCGCAACGGGTTTGACATGCTGCCCGTCCGCCGCGACAACCGTCATCTTCAGGCCGGGAATTCGCACATCGAAATAGGTCATTGCCGAGCCGTTGATGAAGCGCAGGCGGATTTTCTCGCCCGGCTTGAACACCCCCGTCCAGTTACCGTCCGGGGCCTTGCCGTTCATCAGGTAGGTGTAGGTGTAGCCGCTCACGTCGGCGAGATCGGTGGGGCTCATTTTCATCTCGGCCCACATCTTGCGGTCGGCTACAGCCGCGGACCAGCCCATCTCGCTCACATCGTTGACGAAATCACCGACCGTGCGCTTGT
>NZ_OPYN01000094.1 GCF_900277125.1 Pseudomonas inefficax
TCGTGGTCGGGGGTGCGCGCGCGGGTGTCGAGCAGCACCACGCCGCTTTTAGGGGCGCCGGCATTGGGCATGGTCATTTGCCTGTGTGCAATGAATGTACTGATGTGAAGCCGGTGCCTTGAGGAAGTTCAGCGAAACTTGATCGGTGGTCCTGGCCCTTCTGTAGGAAACGTCCGGTATGCGCAGGGTGTGGCGGGCAATGCATGCCGTGTGTCGGTCTCCAAGATTGCAGGGCTTCGCCGGCTGTTCCATTATCGACGCATTGGATAAACCGTGATGTAGCCGCAGGAGAGCGCATGAACGTTCAGACCACCTTTGGGCAAAGTGTGCCGCAGCGTCTGGCGCAGGTACGCCAGGCCATGGCCGCAGAGGGCATCGATGCCTTGCTGGTACCCTCGGCCGACCCCCATCTTTCCGAATACCTGCCTGGTTACTGGCAAGGGCGCCAGTGGCTGTCGGGTTTCTACGGCTCGGTCGGCACGCTGGTGGTCACCGCTGACTTTGCCGGCCTGTGGGTCGATAGCCGCTATTGGGAACAGGCGGAGCACGAGCTGGCAGGCAGTGGCATCGAGCTGATGAAGCTGTTGCCGGGCAAGCCTGGCGCGCTGGAATGGCTGGGCGATCACGTCCAGCTCAATGGCAGCGTGGCGGTAGATGGTGCGGTCATGGCCCTGGCTTCGGCGCGCCAGCTCGGCGACCGGCTGAAGGCGCGCGGGGCGCGCCTGGTGACTGACAAGGACCTGCTGGGCCAGGTCTGGGAAGGGCGCCCGGCGCTGCCAGGCAACCCGGTCTACCAGCATTTGCCGCCGCACGCCACGCTGAGCCGTGCGGAAAAACTGGCGCAGTTGCGCCAGAGTGTGCAGGCCAAGGGGGCCGACTGGCATTTCATCGCCACCCTGGATGACATCGCCTGGCTGTTCAACCTGCGCGGCAGCGATGTGTCCTACAACCCGGTGTTCGTGGCCTTTGCCCTGATCAGCCAGCAGCGGGCCATCCTGTTCGTTGGCCAGGACAAGCTCGATGAACATCTGTGCCAGGTGCTGGCGGTCGACGGCATCGAAGTGCGCGACTACGCCGAAGCAGGCAAGGCCCTTGCCGCCATACCGGCCGGCAGCCGGTTGCTGGTCGACCCGGCCCGGGTCACCTGCGGCCTGCTGGATAACCTGCCGGCCGAGGTGGAACTGGTCGAGGGGCTCAACCCCAGCACCCTGAGCAAGTCGTGCAAGAGTGATGAGGATCTGGTGCACATCCGCCAGGTGATGGAGCAGGATGGCGCGGCCTTGTGCGAGTTCTTCGCCTGGCTCGAGGCCAACCTTGGTCGGGAACTGGTAACCGAGCTGACGGTCGACGAGCAGTTGAGTGCCGCGCGTGCCCGCCGCCCAGGCTTCGTGTCGTTGAGCTTTTCTACCATCGCCGCCTTCAATGGCAATGGCGCGATGCCGCATTACCGTGCCACCGAGCAGTCGCATGCGGTCATCGAGGGCGATGGCCTGCTGCTGATCGATTCGGGCGGGCAGTACCTTGGCGGCACCACCGACATCACCCGCATGGTGCCGGTGGGCAACCCGAGCCTTGCACAGAA
>NZ_OPYN01000095.1 GCF_900277125.1 Pseudomonas inefficax
ATCGCCGATGGTAGTGTGGGGTTTCCCCATGTGAGAGTAGGTCATCGTCAAGATTCATTTCGCAAAACCCCTATCTGCGCATGCAGGTAGGGGTTTTGTCTTTCTGGCGCAAAAACTCCCAGGCATACGCGGCCCCTGTAGGAGCGGCCTTGTGTCGCGATCGGGCGCGCAGCGGCCGCCAAACCTGTATCCCGGATCTCACAGGTAAACCGCGTCGCCCGGATTGCGGCCGCTGCGCGCCCGATCGCGACACAAGGCCGCTCCTACAAGGGTCGCGTCGCCTGCTGGCACCAAAAGCAATCATGAAATGTGCGTCATTTATGCCTGACGAATCACAGGTCGATGCTACGCTCGCGGAAATACTCAGCACGGATACCCATCATGGAAATGAACTGGCACCAGGCGCTGCAAGAGAGCCTGAGCTGGCTGGCAATCGCCTCGTTCATCACCCTTGTCTGCTTCACGGCAGCCGCCGCACTGGCCGTACGTTATACGCGTTGGGGCAGCCAGTTCTGGCAGCTTGCCGGGCCCTATTTCAGCTTCAGGCGCAGTTGGCGGCCGTTACTGGTGTTCGCCCTGCTGCTGGTACTGACGCTATTCTCCGTGCGCCTGAACGTGCTGTTCTCGTTCTGGTACAACGGCTTCTATAGCGCCTTGCAGGGCCTTGACCAAACTGCCTTCTGGTACCTGCTCGGCGTTTTCGCGGTATTGGCCACCATCCATGTACTGCGTTCGCTATTTACCTTCTATGTAAGCCAGGCATTCAGCATCCAGTGGCGGGTCTGGCTGACCGAGCGCCTGACCGAGGACTGGATGCACGGCGATGCCTACTACCGTGGCCAGTTCCTCGCCGAGCCCGTTGACAACCCCGACCAACGTATCGAACTGGACGTCAACGCCTTTGTCAGCAATTCGGTGACCCTAGCCCTGGGCGCGGTCAGTGCGCTGGTTTCGCTGGTGGCATTTACCGGCATTCTCTGGGGGCTGTCGGCGCCTCTGGCTGTTGCCGGTGTGGAAATTCCCCGGGCGATGGTGTTTGCCGTGTACCTGTATGTCATCGTCGCCACCTGGATCGCCTTCCGTCTCGGGCGACCGCTGATCCGCCTGAACTTCCTCAACGAAAAGCTCACTGCCAACTTCCGTTACGCGCTGATGCGCCTGCGCGAGAACGCCGAGAACATCGCTTTCTACCAGGGCGCGCAGGTCGAGCGGGGAACCTTGCTGGGCCGCTTTGGTGCCTTGATCGTCAACGCCTGGGCGCTGGTGTTCCGGAACCTGAAATTCAGTGGTTTCAACCTGGGTGTGAGCCAGGTAGCAGTGGTGTTCCCGTTCATTCTGCAGGCACCGCGCTTCTTCAGCGGGGCGATCAAGCTGGGTGATGTCATGCAGACCTCCCAGGCCTTTGGCCAGGTGCAGGATTCGCTGTCGTTCTTCCGCGAGTCATATGATGCGTTTGCCCAGTACCGGGCCACCCTCGACCGTTTGACCGGCTTCCTCGATGCCAACGAGCAGGCGAGCGCTTTGCCGCGCGTCATCACCCAGGACCTGGAGCATGCCTTGGCGATAAGCGGCCTGCAGGTGCTGCGCCCGGACGGGCATGCTCTTATCGCCGGCCTGGACCTTGACCTGCATGCCGGCCAGGCGCTGTTGATCAAGGGGCCGTCGGGCAGCGGCAAAACCACGCTGTTGCGTGCGCTGGCGGGCCTCTGGCCGTACGCCGAGGGTGAGGTCAGGCGGCCGCTGGGCCACCAGGCGCTGTTCCTGTCGCAGCGGCCCTACCTGCCGCTGGGTGACCTGCGCGCCGTTATCGCCTACCCAGCGGCCGGCAAGCCTGAGGATGAGTCGCGGATGCAACAGGCCTTGTGCCAGGTCAACCTGGCCCACCTGGCCGAGCGACTGGACGTCAGCTGTGACTGGTCACACATTCTCTCGGTCGGTGAGCAGCAGCGCCTGGCATTTGCCCGGGTGCTGTTCAACCGGCCACAGGTGGTGTTCCTCGACGAGTCCACCTCGGCCATGGACGAAGGGCTCGAGCATGCCCTGTATTCGCTGTTGCGCACAGAAATGCCGGGGGCGTTGCTGGTCAGTGTCGGGCACCGCAGCACGCTGGCAGGTTTCCATACCCATCGGCTGGAGGTGGATGGGCATGGTGGCTGGTCGCTACTGGAGCAGCAGCCAGTGCTGGCCTAGTTCGGCTTGCTGGTGATCGGCCCTGGCCTGAGCAATGCGACCCCGACCAAAGTGCTGCCGGCGCACGCTGCGCCAAGCAGGAATGTCGCCTTGAAGCCGACTCCGTCCCACAGCAGCCCGGCTACCACGCTGGCCGCCAGCAGCGCCAACCCGGTCAGCAGGTTGAACAGGCCGAAGGCTGTACCGCGCAGGTCGGCGGGGGCGCTGTCGGCAATCATGGCAGCAAACACGCCCTGGCTGAAGCCCAGGTGCAGGCCCCAGGCTGCCACCCCCAAGGCTAGCCCGCTCCAGCCCGGGAGCAGGGCCAGCAGCAGGTCGGCGGCGACCAGCAGCCCCAGCCCGGTCATCAGCACGCCGCGGCGGCCTACGCGGTCCGACAGTACCCCGGCGGGGTAGGCCGACAGCGAATAGGCCAAGGCCATGAGCACCAGGACTGCCGGCGCCCACAGCGGCGCCAGGCCCATGTCCTGGGCGCGCAGCAGCAGAAACGCCTCGCTGAAGCGGGCGAGGGTGAACAGCGTGGCCAGGCCGATCAGCCGCCAGTAGGCCGGGCCCAGGCGGGCCAGCTCATGCAGTGCCAACGGTGAGCGCACCGGCCGGGTGCTGGCTGGCGTTTCAGGTTCGCGCACGAAGGCGATGAGGATGTATACCGCTACGAACGCCGGGATCACCGCCACCCAGAAAACCGTCTGAAAATGGCTCGCCGTCAGCCACATCAGCACGATCGCCAGCAACGGCCCCAGGAATGCGCCCACGGTATCCAGCGCCTGGCGCAGGCCGAAGGCTGCACCACGCAGTTCAGCAGGCGTAACGTCGGCCACCAGCGCGTCGCGCGGCGCCCCACGAATGCCTTTGCCAACCCGGTCGACGAAGCGTGCCACGGTCAGCCACTCCAGCCCGGAGGCCATGGGGAATACCGGCTTGGTCAACGCCCCCAGGCCGTAGCCCAGCACCGTGAGCAGCTTGCGTTTGCCCAGCCGGTCGCTGAGGGCACCGGAGAACACCTTGGTGATCGAGGCGGTCGCCTCGGCGATGCCTTCGATAAAGCCCACCGCCACTACCGAGGTGCCAAGCACGGTGACCATGTACAGCGGCAGCAGGGCGTGAATCATTTCCGAGGAGATGTCCATGAACATCGATACGAAGCCCAGCGCCCAGACACTGCGAGGGATCTTCGACAGGGACGTGGTGGCGTTCGTGGCGTGGCTTTCTTCGGGGCTGCGCATCAGGGGGCTCGGCAGAGGGGCTACGTTCGAAACTGTAGGAGCCCTCACGGAGGATGCAAATCGGGCAGCTGTATGGAAGCAACAGTGCGGGTGGCCGGACTGCACCGCAGCGTCGGCAGCTCCATCGTGTCAGCAAAGTTCCGTTACAAACATGTAAACTTCGTAAATAAGATTTAAACTCATTTGCGAATCTCTATATTTACCATCCCTGTTGGCCACCAAACTGTGTTTGCGAGGCCGGTGGGCGAGGGCTCCCGGTTTCCGACAGGGATGTGCCGTTTCGCTCATGAATCGCAGGAGATGTACCCATGCAGTGCAAGACTTCACCCAACAGCCTGGCCCTGGCGTTCGTCGCGCTGGCGTCACCGGCCATGGTGGCCACCGTGGCCCAGGCCGAAGAGCAGCGCACGGGTGAGGTGCTGGAGATGCCGGCCTCAGGCAACGCGCTGGTGATCCAGGACACCCTGGTCACCGCCGAGCGCGAGGCACGCCAGGCCCTGGGTACGTCGATCATCACCGCCGAAGACATCAAGCGCCATCCGCCGGCCAATGACCTGTCCGACATCATCCGCCGCGAGCCCGGGGTCAACCTGACCGGCAACAGCGCCAGCGGCGCACGTGGCAACAACCGGCAGATCGACCTTCGCGGCATGGGCCCGGAAAATACCCTGATCCTCATCGACGGCAAGCCATCCAGCGCACGCAACGCCGTGCGCTATGGCTGGAACGGCGACCGCGATACCCGCGGTGAAACCAACTGGGTACCGGCAGAAGCGGTCGAGCGCATCGAGATCCTGCGTGGCCCGGCGGCCGCACGTTACGGTTCTGGCGCCATGGGCGGGGTGGTCAACATCATCACCAAGCGCCCCACCGACGAACTCAAGGGCAGCGTCAGCCTGTACACCCAGCTGCCGGAAGACAGCGCCGAGGGCGCCAGCCGCCGGGCCAACTTCAACCTCGGCGGCGGCCTGACCGACAACCTCGGCTTCCGCCTGTACGGCGGCCTGGCCAAGACCGATGCCGATGACCTGGACATCAACGCAGGGCATGCCACCAGTGCGCTGGTGGCGGGCCGCGAAGGCGTGCGCAACAAGGACATCAATGGCTTGCTGAGCTGGAAGCTGAACGACGAGCACCGCGTCGAGGCCAGTGCCGGCTATAGCCGCCAGGGCAATATTTTTGCCGGCGACACCATGAACAGCAACGGCGGTGGTGACGTCGAGTTCGTGTCCAGCCTGTACGGCCACGAAACCAATGTGATGCAGCGCAGTACCTACGACCTGACCCACCTGGGCGATTTTGCCTGGGGTACCAGCAAGACCGTGCTGGCCTACGAATACGTGCGCAACTGGCGCCTCAACGAAGGCCTGGCAGGCCGCACCGAAGGCGCCCCCAATGCCGAAGGCGCCGCCATGTCGCGCCTGCGCAACACGCGCCTGAGCAGCGAAGTGAACCTGCCGTTCGCCATGGGCAGTACCGAGCATGTACTGACCCTGGGCGGCGAGTACCTGTACGAAACGCTCAATGACCAGGGCTCGCTGCGCCCGCAAAGTTCGGACCCCACGGGTAATGACGGGCTGGTCGGTTTCGACCGTAGCAGTTCGAAGATGACCGCTCGCAGCTATGCGCTGTTCGTCGAGGACAACATCATTGTCGGCGATACCACCATTACCCCGGGCCTGCGTTTCGACCACCACGAAACCTTCGGCGACAATTTCAGCCCCAGCCTGAACCTGTCGCACAAGCTGACCGAAGCACTGTCGGTGAAAGGCGGTATCGCGCGCGCCTACAAGGTCCCGAACCTGTACCAGTCCAACCCCAACTACCTGCTGTACAGCCGCGGCAATGGTTGCAGCGTGCAGCAGAGCAACAACGGCGGCTGCTACCTGCAGGGCAACGCCGACCTCAAGCCCGAGATCAGCGTCAACAAGGAAATCGGCCTGCTGTACGACCGTGGTACCTGGCGCACCAGTGCCACGTACTTTCGCAACGACTACAAGAACAAGATCGTCGGTGATACCGATGTGTTGTACACCATCGGCACCGGCAGCCGCGTGACCCAGTGGGACAACGCCGGCAAGGCGCGGGTGGAAGGTATCGAAGGCAACCTGTTCATCGAGTTGACCCCGGCCCTGGACTGGAACACCAACCTGACCTGGATGCTCGACAACGACAATCGCGAGACCGGCGAACCGCTGTCGGTGATCCCGGAATACACCGTCAACACCACCCTTGACTGGCGCGCCACCGACAAACTGTCTTTCCAGGTGGCAGGTACCTACTACGGCAAGCAGAAGTCGCCGACCTTCAATGACCGCACCCAGCAAGACTACGACAAGGCCGCGCAACAGGATGTGGAAGCCTACGGGCTGATGGATGTGAGCGCCGGGTACAAGTTCAACGCCAGCTACGACATGCGGGTGGGGGTGAACAACGTGTTCGACAAACAGATCCTGCGTGGTGGCAACGCCAGTACTTCGGGCGCCAATACCTATAACCAGCCGGGTAGGGCAGTGTTCGCTGCGCTGAATATCAATTTCTGATCCAAGGGGCCGCTATGCGGCCCATTCGCCGGCAAGCCAGCTTGACCACACCGACCTCAAGCCATGTGCAAATACCTGTAGGAGCGGCCTTGTGTCGCGATGGGGCGCGAAGCGGCCCCAGGTTTTCAGCTTCGCAGCAAAGATTGCCGGGGCCGCTGCGCGGCCCATCGCGACACAAGGCCGCTCCTACAAGGGCCAGTGCTGGCTTGAAGAGATATCCAAGACAGTTGCTCCCACTTCGAGCGCATCGACCTCAAGCCATGCGCTATCCCTGTGGGAGCGGGCGTGCCCGCGAACACCGGCGCAGCCGGTGCCATATTGTTGCGGAAAAAAATGCCACGGCATGCTAAACCATGCGCCCCAGCTCGCTGCGAGAGAAACCCGGTGAAAGCCGTCCGCCTGACCCTGATCTGCCACGCCCTTACCCAGGCCCAGAAGACCGGGCGCCTGCACCGTGCCGACGACGGCATCCTGCCATTGGGCCAGCAGCCTTTCGCCGACCTTTCCGGTGTGCAGGTACTGACTGCACCAGAGCGGCGAGCCTGCGAGACGGCGGCGTGGTTTTCGGGGCCGGTGCAGGTCGAGCCGGCCTTGGCCGATTGCGACCTGGGGCGTTGGCAAGGGCTGACGCTGAAGCAATTGCAGGCAGAGCAACCGCAGGCGATGGCCGAATGGCTGCAGGCCCCGGCCAGTGATATTCACGGCGGCGAGTCGTTCGCCGTGCTTTGCCAGCGCATCGCCGCCTGGCTGGCAGCCTTCGACAGGCCGGGTGAATGGGTGGCGATTACCCACCCGATGGTCATGCGCGCCATGCTGGTACAGGTACTTGGCTGTCCGATGAGCGCCAGTCAGCGGGTCGACGTGTTGCCGCTGTCGCGCCTGGAGCTGAGCTTTACCGGGCAGTGGCGCCTGCGCCTTGGCTGAAGGTCAGAACGCCAGCTTGTAGCCGATCAGCAGCAGCATCGCCGCCAGGCACGGACGCAGCACGCGGTCGGAAATCCGCCCGGTGAGGTGGCTGCCCAGGTAGATGCCTGGCAGCGAGCCCAGCAGCAGGTAGCCCAGCAGCGACCAGTCCATGTTGCCCATGCCGGCATGGCCCAGGCCCGCCACCAGGGTAAGTGGCACGGCGTGGGCGATTTCGGTACCGACCAGGCGGCGGGTGACCAGGAACGGGTACAGCAGGAACAGCGCCACGGTACCCAGTGCGCCAGCACCGATGGAAGTGAGGGTGACCATCACCCCCAGCACCACGCCGGTGAGCACGGTGAGGGTGTTCAGGCTGCGATCGCTGAGGTGGTAGTGGTCACCGGCATGGCGGCTGGCGAAGGCCTGCAGGCGCGATTTGAACAGGATGGCCAGCGCGGTCAGGATCAGCACCACCGCCAGGCCTTGCTTGATGACGGCGTTGAGCGCCGAGGTGTCGGTGTGCAGGGTGCTGAGGAACCACAGGGTCAGCGCCGCCGCGGGCACGCTGCCCAGGCTGAGAAGGCCGGTGATCTTCCAGTCGACGTTCTTGTTGCGCGCATGCACCCAGACGCCACTGGCCTTGGTGATGGCAGCATAGAGCAGGTCGGTTCCGACGGCCGTTGCCGGGCTGATGCCAAACCACAACAGGATCGGGGTCATCAGCGAGCCGCCACCGACGCCGGTCATGCCGACGATGAAACCCACGACCAGGCCCGCAATGGTGAAACCGAAAGAACCTACATCCATACGCTACTCGACTGCCCAACTTTGCCCGTTATCGGATGCAGCCAGCATATAGATTTTTTTATAGCCAAATAGACTTGTTCGTTATTAGGTTATAACCGGGTCAGCGCTTGCAGAGGTTCCCTGTGGGAGCGGGTTTACCCGCGAAGCAGACGCCGCGGTGGATGGCACGGGCTTCGCCCGTATTCGCGGGTAAACCCGCTCCCACAGGGGATCGCGCCAGTTTTCAGAATTTCAGCAAGGCAGTTGCTCTCATGACGGCCTGTCAACGATCAGTCATCACCACCATCACATGCGCATCTGCGCCATCGTCACTTTCCGACAGGTAGATATGCCCCACCTGGCTGTCGAAATACGCCGTCTCCTGCGGCCCGATGCTCACTGCTTCGCCGGTTTCGAACTCGATACGAACGCGACCGCTCAGTACCAACGCGAACTCTTGCCCGGGGTGGCGAATAAAATCGTCGAACTGGCCGCGTTCACGGGCAATGATGCGGGCATAGGCGGGTGTCATGCGCCGTTCGGGGAAGTCGCCGGCGAGCGGGTGATAGTCATAGGTGCCGGTCGAGTAGCCTGCCGCCGCTGGCAGCGAATCGACCACCACCGTCACCGGCACTGGCGCCGTGACCGTGCCGCTGGCGCGCAACAACTGGGCAATGTCGACATTCAGCGCCCGGGCGGCGGCGGCGAGTTTTTCATAGCTGACCGACACCTGCGCCAGCTCCATCTTCGACAGGGTGGACAGCGGTACGCCACTGGCTTCGGACAATTGCTTGAGGGTCATCTGGCGCGCCTTGCGCACCTGGCGCAGGCGCTGGCCGACTACGGCACGGTCCAGCAGGGGGAGGGCAGCGGGCATTCGGGGTCTCGGCATGCGGCGTTGGTCGGGCATCTTACCTTGGAGCCTTGCGTATTCGTAAATTCTCATATATTAGAATTCTCATAAATGATAATTAGCTGCCAGGAGCGTGCATGACCCCGATCTACGACACCCTGATCATCGGCGCCGGCATTGCCGGTGCATCCCTGGGTTATCGCCTGGCCGGCCGGCAGAAGGTGCTGCTGCTCGAGCGTGAGGCGCAGCCTGGCTACCATTCCACCGGGCGTTCGGCAGCCATGTTCATGGAGGCCTACGGCACCCCGCAGATCCAGGCGCTTACCCGCGCCAGCCGGGCCTTCTACGAAGCACCACCGCAAGGGTTCTGCGAGCACCCGCTGCTGGAACCGCGCGGCTGCCTGTACGTCGCCAGCCTGGAGCAGCGGGCGCTGCTCGAGCAGACCCATGCGCAGAACCTGGCCAACGGCACCGAGGTCAGCCTGCTCGACCGCGACGCCGCCCTGGCCCTGGTGCCGAGCCTGCGTGGCGAGAACCTGGCCGGCGCGGTGCTCGAAGCGGGTGCCATGGACCTGGACGTGCATGCCCTGCACCAGGGCTTCTTGCGTGGATATCGCGCCGCTGGCGGCGAACTGCGCTGCAACGCCGAGCTGATCCAAGCGTGGTACCTGGATGACCTGTGGCAGGTGGAGTTGGGCGATGGCAGCCGCGTGCAGGCGCGCCAGCTGGTCAATGCCGCTGGCGCCTGGGCCGACCGTGTAGCCGAGCAGTGCGGGGTGGCGCGTATCGGCCTGCAACCCTGCCGGCGCAGTGCTTTCACTTTCCCCGGCCCGGCAGACCAGGACTTCGCCCACTGGCCGGCGGTAATCGGCGTAGACGAAAGCTTCTACTTCAAACCCGATGCCGGCCAGCTGTTGGGTTCGCCGGCCAATGCCGACCCGGTCGAACCCCAGGACGCCGCGCCCGAGGAGCTCGATGTGGCTTTGGGCATCTACAACATCGAAGCCATGACCACCCTGGCGATCCGCCGGCCAAGCCACACCTGGGCCGGGCTGCGCTCGTTCGTCGCCGATGGCGACCTGGTGATCGGTTTCGATGCGCACGCACCAGCGTTCTTCTGGCTGGCGGCGCAAGGTGGCTACGGCATCCAGTCGGCGGCGGGCGCCTCGCGCCTGGCTGCCGACCTGCTGCTGGGCCAGCCCCTGTGTCCTGGCCTTGTCAGCCAGGGGGTGGCGCCCGAGCGCCTGTCCCCGGCCCGTTTCCAGCAATCCTGAAAGGAGCATTCCATGAGCAATGATATCCAGCGTTTCCCCAGCAGCCTGCCGTTCCCGTTCTCCCGTGCGGTGAAAGCCGGCGGTTTTCTGTTCCTCTCCGGCCAGGTACCGATGAGTGCTGGCGGCGAAGTGGTGCGCGGTGACATCCAGGCCCAGACCCGCGCCGCCTGCGAACGCATCGGCGAAAGCCTGGCGGCCTGCGGCGCGCGCTTCGACCAGGTGGTCAAGGCCACGGTGTGGCTGTCGGACATGAGCCACTTCGCAGGTTTCAACGAGGTGTACAAGGAGTTCTTCGGCGCAGCGCTGCCGGTGCGTTCGACCGTGGCCTCGGCATTGGCGCTGGGGGTGGATGTGGAGATCGAAGTGCAGGCGTTTGTCGGCGACGCCTGAGCGCTCTTGTAGGAGCGGCCTTGTGTCGCGATGGGGCGCGAAGCGGCCCTAGGATCTCAGCTTCGCAGCAAGAATCGCCGGGGCCGCCATGCGGCCCTATCGCGACACAAGGCCGCTCCTACACGGGGTATGTGGTGGCAGTGAGACAACAACAATAAATCCAGAGGTTCACATGCAAGAGCAGCTGAAGATTGCCGGCGCGTTTGTCGGCGTGATCGTGGGGGCGGGGTTCGCTTCGGGGCGGGAACTGTTGTTGTTCTTTGTCGATTTCGGTGTGTGGGGGCTGGTCGGTNCGCTGGTCAGTGCAGCCTTGTTCACGTTCCTTGG
>NZ_OPYN01000096.1 GCF_900277125.1 Pseudomonas inefficax
CTGAAAGGAGACTTCCATGGGCACTGATATCCAGCGTTGCCCCAGCAGCCTGCCGGTCCCGTTCTCCCGTGCGGTGAAGCCCGGCGGTTTTCTGTTCCGCTCCGGCCAGGTACCGATTAGTGCGGGCGGCGAAGTGGTGCGCGGTGACATCCAGGCCCAGACCCGCGCCGCCTGCGAACGCATCGGCGAAAGCCTGGCGGCCTGCGGCGCGCGCTTCGACCAGGTGGTCAAGGCCACGGTGTGGCTGTCGGACATGAGCCACTTCGCAGGTTTCAACGAGGTGTACAAGGAGTTCTTCGGCGCAGCGCTGCCGGTGCGTTCGACTGTGGCCTCGGCATTGGCGCTGGGGGTGGATGTGGAGATCGAAGTGCAGGCGTTTGTCGGCGACGCCTGAGCGGGCAGAAATCTGCGCATGAACAACTGTCTTGCGCAAAACCAGGAAGATTGCTTGGCCCTGTGGGAGCGGGTTTACCCGCGAACACCGGCGTAGCCGGTGCCATGCAGCGCGGTGCCTTCTTCGCGGGTGAACCCGCTCCCACAGGGCCAGCGCTGCATTCAAGGACGGTGGATTACCTGTAGGAGTGGCGGTCTGACTTGCCCGCCAAAAAGCAAAACAACAATAAATCCAGAGGTTCACATGCAAGAGCAGCTGAAGATTGCCGGCGCGTTTGTCGGCGTGATCGTGGGGGCGGGGTTCGCTTCGGGCCGGGAACTGTTGTTGTTCTTTGTCGATTTCGGTGTGTGGGGGCTGGTCGGTGCACTGGTCAGCGCAGCCTTGTTCACGTTCCTTGGTATGGCCCTGGCCGGGCTGGGCAATCGCCAGCAGGCCACTTCGCACAAGGATGTGATCCAGGCTATCTGCGGTCGCCACCTGGGCCTGTTCGTCGACTGGCTGATCACCTTTTTCATGTTTGCCGTCACCGTGGTCATGCTGGCCGGTGGTGGTGCCTTGCTGGAGCAGCAGTTCGGCATCCCGGCGCTGACCGGCAGCGTGCTGGTGACGCTGGTGGTGGTGGGCATCGTGTGCCTGGATGTGCGCAAGGTGATTCTTGCCATCGGTGCCATCACACCCTTACTGATCCTGGTGGCCTCGGCGATCGCGCTGTACGCCGTGTTCAGCCGGGAGCAGAGCTTCGCCCAGCTCGACCAGCTGGCCAGCCAGCAACAGGCTGGCACCCGTCACTGGCTGCTGGGGGCGTTCCTGTACGTGTCGTACAACATCGTTGCCGGCGCGCCGATCCTGGCCATTCTGGGTGGTTCGGCCAAGGGCGAGAGAACCGCGGTATGGGGTGGGCTGCTCGGAGGTGCAGCACTGGGTGGGCTGATGCTGGTGATGAGTGCCGGGCTGTTGTCGCGGCTGGACAGCGTGGCTGACCTGCCGATGCCGATGCTGTCGATCGCCAACGAAGTATCGCCACTGCTGGGGCTGGTGATGTGCCTGATCATCTTCGGCATGATCGTCAACACTGCGGTGGGTACGTTGTTCTCGTTCCTCTCGCGGCTGATGCCGGCGGGAACGGCGAAGTTTCGCTGGGGCTCGGTGGTGACCGGAGTGGTGGCGTTCGGCTGCAGCCTGGTGGGTTTCATCAGCCTGGTGGGTGAGGTGTACCCGCTGTTCGGCTACCTGGGCTTTGTGCTGATGGCGGCGGTGCTCCTGGCCTGGGTGCGGCGGGGCAAAGTGGTTAAAGCGGTAGCCAATGCAGCTTGATCTGCTGCTGGCGCGTATCCCGTGTAGGAGCGGCCTTGTGTCGCGAAAGGGTCGCAGAGCGACCCCGGCGATTTCTGCGGTGTAGCTGAAAATCTGGGGTCGCTCCGCGACCCTTTCGCGACACAAGGCCGCTCCTACAGAGGGTGTGCGTTCCGGTTTAGATCCTGAAGCTGCCTACCAGCTGCTTCAGGCGCCCGGCCTGCTGGGCCAGTTGGTCGCAATGGCGCAGGGTCTCGTTGAGGTTCTCCACCCCTTGCTGGTTCAGGGCGTTGATCTGGGTGATGTCCAGGTTGAGGCTCTCGACCACGGCGGTCTGCTCTTCGGTAGCGGTAGCCACCGACTGGTTCATGCCATCGATCTCGCCAATGCGCTGGGTCACGCTGGCCAGGCGCTCGCCTGCCTGGTTGGCCACCTGCACGGTCTGTTCGCTGGAAACCTGACTGGTGTTCATGGTGTGCACCGCTTCGCGCGAGCCCACCTGCAGGCTGGTGATCATGCGGTGGATTTCTTCGGCCGATTCCTGGGTGCGGTGCGCCAGGTTGCGGACCTCGTCAGCCACCACGGCAAAGCCACGGCCGGCCTCACCGGCACGGGCCGCTTCGATGGCGGCGTTCAGCGCCAGCAGGTTGGTCTGCTGCGAGATGCCCTTGATCACGTCGAGGATCTTGCCGATCTCGTCAGTGCTGGCGTTGAGCGTTTCGATTTGCGCGCAAGATTCGCTGATGCGCTGCGACAGGGCGGTCATGGCGCTGATCGCTTCTTCGACCACTTCACGGCCACCGTGGGCCTGTTCGCTGGCTCCGCTGGCATGCTGCGAGGCATCGGCGGCGTTGCGGGCGATTTCCTGGGTGGCGGCCCCCAGTTCGTTGATCGCTGCGGCCACGCTGTTGGTGCGCATGCTTTGCTCTTCAGAACCGATGATCGAGGCATTCGAGGCATTGACCACCTTCTCCGACAGGTCGTGCACCAGGCGGGTTGCAGAGGACACTTCGCTGATCGAGGCATGAATGCGCTCGACGAAGCGGTTGAACGAAGTGGCCAGTTCGCCGAACTCGTCCTTGTTCTGCACGGTCAGGCGGCGGGTAAGGTCACCTTCGCCCTCGGCGATGTCGCGCATGGCGCGGCCCATGGTGGTCAGCGGGCTCATCAGCACCGGGATCAGCAGGCCAAGCAGGCCGGCGATGGCAGCCACGGCGATGAGCATGGCGATGATCGCCGAGGTGCGGAACTGGCTGAGCGCGGCGTAGGCCTTGTCCTTGTCGATCGACAGGCCGATGTACCACTGTGCCGAAGGCAGGCCGGCCACCGGGGCGAAGGAGATGATGCGGTCCTGGCCATTGAGGGTGACATCCTGCATGCCGGTGGCGACTCGCAGGTTGCTGCCGGGGTAGATGTCCTTGAGGTTCTTCATCACCTGGTCTTTGTCGGGGCTGACGATCACCTGGCCATTGCTGTCGGCCAGGAAGGCGTGGCCGATGCCGCCGAAATCGACCGAGTTGATGATCTCGACCAGGGTGTCGAGAGTGACGTCGCCGCCGACCACACCGATCAGCTCGCCATTGCCCTTGCTTTTCACTGGCGTGGCGATGGTTACCATCAGGCCGCCGACAGCACCCTGGTACGGGGCGGTCAGTACGGTCTGCCCGGCGCTGGCCGCGGCGCCGTACCACGGGCGCTGACGTGGGTCGTAACCGTCGGGCATCTGCGTATCGGGGCGCTGGGTGAACACACCGTTGGCCTGGCCCAGGTAGGTGAACAGGAAATTACGCGTGTAGGACGGCTGCTCGATCAGCCCGGCCAGGGTATCGCCGGCGCCTTGCTGGGCGATGTCCTGGGCCAGGTTTTCCAGGACCAGGATGCGGCCGCTCATCCAGTTCTGCACGCTGCTGGCGGTCAGCGCGCCGGACTGCTGCACCGAAGCTTCGATGTTCTGGCGGATGGTGTTGCGTTGCAGGTAGTCGTTGTAGAGCGTGAACAGGGCAAATGCCAGGACCACGACGCCGCAGGCGCTGAGCAGGATCTTGTGGCGAAATTTCAGGTTCATGTTTCGAGACCTTGAGCCAATGAGGGGAGGGCGCAGTGCGCTCATGACGCATTGCGCAACCTATCGTTCGGGATATCGGCTCAAGGGGTAAAAGATTGAAGTGCTTACAGAAATTTCTTACGGTCGTTTCGACAGACGGTATTCACTGGCTACACAACTGCTCGATCAACAGGCGTGCAGCCTGCTGCAGCGGTTGTTGTTTGCGCCAGAAGATGTGTACCGGCAACTGCAACTCGTTGCGGGTATTGCGAAAATCCAGGCGCACCAGGCGCCCGCTGGCCAGCAGTGGCGCGACCCGCGACAGCGGCAGGTCGCCCCAGCCCAGGCCGGCCTCCACCATCTGCAACGCGAGGTCGAAGCTGTCGGTTGACCAGTGCGTGGCGCCTATCAACGGGCGGGGGTCGGCCAGCGGCAGGTCACGGCTGCGCACCAGGATCTGGCGCACCCGGGTCAGGTCTTCGAGGTAGTGGATACGCCCCTCGCGCAGGGCCGGGTGAGTGGGGGACAGGGTGGCCACCAGCGACTCCATGCCGATGTGCTGGAAGCCGCGACGGGCATCGACCTGCAGCCCGGCAAAGGCCACGCAGAGGTCGGCTCGGCCGCTGTCCAGCAAGTGTACGGCCTCTTCCTGCGGGGCGCTGAGCAGGGCGATGTCCAGCAGCGGGTGCCGCTCACCCAGGCGTGCGATGGCCGCCAGCAACGGGCGGTGGTCGATGTCCGGCACCACGGCCAGCGTCAGGCTGCTCTCCAGCCCTTGGGACAGCTCCAGGGCATGCACCTGCAGCAGCCCCAGTTGCTCGGCGATCAACCGGGCATGGGGTTCCAGCGCCAGGGCCTGTGCAGTCGGGCGGACTTCCCGTGGGCCACGCTCGAACAGGCTGTAGCCCAGTTCGGCCTCGAGGTTGCCGATGGCCATGCTCACGGCCGAAGGCACCCGCTGCAGAGCGCGCGCGGCGGCGGAAAACGAACCGCGGTCGAGCACGGCGAGAAACAGTTGGATATTGTCGCTGGAAAAGTTCATGGCAGCCTCCTGTCAGTAGATCTGACAGCTGCTGACTTTTTCTGTCAAGAACGATGAAGCATGATCGCGCCCCATCGCTTTGTCATTGGAGGTAATCCCGGGTGCAGGGAATCAAACGCAAACTGGTCTACGTGACTTTCTATGAACTGATCGGGCTGTGCATGTCGACCCTCGGGCTGGCCTACCTGTCGGACACCCAGGCGTCGCATACCGGGCCTCTGGCGGTGATGATCACCACCATCGCCATGCTCTGGAACCTGATCTACAACACCCTGTTCGAATGCTGGGAGAGTCGCCAGGCCAAGCGCGGGCGCAGTGTGGCACGGCGGGTGGTACATGCCATCGGCTTCCAGCTGACCTTGGTGGTGTATTTGATCCCACTGATTGCCTGGTGGCTGGACATGACATTGCTGGAGGCGTTGCTGGTGGACATGGCGTTCATCGTGCTGGTGCCGTGCTACACCTTTGCCTACAACTGGGCGTTCGACCGGATCTTTGGTTTGCCCAGCTCTGCGTTGGCTACGGCCTGACACGTTACCTGTGGCGGCCTCTTCGCGGGTGAACCCGCTCCCACAGGAATATCGCAGGCTTTGAATGCTGTGAACGACCCTGTGGGAGCGGGTTTACCCGCGAAGAGGTCGGAACAATCAACCACTAAGGCGGCAGGCGAATGATCAAAGGCTCCTGCTGCTGCTTCACCTGTTGCTCGAGCGGTTGTTCCGTCGGCCTCGGTGCACTGGCCAGCAAGCTGTCCTCGACCTGCCCCGACAGGTAGTACACCCCCGACATGGCCCCGCTCTGGCGATTCTCCATCAGTTCCTGCCATTCCTGGTTCAGCGCCACGTTGAGGATCACCCGCAACTGCTCGACCATCTGCGGGTGTTCGCGGTCATGGGTCATCATCCCGTAGCCAGCTGCCGCAATCGAAATCATCGCCCCCGCCACCTTGCCCACCGCCGACGCCACGGCACTGGCGATGCCGCGCGGGGCCAGGGTAGCGCCGAGCTTTTCGCTGGCCTGGTTGGCTACCGAGTTCAGCCCGACATCGGTTTTTCCGGGGCCTTTGCTGGCCTGCAGGTGCAGGTGCTGACGCATGGCTTGCCAGGCCGGTTGCTGGGCCAGCGACTTGGCCCGCAGCAGTTGGTACAGGCTGGCATTGCGTGCATCCGGCGGCCCCAGGGCGATGGCGGGGATGCGGTTGAGGCGTTGGCTGAACTGCTCGGGGGGCGCGTTGTAGCGGCTGATGATGGCTGGCAACTGTTGGCCGAGCAGCTGCAAGTACAGCTCGCTGGCACGATCGCGGATGCCTTCGGGGTTGATCTGCTCGGCCACCGGTTCGATCACCCGCTTGTGGTACTGCTCCTGCAGGTACAGCGCCAGGCGCTTTTCCGCCGGCTCCCGGCCTCCACCGCTGTCGATCTTGTACCAGGCCACCTTCAGGGTCAGCCACTGCTGGGTCCAGTAGCCGGTAAACCAGGGGATGAAGTCGCTTTCGGTGCGCTGCTGTACCTGTTCCTTCCACACCCGCATGGAGCGTCGCGCATAGTCGTTGGCCGAGCTGCCGGCGCCGACCGAGGCTTCGATCAGTTCCTGGTCGATGCGTTGCCAGGTGGCGGGGGGCAGCACCACGGGTGGCGGCGGCACAGGTGGGGGCTTGCCTGCGCAGCCCACCAAGGCCAGCAGCAGGCACAGCAGCAGGAGGGCTCGAATGCTCACGCAACCGCCTCCCTGGTAGAGGCTGGGATGGTTCTGGGAGTATAGGGTGGGGAGTGAAGGGCTGCCGTGCAGCCTATCGGCCGTTCAGGATCAACGCAGATTTCTGCGTGAACGCGGTCCCTGTGGGAGCGGCCTTGTGTCGCGAAAGGGCTGCGAAGCAGCCCCCCGGATTTCGACATTTCTGCTTAAAGTGCCGGGGCCGCTTTGCGGCCCTTTCGCGACACAAGGCCGCTCCCACAAGGACCGCGTTCACCAGAAAGAGCATGGGTCATTCCAGGTCGAGCTTTTCTTCCAGGCGGTCGAGGTGCTTGTGCATCAGCCCCAGCGCCGCCTCGGCATCGCCATGCTCCACGGCATCGATGATCGCCGCATGTTCCTGCCACGCGCAGTGATCGCAGCATGGCGACTCGTAGCGGGCGATGATCAGCGAGGTCATCGGCACCAGGCCATTGAGAAACCGCGCCAGTGGCGCATTGGCGGCCACCTGCGCCAGTTTCAGGTGAAACTCGCCACCCAGGCGGATCGCTGCACAACGCTCGCCGTTTTCATGGTGCTGGCGCTCGCGCTCCACCAGTTGCCGCAGCTGGCGAATCTGCGCCGGCCGGGCGCGTTGCGCAGCCAGGGTGATCAGCGTGGTTTCGGCCAGGCGCCGGGCGCTGAGTACCTGGCGTGCCTGCTCCGGGTCGGGCGCGGCCAGATGCGCAGTGTGGCTGGGGCGTTGCACCACAACCTGCTGGTCGGACAGGCGCCCGAGCACGCGGCGGATCACTGTACGGCTGACACCAAAGGCATGGCCCAGTGCCTGTTCGGGCAACAGGCTGCCAGGTGGCAGGCGCTGTTCGAGGATGGCATCGAACAGCCGCGGGTAGATCTGCTCGGCCGACAGGCGGGTTTCGCCGGCCGCGAGCAGGGCCGGCAAGTGAGGGGCGGCGTTCATGGTCGCTCTCCTGGGGTCATGGATGCGGGTGTTCTTCCGGGATGTTCAGCGGGATGCCCATGCGCAACCCTTCGGCCAGGATGTGCTGGCGCATCTGGGCACTGGCCTGGGCGCTGCTGCGCTCACGTATGGCGCGCACCACCGCTTCGTTTTCCTTCAGCCGCGCGGCCAGGTGCTCTGGCGAATTGCGCAGCATGTCGGCGCTCTGCTTGAGGGCATTGCCGGTCTGTTGCACCACGCTCTGGAAGATCGGATTGGTGGTCAGGGCGAACAGCGCTTCATGGAAGGCGATGTAGGCCCTGACTCCGGCTTCGCTGTCATCCGCCTCCAGCGCTTCACGCATGTCCATCAGGGTCAGGCGCAACTGGCCGATGTCCTGGCTGTTGGCCGACTGCGCCACCAGGCCGACGATGAAGGGCTCAAGGGTGTAGCGCAGCTCCAGTACGTCGGCCAGGCTGGCTGCGGTGCTGGTGTCCAGGCCCGGTTCCTGCGCGGCGGCATCGGCATCCAGTACCAATACGCCCTTGCCCGGTAGCGAGCGCACCAGGCCCAGGGTTTCCAGCACAGTCACCGCTTCGCGCAGGCTGGGGCGGCTGATGCCCAGTTGTTCGGCCAGTTCGCGCTGGCCTGGCAGCATGTCGCCGGTACGCCATTGGCCTCGGGCCAGGGCCTGGCGCAGTTTTTCCACCACTGAGTTGACGACGGTCGATGAGCTGATCACGGTTCGCTCCTGGAAGGGCCGGCATCAGTGCCGGCCACGTTCGCTCAGAATTCCTGTTGATGAGGGTTGGGCTGCTTGCGTGGCGTGGGTGCGAAGCCGGGCTTGCCGTCGAGCACGTTGTGCGCACGCTCCAGGTCGATGTCCTTCTCCCAGCGGGCGATGGCCACGGTGGCCACGCAGTTGCCGATCAGGTTGGTCAGCGCCCGGCCGATGCCCATGAACCAGTCCACCGCCAGTACCAGTACCAGGCCGACCACCGGGATTGCCGGCACGGCGGTCAGGGTAGCGGCGAGGATCACCAGCGCCGAGCCTGGGATGCCATGAGCACCCTTTGAAGTCACCAGCGACACCAGCAGGATGGTCAGCAGGTCGGTCATTGCCAGTGGCGTGCCGGTGGCATTGGCAATGAACACGATGGCCAGAGTCAGATAGATGGAGAAACCATCGAGGTTGAACGAGTAGCCGGTGGGGATCACCAGGCCGACGGTGGAGCTGCCGATACCCAGGTGCTCCAGCTTGCGCATGATCTGTGGCAGTACGGCGTCGGACGAGGCGGTGCCCAGCACGATGGTCAGCTCTTCACGCAGGTACTTGATCAGTGGCAGCAGCTTCAGGCCCGACAGGCGCATGACCGTGCCCAGCACGATCAGTACGAAGCCGGCACAGGTCAGGTAGAACAGCGCCACCAGCCCGCCCAGGTGTTGCAGCGATTCCAGGCCGTACTTGCTGGTGGTGAAGGCGATGGCGCCGAACACGCCGATCGGTGCCAGGCGCACGATCATGCCCATGATGCGGAAGATCACGTGGCTCAGTTCGTTGATCAGCCGCGAGATGCCGGCTGCCGAGTCACCCACCAGGTTCAGCGCGCTGCCGAACAGTACCGAGAACAGCAGCACCTGGAGGATGTTGTTGTCGGCAAAGGCGCCGATCACCGAGGTGGGGATCAGGTCCATGAAGAATGCCGTGGCACCGTGGATATGCTGGCCACGCTCGGCCAGGCTGCTGGCGTCGGCGCTGGACAGCTGGTCCAGGTGGATGTTGGCGCCGCTGCCGATGCCGCTGGTGAAGGCGAATACCAGGCCGATCACCAGCGCCAGGGTAGTCAGCACTTCGAAGTAGATCACCGACTTCAGGCCGATGCGCCCGACCTTCTTCAGGTCGCCGGCACCCGAGATACCGCTGACCACCACGCAGAACACGATCAGGCCGATGAGCATCTTGATCAGCTTGATGAAGCCGTCGCCAAGGGGTTTGAGTTGCAGGGAGAGGTCGGGGAAGCTGAGACCGCAGGCGATGCCGAGGGCAAGGCCGAGCACGACTTGAAGGAAGATCGAACGCGAGCACCATTTGAGCATGGGAGGGATCTCTGATCGGTGTCCTTGCTTCGGTAGCCGCACGGGGCGAAAGAGCGCAGGACTTAATTATTGTGGTCTTACCGGTTTGTTCAGCGCGAAGCCATGAAAGCGCGAAAAATCTGACATTGCAAGGGTTTTCGGCCTTACCGGTCTGACCAGTTGTGGGGCATTCGGGCCTGCCAGGCTCTAGTTCGGTGCGTGCCGTGAATGACTACACGTGAACCAGAGCAGGGTTTGGCCAGCGCCTGGGACCCTGTTGCAATCAGCGGGCCATTGGCTGGACCTCGGCCAGCACCGGGTGTGCTACCAGCTTGTCGATGTGCAGGGTGTCGTCGTTCATCCAGCTTTCGCTGAGCAGCCGATAGTGCTCCATGTCGCGGCAGCGCAGGCGCAGGCTGTAGTCGAAGTGGCCGCTGATCAGCTGGCATTCGTGCACTTGCGGGCAGTTGCGCAGAGTGGCTTCGAAGGCCTTCTGCGCGGCCCGTCCACTTTGGTTGGACAGGGCGACCAGCACCAGCAGCGACACCCCGGGCGCGACCTTCTGCAGGTCGATGATCGCCCCGTAACCGCGGATCACGCCACGGCGCTCCAGCTTGCGTACACGCTCCAGGCAGGGGCGCGGGGTGAGATTGACGAGGCTGGAAAGTTTCTCGAAGGTGATGCGGCCGTCGTGGCGCAGGATGTCGATGATCGCTTCGTCGATGCGGTCGAGGGGGTGGGCGTTGGCGTCCTTGGTGTCCATGCGCTTGGGCTTCGTTCGGAAGAGGGCACTGGACAGGTTAGGCGGTAAAGGGGGCCGCTGCGCGGCCCATCGCGACACAAGGCCGCTCCCACAGGAATCACGCAACCTTCAGAATGGCGGCGGACCGTTGTGGGAGCGGCCTTGTGTCGCGAAAGGGCTGCGCAGCAGCCCCAGGATCTGTCAGGCGCAGACAGAGCCAGCTTTGGGCACCGCCCGCAATTCCACCACCCGCGGCTGCAACAACCCATACAAATCCTTCGGATCCTCCAGCACCGGCACCAGCCCGATGTCTGTGCCGATATCCAGCGCTTGCGCCGTATCCAGCACGTAGCGCAACGCCGAATAATCCTCCAGGGCAAACCCCACCGAGTCGAACAGCGTCACCTGTTCGGCGCTCTCACGCCCCTTGGCCTCTCCGGCAACCACCCGCCAGAACTCGGTCACTGGCGAGTCCGCCGGCATCTGCTGGATCTCGCTTTCCACCCGGCTCTGCGGCTCGTACTCGACGATCACCCGGGCCCGCTCGACGATCGCCCGGTGCAGCTCGGTCTTGCCCGGGCAGTCACCGCCCACGGCGTTCAGGTGCATGCCCGGCTCGATCATCTCCGGGGTAAGGATGGTGGCGCAGGCCTTGTCTGCGGTTACCGTGGTGACGATATCGGCACCGCGCACCGCTTCGGCCACGGAGCTGGCGATGCTCAGTTTGAGCCCGGGGCGGTTGGCCAGGTTGGCGACCAGTTTGGCCGAGGCGGCCGGGTCGATGTCGTACAGGCGGATTTCATCGATGCCCAGCAGGGCATTGAAGGCGATGGCCTGGAACTCGCTCTGCGAGCCATTGCCGATCAACGCCATGCTTCGGCTGTCTGCGCGCGCCAGGTAGCGGGCGGCCAGGGCCGAGGTGGCTGCAGTGCGGATGGCGGTGGTCAGGGTCATTTCGCTGAGCAGCAACGGTGCACCGGTATCGACGCTCGCCAGGGCGCCGAAGGCCATCACCGTGGGCAGGCCATGGCGAGTGTTCTTCGGATGGCCGTTGACGTACTTGAAGGCGTAGCGGCTGGCGTCCGAGATTGGCATCAGCTCGATCACGCCGTCCGCTGAATGGTTGGCCACCCGGGCGCATTTTTCGAAGGCATGCCAGCGCAGGTAGTCCTGGCGGATGTAGTCGGCCATTTCCAGCAGGCAGGTGGGCAGGCCTTTGCGGTTGACCAGGCGGGCCAGGTCTTGCACATCGATATAGCGGGTCATGAGGGGTCTCCCTGCGGCGACGCTTCCAGAGTGGGCTCTGGTTTCATTGTGCGGCGGGAGGGGAGGTAAAGCTGGCTGTAATGGGCTGTGGCAGCAGCGGCTTTGGCTGATTACGCTGCGTTGGCAGCCGAATCGGCTGTGGCTATCTGTACCGGCCCTATCGCCGGCAAGCCCACCTCGACCACACCGGCCTCAAGCCATGTGCAATTACCTGTAGGAGCGGCCTTGTGTCGCGATGGGGCGCGAAGCGGCCCCAGGTTTTCAGCTTCGCAGCAAAGTTTGTCGGGGCCGCTGCGCGGCCCATCGCGACACAAGGCCGCTCCTACAAGGGCCAATGCTGGCTTGAAGAGATATCCAAGACAGTTGCTGCCACAGGGATATCACTGGCCTCGAGAGCGGCGCTGTACCTGTGGGAGCTGGCTTGCCGGCGATGAGGCCAGTGCAGGCCAAGTCAATCATCGCTCACGCAACCGCTTGTACAGCGTGGTGCGGCTGATCCCGAGCCCGCGCGCCACCGCCGAGAGGTTGCCGTTGGCTTGCTCCACCAGCCCGTGCAGATCCACCTCTTCGGTCGCGACCGGCAAAGGCACCTGCGCCTCGGCAAGAAAACCCGCAGGCAGGTGTTCCAGGCCGATAGGCCCATTGCCCGCCAAAGCCAGCGCCACCTGCAGCACACTCACCAGTTCACGCATGTTCCCCGGCCATGGGTGCCGATCGAGCAGCTCGATAACAGCCGCAGGCAGCCGAGCTGGTTGCCCGGGGTCGCGGTAGCGCGCATGCACTTGCTCGATCAGCTGCCGGCGGTCACTGCGCTCGCGCAGCGGCGGCAACACCACTGCCAGCCCGGCGATGCGGTAAAACAGGTCCTGGCGAAAACGCCCGGCGCGCACTTCTTCGGCCAGGTCGCGGTTGCTTGCCGACACCACGCGGATATCCACCGCCACCGGTTCGCCGCTGCCCAATGGCTGGATACTGCGCGTCTGCAGCGCGCGCGACGGGCGGGCCTGGGTAGGGAACGGCATGTCGCCGATTTCGTCGAGGAACAGGATGCCGTGGTGGGCCTTGCGGATCAGCCCCGGGTTGCCCTTCTGGTGGGCGCCGGTGAACGCGCCCGTGTCGTAGCCAAACAGCTCCGACTCCACCAGCTCGGCCGGGA
>NZ_OPYN01000097.1 GCF_900277125.1 Pseudomonas inefficax
GGTCGCGGTAATCCTTGAGGATCGCCAGCAGGCGGTCGCTGGCGTCGCGTTCGTGCAGGAACACCGGCAGGCGCAGCTCGGCAGCCAGCGCCAGCTGTGCCTCCAGGGCTTTTTCCTGGAGTGGGCGAGGCGAGAAGTCGCGGTTGAAATCCAGGCCGCATTCACCCACGGCGCGTACCCGTGGTTCACTCAACAGCTGGCGCAACTGGCGCTCGCTGCCGGCATCCCAGGCCTTGGCATCGTGGGGGTGCACGCCTGCGGTGGCGAACAGGTGCGCGCCGCTGGCATCCAGTTGCTGGCAAAGCTCCAGCGCCTGTTCGCTGACCGCCAGGCTGGTGCCCGTGAGCACCATCTGCATGACCCCGGCTTCGAGGGCACGCTCGACGATTGCCGCCTGCTGGTCGTGGAAACTGCTGTTGGTCAGGTTGACGCCGATATCGATCAGTTGCATGGTGCTACCTCGTGCCGCGGGGCGGCCAGCATAACAAAAACCGTGTTTTTCTGAAAAAACCAAGAACTTCATGCTGTTGCCGTGGTCTTTTACCGTCATTTCTCTCCTGGCGGTGCAACCCCATGGATGCCGCCCACCGACCACGGACACGTTTCGCATGCAGCGATGCTGGCTCATTTTCCTGCTGACGCTTGGGCTGACCTTGCCCGGGCCTGCCCACGCGCGCGCGCCAGGCCCGCAGCAGAACATTGCGCCGGCCAAGGTCCGTGACCTGCAACAGATTCGCGCCAGCCAGGTGCTGCGGGTGCTGGTCAACCAGAGCCGCAACAGCTCCGGTGAGGTCAAGGGTGAGCCGGTCGGCATCGAATACTATCGCCTGCGTGCCCTGGAACATTATCTCAATGCCCGCGCCGCCGACGGCCAGGAGATCCAGCTCAAGCTGATCCCGCGTGCCAAGGAGCAACTGTTGGGCGCCCTGGCCCGTGGCGAGGGTGACCTGGCCGCGCCGGGCGAGCTGCTGGACCCCGCTGTAGTGCGCGGGGTCAGCAGCAGCGCACCGGTGCTCGACCGTGTGCAGTTGCTGCTGGTGGGGCGCAAGGGCGAGCGCAGCTTCAGCCATGTCGAGCAGTTGTCCGGGCGTACCGTGGCCCTGACCAGCGCCAGTGCCGCCGGCCCGTTGATCCAGCAAATCAACCAGCAACTGGCGCTGCGCAAGCGCGCACCGATCAAGGTTGAGTGGGTCGACTCGACCCTGGCGGTGGAGGACGTGCTGGAAATGGTCCAGGCCGGCATCTATCACCTGACCATGGTCGAGCAGCCGATCGCCCGGCGCTGGGCCCGGGTGATGCCGCGCCTGCGCCTGGACAGCCGCGTGCAGCTGGGGGCGCCGCAAGCCATGCGTTGGTATGTTGGGCACGATGCACCGCAGTTGCTGGCCA
>NZ_OPYN01000098.1 GCF_900277125.1 Pseudomonas inefficax
CATCACCGTGGGCAGGCCATGGCGAANGTTCTTCGGATGGCCGTTGTCGTACTTTAACGCGTAGCGGCTGGCGTCCGGGGTTGGCATCAGCTCGATCACGCCGTCCTCTCAATGGTTGGCCACCCGTGCCCGTTTTTCGAAGGCATGCCAGCTCAGGTAGTCCTGGCGGATGTAGTCGGCCATTTCCAGCAGGCAGGTGGGCAGGCCTTTGCGGTTGACCAGGCGGGCCAGGTCTTGCACATCGATATAGCGGGTCATGAGGGGTCTCCCTGCGGCGACGCTTCCAGAGTGGGCTCTGGTTTCATTGTGCGGCGGGAGGGGAGGTAAAGCTGGCTGTAATGGGCTGTGGCAGCAGCGGCTTTGGCTGATTACGCTGCGCTGGCAGCCGAATCGGCTGTGGCTATCTGTACCGGCCCTATCGCCGGCAAGCCGGCTCCCACAGGGATATCACCGGCCTTGAGAGCGCGCTGTAGGAGATAGCCCAGCCCTTTGGGCCGCGCTGTCGCACAGATAACTGAATTCGCAAGCGATCCTCGTACCCTGTGGGAGCGGCTTTAGCCGCGAAGTATCCAACGCGGTGCATGGCACCGGCTGCGCCGGTGTTCGCGGCTAAAGCCGCTCCCACAGGGTCCCTGCTAATTCAATGGCTTGTGTGCAGTTCTATGAGAGCTGGCTTGCCGGCGATGAGGCCAGTGCAGGCCAAGTCAATCATCGCTCACGCAACCGCTTGTACAGCGTGGTGCGGCTGATCCCGAGTCCGCGCGCCACCGCCGAGAGGTTGCCGTTGGCTTGCTCCACCAGCGCGTGCAGGTCCGCCTCTTCGGTCGCGACCTGCAAAGGCACCTGCGACTCGGCAAGAAAACCCGCAGGCAGGTGTTCCAGGCCGACAGCCCCGTTACCCGCCAAGGCCAGCGCCACCTGCAGCACACTCACCAGTTCACGCATGTTCCCCGGCCATGGGTGCCGATCGAGCAGCTCGATAACAGCCGCAGGTAGCCGGGCTGGTTGCCCGGGGTCGCGGTAGCGCGCATGCACTTGTTCGATCAGCTGCCGTCGGTCACTGCGCTCGCGCAGCGGCGGCAACACCACTGCCAGCCCGGCGATGCGGTAAAACAGGTCCTGGCGAAAACGCCCGGCGCGCACTTCTTCGGCCAGGTCGCGGTTGCTTGCCGACACCACGCGGATATCCACCGCCACCGGTTCGCCGCTGCCCAATGGCTGGATACTGCGCGTCTGCAGCACGCGCAACAGGCGGGCCTGGGTGGGTAACGGCATGTCGCCGATTTCGTCGAGGAACAGGATGCCGTGGTGGGCCTTGCGGATCAGCCCCGGGTTGCCTTTCTGGTGGGCGCCGGTGAATGCGCCCTTGTCGTAGCCAAACAGCTCCGACTCCACCAGCTCGGCCGGGATCGCCGCGCAGTTGACGGCGATCAGCGGCTGGCTGGCGCGGCTGCTGGCCCGGTGCAGGGTCTCGACGAATACCTCCTTGCCTACGCCGGTTTCACCCTGCACCAGTACCGGAATGTCCTTTTCCAGCAGCAGGCCGGCCTGCGCCAAGGCCTTCTCCAGGCGTGGCTCGGCGCTGCTGGCGGCGGGGCGGCTGGCGGCTTCGCGCGGCAGCTGCCACTGGCAATGAAAGCGGTTGCGCCCAATGGCTTGCAGGGCGAAGGGCTGTTGCTGGGGATGGCTGAGCAGCTGTTGCAGAGGCAACTGGAACAGTTGCGCGATGTTCTGCTGCAGCGGGTTGCCCCCGAGCAGGGTGTCGGCCCGGTGATTGGCGGCCAGAACCCGCCCGTGCTCATCGAACACCAGCAGGCCGGCCCAGGGGCTGTCGAGGTTGTCGGAGGCGCTGTTGAAGATCAGTTGCGCGTGCTGGCCGGCATGCGCGGCGAGGATCATGCGGTTTTCCAGGCTCTGGCCCATCATGCGTACCAGGCCCAGGGTCTGGCTGGCTGGCAAGTAGCCGTCACTGGCCACATCGAGCACCCCGACCAGCTGCCGCTCGGCATCGAACAGCGGCGCGGCGGCGCTGGACATATAACGGTTCTGGCGCAGGAAGTGCTCGTCCTGACCCACATGGATCGCCTCGGCGCAGACCAGCGCGGTGCCCAGCGCATTGGTACCGACACCGCGCTCGTGCCAGTGGGCGCCGGCGCTGAAGCCGTGCTGCTGGCGCGGCTCGATGAAACGCCGCGAGCCCCAGCTGTCGAGCAGGCAGCCGCTGGCATCGGCCAGCATCACCAGGTAGCTGGCATTGCCCAGCAGGTGCGCATATTGCGGCAGCACTGCTTCGCGGGTCAGGCGCAGCAGGGCCTGGCGCCGCTCCAGCAGCGCGCTCAGCTCGGCGCGGGTCAGGCAGTCGAAGTCCGGGGCTTGCTGGGGCTGCAGGCCATGGTCGCGGCAGCGCGCCCAGGAGGCCTGGATCAGTTGGGCATGGGTCGAAGCGGATACGGCCATGGGCCTGTCCTGTGTGATTGTTGTCATGGGGCCGACCGCTGTTCAGTGTCGTGCACAGTTGTTCAATGTCAAACCGGAAAGTGTTCAGTTGTTCAGTGCTTGTGTTCACTTGCGAACCTAAGATTGACCGCTGTCGCCGGCCAGGCCCCGGGCCAGACGATCGCGGCGCAGCTGGCACGAAACTGGCTGTGCCCGGCAGACAAGAACCACAAGAAGGCCACGCCATGTCTCTGGTGCTGGAACAGGTCAGCCGCAGCGTCGACAACCAGCCCTGGATCGTCGATGCCTCACTGCGTTTCGAACCCGGCTCGTTCAACGTGCTGCTGGGCCGCACCCTGGCCGGCAAGACCAGCCTGATGCGCCTGATGGCCGGGCTTGACCGCCCGGACCGGGGGCGGGTGCTGATGGATGGCCAGGATGTGACTGGGGTGCCGGTGCGCCAGCGCAATGTGTCGATGGTGTATCAGCAGTTCATCAATTATCCGACTCTCAGCGTGTACGAGAATATTGCGTCACCACTGCGCCAGGCACGCATGGCCGAGCCGCAGATTCGCCGGCGGGTTCAGGAAACCGCCGAGATGCTGCGCATCGAACACTACCTGCAGCGCCTGCCGCTGGAGCTGTCCGGTGGCCAGCAGCAACGCACGGCAATGGCCCGGGCGCTGGTCAAGGATGCCTCGCTGATCCTGTTCGACGAGCCACTGGTCAACCTCGACTACAAGCTGCGCGAGGGCCTGCGCCAGGAGCTGCGCGAGCTGTTTGCGGCGCGCCACTGCATTGCCGTGTATGCCACCACCGAGCCCAACGAGGCGCTGGCTCTGGGCGGCACCACCACCCTCGTGCATGAGGGCCGTATCGTCCAGAGCGGGCCTACTGCCGAGGTCTACCAGCGCCCGTGCAGCGTGCTGGCTGCCGAGCTGTTTTCCGAGCCACCGATCAACCTGGTGCCTGGCCGTATCAGCGGCAATGACGTGAGCCTGGCTCAGGCCGTGCACTTTGCCCGCAATGCCGACTTGCAGCCGCTTGCCGAGGGTGACTACCGCTTTGGCGTGCGGCCCAGCCACATCAGCCTGGTGCCGGCCCACGACGACGACCTGGAACTGGCGGTGCTGGTGGAACTGGCCGAGATCAGTGGTTCAGAGACCTTCCTGCATGTGCGCAACGAACACTGGCGCATGATCCTGCACCTGCCAGGGGTGCACGAATACCAGGTGGACACGCCGATCCGCGTGTTCATCCCCACCCACAAGCTGTTCGTGTTCGACAGTGCCGGGGCGCTGGTGCAGGCTCCTGGGCTGCGCCAGGCAAGGAGAGGGTGATGGCCGAGATCCGCCTGCGCCAACTGGCGCACAGCTACAACCGCCAGCCCGCCAGCGAGGCGGACTATGCCCTGCACGCGCTGGAACATGTGTGGGAGCAGGGCGGGGCCTACGCCTTGCTCGGGCCGTCCGGCTGCGGCAAGTCGACCTTGCTCAACATCATCTCCGGGCTGCTGACACCATCCCACGGCGAGGTGCTGTTCGACGGCAAGCCGGTCAACCAGCTGTCACCGCAGGCCCGCAACATCGCCCAGGTGTTCCAGTTCCCGGTGGTGTACGACACCATGACGGTGTTCGACAACCTGGCCTTTCCCTTGCGCAACCAAGGGCTGGACGAAGCCCGGGTGCAGGCCCGGGTGGAGGAGATTGCCGAGGTACTCGACCTGTCGGCCGTGCTGCGCAAGAAGGCGCGCAACCTCAGCGCCGACGAAAAGCAGAAGGTCTCCATGGGGCGTGGCCTGGTGCGCGATGACGTCTCGGCGATTCTCTTCGACGAGCCGCTGACGGTGATCGACCCGCACCTGAAGTGGAAGCTGCGGCGCAAGCTCAAGCAGATCCACGAGCAGTTCAACATCACCATGATCTACGTTACCCACGACCAGCTGGAGGCCTCGACGTTCGCCGACAAGATCGCGGTGATGCATGGCGGGCGCATCGTCCAGTTCGGTACCCCGCGCGAACTGTTCGAGCGGCCGCGGCATACCTTTGTCGGTTACTTCATCGGCAGCCCGGGCATGAACCTTGTCGAGGTGCACGCCGAAGCGGACGGGGTGATGTTTGGCGATATTCACCTGGTGCTGCCCGGGCATCTGCAAGAGCACCTGCATGAGCGCCTGGCGGCAACAGGCGGTGGCCGCCTGCAGGTGGGCATTCGCCCGGAATTCGTGCAGCTGTGGGACAGCCCGTTCGATGACGCTTACCCGGCCCGGGTGCTGGACGTCGAGGACCTGGGCACCTACCGCATCGTCACCCTCGAACTGGGCGGTGTCGCACTCAAGGCACGCTTGGGCGAGGACCGCCCGCTGCCGGTGGCCCAAGCCTGGGTCAGCCTGCCGGCGCAGTGGCTGATGCTGTACCTGGACGATGAGCTGCTGGAGGCCGGGCCATGAACAAGGTGCCGAACAACAAGGCCTGGTGGCTGGTGCTGCCGGTGTTCCTGCTGGTGGCGTTCAGTGCGGTAGTGCCGATGATGACGGTGGTCAACTACTCGGTGCAGGACATCTTCGACCAGACCAACCGCTACTTCGTCGGCGCCGACTGGTACCGCCAGGTGCTGCGCGACCCGGCACTGCACGATGCGCTGCTGCGCCAGTTCATCTATTCCGCCTGCGTGCTACTGATCGAGATCCCGCTGGGCATTGCCATTGCCCTGACCATGCCGACCAAGGGGCGCATGGCTTCGGTGTGCCTGATCGTCATGGCCATCCCGCTGCTGATCCCGTGGAACGTGGTCGGCACCATCTGGCAGATTTTCGGCCGGGCCGACATCGGCCTGCTCGGCGCCACCCTGGCCAGTCTCGGGGTCAGCTACAACTACGCCGGCGACCCGTTCGACGCTTGGCTGACCGTGCTGGTGATGGACGTGTGGCACTGGACATCGCTGGTGGCGTTGCTCTGTTATTCGGGGCTGCGCGCCATCCCCGACGTTTACTACCAGGCTGCGCGCATCGACCGCGCCTCGGGCTGGGCGGTGTTCCGCCATATCCAGTTGCCCAAGCTGAAGAACGTTCTGCTGATCGCGGTGATGCTGCGCTTCATGGACAGCTTCATGATCTACACCGAGCCCTTCGTGCTCACCGGTGGCGGGCCCGGCAACGCCACCACCTTCCTCAGCCAGACCCTCACGCGCATGGCCGTGGGGCAGTTCGACCTGGGCCCGGCGGCGGCATTCTCGCTGGTTTACTTCCTGATCATCCTGCTGGTTTCGTGGCTGTTCTACACAGCCATGACCCATGCCGACAAGGACTAGGCCATGAGCACGCGCAAATCGCTGGCCCTGCTGCTGTACTTCTTCTTCCTGCTGGTGCCGATCTACTGGCTGCTGAACATGTCGTTCAAGAGCAACACCGAGATCCTCGGCGGCCTGACCCTGTGGCCGCAGGCGTTCACCCTCGACAACTACCGGGTGATCTTCACCGATGCCAGCTGGTACAGCGGCTACATCAATTCGCTGTACTACGTGTGCCTGAACACGCTGATTTCGCTGCTGGTGGCGCTGCCAGCGGCATATGCCTTCTCGCGTTACCGCTTCCTCGGTGACCGGCACCTGTTCTTCTGGTTGCTGACCAATCGCATGGCGCCACCGGCGGTGTTCCTGCTGCCGTTCTTCCAGCTGTATTCGTCGATTGGCCTGTTCGATACCCATATCGCCGTGGCCCTGGCGCACTGCCTGTTCAACGTGCCGCTGGCGGTGTGGATCCTCGAGGGGTTCATGTCTGGTGTGCCGAAGGAAATCGACGAAACGGCCTACATCGACGGCTACAGCTTCCCGCGCTTCTTCGTGAAGATCTTCGTCCCGCTGATTGGCTCCGGCATCGGCGTGACGGCGTTTTTCTGTTTCATGTTCTCCTGGGTCGAGCTGCTGCTGGCGCGCACCCTGACCTCGGTGAACGCCAAGCCGATCGCCGCGGTGATGACCCGTACCGTGTCGGCCTCGGGCATCGATTGGGGGGTACTGGCAGCGGCAGGGGTACTGACCATCCTGCCGGGCATGCTGGTGATCTGGTTCGTGCGCAACCATGTGGCCAAGGGCTTTGCCCTTGGCCGGGTGTGAGGAGGGCAAGGCATGGAGTGGATGGCCTGGACCTTGCCGACGGCGCTGTTCTTCGCCGCCGTTGGTGTGCTGCTGCTGGGCATGACCCTGCTCGAACTGCGCCGCCCCTGCGTGGAGCGACGCGGTTTCCTGCCGCTGGTCACCAGCCGTGGCGACCGCTTGTTCATCGGCCTGCTGGCCAGCGCCTACCTGCATTTGCTGGTGGTTGGCGTCAGCGAGTGGCCATTGTGGGTGGCCTCGCTGCTGTCGCTGGCGTGGCTGGTGGTGGTGCTGCGCTGGGGCTGAGCGAGCGGCCCTGTGGGATAACTGAAACGGGAGATCACAATGTTCGACAACAAGTACAACAGGCGACATTTGACCCTGGCCGCGTTGCTGGTACTGGCCAGTGCGCAGGGCACGGCCTGGGCCGACCAGTACGAGGACGCGGCAAAGAAGTGGCTCGGCAGTGAGTTCAAGCCTTCGACCCTCACTCCTGAGCAGCAGTTGGCCGAGTTGAAGTGGTTCATCAAGGCTGCCGAGCCGTTCCGTGGCATGAAGATCAACGTGGTGTCGGAAACCATCACCACCCATGAATACGAGTCCAAGGTGCTGGCCAAGGCCTTTAGCGAGATCACCGGTATCCAGCTGACCCACGACCTGCTGCAGGAAGGCGACGTGGTGGAAAAGCTGCAGACACAGATGCAATCGGACAAGAATATCTATGACGGCTGGGTCAACGACTCCGACCTGATCGGCACGCACTTTCGCTACGGCAAGGTGGAATCGATCACCGACCTGATGGCCAACGAAGGCAAGGACTACACCTCGCCGACCCTGGACCTGAAGGACTTCATCGGCATTTCCTTCACCACTGCGCCGGACGGCAAGGTCTACCAGTTGCCCGACCAGCAGTTTGCCAACCTGTACTGGTTCCGCGCCGACTGGTTCGAGCGGCCTGAACTGAAGGCCAGGTTCAAGGAGAAGTACGGCTACGAGCTGGGTGTGCCGGTGAACTGGTCAGCCTACGAGGACATCGCCAAATTCTTTACCGAAGACGTCAAGGAAATCGACGGCAAACGCGTCTATGGCCACATGGACTATGGCAAGAAAGACCCGTCGCTGGGCTGGCGCTTCACCGATGCCTGGTTCTCCATGGCCGGTGGCGGCGACAAAGGTTTGCCCAATGGCTTGCCTGTGGACGAATGGGGCATTCGCGTGGAGGACTGCCACCCGGTGGGGTCCAGCGTGACCCGTGGCGGCGACACCAACGGCCCGGCTGCCGTGTATGCCACGCAGAAGTACGTGGACTGGATGCGAGCCTATGCGCCCAAGGAAGCCCAGGGCATGACCTTCTCCGAAGCCGGGCCGGTGCCGGCCCAGGGCAACATCGCCCAGCAGATCTTCTGGTACACCGCGTTTACCGCCGACATGACCAAGCCGGGTTTGCCAGTGGTCAATGCCGACGGCACGCCGAAGTGGCGCATGGCGCCTTCGCCGAAGGGGCCATACTGGGAAGAGGGGATGAAGTTGGGCTACCAGGACACCGGTTCGTGGACCTTCTTCAAGTCCACCCCCGAGAAGCAACGCCTGGCTGCCTGGCTGTACGCCCAGTTCGTCACCTCCAAGACCGTGTCGCTGAAAAAGACCATCGTCGGCCTCACGCCAATTCGTGAGTCGGACATCAACTCCCAGGCCATGACCGAGCTGGCGCCCAAGCTGGGCGGGCTGGTGGAGTTCTATCGCAGCCCGGCGCGGGTACAGTGGACGCCAACCGGTACCAACGTGCCGGACTACCCGCGGTTGGCGCAGTTGTGGTGGAGCCACATCGCCGAAGTGGCCAGCGGCGAGAAGACACCGCAGGAAGCCCTGGACGGCCTGGCCCGCGACCAGGACCGGATGATGGAGCGCTTGCAGCGGTCCAACGCCCAGGCGACCTGCGCACCGAAGCTGAACCCGGAGAAAGACGCCCAGTACTGGTTCGACCAGCCCGGTGCGCCGAAGCCGAAACTGGCCAACGAAAAGCCAAAGGGCGAGACGGTCAGCTACAGCGAGCTGCTGAAGTCGTGGGAGGCGGCCAGGAAGTGATGGGCTGAAGACCGCGCCGGCTTCTTCGCGGGTAAACCCGCTCCCACAGAGAGATCGCCACCTTCTGGGGCGGCGCGCAACCTGTGGGAGCGGGTTTACCCGCGAAGAGGCCGGCAAAGCCAGTAAATAAATCACAGGCAAAAAAACGGCACCTGCCAGAGGTGCCGTTTTCATGTCACGCGGTATTACTTGTGCAGCTCTTCCGCCGCATACAGCGTGTTCTCCAGCAGGCACGCCCGGGTCATCGGCCCGACGCCGCCCGGCACCGGCGTGATCCAGCCGGCGCGCGGCAGGGCGGTCTCGTAGACCACGTCGCCGACAAGCTTGCCGTCTTCCTGGCGGTTGATGCCCACGTCAATGACGATGGCACCTTCCTTGATCCACTCACCCTTGACCAGGCCTGGCTTGCCTGCGGCCACTACCACCAGGTCGGCGCGGCCGACATGGCCGGCGAGGTCCTTGGTGAAGCGGTGGCAGACGGTCACGGTGCAGCCGGCCAGCAGCAGCTCCATGGCCATCGGGCGGCCAACGATGTTGGAGGCGCCGACGATGACCGCGTTCATGCCGTACAGGTCCTGGCCGGTGCTTTCCAGCAGGGTCATGATGCCCTTCGGCGTGCACGGGCGCAGCAGCGGGATACGCTGGGCCAGGCGGCCGATGTTGTATGGGTGGAAGCCGTCCACGTCCTTGTCCGGGCGGATGCGCTCGAGCAGCAGCGAGGCGTCCAGGTGCGCCGGCAATGGCAATTGCAGCAGGATGCCGTCGACGGCCGGATCTTCATTGAGGCGGTCGATCAGCTCGGTCAGTGCTTGCTGCGTGGTTTCGCTGGGCAGGTCGAACGCCTGCGAAATGAAGCCGACCTCTTCGCAGTCCTTGCGCTTGTGCGAGACATAGACTTGGGAGGCGGGGTCGGTGCCGACCAGGATCACCGCCAGGCCCGGCGTACGCAGGCCTTGCTGGCGACGCTCCACGACACGTTGAGCGATCTGCTGGCGCAGGCTGGCGGCGATCGCCTTGCCATCGATTAGGTGTGCAGTCATAGACGCGTGATTAACCATCGAGAAGGAAACAATTAAAGAGGGCGTATTCTCGCACGACACGGGCCAAGGGCAAAGGCGGGTGGTCGGGCAAATCCCCTAAGCCCTTAAATAATTTAAATTTTTTTGAGAAAGGTGTTGACGACTTTCAGGCTCGCCTATAAGATTCGCCGCACTTGTCGGGCACAGCCTAGCACTGGTTGGCGAAGTCGGGCAGAATGAGTGGTTTAACAGTTACCTGTTAAGGTCTCGTTCGGTTAGGCTTCAAGCTTAAGCGCCCGTAGCTCAGCTGGATAGAGCATCCGCCTTCTAAGCGGATGGTCGCAGGTTCGAGTCCTGCCGGGTGCGCCATTAGGCAGCTTTGGCAAGCAAGTAGGTTGTAATGCAATATGGTGGGCGTAGCTCAGTTGGTAGAGCGCTGGATTGTGATTCCAGTTGTCGTGGGTTCGATTCCCATCGTCCACCCCATATTCTTCAAAGGCGCCTCGATAGCATCTGGCGCCTTTGTTTTAAGCGTTACGCGGACGTGGTGAAATTGGTAGACACACTGGATTTAGGTTCCAGCGGCGCAAGCTGTAAGAGTTCGAGTCTCTTCGTCCGCACCATGCTTCTGTAAGGCTGTACCGCAACACTGCAATATGGTGGGCGTAGCTCAGTTGGTAGAGCGCTGGATTGTGATTCCAGTTGTCGTGGGTTCGATTCCCATCGTCCACCCCATATTCTTGGAAGGCGCCTTGATCGTGAGATCGGGCGCCTTTTTGTTTTGCGCCCTGATCTGGCGGCGCTGCGCTCAGGCGAGGGCAGGGCTGTTTTCCGGTATCAGGCGCACCTCTACGCGATGCCCGAGGGCTCGCGCTGCGCTGGCCAGGGTTGCCAGTGTCATGCCTGGGTCGTTCTGGTCGAGCGCCCGGTCAACCGCGGTGCGGCTGGTGTGCATGCGCTCGGCCAATGCCTTCTTGCTGATCTTCTGCGCTTTCATGGCCTCGGCGATCTGCCAGGCGATCACGCGCTTCAGGGCGGCTGCGGATACCTCCTCTGCAAGGTCCTCGCCTGCCAGGAAGTCGTCGAAGTCGGAGCCGATATGTGTGGTCATTGCTTGTGCCTCTTTATGGCGGCTTGGCGCTGCCTCGCGGCGGCCAGGTCCGGCGCTGGTGTTTTCTGGCTCTTCTTGATGAAGCCGTGAAGCAGGACCATGGTGTTTCCATCCACGGTAAAAAGAACCCGTGCGATCATGTTCTCTAGGTTGACCCTGGCCTCCCATAGGCCTTTCCCGAGCTTCCTGACAATGGGCATGCCTAGCGGCCATCCAATTTGTATTGTCTTGATCTCGGTTCCAATCAGGTATTTGTGGGGGCAGGGGAGTGAGGTCAACCATTCGCGTACAGGCTCATTGCCGGCTTCGGTGCGAAAGAAGCGGACATCTAGTATTGTCGTGTTCCTGTCCATGGAAGTGTACCAAAAAAGGTGCTCCATTCAAGCGCAGGGCAATCGCTTGTGCGATAGCGTGTTTCCCGCAGTGCTGTAGGAGTGTTCGCCGGGTTGCAAATCAATCGATCCCGGCCCTTGCAATCCTCTGGTGACATCCCAATAAAAGCTGTTAGATTTCAGCCGGTTGAAACACCGGCCCGATTTGGCCGGCAGAGGAACAGCCCGATGATCGCAAAAGAAGCCCGTCAGGCCCTGGCGCTACAGCGCTTTGCCGAGGCCAACCCGCAGCTGCTCGAAGAGATCCGTGAGCTGGATGCGCGCGAGCAGGCCCAGCAGATCGAGTGGGCGTTCGAGGATGCAGCCGAGGAGCAGGGTGTCCAGCCTTGGGAGTTGGCCCTGCAACTGATCGCCGACACCCCCGAGCAGCTGCAGGCCATGCGCCTGGAGACGCACCGCGAGGTAGCCGAGGCGCTGGGGATGGAGTGGGAGGAGTACTGCCAGTTCAACGAAATCGACCCTGAATAAAGGAAGCGAATTCGTTCGTGGCAGTTGTTTGACAAGGTATTTCGGCTGCAGGTCGCCCCGGGCGTCGTGCGGCCCCCATTGAAGCAGGCTCGGCGTCATGTCGTGCGGGCCTTGAAAGTTAATCGACCGGCGTGGTTTCCCGTCGTCCCGAGTGGGGTGACTTCTGCTGCGCGACTCACTAGAATGCTTGCCCTTGATTCTGGAGTCGGGCTAACGCCGGCTAACGTCTGTGCAACGAGGAATATCCATGCAAGTTTCTGTTGAAAACACTTCCGCTCTCGAGCGCCGCATGACCATCGCCGTTCCGGCCGAGCGCGTCGAGAACGAAGTCAACAAGCGTCTGCAACAGACTGCCAAGCGCGCCAAGGTTGCCGGCTTCCGCCCAGGCAAAGTGCCGATGAGCGTGATCCGTCAGCGTTTCGAAGCCGATGCCCGTCAAGAGGCTTTCGGTGACCTGGTCCAGGCTTCCTTCTACGAAGCCATCGTCGAGCAGAAGCTGAACCCGGCTGGCGCCCCTGCGGTAGAGCCGAAGTCCTTCGAAAAGGGCAAGGACCTGGAATTCGTCGCCATCTTCGAAGTGTTCCCGGAGTTCACCGTTGGCGGCCTCGAGTCGATCAGCGTCGAGCGCCTGAGCGCCGAAGTGGCTGACGCCGACCTGGACAACATGCTGGAAGTGCTGCGCAAGCAGAACACCCGCTTCGAGGCCGTCGAGCGCGCCGCGCAGAACGACGACCAGGTCAACATCGACTTCGTCGGCAAGGTCGACGGTGAAGTGTTCGCCGGTGGTTCGGCCAAGGGCACCCAGCTGGTGCTGGGCTCCGGCCGCATGATCCCGGGCTTCGAAGACGGCCTGGTTGGCGCCAAGGCTGGTGAAGAGCGCGTTGTCAACGTGACCTTCCCTGAGGACTACCAGAACCTGGACCTGGCTGGCAAAGCCGCCGAGTTCACCATCACCGTCAACAGCGTTGCCGCCCCTGTGCTGCCAGAACTGAACGAAGAATTCTTCGCCCAGTTCGGCATCAAGGAAACCACTCTGGAAGGCTTCCGCACCGAAGTTCGCAAGAACATGGAGCGTGAGCTGCGCCAGGCCATCAAGGCCAAGGTGAAGAACCAGGTAATGGATGGTCTGCTGGCAGCCAACCCGATCGAAGTACCGAAAGCCCTGCTGGAAAACGAAGTCAACCGTCTGCGCGTGCAGGCTGTTCAGCAGTTCGGTGGCAACATCAAGCCTGAGCAACTGCCAGCCGAGCTGTTCGAAGAACAAGCCAAGCGCCGTGTGGTCCTGGGCCTGATCGTTGCCGAAGTGGTCAAGCAGTTCGAACTGAAGCCGGACGAAGGCAAGGTTCGCGAAATGATCGAAGAAATGGCTTCGGCTTACCAGGAGCCTGAGCAGGTCATCGCCTGGTACTACAAGAACGACCAGCAGCTGAACGAAGTCCGTTCGGTTGTGCTGGAAGAACAAGTTGTAGATACTGTTCTGCAGAAAGCGACTGTGACCGACAAGTCGGTCTCGTACGAAGATGCCGTTAAACCAGCACAGGCTCCAGCCGCCGCTGAGTAACAGGCTTCTCTCGTAGGAAACCCCCACAAGCCAGCCTTCGAGCTGGCTTGTGCGTATTCAAGCCATGACTATTTGGGAGTGAGCGCAGGACATGTCCCGCAATTCTTATATTCAGCAGAGCTCTGACATCCAGGCCGCAGGCGGCCTGGTCCCGATGGTTATCGAGCAGTCCGCCCGTGGCGAACGCGCTTACGACATCTACTCGCGCCTGTTGAAGGAGCGTGTGATCTTCCTGGTTGGCCCGGTAGAGGACTACATGGCCAACCTCGTCGTCGCGCAACTGCTGTTCCTTGAGGCGGAAAACCCGGACAAGGATATCCATCTGTACATCAACTCGCCGGGCGGTTCCGTCACCGCCGGCATGTCGATCTACGACACCATGCAGTTCATCAAGCCGGACGTCTCGACCATCTGCATCGGCCAGGCCTGCAGCATGGGCGCCTTCCTGCTGGCTGCAGGTGCCAAGGGCAAGCGTCACTGCCTGCCGAACTCGCGCGTGATGATCCACCAGCCGCTGGGCGGCTTCCAGGGTCAGGCCACCGATATCGAGATCCACGCCCAGGAAATCCTCAATATCAAGGCACGCCTGAACGAGCTGCTGGCTTACCACACCGGCCAGGATCTCGAGACCATCAAGCGCGACACCGAACGTGACAACTTCATGAGCGCCTCGCGCGCGGCCGAGTACGGCCTGATCGACTCGGTCTACGACAAGCGGCAACTGGCCTCCTGAACCGGGGTGTCAGAGCAGGTGGGCGCGGAAAGCGCCTACCTGCGGACTTGAAAAAGCCCGCAATTGCCTTCATCTTGTGTTGCAAGCCTACCGGATTGGATCGATCGAATGACTGACACCCGTAACGGCGAGGACAGCGGCAAATTGCTTTATTGCTCCTTCTGCGGCAAAAGCCAGCACGAAGTGCGCAAACTGATTGCCGGGCCCTCGGTATTTATCTGCGACGAGTGCGTCGACCTGTGCAACGACATCATCCGTGAGGAGGTGCAGGAAGCCCAGGCCGAGAGCAGCGCGCACAAATTGCCTTCGCCGAAAGAAATCAGCGGTATCCTGGACCAGTACGTCATTGGCCAGGAACGCGCGAAGAAGGTGCTTGCCGTAGCGGTGTACAACCACTACAAGCGCCTGAACCAGCGTGACAAGAAGGGTGATGAAGTCGAACTCGGCAAGAGCAACATCCTGCTCATCGGGCCGACCGGCTCGGGCAAGACCCTGCTCGCCGAAACCCTTGCACGTCTGTTGAACGTACCGTTCACCATTGCTGACGCCACCACCCTGACCGAAGCCGGTTACGTGGGTGAGGACGTCGAGAACATCATCCAGAAGCTGTTGCAGAAGTGCGACTACGATGTGGAAAAGGCCCAGATGGGCATTGTCTACATCGACGAGATCGACAAGATCTCGCGCAAGTCGGACAACCCGTCCATCACCCGTGACGTCTCGGGCGAGGGCGTGCAGCAGGCACTGCTGAAGCTGATCGAGGGCACCGTGGCTTCGGTTCCGCCGCAGGGCGGCCGCAAGCACCCGCAACAGGAATTCCTGCAGGTCGATACCCGCAATATCCTGTTCATCTGCGGTGGCGCCTTCTCGGGCCTGGAAAAGGTCATCCAGAACCGCTCCACCAAGGGTGGTATCGGTTTTGGCGCCGAAGTACGCAGCAAGGAAGAGGGCAAGAAGGTTGGCGAGTCCCTGCGCGAGGTCGAGCCGGACGATCTGGTCAAGTTTGGCCTGATCCCGGAATTCGTCGGTCGCCTGCCGGTACTGGCAACTCTCGACGAGCTGGATGAGGCTGCGCTGATGCAGATCCTCACCGAGCCGAAGAACGCCCTGACCAAGCAGTATGCCAAGCTGTTCGAGATGGAAAGCGTCGACCTCGAGTTCCGCAGCGATGCGCTCAAGGCCGTGGCACGCAAGGCCCTGGAGCGCAAGACCGGCGCCCGTGGCCTGCGTTCGATCCTCGAGGGCGTGCTGCTCGACACCATGTACGAGATTCCTTCGAAGAAGGATGTCAGCAAGGTGGTGATCGACGAGAGCGTCATCGATGGCACCTCGCAGCCGCTGATGATCTACGAGAACAGCGAGCCGCAAGCCAAGGCCGCGCCGGACGCCTGATCCAGGCAATGGCGGGTTGATGGTTGCAAGCATGGAGGGGGCCTACGGGCCCCTTTCTGCTTTTCCTGCGCTAGCGCTTGTAATTTCCCAAGCGTGCCCCCACATTAGGTCCAAGCATCATTTCCACCGGTTTCCGGCCATAAGGCCGCTGTAGAGGCGAAATCATGAAGACCACCCTCGACTTGCCTCTTTTGCCATTGCGCGATGTCGTTGTTTACCCGCACATGGTCATCCCGCTGTTCGTGGGGCGCGAAAAGTCCATCGAAGCCCTCGAGGCGGCGATGACGGGCGAAAAGCAGATTCTCCTGCTGGCCCAGAAAAACCCGGCCGACGATGATCCGGGCGAAGACGCCCTGTACCGCGTCGGTACCGTTGCCACCGTGCTGCAATTGCTGAAACTGCCCGATGGCACCGTCAAGGTGCTGGTCGAGGGCGAGCAGCGCGGCGCCGTGGAGCGTTTCAGCGAAGTTGAAGGGCACATCCGTGCCGAAGTTTCCCTGATCGATGAAGTCGACGCCGCCGAGCGCGAATCGGAAGTGTTCGTGCGTACGCTGCTGTCGCAGTTCGAGCAGTACGTGCAGCTGGGCAAGAAAGTCCCTGCCGAAGTGCTGTCGTCGCTGAACAGCATCGAAGAGCCGGGGCGCCTGGTCGACACCATGGCCGCGCACATGGCGCTGAAAATCGAGCAGAAGCAGGAAATCCTCGAAATCGTCGACCTGCCGACCCGTGTCGAGCATGTATTGGCGCTGCTGGATGCCGAAATCGACCTGCTGCAGGTCGAAAAGCGCATTCGCGGTCGGGTCAAGAAGCAGATGGAGCGCAGTCAGCGCGAGTACTACCTGAATGAGCAGATGAAGGCCATTCAGAAAGAACTCGGTGACGGCGACGAAGGCCACAACGAAGTCGAAGAGCTGAAAAAGCGCATCGAAGCCGCTGGCCTGCCCAAGGACGCACTGGCCAAGGCCCAGGCCGAGCTGAACAAGCTCAAGCAGATGTCGCCGATGTCGGCCGAGGCCACTGTGGTGCGCTCTTACCTCGACTGGCTGGTGCAGGTGCCGTGGAAGGCCCAGAGCAAGGTGCGCCTGGACCTGGCCAAGGCCGAGGAAATCCTCGATGCCGACCACTATGGCCTGGAAGAGGTCAAGGAACGCATCCTCGAATACCTTGCCGTGCAAAAGCGCGTCAAGAAGATCCGCGGCCCGGTACTGTGCCTGGTCGGCCCGCCTGGCGTCGGCAAGACCTCGCTGGCCGAGTCGATCGCCGCTGCCACCAACCGCAAGTTCGTGCGCATGGCCCTGGGTGGTGTGCGTGACGAGGCCGAGATCCGTGGCCACCGCCGTACCTACATCGGTTCCATGCCTGGCCGCCTGATCCAGAAGATGACCAAGGTAGGGGTGCGCAACCCGCTGTTCCTGCTGGACGAAATCGACAAGATGGGCAGCGACATGCGTGGCGACCCGGCCTCGGCACTGCTCGAAGTGCTCGACCCGGAGCAGAACCACAACTTCAACGACCACTACCTGGAGGTCGACTACGATCTCTCGGATGTGATGTTCCTGTGCACCTCGAACTCGATGAACATCCCGCCGGCATTGCTCGACCGGATGGAAGTCATCCGCCTGCCGGGTTACACCGAAGACGAGAAGATCAACATCGCCGTCAAGTACCTGGTGCCCAAGCAGGTCAAGGCCAACGGCCTGAAGAAGGAAGAGCTGGAGGTCGACGTTTCGGCGATCCGCGACATCATCCGCTACTACACCCGCGAAGCCGGTGTGCGTGGCCTGGAGCGGCAAATTGCCAAGGTCTGCCGCAAGGTGGTCAAGGAACATACCGGGCAGAAGCAGGTCAAGGTCAAGGTGGCCAGCGAGCAGCTGGAACACCTGCTGGGCGTGCGCAAGTTCCGCTACGGCCTGGCCGAGCAACAGGACCAGATCGGCCAGGTTACCGGCCTGGCCTGGACCCAGGTGGGCGGCGAACTGCTGACCATCGAAGCCGTGGTCATCCCCGGCAAGGGCCAACTGATCAAGACCGGCTCGCTGGGCGACGTCATGGTCGAGTCGATCACCGCCGCGCAGACCGTGGTGCGTAGCCGTGCCCGCAGCCTGGGTATCGCCGCCGACTTCCACGAGAAGCATGACGTGCATATCCACATGCCTGAAGGCGCCACGCCGAAGGACGGCCCAAGTGCCGGTATCGGCATGTGCACCGCGCTGGTGTCGGCGCTGACGCAGATTCCGGTGCGTGCCGATGTGGCCATGACCGGCGAAATCACCCTGCGTGGCCAGGTGCTGGCGATTGGCGGGCTGAAGGAAAAACTGCTGGCGGCACACCGTGGCGGCATCAAGACGGTGATCATTCCCGAGGAGAATGTTCGCGATCTGAAGGAGATTCCGGAAAATATCAAACAGGATCTGCAGATCAAACCGGTCAAATGGATTGACGAAGTCCTGCAAATTGCGCTGCAATACGCCCCGGAGCCCTTGCCAGATGTGGCTCCGGAGATTGTCGCGAAAGATGAAAAGCGCGACGGCGATGCTAAGGAAAGAATCAGCACGCACTAGTAGTTTTTTGCTGGGGGGCTTTCCTTGACAGTTTTTTCGGGGCCTTGCTATAAAGCGGCACGCTATTGTCATCAGGCCACCCAGCGCACGTTTCATAAGCTTTTCATTACATACTTAGAAACAAACTCAATAGAGAATAAGGGGACTTAGAGTGAACAAGTCGGAACTGATTGACGCTATCGCCGCATCTGCTGACATCCCGAAAGCTGTAGCCGGCCGTGCGCTGGACGCAGTCATCGAATCCGTCACCGGCGCCCTGAAGCAAGGTGACGATGTGGTACTGGTTGGCTTCGGTACCTTCTCGGTCAAGGAGCGCGCAGAGCGCACCGGCCGCAACCCGCAAACCGGCAAGGCGATCAAGATCGAAGCCGCCAAGGTTCCAGGTTTCAAGGCCGGCAAAGGCCTGAAAGACGCCGTCAACTAAGTCGTCTTTCAGCCGGACCCGGCCCTGGCCAGGTCCGAGTACGGTGACGGCGGGGCGCAAACGTTCCCGCCTGACACGTTTGCTAAGCAAAGGCGCATCCTCGGATGCGCCTTTCTTTTATCAGGTTTCTACCCACGCTCCGCGGTTGTCGACGCAGTGGTACAGCCGTTTCTGGGGGACGCATGCTGCAAAATATCAGGGACAATTCACAAGGTTGGATTGCCAAGACCATCATCGGCCTTATCGTCGTGTTGATGGCGTTGACCGGCTTCGAAGCCATTTTCCAGGCCGCCACCCATAGCCAGGACGCCGCCAAGGTGAACGGCCAGACCATCAGCCAGAACGAGCTGAGCCAGGCGGCCGACATGCAGCGCCGTCAGCTGATGCAACAGTTGGGCAAGGATTTCGACCCGGCGCTGCTGGATGACAAATTGCTGCGCGAAGAGGCACTGAAGGGCCTGATCAGCCGCAAGCTGCTGCTGCAGGGCGCCGAAGATGCCAAGTTCGCCTTCTCCGAGGCCGCACTGGATCAGGTGATCCTGCAGACGCCGGAGTTCCAGGTGGACGGCAAGTTCAGTGCGGACCGTTTCGACCAGGTCATTCGCCAGATGGGCTATGGCCGCATGCAGTTCCGCGACATGCTCGCCGAGGAAATGCTCATCGGCCAGCTGCGCACCGGCCTGGCCGGCAGCAGCTTCGTCACCGACCAGCAGGTCGATGCCTTTGCTCGCCTCGAGAAGCAGACTCGCGACTTCGCTTCCCTGACCTTCAAGGCCGACCCGGCCGCGGTCAAGGTCAGCGATGAAGAGGTCAAGGCGCATTACGACAAGCACGCCAAGGAGTTCATGTCGCCAGATCAGGTAGTGATCGACTACATCGAACTGAAGAAGGCGGCGTTCTTCGATCAGGTCAAGGTAACCGACGAAGAGCTCAAGGCCCAGTACGAGAAGGAAATCGCCAACCTCGCCGAGCAGCGCCATGCCGCGCACATCCTCATCGAGGTCAACGACAAGGTCACCGACGCCCAGGCCAAGGCCCGCGCCGAAGAGATCGAGCAGCGTCTGGCCAAGGGTGAAGACTTTGCCGCGCTGGCCAAGGAGTTCTCCCAGGACCCGGGTTCGGCCAACAGCGGCGGTGACCTTGGCTTTGCCGGCCCGGGCGTTTACGACCCGGCGTTCGAGGATGCGCTGTACAAGTTGCAGGATGGCCAGGTCTCGGCGCCGGTGCGCACCGAGTTCGGCTACCACCTGATCAAGCTGCTGGGCGTGCAGGCGCCGGAAGTGCCGAGCTTCGCCAGCCTGAAGGACAAGCTGACCCGTGACTTGAAGATCCCGCTGGTCGAGCAGCGTTACGTAGATGCCAGCAAGCAGCTGCAGGATGCCGCCTACGAGGCTTCCGACTTGGCCCAGCCGGCCCAGGACCTGAACCTGAAGGTGCAAACCTCCGCAGCCTTCGGCCGCGAGGGTGGCGAAGGCATCACTGCCAACCGTTCGGTTGTGCAGGCCGCATTCTCCGAAGAAGTGCTGGAGGAGGGTGCCAACAGCACCGCCATCGAGCTCGACCCGGAAACCACCGTGGTGCTGCGCGTCAAGGAGCACCGCAAGCCTGAGCAGCTGCCGCTGGAAGCCGTGGCCAAGAACATCAGCGAACACCTGGCCAAGGAGAAGGCGACTGCCGAGCTCAAGGCCAAGGCGGACAAGCTGATTGCCGGCCTGCGTGACGGTTCCATCGCAGCGGGCAGTGTGCACGAAGGGCAGGGCTGGAAGGCCTATGAAGCAGTTACCCGCGGCGAGGACGGTATCGACCCGGCCGAGCTGCAGGCGCTGTTCCGCCTGGGCAAGCCGCAAGCCAAGGACAAGCCGGTATATGGCAGCGTCGTGCTGCGTGACGGTAGCCTGGTGGTACTGCAGCTCAAAGGTGTCAACGAAGGCGCTGCTGCCACCGACGAAGAGAAGCAGCAGATCCGCCGCTACCTCGCGTCGCGTGCTGGCCAGCAGGACTTCGCGGCGTACCGCAAGCAGCTGGAAGCCAAGGCGGACATCACCCGTTACTAAGGTGATGGAAGCATGAACGAACAGGCCGCCCAGTGCGGCCTGTTTCGTTTCTGTTGCCTGTGCTGGCCTCTTCGCGGGTAAACCCGCTCCCACAGGTCCAACACAGGTTTCATGTACTGTGGTGAACCTGTGGGAGCGGGTTTACCCGCGAAGAGGCCAGCACAAGCAGCACAAGGCCTAGCGCTTCGTCCCTTCATAGCTATCCAGCGTATCCCGCGCAATCTCCCGCCCCAGGGCAATCAGCTCCGGCGCCTTGTAGAACTCGAAGAACCGGCACACGCGTTTGGGCACGTTGATCAGCACATCCGGTGGATAGCCGGCAATCTTGTATTGCGCCAACGAGGTCTGCATGACCTCGAAGCTCTGGTTGATCAGGTCCAGCAGTGAAGCGGGCCCCACGTTGTCGATGATGAACGAACCGGTCGCCGACTTCGGCGCGCCCTCGCGCTCCGGCGCCGCCGCCGGTTGCTGGCCCTCCGGGTCGGCGGCATCGGCCAACCACGGGCTTGGCGGCGCCAGCCCTTCGGCGACGATTTCCTGCTCGATGCGGATCAGCTCCTCCGCCGGTTTGCGCCGGAACGGCAAGCGCGAGCCCAGCGAGCTGAGCAGTGCATCGAAACGCATCTTGAACGCCGCCGGGCGCTCGATCACCGGTAACTGGTACTGCTTCTGGTTGGTGGCGTTGAGGTTGACCGCGATGATCAGGTCGCAGTGGCTGGACACCACCGGCACGATCGGTAGCGGGTTGAGAATGCCGCCGTCGACCAGCATGCGGTTGCCTTGCATCACCGGGGTGAACAGGCTGGGGATGGCTGCCGAGGCACGCATGGCCTGGTGCAGGCAGCCCTCCTGGAACCAGATCTCCTGCTGGTTGGTGAGGTCGGCTGCAACCGCTGTGTAGGGGATGCGCAATTGCTCGATGTTGATCTCGCCGACGATCTTGCGGATTTGCCCGAACACCTTGTCGCCGCGAATTGCGCCGAGACGAAAACTGACATCGACCAGGCGCAACACATCCAGGTAGTCGAGGCTCTCGATCCAGTTGCGGTACTCTTCCAGCTTGCCGGCGGAATAGATGCCGCCGATCACCGCGCCCATGGAGCAGCCGGCGATACAGGCAATGTCGTAGCCGCGGCGCTCGATTTCCTCGATCACGCCGATGTGTGCATACCCCCGGGCTCCACCCGATCCCAGTACCAGTGCCACGCGTTTGCTCATGAACATTCCCCGGCCAGTGCAACCATGGTCCTACAATGCACCCATCGCCACCTGTGCTTCAATGTGCATCGCGCTGAGCTACTGTAATAAATCTGGCTGGGCCAAGCCGGCCGGGCAGGGCACTTTTCAGCTGCCAGGGCGTCGAACAGCCAACGTTTTTTTCCATTGAGGTATTACCAATGAAAGCCTGGATCTGCCTTCCACTGATTGCCTTGGCCCTCGCTGGCTGCGCGGGCAAGACGGCCTACCGCGAGAGTTGCGCGACCCAACTGGATGCCGCCTGGAAGGAGCTGGACCTGGCCAAGGCCGAAGGCTTTGCCGGTGCCGTGAGCTACTCCAAGGCCTTGTCGCTGCTGACCGGGGCCAAGACCCAGCAGCAGTTCGAAGGTTATGAAAGTTGCACCAGAAAAGCCGAGAAGGCCCGTTTCTACATTCGTGAGTCTCGCGCCGGGCGCTGACCAAGGAGCGTCTTTCAATGTCTGCGATGCTCGACCATGTGGTTGCCCAGGTAGTGGCCTTGCAGGTGCGCCTGCTGGCCTGTCGCGAGCGCCTGGCTGCCGATACGGACAGCGAGGCCTTGCATGACCTGCGCACCACCCTGCGGCGCCTGCGCAGCCTGCTGCGGCCACTGCGTGGGTTACCAGGGGTGGAGCAGCTGGAGGACGCCGCCAGGTCGTTGGGCACCCTCACCACGCCGTTGCGTGACCGTGAGGTGCTGGCGGCCGAACTGATCGGGTGTGGTTTTGCCGAGGCCGGGCAGCGGCGTCTGGAAGGGCGTGACAGGACCTTCGCCAGTGTTGCCGCCAGCCCGCAGCTGACCCGGGTGCTGGCGATTGTCGACGCGTTTCCGCTGTTCCTGCGGGCAGCTGGCCGCGAAGGGCTGGTCAAGGGGCTGGAAAAGCGTATCGACAAACGCCTGGGCAAACAGTGGCGCAAGTTGCACAAAGCACTGCAGGACCCGGCCCACGACCGCCACCGCCTGCGTTTGTTGATCAAGCGTGCGCGTTATGGCGATGAGGCCTATCCGCAGCTCGACCATGCGAGCAAACAGTTGCGGCGCTTGCTGAAGCAGGCTCAGGGTGACCTGGGTGACTGGCATGATCGCCTGCAATGGCTGCTGCAAGCTCGCGACCATGCCGACCTGGCACCCTGCAAGGCCGCCTGGGAGCAGGAATTGCACGAGGCCGAGCGCCATTCGGATGTAACGCTGGATGCACTGCAGCAGGCGTTGGCGCGGCGAAAGCCCGAAAAATGACCGATATGCGGGCTGATCGGCAAGGGTTTGCTGGCTAGGATGGGCAGACCTTTTTCGCTGCAGGCAGGAGCCGGCCAATGAATTTCAACCAACTGCTCGACGCCGTGCGGGCCAACCCCGATGCTGTGAGCATCCCGCCAAGCTGGGCCCAGGGGCGCGCCGCCTTTGGCGGGCTGATGGCGGCCATGGTTTATGAAGCCATGCGCCAGAAAATCTCCGATGGCCGCCCCGTGCGTTCGTTGGCCATCAGCTTTGTGGCGCCGGCTGCGGCGGATGTGCCAATCCGCTTCGACGTGGAGGTGCTGCGGGAAGGCAAGGCTGTCAGCACCTTGCTGGGCCGTGCCGTTCAGGACGGCCAGGTGGTGACCCTGGTGCAGGGCAATTTCGGTGCAGGGCGGCCGTCGGTGGTCGATGTGCCGGCGTTGCCGGCCGCGGAAATGAAAGCGCTCGACGACGCCGCTCCCGAGCTACCCCATATCAAAGGCGTTACCCCGGAGTTCATGCAGCATGTCGCCTTGCGCTGGGCGGTGGGCGGGTTACCGTTCAGTGGCAATCAGTCGCGCCAGATGGGCGGCTGGGTACGTTTGCGCGGAGTGGCAGAAGAGCCGGTCAACGAGGCGCACCTGCTGGCGTTGGTCGATGCCTGGCCGCCGAGCCTGATGCCGTTTCTCAAGCAGCCTGCTGCCGGCAGCACGTTGACCTGGACCATCGAATTCATGCAGCCCACGGCGCAGCTATCGACCCTGGACTGGTGCCGCTATTGCGTGGAGACCGAACATGCGCGGGATGGTTACGGGCATGCCGCCGCAACGTTGAGGACGGCGCAGGGCGAGTTGCTGGCCTTGAGCCGGCAGACGGTTACCGTGTTTGCCTGACCGAGCCTGGGAGCGCGTTGCGCTCCTATCGCGACACAAGGCCGCTCCCACAGGATCGCGTGAATCTCAGGAGATGCGCGATCTTGTGGGAGCGGCCTTGCGTCGCGATTGGGCTGCAGAGCAGCCCCAATAGCATCAATGCCGATGCTTGTGTCGTTCCCGCCAGGCCTTCCACCAGGCCCCGCTCAGCAAGAAGCGCGGAAAGGTGATGAACTGCTCGGTCAGCAGGCGTTGCACGGCATCCTTGCGGTTCGCGAAGGGCTCGGGTTGCTCTGCTTCCAGGCGATGGCCCTGGCGCTGCAGGCCCAGGCCAGCGATCAAGGCAATGATGCCAACGGCAATCTGGCCCAGATCCAGGCCGAACAGCCCGGACAGAATCAGCAACGCGCCAAGGATGAACAACGGCACGGCGATCAGGTGCAGCACTAGGTTGGCCGGGTGGCGGTGGTTGTGATGGTAGCCGCGCCATTGCCAGGCGGGCAGGTTGGGCAGGCGTTTGCTCATGGGCATTTCCTCTCGGTCATGCCCAAAGCTTAGTGCGCCCCCAAGGCGGGAGCCAATCGAGGCTGGCTATGGTGACTATAGCTTGAGCTGGCCAATGGCCTTGTTCAGTTCACCGGCCAGGGTTGCCAGTTCGCTGCTGGTGGTCGCGGAGCCCACGGTCTGTTGCACGGTCTGTTCGGTGACATCGCGAATGCTCACCACGGCGCGGTTCATTTCCTCGGCCACCTGGCTTTGCTGCTCGGCTGCCACGGCAATCTGGGTATTGCTTTCGCGCATCTGTGCCACGGCACCAGTGATCTCGGCCAGTGCTTCGCCGGCTTCCTGGGCCTGCCGGACGCAGTCGTCGGCCTTGTACGAGCTTTCCTGCATGAACTCCACTGCATCGCGGGTGCCTGACTGCAGGGCCGAGACCATGGTGGTGATCTCGTCGGTGGAGGTTTGCACGCGCTTGGCCAGGTTGCGCACTTCATCGGCCACCACGGCAAAGCCGCGGCCCAGGTCGCCGGCGCGCGCTGCTTCGATGGCGGCATTGAGGGCCAGCAGGTTGGTCTGCTCGGCGATGCTGTGGATCACACTGACCACGCCATTGATCTTCTGACTGTCTTCGGCCAGTTGACGAATCATCTCGGCAGTTTGCTGCACGCCGCTGGACAATCCGGAGATCGAGTCCTGCACTCGGCTGACCACCTCCTGACCGCTACCGGCCAAGGTGTCGGCTGTTTGTGACAGATCACGGGTAGCGCCAGCATGCTGGGCGATGTGGTGCACCGTAGCCGACATTTCGTTGATGGCGGTAGCGGCCTGGTCGGTCTCGCTCTGCTGGCCGAGCATGCCGTGGCGCACATCGCTCATGCTCGCGGCCAGGCGAGCGGCGCCGGAGTCCAGTTGCGCAGCGGTGTGGGCGACGGTACTGACCACGCGATGGTAGGTCGCCTGCATGGCATTGAAGGCCCCGGCCATCTGGCCGACCTCGTCGCCACAGGCCAGCGGCACTCGGGCCGAAAGGTCGCCGGTTTTTTCCACGTGCAGCATCACGTCCTTGAGGGTGTTGAGCTGGCTGAGCAGAAAGCGGATCAGTAGCTGCGAGGCGCCGAGCATGGCCAGCATCAGGATCAGTACGCATACCGCGTAGTTGCTGAAGCGGTCGAAGAACACCTGGCGCAGGCTTGGCGACTGGGCCAGCACGGCCATTTGCTGATCGCCGTTGCGCAGTACCTGCGCGCCTTGTAGCGGGTTGTCGCCCAAGAGCCGGGCGGCGGGCAGCTCGACCCAGCCTTGGGCATCGCGCAGGGCCTCGAGGGGTTCGCCCGCGAAGGTGGGCGTCTGCCCGGCGGACCAGCTGATGACGTTGGCCGGGCGGGGCAGCGGCTGGCCGGCCGGCCATGCAGCCAGCAGTTGTGCCTGTGCAGCTGCCTGGGCCTGCGCGGCCTCGGCGCGAGCGCGCTGCTCCAGGTGTACGGCATAGAGCACCAGCAGCAAGGTCGTGACAAAGGCCACCGCGTTGACGGCCCAGAACTTGTACTTCAGGGAAACATTGCTAAGCCAGGCACCCATGGGCAGGTCTTCTCTGAGTTGAGCGGAAACAATATTGGCAAGGTGCCATCATTGTGCCTGCGTGCCCCAAGGAGTTTGTTGACGCATATCAACTCCAAGCGTCAGCCCCCTGTAGGAGCAGCCTTGTGCTGCGAAGGGGCAGGTAAGGCCAACCGATGTAGTAGCTGTTATGGTCTCTTCGCAGCACAAGGCTGCTCCTACAAAGGGTCGCGTCGGGTTCAGGGGAGTTGGAAAAACGCCCGCGCCGTCGCTGTGGTATGCGCCGCCGTATGCTCGGCAGACTCACCCCGGTGCAAGGCCACTTCGCGCAGTACCTCCGGCAGGAACGCCGGTTCGTTGCGCCCGTTCTTCGGCTTGGGTCGCAGGCTGCGCGGCAGCAGGTAAGGCGCATCGCTCTCCAGCATCAGCCGCCCCTCGGCAATGTTGCCCACGAGCGGGTGCAGGTGGGTGCCACGGCGTTCGTCGCAGATCCAGCCGGTAATACCGATGTGCAAGTCCATGTCCAGGTAGGCGAACAGGGCTTCGCGCTCGCCGGTAAAGCAGTGCACTACTGCGCCGGTCAGGTGGTCGCGGTAATCCTTGAGGATCGCCAGCAGGCGTTCGCTGGCGTCGCGTTCGTGCAGGAACACCGGCAGGCGCAGTTCGGCAGCCAGCGCCAGCTGTGCCTCCAGGGCTTTTTCCTGGAGTGGGCGAGGGGAGAAGTCGCGGTTGAAATCCAGGCCGCATTCACCCACGGCGCGTACCCGTGGTTCACTCAACAGCTGGCGCAACTGGCGCTCGCTGCCGGCATCCCAGGCCTTGGCATCGTGAGGGTGCACCCCAGCCGTGGCGAACAGGTGCGCACCGCTGGCATCCAGTTGCTGGCAAAGCTCCAGCGCCTGTTCGCTGACCGCCAGGCTGGTGCCCGTGAGCACCATCTGCATGACCCCAGCTTCGAGGGCGCGCTCGACGATTGCCGCCTGCTGGTCGTGGAAACTACTGTTGGTCAGGTTGACGCCGATATCGATCAGTTGCATGGTGCTACCTCGTGCCGCGGGGCGGCCAGCATAGCAAAAACCGTGTTTTTCTGAAAAAACCAAGAACTTCATGCTGTTGCCGTGGTCTTTTACCGTCATTTCTCTCCTGGCGGTGCAACCCCATGGATGCCGCCCACCGACCACGGACACGTTTCGCATGCAGCGATGCTGGCTCATTTTCCTGCTGACGCTTGGGCTGACCTTGACCGGACCTGCCCACGCGCGCGCGCCAGGCCCGCAGCAGAACATCGCGCCGGCCAAGGTCCGTGACCTGCAACAGATACGCACCAGCCAGGTGTTGCGGGTGCTGGTCAACCAGAGCCGCAACAGCTCCGGTGAGGTCAAGGGTGAGCCGGTCGGCATCGAATACTATCGCCTGCGTGCCCTGGAACATTATCTCAATGCCCGCGCCGCCGACGGCCAGGAGATACAGCTCAAGCTGATCCCGCGGGCCAAGGAGCAGCTGCTGGGCGCCTTGGCCCGTGGCGAGGGTGACCTGGCCGCGCCGGGCGAGCTGCTGGACCCCGCTGTAGTGCGCGGGGTCAGCAGCAGCGCACCGGTGCTCGACCGTGTGCAGCTGCTGCTGGTCGGGCGCAAGGGCGAGCGCAGCTTCAGCCATGTCGAGCAGTTGTCCGGGCGTACCGTGGCCCTGACCAGCGCCAGTGCCGCCGGCCCGTTGATCCAGCAGGTCAACCAACAGCTGGCGCTGCGCAAGCGTGCGCCGATCAAGGTTGAGTGGGTCGACTCGACCCTGGCGGTGGAGGACGTGCTGGAAATGGTCCAGGCCGGCATCTATCACCTGACCATGGTCGAGCAGCCGATCGCCCGGCGCTGGGCCCGGGTGATGCCGCGCCTGCGCCTGGACAGCCGCGTGCAGCTGGGGGCGCCGCAAGCCATGCGTTGGTATGTGGGGCACGATGCACCGCAGTTGCTGGCCACGGTCGATCGCTTTCTGCAGGGCTACCGCGCGCCCGACAACCAGGACGCCGCGTTCGAGCGCATCTACCGCCGCCAGTACCGGGTGCACGACCCGCTGGTCAGCAAGAATCGCCAGCGCCTGACCGCGCTGCGTGCCGTGCTGCAGAAGCACGGCGAGGCGCAGCAGATCGACTGGCTCAACCTGGCCGCGCTGGCCTTCAAGGAATCGACGCTCAACCCGGCAGCGCGCGGCACCGGCGGGGCACATGGCCTGATGCAGATCACCCCGTCGGCAGCGCAGCGCGTGGGAGTGAGCAACACCGCCACGGTGGATGGCAATGTCCAGGCCAGTGCCCGCTACCTGGCGCTGATCCGGCGCAAATTCTTTGCCAGCGCCAAAATCAACGAACGCGAGCGCATGGCTTTCGTGCTGGCGGCCTACAACCTGGGCCCCGAACGGGTCCAGGCCATGCGCGCCGAAGCGCGGCGGCGCGGGCTGAATGGCGACCAGTGGTTCTTTCAGACCGAGCGCATCGCCATGGAGCAGGTGGGCATGGGGCCCGTCAACTTCGTCAATAGCGTCAACAAGTACTTTGTAGCGTTCAATCGGGAGCGTGCTGCGCTGGAGCGGGTGGCGAAGCGCTGACAAATCGATTTTGTCGATTGTTATGTTGGGTTTTTTGCGATTTTCATATCTATTGAATCGATTATGATGACGCCCATCCCAACACAACTTTCCCGCTTCAAGGAGTCTTCGACATGAACAACGCTACCCTCAACGCTCTGTTCTCTACCCGCGCCGGTGCTGGCCTGAGCGTCATCCGTATCCTGGTCGGCATCATCTTCATCGCGCACGGTGCGCAAAAACTGTTCGGCATGTTCGGTGGCTATGGCCTGGAAGGCACCGGCCAGTGGATGGAGAGCATCGGCCTGGCCCCGGGTTACCTGATGGCGCTGCTGTCCGGTAGTGCCGAGTTCTTCGGTGGCCTGGCCCTGGTGATCGGCCTGTTGGCCCGTCCAGCAGCCCTGGTGCTGGCCGTGACCCTGGTGGTGGCGATCCTCTCGGTGCACATTGGCAACGGCCTGTTCATGTCCAACAACGGCTATGAGTTCGGCCTGGCCCTGCTGGCCGGTACCGTCGCGGTGCTGATCGAAGGCGCTGGCCGCTTCTCGCTGGACCGCCTGATCGCTCGCTGATACACCGTGAACGCCAAGATACAAGCCTCAGGCCGATCACTTTCGGCTTGAGGCTTGTATCTTGGCGCTTGTAGCTCTAGCATACCGCCTGCGCCGATTTAAACAGCTACTTGCGGGGCGCAGGAAGCCCACCTCCGGGTCATCCGAAATACCGCTAAAGCGCTGGTTCGGTGACGCCTCCCACCGCTGCCCAGCGGGTTTCGCGAGGCGGAGAGAAGCTCCATGAGTTGCCCACGTACCAGTGTCTGTTTGAGCCCCTTGCCTGCCAGCCAGGCGTCTCGCACACCGCGCATCCTGCTCGGCGGCCAGCATCAACCCACGCTTTTACGTCATCTCGAAGGCCTGTCCCGGCGCAAGGGCCAGGCGCGTGCATTTCTGATCCAGTTCGCCGATACCGGCTGCCACCTCGCGCAGTATGGCAATGACCGTTTCGACCTGGCCGTGATCCAGGCTCCGGCACCGGACGAGGCCGCCGAAATCATAGGCCACCTCACCCGTATCGCGCGCCAGGGCCTGATTACCCGCCGCTGAGGAGCGCGCTGTTGAGTACCAACATCATCACCACGGAAGGCCATGAGGCGCTGAAGAAAGAGCTGGACCACCTGTGGCGAGTGTACCGCCCGGAAATTACCCAGAAGGTTACCTGGGCGGCATCGCTGGGCGACCGCAGCGAGAACGCCGACTACCAGTACAACAAGAAGCTGCTGCGCGAGATCGACCGTCGGGTGCGTTACCTGCGCAAGCGCCTTGAGGATGTAAAGGTAGTGGCCTACTCGCCGCAGCAGGAGGGCAAGGTGTTTTTCGGGGCCTGGGTGGAGATCGAGAACGATGAGGGCGAGACGATGAAGTTTCGCATTGTCGGTTATGACGAGATCTATGGGCGCAATGACTACATCTCGATCGACTCGCCCATGGCGCGTGCCCTGCTGAAGAAGGAGGAGGGTGATGAGGTGGTGGTGCACACGCCTACTGGTGAAGCGACTTGGTATGTGAACCGCATCAGCTACGGCCAGTGATCTGGTGTTGCCTGTGCCGGCCTCTTCGCGAGTAAACCCGCTCCCACAGGTCCGACACAGGTTTCAAGTATTGTGGCGAACCTGTGGGAGCGGGTTTACCCGCGAAGAGGCCGGCACAGGAAGCCATCAACTCTCGCGCAAAACCGCCAACGGGCTGGCATTCAACGCCCGCCGCGTTCCCAGCACCCCCGCACCACCCACCAATAGCGCCCCTGCCAGCGGCAACACCAGCAACCACACATGCGGGCTCCATTGCAGGTCGAAGGCATAGCGGTACAGCACCAGGGTAATCAGTTCGCACCCGACCGCTGCCAGCAAGCCGCTGGCCGCCCCCAGCAAGCCGAACTCGATCCGCCGTGCCTTGACCAGCAATGGCCGCGCCGCGCCCAACGCACGTAGCAAGGCACCCTGGCGAATGCGCTCGTCCAGCGTCGCCTGCAAACCAGCGAACAACACCGCCAGCCCGGCTGCCAGCACGAACAGCAACACATACTCCACCGCCAGGGTCACCTGGGCGAGGATGCTGCGCAGCTGATCGAGCAAGGCGTCCACCTGCAGGATGGTCACCGCCGGGAATGCGCGTGACAGCGCCACCACATCCAGGTCATGGCCCGGAGCCAGATAGAAGCTGGTCAGGTAGGTGGTCGGCAATCCCTGCAGCGTGCCGGGTTGGAAGATCATGTAGAAGTTCGGCTGGAAGCTGTCCCAGTGCACGCTGCGCAGGCTGCTGACCCGGGCCTGGCGCTGCTGGCCGCCGATGTCGAAGGTCAGCAGGTCGCCCAGTTGCAGTTTCAGGCTGCTGGCCAGTTCCGCCTCTACCGACACACCGGGGGTTTCATCTTCGGCTGGCAACGCCTGCCACCAATTGCCGCTCGCCAGTGTGTTGCCTTCGGGCAGTTCGGCCGCCCAGGTCAGGCTGAGGTCGCGCTGCACGGCGCGCTCGCCTGCCGAGTCCTTGCTGACCACCTGCTGCACCGGTTGCTCGTTGATACGCACCAGGCGGCCAGGTGTCACCGGGTACAGCGGCGCCGAGGTGGCGTTGACCTGCTGCAGGTGTTGGGCGAAGGGCTCACGATCATCCGGCAGGATGTTCAGGGCGAAATGGTTGGGTGCATCCTTGGGCAACTGCGCTTGCCAGGTGTCGAGCAGTTCCGCGCGCAGCAGCGCGACCAGGGCCATGGCCAGCAGGATCAGGCCAAAGGCCAGAGCCTGGCCCGCAGCGGCCATTGGGTGGCGCAGCAGTTGGCCCAGCCCCAGGCGCCAGGTCAGAGGGGCCCCAGCCAGCAATTGGCGCAGGCTGCGCAAACCGAGCAGCAGCAGGCCACCGAGCAGCAGCGCGGCGACCAGGCCGCCACCGAGCAGGGCGAAGGTGAGCAGCAGGTCGAGGCTCAGGCGCCACATGATCAAGCCCAGGGCAAACAGGGCCGCGCCGTACACCAGCCAGCTGCTGGGCGGTATCGGCAGCAGGTCGCGGCGTAGCACGCGCAGCGGTGGCACCTGGCCCAGCGCGGCGATTGGCGGCAGGGCGAAACCAGCCAGGGCCACCAGCCCGGTAGCGATACCGGCCATGGCCGGGACGATGCCGCCTGCAGGCACTACGCTTGGCAGCAGGCCATGCAGCAGGCGGAACAGGCCCAGTTGGGCCAGCCAGCCGAGCAGGGCGCCGGCCAGCGCGGCGACCAGGCCAAGCATGGCCAATTGCAGGCAGTACAGGCCCAGTGCCTGGCGGCGCGAAAGGCCGAGGCAGCGCAGCAGGGCGCTGGCGTCCAGGCGGCGTGCGGCATAGCGGCTGGCCGACAGCGCCACGGCGACGCCTGCCAGCAGCACTGCCACCAGGCTGGCCATGTTCAGGTAGCGCTCGGCCTTGCCCAGTGCGCCGCCGACCTGCTGGTTGCCGTCGCGGGTGTCGCGCAGGCGCTGGTTGGCGGCCAGGTCCTTTTTCAGTGCCTCGCGGTACCGGGCCAATGCTTCGGCATCGCCGCGCCACAGGTCGCGGTAGGTGACCCGGCTGCCCGGCTGGATCACGCCGGTGGCTTGCAGGTCGGCCAGGTTCATCATTACCCGTGGGGTAAGGCTGTAGAAATTGTTGGCGCGGTCCGGTTCGTAGGTCAGCACGCGGCTCATTCGCAGCGTCTTCATGCCCACATCGATGCTGTCGCCAACCTTCAGCCCCAGCGCCGCCAGCAGGCGTGGTTCAACCCATGCTTCCCCAGGTGCCGGGCCGCCTCCCGGGGTTTCTGCGGCATACGGCGCCGCGGCGCTGCGCACTTGCCCGCGCAACGGGTAGGCACCATCGGCAGCCTTGACGCTGGACAGCTGGATGCCGTTGTCGCCGCCGACCACGCTGGTGAACTCGACCACCTGGGCGTGGCGCAGGCCTAGCGCCTTGCCAGCCTCGATCTGCTGGTCGCGGGCCGGGGCGCTGCCCTGCAGCACCAGGTCGGCACCGAGGAACTCGCTGGCGCGCAGTTGCATGGCACCGTTGAGACGGGCACCGAAATAGCCGATGGCAGTACTCGCCGCCACCGCCACCACCAGGGCGAAGAACAGCACGCGCACCTCGCTGGCGCGAATGTCGCGCAGCAGCTGGCGCAGGGCCAGGCCGCACAGGCGGGACAGCGGCATGTGGTTCATCAGGCCTCCACCGGGGCCACCAGGCGGCCCGCATCCAGGCGGATCTGGCGACGGCAGCGCCGGGCCAGGCGTTCGTCATGGGTAACCAGCACCAGGGTGGTGCCGCGCTCCTTGTTCAGTTCGAACAGCAGGTCGCTGATGCGCTCGCCGGTGTGGCTGTCGAGGTTGCCGGTGGGTTCGTCGGCGAACAGCACTGCCGGTTGCGCGGCGAAGGCGCGGGCGATGGCTACCCGTTGCTGTTCGCCGCCCGAAAGCTGGCGCGGGGTGTGGCTCAGACGCTTGCCCAGGCCGACCCGTTCGAGCAGGGTGCGTGCGTGTTCGCGGGCATCGCGGCGGCCGTCCAGCTCCAGCGGCAGCATGACGTTTTCCAGGGCGTTGAGGCTGTCGAGCAGCTGGAACGACTGGAACACGAAGCCCACATGTTCGGCGCGCACCCGCGCGCGTTGGTCTTCATCCAGCGGCCCCAGGTCGTGGCCAGCGAGGATGACCTTGCCGGCACTGGGCTGGTCGAGGCCGGCAAGCAGGCCGAGCAGGGTCGACTTGCCCGAGCCCGAGGCGCCGACGATGGCCAGGCTGTCGCCTTGAGCCAAGTCGAGCGACAGCGCGTGCAAGATAGTCAGGTCACCTTCCGCGCTGGGGACCACTTTGCTAAGGTTCTGCGCAACGAGAATGCTGGGGCCCATGGAGAATCCGATGCGAGTGTGGTGGTTGAGTGCCGGTCTGGCCTTGTATTGCCTGGCCCAGAGCGCGGCGGCGGGAACACTGCTGGTTGTCGGCGATAGTATCAGCGCCGGTTTTGGCCTGGATACCCGCCAGGGCTGGGTTTCCCTGTTGCAGGCCCGCCTGAAGGATGAAGGTTTCGACGACAGAGTGGTCAATGCATCGATCAGCGGCGACACCAGTGCAGGTGGCCAGGCGCGGCTGCCGGCGCTGCTTGCAGCACACAAGCCGAGCCTGGTGGTGCTGGAGCTTGGTGGCAACGATGGCCTGCGCGGGCAGCCGCCAGCGCAATTGCAACAAAATCTTGCCTCGATGATCGAGAGTTCGCAAAAGGCCGGTGCCAAGGTAGTACTGCTTGGCATGCGCCTGCCACCCAATTATGGCGTGCGCTACACCACCGCCTTCGCCCAGGTGTATGAACAGCTGGCGACAGAAAAACAGGTTCCGCTGGTGCCTTTTTTTCTCGAGGGGGTAGGGGGCGTGCCTGAGTTGATGCAGGCGGATGGCATTCACCCGGCACAGGCCGCCCAGCAGCGCCTGCTGGAAAATGCCTGGCCGGCGATAAAACCCTTGCTGTGACGCTTTAAACGGCGCCGGCTTTCGGCTAATGTTGCGCCCCCCGTTTCGAGTGCCACCGATGCCGCGCCCTGCCTGGTCCCTGTATGCCTACCAACTGATCGAGCCTGATGAGCAGCTCGACCTGTTTGCCTGCCAGGAAATCCGCGTTCACCTCGTGGCCCGTCAGCTCGAGCTGGGCGTACCGGCCGATCGCACGCTGTGCGGTGGCCTGCTGCCGGCGCAACCGCGGTGGTCGGGGGTGCCGCGCTCGATCTACCGCGACGGCCGCCTGTGCGACCTGTGCCGCGCCATCCTCGATGCCCAGCGGCGCGGCATGCGCCCGGTGTGGCCGGAGCTGCAGGGTAGCTGAACACCGCACCTTTCATCATCTGAAACGCTTGCATGGCGCCAATGCCTCCCGCTTGCATCGGCGCGGGTGTACAATCGATCCTCTTGACCCACCTTTCGAAGGATTTACCGGATGTTGCCGCGCTTTCCTGCCGTCACCCGTAGCCTGTCCCTGGCCGCCCTGCTGGTAGCAGGCCCCGCTGCTGCGCTGGAGCTGCCACTGCCACCACCCGGTGAAGACATCATCGGCCAGGTGCAGGTGATCAAGGCAAAGTACGAGGACACGTTCGCCGATATCGGCACTGCCAACGACCTCGGCTACCTGGAAATGATCGCCGCCAACCCGGGGGTGGACCCATGGCTGCCAGGTGCCGGCACCGAGATCATTCTGCCGACCCGCTACATCCTGCCGCCTGGCCCGCGTGAGGGCATCGTCATCAACCTGGCCGAGTACCGCCTGTACTACTTCCCGAAAGGGCAGAACGTGGTGCATACCTTCCCGCTGGGGATCGGCCGTGAAGGTTGGGGGTCGCCGATCGCCAATACCAAGATCACCGCCAAGACGCCGAACCCGACCTGGACCCCGCCAGCGTCGATCCGTGCCGAGCACGCGGCTGACGGCGACATCCTGCCGAGCGTGGTGCCGGCCGGCCCGGACAACCCGCTGGGGCCGTTCAAGTTCACCCTCGGCGTGCCGGGCTACCTGATCCATGGTTCGAACAAGAAGTTCGGCATTGGCATGCGTACCAGCCACGGTTGCTTCCGCATGCTCAACAACAACGTGCTGGAGTTGTCGAAGATGGTCCCGGTGGGTACGCCGGTGCGCATCATCAACGAGCCCTACAAGTTCGGTATCAGTGGCGGCAAGGTCTATCTGGAGGCGCACACGCCGCTGGACGACCAGGGTAATCCGTCGGTGGTCGATAAACACACTGCTGTTATCAACGCCTTGCTCAAGCGTGAGGATCTGGCCAATAACCTGCGCATGAACTGGGACATGGTGCGTGACGTGGTGGCCGCGGAAGATGGCATGCCGGTGGAAATTGCCGTGCCGACTGAAAACCAGGGTGGCGCACCGATGGTTTCGAGCATTCCGCCCGAACTGCAGTAAGGTAATTGCGACACACCCGGGCCTGCCTTAGTGCAGGCCTTTTCGTTTCTGCCTGGCGCGTTTGCCTTGTGCGCGGGCAATAAAAAAGCCGACCCACAAGTGGGTCGGCTCCATAACAATCCGTGAGGATTATTACTTGCGGCTGGCTTTGTCCAGCATACGCAGAGCGCGCTCGTTGGCTTCGTCAGCGGTCTGCTGAGCCTTCTGAGCGGCTGCCAGTGCGTCGTCAGCCTTACGGTAGGCTTCGTCTGCACGAGCTTGAGCGCGAGCTGCTGCGTCTTCAGTCGCAGTCAGACGAGCTTCGGTTTCTTTGGATACGCTGCTGCAACCGGTAGCCAGAACTGCGGCCAGAGCCAGAGCAGAGAATTTCAGAACGTTGTTCATCGTGTTCCCCTTCAAGGACTTTCTATTAAATAGCCATCTCTCGGAAAAGAGAAACTGGCCGGCGTACATAGTACCCATTACTTGTAGTAAGTAAACTGACTAAGCGCAAGAACTGCAAAAAAAATGTTGCTTGACGCCCTTCCGACAAGATTTGCGACACGCTTGTGAAAAAAACGTCCAGGGTTCGCAAGCGACTGTAGTACAGGAACTTTTTTGTTGAACTAAGGGTGACTTTAACTGTCCTTCAGCGTCTTAAGCCCTAGTACATCCGGTGGCTGCCGGGCAGGCAGGCAAGAATGGCACTTGGCTGCATTTTCGCCATTTTTAACCGCCACCACCTTGAGCAATCCCGCCTGCGGCGCCTACTATCTTGTGAGTGCCAGGGGATCCGAACGATTGCAATCGTCCAGTGGTCGAAGGGGCAACAGGTGGCGTAGAGGATTCTGTGCCGGATAAACCACCATCGGTTAAGGTATGGGTCTGCCGAGAAGACCTGCGAGGAGTAGTGATGAGCGAAGCGCTGACCATCCACCATGACCAGGCCGGTCATCAGTTCGAGACCAATGTGGACGGACATCGTGCCTATCTGACGTACATGGACCTGGGCAAGCAGACGCTGGACATCTATCGCACCTTCGTACCCAACGCCCTGCGCGGCCGCGGGATTGCTGCCGCCCTGACCGAACGGGCCCTGGAGTATGCTGAACAGATGGGCTACACGGTGATTCCGTCCTGCTCGTACGTGGAGCGCTACATGGAGCGCCAGCAGCGGCATTCGAGCAAGGTCTGATTCTGTAAAAAAAAGCGGGGCCGCTTCGCGCCCCATCGCGACACAAGGCCGCTCCTACAGGAAATCGCATAACCCTGTAGGAGCGGCCTTGTGTCGCGATGGGGCGCGAAGCGGCCCCGCTCTTTATCGCATCAGCCGCGCTTACGCTGCGGCAGCACATCCTTCAGCTTGGCCCGCATGCTGCGCAGGGTCTTCTCGGTAGCCGACCAGTCGATGCAGGCATCGGTGATCGACACGCCGTACTGCAGCTCGTCCAGGTTCTTCGGAATCGATTGGCAGCCCCAGTTCAGGTGGCTCTCGACCATCAGGCCGATGATCGACTGGTTGCCTTCGAGGATCTGGTTGGCGACGTTCTCCATCACCAGCGGTTGCAGGGCCGGGTCCTTGTTGGAGTTGGCGTGGCTGCAGTCGACCATGATGTTGGCCTTAATCTTGGCCTTGGCCAGGTCCTGCTCGCAAAGGGCGACGCTGACCGAGTCGTAGTTCGGCTTGCCGTTGCCACCGCGCAGCACCACGTGGCCGTACGGGTTGCCCTTGGTGGTGACGATCGAGACACCGCCTTCCTGGTTGATGCCGAGGAAGCGGTGCGGCTTGGAAACCGACTGCAGGGCGTTGATGGCGACGGTCAGGCCGCCGTCGGTGCCGTTCTTGAAGCCGACCGCCGAGGACAGGCCCGAAGCCATTTCGCGGTGGGTCTGCGATTCGGTGGTGCGGGCGCCGATGGCCGACCAGCTGATCAGGTCCTGCAGGTACTGCGGGGAAATCGGATCGAGCGCTTCGGTGGCGGTTGGCAGGCCCATTTCGGCCAGGTCCAGCAGCAGCTTGCGGCCGATGTGCAGGCCATCCTGGATCTTGAACGAGTCATCCAGGTACGGGTCGTTGATCAGGCCTTTCCAGCCGACGGTGGTGCGCGGCTTTTCGAAATACACGCGCATGACCAGGTACAGCGTGTCGGACACTTCCTCGGCCAGCACCTTCAGGCGCTCGGCGTACTCGTGGGCGGCCTTGATGTCGTGGATCGAGCAAGGGCCGACCACGACGAACAGGCGATGGTCCTTGCCGTCGAGAATATTGCGCACCACTTCACGGCCGGCAGTCACGGTCTGCAGGGCCTTGGCGCTGAGGGGGATTTCCTTCTTGAGCTGATCGGGGGTGATCAGGGTCTCGTTGGAGGCAACGTTCAAGTCATCGATCGGTAAATCAGCCATCGTGTTACTCGTCAGGTCACGGTGCCGGCCGCCAACTATCCCCGTGCGGCCCAGCAGCAAGAATAATCGCAGCGGGGAGCCGAACCTTAGCGCGTTACAGGTGGCGCGACAATGGGCTGGGCCCAGTCCGTGTGGGGTTTTTCCGAGATGGCAGGTGTTTGCCATGCATGGGCTGCCCAGCGCTGCGCAACCTGTGTAAAAAGAGGGCTGACTTTATACCTGGAGATCGGCATGCATCCGCACACACCACGTATCGGCATCATCGGCAGTGGCGCCATCGGCGGCTTCTATGGGTTGATGCTGGCCCGAGCCGGCTTCGATGTGCATTTTCTGTTGCGCAGCGAGTACGAGGTTGTCCGCGAGCAGGGGGTTACCGTGGAAAGTGCCGTGCATGGCAACTTGCAGATAAAGGTGCAGGCCTATGCCAGTGCCGCCGACATGCCGCCCTGCGACTGGCTGCTGGTGGGAGCCAAGGCCACCAGCAATGACCAGTTGGCGCCGCTGATCGTGCAGGCGGCCGCACCGGGTGCCAAGGTGGTGCTGCTGCAGAACGGCCTGGGCGTGGAGGAGCAGTTGCGCCCGGCCTTGCGCAGCGATATGCACCTGCTGGGCGGCCTGTGTTTCATCTGCGTCAACCGCCAGGCGCCCGGCGTGGTCCGCCACCAGGCCCTGGGGGCGGTCAACCTCGGCTACCACAGCGGGCCGGCCAGCGATGGCGGTGCCGCGTTGGTCAATGAAGGCGTGGGGCTGTTCCGGGCCGCAGGTATCGACTCGCAGGCCATGCCCGACCTGGCCCAGGCACGCTGGCAGAAGCTGGTGTGGAACGTGCCCTATAACGGCCTGTCGGTGCTGCTCGGTGCCAGCACCACGCCGCTGATGGCCGACAGCCATGCTCGCGCCCTGATCCAGGCCTTGATGGCCGAGGTGGTGCAGGGTGCGGCCGCGTGTGGCCATGTGTTACCCGAGGGGTATGCCGAGCACCTGTTCCAGGTGACCGAGCGCATGCCCGACTACTGGCCCAGCATGTACCACGACCATGTCCACAAGCGCCCGCTGGAACTGCAGGCTATCTATGCCGAGCCGTTGGCACAGGCGCGCGCGGCAGGCTGCCGCTTGCCGCGCATGGAGATGCTGTACCAGGCGCTGGCTTTCATCGACCGAGGTGCACAGCCTCGCTGAGCGTGGCTTTGGTCCTGCCGGGGCTCTCTAGCCCGCGTCGGCAGCGCGCCGGACGGCAAAGCGTGCGTCCGGCGCGCTGCTAAGCTGAAGCTTGCCCTGCCGCAGCGGCAGTCGAGGAGGTCGAATGATCCACTCCATGCTGTACGCCACCGACCTCGGTGTCTACGCCCCTTTTGTCATGCAACACGCGCTGGCGCTGGCGCGCACTTTCGGCGCCGAGTTGTATGTGATCCACGCGGTAGAGCCCATGGGCCAGTTCGCTGAATCTCTGCTGCAAAGCTACCTCGATGAACAGACGCTCGATCAGTTGCACAGCCAGGGGGTGAACACGGTGATGGCCAATATCGAGCAGCGTGTGCTGGAAAACTTTCGCGACGAACTGGGCGAGGAGGCCGACCTGGCGGTGATCAAGGCAGTGCGGGTGCGCCAGGGTGACCCGGCGCAGGTGATCCTCGACCAGGCGCAGCGGCTGAGCGTCGACCTGCTGATTTTCGGCAGCCACAGTGCTGGCGCCGGCGTGGATGTGCCATTGGGGCGCACGGCGGTAAGGCTGCTGCAGCTGTCGCCGGTACCGGTGTACATGGTGCCGCTGGCACAGCATTTGGGGCGTAGGAAAGCATGAAGATGGCTGTAGGCCATTTCGCGCGGCATGTAACAAAATAGTTCTAGATTTATTTCCAGAACCACTAATATAGTTATATATCGTCGCTGCCTGCTGCCGCGGACTCATCGCTGAACCGAGGGGAACCTATGAAGCTTCAACAACTGCGCTACATCTGGGAAGTGGCGCACCATGACCTCAACGTCTCCGCGACGGCGCAGAGCCTGTATACCTCCCAGCCAGGTATCAGCAAGCAGATCCGCCTGCTCGAGGATGAGCTGGGTGTTGAAGTCTTTGCCCGCAGCGGCAAGCACCTGACCCGCGTTACCCCGGCCGGTGAGCGCATCATCAATACCGCCGGCGAAATCCTGCGCAAGGTCGAAAGCATCAAGCAGATTGCCCAGGAGTTTTCCAACGAGAAGAAGGGCACGCTGTCCATCGCCACCACCCACACCCAGGCGCGTTACGCCTTGCCGCCGGTGATCAGCAACTTCATCAAGCAGTACCCTGAAGTGTCTTTGCACATGCACCAGGGTTCGCCCATGCAGATTGCCGAAATGGCCGCGGACGGTACCGTCGACTTCGCCATCGCCACCGAGGCGCTGGAGCTGTTCGGCGATCTGATCATGATGCCGTGCTACAAGTGGAACCGTTGCGTGGTGGTGCCGCAAGGTCACCCGCTGGCCAAGCTGCCGAAGCTGACCCTGGAAGCAGTCGCCGAATACCCGATCGTCACCTATGTATTCGGGTTCACCGGGCGCTCGAAGCTGGACGAGGCGTTCAACCACCGTGGCCTCACGCCAAAAGTGGTATTCACTGCGGCAGACGCCGACGTCATCAAGACTTATGTGCGCCTGGGGTTGGGCGTGGGTATCGTCGCCGGCATGGCCGTGGACGCCAAACTCGACAGCGACCTGGTAGCACTGGATGCCAGCGAGCTGTTCGAAGCCAGCATCACCAAGATCGGCTTCCGCCGTGGCACCTTCCTGCGCGGCTTCATGTGCGACTTCATCGAGAGGTTCGCCCCGCACTTGACCCGTGAAGTGATGGCCAAGGCCATTCAGTGCCATAACAAGCAAGAGCTGGAAGAGCTGTTCGAAGGTGTCGAACTGCCGGTGCACTGATCCTGGAATACTGGGGCTGCTTCGCGGCCCATCGCCGGCAAGCCGGCTCCCACAGGGTTAGCGTTGCCTGTGGGCTTGTGACACTCCTGTGGGAGCTGGCTTGCCGGCGATGGGCTGTGAAACAGCCCCGGCTATCTCAAGCCTTGCTGATCAGGTTGCCAGCGTGCAGCCCGCATTCCTTCTGCGTCGACTCTTCCCACCACCAACGCCCTTCACGTTCATGCTGGTTTGGCAACACCGGCCGGGTGCAGGGCTCGCAGCCAATGCTGATGAAGCCGCGCTCGTGCAGGCTGTTGTACGGCAGTTCCAGCATACGGATATAGCCCCACACTTCCTCGCTGGTCATCTGCGCCAACGGGTTGAACTTGTACAGGGTGCGCTCGGGGGTAGAGAAGGCGCTGTCGATTTCCACTGCCGCCACCTGGCTACGAGTGCCCGGGCTCTGGTCGCGGCGCTGACCGGTGGCCCAGGCGCTGACGGTGGCAAGCTTGCGACGCAGCGGCTCGATCTTGCGGATGCCGCAGCACTCGCCATGGCCGTCCTTGTAGAAGCTGAACAGGCCCTTTTCCTTGACGAACGGGTCAAGCTTGGCGCGGTCGGGGCTGAGAATTTCGATCGGCAGGTTGTACTGCTCGCGGACCTGGTCGATGAACCGGTAGGTCTCCGGGTGCAGGCGGCCGGTGTCGAGGCTGAACACCTTGACCTGCTTGTTCAGCTTCCAGGCCATGTCCACCAGCACCACGTCCTCGGCGCCGCTGAAGGAGATCCACAGGTCATCACCGAAGTGCTCGAAGGCAAGCTTGAGGATATCCTGCGGGGACTTGTTGGCATAGGTCGCGGCCAGGGCGGCGACGTCGAAGGGTTGGCTCATCAGGCGGTTTCCATCTTGGCTGTGGCGCTGTGCGCTCGTAGTGAGGTGATGGTAACAAAAAATGGCGGGGTAGACGGGCCGATATCGGCGGCGCCTGCTTCGCGGGTAAACCCGCTCCCACAGGTATGATGCAGCCCTTCAGATATGCACAGAACCTGTGGGAGCGGGTTTACCCGCGAAGAATCCGCCACCGATCACAAGCCTTGCAAGGTCTCCATCAACACCCGCACCTTGGCAATCGACTCTTCATATTCGGCCTGCCACTCGGAGTCGGCCACCACCGCGCCGCCGCCCCAGCAGCTGACCTGCCCACCCTTGACCAGCAGGCTGCGAATGGCAATCGAACTGTCCATCTCGCCGCGCACATCCACGTAGAGCAGTGAGCCGCAGTACAGCGCCCGGCGCGCCGGCTCCAGTTCGTCGATGATCTGCATGGCACGGATCTTCGGCGCGCCGGTGATCGAACCGCCGGGGAAGCTGTCGCCGATCAGGTCAAGGGCATCCTTGTCGCTGGCCAGCTGGCCGGTGATGCTGCTGACCAGGTGGTGCACATTGGGGTAGCTCTCCAGGCTGAACAGCTCCGGCACCTTTACCGAGCCGATCTCGCAGGTACGCCCCAGGTCGTTGCGCAGCAGGTCGACAATCATCAGGTTTTCCGAGCGATCCTTGGGGCTATGCAGCAGCTCCTCGGCATTGCGCATGTCTTCGGCCGGGTTGCTGGCGCGCGGGCGGGTGCCCTTGATCGGCCGGGTTTCCACCTGGCGCTGGCTGACGCGGATGAAGCGCTCGGGCGAAAAGCTCAGCAGGGCGCTGCCGTCGGCCAGTTGCTGGTAGCCGGAGAAGGGGGTGGGGCAGGCTTTGCGCAGGGCCTGGTAAGCGTGCCACGGGTCGCCCTGGCAGGGCGCGCGGAAGCGCTGGGTAAGGTTGATCTGGTAGCAGTCGCCGGCCTGAATGTAGCGCTGCACCCGGTCAAAGGCGGCCTTGTACTGCTCGGGCTGAAGGTCGCCGGCCATCGGCGCAAGTAGCTGGAAGCTACCGTGTTCCGCGTTGTCGACACCTTCGAACAGGGCGATCAGGCGTTCCCGTTCGCTGCCCGGCAGGCTCGGGTGGAGCACCAGTTGGCTGGTCGCGCGCTGGTGGTCGGTAACCAGCGCCCAGGCATACAGGCCCAGTTGCGCATCTGGCAGGCCAAGGTCGTCCACCGCCTGGCTGGGCAGGTGTTCAAGCCGGCGGCCGAAGTCATAGCTCAGGTAGCCGATCAGACCGCCAGCAAACGGCAGTTCGCTGCCTGCGGGCAATTGGGCATGGCCTAGTTGGGCCAGGCCGGCGCGCAGGCGCTGGAGGAAGGTGCGGCCATCTTCGTCGGGCTGTGCCTGCAGGTGTTGCAGCGGCCAGGCGCTGAGCAGGTCGAAGCGCCCGCGCTCGGCGCCGGGGCGGGCGCTGTCCAGCAGGATCGCGCCGGGGGCCTGGCGCAGGCGAGCGAAATAGGCGGCAGGGTCGGGCTGGTAGGGCAGGGGGTGGAGCGTACAGGTCGGCATCAGTGTGGACGGCGATGTAAAAGCGAGGAGGGCGATTGTAGACCTGTGCAGGAAATGCGCCTAGCTTTGTGGCGACATTCAAGCACTGGGTTTCGCCCTTGGGGCCGCCTCGCGGCTCGTTCGCAGCACAAGGCTGCTCCTACAGGATATTGCGTGATCCTGTAGGAGCAGCCTTGTGCTGCGAATGGGCTGCTGGGCAGCCCTTGGCGATTTCAACGCGGATGCACGTGCCCGAACAACCCTTGCGATACCCGAACCCGCTGCTCGGCATTTTCGCTGATGCCATCCTTGGCCAGCGCCTCCAGGTGCGCCTCGATGGCGTGGGTGCGCTGGGTCAGGCCGCAGTCGTTGGCGATCTGGATGTTCAGGCCGGGGCGGGCGTTGAGTTCGAGAATCAGCGGCCCCTTGTCCTGGTCCAGCACCATGTCGACACCGATGTAGCCCAGGCCACACAGCTCGTAGCAACCGGCGGCCAGCTTCATGAAGCCGTCCCAGTTCGGCAGTTGCACGCCATCCACCGCGTTGGTGGTGTCCGGGTGCTTGCTGATGATGTTGTTCAGCCAGGTGCCGCGCAGGGTGACGCCGGTGGCCAGGTCGACACCCACGCCGATGGCGCCCTGGTGCAGGTTGGCCTTGCCGCCGGACTGGCGGGTCGGCAGGCGCAGCATGGCCATTACCGGGTAGCCCATCAGCACGATGATGCGGATGTCCGGCACGCCTTCGTAGCTGATGCTCTTGAAGATCTGGTCGGGGGTGACCCGGTACTCGATCAGCGCACGGTCGCGATGGCCGCCCAGCGAGTACAGGCCGGTGAGGATGCTCGAGATCTGGTGCTCGATTTCCTCGTGGCTGATGATCTTGCCCGACACCGTGCGGTAGCGGTCCTCGAAGCGATCGGCGATCACCAGGATGCCGTCACCGCCGGCGCCTTGCGCCGGCTTGATGACGAAATCGCTGCGCCCGCCGATGATCTGGTCGAGCTTGTCGATCTCTTTCTCGGTCTCGATGATGCCGTACATTTCCGGCACATGGATACCGGCCGCCAGGGCGCGCTCCTTGGTGATGATCTTGTCGTCGACGATCGGGTACAGGTGGCGCTTGTTGTACTTCAACACGTAGTCCGCGTTGCGCCGGTTGATACCCATGATGCCCCGGGCCTCCAGGGCTTTCCACGTCTTGATCAGGCCAAACATCAGGCGTCAGCCTTCTTCAGGAATGCCTTGAAGCGCACGAGCTCGGTCAGGCGGTAGCCGCGGTAGCGACCCATCGCCAGCATGAAGCCCACCAGGATCAGCAGCACGGCCGGGAAGGTGAACACGAAGTACACCAGCTCCGGCACCATCATCAGCAGGTGCGCCAGGGAAGCGGCGAACAGGGTGCCGATGGCCACTTTCATGGCATGGCCGCCGCCACGCTCTTCCCAGGTAATGGACAGGCGCTCGATGGTCATGGTCAGGATCACCATCGGGAACAGCGCTACCGACAGCCCGCGCTCCAGGCCCAGCTTGTGGCTGAACAGGCTGATGGCGGCAATCAGCACCACGACGAAGGTCAGTACCACCGACAGGCGTGGCAGCATCTGCAGCTTCAGGTGTTCCAGGTACGAGCGCAGCGACAGGCCCAGGGCGGTGATGACCGTGAACAGCACGATGCCGAAGCCCAGCTGGGTCTCGCGGAAGGCCAGGGCGATCAGTACCGGGGTGAAGGTACCCAGGGTCTGCAGGCCGATCAGGTTGCGCAGCACCAGGATCACCAGCACGCCGATCGGGATCATCACCATGATCATGAAGGTTTGCTGGGTTTGCAGCGGCAGGCCGTACAGCGAATATTCGAGGAAGTCGGCGTCGGTATTCTCGTCGGTCAGCTTGGCCAGGCGGATGGCGTTCATCTCGCTGTTGTTCATGCTGAAGGTAACGTTGGCCTTCTTGCCGCCATCGACGGTGATCAGGTTGTCGTCACCGGTCCACCACAGCAGGCGATCGCTGGGCAGGCCCTGCTCGCCGGTGTCCGGGTTGAAGTACAGCCAGTCGCTGCCGTTGAAGCTGCGCAGCCACAGTTCCGGGGTTTGCGGGGTGTCGGCGACCAGGCGGATGGTGTGCACCTTCTCCATCGGTACGTGGGCGATCGACAGCAGCAGGTCGATGACCTGGGCTTTCTTCATGGCCGTGGTGTCGCCGGCCAGCAGCAGCTTGACGTTGTCGTCGTTGAGGTTGTTGACCCGCTTGATGGTCTCGCTGACGAAGGTCTCGACGTCGGCCGAATGCTGGCGGATCGGCGCCATCAGGGCCTCGGCGGCGATCTTCTCGGGGCCTTCCACTGCCAGGCTGTCACGGAAGGTCGGGCCTTTGACCGTGGTCTTCTCGTTGCTGTAGCGCTTGGTCAGCACCAGGCGGTAGTAGAGGGTCTGGTTGCCGCTGGCGCGGCGGGCCGACCAGGTGACCTTGCGGTTGCCGTCGGCACGGTTGACGCTCACCCCGTAGTTGTTGGAGATGAAGCTCTCGTTGAGGCTGACGTAGTCGCGGTTCAGCGGTGGCACGAACATCTGCACCTTGACCGGGTCCTTGGTGCTGGCCACGAACTCGACCTTGGCGTCGATGTTCCACAGGTCGTCGGTTTCATCCTCGGTTACCGGGATGCCGAGTACGAAGATCTGATAAGCCGTGACCGCCACGCCCAACAGCACCAGCACGGTGATCAGGACTTTCAGATGGAGGGTAAGAGAGCGCATCGGGATTACTCTGCTTTGGGAGCGTCGGTGGCACAGGCAGGTTTGCCGGCCGCGTATTTAAGGCTTGGGTCGACCAGCGCGTCGAAGTGCTTGAGCGCCTCGGAGCCGATCAGCAGCGGGAACTGGAAGGCGCTGCGGTCGGTGAGGTTGACTTCGATGGTGCGCACGGCCTGGCCCATGCAGATTTCAAGTTCGATGACCGGGCGTGCGGTGTAGGCCTTGCCCGACTCAGCATCATAGTCGCCGGCCCGGCGCTTGATCTTGCTTACGCGTGCCAGCGGGCGTTCGATAGGGTGCGAATGGGCGGCGTCGATGGCCAGGTAGAAGCGCACCCAGCTTTCGCCGTTGCGCTTGAAACGCTTGATGTCGCGGGCGCTGAGCGAGGCGGTCTTGGCGCCGGTGTCGAGCTTGGCGGCCACTTCCAGGTCCAGGTCGCCCAGGCGTGCATATTCGTTGAGACCGTACACGGTCTTGCCTGCGGCCTGGCCAAGGGCCGGCAGCAGGGTGAGGCAGAGCAGCAATAATGCGGGTGTAAGTCTCATATTCCTGGCGCGGTGCAGTGCAAGGTTCGGGGCTGTTTTCAAAGCCATGTTCAGGGCCGTGTTCAGGGCAAGGCGACTGGCAGCGACTGCGCAAGCTTCCTCGTTCATCTGTCAACAGCATGAATGGATGACAGACAGGCTATCCATACTCCAACGGAGGCGCGGCATTCTATCACGCCGGCGCCTTGACGCCAGCGGTGCGCGTTCAGACAGCATCGGGCAGGCGTTAGTTCGTTCTTAGACGATTGTCGACAATATTCATTTTGTCTTTGACTGCAACGGTCGAATTAGCTAATTTCTGGCAAAGAGATTTGCAAGGTGTCGACAATATGCAAGACCTATCCGCCCCCAGCCCGGGGCTGGCAGACGAAACGGAAACCTTGTCCGAAAACGTCTTCCGGCGCATCCAGGCGGCCATCGTCAAGGGCGATATCGCCCCCGGCAGCAAGATTTCCGAGCCGGAGCTGGCGCGCACCTACGGCATCAGCCGCGGGCCGCTGCGCGAGGCCATCCACCGCCTCGAAGGCCAGCGTCTGCTGGTGCGCGTGCCGCATGTGGGGGCACGGGTGGTTTCGCTCAATCACGCCGAACTGATCGAGCTGTACGAAATTCGCGAATCGCTGGAAGGCATGGCCTGCCGCCTGGCCGCCGAACGCATGAGCCAGGCCGACATCGACGAACTGCGCCGGGTGCTCGACACCCACGAGCGCGATGCCGCGTTCCAGGCCGGCCTGGGCTATTACCAGCAGGAAGGCGACTACGACTTCCATTACCGGATCATCCAGGGCAGCGGTAACCAGACCTTGGTCAAGATGCTGTGTGGCGAGCTGTACCAACTGGTGCGCATGTACCGCATCCAGTTCTCGGCCACGCCCAACCGGCCGCGCCAGGCCTTTGCCGAACACCACCGCATCCTCGATGCCATCGCCGACCGAGACGGCGAGCTGGCCGAACTCCTGATGCGCCGCCACATCGGCGCGTCCAAGCGCAATATCGAGCGTCACTATCTGGACGCCCACAACAACAGCCCACGAGGTGAGAAATGACTGTGAAGAGCACCCCCGGTCAGCGTTTCCGCGACGCCGTTGCCGCTGAACATCCGCTGCAGGTGGTTGGCGCCATCAACGCCAACCATGCCCTGCTGGCCAAGCGCGCCGGCTTCAAGGCCATCTACCTGTCCGGTGGCGGCGTCGCCGCCGGTTCGCTGGGCCTGCCGGACCTGGGTATCAGCGGCCTGGACGATGTACTCACCGACGTGCGTCGCATCACCGACGTGTGCGACCTGCCGCTGCTGGTGGATGTAGACACCGGGTTCGGTGCTTCTGCCTTCAACGTCGCCCGTACCGTGCGCTCGATGAGCAAGTTCGGCGCTGCCGCCATCCATATCGAGGACCAGGTTGGCGCCAAGCGCTGCGGCCACCGCCCGAACAAGGAAATCGTCAGCCAGCAGGAAATGATCGACCGCATCAAGGCCGCAGTCGACGCCCGTACCGATGACAGCTTCGTGATCATGGCACGTACCGACGCCCTGGCCGTCGAGGGCCTGAACGCCGCCCTGGACCGCGCCGCTGCCTGCGTCGAGGCCGGTGCCGACATGATCTTCCCGGAAGCCATCACCGAACTGCAGATGTACAAGACCTTCGCCGACCGGGTGAAGGCACCGATCCTGGCCAACATCACCGAGTTCGGCGCCACGCCGCTGTACACCACCGAAGAGCTGGCCTCGGTCGACGTGTCGCTGGTGCTGTACCCGCTGTCGGCGTTCCGCGCCATGAACAAGGCGGCCGAGAACGTGTACACCGCGCTGCGCCGCGACGGCACGCAGAAAAACGTGATCGACACCATGCAGACCCGCATGGAGCTCTACGATGCCATTGGTTACCACGCCTTCGAGCAGAGCCTCGATGCGTTGTTTGCCCAGAAGAAGGGCTGAAGGTCAAAGATTTGCGTTGGAGCGGCTGGCCTCTTCGCGGGTAAACCCGCTCCCACAGGGATCCCACATACCTGTGGGAGCGGGTTTACCCGCGAAGAGGACGGCACAGGAAAACCCGATTAGCCAGCAAGATTTCCATAACAAGTTCAAGAAAGGAGAAACACCATGGCCGAAGCAAAAGTACTCAGTGGCGCAGGCCTGCGCGGCCAGGTGGCCGGCCAGACCGCGTTGTCGACCGTGGGCCAGGCCGGTGCCGGGCTGACCTACCGGGGTTACGATGTGCGTGACCTTGCCGCCGGTGCCGAGTTCGAAGAAGTCGCCTACCTGCTGCTGTACGGCGAGCTGCCGAGCAAAGCCGATCTGGCCGACTACAAGCGCAAGCTCAAGGGCCTGCGTGACCTGCCGCAAGCCCTGAAGGAAGTGCTCGAGCGCATCCCGCGTGACGCCCACCCGATGGACGTGATGCGCACCGGTTGCTCGGTGTTGGGCACCCTGGAGCCCGAACTGACCTTCGATCAGCAGCGCGACAAGACCGACCGCCTGCTGGCGCTGTTCCCGGCGGTGATGTGCTACTGGTACCGCTTCACCCACGACGGCGTGCGTATCGACTGTACCAGCGACGAAGACACCCTCGGTGGTCACTTCCTGCACCTGCTGCACGGCAAGAAGCCGAGCGAGCTGCATGTCAAGGTCATGAACGTGTCGCTGATCCTCTACGCCGAGCACGAGTTCAACGCCTCGACCTTCACCGCTCGTGTCTGTGCCTCGACCCTGTCCGATCTGTATTCCTGCGTTACCGCTGCCATCGGTTCGCTGCGCGGCCCGCTGCACGGCGGTGCCAACGAAGCGGCGATGGAACTGATCGAGCGCTTCCAGAGCCCGCAGGAAGCCACTGCCGAGCTGCTGCGCATGCTCGAACGCAAGGACAAGATCATGGGCTTTGGCCATGCCATCTACAAAGAGTCCGACCCGCGCAACGAGGTGATCAAGGGCTGGTCGAAGCAGCTCGCCGACGAAGTGGGTGACAAGGTGCTGTACCCGGTTTCCGAAGCCATCGACAAGACCATGTGGGAGCAGAAGCGCCTGTTCCCCAACGCTGACTTCTACCATGCCTCGGCGTATCACTTCATGGGCATCCCGACCAAGCTGTTCACCCCGATCTTCGTCTGCTCGCGGCTGACCGGCTGGGCGGCGCATGTCTTCGAACAGCGCGCCAACAACCGCATCATCCGCCCGAGCGCCGAGTATGTCGGCGTCGAGCAGCGCCAGTTCGTGCCGATCGAACAGCGTTGAGTCATAGATCGCTGGGGCTGCTGCGCAGCCCTTTCGCGACACAAGGCCGCTCCCACAGGGACGGCGCAGTACCTGTGGGAGCGGCCTTGTGTCGCGAAAGGGGCGCGTAGCGCCCCCGAGGCCTGAGCCGCACCTGCCCCCGAATACCGTGACCGAGCCTGATAACGATATGAACACTGCATTCCGCAAGCACCTGCCAGGCACCGACCTGGACTACTTCGATGCCCGCGCGGCGGTCGAGGCCATCAAGCCCGGCGCCTACGATGGCCTGCCTTACACCTCTCGGGTACTCGCCGAAAACCTCGTGCGCCGCTGCGATCCGGCTACCCTCGACGCCTCGCTGGGCCAGCTGATCGAGCGCAAGCGCGACCTCGACTTCCCGTGGTTCCCGGCCCGCGTGGTGTGCCACGACATTCTCGGCCAGACCGCTCTGGTCGACCTTGCCGGCCTGCGTGACGCCATCGCCGACAAAGGCGGCGACCCGGCCCAGGTCAACCCTGTGGTGCCGGTGCAGCTGATCGTCGACCACTCGTTGGCCGTCGAGTGCGGCGGCTTCGACCCGCAGGCCTTCGAAAAGAACCGCGCCATCGAAGACCGCCGCAACGAAGACCGCTTCCACTTCATCAACTGGACCAAGAAGGCGTTCAAGAACGTCGACGTGATCCAGCCGGGCAACGGCATCATGCACCAGATCAACCTGGAGAAGATGTCGCCGGTGATTCACAACGATCGTGGCGTGGCCTACCCGGACACCTGCGTCGGCACCGACAGCCACACCCCGCATGTCGACGCCCTGGGCGTGATCGCCATCGGCGTGGGTGGCCTGGAAGCCGAGAACGTGATGCTTGGCCGTGCATCGTGGATGCGCCTGCCGGAAATCGTCGGTGTCGAGCTGACCGGCAAGCTGGCACCGAACATCACCGCCACCGACCTGGTGCTGGCCCTGACCGAATTCCTGCGCAAGCAGAAAGTCGTCGGTGCCTACCTGGAGTTCCACGGCGAAGGTGCCCGTGCCCTGACCCTGGGCGACCGCGCCACCATCTCCAACATGGCCCCGGAATATGGCGCCACTGCGGCGATGTTCGCCATCGACCAGCAGACCATCGACTACCTGCGCCTGACCGGCCGCGAAGAGCAGCAGGTCAAGCTGGTTGAAACCTATGCCAAGGCCACCGGCCTGTGGGCCGACAGCCTGGGCGGCGCGGTCTACGAGCGCACCCTGAGCTTCGATCTGTCGAGCGTGGTGCGCAACATGGCCGGCCCGTCCAACCCGCATGCCCGCGTCGCCACCAGCGACCTGGCGGCCAAAGGTATCGCCGGCAGCTGGGAAGAAGTGCCGGGACAGATGCCTGATGGTGCAGTGATCATTGCCGCCATCACCAGCTGCACCAACACCAGCAACCCACGCAACGTGATTGCCGCGGGCCTGCTGGCGCGCAATGCCAACAAACTGGGCCTGGCCCGCAAGCCGTGGGTCAAGTCGTCGCTGGCGCCTGGCTCCAAGGCCGTGCAGCTGTACCTGGAAGAGGCGGGGCTGGAAAAAGAACTGGAACAGCTCGGCTTCGGCATCGTCGCCTTCGCCTGCACCACCTGCAACGGTATGTCCGGCGCCCTGGACCCGGTGATCCAGCAGGAGATCATCGACCGTGACCTGTATGCCACTGCCGTGCTGTCGGGCAACCGCAACTTCGACGGGCGTATCCACCCGTATGCCAAGCAGGCCTTCCTCGCTTCGCCGCCACTGGTAGTGGCCTACGCCATCGCCGGTACCATCCGCTTCGATATCGAGAAGGATGTGCTGGGCGTGGTCGATGGCAAGGAAATCCGCCTCAAGGACATCTGGCCCAGCGACGAAGAGATCGACGCCGTGGTGCGCGCCGCGGTCAAGCCGGAGCAGTTCCGCAAGGTGTACATCCCGATGTTCGCCATTGAGGAAGACCGTGGGCCGAAGGTGGCGCCGTTGTACGACTGGCGCCCGATGAGCACCTACATCCGCCGCCCGCCGTACTGGGAGGGCGCCTTGGCCGGTGAACGTACGCTGCGCGGCATGCGCCCGCTGGCAGTGCTGCCGGACAACATCACCACCGACCATCTGTCACCGTCCAATGCCATCATGCTCGACAGCGCTGCCGGCGAGTACCTGGCCAAGATGGGCCTGCCGGAGGAGGACTTCAACTCCTACGCTACCCACCGTGGCGACCACTTGACCGCCCAGCGCGCCACCTTCGCCAACCCCAAGCTGTTCAACGAAATGGTGCGCAAGGAAGACGGCAGCGTGAGGCAGGGCTCGCTGGCGCGTATCGAGCCGGAAGGCAAGGTGACCCGCATGTGGGAGGCGATCGAGACCTACATGGATCGCAAGCAGCCGCTGATCATCGTCGCCGGCGCCGACTACGGCCAGGGCTCGTCCCGCGACTGGGCGGCCAAGGGTGTGCGCCTGGCCGGTGTCGAGGCGATCGTCGCCGAAGGCTTCGAGCGTATTCACCGCACCAACCTGGTGGGCATGGGCGTACTGCCGCTGGAGTTCAAGCCGGGCACTGACCGCAAGACCCTCGGCCTGGATGGCAGCGAGACCTATGACGTACTGGGTGCGCGTACGCCACGGGCGACGCTGACCCTGGTGGTTACCCGCGCCAACGGCGAGCGCCTGGAGGTACCGGTGACCTGCCGCCTGGACACCGCCGAGGAAGTGTCGATCTACGAGGCTGGTGGGGTGCTGCAGCGCTTTGCCCAGGACTTCCTCGAAGCGAGCGCCTAATCAAGAGCAGCGCGGTCACTGTGGGAGCGGGTTTACCCGCGAATGCGTCAGCAGATGCAACATTGTTTTCTGTTCGGACGCTTTCGCGGGTGAACCCGCTCCCACAGGGGCTGTGCAAGACAGGAATTGAACATGGCACATGTACCGCAAATAAAAATCCCCGCCACCTACATCCGTGGCGGCACCAGCAAAGGCGTGTTCTTCCGCCTGCAAGACCTGCCCGAGCGGGCGCAAGTCCCTGGCCCGGCTCGTGACGCACTGCTGCTGCGGGTGATCGGCAGCCCCGACCCTTATGGCAAGCAGATCGACGGCATGGGTGGCGCCACCTCCAGCACCAGCAAGACCGTGATCCTGTCGCAAAGCATCAAGCCTGATCACGATGTCGACTACCTGTTCGGCCAGGTCAGCATCGACAAGGCCTTCGTTGACTGGAGCGGTAATTGCGGCAACCTCTCCGCCGCGGTTGGTTCGTTCGCCATCAGTAGCGGCCTGGTCGACCCCGCGCGCATTCCGCGCAACGGCATCGCCACCGTGCGCATCTGGCAGGCCAACATCGGCAAGACCATCATCGCCCATGTGCCGATCACCGAAGGTGAAGTGCAGGAAACCGGCGACTTCGAGCTGGACGGGGTGACCTTCCCGGCCGCCGAGGTGCAACTGGAGTTCCTCGACCCGGCGGCGGATGAAGATGGCGACGGCGGGGCGATGTTCCCCACCGGCAACCTGGTCGATGACCTCGAGGTGCCGGGTGTCGGTACGTTCAAGGCGACTTTGATCAATGCCGGCATCCCGACCATCTTCGTCAATGCGGCGGATATCGGCTACACCGGCACCGAACTGCAGGATGCCATCAACGGCGATCCGCAGGCGCTGCTGCGCTTCGAGACGATTCGCGCTTATGGCGCCGTGCGCATGGGCCTGATCGACAACGTCGACCAGGCTGCCGGGCGTCAGCACACGCCGAAAGTGGCTTTCGTCGCGCCGCCGAGCACCTACACTGCGTCCAGTGGCAAAGCAGTGCAGGCAGGTGATATCGACCTGCTGGTTCGGGCCTTGTCGATGGGCAAACTGCACCATGCAATGATGGGTACGGCCGCGGTGGCCATTGGTACCGCGGCGGCCATTCCGGGCACGCTGGTCAACCTCGCCGCAGGCGGGGGCGAGCGCAGCGCCGTGCGTTTCGGCCACCCCTCGGGCACCCTGCGGGTCGGGGCCGAGGCGCGCCAGGTGAATGGTGAATGGACAGTGACCAAGGCAATCATGAGCCGCAGTGCTCGCGTGCTGATGGAGGGCTGGGTTCGCGTGCCTGGCGATAGCTTCTAACGCACCACTGGCGCTCGGCTTTAGTTCGTTGGGGCCGCTTTGCGCCCCTTCGCGGGCTTGCCCGCTCCTACACGGTTTGCGCGGTACCTGTAGGAGCGGCCTTGTGTCGCGAAGGGCTGCAAAGCAGCCCCGGCAATTCTGAAGGGAGCTGGATATGAGCGCCAACGTAGACCTCAACGCCCGCCCGGACTACGACCGGGTGCTGCAAACCCTCGCCGAATACGCCCTCACGTACCGGGTCGATTCCGCCGAAGCCCTGGATACCGCGCGCAACTGCCTGATGGATACCCTCGGCTGCGGCTTGCTGGCCCTGCGCTTCCCCGAATGCACCAAGCTGCTCGGCCCGCAAGTGGAAGGCACCCTGGTGCCCAATGGCGCCCGCGTCCCGGGCACCGCCTACCGCCTCGACCCGGTGAAGGCCGCCTGGGACATCGGCTGCACGGTGCGCTGGCTGGACTACAACGATACCTGGCTGGCCGCCGAATGGGCCCACCCTTCGGATAACCTCGGCGGCATCCTGGCCGTTGCCGATCACCTGTCGCAGAAGCGCGTGGCCGCAGGCGAGGCACCGCTGCTGATGCGCGATGTGCTCGAAGCCATGGTCATGGCTCATGAGATCCAGGGCGTACTGGCGCTGGAAAACGCCTTCAACCGCGTTGGCCTCGACCACGTGATACTGGTCAAGGTGGCCTCCACCGCGGTGTGCGCCAGGCTGATGGGGGCCAACCGTGAGCAAATGCTGAGCGCCTTGTCCCATGCCTTTGTCGATGGCCAGGCGCTGCGTACCTACCGCCATGCGCCCAACGCCGGTTCGCGCAAATCGTGGGCCGCCGGTGATGCCTCCAGCCGTGGCGTGCGCCTGGCCGATATTGCCCTGCGTGGCGAGATGGGCGTGCCGGGCGTGCTCACTGCGCCACAGTGGGGCTTCTACGATGTGTTGTTCAGCCACACCAACAAGGACCTTGCGCTCAAGCCATCCGAGCAGCAAGAGCTGCGCCTGCCGCAAGCCCTGGGTAGCTACGTGATGGAAAACGTGCTGTTCAAGGTCAGTTTCCCTGCCGAGTTCCACGCCCAGACCGCCTGCGAGGCGGCGATAACCTTGCATCCACTGGTGCGTAACCGCCTGCATGAGGTCGACCGTATCGTCATCACCACCCAAGAGTCGGCGATCCGTATCATTTCCAAGAGCGGCGCGCTGGCCAACGCCGCCGACCGCGATCATTGTCTGCAATACATGGTGGCGGTACCGCTGATTTTCGGTCATCTGGTGGCCGAGCATTACGAAGACGCCTTCCATGCCAACCACCCAAGCATCGACCGCCTGCGCGAGAAGATGGAGGTGGTGGAAGACCCGCGCTTCAGCCGTGAGTACCTGGAGCCGGACAAGCGCTCGATCGCCAACGCGCTGCAGGTGTTCTTCAAGGATGGCAGCAGTACCGAGCAGGTGGTGGTGGAGTACCCGATCGGGCATCGCCGGCGGCGAGTGGAGGGCATACCGTTGCTGGAGGCGAAGTTCAGGGACAACCTGGCGACGCGCTTTGCGCGGCAGCGGTGCAGGGAGATAGTGGATGTGTGCAAGGACCAGCAGAAGCTTGAGGGGATGGCGGTGCACAGGTTCGTCGACCTGTTCGTGATCTGAGATTGCCTGTGCTGGCCACTTCGCGGGTGAACCCGCTCCCACCAGGTCCTGCGCAGCCCTCGAAAACTGTGGGGTCCCTGTGGGAGCGGCTTTAGCCGCGAAGAGGCCGGTACAGGTTGAAACAAGAAAGCCCCGGCATTTCTGCCGGGGCTTGCTGTTACATCCTACAACTCAGCTTACGCCTGAACCACCGGGATCTTGGCGTTGGCTGCGGCTTCGCGGAACTCGGCGATCTGGTCGAAGCTCAGGTAGCGGTAAACGTCGGCAGCCATGCTGTCGATGTCCTTCGCGTACTGCATGTACTCTTCGACGGTCGGCAGCTTGCCGATGATCGAAGCGACAGCAGCCAGTTCGGCCGATGCCAGGTACACGTTGGTGGCGTCGCCCAGACGGTTCGGGAAGTTACGGGTCGAGGTGGAGACCACGGTCGAGCCGGTCTGCACACGTGCCTGGTTACCCATGCACAGCGAGCAGCCTGGCATTTCCATGCGCGCGCCGGCCTTGCCGTAGATGCCGTAGTAGCCTTCTTCGGTCAGCTGGTGAGCGTCCATCTTGGTTGGCGGTGCCAGCCACAGACGGGTCGGGATACCGCCCTTGACCTTGTCCAGCAGCTTGCCGGCGGCGCGGAAGTGGCCGATGTTGGTCATGCACGAACCGATGAACACTTCGTCGATCTTCTCGCCCTGTACCGAAGACAGCAGGCGGGCATCGTCCGGGTCGTTCGGCGCGCAGAGCACAGGCTCTTTGACGTCGGCCAGGTCGATCTCGATGATTTCGGCGTATTCGGCATCGGCGTCGGCCGACAGCAGCTCAGGCTTGGCCAGCCAGGCTTCCATGGCCTGGGCGCGGCGCTCCAGGGTGCGGGCATCGCCGTAGCCTTCGCCGATCATCCAGCGCAGCAGGGTGATGTTGGACTGCAGGTACTCGGCGATGGCCTTCTCTGGCAGCTTGATGGTGCAACCGGCAGCGGAACGCTCGGCCGAGGCGTCGGACAGCTCGAAGGCTTGCTCGACAGTCAGTTCGTCCAGGCCTTCGATTTCCAGGATGCGGCCGGAGAAGGCGTTTTTCTTGCCCTTCTTCTCGACGGTCAGCAGGCCTTGCTTGATGGCGTAGTAAGGGATGGCGTGGACCAGGTCACGCAGGGTGATGCCTGGTTGCAGTTTGCCCTTGAAGCGCACCAGGATCGACTCTGGCATGTCCAGCGGCATGACGCCGGTGGCAGCGGCGAATGCTACCAGGCCGGAACCGGCCGGGAACGAGATGCCGATCGGGAAGCGGGTGTGCGAGTCGCCACCGGTGCCCACGGTGTCAGGCATCAGCATGCGGTTCAGCCAGCTGTGGATGATGCCGTCGCCCGGGCGCAGCGACACGCCGCCACGGGTGCGGATGAAGTCTGGCAGGGTGTGGTGGGTGGTGACGTCGATCGGCTTCGGATACGCCGCGGTGTGGCAGAACGACTGCATTACCAGGTCAGCGGAGAAGCCCAGGCACGCCAGGTCCTTCAGCTCGTCGCGGGTCATCGGGCCAGTGGTGTCCTGGGAACCGACAGTGGTCATCTTCGGCTCGCAGTAGGCACCTGGGCGTACGCCCTGGCCTTCAGGCAGGCCGCAAGCGCGACCAACCATTTTTTGCGCCAGGGTGAAGCCTTTGCCGGTGTCGGCAGGCTGCTCTGGCTTCTTGAACAGGTCCGATGGGCCCTGGCCCAGCTCGGCGCGGGCTTTTTCGGTCAGGCCACGGCCGACGATCAGCGGGATACGGCCGCCAGCGCGGACTTCATCCAGCAGAACTTCGGTCTTCAAGGTGAAGCTGGTAACCAGTTCGTCGCTGCCGTGACGGCGTACTTCACCTTTGTACGGGTAAACGTCGATGACGTCGCCCATCGCCAGGTTGGTGCAGTCGAATTCGATCGGCAGGGCGCCGGCGTCTTCCATGGTGTTGTAGAAGATCGGGGCGATCTTGGTGCCGAAGCAGAAGCCACCGGCGCGCTTGTTCGGTACGTACGGGATGTCGTCGCCGAAGAACCACAGCACCGAGTTGGTGGCGGATTTGCGCGAGGAACCGGTACCGACCACGTCACCGACGTAGGCAACCGGGAAGCCCTTGGCCTTGACGGCTTCGATCTGGGCCAGCGGGCCGACCGAACCAGGCTGCGACGGCTCGATACCGTCACGGGCCATTTTCAGCATGGCCAGGGCGTGCAGCGGGATGTCAGGGCGCGACCAGGCGTCCGGGGCAGGGGACAGGTCGTCGGTGTTGGTTTCGCCAGGCACCTTGAACACGGTCAGGGTGTATTTGTCGGCGATGGCCGGACGCGAGGTGAACCACTCGCCGGCAGCCCAGGATTCCAGCACGGCCTTGGCGTGAACGTTGCCGGCCTTGGCTTTTTCGGCCACGTCGTGGAAGGCATCGAACATCAGCAGGGTGTGCTTGAGCTGTTCGGCCGCGACGGCGCCCAGTTCGGCGTCATCCAGCAGTGCGACCAGCGTTTCGATGTTGTAGCCGCCCTGCATGGTGCCCAGCAGTTCGGTGGCGTGCTTGCGGTCGATCAGAGGCGACTTGGCTTCGCCCTTGGCGACGGCGGAGAGGAAAGCGGCCTTGACGTAGGCAGCTTCGTCGACCCCTGGCGGTACGCGGTTGGTGATCAGGTCTACGAGGAAGGCTTCTTCGCCGGCCGGCGGGTTTTTCAGCAGCTCGACCAGGCCTGCAGTTTGTTCGGCGTTCAGCGGCTGGGGCACGATGCCCAGGGCGGCACGCTCTTCGATGTGTTTGCGGTAGGCTTCAAGCACAGTTATTTCCCTCATCAGTGGTCCCTAAAGGGGGTCCGGGACGCTCATCCAGCATTCGATGCACCCATGCGCTGCCACGGCTTTGTGGGCCGCCCAGCCAGAGTCGCAAAGAATCCTTACAGAAGCTGCTTTCAAAGTTTTACGCCAGCAGAACGGGGAGCTGATGAGGGCTGGCACGGGCATGCGAGGGTTGCATGGCCCGGGCCAACGCCGTTCTACCGGATGAACTGTGCTCGTGACGCTTTGAAAACAGCTTCCAACGGACATTGTTGCCTTTGAAAAGGCCGGATGATTCTACGGCAAAAAAAGCCCGAAAGTAAGGCGGCGATGATGACTTTAACGAGTGACCCTGGTTAGACAAAGGGCTAACATGAGCCCGTGTTCCACCGCCAAGCTGTTGTTTTTCATGTCCAACAAGTCCATCAAGACCCCTTGCGTCGGCCTGTGCTCCACGGTGTACGGAGACACGGTGTGCCGTGGCTGCAAGCGTTTCCACCACGAAGTGATCAACTGGAACGGCTACGACGATGCGCAGAAGCGCGCGGTGTGGCTGCGCCTGGAGCAGTTGCTGGTGCAGGTGATGATGGCCAAGCTGGAAGTGTTCGACAAAGGCTTGCTGCGCCAGCAACTGGAGCAGCGCTCCATCCGCTTTGTCGAGCAGCAATCGGAGTATTGCTGGGCGTACCAGCTGATTGCCCGCGGGGCGCGGATGATCCGCGACCTGGAGGCCTACGGCATGGTGCTGCTCCCCGAATTCCGCGAATGGGAGCTGCCACAACTGCGCGATGCCATCGACCGCGAGTTCTTCCTGCTTTCAGAGGCGCACTACCAGCGCTATATCGCCCCGGCGTTCCTGCAACAGGCTTTGGAGTAGGCAGTTTCCCGCTGATCTTGGTTGGCTTTGCTCGCGTAGTGTCCGGCGTTTCTCCTGTTCAGGAAGCGTCCCATGACCGACTATGTCTACCACCCGGAATTCTCCTTTCTGGCCCGCTGCTGGTGGCAGCTGACCGATGAGCTCCTGCGTCCCGACCAGTGGGACGCTTCGACCGCCAAGCTCGCCCCCATGTGGCTGCATCATGGCGGGGCCGGGTTTCACAACGACGACTGGTACCGGTACCTGCGGGCCGAACCGGAAGGCTCCGGGCCATTGCGACTGGAGGCAGAGGACTTCACCAGGCCTGGTCATGTTTACGGCGAGCTGTTCTGGTTTGGCGCCTATATCAGTGGTTCGGACCGGACCGGGGCTACGTTGCGCTATGAAATGCGGCCTTATGACAGAAACTGGAAACCGCTGAACCGGATCGTCCACAGTAACCCCGGGGCGTTGTCAGGCTATGCGGGCATCAAGGACCAGGCCGAAGCGGCGGCCGGGCGCCAGCGTTTGACCGACCCGGTGCACCTGTGGAACCTGGAAGGCATCAACCATAAGGATTTCCAGCGCGGGGCGCGGTTATGCAACGTGTTTCTGTTCAATGCCGCCGGGCAACGGGCCAGGCGCTATGAAAGGTCGGGGGCGTGGCTGATAAACACGCTGGCGGGCCAGCCAGGCCTGATGGCTCTGGAAGTCCTGGATTACGCCCATGAAGCACGTGAGGTCGCCTGGGGGGCGGGCCTGCAGCGTGTGGGCAGCCGCTATGTGTTCAAACCAGAGCACAGTTTCATCGCCCGCGCGTGGTGGCGGCCGGATGAGACGCCAGTCGCCCGGCCCGGCGAGGCGGATGGCGTGTCGGGTTTGGTTGCAGCGCGTTTTGACGAAGGCGTGGAGTGGCACCCAAGGGCAAAGTTGAGCGTGGAGCAGACAGATGCCTTGGGCATGCGTTGGGGCGACGATGAAACCCGTCCGGCATGCGAGCGTTTCTGGTTTGCCGCCTACGTCGATAACGGGGTGTATGCCTATGAGATCTGGCCGCTTGACCAACGTGGCCGGCGCCTGAATTTCACCCTGCGCAAACAGCAGGGCTGGACCATGAGCCTGGCCCGGCGTTGGGCGTCGGACCGTGCGGAGGCGGATTTCCTCTGGCATCTGGACGGCTTGGACCCGGTTGCCTTGCAGGCGGGGGCAACAGTGGCCAACGTGAAACTCAGGCACAGCAATGGCCGAGTCGTTAAGCTGGCAGATCGCAGCGAACGCAGGCTGGGTACCGAGACGTTGGGTGCAGAAGGATCGCTGACTGTGCAGGTGGTGGAAACGTCGGCCAGGTTCTAGGGAAGCACAAGGGCGCTGGTACAGCGCCCTTGCCGGGGCTCAGTCGCCGCTGTACTCGCAGCCACTGGTGCAGGTCTCGTGGATGCGCACCTTCGACAGCTCAGGCATCAGCGGCTTGACCTGGTCCCAGATCCACTTGGCGATCACTTCGCTGGTTGGGTTTTCCAGGCCCGGGATATCGTTCAGGTAGTTGTGGTCCAGCTGCTCGTAGATCGGCTTGAAGATCGCCTTGACCTCGGCGAAATCGCGGATCCAGCCGGTATGCGGGTCGAGCGGGCCGGTCAGGTGCAGGCCGACCTTGAACGAGTGGCCGTGCAGGCGGCCGCATTTGTGTCCGGCAGGGACGTTGGGCAGGCGGTGTGCCGATTCGAATGTGAACTCTTTGAAAATTTCCACGCTGGCATGACTCTGTGTGAATCGATAATGCGCGCAGTCTACCAGCATGGCCGCTACAAGGCTTGCAGGCGTTCATGCAACCGCCCGGTGGCGATCAGCTCCAGCAGCTCGTCGCCCAGCCGCTGGCTCTCGGCAATGGCCTTGTACCAGTAGCGTTTACGGCTTGGTGCATCACCCATGAAGCGCTTGAAATCGTTGCGATCGGGCAGCTTGCCGTAGGGCAGGGCCGCCAGGTACTGCGGCGAAGGCGTCATCAACAGCACGTTCTGCAGGCGTGTGGCATCGCCCCTGCGCCAGGGCAGTGCCTTGTCGAACCAGCCTGGCACCACCTTGTCGGTGAAATGCGGGTACAGCACCAGGTCGTCGCCGCGGTAGGGCAGGTCGAGGTGGTAGTCGAGCAGGCCGCCGTCGCGGTAGGTACCCGTACCTGCGCCGGGGATGTCTTTCACACCTGTCATGACCATTGGGATGGAACCCGAGGCGAGCAGGGCATGGCGCAGGTTGGCCAGGTCCAGCGGCAGGCAGCGCGAGGGGAAGTCGGTCAGTGCATCGAGCGGCGGCGTGGCGCGGCCGTCGTGCAGGATGATGCGCTCGAAGTGCCGAGCCAGGCGCGAACGGCCTAGCAGGTTGCTGGCGATCACCGAGCCCAGGCCGAGGCCCAGGCGGCCGCGATGGTCGTGGGCGAGCTGGCCATGGCTCTTCACCACCAGGATGTTCAGGCGATAGTGCGGGTTGGCCAGCAGCTGGCCGTCGCGCCCTTGCAGCAGGTCATCGAGCATGTGCTGGCAGCTGCGGCTGATTTCGGCCGGGGTGACGCCTTTGGCGAAATCCTGCTCGGTGTACAGTTCGCCAAGGCGACGGATGCCTGCGACCGGGTCGTCGAGGCAGGCACTGGCGAAGCGCCAGGCGCCGATCGAGGCTCCGATCAACGCACGCTGGCGTGGTGCCGACGGCAGCCACTCACCGAACAGCGCCAGGTCCAGGCCCTGGATGCCCAGCGGCTTCGGCCCACCGGCCGCACCCGGCAGCACACCGACATCGGCTGCCTGCAGGCCGCGCTCGCGGACCTGCCGCAGGGCACGTTGGCCGGCCTTGAAGGTGAGGGCGGGGTATTTGATGTGAATGGCGCTCATGGCGGGTCTCTTCGGCGGCAGGCGAGTCATGGTAAAGGGTTCCAAGCACGCACAGGGCCTGTAGGAGCAGCCTTGTGCTGCGAAGAGGCAATTACTGGCGAAGAAAATCGGTTGCCCTACCGGCCCATTCGCAGCACAAGGCTGCTCCTACAGGTATTTGCGCCATTGCCTAAGGCTGTGATGAACCTGTGGGAGCTGCGCTATCATGCCGCCAGTTGTTTTCAGGTTGAATTAAGGACCGGTGGTTAATCTTAACCCCGTAGACAACTTGCACAGTTCTCAGGAGAGAAGAACGATGAAACACATGACTGCCCTGTTCACCGTAGCCGCCGCCCTTGCCTTGGGCGCCCATTCCGCCATCGCCAAGGATGTGCAGCCCGACGAAGTGGTCAAGCTGGTCAATGCCAAGACCGTCAAGTCGCTGGACGAGCTCAAGGCCGCCGCCGTGGCCAAGCACCCGGGTGCCACCGTCACCGACTCGGAGCTTGAAGACGAGTACGGCCGTTATGTCTACAAGGTCGAGCTGCGCGACACGCAGAACGTCGAATGGGACGTGGCGCTGGACGCCAAGACCGGTGAAGTGCTGAAGGACGAGCGGGACAACTGATGATCCACCTACTGCGGCCGGCGCGCTACCTCGCGCTGGCGCTGCTGGCCGTGTGTTCCCTGGCCGTTGCCCGCGACCTCGACCAGGACGAGGCCCTGGAACTACGCCAGAAGGGCGTCATCCTGCCGCTCGAGCATCTGCTGGAAACCGCCCTGGGGCGTCACCCCGGGGCGCGCCTGCTGGAGGCCGAGCTGGAAGAAGACGACAATCGCTACGAATACGAAGTCGAGTTGCTGACGGCTGAAGGCGTGGTGCGCGAGATCAAGCTCGACGCCAGCAGCGGTGCCCTGCTCAAAGACGAGGAAGACGACTGAATGCGCCTGTTGCTTGTCGAGGACAATGTACCGCTGGCCGATGAACTGACCGCCGCCCTGCAGCGCCAGGGCTACGCCGTGGACTGGCTGGCCGACGGCCGCGACGCGGTGTACCAGGGCCAGAGCGAACCCTACGACCTGATCATCCTGGACCTTGGCCTGCCGGGCCTGCCGGGCCTGGAGGTACTGGCCCAGTGGCGGGCCGCCGGCCTTGCCACGCCGGTGCTGATCCTTACTGCCCGTGGCTCGTGGGCCGAGCGTATCGAAGGGTTGAAGGCGGGGGCCGATGACTACCTGAGCAAACCCTTCCACCCCGAAGAACTGCAGTTGCGCATTCAGGCGTTGTTGCGCCGTGCCCGTGGCCTGGCCAACCAGCCGACGCTGGAAGCGGCCGGCCTGCACCTTGACGAAAGCCGCCAGTGCGTGAGCCGTGACGGTGTGGACATCCAGCTGACCGCCGCCGAGTTCCGCCTGCTGCGCTATTTCATGCTGCATCCGCAGCAGATCCTGTCCAAGAGCCACCTGGCCGAACACCTCTACGACGGTGAAACCGAGCGCGACTCCAACGTGCTGGAAGTGCACGTCAACCACTTGCGGCGCAAGCTGGGTCGCAGCGTCATCGAGACCCGCCGCGGGCAAGGCTACATCTATGCCGGGAGCGCTGCGTGAAGTCGATCCAGGCACGCCTGAGCCTGGGCCTGGTGGCGGTGCTGGTGGTAGTCGGCCTGGTGCTGGCGCAACTGACCCTGTGGTTGTTCGAGGTCGGCCTGCAGCGCTATCTGGAGAACGGCCTGCGCAAGGAAAGCGAAAACCTGCTGGTGGCCCTGGTGCGCGGGCCCTCGGGCCTGCAACTGGATGAGCGGCGTATCTCGGCTGCCTACCAGCGGCCGTTTTCTGGCTATTACTTCCGCATCGATTTCGATAAAGGCACCTGGCGTTCCCGTTCGCTGTGGGATCTGGACATGCCCAAGCCTGCTGCGCCGGGGCTTTCCGACAGCCACGAACTCGGCCCGGAAGGCCAGCAACTGCTTGCCCTGCGTGCCGACTACCGGCGCCTGGGCCAGGACATCTCGATCAGCGTGGCACAGGATTATTCGCCGGTGCGCGAAGGTTTTCGGCGCCTGCAGCAGATCGGCCTGGGCATGGGCCTGGTGGCGCTGATCCTGGTGCTGGTGCTGCAGCGCATCACTGTGACCCGTTCGTTGCGGCCACTGGAGCGGGCACGCCAGCAGATCGCCCAGTTGCAGCAGGGCCAGCGCTCGCAACTGGATGCCGAAGTGCCCAGCGAACTGGCGCCGCTGGTGGGACAGATCAACCACTTGCTGAGCCATACCGAAGACAGCCTGCGCCGCTCGCGCAATGCCTTGGGCAACCTGGGCCATGCACTGAAGACGCCGTTGGCGGTGTTGCTGAGCCTGGCCTCCAGCGAGCGCCTGAAGGACCTGCCGGATGTTCGCACGCAGATGCGCGAGCAGCTGGAGCAGATTCAGCAACGCCTGGCGCGTGAGCTGAACCGTGCGCGCCTGGCGGGGGATGCGCTGCCGGGGGCGCAGTTCGACTGCGACGTCGAACTGCCGGGGTTGCTGGGGACATTGGGCATGATTCATGGCGAGGGCCTGCTGCTGGCCAGGGATGTGCCGCCCGGGCTGCTGCTGCCGTGGGACCGCGAGGACTTCCTGGAGCTGCTCGGCAACTTGCTGGACAACGCCTGCAAGTGGGCCGACAGCGAAGTGCGGCTGGGTATCGCGGCGAATGCCGAGGGCTACCAGGTGTGGGTCGATGATGATGGCCCCGGTATCCCCGAGGGCCAGCGGCAACAGGTACTGGAGCGTGGTTCGCGGCTGGACGAGCAGGTGGCAGGGCATGGCCTGGGGTTGGGCATAGTGCGCGATATCGTCGAGGCCTGGGGCGGGCGCCTGGCACTGCTGGATAGCCCCCTGGGTGGCTTGCGGGTGAGCATCGACCTGCCGCGCAAGGCTCGGTAATACCGGGTCCCTGTGGGAGCGGGTTTACCCGCGAACACCGGCGAAGCCGGTGCCATGCACCGTGTCGCATTCTTCGCGGGTGAACCCGCTCCCACAAGTTGCGCGGCCCGCTTGAGGAACTTGCTGGCCATATCACCACTGCAAAAAAATTGCAGTACAGCCGCATTTTTTTGAATTAGCCCAATCTCACCCCACCCGGCAAAATTCCCCCACGAAACCCTGCGGTTTCCATCTCTCCATGGACGGAGCCCCTTGTGATATTGCACTCGCAATACGAGGCCCAGGCCACCTCGGCAGGGCTTTCTTTTTAATCAAAAAAACCAAAGATCTCGATTACTTACATGTCTGCCTCGCGTTCCGAAAGTCGTCTGCAGCGGCTGTTGCCAGCGCCTTTGAATATTCCCCCCAAAGAATGGTTGCGTGCCGGTATCGGCGCGTTGTTCGGCCTGTTCCTAGCCGGCTGGCTGACCAGCATGGCCTATGGCCCCAGCATTGCCTTGCACCTGCTCGGCCCGCTTGCGGCATCGGCCGTGCTGGTGTTCGCCGTGCACTCCGGCCCGCTGGCCCAGCCCTGGCCGGTATTGGGCAGCTATGCCTTGGCCGGTGCGGTCGGCCTGGCCATGCGCCAGGGCTTCGGCCCGGAGCTGTGGGTGGCTGCTGCCGCCCTGGGTATCTCGATCCTGGTGATGTGCCTGCTGCGCTGCCTGCATCCACCCGGTGGTGGGGTGGCGGTAAGCGCAGTACTGGCCGACCCGGGGCTGAGCGCCATGGGCGACCACCTGCTGGAGCCGGTGCTGCTCAACGCGCTGATTCTGGTAACTGTGGCGATCTTCTACAACCGCCTCACCGGCGTGCGTTACCCGAAAGGCGCGGTGCCGCGCAAGGACCTGCACCACACCCATGACCCGCTGCCCAGCGAACGGGTCGGCATTCGCGGAGAAGACCTGGACCAGGCCCTGGAGGAACTGGGCGAGTTCGTCGACGTCACCCGTGACGAACTGGAGCGCATCATCCTGGCCACCGAGCAACACGCCCTGCAGCGCAGCCTCGGCGGCATCACCGCGGCCTCGGTCATGTCCCGCGACGTGCAGTTCGCCACGCCCGACACCACTCTGGAGCAGGCCTGGAAACTGCTGACCAGCCACCACCTGAAAACCCTGCCGGTGCTGCAGCAGGGCAAGCTGGTGGGCATTGTCAGCCTCAGCGACCTGGTCGGCCCGGCCATGCAGCGTGGCCACTTCAGTTGGCGCGGGTTGTTCGGCCGCAAGGCGGTGCGCATGGAGCAGGTGATGAGCCGCCGGGTAATAAGCGTCAGCAGCCAGCACCCGCTGGAGCGTTTGCTGCCATTGCTGTGCGAACAGGGCCTGCATTGCCTGCCGGTGCTCGATGGCGACCAGTTGGTAGGGGTGATCACCCAGACCGACCTGATCGCCGGCCTCAAGCGCCAGCTGCTCAGCAAGGCCGAGGCTTCAGATAACCGGGTCCCAGCGTTGTGACCAGTCGCTGGCGCCAGCGGCCACCAGCCGGCGCAGGATCGCAAAAGCCTGTTGCAGGGCTTCGCTGTCGCGTTTGCGCGGGTACACCAGGAAGGTCGGGTAGGTGAACTCCGGCGCCTGCGGTACCCGCTCGAACACACCACTGTCCAGATAGGCCTGCACCACCCGCGTGCGGAAGTAGCCACTGCCGCCCTGGTCGAGTATGAACTGCAAGGCCAGCGGGCCCAGGTTGAAGCTGAGCGCCGGGCGCGCGCAGTCGGGCAGGGCGGCATCGTGCTGGCGCCGGAAGGCCTCGCCCCAGTCGATATAGATGTACGGGTCCGGCTGGTCGACCCGCCGCACACGGATCAGCTTCTCCTCCATCAACTGCTCCACCTGCAGGCCCGGGCCATAGGTAGGTTGATAGACCAGCGCGGCATCCAGCAGCCCCATCTCGACCTTGCGCAGCAGCGATTCGCCATCGCTCACCTCGCTGCGGATGGCATGGCTGGGCAGCTCGCGGTGCAGGGCGCTGACCCAGTCGAGCATCATCGGGTTGCCCAGGCTTACTTCACCACCCACGTGCAGCACCTGCTGGCAGCCTTCGGGCAGCGGCAGGTCGCGGCGCGCCGCCTCCCAGGTTTGCACCAGCTGGTTGGCATAACTGACGAACGCTTCGCCGTCGCTGGTCAGGCTGGCACCGTTGCGGCTGCGCACGAACAGCTGGCAGCCCAGTTGCTGCTCCAGGCGCTGCACCCGCGCGGTGATCGCTGTCTGTGACACGAACAGGCGTTCGGCGGCGGCGACCAGGCTGCCGCAACGCACGATTTCCAGAAAGGTACGGGCCTGATCGATGTCCATGAGCTGCTCGGTGGCGGAAGGGGTGGCCTATTCTAGAGGCTTTGCACCGTTGTGGGGCGTTTTTGCGTTGTCTGCAAATTTGCAGGTCGGTTGTGACTTTAGTCCCATGGCGGCGCGGGCGTAGCGGTCCATACTCAAGTTTCGCCCTTCAATAACAACAAGTACCGGGTTCCCTTCGATATGAGCTACCAGCACAGCTACGCCCATTCCATTTCCGACCCTGCCGCTTTCTGGGCGGAACAGGCCGCGCACCTGGCCTGGCACCGCAAGCCTGCCCTCACCCTGCAAGACAACGCCGACGGCACCCACCGCTGGTTCGCCGATGGCCGCCTGAACAGCTGCTACCTGGCCCTCGATCACCAGATCGAGCAGGGCCGTGGCGAGCAGTTGGCGCTGATCTACGATTCGCCGGTGACCGGCGTGCAGCAGGCCTACACCTACCACCAATTGCGTGACGAGGTGGCGCGCCTGGCCGGCTTGCTGCGCCAGCTGGGGGTGAACAAGGGCGATGGCGTGATCATCTACATGCCGATGGTGCCGCAGGCGGCCATGGCCATGCTGGCCTGCGCACGGATTGGCGCGGTGCACTCGGTGGTGTTTGGTGGTTTTGCCGCCAACGAGCTGGCCCTGCGCATCGACGATGCCCGGCCGGCGCTGCTGCTGACGGCATCGTGCGGGCTGGAATTCGACCGGGTGATCGAATACAAGCCGCTGGTAGACCGCGCCCTGCAACTGGCCCGGCACCAGCCGCGCAACGTGCTGGTGCTGCAGCGCCCGCAGGCGCGTGCCGAACTGCAGGCGGGCCGCGACCTGGACTGGCAGGCGGCATTGACCGGCGTCGAACCTGTGGCCCCGGTCGAGCTGGATGCGGGCGACCCGCTGTACATCATGTACACCTCGGGCACCACCGGCAAACCCAAGGGCATCGTGCGGGAAAACGGCGGCAATGCCGTGGCGCTGTGCTATGCCATGCGCCATATCTACGGCATGCAGGCCGGCGATGTATGGTGGGGCATTTCTGACGTTGGCTGGGTGGTTGGCCATTCGCTGATCGTTTACGGGCCGTTGATGAGCGGCTGCACCACGGTGTTCTACGAAGGCAAGCCGATCCGCACCCCGGACGCCTCGGCCTACTGGCGGGTCGTGGAGCAATACAAGGTCAACGCGCTGTTCTGCGCACCCACCGCCATGCGTGCCATTCGCAAGGAAGACCCGGAGGGCGAGCTGATCCGCAAGCATGACCTGAGCTCGTTGCGCCAGCTGTTCCTGGCCGGGGAAAAACTCGATTCCAGCACCCACGAATGGCTGGAACGGGTCAGTGGAAAGCCGGTGCACGACCATTGGTGGCAGACCGAGACCGGCTGGCCAGTCACCGCGCCCTGTGTGGGGCTGGAAGGCAGCGCGGCGAAGCCGGGGTCGAGCAACCGGGCGGTGCCGGGCTATCACGTGCGCGTGCTGGATGACGAGGGGCACCTGCTGGGGCCGAACCACCAGGGCTCGATCGTCATCGCTCTGCCATTGCCGCCCGGGTGCAGCCAGACGCTGTGGGGCGACCACGAGCGTTACCTGCAGGCTTACCTGCGCACCTACCCGGGGTATTACCACACTGGCGATGGTGGCTACCTTGACGATGACGGTTTCGTCTACATCATGGGGCGCACCGATGACGTCATCAACGTGTCCGGGCACCGGTTGTCCACCGGCGAGATGGAGGACCTGGTGGCGCGCCACCCGGCGGTGGCCGAGTGCGCGGTGATTGGCGTGCATGACGAGATCAAGGGGCAGGTGCCGTTGGCGCTGGTGGTGCTCAAGGACGGCGAGGGCATTGCCGAGGCTCAGCTGCTGGTGGAGCTGGTGGGCAGCGTGCGTGAGGAGATTGGTCCGTTGGCCTGCTTCAACCGGGTGCGCCTGGTCAAGCGCTTGCCCAAGACCCGCTCGGGGAAGATTCTGCGGGCGGTGCTGCGCAAGATTGCCGATGGGCAGGACTATGTGCCGCCTTCGACCCTGGATGACCCGGCGGTGCTGGGCGAGATCGAGGTGGTGCTGGCGGATTTGCCCAGGGCGGGTTGATGTTTTGACTTTGCTGGCCTCTTCGCGGGCATGCCCGCTCCCACAGGGATGTCGCAGGACTTGAAAACTGCGCAGCATCTGTGGGAGCGGGTTTACCCGCGAAGAGGCCGGCCCAGCCAATGCAGTTCTAGGGGACTATCTGATGCAACTGCCCCAGCCGGCTGCGAGTACGCATCAGGTCGGCAAGCGGCCCACCCAGGCTTTCTTCCAGCGGACGCTTGCCGATCACCAGCACCTGCCGGTCCTGGTCATACAGTACATCCACCAGGTTGACGAAGCGCTGCTGCGCTGCCAGCGAACATTCCGACAAGTCATCCAGCCCATCGATGATCCACTCATCGTACTGCCCGGCCAGCACCAAGTAGTCGATCACTGCCGTGGCCTTTTCACACAGGTCGTCAAAGCCCAGCATCACCCGCCGGCCATCGACGGCCAGTGCGCGCAGCGGGCGCTTGTTCACTTCCAGCATCACCGGCTGTTCATCCGGCACCTTGAGTGCCTGGCGCTGCGCCGCATTCCCCGGCCATACATAGTGGCCCCGGGTAAAGCGCTGATGCTCGCGGTTGGCCGGGAGGCTGCGGAAATCGGTGTCACCACCCACTTCGAGCACTGTCATCGAGCTGTTGATCAGGCGGATCACCGGCAGGAAGCGCTCGTGGTACAGCGGATTGGGCAGCAACCCTTCGGGCGCATAGTTGGAGGTCACCAGCAAGAACACGCCACGGGCGAACAGAGCATTGAACAAGCGGGTGAGCAACATGGCATCGCCAATGTCGTGCACATGGAACTCGTCGAAGCACAGCACCCGACAATCTCCCACCAGCTCGTCGAGGGCCGCGCCCAATGCGTCGTCCAGCGCCCGGTGGCGGTGCATGCCCTGGTGCAGGCGGGCAAAGAAGTCATGGAAGTGCAGGCGCCGCTTGGCCTGCACCGGTACGGCCTGGAAAAAGCCATCGAGCAGCCAGCTCTTGCCGCGGCCCACCGAGCCGTACAGGTACAGACTGCGCGGCTGGCCTTGTTCGAGCTGCGCCAGTTGTTCGGCCATGCAGTGGATCACCCGGCGTTGGCCGTCGCTAAGCTGGTAGCCGCGGCTGTGCGCCTTGTCCTCGAACCAGCCGAGCAGTTCACTCTGGTTGGCGGCGGCGCCGAGCAGGCGCTGGCCAAGCTGGCGTAGCGGGGTGGGGATCCAGGCAGGCAAAAGCAAAGCTCCTTGGGTGAAGGGGTAGCGTGACGGGGTAGCGTGCAGCTTGCCCGACAGCGGCCGTTTTGACTAATACAGAAAATGTGCGGCATTGATCGCCTGACGAGATAGGTTTGCCATGCAGGCGTACAGTAAAGGCTGAACCAGAGCGAGGAGGGGGCGAGCATGCATGCCGACGTTGATCTGCAACGTTTCGTCGAGGCGCAGAACCCTATGTATGACCAGGTGATGCAGGAACTGCAGGCCGGGCGCAAGCGCAGCCACTGGATGTGGTACGTATTCCCGCAGCTCGATGGCCTGGGCCACAGCGCCATGGCCGAACGCTATGCGCTGGCCGGTATCGAGGAGGCCCGTGCCTACCTGGCCCATCCGCTGCTTGGCCCGCGCCTGCAAGCCTGCGTGACTGCGCTGCTGCAGCACCGCGACAAGAGCGCCCGTGAAATGCTCGGCAGCCCCGACCACCTCAAGCTGCGCTCGTGCCTGACCCTGTTCGCCCAGGCAGCGCCCGGCAACCCGTTGTTCCAAGCGGCACTGGTGCAGTTCTACGACGGTGAGCCAGACGCCCTGACCCTGGCCAGGTTGCCGGGTTAGCTCAGGCCTTGCGCTCCAGTTGGCGCTCGATCATGTACTTCACGGCCAGGCGGCGTTCCTTGAGGTGACGAAGGTCTTCGTCCTCGAAATTGCCAGCCGAGATCGACTCGGCAGCAAGCACCTGGTTGTCGATGTCCATGTACTCGTCGAGCAGCCGGTCCAGCGCCTTGTCCTGCTGGCGGCGTTGCTGGACGATTTCACGCGGGTAGTGCAGGTCCTGGTAAAGATCGTGCGAAACAGGCATGGGAGTCCTCCATGGTCAATGCAGTTGCCTCATCTGATTGGAAGGGAGGAATGCGATTGTGTTGAAGCGAGGCGGGGGGAAAGCGACGGATGGTCGCCGCCTGAAAGGTGAAAATGACTAACTCGCTGTTTTTTGGTAATTTTTTTTCATCAGGGGGTTCACAGACCGAAAGTTTGTTGTTAAAGTGCCGCGCATTCCAAGACAACAACCCAGTTGTCACTCAGTTGGAATTGTCAGAGCAGCTAACGCTGCATCCGATACAGGGGCGTCGCCAAGCGGTAAGGCAGCAGGTTTTGATCCTGCCATGCGTTGGTTCGAATCCAGCCGCCCCTGCCATTTTCCTGCTTAAAACGTATCTCGGTCCGGTGCTTGGAAAGACAAGCGCTGGGCTTTGTCGTTTCCGCACGTTTTTCCGAGGGCTCTGTCAGGTCACCTGGCAGTTCCAAGCATCTCGTTCAGCAAGCGGGCCAGTTCATCGGCCTGTACCGGCTTCTGGATCACCAGGCTGCCCGGCAATTCCAGCCCCTGCAACTCCGCATAACCGGTAAGAAGTACCACCGGCAGGTGCGGGTATCGCTCGCGTGCCGCCAGAGCCAGTTGTGCACCATTGAACTCGGGCATGGCGAAATCGCTCAGCAGCAGGTCGATCTGCTCATCCAGCAAGGCCAAGGCCTGTTCGCCACTGTGCGCCTGGCGCACCTGATAGCCGTACTGGCGCAACACATCACCGAGCATGTCGCGTACCAGATGGTCGTCATCCACCAGCAGCACGGTGCGGTTATGGCCGCTTTCGCTTGTTGAGTGGCTGAGCAGCGATGGCAGCGGTTCGCTGACGGCTTCACCCTTGACTGCCGGCAGGTACACGGCCACCTGCGTGCCACGCCCAAGCGTGGTGTCGATGCGCACGCCACCCCCGGACTGTTTGGCGAAGCCGAATACCTGGGCCAGGCCCAGGCCGGAGCCCTTGCCGATATCCTTGGTGGTGAAGAACGGCTCGAACACCTTGGCCAGCACCTCTTCGCTCATGCCGCAGCCGGTATCGCGGATGCTCAGCATCACATATTCGCCGGGGTCCGGGTCTTCCGGACGCTGCGGGCGGGCGTCGATCCGGGTGTTGCGGGTCGACAGCGTCAGCTGGCCGCCGTCGGGCATTGCATCGCGGGCATTGATCGCCAGGTTGAGAATGATCATTTCGGTCTGGGTCGGGTCGGTCAGTGCCTGCCACAGGGTTGGTTCCAGGTCCAGCCGCACCGAGACGTTGCCGCCCAAGGTGCGGCGCAGCAACTCTTCCAGGCCGGACAGGGTGCGGTTGAGGTTCAGTGCCACCGGCTCCAGGCGCTGGCGGCGGGAAAAAGCCAGCAACTGCGAGGTCAGCTTGGCACCACGCTCGCCGGCTTCGCGAATATGCTTGAGCCGCGCACGGGCCTTTTCCAGGTCGGCTTTGGCCAGGTCCCGTTCGAGGAAGCTGGCGCCGGTGAGGATGACCGTCAGCAGGTTGTTGAAATCGTGAGCCACACCGGCAGTCAGCTGGCCGACCGCTTCCAGCCGCTGCATCTGCTGCAGCGCAGCCTCGATGCGTTCGCGTTCGGCGATCTGCTCGCGCAGGCGGGCGTTGGCTTCGGCCAGGCCGAGGGCGGCCTCGCGCTCGCTGGTGATGTCGCGCGCCACCACGTATAGCAGGGTGTCTTCCGGCACCACCACCCACGACAACCAGCGTTGCTGGCCACCGGCATCCAGGATGCGCCCGACAAAGCGGGCGCTGGTGCGGCCATGGGCGAGGGCGGCCAGCTCGGTGAGCAGCAGTTCCTGGTCGTGCTCGGGCAGCAGGTGCAGCAAGGACGATTGGCTCAGGCGTTCGCGGGACAAGCCCAGGCTCGCTTCCCAGGCGGGGTTCAGCGCGACGGGGGTCAGGTCCTTGTTGAGCACGGCCAGCAAGTCTTGCGACAGTTCCCAGGCACGGTCGCGTTCGCGGGTGCGGCGTTCTACCCTTTCACCCAGCATCTCGTTGAGCTGGCGCAGTGCCTGGTTGGCCAGGCGCTGGGTGTGGATGTCCTGCAACACCCCGGAAAAGCGCACGCACCGGTCGTTGACGAACTGACTCTGGCCGCTGCTGAGCAACCAGCGCGGTTCCAGGCCAGCGGGTTGGGCGATGCGGAATTCGACCCGATAGTGGCCGCCACTTTCCGGGCACATGGCGTGTTCCACCGCTTCGCGCACCTGCGCCAGGTCGTCGGGGTAGATGCCGGCGTAAAACACCTCGAGGCTCATTTCGGTATCGGCGGGCAGGCCGAACAGGGTCTTGCAGCGGTCATCCCACAGCAACAGGCCTTCTTGCGGGCGCATGTCCCAGGTGCCCATGCCGGCAGCGTCGATGGCAATGCGCGCACGTGCCTCGACGTCGGCCAGGGCCTCTTCGGCGCGGCGTCGGCGCTGGCGCTCTTGCACTTCGGTCAGGGCCCGGCGTACGGCCTTGGGCAGCAGCGGCAGGTTCTTCTTCAGTACATAGTCGGTGGCGCCCAGGCGGATCATTTCCACCGCATGTTCTTCGCCGTAGATGCCAGACAGGAAGATGAACGGCGTGTCCGGTGCCAGGCGCTGGGCGATGGCCAGCACTTCAGTGCCGGACGAGCCCGGCAGCACGCAGTCGCACAGGATCAGGTCGTAGCGGGCTTCGCGCAGGGCCTGCTCTACACCGGCATGGTCGAACACCAGTTGCGCCTGCACCTGTAGCCCGCTGCGTTCCAGGCGCATCAGGGTCAGCTCGGCGTCCATCGAATTGTCTTCGACCATCAGCAGTTTCAGCGGTGTTGGCTGCATCGTCGCGGGCACCTCAGATGCTGCCACGCCGGTTCAGGCGCAGCGAGCCGGGTGGCGGTTCGTTGAGTACCGCCCAGAACACCCCCAGGTCGGAAATGGCGGCGACGAATTCCTTGAACTCCACCGGTTTGACCACGTATGCGTTCACCCCCAGCTCGTAGGCGCGCAGCAGGTCAGGCTCCTCGCGCGAGGACGTCAGCATCACCGTCGGGATGCTGCGCAGCTCGGCGGTGGCGCGCACTTCCTTGAGCACCTCCAGGCCGTCGACTTTTGGCAGTTTCAGGTCCAGCAGCAACACGGCGGGGTTGCCATCGTCACGTTCGGCATAGGTATTGCGCCTTAGCAGGTAGTCAAGTGCCTCGGCGCCGTCGCGCAGCACGATGACCTCGTTGGCCAACTGGCTGCGCTCCAGCGCCAGGAGCGTCAGCTCCAGGTCCCGTGGGTTGTCTTCGACCAGAAGGATGGGTTTGAGCATGATGGTAGCGGTGCCTCAGGTGGTCGCGGGGTGGCGCGGGAGGGTGAAGTGGAAGGTAGCACCCTGGTCAACCTTGCCATGGGCCCATACTCGACCGTCATGGCGTTCGATGATGCGACGCACACTGGCCAGGCCGATGCCGGTGCCTTCGAAGTCTTCCATGCGGTGCAGGCGCTGGAAAACGCCGAACAGTTTGCTGGCGTAGGCCATGTCGAAGCCCACGCCGTTGTCACGAATGCAGATCTCGGTTTCGCCCGGGTGTTGCACGGCGCTGATGCCGATGCGCGCCGGGGTGCGCCCACGTGTGTACTTGATGGCGTTGGCCAGCAGGTTGTGCAAGGCCATGTTGATGAACGCCGGGTCACCGATCACCTTGGGCAATTGCGCGATATCCCAGACAATTTCGCGGTTTTGGTAGTCGGGCGCAAGTTCGCTGCGAATGGCCTCGACCAGGGCGTTGAGGTCGACCTCGGACAGGCGCAGGGCCGAGCGGCCCATTTGCGAGAAATTGAGCAGGTTGTCGACCAGGCTCCCGGCAAAATGCGCAGCTTCCTCGATGTGTTGCAAAAAGCGCCTGCCGCGCTCGCCAAGGCTCTGGCCCTCGGTTTCGCCGAGCAATTCGGAGTAGCCGGCAATATGGCGCAGGGGCGCGCGCAGGTCATGGGACACGCTGTAGGAAAACGCTTCGAGCTCCTTGTTCGAGCGGCGCAGCTCGCCGGCCAGCTGCGCCAGTTCCTCGGCCTTGCGCAGGACGATGCCGAGCACTGCCGTGCGCAGCTCCTGCACGCCTTCGATGACCAGCGGGTGCCAGGGTTCGCAGTAGCCGCGCAGTTTTTCTTGCCAGCGTTCGAAACTGTGTCGTGGGTCGAGGTTGCCCTGCGGCCCTACCTGTTTGTTCGGCTGCCCGGCCCAGTTCACCGTGCGCACTTGCTCGGGGCGGAACCAGAGCAGGTAGTGCGAGTGGATCTGTGAAATGGCTACTGCCAGGACACCGCCAGCATGGGCCGCGAGCTCGGGCAGTTCATCGATGTCGCGACGCAGGTTGTCGCTATGGAACACACTGTCTTCGCTACGCTGGGATAGCCAGTGCACCAGGGCGGTTACCTGAGCGGCCGGCGGGGTCTTGCCGATCAGGTCGCAACGTTCGGCGGAAATGACTGCGGCACCTTGGGCGCCGGCGAAGGCCAGCAGTACTTCGGGCAAGTCGCGCAGGCCGTCACCGACACTGTCATGGTCGGCCATGGACGAGATCATGCGCACGATGTGTTGGCGCAGCTCCAGCAACTGGCGAGTGTTGGCGTGGGACTCGCGCGACTCGATCTGCAGCGACAGCACACTGGCCAGCAGCTCGCAGGCGGTACGGGTGCGCAGGTCCACCGGGCGTGGCTGTTCGTGGTGACAGGACACCAGCCCCCAGAGTTGCCCGTCGACCACGATCGACAGCGACATCGATGCCAGGGTACCCATGTTGCGCATGTACTGCAGGTGCACTGGCGACACGCTGCGCAGTGCGGCAAAGCTCAGGTCCAGGGGCTTGCCGGTGCGCGGGTTGGCAGAGGGCAGCAACGGCGAGGCCTGGTAGTTGGCGTCCTCGATCACGCGGATGCGGTTGATTCGGTACAACTCGCGCGCCTGGCGCGGTATGTCCGAAGCGGGGAAGCACAGGCCCAGGTAGCTCGGGTACCCCGGGTCGGCCACCTCGGCCAGCACCTGGCCGTTGCCTTCGGCATCGAAGCGATAGGCCTTTACCCGGCCAAAGCCGGTGATGCGCTTGAGTTGCAGCACTGCCTGCTGCAGCAATTCCTCGAGGCTGCCGGCCTGGTGCAGGCGGCCTACGAAGCTGCGCACCAGCGGGTAGTAATCGCTTTGCCCGGCAAGGTCCGCCGGCAGACGAGGGGGTTCGAATTCGGTGATCAGCACCTGGTCGTGACGATGGACCAGCAGGTGCAGGTTGCCGCGGCAAGGCGCGTCCTGGCGCAGCTGCACATCGCTGATGTGGAACGGAAAGACCTCGTCCTGCGGCAGGCGGGCCAGGTGCAGGCGCAGGTCGAAGGCACCGCTGACCAGTTCGGCAAACTCGCGACCTATCAGTTCACTGGCCGGTAAACCCAGCCAGTGCTCGACGTTTTCACTGGCCTGGAGTACCCGCATGTCGGTTTCGTCCAGCACCAGCAGGAAGCCGTGGGGCTGGATGCTGCCAGGCAGCTGGATCGGCTCCTGGGCGCAGCGCTCGAGGGCTTGGGTGAGCGTGCTGTCTGCAATCATCTATGAAAACGCTCCTGTCGTGTCCTTCCATGCATGCCGCATGAGTCTAGGCAGGATGAAAGGGGTACACCCTAACAGAATATCGACCCGGATAACGGCCTTTGGCCATTTGAGGGGAATGCTGGCAATGCGTTCTGTGGCGTGCGGCTTTTTTTTCAAGTGGTAGCGCTTTTTGGCTAATACAAAAAAATGGCTGCATGCCAGTACTGTGACACCATCTCGCTGCTACGCTCAGACCAGCAGACATCGACAAGGAAAATAAGGTGACGGAGCGCTTCCTGGCCGCCCTGTTGGGCCTTATGTTGAACAGCAGTGCCATGGCCGCGGACTTCCTGGTGGAAGTACGGGTGCTGGTGCAGCGCGGTTGCATGCTGGTCAACCAGGCCCCCGATGCCGGCGCACAGGCGCTGGGGCGCATCGATCTGGGTGCTGCTGCGCGGCTGGATGGCCCTGGCGCGCCGCTGACCGGCGTGCTGCCGAGCCAGCGCCTGCCACGGCTGGAATGCAACCCTGGCACCCCCTACCAGGTCCGCGTCGACGGTGGTCAGCATGGCGGCGTCGGCGAGCTGCGTTTTCTGGCCAGTGACGATGACACGGCCCGGCCCATACCGTATCGCCTTTATCGCGACGCTGCCTGGCGCGAACCGCTGGCGGTGAATGTTGCGCATTCGGCGCGGGTGCCGGACAGCGGCTCGGTCGAGCTGCCGTTGCATGCACGGATCGACAAGCTGGCCTGGGTACCGCCTGCAGGCCTGTATGCCGACCTGCTCAAAGTCACCGTCACCTGGTAGGGATGCCACCATGCTCAAGGACGCGACGCCATGAACCGCACCTCGATCCTGCTGCTTTCCCTGGGCCCGCTGCTGGTACCAGGCGGTGCTGCGCATGGCACCAGCACCGGTTTCATCCAGGCGCGGCTGGTGATCAGCAGTGCATGCCAGATCAGCAGCAACGAGACGCAACCGGCAACGGTGGGTAACCCCGGCGTGCTGGACTTCGGCGAGCGCGGACCGAACTGGGACCAGCCGCTGCGCAGCCGGGTTGACGATGTGAGCGGCGAGGGCAGCCTGCAGATCAGTTGCACGCCCGAGGTGCGGGCGTTCAACGTGCGCATCAACGGCGGCCTGAATGGCAGCGACGGCATACGGCGACTGAGCAACGGCCGCGAGCTGATCCCCTACCAACTGGCGATTGATCCGGGCGGTAACAGCCGCTACGGCATCGGCCAGGCACGTGCCTTCACCATCAGCAGTACCCGGCAGATACCGATCCCGATCTACGGCGTGGTAGTGGCGCACCCGCGCGCACTGCCGGCCGGGCTGTACCGTGACACCCTCAGGGTGACCCTGGACTGGTAACGACGCAAGGAGACTTCGATGCGAATGAACCTTTCACGCTGCATCCTCGCCGGTCTGGGCCTGGCGCTGGCTTCCCAGGCCCAGGCCGCCACGACCGGAACCATCGACTCGAAGCTGACCTTGACCGCGGCGTGCCAGGTCAATGGCAGCTCGGGCACCTCGGGGGTGAACTTCGGTGCCTTGGACTTCGGTACCAAGGATGCCCTGTTCACCACCGTCGACGCCCAGGTAATCGGTGGCGGCGGAGGGGCGATCAGCATTCTCTGTTCGGCCGGCACGGTCCCCGTGATCCGTGTGGGTGCCGGTGCCCACGATGGCCAGTCGGCCGGGGGCAGTCGTGCGCTTGCGGATGGCCTCGGCAACTTCGTGCCGTACGACTTCTACACCGATACCGGGCGCACGCAGCTGTTGGCCATCAACGGCACCATCACCTTGCCGACCAGCAGCGGTGCGGCCCAGACCGTCAACCTGTATGGTCAGGCACGCGGCAAGGCCGGCCTGCCAGCGGGGGTGTACACCGACACGGTGTCCGTAGAGCTGTCGTTCTGAGCCATGCGCATCTGGCTGGCGGGCAGCCTGAGCGGCCTCGGCGTACTGCTGGCCGGGCCCCTGGATGCGGCGACCACCAGCAGTTTCATGGTGACGGCGCAGATCGTCGCCGGGTGCCTGGTGGTTGGTGGTGTGAGCAGCTACGGGACGCTCGACTACGGTACGCAATCGGCACTCGCCACCGGGGCCATCGGCACCTCGTTGGGCGGTACCACGGTGACCTTTCAGTGCACCCCGGGGGTGGCCTTGAGCATGAGCGTGGATGGTGGGCAGAACAGTGCCAGCGGCACACGCAACCTCAAGCGCACGGGTGGCACACAAGTGCTGGCCTATCAGTTGTACCGGGACGCGGCCTACAGCCAGAGCCTGGGGATCGGCCAGAGCGTGGCCGTGAACTACAGCGACCCGACGGCGATCAAGTTGCCGGTGTACGGGCGGGTCCAGTTGAGCGGCACGTTGCCGGCCGGGACCTACACCGATGTGGTGCAAGTGACGGTGACCTGGTGAATGCACCGGCACCAACGACCAGTAGCCAAGGAGAGTTTCATGGGGGCAGGCGCGAAGTGGGCGCGTGGATTGACAGGGCTATTGTGGCTGGCGAGCCTGCCGGCCTGGGCGGCCACCTCGGTGCTGATCTGGCCGATCGACCCGGTGCTGGAGGCTGACCAGAAGGCTGGCGCACTGTGGCTGGAAAACCGCGGTACTGCACCAGCCAACCTGCAGGTGCGGGTATTCGCCTGGCGCCAGGGTGACTATCAGGAGCAGTACCAGGCACAGCGCGACATCATCGGCAGCCCGCCAGTGGCCAGCATCGCCCCCGGACAGAAGCAACTGATCCGCCTGACCCGCACCGGCCCCTCGCCAGTCGGCCAGGAGCAGGCCTACCGCATCATCATCGACGAAATCCCTGCCGCCATCCCCGTCGACAAGGCCGAGCCCGGCACCACCGCGGCGATCCGCCTGCAGATGCGCTACTCGGTACCCCTGTTCGTCTACGGCGAAGGCCTGTGGGGCAAGGCCGATCCCGCGGGCAAGCGCAATGCCGAGGGCGTCGGCAAGCCGCAACTCAGCTGGCGTGCGGTGACCGTACAGGGCAAGCCGTACGTGGAACTGCGCAACACCGGCGCGGTGCATGCGCGCCTGACCGATGTGGTGGTGCAGCAGGGCAGCCAGAGCCAGCCACTGGCCGATGGCCTGCTGGGTTATGTGCTGCCGGGGGCCAGCATGCGCTGGCCGGCACCGCTGGTACCGAATGCCGGCAGCGTGCTGAAGGGGAGGGTAAACGGCCAGAGCAGCGCGGACGCCATCCGCCAAAGCCAATGAGCCTGCGCCTGAATGCCGCGCAGGGGCCATGGGGGACCCGGCAATGGTTGGAAACCGTGTGTGAGGTGGCTAACAGGGGGTACCCACCGCTGGTGCCTGGGGCTTGCCCTGGTCGGCCCTGGCCTGGTGCTGGCCGACGACCTGCCGCCACCACCTGCGGAGTTGACCGCCATCGCCGATGCCACGTTGTACCTCGAGCTGCTGGTGAACCAGATGCCCAGGGCTGAGCTGGTGCCGGTGCAGCAGCGCGCCGGGCTGTTGTATCTGGACAGCGAGGTGTTGCGGGCGGCCGGTATCGCGCTGCCTGGCAACCCCCAGGGCGAGGTGGCGCTGGAGGCCATCGTGGGGCTGCATGCCGACTACGACAGCCAGAACCAGCGCCTGTTGCTGCAAGTGCCGCCGGCCTGGCTGCCCGAGCAGCAACTGGGTGACCGCAACCTGTACCCGGCCAGCGATGCGCGCAGCAGTTTCGGCGCCTTGTTCAACTACGACCTGTACCTGAACGACACCGATGATGGCGGCAGCTACCTGGCGGCCTGGAACGAACTGCGCCTGTTCGACAGCTGGGGCACGTTCTCCAGTACCGGGCAGTGGCGCCAGTCGTTCAATGGTGCGCCGACCGACGACGTGCGCCAGGGCTTCTTGCGCTATGACACTACCTGGCGCTTCACCGACGAACAGCGCCTGCTGACCTACGAAACCGGTGACCTGGTGACCGGGGCCTTGCCCTGGACCAGCTCGGTGCGGGTCGGCGGCCTGCAGGTGTCGCGCGATTTCGCCGCACGTCCCGACCTAGTCACCTATCCGTTGCCGGCGTTCTCCGGTGAAGCGGCGGTACCCACCTCGCTGGACCTGTTCATCAATGGCTACAAGTCCAGCACCGCCGAATTGCAGCCGGGCCCCTACACATTGACCAACGTGCCGTTCATCAACGGCGCCGGGGAAGCTGTGGTGGTCACCACCGATGCCCTCGGCCGGCAGGTGTCCACCACCTTGCCGTTCTACGTCACCAGCAGCCTGCTGCAGCAGGGCCTGGCGGATTATTCGGTGGCGGCCGGCAGCCTGCGCCGTGACTACGGGCTGCGCGATTTTGCCTACGGCCCCGGGGTTGCTTCGGCAAGCCTGCGCTACGGGGTCAGCGACGTCTTCACCCTGGAGACTCATGCCGAAAGCGCCGAATCGCTGATGCTGGGCGGCCTGGGCGGCAACATGCGGTTGGGCAATTTCGGCGTGCTCAACGCGGCCTTGGCGCAGAGCCGGTTCGATGGCGACAAGGGCCACCAGGTCGCCCTCGGCTACCAGTACAACAGCCAGCGCATCGGCTTCAGCTACCAGCGCCTGCAACGTTACGGCGACTATGCCGACCTGACCCGGGTCGACAGCCGTGACATTCAGCTGAGCCAGCGCAGCGAACAGGTCACGTTGAGCCTGAACCTGAACCAATACGGCAACATCGGCGCCGGATATTTCGATGTGCGCGCCGGCGACGGCACACGTACGCGCTTGATCAACCTGAGCTACAGCAGGCCGCTATGGGGCAACAGCAGCGTGTATCTGTCGGCCAACCGTGAAGTGGGGGACAGCCAGTGGGCGGTGCAGGCGCAACTGGTGATCCCGTTCGACCTGCACGGCACCCTGGCCCTGGGCATGGAGCGCAGCCAGCAAGGCGAAACCCTGCAGCGGGTCAACTACAGCCGCGCTACGCCGGTGGGTGGTGGTGTCGGTTACAACCTGGGCTACGCCGCCGGTAGCGAGCGCGACGCCTACCGCCAGGCCGATGTCACCTGGCGCTTGCAGTCGGTGCAGTTGCAGGCCGGTTTGTATGGCAGCAGTGGCGAGATGACCCGCTGGGCTGACGCCAGTGGCTCACTGGTGTGGATGGACGCCGGGCTGTTCGCTGCCAACCGTATCGACGATGCCTTCGTGGTGGTCAGCACCGGTGGTTACGCCGATGTGCCGGTGCGTTATGAAAACCAGGAGGTCGGCCGTACCGATGCCGATGGCCACCTGTTGGTGCCGTATAGCAGCGGTTACTACCGCGGCAAGTACGAAATCGACCCCATGGACTTGCCGCCGGACATCCTTGCGCCGGAAGTGGAACAGCGGGTGGCGGTGCGCCGGGGCAGCGGTTACCTGCTGGAGTTCCCGCTCAGGCGCGTGCTGGCGGCCAGTGTCGAACTGGTGGACGCTGACCGACAGGTACTCAAGCTGGGCAGCCGTGTCACCCATGCTGAAAGCGGCAGCCAGGCGGTGGTCGGTTGGGATGGCCTGGTGTATCTGGAAAACCTGGCGCCGCATAACCGACTGCAGGTGGAGCTGGAAGGGGGCGGGCATTGCCAGGTGGCGTTCGACCTGCCTGAAGCGCAAGGCTCGATCCCGTTGATTGGCCCGTTGGTGTGCAAATGAACGCCTGCTGGCGTGGTTTGTGGGCATGCGCCTTGTTGTTGTGGGCGGGCTCGGCCTGGGCCAAGTGCACATCAGTGCTGACAGCGCCGGCGGCGTTTGGATCGCTCAACTCGACCCAGGTACGTGGCACGGTACAGACGGCTTCCAGCACCAACTCTGGCCTGCAATGCAACGGTTCGGTGATCAGCCTGCTCAGTAGCAGCGACTCCTTCAAGATCAAGATCACTGCTACTACCAGCGGCCTGGTTGGGCCTACCGGGGATATCATCCCCTACACGCTGTATGCCGACGCCACAACTACCTATCCGATCACCCGTGGCACCCCCTTCGAATTCAGGACTACCGGCATCCTCGACTTGCTCGGGTTGCTCAACGGTACACCGAAGAACGTGCCCATCTATATGCGCACGCAGGTAGGCAGCAACGTATCGGCGGGGCTGTATCAGGAAACCCTCGATGTCCGGTGGGATTGGGACTATTGCGACGGGATTGGTGTTGGCGGGCTTTGCGCAGGGCGAGACCAGGGTTCCGGTACCAGGACCCTGCTGGTAAGCATGACCGTGACCAACGACTGCCAGATCACCACACCCAGCATCAACTTCGCCAGCGCCCCGGTGGTGGCGGGGTTCGGCACGGTGAGCCAGAGCCTGAGCGTGTCGTGCACCAAGGGCAGCAACTACACCGTGGGCCTGGATGACGGGCAGAACGTGGCCAATGGGCGGCGGCGGATGAAGTCGGCGGCCAACAACTACCTGGCCTACGACATTTTCAAGAGCGCCGGTGCGGTGCGCTGGGGTTCGGTAGGGGCTGCGCGACGGGCCAGCGCCGATGCCGATGTGAACCCCGGCACAGGTACCGGCACCGGTAGCCAGGTGTTCAACTACAACGCCAAGGTCTACACCGACCAGGCTACACCACCGGCGGCGACCTATACCGACAGTGTGATTCTGGATGTGCAGTTCTGAACGCAGGGACCTTGTGGGAGCGGCGGTCCGCGTTACCTGTGGGAGCGGCTTTAGCCGCGAAGAATCCAACACGGTGCATGGCACCGGCTACGCCGGTGTTCGCGGCTAAAGCCGCTCCCACAGGGTCCCTGCTAATTCCATGAGTCATGTGCAGTCCTGTGAGAGCCGGCTTGCCGGCGATGGGCCGTTTCACTCAGCGCAAATCACCAACCATCTTCGCCAATGTCTCCAGCACCGCCCCGGCCAGCGCCTTCGAGCGCGCCCCCGACCACCCGGTGACGGCATCCGGTGCGTCGTCATGGTCCTTGAACGGCATTTCCAGGGTCAGTGACAGGCAGTCATGCGCCATCCCCACCGCATTGCAGGCCAGCGTCGTGTTGGCTTGCCCCGGTTCGTCGCGGGTGTAGCCATGCACGGTCTGGAAGTCGCGGGTCAGGCTGCACAGGGTGCTGCGGAACTGCTCCTCCAGTTTGGCCAACCGCGGCGTGTAGCCCGGGTTGCCCTCGCAGGCCGCGGTGAACACATGGGGAATCTCTTCGTCGCCATGCACATCGATGAACGCATCCACGCCGTACTGCTTCATCTGCGCCTGGGCGAAGAACACCTCGGGGCTGAGCTCGACGCTGGCGTCCTGCCACGCGCGATTGAGGTCCTTGCCCTTGAAATTGGTGCGCAGGTGGCCGAGGAAGGCACCGTCGGGGTTCATGTTGGGGATCAGGTACAGGTCGGCCTTTGCCAGCAACTGCTGGATCACCGCGTCGTTGCCCTGCAGGCGGTCGATCACGCCCTCCATGAACCATTCGGCCATGTGTTCGCCCGGGTGTTGCTGGGCAATCAACCACAGCTTGCGCTTGCCTGCAGCACCATCACCGGCACGCAGCAGGGGAATGTCGCGGCCCTGTACGCTGCGACCACTGGCGAGCAATTCGACCCCCGGCAGTTGCCGTGCACGTTCGATCAGCTGGTTGTGGCGCGCGCGCGGGTAGGGCTCGAAGTAGGCGAACCAGATGTGTGGCTGTTCGGCCTTCACCTCGAACGAAAGCGCCGTGCCGTCGAACTGGCTGGGGACGCGGAACCAGGTTTGCTGGTCGTAGGAGGCCACGGCGTTGTAGCCGCTCCAGGCGTTCTTGTAGGAGGAGCCGGAGGCATTGTCGAGGCTGAAACGATGGACCTGGCCCGGCGTCAGCCCGCTGACCTTGAAGTGGAACCACTGGTAGTGGCCGCTGTTGGTGTCGGGGCGGATGGCCAGGTGCACCCGGGCCGGGTTGCTGGCATCCAGCACCTTGATGTTGCCGGAATCGAAATCGCAGTCGATCTGCAGGGGGGACAGCGTCACGCTCATGTGCCAGGCTCCTTCTGGGGGCTTTGTTGTGAGGGTACTGTACACGGCTTGGCAGGGTTGCTGCGCGAGATCAGGCGACGCGGGGGCGATCTCATATGTTTCCTACAGGCTATTTGAAGAACTGACTCGGCGTGATGCCGAACTGGCGCTTGAACATGCTGGCGAAGGCACTAGGGCTGTCATACCCCAGCGTCCCCGCCACATCGATGATTCGCTCGCCCTGGGCGATCCGCTCCAGTGCCTGCATCAGCCGCGCCTGCTGGCGCCACTGGCCGAAGGTCATGCCGGTTTCCTTGCGAAACAGGCGCTGGATGGTCTTTTCGTCCACCCCCAGCTGCTGGCCCCAGTCGGCCACGGTGGCGTTATCGTCAGGCCGCTCGTGCAACGCCGAACAGATCGCCTGCAGGCGCTTGTCGCTTGGTTGCGACAGTTTCAGCGGCAAGGTCGGCAGCACGCAGATCTCGTCGAGGATCAGGCGCATCACCCGGGCTTCACGCGAGTCTTCGGCAAACGGCGCGGTAAAGCCCACGGAAGCCTTGATCAATTCGCTGAGCAGCGGCGAGATGCTGATAGCCTTGCTCTGCGCAGGCAACTGCACTGCCGCGTCGGTGCGCACGAACACACTGCGCATCTTCACATCGCCCACGCAGCGGATCGCGTGCACCTGGCCGCAGGGCATCCATACGCCGCGGCTGGGGGGCACGGTCCAGCGTTCGTTACCGGACTCGACCATCATCAGGCCTTTGATGGCATAGATCAGTTGATGCTTGGCATGGCTGTGGGGCTCGATGAACCAGTCGGTCGGGTAGTCCGTCGCACGGCTGCCAATCTCCCAGGTCCACTCATCCACTTCCACCAGCAATTCGTGTTGCGGCCTCAGCATTTCGCCCCCCTTGTACTGGCAGCCTGGCGCGCCCACTTTAACAGCAGCGGCTGGGGCGGGCTTGCGAGCGGGTTGCCGGCAGCAGCGCGGTGGCCAACCCCAGCAGCGGCAGGAAGGAAATCATCTGGTACACCCAAGCGATGCCATGCCGGTCGGCCAGCTCGCCAAGCCCGGCGGCGCCGATACCGCTGATACCGAACATCAACCCGAACATCACCCCCGACACCATACCCACCCGGCCCGGCACGGCCTCCTGGGCGTACACCACCAGGGCGGCGAAGGCCGAGGACATCACCAGGCCGATGGCCACCGCCAGTACCGCCGTCCAGGCCAGGTTGGCGTAGGGCAGGGCGAGGGCGAAGGGCGCCACGCCGAGGAACGAGACCCAGATCACCGCCTTGCGCCCGATACGGTCACCCACCGGGCCACCGGCGAAGGTACCCAGTGCCACGGCCGCGAGGAATATGAACAGGTACAACTGGCTGTGCTGCACGCTCAGGCCGAAATGCTCGATCAGGTAGAAGGTGAAGTAATTGGTGAACGAGGCGATGTAGACGAACTTGGCGAACATCAGCACGGCAATGACCGCCACGGCACGCCACATGGCGCCACGCGACAGGCCGGGGGCCTGCTGGCCGGCGAAGGTCTTGAGCCGGGTCTGGCCGTGGCGCACGGTCCAGCCGGTCACCCGCAACAGCACGAATACCGCCAGCGCAGCCGCCAGCATGAACCAGGCGATGGCCGGCTGGCCGTAGGGTATGACGATGGCAGCGGTCAGCAACGGGCCGAGGGCCGAGCCGGTGTTGCCACCGACCTGGAAGGTCGATTGCGCGGTGCCGAAGCGCCCACCGGAGGCCATCCTGGCCACTCGCGAGGCTTCTGGGTGGAAGGTCGCCGAGCCCACGCCGACCACCGCTGCGGCCACCAGCAGCATTTCATAGCTGCTGGCGAAGGCGAGCAGGGCGATGCCCACCAGGGTCACCAGCATGCCGGCCGGCAGCAGGTAGGGTTGCGGGTGCTTGTCGGTGTACAGGCCGACCCAGGGTTGCAGCAGGGATGCGGTCACCTGGTAGATGAGGGCGATCCAGCCTACCTGGGCGAAGCTCAGCGCGAAATCGCTCTTGAGCATCGGGTAGATGGATGGCAGCACAGCCTGGATCAGGTCATTGAGCAGGTGGGCGAATGCGGCAGCGCCGACGATGCGGACCAGAAAGCCCTGGGGTTGGTCGGCAGGTGTGGTGGCGGCCATGGAGGCGGTGGAGGTCGTCATGGGCGATCTTCTTCTGGCGAAAGGAACAAGGCATAGCGGGGGCAGGTTAGCCAGTACCCGGGTTGCCTGTCTCACGCCGAACAGGCAGCTACTGTCGCGTTTCGGACATCTGTCAGAGGAGCTTGCGCGATCCCTTGTGGGAGCGGCCTTGTGTCGCGAAAGGGCTGCGAAGCAGCCCCAGCAATTTGTGCATCTGCGCTGAAACTCTGGGGCTGCTTCGCAGCCCTTTCGCGACACAAGGCCGCTCCCACAAGGGGCCGCGCAGGGGAGCAGGAAGCCGGTCCCTTTCAGAACGACTGACCCTGCCGCGCCACCCAGCGCAGCAATGCTGCAATCGGTACGCTGCGGTGAGCCTCATGCCGGTAAGGCTTGCCGTCGGCGGTAAAGCGTTCGCGATAACGGCTCAGCACCAGGTTCCGGCCATCGGCCGAAACCCGGGCCTCCAGTTCATGCAGCAACAGGGGTTGCCGGGCCGCGCCTTCCAGGCGCCTGAACAGTAGCATGGCGGCTTGGGCATCATTCTTCACGGGCACCCCCTGCACAATCCACTGGCCACGCTCCCGGCTCGCCGGCCTTACCTTCTGCCACCCGGTTGCTGCGCCGCTGCGCGGTGTAATCACGCAGCGCAAGGTAGTAGTCAGGCCAGGTGCGCAGCAGGTCGGTCAATGGCAGTGCTGTGGCCCGTGCATCGACGATGCCGCCGGCCGTGGCTACGTTGCCCATGGTTTCGACGGTGTCGCTGTTGCCGCCAAACGGGTCCAGTGCCAGGCCCAGCAGCGTGCCGGTGGCATCGCGCAGGTTGTGGGTGCCCAGCAGTGGCAGCTCGACGATGGGGCCAGCGGCAATGTTCCACACCCCGAAGGTCTGGCCAAAGTCCGAGCGATGCTGGCTCAGCCCCATCTTGCCAGACACGTCGACCAGCCCTGCCACACCCAGGGTGGTGTTGAAGATGAAGCGGCTGAGGCTGGTCATCGCCCGTTCGCCATTGCCCTGCAGCAGGTCGTTGACGAACACCTTGGGCTCACCGAAGTTGCTGGCAAAGTTGTGCATGCCCTGTCGGGCAAAACCGGGCAGCGCGCTGTAGCCCCGTGCGACGGGGGCCAGCAGATAGTCGTCGACCCTGCGGTTGAAGGCGAACACGGCACGGTTGGCGGGCTCGGCCGGGTCACTGACCTGATAGGCGACATTGCCGCAGGCAGCCGTGGCCGGCGCACGTTGGCTGCAGCCTCCCGCCGCAAGCAGCGACAAGGCCAGCGCGGCAGAGCGCACTGAACGGGAGGCGGATGATGAACGGGACATGGATGCATTCCTGGCAAGAACTGGCGGCGATGCTGCGCAGTTTTCTTTGCCTGGGAATGTCCGGATTGTCTCGGCATCGACACTTTGTTTCCGGGTTGAAATATATGACGGCTGCGTGGGGATGGCCTTAAAGTACGGCTTGGTGACCTAGTTTTGCGGTGCTTTTGTGAGCCATTTGCTGATAGTCGACGATGATGTCGAGGTGCTCGACCTGCTGCAGAAGTTTCTCTGCCAGCATGGCTACGAGGTTGATGTGGCCAGGGATGGCAAGGCGCTCTGGCAGGCCGTTGAGCGGCGGGTGCCGGACCTGGTCATTCTGGATGTGATGCTGCCAGGCGACAGTGGCCTGGTGTTGTGCCAGCGCTTGCTGGCCGAGCACAAGGTGGCAGTGATCATGCTCACCGCCATGGGCGAGTTGAGTGACCGGGTGGTTGGCCTGGAGCTGGGGGCAGACGACTACCTGACAAAACCGTTCGCCGCCCGTGAACTGCTGGCCCGGGTGAGGGCAGTGCTGCGCCGTGCCGGTGAAACGGCCGGTGGCACGGCGGGCCATGCCTGCGCGACCCTGGAGTTTGCCGGGTGGCGGCTGGATGTGGTGCGGCGCGAACTGCGTTCGCCGGACAACGTCATGATTCCCTTGTCCAACGGTGAGTTCGAGCTGCTGCTGGTGTTCGCCGAACATCCGCGGCGGGTGCTCAGCCGTCAGCAGTTGCTGGACATGGCCCGTGGCGATGCCTACGACGCCTATGACCGCAGCATCGACGTCCAGGTAAGCCGGCTGCGTCGCAAGCTTGAAACCGACAACGGCAACGAGCCCCTGATCCGTACCCTGCGCAACGCCGGTTACCTGTTCACGCCCACGGTCGCGAAGCGATGAGGCTGTTGGCCAGGGTTGGTCAGGCCCTGCCGCGGCCAAGAATCACCATCGCCCGCTGGATCGCGTTGACCACCCTGACGGCGATGCTGTTCTTGCTGTTGCTAAAGGTGCTGTTCAGCCTGTTGCTGAGCGTTTGGGCGCAGCCACCGCTGCTGGAGAGCGGGGTGATCGAGAAGGTTGCAGCGGTCACCCGCATCCTCGACGCCGCGCCTGTGGCGCAGCGTGCCATCATCGCCAGTGCGGCAGGTGACGGCTCATACTCCGTGCGATGGTTGCGCCGCCATGACGAAGCGGGCGTGCCGGTGCTGGTCGATGCCGAATTCAGCCAGGGCACGCCTATCCTGCGCGCACTGCTCAAGCGCCCGGATGCCAGGGTCGAGGCTTTCGAACCGTCCGACATGCCGCAGTACGCACCTGAACGTGGCTATGCGCTGATGATCGAGCTGAGTGACAAGTCCTGGGTGCTGTTCCGTGCCACCAGCCGTAGCTGGGGCCTGGATGAACTGCCGCGCAACCTGATCATCTTCGGGCTGATGCTGATTTCCAGCCTTGTCGTCGCGCTGCTGGCCACGCGCTACTTGGCCAAGCCGCTGCAGCGCTTTGCCGAAGGTGCGCGGCGTTTTGGCAAGGACTTCAACGCCCCGCCCATTCCCGTGGTCGGCCCGCACGACCTGCGCCAGGCCATTCTCGCGTTCAATGCCACCCAGGCGCAGCTCAAGCATTTTCTCAACGACCGTACCCAGATGCTTGCGGCCATTTCCCACGACTTGCGTGCACCGCTGACGCGCATGCGCTTGCGCGCCGAATTCATCGACGATGCCCAGCTACAGGCCAAGTTGTTCAAGGACGTCGACGAGATGCAGGCGATGGTCGACGCGGCGTTGGAGTTCTTCCGTGATGACGCACGGCTGGAACAGACGACCGTATTCGACCTGGGCGAGCTGCTGCTGACCGTGGTGGACGACTTCAAGGACGCGGGGGTCGAGGTCGGCCTCAGCGGGCCGCGCCGCTGTGTATACACGGGGCGGCCAGTGGGTATCAAGCGTGTGCTGGTGAACTTGATCGACAATGCGGCGAAGTACGGCCGTGAGCCCATGGTTGTGTTGGCAGCAAGCGCCAGGCAGATCGAGATTACCGTGCAGGACCGCGGGCCGGGCATCGCGCCGGAGCTGCATGAGCAGGTATTCGCGCCGTTCTACCGTATCGAAGGTTCACGCAACCGCAATACCGGTGGCGTGGGGCTGGGCCTGCCCGCAGCACGGGCCATCGTGCTGGAGCAGGGGGGCAGCGTGACCCTGGCCAACCGCCCGGGTGGCGGGCTGGAAGTCAAGGTCATGCTGCCGCCGGGCTGATCACAGCCCCAGTTCGCTGAGCCCGGGGTGATCATCCGGGCGCCGGCCCAACGGCCAGTGGAACTTGCGCTCCGCTTCGCTGATAGGGTGCTCGTTGATGCTCGAGTGGCGGTTCTGCATCAGCCCGTCGTCGGCAAATTCCCAGTTCTCGTTGCCATAGGCGCGGTACCACTGGCCGCTGTCGTCGTGGTACTCGTAGGCATAGCGCACGGCAATGCGGTTGCCTGTGAAAGCCCACAGTTCCTTGATCAGGCGGTACTCCAGTTCATGGTTCCATTTACGGGTCAGGAACGCCTCGACCTCGGTACGGCCGCGCGGGAACTCGACGCGGTTACGCCAGACGGTATCGACGGTATAGGCAAGCGCGACCTTGGCCGGGTCGCGGCCGTTCCAGCCATCCTCGGCCAGGCGGACCTTTTCGATGGCGCTTTCGCGGGTGAAGGGCGGCAGGGGTGGGCGGGACATCGGGGTACTCCTCAGTTCGATTGGCCTGTAGGAGAGTAGTAGCCGCTGGCCGAACAGAGAATGGGTGTGCCTGGCACATCATAATTGCAGTGTGTGGAACAATAGAGACCGCTCGAGATGAGGCAACTGTCTTGCTCAAATCTGAAGGCTTGCGCAATCCCTGTGGGAGCGGCCTTGTGTCGCGAAAGGGCTGCATCGCAGCCCCGGCAACCTATGCATCACAGCTGAAATCCCGGGGCCGCGTTGCGGCCCTTTCGCGACACAAGGCCGCTCCCACAGGGGGGGCTTTATCAGGCTGCGTCGGCTGCGGTCTTCCCGGCGGCCTTGCTACGCCCGCCCAGCCACACCAGCAGCAGCCCGGCAGCCGCCAGCACGCCACCTGCCATCGGCACTGCCGCATAGCCCAGGTCCAGGCTGATCACCGCACCACCCAGCGCCGCGCCCACGGCATTGCCCAGGTTGAACGCGCCGACGTTGATCGATGAGGCCAGCCCCGGTGCTTCGATGGCGGCGATCATCACCCGCATTTGCAGCGGCGGTACCACGGCGAAAGTGAACATGCCCCACACCAGCAAGGCGATGGCGGCGCCGATGTGGCTGCCCAGCACCAGCGGCATCAGCAGCATGATCACCACCAGTGCCGCGAGGA
>NZ_OPYN01000099.1 GCF_900277125.1 Pseudomonas inefficax
TGACTATCAGGAACAGTACCAGGCACAGCGCGAGATCATCGGCAGCCCGCCAGTGGCCAGCATCGCCCCCGGACAGAAGCAACTGATCCGCCTGACCCGCACCGGCCCCTCGCCAGTAGGCCAGGAGCAGGCCTACCGCATCATCATCGACGAAATCCCTCCCGCCATCCCCGTCGACAAGGCCGAGCCCGGCACCACCGCGGCGATTCGCCTGCAGATGCGCTACTCGGTACCCCTGTTCGTCTACGGCTAAGGCCTGTGGGGCAAGGCCGATCCNGCCGGCAAGCGCAATGCCGAGGGCGTCGGCAAGCCGCAACTCAGCTGGCGTGCGGTGGGCGTACAGGGCAAGCCGTACGTGGAACTGCGCAACGCCACCGCGGTGCATGCGCGGCTGACCGATGTGGTGGTGCAGCAGGGCAGCCAGAGCCAGCCACTGGCCGATGGCCTGCTCGGTTATGTGCTGCCGGGGGCCAGCATGCGCTGGCCGGCACCGCTGGTACCGAATGCCGGCAGCGTGCTGAAGGGGAGGGTAAACGGCCAGAGCAGCGCGGACGCCATCCGCCAAAGCCAATGAGCCTGCGCCTGAATGCCGCGCAGGGGCCATGGGGGACCCGGCAATGGTTGGAAACCGTGTGTGAGATGGCTGACAGCGAGTACCCACCGCTGGTGCCTGGGGTTTGCCCTGGTCGGCCCTGGCCTGGTGCTGGCCGACGACCTGCCGCCACCACCTACGGAGCTGGCCGCCATCGCCGATGCCACGTTGTACCTCGAGCTGCTGGTGAACCAGATGCCCAAGGCTGAGCTGGTACCGGTGCAGCAGCGCGCCGGGCGGTTGTTTCTGGACAGCGAGGTGTTGCGGGCGGCCGGTATCGCGCTGCCTGGCAACCCCCAGGGCGAGGTGGCACTGGAGGCCATCGTGGGGCTGCGTGCCGACTACGACAGCCAGAACCAGCGCCTGCTGCTGCAAGTGCCGCCGGCCTGGCTGCCCGAGCAGCAACTGGGCGACCGCAACCTTTACCCGGCCAGCGATGCGCGCAGCAGTTTCGGCGCCTTGTTCAACTATGACCTGTACCTGAGCGACACCGATGACGGCGGCAGCTACCTGGCCGCCTGGAACGAACTGCGCCTGTTCGACAGCTGGGGCACGTTCTCCAGTACCGGGCAGTGGCGCCAGTCGTTCAATGGTGCGCCAACCGACGATGTGCGCGAGGGCTTCTTGCGCTATGACACTACCTGGCGCTTCACCGACGAACAGCGCCTGCTGACTTACGAAGCCGGTGACCTGGTGACCGGCGCCTTGCCCTGGACCAGCTCGGTGCGGGTCGGAGGCCTGCAGGTGTCGCGCGACTTCGCTGCACGTCCCGACCTGGTCACCTATCCGCTGCCGGCGTTCTCCGGTGAAGCGGCGGTACCCACCTCGCTGGACCTGTTCATCAATGGCTACAAGTCCAGCACCGCCGAATTGCAGCCGGGCCCCTACACGTTGACCAACGTGCCGTTCATCAACGGCGCCGGGGAGGCTGTGGTGGTCACCACCGATGCTCTTGGCCGGCAAGTGTCCACCACCTTGCCGTTCTACGTCACCAGCAGCCTGCTGCAACAGGGCCTGGCGGATTATTCGGTGGCGGCCGGCAGCCTGCGCCGTGACTATGGGCTGCGCGATTTTGCCTACGGCCCCGGGGTTGCTTCGGCAAGCCTGCGCTACGGGGTCAGCGACGTCTTCACCCTGGAGACTCATGCCGAAAGCGCCGAATCGCTGA
>NZ_OPYN01000100.1 GCF_900277125.1 Pseudomonas inefficax
CGGGCAGGTGTTCGATACCCTCGACCAAGGCATCTCGGCTGCCCAGCAAGGGCTGGGTATTTCGGTGGTCGATCTGGTGCTGGCCAGTGCCGACCTGGCCGCCGGGCGGCTGGTCACGCCGTTCAAGCACGCGGTGGCCACCGGCGACGGTTATTACATGACCTGGCTCAAGGCCAGCCCCAAGGCGCGGCAGATGCACAAGCTGCGCGAATTCCTGCTTGGCCAGGTGCCACCGCTGGCCTGCAAGGACATCAATTACCTGTACGGTTGAACCCATGCGGCCGGCCACCGGCAAACACCCGCTGGCCTCAACAAAACGCGCTGCGACGGTGCATCAGCGGTAGAATCGCCGCAACCAGCACAACAACGATTCAGAGGTCGACGCGGTGGAGTTGCAGCAGGGCTTTGTACTGACCCGACATTGGCATGACACGCCCGAAGGCACCTGCGTGGAATTCTGGCTGGCCACCGACCAGGGGCCACGGCAGCTGCGCCTGGCGCCTCAGGTATCGGTGGCATTCATCCCCCAGGCGCAGGAAGCGCACGCACGAGTGCTGCTGGCCAATGAACCTGGTGTCGAGCTGCGGCTGCTGCAACTGAAGGACTTCGACCAGCGCCTGGTGCTGGGCCTGTACTGCCGCCAGCACCGGCAACTGATGCAGCTGGAGCAACGCCTGCGCACGGCCGGGATCGATGTGTTCGAAGCCGATATTCGCCCGCCCGAGCGCTACCTGATGGAGCGCTTCATCACCGCCCCGGTGCAGTTCACCGGCCAAGCGGATGCCCAGGGCGTGTTCTGCGATGCCCAGCTCAAGCCTCTGGCGGGTTATCGGCCGCCGCTGCGCCTGGTGTCGCTGGACATCGAGACCAGCGAGCGGGGCGAGCTGTACAGTATTGCCTTGGAAGGCTGTGGCCAGCGCCAGGTGTACATGCTCGGGCCGGCCAACGGCACGGCTGATGGCCTGGACTTCGACTTGCACTACTGCACCGACCGCGCCGGCATACTGGCCTGCCTCAACCAGTGGATGGCCGAGCACGACCCGGATGCGATCATCGGCTGGAACCTGATCCAGTTTGACCTGCGCCTGTTGCATGAGCACGCCAAGTTGCTGCAGGTGCCGCTGGCACTTGGGCGCAATGGTGCGCCGATGACCTTGCGCAGTCAGGCCGGTGGTGGCCACGTATTCGCCGATGCCCCGGGGCGGCTGCTGATCGACGGCATCGAGGCGCTGCGTTCGGCGACCTGGAGCTTCCCGTCGTTCAGCCTCGAAAGTGTTGCCCAGACCTTGCTCGGTGAAGGCAAGGCCATCGACACGCCGTACCAGCGGATGGATGAAATCAACCGCCGCTTCGCCGAGGACAAGCCGGCATTGGCGCGCTACAACCTCAAGGACTGCGAGCTGGTAACCCGCATCTTTGCCCACACCCGCCTGCTCGAATTCCTGCTGGAGCGGTCTTCGGTCACCGGCCTTGCGGTGGACCGCAGCGGTGGCTCGGTGGCCGCGTTCTGCCACTTGTACATCCCGCAGATGCACCGCCTGGGCTTCGTCGCCCCCAACCTCGGCAGCCGCCCCGACGAAGCCAGCCCTGGTGGTTTCGTCATGGATTCGCGCCCGGGTCTGTACGACTCGGTGTTGGTGCTGGATTACAAGAGCCTGTACCCGTCGATCATTCGCACCTTTCTGATCGACCCAGTGGGGCTGGTCGAAGGCTTGCGCCTGCCGGACGATGAGCACTCGGTTGAAGGCTTCCGGGGCGGGCGTTTTTCCCGTAGCGAGCATTGCCTGCCGGCCATCGTCGAGCGGGTATGGCAGGGCCGGGAGGCGGCCAAGCGCGAGGGCAACGCGCCGCTGTCGCAGGCGCTGAAGATCATCATGAATGCCTTCTACGGAGTGTTGGGTTCGAGTGGCTGCCGCTTCTTCGACCCGCGCCTGGCTTCGTCGATCACCATGCGCGGCCACCAGATCATGCGCCAGACCCGTGCGTTGATCGAGGCCAGGGGCTACGAGGTAATCTACGGCGACACCGATTCCACCTTCGTCTGGCTCAAGAGCCCGCATGACGAAGCGGCTGCGGCCTCCATTGGCAGGGACCTGGCAGCGCAGGTGAACGACTGGTGGCGACGCCATCTGCGCGAGCAGATGAACCTGCAAAGCGCGCTGGAGCTGCAGTTCGAAGTGCATTACCGGCGGTTTCTGATGCCGACCATTCGGGGTGCCGAAGAAGGCAGCAAGAAGCGCTACGCGGGCTTGGTGCGGCGCGCGGATGGCACCGAGGAAATGGTCTACAAAGGGCTGGA
>NZ_OPYN01000101.1 GCF_900277125.1 Pseudomonas inefficax
CCACTCCCGGTGCGTGGCACGAATGATCTGNAGGATCTGCGAGGTCTGCAGCTGATAGGCGCGCATGGGGTCTTCACGCCACACCTGGCGTTTCACCACCCAGTTCAGCCGCTGATGGTTGTATTCCTGGATCAGCCCGATGGTGTCGTCGAGCACCACCGCCAGCACGCCGTTTTCCAGCTGGTGCCGGTTGATCGCATTGACCAGATAGCCACGCAGGGCGAACCGGCGCAGCCAGCGGCTGTGGAAGCCATGCGCACTGTCGAAGGGTGCGCAGCCATGCTGGGCATACTCGAATACCTGCTGGTCGACCCCAGGCTTCTCGGGCGTCATGGCGATGCCCAGCAGTTCGGGATTGTTGCGCGCCTGAATCAGGTCCAGGCCCTCGAAGCGATGCGCAGGCGACGCGCCGCTCTTGTAGGCGTTCAGCACGCTGCCCGGCCAGGGATCACTGGAGAAGGCCAGCCAGGCGCTGGTGTACCTGCTGGTATCGATGTTGAGAAAGGCCGAAGGAATGTCGTGGTCTGCGTTCACGCATTTTTCGGGCAGTGGCGATGGCGGGCCGTCTGGCGGCTCGTAAGGGTTGAAGCGGCGCAGGTGACCCTGTTCGCTGACGGCATAGGCATGCCAGACCTGCTGGTCGAGCAGCACATACAGGTAGCCCATGCGCAAGGTGCGCAACCCCATCTTCGTCGAGATATGCCGGTTATCCGCGACGGTGGAGACACACTCGGGGCGGGTATCTGGCACCAGGGCGCGACGCAGCGGCAGGATCGGCAGGCCCTGGCGCTCGCAGGACATGCACTGGTCGTGCGGCAGCGCGGCTTCGGCGATCGCGAGGGCAATACGTTGGCTGATGGTCATGAGCGATCCTCGTGTTGGACAGGTCCTTGACGGCCCCTGAACACTAACGGGGAATCGCTTTCCAGAGAGGCATTGGGCTTCCTAAAAGCTTGTAGGAAACGTCTCTGAATAACGGGTGTGGTCAGTATGTGGCCATGAAGGGTACGCCGGCCTTTTGCGCCACCTGTCGAACCTAAGGCACTGCTGCTGGCCGTTTCCCGTCCGATCTGTATGTGCGATCAACGCGCAAACCCAGGAGAACTTCCATGGCAAACGATCAGAATGGCGCTGGCTTCGAGCAAACCGAGTCCGAGCCAAGGCAAGGCGTTGGCGAGGCGTGGTCCGAAAAGCGTCCCGTCGATTGGGACCCACCGCCTGGCAACCCGGGGTCGGACCAGGACGGGCAGGTGGATCGGGACAATGGCAGTGCGCGGACCAAAGATGAGCAGGCTGCTGCGGATGACGACGGCCCGATAGAGGAGGAGATGAAAGACGTGGAGGCCAACAATTCGGTTTCTGCCGAGCATCCGCAGCCTCGCTGACGGGATTTGCCTGGNACGAATACGGTTCACACCTTTCTTGCGAGGTATGCAGCGATGAGCCCCGATCCGAATGCACAAGGCGGCACGAACCCGGACATGCCCACTTCACCCGACCCGGCCGTTGACCCTGACCGCCCGACCATACCCGACCCTGACGACGACCCGCTCATGAACGAAGAAGAGGGTGGTGATTGGCAGGAGGAAGACAGCTTGGCTGATGACGGCAGGCAGAGCGTGGAGCAGCCTGCGGTAGACCTGGATCAGCGCAGGGAATGACCATTGATAGGGCAGAACCCTGTGGGAGCGGGTTTACCCGCGAAGAATCCAACTGTATGGCACCGGCTTCGCCGGTGTTCGCGGGCATGCCCGCTCCCACAGATACTGCGGCTGCCTTGAAGATTGTGGTAATCCTGTGGGAGCGGGTTTACCCGCGAAGAATCCAACTCGGTGCATGGCACCGGCTGTGCCGGTGTTCGCGGGTGAACCCGCTCCCACAGGTACTGCGGCTGCCTTGAAGATTGTGGTAATCCTGTGGGAGCGGGCGTGCCCGCGAAGAATCCAACTCGGTGTATGGCACCGGCTGTGCCGGTGTTCGCGGGCATGCCCGCTCCCACAGGTACTGTGGCTGCCTTGAAGGCTGTGGTGATCCTGTAGGAGCAATTGCCTTGCTCAATTTCTAAAAGCTAGCGCGATCCCTGTGGGAGCTGGCTTGCCTGCGATGGGCTGCGTAGCAGCCCCAATGGACATAGCCCTGGCGCCCCGGCATATCATCCCCGTCGCAACGCAGCCGCCAGCCCCACGGTCAGGATCACGGCACAAAGCATGCCCAGGCTGATGGCAATTGCGACACCCCAGGCATCGAGCAGCCCTGCCAACACCAGATAAAACGCAATCACCCCCACCGCTCCGATCGCATTGCCCCGCACCATCGTCGCCATCCCTGCACGGCCACTCTGCACATGAGCGAACACCACCAGCGGCCAGGCAATCACCGGGATCGGCGCCAGCATCCCGCTGGCCGCCGGGCCCAGCCAGTTGGCCAGGCTTGTGATGACCATCAGCAACGAAGTGGCAGACACCATGCGCAGAGGGATCTCCCAAAACCGCTGCCGGCGGGGCCGGGCCAGGGTGTCCGGCCTGGGCTCGCGGCCGCTGGCGCGTATCAGCACGCCAATCAGCAGCAGCGCCACGGCAATCGACAGGTACAGATTGCCCCCGTGGGTAAACGCATAGGCCGCTACGCCATAGAACAGCATCGCCAGCAATACGGCCGGGGCGATGCCGAGCTTGCGTGTGGCGAACAGGTAGAAGGTGTACGTAGCCTGCACCGCCGCCAGGCCGCCCAGCGCACCGGGCACCGCACCCAAGGCAAAGGCCGTGCCCTGTTCCAGGCACAGGAAGGTCATTACCAGTGCCGAGGTAATCGGCAGGCCGGACAGCAACCCGCCGAGCAGGCCGCCCCAGCGACGCGAGGCGAGGGAGATGGCCCACATCAGGAGAGGGGTGACGATCAGCTTGAGGTGGAACAGAGTCATCGCAGGGCTATCCAGATGTGCGAAAGGTGCGCCCGCCGTAGGCATTGGGTAGGGCGCAGATGAATCAACCGCGGCTGGCCTCCAGCGCCTGGGCCAGGTCGGCAATGATGTCGTCGCTGTGCTCGATGCCGATCGACAGGCGCACCATGTCCCGTGGCACGCCGGCCTTTTCCAGTTCCTCGTCGTTGAGCTGGCGGTGGGTGGTGGAGGCGGGGTGGCAGGCCAGCGACTTGGCGTCGCCAATGTTCACCAGGCGCACCACCAGCTGCAACGCATCGATGAAGCGCGCACCGGCCGCCTGGCCACCCTTGATGCCGAACGACAGGATCGACGCCGGTTTGCCGCCAGTGTAGCGCTGGGCCAGTGCATGCTCGGGGTGGTCAGGCAGCCCTGCATATTTCACCCACGCCACCTGCTCGTGGGCTTGCAGGTAACGGGCTACCTTCAGCGCGTTCTCGGTATGGCGCTCCATGCGCAGGGCCAAGGTTTCCAGACCTTGCAGGATCAGAAAGGCGTTGAACGGCGACAGCGCGGCACCGGTGTTGCGCAACGGCACCACGCGGCAGCGGCCGATGAAGGCGGCGGGGCCGAAGGCTTCGGTGTAGGTGACGCCATGGTAGGACGGGTCGGGGGTATTGAGCAGGGCGAAGCGTTCCTTGTTGTCGGCCCACGGGAACTTGCCGGAGTCGATGACGATGCCGCCGATGCTGGTGCCGTGGCCGCCGATGTACTTGGTCAGCGAATGCACGACGATATCGGCGCCGTGCTCGAACGGCCGGCACAGCACCGGGGTGGCCACAGTGTTGTCGACGATCAGCGGCACCCCATGGCGGTGGGCGGCCTCGGCCAGCGCGGCGATGTCGACGATATTGCCGGCAGGGTTGCCGATGGACTCGCAGAACACCGCCTTGGTGCGTGAATCGATCAATGCTTCCAGGGCGGCGATGTCGTCATGGGCGGCGAAGCGGGTGTGGATGCCCATGCGCGGCAGGGTGTGGGCCAGCAGGTTGTAGGTGCCGCCGTACAGCTTGGCCACCGAGACAATGTTGTCGCCGGCCTCGGCGACGGTCTGGATGGCATAGGTGATGGCCGCCATGCCCGAGGCCACCGCCAGCGCGCCGATCCCGCCTTCCAGGGCGGCCATGCGCTGCTCGAGCACGTCGTTGGTGGGGTTCATGATGCGCGAATAGATGTTGCCGGCCACCTTCAGGTCAAACAGGTCGGCGCCGTGCTGGGTGTCGTCGAAGGCGAAAGAGGTGGTCTGGTAGATCGGTACGGCCACTGCCCGGGTGGTCGGGTCGTGGCTGAAGCCTGCGTGGATGGCGAGGGTTTCCAGCTTCATGCAATCGTTCCTTGAGCGTGGGTGGAGCGACCGAGCATGTGGCGGGGGGAGGGTGTGGGTCAAGCGTGAACGCGCGATGGGGCTGCCCGGCAGCAGCCCCTCGCGTTCAAGGTGCTTTTACTGGTCCTGTCGGCGCACGTGCATCACCCACTGGCCTGCATACCAGGCGCCGCCTACCGCGATCAAGCCCGCTACTGCGCGCCAGTCACGGAAGAACAGCCGCATCGCATTGATGGTGGGCGGTGCGTCGCTGCTCCGGACGAAGATGCGGATGCGTGAGGGTTGTGGTGCGGGATCGGTCTCCTCGCTGCGGTGCTGCAGCTGCGACGCCGGGCGCAGGCCCTCCTGGATGATCAGGTAGTCACGGCCCTGCTGCTCCACGCGGGCGTTGATGTTGCCCTTCTTCAACTGTTCGACCAGGCCCTTGGTGACGCTTTCGATTTGTCGATCCACGGTATGGACGAAGTTCAACAACTGGGCGCCAGTCACATTGGGCTCGGCGAGAAACGCCAGCGGGCCGGCGTCGATGATGGCGATGTCTATGGGTTTGTTCATGTTCAGCTCCTTGCCGGATCCGGCGACAGCAGGCCGGCGCGTTGCTGCGCGCCGGCCGCAGGCTCAGGCGTGTTCGAGAACCCTGCCAAGGCGTTCCTGGCGGGCAGCGATCAACCGTTGGGTAGCCTCGTAGGACACTTTGGTCACTTGGGTGTAGGTGAGCGTCAGCTTGATGTTGGCGCCATCCATGCTCGCGGTAGCTGTTGCGCAGTTCATGCCGCTGGGGAACTTGATCTCCATTGGGCCAACCACCACGTTGCTGCTGATGACTTCACCCAGCTGTACCTGCTGGAACAGCCCCAGGTAATAAGTGGGCGTCACCTTGAACTGGGCCTGGCCGCCACCGACCACATCCGGCTTGAACACCGAACCCTGGCCGCTCATGCCGATACCCAGGTTGGCAAGCAAATTCGACCTGTTGTTGATCTGGATGCTGTCCCCGGGTGCCGAGCCGCTACCCGGCACCAGTTGCTGGACGTTGTCCTTGAACACACAATCCCAGACTGATCCGAGCCGCGTCGACAACGTCTGGCTGGCCTTGTACACCCCAACGCCACCGACTTGCCGATAATTGGCAATCACCACGTTGTAGTCGATGGTCCACTCCACCCCGCTGTAGCCTTGAGTAGGAACGGTGGTCTGCTTCCAGGACACGCTGTCGAGCCCTACCGAGCTAGGCAAGGTCTGGTAGACCGCGAGGGTCCAGGTATCGTTGGTCTGGTTGTCGAAGTCTACGTAGTAGTCGGTGCTCATGATGCTCTCCTTGTCATGTGGGCCGAGCGTGTGAGGTCACGCGCTTGGCCCAGTGACAGGAGCATCGATCATGCCAGGCTGGTGATTGCTTTCCTTTCAAGCAGTTAGCCCAGAAAGCAAGGGCGCAGGTGGACGTTTTCGTCCACCTTGGGGGACCCATGGCGGACGCATCCGGCCGCCTCAGCCAAGGGTGGCCCTGGCATAGCACAAACGGCTCGGCCTCACCTTCATCCGCACCAGCGACAGCAGAAAGCCGAAGCCACACTGGTTGGGGTCAAGCACCGGTACGTAGCAGCCAAGGTCCTGCTCGATCAGCTTGGACAAGCGCTCGGCGACACCCATGAAGCCAGTACAGCCGAGCAATAGTGCCTGCGCGCCGTCCTCTTTGATTGCAGCCAGCCCGGCTTGCAATGCCTTGACCAGTACCACCTCCACATCACTCAACTGGGCTACCGGGCAGTCGATGGCACGGATCGAGGCAAAATTGATGCTCTGGCCATAATTGGCCACATGGCCGCGTTGCAGGGCCAGGGTGCTCTGCAGGATGGTGATGATGGAAAACCGCTGGCACAACCCCAGGGCACTGAACGCGGAGGTGGGGAAGCCGCCAATGATCGGGATATCGATCACTTCGCGGGCAGGCTCCACGCCGCACATGTCGAAATCGCTCAGCCAGATGCCGTCGAACCCCTGCTGCTCAAGCTGCTGCGCCAGGCGCACCACCGCCAGGGCGTTCTCGGTGAGATTCAGCCGGTTCTGGATACAGGGGTTGCCCTGGTCGATGTTGAACACCTGGACCTCGACATCCGGGGGCACCACTGGGGCTATCGAGGCCAGCAGGCCCTCGTTGTAGTCGCTGCTGTTGACCGGCGCGAGCACCGCAATACGCAGGCTCATGGTCGTAACTCCTGCAGTTGCTCGATGCTTCGGTAGGCGCCCATGTAACCCAGGTCTGCCAGTAACTGCTCGAAGCTCCACGCGATCAACCCACCGGGTTGGCGTAATGGCGCCGCCGCCTGCCAGCCGATCAGGCTGGCACCGCGCCCGGCATAGCTCGGGTCCAGCGAGCCATCGGCGCGCACCAGGTCGCCGTTGGAGGCCAGTGCCGGCCCCGGGCCTTCGAAGAACCAGGCAATGCTGTCCGGGGCCATGGCCAGCGGTTGCGGCTGGTGCTTGTCCCACAGCAACAGCGACTCGTTCTCGTAGCACAGGCGCAAGCTGCCTTCCGGGCTGTCGAGGTCGATGCGGCCGATGTCAAAGCCGCCCTGGGTATTCACGCCGGCGTGGCTCAGGCGCGCATTGCGGGCCAGGCAGCGGGCCATCAGGCCGAACTGGCCAAGCCAGTCGAGCACGGCCTGGCAAGTGGGCAGCTGCCCCGCAGCCAGGGCTCTGCCCAGCGCCAGGGCGCGGCTGAGGGTGCCGCGCAGCGGCAGCGCGGAATGCAGCTGGTCGGGGCTCATGCACCACAGCGCCAGGCCACCGAACTCACCGAACGCTGGCGAGCCGACCACAGGGCGCAACATTTGCTCGGCGATCACATTGGCGTTTTCTGCATACCCCTGGGCCTTGGCCGGCGGCGTCACATTCAGCTCCACCACCAGTCCGCCCTGGCTGACCACGAACGCCGGCCGCGGCGGTATACCGGCAGCCGCGAAGGTGAGCATCGGCAACGAGGGCACCGCGCGCCCGGCGCCGTCCGCATCGACCACCGCCAGGCACAGCTTGGCAGCAGCCAGGCACGCAACCAGAAAGCCCAGCGCGCCGCTTTCCGGTGGCACGACATAAGCAAGCTCGCGGCCCTGCGCATTCAGGCGTTGGCGCAGGCATTCCAGGGCCTGAATCGGCCCGAGGGGGTACTCGCAACCCCCGATCGTTTCCGGTGCCCCCATGTATGCCACTACGGCGGCGTCGCCGGCACGGGCCTCATCCACCGTGACCACCCTGACGCGGTCGTGCGGGTAGAAATCCCCGACCTTGAACGCGGCCAGCAAGTGCCGGGCCGACGCCAAGGTGCCGCCACCACCACTGCCAAAGAAACAACCACCGTTGATCAACGCTTGCAGATCCTTGTGCTCCAGCTCAAACGCCATGATCGTGCTCCTGCTTTCGGGTTGAGGGGGTCAGCTCGACAAACGTGCCAGCCAGCTACGCACGGTGCTGGCGGGCGGGTAGTCCAGTTGCGGGTCGAGACCGCGTAACGCACGCACCAGGATCGACTGCACCTGGGTTCCACGCTCGCTGCGTTCGAGCAACCGGGCCAACTCCACGGCGGCGTGCAGCCGCGCCGGCACCACGCCGAGAGTCAGCGCGGTGGACAAGGCGACGCGCAGGGTCGCCTCGGCTTCGCGGTCGTCGCCAAGCGCCAGCAGCGCCCGGCCGCGTAACAGCATCAGTTCGCACAGGTAGGCGCGCTCCTGATGGTCCTGGGCCAGGTCCAGGGCGACATCCACCAGTTCCAGGCAGGCCTCTGCACGCCCACCCAGCAACAGCACTTCGCCGCGCTTCCAGGCCTGGAAGCCATGGAACAACAGGCCGCCGTTACGCAGCACATGCTGCTGGTAGCCTTCGGCAATGGCCTGTTCTCCGGCTTCGTGTTCACCCGATATGCCCTGGTGATAGCCGCGCAGGATCATGCCCACGCCCCGGTAGAAGGAGAACTCGTGGCGCGCACTGAGCAGCTCCAGCTCGCGGGCAAGGTGCCCGAGTGCATCGCGCTCGCCCAGCACTGCGGCGAGCCAGGCCGCGCCCTGCAGGGCGACCGCGCGGTTGAAGGGGTTGTCGACTGCCTGCTCGGCGCGGGACTGCAAGCGGGCCAGCGCCTGGCGCGCCTGGCTGAACAGGCCCAGCTCGAAAGCGGCCAGGCCTTCGAAAGTGCGGGCCAGGCCAACCAGGTCCAGCCCCTGGTTCGATGGCCAGCAGGCCTGGTCGTCCTCCAGCAGCCTGCCGCGCGCCAGGCAGGCCAGGCTTTCCTCGAAATCGCCGAGCCAGAACAGGGTGTTGGCCATGGCCAGGTGGGCCTCGATGCGCAGTGCCTCGCCACCGGCGACCTGTGCCTGCTGCAGCATCTGTTGTGCCGTGGCGCGGGCCTCCGCCAGCTCCAGGCCCATCAAAAGGGTGGTCCACAGCCCGAACGACACCGACGCCATCTCCTGCGCCTGGCCTTGGCGCGCGGCCAAGGCCTGGGCGTCCCGATAGCTGGCCAGGCTGGTGATGCTCAACCAGCCTTCGATACTGCGAAAGCTCACCCCCAGTAGCCGGTGCAATTCAAATTGCAAACGCCACAGGTCTTTGCCCTCGTAGACCCGCTCGGCCACTTCCAGGCCTTTCTGCAAAGGGCCCAGTGCGCCGCGAAAGTCAGCCCCATCGATCAGCTTGCGGCCTTCGGCCAGGTAGCGCTCCACGGTCAGGCGCAAGTCCTGGCGCAACCGGACCCGCCGCTCGATCACCTTGCGATTCACCCCCAACAGCTGCGCTGCAGCACTCTTGTTGCCATTGCAGCGGTTCAGCGCATGCTCGATCAGCAGTGTTTCCACCGCCGCCAGTTTGTCCGGCCCCTCAAGCCCGAGCAGCGCTTCGGCCAGCTCCACGGCAAGCGCAGAGGCTGGCGAGGGCGGTGCCAGCAACTGCTCGAGGGTTTCTCGATCGACCAATGGTGACGGGGCCAGGGTGCCGATGCGGTCGATCGAATTGCGAAGTTCGCGCACATTGCCGGGCCAGTCTCGCTGGCACAATAGCTCCAGCGCTGCGGCATCGAAGTGCAGCGGTCGCCGTTGCTGACGGCAAAAGTGCTCGATCAGGTCCGGGATGTCCTCACGCCGCTCGTTCAGCCCCGGCAGCTCGAGCTCGAACACCGACAAGCGGTAGTACAGGTCTTCGCGAAAGCGTTCCTCGGCCACCAGGCGCTTGAGGTCACGGTGGGTAGCCGCCACCACCCGGCCGCGGAAGTGCCGGCTCTCGCTGCTACCGAGCGGCCGGTACTGCCCGGTTTCCAGCACCCGCAGCAGCTTCGGCTGCAGGGCCAGTGGCAGTTCGCCGATCTCGTCGAGGAACAGTGTGCCCGCACCGGCCATCTGCAGGTGGCCCATGCGCTCGCCAACCGCGCCGGTGAACGCGCCGCGGGCATGGCCAAACAATTCGGATTCGAGCAATTGCTCGGGGATCGCCCCACAGTTGAGGTCGATGAATGGTTTGCCCGGCGCGCTCAGGCGGTGCAGTTGCTGGGCGATGACTTCCTTGCCGGCCCCGGTCGGGCCGAAGATCAGCACCGGGCGGTCGCTCTGCGCCACCCGTCGCAGCAAGGCTTGTAACGCCTGCATGGCAGGCGAACGGCCAGGCACGCCTTCCTCTTCGCCCGGGCGCGTGGAGTAAAGTGGCTCCATGAGAATCCATCCTCGTTGGGGTGAGCCAGGCAATGAGGTATAGCAGAGCGACGCGGCCACTGCTGCGTGTACGGGTGGCCACCGGTCAGAACGTCGTAAATGGCGCGCGGGTGCAGCATGGCCGCGCCATGCCGACCGCTACAGCATCCGCACCATCTCCCAGAACGATGCCGCCACCCCGGTGATGCTTTCCCCGGCAATCAACCCCGCTGCGGCCGTGATCGCAAACCGTTCTGTAACGCTCGGCCAACGGCAACCGACCAGCCAGGTAACCACCGCGCCGAGCCCCATCATCATGCTGATCGACGCCGGCAGTATGAACGCCAGCCCCAGCGCGCCGGTACTCGGCAGCCAGCGGGCCACCCGTTGCGGCAGCAGGCTGTCCAGCGCGCCCAGCAGTACGCCTGCCGCGCTGCCGGCCACGATCGCCCAGCGCAGCTCCGGCGACAGCGCCCCCAGCCCTTGCATCAGTGTTTGCGCCACGGCCTTCCAGGTCGCCACGGCCGGTGCGGGCCATTGCTCGGTGAGCAGCAGGGCCTGCGGGTCGGGAATCAGCACCAGGTACACCAGCACGCCCGCCACGCTGCCGATGAGGATGCCCAGGCACTGTGCAATCAGTTGCTTGTGTGGCGTCGCGCCGATCGCCTGGCCAACCTTGAAGTCGTTCATCAGGTCGGTGGCTTGCCCGGCCGCGCCACCGGCAGTGTTGGCGCTCATCAGGTTGATGGCTACCTGGCCCGGGGCAACCAGGCCAAAACTGAGCTGCGACAGCTTGCCGATGGCGCCGATCGGCGCAATACCGGTGGCGCCGACCACGCGCGCGGCGACCACCGCCAGGCATATCGCCAAGGGAATGCTCAGCAGCGCCATCCACCAGTCGATGCCGAACAGCAACGCTTGTAGCGCCACCACCAGCGCAATGGCCAATAACAGCCCGCACGCAGGCGGCAGGGAGAACCGCCCAAGGGTGTGCGCTGCCCGATTTGCCTGCAGTTCGGCGGGCCTTTGCCGGGGCATTTGCAACAGGCGAACCAACAATGAAGTCAGGGTCGCGCATACCATCAGGCTCACGCCCGGCCACAACAGCCATTCCACCAGCGCGGCGAACTGTGGGCCGCTGGAGTTCGGGGCCAGCACCACCAGGGCATGGTCGATCAGCCACGGTGCCAGCCCGCCCCAGGCCAGCGCGGCGCCGAACAGCAGCGTCAAGCCCACGCGGATGCCGATGATGCCGCCGAAGCCGACCAGCATCAGCGAAGGATCGAGCGTGAAGGTCAGGCGTTCGAGCCCAGGCGAGGGTGCCCAGCGCGGTATCGCCCAGACGAACCCGTCAATCCACTTCACCAGCCCCGACAGCAACGCGGCGCTGCACAGTACCTTGATCCGCATCATGGCTTCGTGGCCGTGGTGGTAGATCTGCTGCAATGTCTCCAGGGTCGCCATGCCTTCAGGGAACTTCAGGCCATGGTCATCGAGCAAGGCGGGGCGCAGATACCAGGCGATCCAGATGCCCAGGAAGCTCACGGAAAACACCCAGGCCATCATCGGCAGCGGGTCCAGTTGGTGACCGGTGAGCAGGGTATAGGCGGGGATCGGCGCGACCAGCCCGCCGGAAACGATCGACGCGGCGGCCGAGGCCACTGTCTGGTTGATGTTGCTTTCGTGCAACGTCCAGGCGGGCCGGCCCTTGCTGCGCCCAGCCAGGCCCTGCCACAGGGCGAAGCCGACCAGCAAGGCGATGATCGACATGTTGAACGACCAGCCGATCCGCAGGCCCGCGTACACATTAGAGGGCGTCAGCAGAATGCCCAGCGCTACGCCGGTGAGCACCGCCCGCGGGCTCAGTTCACGTTCGATGCGAACCGGGGGAAGGGCGGTGGACGGGGCATCTCTCATGGCAATCCCTTGTCGGAGTGGTAAACGCGCTTTGCACAACTGAGCCCCGGCTGTCACGAAGGTTCACTGTCGCTTGCGGTTGTGCAAGCTGCCCACCAACGGGCATGCCGTCCGGGCAGTCCATCGTTGTGCGCTCTGCAAACGCGACTGACGATAGGGGCTCCCTCTTCCTTGAGTTGCCGACCGGGATGCAAAGCACACCCGGCGCGAGCACACACCATGGTTCACCTCACCCCGACCGCCCAAACCGCTTGCGATACTCTGCCGGCGTAACCCCCACATGCTTCACGAACGCCCGCCGCAACGTATCTGCATTGGCAAACCCGCACAGCGCCGCCACCTGCTTCGGTGCCTCCCGCCCAGCCTCCAGCCGCGCCCGCGCAGCATTCACCCGTGCCAGCTCCACCCACGCCGCCGGGGTCATCCCCACATCACCCTGAAACACCCGCGCAAAGTGCCTTGGACTCAGCCCGACCCGCGCCGCCAGGCTGGCAACCCCGTGGTCCAGCGCAGGGTTGGCGGCCACGTAACGCTGCAACCCCTGCAAAGCCGAACGCCCGACCGGTGATGTCCCACCTTGCCGGCTGAACTGCAGCTGCCCGCCAGGCCGCTTGAAGTACATCACCAGGTGGCCGGCAACCTGCTTGGCTATATCCCGCCCCAGGTCCTCTTCCACCAAGGCCAGCGCCAGGTCCAGCCCGGCCGTTACCCCCGCAGCGGTACGCAGGTTGCCGTCATGCACCTGAATGGCATCGGCATCCACCTGCACCCGCGGGTAACGCTCGGCCAGCGGCTGCGCCACGGCCCAATGGGTGGTTACGCGCCGGTCATCCAGCAACCCTGCTGCCGCCAGGGCAAACGCCCCCGTGCACACCGAACCATAACGCCGGCAAGCGCCCGCGCGCTGTCGCAGCCAGTCGAGAATGCCGGGGCGCAGGTATTGGTCGGCAGCCTGCGGTGTGCCAGCGACCAGCAGGGTGTCGATGGCTTCCAGCTCTTCGCCTATCCAGCCGTCGGCGACCAGGCGCGTCCCGGAAGAGCTCACCAGCGGCCCCGGTTCGCAAGCCAGCAACAGCAGGCGATAGGCGCCGCGGCCGGCCTGGCGGTTGGCTTCGGCGAACACATCGAGCGGGCCGCAGGCATCCAGCAGTTGTACGCCGGGCATGGCCAGGATGGCGACGGTGATGGGGGCAGAGGGCATGGTGGCTCCGGGCGTTGCGCCGCAAGTCCGTAATCCGCCGACAATGGCAGTATCTGGCGGTAAACGTCAATTGAGGACATTGGCTCATGACCGCAGACTGGGCTCGTCATCAACCCACCCAGGAGCGACCATGTCCTCATCCATCGCCGGTATCCAGGTGCCCGACAGCGCCATGGCTCGGGAAATCACCGAGCTTGTCCGTGACACGGCTTCCCCTTTGCTGTTCCACCACTCCAGCCGGGTGTTCTACTTCGCGGCCCTTGCCGGGCAACGGCTGGGGCTGCGTTACGACAGTGAGCTGTTGTACGCAGGCTGCATGTTCCATGACATGGGCCTGACCCATCAGCACAGCAGTGATTGCTGCCGCTTCGAGGTGGACGGCGCCAATGCGGCGCGCGATTTCCTCCAGCGCCACGGCGTGGACGAGCTCGATGTCGAGCGTGTGTGGACGGCGATCGCGCTGCATACCACGCCGGGCATTCCAGAGCACATGCACCCGCTAATCTCCCTGGTCACGGCGGGGGTGGAAACCGATGTGCTGGGGCTGCACCACGAAGGGCTGGGGATTGCCGCACGGGATGCCGTGGTCCAGGCGCACCCGCGTGGGGAGCGGTTCAAGGAGGCGATCATCCAGTCGTTTTACGACGGGATCCGGCATAAGCCGCAGACCACGTTTGGCAACGTGAAGGCGGATGTGATCGCGGACAAGGAGCCTGCATTCCGGCCTGGGAATTTCTGCAGTGTTATTCGGCAGTCCTGCTGGGCGAGCTGAGTAAGGCGGGCGCAGGCTGGGAGCAGCTATCTTGCTCAAATTCTAAAAGTTGGCGCGAACCCCTGTAGGAGCGGCCTTGTGTCGCGAAAGGGCTGCAGAGCAGCCCCAGCAATTTCAACTGTTGCGCATCAATCCTGGGGCCGCTTTGCGGCCCTTTCGCGACACAAGGCCGCTCCCACAGGTGCAGCGACAACCTTGAGAGCATTGCTGCAACTGTGCGGCACCTCGGGCACAGAGCCCGCCGAGCGCTCGCGATTCGCCACCCCGAACGGCACATGCACCATCGGCAAGTCCCCCGCCGGCGACTGCAGGTGGCTGCGCTGGTCATCAAAGAACACATGTGGCTTCAGTATCGACAGCACCCTGGGTTTTTCCATCCCGCCCAGAAAGAAGCACTCGTCCGGCGAAACGCCCCAGTCCTTCAACGTCGTCACCACCCGCTCATGCGAAGGGGCATTGCGCGCTGTCACGATGGCAATCCGCAAGATTCGCTTGTATGCCGGGTCCTCGGCCAGCTTGCGGTCCTCGAGCATGCGAATCAGTGAAAGCTTGCGGTACAGGTCCGCCAACGGGCCCGGCGAATGCGGTATGCCTTTGCGCGCACGCTCATGCTCCTGGAACTCGTCCAGGTTGTCGTCGCGCTTGTACACGCGCTCGGCCTCGTCATCGGCAATCACCCCGTCAAAGTCGAAGGCCACCCGCAGTTCGGTATCGATCTCGTCATCGTAGATGCGTGTCGGCAGCACCCGCCCGGCAGGGTAGTCGGCGTCGATGGCTTTCTGCACATCCTCCTCGTTGGCGCTGAGGAACAGCGAGGCATTGAACGCCGGGATGTACTCGTAGGGCGAGCGGCCCGACATGAACGCCGCGCGGGTGATGTCCAGCTGGTAGTGGCTGATCGAGCGAAACACCCGCAGGCCGGTTTCCGGCGAGTTGCGCGACAGCAGCACCACCTCCACCGGCAACTGCTCGGGGAAGGCCTGGTTGATGCTCAGGAAGCGGCGAATGAACGGGAACGCCACGCCCTTGGGGAAAGGTTCGTCCAGGTTCTGCTGCTGGTGCTGACGGTAAGCCTCGACGCCCTGGGCCTGGTAGATGTCGTCCGAGACGGTGAGGTCGAACAGCGCACTCGAAGCAACGCCGATGACCAGTTTCTGTTCGATGGGGTAGGGCATGAAGCAACTCCTGAGCGTGAGCCGAGGGCAAGGGTTCCTGTCCAGCAGGATTCTGTAGGAGCAGCCTTGTGCTGCGAAGAGGTCGGTACATACAAACACATACGCATTGTCACTAGGGGCCTCTTCGCAGCACAAGGCTGCTCCTACAAGGCGTTGGGCAGGGCTGACAGCTGTTCCACCAGAAAATCCACGAACACCCGCACCCGCGCGGGCATCGCCGGGCCGCCGACGAACACCGCATGGATCGGCTCGCGATCACCGGGGTTGTACGCCTCCAGCAACGGCACCAACTGCCCGTTGGCCAGGTCATCGGCCACGGTAAAGGTACCGATGCGCGCTACGCCGGCGCCGAGCCTGGCCAACTGCGCCAGGGCCTCACCGCTGCTGCATTCGATATTGCCCGACACCTTCAATGAAAACGCCTGCCCGTCGCGGCAGAACGGCCAGTCGGGCGCGGCGCGGCGGAAGTTGAAACGCAGGCAGTTGTGCCGGGCCAGGTCCTCTGGCACAAGCGGCGTACCACAGCGCGCCAGGTACTCGGGCGAGGCTACGATCACCTGGCCGGTTTCGCCAATGGCACGGGCGCTCAACGAACTGTCCGGCAGGTGGCCGAAGCGCAGTGCCACATCGGCCTGGCCGCCGAGAATGTCGGCCACTTCGTCGCTGAGGGTAAGGTCGACCAGCACCTGCGGGTAGCGCGCACTGAATGCTGCCAGCAACGGCACCACGGTCAGGCGGCCATGGCCCAGCGCTGCGCTGACCCGCAAGCGCCCGCGTGGCACGCCCTGGTCGGTGATGGCCTCTTCCACTTCGAGCAGGTCGGCCAGCACCCGCCGCGCACCGCGCAGGTACGCTTCGCCCTCGGGCGTGAGGGTAATCGCCCGGGTGGTGCGCAGCAGCAGGCGGGTGCCCAGGCGCTGTTCGGTGCGCGCGAGGATGCGGCTTACCGCCGAAGGCGTCAGGCCCAGCGCCCGGGCGGCAGCGGACAGGCTGCCCTCCTGGGCCACCTTGGCGAATATTTCCATCTCTCCGGATCTTCCACTGAAGTCCATTTATGCCTCTTCAGCAAAGGTGGTTCGCAAAAATGCAGTCTAGTGCGGTTCAGCTCCGGATCGTAGCATTTGCAGCACAGATAAGGAGCTTGCCATGCGTATCAATCCACCTCTTGTCGCACTCGCCATCGGTGCCTTCGGCATCGGGGTCACCGAGTTCGCCCCCATGGGCATGTTGCCCAGCATCGCCACCGACCTTGGCGTCTCTATCCCCGCAGCCGGGCTGTTGGTCAGCGCCTATGCGATCGGTGTGCTGATCGGTGCACCGCTGATGACCCTGGCCACGGTGAAGATCCCCCGGCGTTACCTGCTGATCGGGCTGATGGCCATCTTCACCCTCGGCAACCTGATGTCGGCCCTGGCCAGCGACTACGCCAGCCTGCTGGTCGCCCGCGTGGTCACCTCGCTGAACCACGGTGCGTTCTTCGGCATCGGTTCGATCGTCGCGGCCAGCGTGGTGCCGCCCGAGAAGCGCGCCGGGGCCGTGGCCGCCATGTTCATGGGGTTGACCCTGGCCACCATCGGCGGTGTGCCGCTGGCGACATGGTTCGGTGAAATGCTGGGCTGGCGCACGGCATTCTGGGGCATCGCCGGGCTTGGCCTGGTGGCAATGACCACCCTCTGGTACGCACTGCCCAATGTGCCGTCGCCCAAGGGTGGCGGGGCCATGGCCGAAATCCGCGTGCTGGGCCGCGGGCCGGTGCTGGCGGCGTTGCTGCTGACCGTGGTGGGCTCCAGTGCGATGTTCACGGTATTCACCTACATCGCGCCGATCCTGCAGAGCGAGGCGGCAGCGTCCACCACCTTCGTCACGGCCATGCTGGTGTTGTTCGGTGTCGGCCTGACCTTGGGCAACGTGTGGGGTGGCAAGGCCGCGGACCGCTCGATCGACCGTACCCTGGTGCTGTCGCTGGCCGTGCTGATTGCGGTATTGCTGGTGTTGCCGCTGGTGATGGACTGGTCGCTGCCGACTGCGCTGGCGATCCTGGTGTGGGGCGTTGCCAGTTTTGCCCTGGTGCCGCCGCTGCAGATGCGGGTGATGGAGGCGGCCAAGGATGCGCCCAACCTGGCGTCGGCAGTGAACATCGGGGCGTTCAACCTGGGTAACGCGATTGGGGCGGCGCTGGGTGGGGCGGTGATCAATGCCGGGCTGGGGTATTCGGCGGTTTCCCTGGCGGGGGCGGCGATGGCGGCTTTGGGCCTGGTGATGGTGCTGCTGTTCGCTTGGCGGGTGCGGGCGGTAGTGATGGGGGATCGGGCAGCGGTGTAATGGCGTGAGATCCTGGGGGCGCTTTGCGCCCCTTTCGCGACGCAAGGCCGCTCCCACAAGTCAAGCGAGCGCCATCCTGTGGGAGCGGCCTTGTGTCGCGATGGGCTGCAAGGCAGCCCCACAGTTTTGCCCATCACGGCGTACCGTTACGGCCATGCAGGTGATAGGCCGGGCGTTCGCTGAGTCGCTCGTAATAATCGCGCACGGCCGGCAGGTGCGGGTGATCGAACGGCGTTTCGAACCAGCGGTTGACCGACAGGCCAATGGGAATGTCGGCCAGGGTGAACTGGCTGCCGGCCACGTAGGCCCCGGTTTTTGCCAGCTGGCGGTCAAGAATGTGCATGTAGCGCGCCCAGTCCGCGCAGCCGGCGGCCAGGGCCTGTGGGTCCTGGTGGGCGGGCGAGTGCCTGACCAGCGACATGAACGCGTAGCTCCAGGACCGGTTGAGGTCCGAGGCCTGCCAGTCGATCCACTGGTCGATCCTGGCCCGCGCCTGCGCCTCGCCCGGGTAGAACGCGGTGGCGCCATAGCGCGTGGCCAGGTAGCGGATGATGCTGTTGGATTCCCACAGGGTGAAGTCGCCATCCTGGATCACCGGGATCATGGCGTTGGGGTTCAACGCAAGGAATTCGGCGCTGTCCGTGGGTTTGAAGCCTGCCCCCCAGTCTTCGCGCTCGAACGCGACCTCGAACTCGGCGCACGCCCACAGGACTTTTCGAACATTGATGGAGGAGGCTCTGCCCAGTATCCGTAGCATGGTGTTCATCCTTGTGGGGGGAGATTGATCGTCCGTCACTGCCGGTTGCCGGTCAAGAGCCTGAGTGGTGACGGAGCATCCTCTTTGTAGGGTTCTTGTAGTCCATTTCCGAAAGTAAGCCTTTCCACCCCCAAGGTTATTGTGGCAGAGCAGGCAGGGCCCTAGTCTCGGCACGCTCGTAACCCCGAGGAATGGACATGGACATGGACAAAGACACTCCGAAAGAAAACAGCAAACTCAATGTCGTGAGCGCAGCAAGCCGTTTTGGCAACGGCGGTACCGAACTGGTACAGATGAACGCTCAGCTGACGATGCGCACGGCGCTGATGGAGGCCTCGAGCATCATGGGCTGCATTACCGAGCTCACCCGCAAGGCCATCGACCGGCCCAGTGACCGAAAGGCGATGATGCAAGCCACGTACTACCTGGCAGGCATGGCCAAGGCATTGATCGATGGCCAGTTGCAGCAGTTGCGCCAGGCGCGGGCAGGCGAGCAGGAGCCTTAGTCAGGCTTGCCTGGGGACCATGAACTTGGCACCCTTGGCCAGCTTGAATCGTCTGTATCACGACAGAAGGAAGTTCGCATTGAGCTGGGACAAGGTGGGGAAACTCCTCGTAGCCGTGCTGCTTGGCCTGGTGGTCCTGCTGGCCGCCTATGGGGTGCTCAGGGGCAACCCGCGCCTGGAGGCATCGCTGACCTATGCCTACCTCACCTATCCCAGCCAGTTCAGCGAGCGCATCAGCAAGGCCAGCGAACAGCTCAAGTACGAGCAGTTGCAGGGGCGTATCAACTCGATCAGCGAGGGCAGGCTGAGCCACGATCAGGTCGAGCGGTTGATCGAAACGGCCCAGGCACCGTATGCCCAACTGTTCGCCAAGCCCTTCGAGGCCGGGCTGGTCGACCACCGCACCGGTCTGCTCATCGAGCTGCGCAACAGCGGTGATGCGCAGGTGCGCCAGGTAAAAATCCGCCTGCCGGCGAAGGGCCTGGTGCAGGTGCGTGATGCAGCTGGCAATGACACCATCCTGGAAACCTCCACCATGCAAGCGGATATCCCGGTCATCGAGCCGGGTGGCGCATGCAAGGTATGGGTGTATTTCGATGCGGACTATTCGCAGATCCGCCAGGGCGGGGTCAGCATCAGTCACGCCGATGGCAATGCCGACATACAGGTGTACCGCGAGGTCATCGGTTTCCCGGCCTGGGTGGCCCGCTACAGCCGCGAGCTGATGGTACTGCTGGGTGTATTGGCGGCCAGTGTGCTGGGCCTGGGGTATGCCTGCCTGTCGCGTCGCAACCCACGCTGAACGCCTCACCTGTAGGAGCAGCCTTGTGCTGCGAAGAGGCTGGTACTGACTGAACATGTGTATCGCCTGTACCGGCCTCTTCGCAGCACAAGGCTGCACCTACAAGGAGTCGTGCAGGCTGCCAGTGAGCCATACTGCGTCCCAGTGTGGATAATCGCCAATCTCTGCTACCAGGCCAGCCCGCAGAGGGTTGGCAACGATGTACCGGGCTACCTTGCGCACATCATCTTCCTGGCGCAGCGCTCGGTCATGAAACCCGCGTTGCCAGACTTGGCCTGGGCTCATGCGTGCCTTGCACAATGCCGTACCAGAGCGTGATTTGAACTGCCGCATCAGGCTGCTCAATGTGACAGCACGCAGCTCTACCAGCCAATGCAAGTGGTCAGGCATCAGCACCCAGGCAAGTGAGCGGCAAGCGCCAAGTTGCTCCGACTGCCTCAGCTCCCTGATAACCAGGCGAGCTGTATGAAGGTCCTCAAACAGCGGCTTGCGTGTGTGGGTGACAGTGGTCAGCAGGTATAACCTGCCAGGCTCTGAAAAACGCCCCCGACGTAGCAGGTTGGCCTCAGCACGATCCATGTGGTGTTCCTCGCATCCGTTCCGAGTGGGATACCTACAATAGAGCTTCCAGACGCTACCGATGTTGTCAGATCGTTACCTCGATTTTCAGCCGGACGCCTTTGTAGGAGCAGCCTTGTGCTGCGAAGAGGCCGGTACGAGCGATACATCTGTTTCGTCAGCACCGGCCTCTTCGCAGCACAAGGCTGCTCCTACAGGCAACGCGGATATGTTTCTGGAGCAAAGGTCATTTGCCGCGAACTCAACAATCACCCGTTGACTACCCTCTATAGTGCTCGGCATTACAAGACCATGCCGAGCCTGCCCGATGATTCCTTCCCTGGACTCCATTTTTTCCCGCCTGCGCCTGCGTCAGTTACGCCTGCTCATCGAACTGGACCGCTGCGGCTCACTGCACAAGGCGGCGGAGGCCATGGCGATTTCCCAGCCCGGGGCCACCAAGGCCTTGCGCGAGGTGGAGGAGGTGTTGGGTGTGCCGTTGTTCCAGCGCCTGCCCAGCGGCCTGGTGGCCAATGATGCAGGTCGTTGCGTGGTGCGATATGCGCGGTTGATCCACAGCGACCTGGGGCATTTGCGGGAAGAGGTGCTTGGCATCGTCCAGGGCCAGGGAGGACGGCTGGCGGTAGGCAGCATCATGGGTGCCATGCCGACCCTGGTCGGCGCCCTCGGGCGTTTGCGCAGCAAGCAGCCGCAACTGGCGGTGGAGATTGCCGAGAACACCAGTGCCAACCTGCTGGCCCAGCTCGATGAAGGGCGCCTGGACCTGGCCATCTGCCGGCCAGGGCTGGGCCGTAACGCGGCGGACTATGCCTTTGTCGAACTGGCCCACGAGCCGTTGGCGGTGGTCGCGCACCCGCAGCACCCGCTGGCCGGGGCGGCGGCGTTGGAAGTTGGCGACCTGAGCCAGTACCGCTGGGTTGTCTACCCGGCCAACATGCCCATGCGCCAGGCGCTGGAGCGTGAGTTGAGCGAGGCGGGGGTGGAGGTGCCACGCTATCCGCTGGAAACCTTCTCTACCTTTGCCACCTTCATGTTGCTGGAAGATGACCCGACACTGGTGGCGGTGATCCCCAGCGCGGTGGCGGCCTTTGCCGAGCAGCGCGGGTTGCTGGTGTCGCTGGCAGTGCAGTTGCGGGCGCTGAGCGAGCCGTTCGGGATCGTGCACCGGGTGGCAGCGCCGCTGTCACCGGCGGCGCGGTTGCTGATGGAGGAGCTTACGGCCGGTTGAGCCCTGTTGCGGCCCCTGTGGGGGCGAGTTCACCCGCGAAGAATACGACGCGGTGGATGGCACCGGCTGCGCCGGTGTTCGCGGCTAAAGCCGCTCCCACAGGTACAGCGTGAGCCCGAAGCCTGCGCTGTACCTGTGGGAGCGGGTTCACCCGCGAAGCAGGCGACGCGGTGGATGGCACCGGCTACGCCGGTGTTCGCGGCCAAAGCCCCCAGGAACCTCGCAATCTCGATCTCAGAACTGCCGCTCGCGGTAATCGATCAAGCTGGAAAACACAGCAATCAACACCGCCGCCACCACGAAGAAAATCAGCGCGAAGAAGTAATCCCCGGTGAACTGCACGATCAGCCCGATCACGATCGGCACCAGCACTCCGGCCATGTTGCCGCAGAAGTTCATGGTGCCACCCAGCACGCCGGTGCGCGACGGCCCACCAATGATCGCCGGCAGGCACCAGTACATCCCGCACCAGCGGATAAAGAACATTGCCACGCACAGCAGGCTGATCACCGCGACGGTTTCGCCCACATAGGCTGCCGCCAGGATGCACAGCGCCGCCACCAGCGCCGAACCGCTGAACATGGTGCGCATCACCAGGTTCGGCGAGGCACCGCTGGCCCGCCAGCGGTCACCGATCCAGCCGCCGATCAACTCGCCGACAAACCCGCACATGAAGATCAGGAAGGTCGCCCCGCCCATGGCCGAGATGTTCAGGCCATGGGCCTTGTGCAGGTAGCTCGGCATCCAGGTCAGCAGGCCGTAGAACACCGCCAGGATGCAGCTGTAGCCGGCGAACATGGCAAAGATCGAACGGTCCTTGAGCAGCTCGCGCAGCGGCAGGCTGGCCTTGGCTGCCGCGGCATGGGCGCTGGCGTTGCCTTCGGTGATGTGGCGCAGTTCGGCCTCGTTCACCCCGGGGTGCTCGCTGGGGTGGTTGCGGATGTACTTCCACGCCAGGATGCCGGCCAGCACGGTGCCGACCCCGGCCACCACGAAGGCCAACCGCCACGAGCCCAGCCAGGCAATCAACCCGGAAATCAGGATCGCCCCCAGGGCGCTGCCCAGCGGCGCACCGCCATCCACCAGCACCGCGCCACGGCCACGTTCGTTGGGCGTCAGCCAGGCACCATTGAGCTTGGCCCCGGCGGGCATGATCGGCGATTCGGCCACGCCCAGGCCGATGCGCGTCAGCAGCAGAACCAGCCAGTTGTGCGAGGCCGCACCCAGCGCCTGGAACAGGCCCCAGGCCACGGTTGCCGCGCCAATGATGCCGCGGGTGTGGAAGCGGTCCAGCAGCATGCCGCCAGGGATCTGCATCAAGGCATACGACCAGAAGAACGCACTGAGCATCAGCCCTTCCATGGCCGGCGTCAGGTTGAACTCGGGGGCAATCAGCGGCAGCGCCACCGACAGCGAGGCGCGGTCGATGTAGTTGATTGCGGTCAGCAGCAACAGGATCAGAAAGATGCGCCAGCGCACCGTGGTCATCGGGGCCGCAGCGGGCAGCGCCAGGTCGGCCGGGGAGGGGATGGTCTTCATCGCAGGAGCTCGTTGTTGTGATTATCGGGAGGCGTAGCAACTACGCAGGCCGATTGTTGGAGCGCTGCCAGCAGTGCGGGTAATGAAAAGAGCTGATCCGCCAATAACGCCAGCTTATTACCCAGGCAGGGGATAAGCAGCGGTTATTGGCGGATCAGCTCTTTTCATTATCTGCGGCCCTGGCCCGCGCTCTAGATTGCCCCGGCACGGCCCGCCAGCGTCACGGTGGGCACAACAAGAACAACGCAGTTGCCTGAGGACCCCTCATGAGCCAATTCCAGTTCCATTTCCCCACCATTGCCAAATGTGGCGCGGGCCTGGCCGACCAGGCCGGTGCGCTGCTCAAGCCGTATGTGGACGGCACCCTGCTTGTGGTCACCGACCAGGGCCTGATCGACGCAGGCATCCTGGCCGGTTTCTTCGCCTCGCTGGAGCAGGCGGGCATCGACTACCAGCTGTTCAGCGCCGTTGAAGCCAACCCCAGCACCGACGTGCTCGATGCTGCCGTGGCGCTACTGAAGGAGCGCAACTGCACCGCCGTGATCGGCGTGGGCGGCGGCAGCAGCATCGACACCGCCAAGGGCGTGGCGGCGATGGCCACCAACCCTGGCAACATCCTCGACTACGAGGGCTACGACAAACTGACCCTGCCACCGCTGCCGATCTTCGCCATCCCGACCACCTCGGGTACTGGCAGCGAATGCACGGCGTCGACCGTGTTCACCAACAAGCGCACGCTGTTCAAGACGGTGATCGTCAGCCCGCGGCTGTTCCCGCGCCTGGCCATCCTCGACCCGGCACTGACGCTGAAGCTACCTGCGGCCATCACCGCCGCCACCGGCATGGATGCCCTGACCCACGCCATCGAGTCGTATGTGTCGCGCCAGGCCAACCCGATCAGCCAGGCCATGGCCCTGCAAGCCATTCGCATGATTGCCGGCAGCCTGGAAAAAACCTACTTCGTCGGCACCGATATGGCGGCCCGCGAGCAGATGCTGCTGGGCTCGTTCCTGGCCGGGGTGGCGTTCTCGCAATCCAAGCTGGGCAACGTGCATGCCATTTCCCACACTTTCGGCGGGGTGTTCAACATCCCCCATGGCATCGCCAACGCTGCCCTGCTGCCTTACGTGATCAAGTTCAACCTGCCGGCCTGCCCGGAGCGCTTCCGCGACATTGCCATTGCCCTTGGCGCCGATGTGACCGGGCTCGGCGTGGCGCAGGCTGCGGCGCGCACGGTAGATGCGGTGGTGGCCCTGAACCAGGCCATCGGCATCCCCGCCACCATTCGTGAACTGGGCGTGGACCTGGAATTCCTGCCGCAGATGGTCAGCGACTCGATGCGCAGCGGCAATGTGCTGGTCAACCCACGCCTGACCACCGCGCGTGATGTCGAGCGCCTGATCACCGACGCCTACCACGGCAACCTCTGAACCTTAACGGAGCCACGACCATGTTCTATGAAATGCGTACCTACACCCTGCACATCGGCAAGATGAAGCAATACCTGGAGCACTTCGAAAAGGAAGGCTTGCCGGTGATCTCGCGCTACGCCAAGCTGGTGGGCTGGTGGTACACCGAGATTGGCGAACTGAACCAGGTGGTGCACATCTGGGCCTACGAGAGCCTTGACGACCGCATCGAGCGCCGCGCTGCCCTGTACCGTGATGCGGACTGGCTGGAGCGCTTCATCCCCGTAGCCTTCCCGATGCTGGTGCGGATGGAATCGAAGCTGTTGATGCCTGCCGCGTTTTCGCCGATCCAGTGACCCTGTAACTGCATTGCATCAAGGAGCAACCCAATGGATCTAGGTATCACCGGCCGCTGGGCCATCGTCTGCGCGGCCAGCCAGGGCCTGGGCAAAGGCTGCGCCGAGGCGCTGGGCAAAGAGGGCGTCAACCTGGTCATCAACGCCCGCACCCAGGCCACCCTGGAGCAGACCGCCGCCGAGTTGCGCGCGGCCTGCCCGGGCATCGAGGTGCGCACCGTGGCCGGTGATGTCGCTGACGCCGAAGTGCGCCAGGCGCTGCTGGCAGCCTGCCCGCAGGTGGATATCCTGGTCAACAATGCCGGCGGCCCGCCGCCGGGCGACTTCCGCGACTGGGGCCGCGAAGACTGGCTGAAGGCACTGGACGCCAACATGCTTACCCCCATCGAGCTGATCAAGGCGGTGGTCGATGGCATGGCCAAGCGCGGGTTCGGCCGGGTGGTGAACATCACCTCCGGCGCGGTAAAGGCGCCGATCGATATTCTTGGCTTGTCCAATGGTGCACGCAGTGGCCTGACCGGCTTCATCGCCGGCCTGGCCCGTCAGCAGCGCTTGGCGGGCAGCAACGTGACGCTGAACAACCTGCTGCCTGGGGCATTCGACACGGCGCGTTTGCAGAAGACCTTGAAGGCGGCAGGTGGCGATGTTGAAGCCACCGCCCAGGCGCGGCGCAAGGCCATCCCGGCGGCGCGCTTTGGCAGTGCCGATGAGTTCGGTGCTTACTGCGCGTTTTTGTGCAGTGCGCATGCCGGGTACATCACCGGGCAGAACCTGCTTATCGATGGCGGGGCGTTCCCCGGCACCTTCTAACGGCTCGAACGCTAACCCTTGTAGGAGCAGCCTTGTGCTGCGAAGAGGCCGGTATGTCTAACAGATTTCTGTAAGTCATGCCGGCCTCTTCGCAGCACAAGGCTGCTCCTACAGGTCAGTGCTCAATGGCTTGGATAGTCAGTAGATCGCCACCGGGTTGATGTTCACCTGGGTCGAGCTCTTGTACAGCGGCTGGCCCAGCACGAACAGGAACTCGAACGCCTTGTCCTTCACCAGCGCGCGGGTGTCGATCAGCTCCAGGTTGTAGATGCCGCGCTTGGCCAGCATGAACTGATTGACCGGGAATTCTTCACCGGTCGGGTTCGGGTACACCTCCGACGCCCAGGTATCGCCACCAAAGGCGACAATGCCCTGGTCCGCCAGCCACTCGGCCGCCGGCAGGTCGATGCCCGGTTCGGTGGCGAGGAATTGCTGGTTGTCCTTGCCGATCAGTTCCAGCCAACCGGTGTTGAACAGCACCACGTCACCCTTGCGCAGGGTAATGCCTTCTTTCTTCAGCACAGCCTTGATGTCGTCGACGGTGAACGAGGTGCCACCGGGTACGATGGTCTTGCCGTAATGAGCGGTCATGTCCAGCACCACGCCGCGGGTGACCATGGGCGGTACCTTTTCCACGCCCAGCTTGGTCACGCCTTCGACGGTGACGAAGTCGGCGGCCTTGTTGCCGTTGTAGTAGACGTTGTCGATACCGATGTGGCCGATGCCGTTGAGCTGGGTGCCGACGCCGGTCCAGCCGTTGACCAGTTCATCGTTGAAGCTGAACTTGTTACGGCCCAGCGTCTGGCCGGCCTGCTCGCCAGGCTGGATGTTGTACAGGTGGAAGCTGCGGTGGCGGAAGGCTGGCAGGTCTTTGCTCACCGGTACGGCCAGCGGGTAGGTCTTGCCGGTCTTGACCAGGCCGACCGCCTGCTTGACCACTTCGGGGGTGAGCAGGTTGGCGGCGCCGATTTCATCCTGCTTGCCGTAGGGCGAGGTCTGCCAGTCGGCGGCCAGAGTGGCCTGGGCAGTGGTCGCCAGGGCGACGGCGAGCAACAGGGGCTTGAAGCGTTTCATCGGGTACTCCTGATAGTGAGGCGTTGTCAGGAGCAGATTCTGCGCAAGGCCACCTATGGGAAAAAGCGGCCCGGGGGACAATGACTTTTGCTTGCCGGTCAACAACCACCCTCGTGCAGCGCCAGGCTCTGGCGCAACTGCTCGAGCATGGCCTGGCGCAGTGCCTGCGGCGCCTGCACACGGATCGAGCCGGCCTGGGACAGCAGCCAGCCCATCAGCGCACGGTTGTCGTCGACGCTCGCTACCAAGGTGGCGCCGCCGTCCGCTAGCAGCGTCAGTTGCATATCTGCAGACAGTGGCGACGCATTCAGGCGCCGGGCCAGCGCATCATCGACCCAGGCGTGCAACTCGATGTGTTGCGGAGGTGTGAGCGCATCGGGCTGCAGCTGCTGCGCTTCGCCCGGGCCAAGGCCCGGTTGCCAGTACCAGCCGTAGGGCATGCCTTTGCTGTTGCACTGCAGCGGGAACAGCGCTGCGAGTTCGATCAGGTCGCGCTCGACGGTGCGTTTGCTGGTGATATGGCCCACGGCTGACAGGGCGGCCTGCAACTGGGTGGAACTCATCCCCGGGTGGCGGCCGGGCAGCAGCTTGAGCAGCTGCCACTGGCGAGCAATGGTGTGGCGGGTAGGGTTGCTGGGCAAAGGGCTCGTCCTTGAAGGCAGGCACGAAGCCCGCCTGGGTGGTGGCGTTTAGCTATTGCCCAGCATACCTTGTAGCAGAATGGGATCCAAGTTTGGCACACGGCGTTCAGCCGAGGCGCGTCACCCATTTGCCTGAGCCTTGGCCCTCTTTCAGCTGCCGTAGAGCCTGTGGCAGTGCCGAGAAGGCGAACTCGCGGCGCTGTGGCGTGATCAGGCTACCATCGGCGACGGCCTGCAGCAGTCGCTCACCGGCCACGCGCAGGGCTTGGCGATCTGCCAACCGGCCGTGGGCATGAATGCTGTTGAGCGCCACCTCATGCAGCGAGATCGCTGTGCTGAAGGCGGGCGTTGGCGCTGTTTCCTGGCGGTCCTGGATGCACACCAGGTGGCCGTTGTAGCCGAGCAGGTGGGCAAGGCTGCCTGCATGGGCGCCGCTGACGGTGTCGAACAGGGCATGCAGCGGGCGCTCGCCCAAAGCGGCCTGCAGTTGGTTCTGCCAGTCAGCGTCGTGGTAATCGAACACCCCGCTCACACCGAGGGCCTTGAGCGTGGCATGGTGGCGTTGGCTGGCACTGGCCCATACGCGCAGGCCACGTTGCGCGGCCAGTTGCGCGAGGTAGAAGCCCACCGCGCCACCGGCGCCGATCACCAGCACGTCGCGGCTGGCACCCTCGGGTATTTTGGCCAAGGCCTGCCAGGCGGTCAGGGCGGGGCAGGGCACGGCGGCCGCGGCGGTGTCGCTGAGCGTGCTGGGGACATGCATCACCAGGCTTGCATCGAGCAGGCAGTGCTCGGCAAAACTGCCGTCACGCGCCAGCGATTGGTGGTAGGCAACGCGGCTGCCCAAGGGCATGTCGACGCCTTCGCCAAGGGCGACTACCACGCCGGCGCCATCTACGCCCGGGACCGTGCCCTGCTGCCAGGCCGGGTGGCCCCACTCGCAGATCTTCCAGTCCACCGGGTTGAGGGCAATGGCGCGGTTGGCCACCAGCACCTCGCCGGGGCCAGGGTGTGGCAGGGGGTTACGCAGCAGTTGCAGGCCGTCGAGGCCGGCGTTCGGGGTCCAGGCCCAGGCTTGATGATCGGTTGGCATGGTGCGGGTCCTTTCGAGACGGGTGTGGGCGGCAGGCTAGCGGGGATCGAGGGAGGGAAACAGGTGCGGTGAGGGCAAGGTGTTTTGATTTCAGAGCAAAAGTCTGGGGCCGCTTTGCGGCCCATCGCGACACAAGGCCGCTCCCACAGGAGAATGGTTTCCCCTGTAGGAGCGGCCTTGTGTCGCGATGGGCTGCAGAGCAGCCCCCAGGTTTAACTCAGATAGCCAGGCTGTCGACTACACCACCATCGACCCGCAGCGCTGCACCGGTAGTGGCGGAGGAGTAAGGGGAGGCGAGGTACACCGCCAGGTGGGCAACTTCGTCGACATCGGCGGCGCGCTGGATGATCGAGCTTGGCCGCGCAGTCCGCACGAAGTTGTCGGCTTCTTCACGAATGCTGCGCCCGGACGCCTGGGCTGCATCAGCCACCAGGGCGGCCACGCCGTCGGTCAGGGTCGGGCCAGGCAGCACTGCGTTCACGGTTACCCCGGTGCCGGCCAGGCGCTTGGCCAGACCATGCGATACCGCCAGGTTGGCAGCCTTGGTCACGCCGTAGTTGATCATGTCGGCAGGGATGGCGATGCCCGATTCCGAGGAGATGAACAGGATCCGCCCCCAACCTTTCTCGACCATGCCCGGGGCATAGTGGCGGGCCAGGCGCACGCCGCTCAGCACGTTGGTGTCGTAGAAGCGCGTCCACTCGCTGTCGGCCACATCGAAGAAGTCGACGTCGTCGTAGATACCCAGGTTGTTGACCAGGATGTCGGCCCGTGGGTGGGCGGCGAACAGGGTTTCGGCACCCGCGGCAGTCCCCAGGTCGGCGACCACACCGTGGATCTGCCCACTGCCACCTTGCTCGCGCAGTTCGGCCAGGGCGGCATCCAGCGACTTCTGGCTGCGGCCGGCAATGACTACGTCAGCGTTGGCGCGGGCCAGGCCGCGGGCGATAGCCAGACCAATACCGCCGGTCGAGCCGCTGATGATGGCGGTGCGTCCGCCGAGGTCGATGTTCATGGAATGGCTCCTGTGGGTGAGTTGCATCGATGGGAGCCATGCTAGAGAACCACGGTCAGACTGTAAAAGACGTAATTCGACTGAGTTCAGACCTGGGTGGACTTATCAACCCCTTGTTCCGCCAATGCCAGCACCTGCTCGCGGAAAATGCCCACGATCGGTCGCAGGTCGACCTGGTGCCAGACCGCCCACAACTGCTCGCTGGGCTGGAACCAGTCCAGCTGGCGCAGCACCACGGTCGGCCCGGCGCTGGCCGACAGGCTGCTCTGCACCATTGCCAGGCCTAGCCCGGCGGACACCAGGCCAAGCACGCTCAGCGGGTCGGTAGCCTCCAGCGACAGGCGCGGGGTGAAGCCGGCATCGCCACAGCGGGCGATGAAATCGTCGCGCTTGTGGACCTGGTCTGGCTGGCCGCCGGTGATGATCCAGTCTTGCTCGTGCAGGTCGGCAGGGGCCAGTTCGGCCTTGCTGGCCAGTGGGTGCGCGGCCGGGATGGCCAGCAGCAACGGGTCGTCCAGCACCGGCTGGCCGCGCAGGTCGGGGTCGTCCTTTGGCGGCCGGTCGCAAACCAGAGCAATGTCCAGGCTGCGCTGGCGCAGGCCCTCGAACTGTTCGTTGGAGGTCATGTTGTACAGCGCAATGTGAATGTTCGGGCGCTCGGCACGAATGGCCCGCACCGCGCCCGGCAGCACGCCGGCATGGATGGCGTGGTTGACGTAACCGATGCACAGCCCGCCTTCCTCGCCACGGCCCAGGCGCTTGCCCAGCGATTCCAGGCGCTCGGCATGCTTGAGCAGGCCGCGCGCTTCGGCCAGGAAGGTGCGCCCGTCCCTGGTCAGGTACAGGCGCTGATTGCGCCGTTCGAACAGCGCCAGGCCAAGGTTGTCCTCCAGCTGGGCGATCTGCCGGCTGAGGGGCGATTGGGAAATATGCAGCTGCTCGGCGGCTCGGCCGACGTTCTCGCATTCGGCGACGGCCACGAAGTAGCGCAGCTGACGTAGATCTTGCATGAGACCTCCAGGGACTTAACTGTTAACAATTATGACTTGGTAGGTCTCAGTCTGGCCAGCCTTGGATGCGTTCACTTCGTCGGGTTGATGAACGGGGTCAATTGTGGGAGCGGCCTTGTGTCGCGAAAGGGCTGCAAAGCAGCCCCAGCAATATTTGTAGTTGTGCTGAACACCTGGGGCTGCTTTGCAGCCCTTTCGCGACACAAGGCCGCTCCTACAACCAACCGCGCTGGCTGGAGCATTGAAGTTGACCTGCCCGCAATAGCTTCTGGATAACCTTTGCCTTCAAGTCAAAACTCATTGTCCCGCCCCTACCTTTTTCCCATCCCCACGTCCCCCGAGAATTCACCCATCCCAACCTTCCACAGGTGATTCTCAAATGCCTCTCGCCTTGTTAGCCCTGACCCTGGCGGCCTTCGCCATCGGCACAACGGAGTTCGTGATCGTCGGCCTCATCCCGACCATCGCCAATGACCTGGCAGTTACCCTGCCTTCGGCCGGCCTGCTGGTCAGCCTTTACGCCCTCAGCGTCGCCATCGGCGCGCCGCTGCTCACCGCCATGACCGGCCGCGTGCCGCGCAAGCTGTTGCTGGTCGGCCTGATGGCACTGTTCACCGCCGGTAACCTGGTGGCCTGGCAGGCGCCCAGTTACGAATCGCTGATCATGGCGCGCATCCTCACCGGCCTGGCCCATGGGGTGTTCTTCTCGGTCGGCTCGATCATCGCCACCAGCCTGGTGCCGAAAGAAAAAGCCGCCAGCGCCATCGCCACCATGTTCAGTGGCATGACCGTGGCCTTTGTCACCGGTATCCCGCTGGGTACCTTCATCGGCCAGCATTTCGGCTGGCGCGTGACCTTCCTGGTGGTGGCTGCCTTCGGCCTGGTGGCGCTGCTCGGCGCGCTGCTGTTCGTGCCCAAGCGCATCCAGCACAGCCAGCCGGCACCGCTGCTGCGCCAACTGCGGGTAATGCTGCAACCGCGCCTGCTGCTGGTGTATGCCATGACTGCCGTGGGTTACGGCGGCTCGCTGATCGCCTTCACCTTCCTTGCCCCGATCCTGCAGGACATCGCCGGCTTTGGCGCCAACAGCGTCGCCCTGGTGCTGCTCGCCTACGGTGTTTCGGTTGCCCTGGGCAACATCTGGGGCGGCCGCCTGGCCGACCGCAAAGGCCCGGTCAAGGCACTGTCGATCATCTTCCTGCTGCTGGCCGTGGTGCTGCTGGCGCTGACCTTCACCGCGCCGCATCCGGTGCTGGTGGTAGTCACCGTACTGGCCTGGGGCGCGGTGGCCTTTGGCAATGTGCCGGGCCTGCAGGTGTACGTGGTGCAGCAGGCGGAAAAGGTCGCCCCCGACGCAGTCGACGTAGCTGCCGGTTTCAACATAGCCGCCTTCAACCTGGGTGTTGCCGGTGGTTCCTGGGGCGGTGCCCAGGTGGTGCAACAGCTCGGCCTCGGCCACACCCCGTGGATCGCCGCGCTGGTCACCCTCGGTGCCCTGGCCCTGACCCTGTACAGCGGCCGCCTCGACCGCCGCGTACCTGCCCAGCCACAACCTGTCGTCAGCCGCGCCTGACCGCTGATTCCACCTACGGAGATGCTCGTAATGACTCAAGATCCGCTGTTCCAACCCCTGCAATTCGGCGCCCTGAACCTGCCCAACCGCGTGCTGATGCCGCCAATGACCCGCTCCCGTGCCGCCCAGCCTGGCGATGTACCGACCGCACTGATGGCCGAGTACTACGCGCAACGCGCCAGCGCCGGGCTGATTGTCAGTGAAGGCACCTGGATCTCGCCATTGGGCAAGGGTTACGCCCGCACCCCAGGTATCCACACCCAGGCGCAGATCGACGGCTGGCGCCTGGTCACCGAGGCGGTACATGCAGCAGGCGGGCGCATCTTCGCCCAGCTCTGGCACGTCGGCCGCCTCAGCCACAGCAGCCTGCTCGGCGGCCAGGCCCCGGTGTCGTCCTCGGCGATGCAGGCCGAAGGCGTGAATGTATTCATCGACAATGCCGACGGCACGCCAGGCTTTGTCCAGGCCTCCAAGCCACGTGCGTTGAGCGAAGCGGAAATTGCCGAGATCATCGAGCAGTACCGCCAGGCTGCGCGCAATGCCATGGCGGCGGGTTTTGACGGTGTCGAATTGCACGCGGCCAACGGTTACCTGGTCAACCAGTTCCTCGATTCCGGCGCCAACGACCGCACCGACCGCTACGGCGGTTCGCTGGAAAACCGCCTGCGTTTCCTCGACCAGGTAACCCGTGCGCTGGTCGAAGGCACCGGCGACGCCCAGCGCGTAGGCGTACGCCTGGCGCCGCTGACCACGCTCAATGGCTGTGTCGATGCCGACCCGGTTACCATCTATACCGCCGCGGCCAAGCGCCTGGGCGAAATCGGCATCGGCTACCTGCATATTGCCGAAGCCGACTGGGACGACGCGCCGGACATGCCGGTGGACTTCAAGCAACAGCTGCGTTCGGTGTTCCCCGGGGTGATGGTGTATGCCGGCAAATACACCGGCGAACGTGCACGGCGTGCGCTGGAGGAGGGCTGGGCTGACCTGATCGGCTTCGGCCGACCATTCGTGGCCAACCCGGACCTGCCGGCGCGGCTGAAGCTGAATGCGCCACTGGCGGAGCACGAACGAGCCACGCTGTTCGGTGGTGATGCCCATGGCCTGACCGACTACCCGGCGCTGGCAACAGCCTGACTTCAGGTTCTACTTCTGTAGGAGCGGGCTCACGCTGTACTTGTGGGAGCAACTGTCTTGGATATCTCTTCAAGCCAGCACTGGCCCTTGTAGGAGCGGCCTTGTGTCGCGATGGGCTGCGCAGCGGCCCCGGCAATCTTTGCTGCGAAGCTGAAAATCTGGGGCCGCTTCGCGCCCCATCGCGACACAAGGCCGCTCCTACAGGTATTTGCACATGGCTTGAGGCCGGTGTGGTCGAGGTGGGAACTTTAGCCGCGAACACCGGCAACGCCGGTGCCATCCACCGTGTCGACGGCTTCGCGGCTGAACCCGCTCCCACAGTGACCGTGCAATTTCGAGGTAGGGCGTAAAACTACTTGGTGAAAAAGCCGGCTGCACTGAAGTTTGTGTAAAGCCGCCACTCACTGTTCTATTCCATCATCACAGCGTTGGCGTATTTCTCCTGGTCCGGTGTGAACGTTGTCAGCATGCCGGTGTGTTTACAGGTCAGGGTGAGCTCTGTTCGCGTATCGATGAACAAATCCTCGCCGCGAAGGCCCTGCCACTGCGCCAGATACTTGAACGAACCGTACTTCATCGGTTTCTTCAATGCGCGATCATGGCCACCTTTCCAACCTAGCACCGGAAGTACGCCATCGATGCAGTGCCGGGCAAGTTCTGGCTGGGCCAGGGCCCGCTCACGGCCAATCTCCCAGCAGCGGATCAAGCCCTCGTCGGGCCCCTTCCATGCTTCTTCCCAGGTGATCAAAGTGCGGATGGGGTGATGAATGGGGCGTCGAATGACCCCGGTAGCTCGATCCATGACTGAGATTGTCCATAATGTTCAGTTGGTCTGGATGCTACTAATTGGCCACTATCGTGTCCAGTGCTCGCCGACCCCGCCCTGCGTTCACTATAGGCTCTGCTGCAATGCCTCGATAAACACCTCTTCGGCGCGGCTGAAGCGCTGCTCCCTGTTCCACAACAGGTGAATATCCACATCGGCAATGCCTTCCTGTGGTGGCAGCTTCCACAGCAACCCGGCGTCTACATCCGCTGCCACCACATGCTCGGGCAGGCAGCCTATGCCAAACCCGGCAATCACTAGCCGGCGCACTTCTTCAAGGCTGGGTGACGATGCCACGATCCGCCCGGCAAACCCTTGCTGGTCGCGGAAAATGGTCAGTGGCGACAGCATGCCGCCAATCTGGTCACTGGTGAAGCTGACGAAGTTCTCCCGCTGCAGGTCGCCTTCGACCTGGCCGAACAGGGCATGGTGCTTGCCACAGAAGAACGCATAGCGCTGGCGCAGGAACAACCGTTGCTCCAGGCGTGGCTGCGCACGCCGGTTCAGGCTGAGGCCCGCCGTTGCGGTTTTTTCCTGCAGGGCGGCGACGATGTCGGAGCTGCGCATTACGTCGATCTCCAGCTCCACCCGCGGGTGCTGGCGGTGGAAGTCGGCGAGGAAGTCGTCGAAGCGTTCGTTGACGATACGGCTGATCATCAGCAGGCGTACCTTGCCCACCAGTTCGTCCGCCGGCTGCTCCAGCAAGCCGCCGATCTGCGACATCTGTCCATAGACCTCGCCGGCCAGCTGGAACAGCTGCTCGCCCATTTCCGTCAGCACGAAGCGCGGCCCGCGGCGGGCGATGAGCTGGCGGCCAAGCTGTTCTTCAAGGCGCTTGAGCGCCTGGCTCACTGCGGGCTGGGTGAGATGCAGGCGCGCGGCAGCACGGCTGATGGACAACTCCTGGCCGATGACCCGGAAGGTACGCAGCAGGTTCCAGTCGAGGCGGTCGTTGAGCAGACGGTCGGGCATGGCAGGGGCTCGATAATAAGCAAGGCTAATATTGCGAATAATAAATAGAAAATTGACTAATCATAGCCCTGGGCCGATAAATCGCAGGTATCGAGGCCTGTTGCATCGGTGCTGGCTTCTTCGCGGGTAAACCCGCTCCCACAGGGATTGCACAAGGCCTGCAAGCGCTGCAGTACCTGTGGGAGCGGGTTTACCCGCGAAGAAGCTGACACCAGACCAACAGGCCAAGCGCCACAAGAGCGCCACCGTGCCCCCGACAACTCCTGCCAGAACAACAAGCAAAGGAGCCCCCATGAAGCCCACCGCTTCCGCCCAGCCACGCCGTGCCGCCGCCGCCGCGTTCATCGGCACCATGATCGAATGGTACGACTTCTACATCTACGCCACCGCCGCCGCCCTGGTGTTCGGCGCGCTGTTCTTCCCCTCCGACAACAGCCTGTTCAGCACCATGGCCGCGTTCGGCACCTTCGCCGTCGGCTTCTTCGCCCGGCCGCTGGGTGGCATCGTCTTCGGCCACGTGGGCGACCGTATCGGCCGCAAGAAGTCGCTGGTCATCACCTTGCTGATGATGGGCATCGTCACCGTGTGCATCGGCCTGCTGCCAACTTACGCGCAGATCGGCGCCACCGCACCGGTGCTGCTGATCATCCTGCGGGTGATCCAGGGCATCGCCGTTGGCGGCGAGTGGGGCGGGGCGGTACTGATGGCCGGCGAACACGCACCCAAGGGCCGGCGCAACTTCTTCGCCTCGTTCGCCCAGCTGGGCAGCCCGGCGGGCCTGATCCTATCGTTGCTGGCCTTCGGCGTGGTCACCCGCCTGCCGGAGGAAGACCTGATGAGCTGGGGCTGGCGCGTGCCGTTTCTGGCCAGCGCGCTGTTGCTGCTGGTGGGCCTGGCGATTCGCCTGGGGGTCAATGAGTCGCCCGAGTTCATTGCCAGCCGCGAGCAGGCGGCCAAAGCCCAGCGCAAGGAGCAGGCACCGGTACTGGAAGTGCTGCGCACCGCCTGGCGCCCGCTGCTGCTGTGCATCGGGGCCAATACCCTGGGGATCGCCGGGGTCTACTTCACCAACACGTTCATGATCAGCTACACCACTCAGCAGTTGCATCTGGAGCGCTCGCTGATCCTCGAATGCCTGTTCTTCGTGGCAATCATCCAGTTCTGCGTGCAGCCGTTGGCCGCGTGGCTGTCGGAAAAGCTCGGCGCCACCCGCTTCCTGGCCCTGGTCGCGCTGCTGGCGATGGCCTCGCCCTACCCGATGTTCGTGCTGGTCAGCTCGGGCCAGGGCCCGTTGATCGTGCTCGGCATCGCCCTGGCCGCCGCGTGCATGGCGTCTTTCTACGCAGTGATCGCTGGCTATGTCAGCGGCATGTTCGACACCCGCGTGCGCTACACCGCCATCTCCCTGGCCTACCAGATCTGTGGCGCCATCGCGGGCGGCCTGACCCCGCTGATCGGTACCTGGTTGGCCCACACCTTCACCGGCCAATGGTGGCCGATGGCGGTGTTCTACACCCTGATCGCAACCATTTCGCTGGTGTGCGTGCTCGCCCTGGCACGCCAGTACGCCCGCAGCCAGCGCCTGGAACTGGCCTGATCGAACCGCTTTTTTCTGGAGTACCCGCACATGTTGAAATGCAATGGCGAACGCCTGTGGGCGAGCCTGATGGCCATGGCCGAAATCGGCGCCACCGCCCGTGGCGGTAGCTGCCGCCTGGCGCTGAGCGACGAGGACAAGGCAGGCCGGGAACTGTTCAGCCATTGGTGCCGCGAAGCCGGGCTGATGCTGACTGTGGATGCCATCGGCAACCTGTTCGCCCGCCGCGCTGGCAGCGACCCCGATGCAGCGCCGGTGATGATGGGCAGCCACCTGGACACCCAACCTGAGGGCGGCCGTTTCGATGGCGTCTATGGCGTGTTGGCCGGGCTGGAGGTGGTGCGCCGCCTCAACGACCTGAACATTCACACCCGCAAACCGCTGGAAATAGCTGTCTGGACGAACGAGGAGGGCGCCCGCTTCACCCCGGCCATGTTCGGATCGGCGGTGTTCACCGGTACCCTGGCACTGGACGAAGCGCTGGCCATTCGCGACGCCGATGGCATCAGCGTCGCTGACGAACTGCGACGCACCGGTTACGCCGGCCAACGCCCGCTGGGCGGCCCGGTCGATGCCTATTTCGAGGCGCATATCGAGCAAGGTCCGATCCTTGAAGACAACGCCAAGGCCATCGGCGTGGTCAGCGGCGGGCAGGCCATCCGATGGCTGGATGTCAGGGTCGAAGGCATGGCCGCGCATGCCGGTACCACGCCGATGCCGCTGCGCAAGGATGCCCTTTACGGTGCGGCACGGATGATCCAGGCGGTCGAGCAACTGGCTGCCGATTTTGCCCCTGAAGGCCTGACCACGGTGGGTGAACTGTCCATCGCCAAGTCTTCGCGCAACACCATTCCGGGGCTGCTGCAGTTCACCGTCGACTTGCGTCATCACCGGGATGAAGCCATCGAGGCGATGGAGCGTGACCTGACGTTGAAGCTGCAAGCCATCGCCGATCAGCGCGGGCTGCAGGTGCGTATCGAGCGCCACTGGGTCAGCCCGGCCACGCCATTCGATGCCGATTGTGTAGCCGCCGTGCAGCAGGCGGTGGACGGTCTCGGTTATGCCCAGCAGTCCATCGTCAGCGGCGCCGGCCACGACGCCATCCTGCTGGCCCGCTACTGCCCGACAGCGATGGTGTTCATCCCCTGCGTCGGCGGCCTGAGCCACAACGAAGCCGAAGACGTGTTGCCCGAGGATGCCCGCCAAGGCGTCGACGTACTGCTCAACGCCGTGCTGGCCCGCGCCGAACAAGTCGAACAAGGAGAAGCCTGATGCGTTGCTACTTCCACCCCGAACAGCTGCTGCACCACCCGCGCAGCTACTACTCGCGCGGCGCCATGCGCACCCCGCAGGAAGTCCCCGAACGCGCCCAGCGCCTGCTGCAGGCCGCCAAGGATTTGGGCTTTGACATCCGCCAGCCTGAGGACGCCGGCCTCGAACCGCTCAAAGCTGTGCATGGCGAGGCCTACCTGGCCTTCCTCGAAGAGGCCCATGTGCGCTGGAAGGAAGTGCCCGAGGACTGGGGCGACGAAGTCATGTCCAACATCTTCGTGCGTGAACCCAACGCCCTGCGCGGCATCCTCGCCCAGGCCGGGCGTTACCTGGCTGATGGCAGCTGCCCTGTGGGCGAAAACACCTGGCGCTCGGCCTATTGGTCTGCGCAAAGCGCGGTGGCCGGTGCCAAGGCCATTCTCGACGGCGAGCCGGCGGCCTATGCCTTGTGCCGGCCACCGGGGCACCATGCGCGGTTCGATGCGGCGGGCGGTTTCTGCTACATCAACAACGCCGCTGTCGCCGCGCAGGCCTTGCGCAGCCGCTACAGCCGCGTGGCCATCCTCGATACCGACATGCACCATGGGCAAGGGATTCAGGAGATCTTCTACGACCGTCGGGATGTGCTGTATGTGTCGGTGCACGGCGACCCCACCAACTTCTACCCGGGTGTGGCCGGGTTCGCGGACGAGCGTGGCAGCGGTGTGGGGGAGGGGTACAACCTGAACTTGCCGATGGCGCATGGGGCTAGCGAAGCGGACTTCATGAGCCAGCTGGAGATCGCGCTGGCGGCGGTTAAGGACTTTGGCGCCGAGGTGCTGGTGTTGTCGCTGGGGTTCGATATCTATGAGCTCGACCCGCAGAGCAAGGTAGCGGTGACGACTGAAGGGTTTGCAGTATTGGGCGAGCGGATTCGGGCGTTGCGCCTGCCGTGCTTGATCGTGCAGGAAGGGGGATATCACCTGGAGAGCCTGGAGGCGAATGCGCAGGCGTTTTTTGCTGGCAAGGCGGAATGGCGATAAGTAGTGTCGGGGCTGACAGGTGCTTGCCATGACAGTTTCAGCGCCTATGAGATCGAGCGCCGCCCGCGCGGCGCTTCGCAGCACAAGGCTGCTCCTACATCTGTTTCGGGCCAATTATTCCTGTGCCTGGTGGGTTGCAGCCTTGGTGCATGACTGGAGATGGATGAAAAGCAGCAAAGCAACCTTCGATATCGAATGGAACAAACAAGGCGGGCAGAGGTGACCTCACAGGAGTGACTGGCCCGAAACAGATGTAGGAGCAGCCTTGTGCTGCGAAGCGCCGCGCGGGCGGCGCTCGATCTCACAGGCGCTGAAACTGTCATGGCGAACACCCCGCAGCCCGTTACACCCCACCCCGCCGCACATGCTTCACCAGCACCTTCTCCAGCAACTCCCACATCGCCGGCTCGGTACTGAATGCCACATTGAACCGCATCCACCCGGTCGCCTTGGCATCGACCATGAACAACTGCCCGGGCCCGAGCATGATGCCTTTCTCCAGCGCATCATCCAGCAACGCGGCGCTGTCTGGAATCGCCGGGTGCCGGGTCCAGATATACATTCCTTCATCCGACTCGGTGAACAGCTCGAAGCCCAACCGATGCAGGTGCCGGCCAACTTCCTGGTGCGCCTCGGCCAAACGCTGGCGCAGGCGCTTGAGGTGCTTGCGCCAGCGCCCGTCGATGATCGCGGCATACACCACGCGCTCCATCACCTGCGAGGTGGTCAGGCCCGAGCGCATCTTCAGGTGCAGCAACTTCTGCATCAGCTCGGGGTTGGCCAGCATGTAGCCGACCCGCACATTGGGCGAAATGCTCTTGGAGTAGCTGCCCACATACACCACCTGCTGCAGGTGGTCGAGGCTGGCCAGGCACGGCTGTGGTTCGGCGACCATGTCGGCGTACAGGTTGTTCTCCACCAGGCGGAAGCCGTGCTGGCTGGCCAGTTGCAACAGGCGGTGCAACTGCGGCAGCGGGGTGCGCGAGCAGGTCGGGCTGTGCAGGTGCGGCTGGGTGAAGAACGCAGTGGGGCGGTGATGGGTGAGTAACTGCTCCAGCTGGTTCAGGTCGTAGCCGGCCGGCGTGCGCGGCACGCCGACCAGGGTCGCGCCCTGAGTGCGCAGGATGCTCATCAGGTTGGGGTAGCCGGGGTCGTCCACCAGCACCACATCGCCCGGGCGCACCAGGGTGCGCGCGGCCAGGTCCAGGGCCTGGCTGGCGCCATGGGTGAGCATCAGCTGCGCCGGGTTGGCAACGATCGACAGTTCCTGCTGCAGGTTCTGTGCGGTCAGGGCACGCAGCTCCATCAGGCCCATGGGGTCGCCATAGCCCGACAGCTCCAGCGGGCTGCCGGCCACCTGGCGCAAGCCACGGCGCAGGCCGTCTTCGTACATCCAGTCGTTGGGCAGCCAGCCGCACCCCGGCTTGAACGGCAACTGGCGGATTTCGAAGATCTGCTGCAGGTACCACTCGGAGTTGAACGTTGGTCGACTGGTATCGGCCTCGGCGTTGTGCGGGTCGAGCAGTTCGCCGGCCGCGCGGTTGACGAAGAACCCCGCATTGCCCCGGCTCACCAGCAGGCCCTGGGCGACCAGACGGTCGTAGGCCTCGACCACGGTGAAGGTGCTCACCGAATAGCTCGCGGCAAAGGCGCGGATCGAGGGGACCTTGGCGCCTGGCTTGAGGGTCTGGTTGTCGATCAGCTCGCGCAGCCCGTCGATGATCTGGTTCACCAGCGGGGTCGAGGAGTCTGGATGTAATTCGAACATTCGGGGCCTTCAGGGTGCGTATCGCCCGGCGTTTGCAAGGTGTATTGCATGGGCGACCTGTACAGTGCAGTGCGAGATTCATGCCACTGTGCATGGCTCTCTGCGTCGGACATTTTTACATTAGGTGTCAGATATCGCCACCTAAAGCATGTTCAGTTCGCTCCAGGCGCCTGCCCTGGGGCGCGTCAGCAGGCCGCCATGGAAGGCCTGCGTGTGTTCGCTCACACCATCCTGCGCGCATTAGCACTGATGTACGTGAAACCGCCAGCCATCGGGGTTTCACAGTTTTCCTTGGATAAAAAGAAGCACGGGGTACACAACTGATGGACGCAACATCCACAACCACCACCGCGAAAAGCGGGCACGAGAGCAAACTCAGTGCCTCGCTCAAGTCGCGCCACCTGACGATGATGTCGATCGCCGGGGTTATCGGCGGCGCCTTGTTCGTCGGTTCCGGCAGCGTGATTCACAGCGCCGGCCCAGCTGCTGTGCTGGCCTACCTGGCAGGCGGCATCCTGGTGGTACTGATCATGCGCATGCTGGGTGAAATGGCGACTTCCTCGCCAGACACCGGTTCGTTCTCCACCTATGCCGATCGCGCCATCGGCCGTTGGGCCGGTTTCACCATCGGCTGGCTGTACTGGTGGTACTGGGTGATCCTCATGGCCTGGGAAGCTTATGTGGCGGGCAAGATCCTGCATGGTTTCTTCCCCGACGTCAGCGTCAACGTGTTCGTACTGGCCACGACCCTTCTGCTGATCACCGTCAACTTCTTCAACGTCAAGCACTACGGTGAATTCGAGTTCTGGTTTGCCTTGATCAAGGTGATCGCGATCGTCTGCTTCCTGATCGTGTGTACCGCTGCCGTGCTGAATATCTGGCAGTTCGGTGAAGTGCGTGGCATCAGTCACCTCACCGCAGAAGGGTTCATGCCCAACGGCATCACCACCGTGATCGGTGCCTTGCTCGGGGTCATGTTTGCCTTCCTCGGCGCGGAGATCGTCACCATCGCAGCTTCCGAAGCCAAGGACCCGGCCGCGCAGATCGTCAAGGCGACCAACTCGGTGGTCTGGCGTGTGTGCCTGTTCTACGTGGGTTCGATCTTCCTGATCGTCTGCCTGGTGCCGTGGAATGACCCGCACCTGGGCGTTTCCGGTTATGGCGCCTACCGCCGCACCCTGGAGCTGCTGGGCGTGCCGTATGCCGAGCTGCTGATGAACTTCGTGGTGCTGACCTCGGTGAGCAGCTGCCTGATCTCGGGCCACTACACTGCTTCGCGCATGCTGTTCTCCCTGGCCCAGCGTGGCGACGCGCCGTCGTTCTTCAAGATCACCCGCGCCGGCACCGGTGTACCGGTATACGCGATCATGGGTTCGTGCGCGGTGGCCGTGGTGTGTGCGCTGATCAACTTCAGCGAGACCCTGCGCCCGAAAGACGTGCTGGAAACCCTGATGAACACCACCGGCATGATCGCTCTGCTGGTGTACCTGGTGATTGCCTTCTCGCAGCTGCGCATGCGCCGCAAGCTGATTGCCGAAGGCAAGGAAGTACGCCTGAAGATGTGGCTGTTCCCATGGCTGACCTACCTGGTGATCGCGTTCATCGTGGTCGCCCTGGTGACCATGGCCTTCATGCCTGACTACCAGATCCTGGTGATCTCCACCGGTATCGCCGCGGCAATCGTGGTGGCGATGGGTGTGGTGCACCAGATCCGTTCTGGCAAGCAGCACTAAGCGTCACTCGCTTCTTGAAACGGCCGGCTCCCTCGGGGACCCGGCCGTTTCGCGTTGTTGGCCAGGTTTTGTGGGAGCGGCCTTGTGTCGCGAAAGGGCTGCAAAGCAGCCCCAGGATGTCTGCAACACTGGAGAACCATGGGGCCGCCTTGCGGCCCTTTCGCGACACAAGGCCGCTCCCACAAGGACCGCGTCAGACCTATCAGAACAGTGCAGATGGCAATATGCTGAACACATTGCCCGCCCAGAGGAGCTTCACATGGCCTGGTCCGCCACCCAATATTCCCTGTTCGAAGACGAGCGCACCCGCGCCGTGCGCGACCTGCTCGCCGCTGTGCCGCCACGCCCGGTCCGCCACGCCACCGACCTGGGCTGTGGCCCTGGCAATTCCACCGAGGTGCTGCTGCAACGTTACCCGGATGCCCAGGTGACGGCCCTGGACAGCGACCCGGACATGATCGACAAGGCCCGCGAGCGCAAACGGCTTTGCATCCCCCGCGTGCGCATGGTCATCGGTGACATTGCCGGCTGGTCCGCCCCCGAACCGCAGGACCTGATCCTGGCCAACGCCTCGCTGCAATGGGTACCCGACCACGCCTCGCTGTACCCGCACCTGGTGCGCCAGCTGAGCGAGGGTGCCAGCCTGGCCGTGCAGACTCCCGACAACCTCGACGAGCCGGCCCACCGTCAATTGCGCGAGATCGCCAGCCAAGGCCCTTGGGCAACGAAGTTTGCCGATTTCCAGCTGCCGCCGCGGCACAACGCAGCGTTCTACTACGACCTGCTCAGCCCGCTGTGCGCGCGCGTGGATGTTTGGCGCACCACCTATCACCACCCGCTGATGGGCGGTGCTGAGGCGGTGGTGGAATGGTTCAAGGGTTCGGCGCTGAGGCCGTATCTGGCCAGGCTCGATGAACGGGAGCAGGCCGACTTCCTGCAGATGTACCTGCAAGCCATGCAGCGCGACTATCCGCCGGCCAGCGACGGCAAGGTGCTGTTGCCGTTCCCGCGCTTGTTCGTGGTCGCTACCCGCTAGGTCGGCGCCAACGCCAGGCCACGTAACTGTAGATGCCGAGGTTGAGCAGCAGCACGAAAGTGCCTAGCAGCAGCTGGAGGTGCGGGGTCAGCCCGGCGGGGTAGATCAACGGCCAGATGTAGTGCTCGACGAAGCCACCCTGGTAGCCCGCGTCACCGGCCGCGCTGCGCATGCGGTTTTCCCAGGTGGTCAGCGGGCAACCCAGGTGCAGGCACTCCACCGCCAGGCCCCAGGCCAGGGCTGGCAGGTGCAGCAGCAGGGCAGGGCGCCAGCGCAGCACCAGCAGGCCGCCGAACAGCACCAGCAGGATGAAGGCCAGGTGCAGCAGCACCAGGGTGTCGGCGGCCAGGCGGTAGAGCATGGGAGGTTGGCTTGAGGATTGAGGTTATCCCAGCATAGCTGGTTGCTTGTGCCGGCCTCTTCGCGGGCTTGCCCGCTCCCACAGGTACTGCGCAGCACTCAAACCTGTGGTGATCCTGTGGGAGCGGGCGTGCCCGCGAAGAGGCCGGCACAGGCCTACAACCCTTCCTCCACCATCTGCAGGAAGGTCGCCACCACCCGCCGCGTTCGCTGTTCACTCAGGCACACCAGTGTCTCGGTCAGGTGCCGCTGGCAGTCGACGATCGGCAACGCGCACACCCGCGCATCCGCACCAAACTCCGCCGCCGACACCACCCCCACGCCAATCCCCACCACCACCGCTTCGCGCGCCGCTTCGCGGCCTTCCACCTGGATCGCCGGGCGAATCCGCAGCCCGGCCCGTTGCATTTCTTCTTCCAGCGTCTGCCGCGTCACCGACCCGGGCTCGCGCAGCACCAACGGCGTATCGTCCAGGTCCGCCAGGCTGATCGCGCCGCGGCTGGCCCACGGGTGCTGGTGGGAAACAAACGCCACCATCGGGTCGCGCCGCAGCGGCAGGCAATGCAGCCGCTCATCGTCCACATCCCGCCCCAGCAGGGCCAGGTCGGCCTGGTAGCTGAACAGCCGGGCCAGCGACTCGTCGGTGTTGCCAGTCTCGATCTTTACCTGGATGCCCGGGTAGCGCTGGCAGAAGCGGGCGATCTGCGGCAGTACGTGCACCGGCGCGTCCACCGCCAGCACCAGGCTGCCGGTGTGCAGCGCACGCGAATCCTGCAGCAGTTCATGGGCCTCGGCCTCGCAGGCGAACAGGCGCTGGCTGATGCCCAGCAGACGCTCGCCGAGGTCGGTGAGCTGCACCGAGCGTTTGTTGCGGTGGAACAGCAAGACGCCGAAGCGCTCCTCCAGTTTGCGCACCTGGTCCGACACCGCGGGCTGGGTAAGAAACAGTTTTTCCGCGGCGCGGGTAAAACTGCCGTGAACCGCTACGGCATGGAACGCCTTGAGTTGTGCGTGGGAAACCGACATGACGACCTCAGTAACAAGCTGGGCTTATGTGTGAAATACGATAAATCGATTTTATTTATCTTAGCGCAACTGTTTCCATGCATGTCAGCCCGACGCTGGCACCACAAGTGCCGCCAGGGCCATGGCACCCACACGGCGCCATCTGACCCGATGACAGCCTCGTCATCGCTGTGCGTAACACAAGAACAAGACAGGCGTTTCTTCACATTCTGCCGGCACACTTGAGCAAGAGGTCAGACTTAAATGAACCAATCCCTAGCCGCGTTCAAACGCTGGCGTATCCAGATTTTCGCCATTACCTGGCTGGCCTACGCCGCCTTCTACTTCACCCGCAAGGCCTTCTCGGTGGCCAAGCTGGGCATCGGTGAAGACCCCAACTTCATGCTCGACAAGGCCGCCATGGCCAACCTCGATGCCATCTACCTGGCAGCCTACGCCGTAGGCCAGTTCACCTGGGGCATGCTTGCCGACCGCTTTGGACCACGCGTGGTGGTACTCGGCGGTCTGCTGATTTCTGCGGCGGCGGCGGTGGTGATGGGCAGTTACGCCACCTTCCCGATCTTTGCCACCTGCATGCTGGTGCAGGGGCTGGCGCAATCCACCGGCTGGGCCGGGTTGTGCAAGAACATTGGTAGCTTTTTCCCGGCGTCGCAGCGAGGGCGGGTGCTGGGCCTTTGGAGCTCCTGCTATGCCTTCGGCGGCCTGGTGGCTTCGCCGTTCGCCGGCTGGTGGGCCTATACCCTGGTCGGTACCTGGCACGCGGCATTCTTCTCCAGTGCCGCGGTGGTGGCGCTGGTGGCCGTGCTGTTCTTCTTCCTGCAGCGCAACAAGCCTGAAGACGTCGGCCTGCCAGCCGTGGAGCCCGAGCCGCAGAGCATGGCCCCGGCCGGCAACCTGTGCAGCGTGTGGGCGCCGCTGAAGGAGATCATGCGCAACCGCACGGTGCTGACCCTGGGCCTGGCGTACTTCCTGTTGAAACCGGCGCGCTACGCCATCCTGCTGTGGGGGCCGGTGATCGTCTTCGAGCAGATGCCTTCGGTGGGCAAGGTGGGTGCAGCGATCATCCCGACAGCCTTCGAACTGGCCGGGTTGCTCGGCCCGATCATCATCGGCCTGGCCTCCGACAAGCTGTTCGGCGCCCGACGCATGCCGGCCTGCGTCATCAGCCTGGTGCTGCTGACCATGGCCCTGGCGGCCTTCATGGCGGCCATGCACACCGGCAGCGTGATCCTGGTGGTGGCCCTGCTGTTCGTCATGGGCCTGACCCTGTACGGGCCGGACTCGATGATCAGTGGCGCCGCGGCCATCGACTTCGGCACCGCCAAGGCCGGCGCCACCGCGGCTGGCTTCGTCAACGGCTGCGGCTCGGTGGGGGCGGTGTTGGGCGGGCTGCTGCCGGGGTACTTCGATGGCGTCACGGTGTTCATCGTGTTTGCCGGCTGCGCGCTGTTCTCGGCGCTGGTACTGCTGCCGCACTGGAACAGCCGCCCGGCCAGCGCTGCGCAAAGCAATGACGTGGCACCGAATACCAGCATGGCAATCAAGCCACTGCGTACCTGAAAGGAAAGCGAGCGAATGAGACCCTTCTGGCTGCAACAGGCCCTGGATTCGGCGCAAGAGGCGGTGTGCCCGCCGCTGCAAGGCGATGCCCGTTGCGATGTGTGCATCGTCGGTGGCGGCTATACCGGCCTGTGGACCGCACTGATGCTCAAGGAAGCGGTGCCGGCCCTGGATATCGTGCTGATCGAGGCCGATATCTGCGGCGCCGGTGCCAGTGGCCGCAATGGTGGCTGTGCGCTGTCCTGGTCGGCCAAGTACTTCACCCTCGAGCGGCTGTTCGGGGTGGCCGAAGCGGTACGCCTGGTGCGTGAGTCGGAGCGCAGCATCGGTGAAATCGGCACGTTCTGCGCGGCCAATGGCATCGACTGCGACTACCGCCTGGACGGCACGCTGTACACCGCCACCAATGCCGCCCAGGTCGGAGCCACCGATGCAGTGGTGGCCGCACTGGAGCGCAAGGGGATCAATTCGTTCAGCCGCCTGCCGCTGGAACAGGTGCAGCGCCTGGCTGGCTCGGCGCGGCACCTGGAAGGCTGGTTCTCGCCGGCCGCGGCCACAGTGCAACCGGGCAAGCTGGTGCGCGGCCTGCGCCGGGTGGCCTTGCAGCGTGGCGTGCGCATCCATGAAGGCACCGCCATGACCGGCCTGGAGCACGGCACCCCGGTGCAGGTGCGCACGGCCCAAGGCACGGTACGTGCCGACCGCGTGGTATTGGGCCTGAATGCCTGGATGGCGCGGGCTTTCCCGCAGTTCGAGCGCAGCGTGGCGATTGTTTCCAGCGACATGGTGATTACCGAACCTTGCCCCGAACTGCTGCACCAGATCGGCCTGGACAGCGGCATCAGCGTGCTCGATTCGCGGATTTTCGTGCATTACTACCACAACACCTCCGATGGTCGGCTGATGCTTGGCAAGGGCGGTAATACCTTCGCCTATGGCGGGCGCATGTTGCCGGTGTTCGATCAGCCATCTCCGTATCGGCCATTGCTGCGTGAAAGCCTGGGTGGGTTTTTCCCGGCGCTGGCCGAGGTGCCGCTGGCGGCCAGCTGGAACGGGCCGTCCGACCGCTCGGTGACCGGTTTGCCGTTCTTTGGCCGGCTGGACGGGCAGGGCAACGTGTTCTATGGCTTTGGTTATTCCGGTAGCGGCGTCGGGCCGTGCCACATGGGCGGGCAGATTCTGTCGTCGCTGGCACTGGGGCTGGACAACCCATGGACCCGTTCGCCGCTGGTCAAGGGGCCGCTGGGGCTGTTCCCGCCCGAGCCGATCCGCTACCTGGGCTCGCTTATGGTGCGCAATGCCATCCGCCGCAAGGAGCGGGCCGAGGACCGTGGGCTGCGGCCACGGAGGCTGGATGTGCGGTTGGCGCGGTTTGCGGCGGCGGCGGGCAAAGCCGATAAAGGTTGATATTTTGGGGGCGCTTCGCACCCCAATCGCGACACAAGGCCGCTCCCACAGGGGGACGCGCAACGCCAGATTGGCGCGTTTTTCTGTGGGAGCGGCCTTGTGTCGCGATTGGGGCGCGAAGCGGCCCCAGCGATTTCTTGTCGAACACAGGCCGGAGGGCGTATAAACTGCACCCACTTTTGGCCGGTCGCTTCCTGAACCGGCCGCTGAAACAAGAGAGTCGACATGGGCGCACAGTGGAAAGCCAAACATAAAGAAGCCGCGGCCAACGCCAAAGGCAAGATCATGGGCAAGCTGTCCAAAGAGATCCAGATCGCCGCCAAGTCCGGCGCCGACCCGGACATGAACCCACGCCTGCGCCTGGCCATCGAGCAGGCCAAGAAGGCTTCGATGACCCGCGAGACCCTGGAGCGCGCAATCCGCAAGGGCGCGGGCCTGGACGGCGATGCCGTGCAGTACTCGGCGGTAAGCTACGAAGGCTTCGCCCCACACCAGGTACCGCTGATCGTCGAGTGCCTGACCGACAACGTCAACCGCACCGTCGCGCAAATTCGCGTGCTGTTCCGCAAGGGCCAGCTGGGTGCCAGCGGTTCGGTGGCCTGGGACTTCAACCATGTCGGCCTGATCGAAGCCACCCCCAACGGTGACGCTGACCCGGAAATGGCAGCCATCGAAGCCGGTGCCCAGGACTTCGAGGAAGGCGACGAAGAGGGTTCGACCCTGTTCATCACCGACACCACCGACCTGGACGCGGTGCAGAAGGCCCTGCCGGAGCATGGCTTCACCGTGACTTCGGCGAAGATCGGCTACACCCCGAAGAACCCGGTGAGCGCGGCCAGCCTGAGTGCCGAAGCGCTGGCTGAGGTTGAAGCGTTCCTCGAGGCCATCGACGAGAACGATGATGTGCAGAACGTTTATGTTGGTCTGACTGACTGATCTGTGCATTTGGGGCGGCTTTGCGGCCCATCGCGACACAAGGCCGCTCCTACAGGGGAACGCATGACCCATGTAGGAGCGGCCTTGTGTCGCGAAACGAGGGCAAAGCCCTCGCCAGCAGTCTGGAGCCGAACCCTGATGAACCCCGCTTTCGCCTCCCTCAGCCTCGCCCACCTGCGCACCCTCGACCACCTGCTGCAGCTGAAGAACCTCAGCCATGCCGCCGAGCGCCTGGGCGTCAGCCAGTCCGCCCTCAGCCGCCAGCTGGCCCACCTGCGCGAAGCCTTCGACGACCCGTTGCTGGTTCGCCAGGGCCGTGGTTATGTGCTCAGCGAGCACGCCGAAGCCCTGGTCGAACCCCTGCGCCAGGTTCTCGAAGAGCTGCAAGCCCTGCGCCAGCCCGCGGTATTCGACCCGGCGCGTTGCGAGCGGCGTTTCTGCCTGGCTGCTTCAGACTATGTGGCCGAGCACATGCTACCGCTGCTGGTGGCGGCGCTGGAGCGCGAAGCACCGGGCGTATCGCTGGAGTACCGCACCTGGCAGGCCGGCCAGTACGCCTTGCTGGCCAGTGGCGAGATCGACCTGGCCACCACCTTGTTCGACGAGTCGCCACCCAACCTGCACGGTCGGCTGTTGGGCGAGGACCGCGCAGTGTGCCTGATGCGTCACGACCACCCGCTGGCTGCCCACGGCGCACTCAGCCAGGCTGACTACCTGGCGCACAAGCATGTGCGAATTTCCGGTGGTGGCGACAAGGACAGCTTCATCGACCGCCACTTGCGCGCCCAAGGCCTGCAACGGCGGGTCAGCCTGGAAGTGCCGTTCTTCTCGGCCACCGTGCAGGTGATCGCCAACAGCCAGGCGCTGGCCACCGTGCCCGAGCACATCGCCCGGCAGCTATGCCGTCTGCAGGACCTGGCCTGGCGGCCGCTGGGCTTCATCGACCACAGCCAGCGCTACTGGGTGGTGTGGCACCAGCGCCTGCAGGCTTCGGCCGAACACCGCTGGCTGCGCAACCGGGTGTTCGAGTTGTGGCGCCAGTCGCAGTTCGGCGTGCAGGGCGGGCATGCGGGTTTGCCATAGCAGCTATGCGCGAAGCGGGGTTATTCGCCTGCGGATAGGTGCCTAGACTGGGGGCATTGTGTTGCCTGTACTGGCCTCTTCGCGGGTGAACCCGCTCCCACAGGTACCCCACAGCTTTCAGAAACTGTGGCGGTCCTGTGGGAGCGGGTTCACCCGCGAAGAGGCCGGCACAGGCGGCTAACAACCCACAGGAGCCCGCGCGTGACCCCCGAACAATTCCGCCAGTACGGCCACCAACTGATCGACCTGATCGCCGACTACCGCCAGACCGTGGGCGAGCGCCCGGTCATGGCGCAAGTCGAACCCGGCTATCTCAAGGCTGCGCTGCCCGCTCAAGCCCCCCGGCAAGGCGAGCCTTTCGCAGCGATCCTCGACGACGTCAACCAGCTGGTCATGCCCGGCCTGTCCCATTGGCAGCACCCGGACTTCTACGGTTACTTCCCTTCCAACGGCACCCTCTCGTCGGTCCTCGGTGATTTCCTCAGCACCGGCCTGGGCGTGCTGGGCCTTTCGTGGCAGTCCAGCCCGGCCCTGAGCGAGCTGGAAGAAACCACCCTCGACTGGCTGCGTCAGCTGCTCGGCCTGTCTGGCCAATGGAGCGGGGTGATCCAGGACACCGCATCCACCAGCACCCTGGTGGCGCTGATCTGCGCGCGGGAACGCGCCAGCGACTACGCACTGGTACGCGGCGGCCTGCAAGCCCAGGCCAGGCCGCTGATCGTCTATGTCAGCGCGCACGCCCACAGCTCGGTGGACAAAGCCGCATTGCTGGCCGGTTTTGGCCGCGACAATATCCGCCTGATCCCGACCGACGAACGCTACGCCCTGCGCCCGGAAGCACTGCAGGCGGCGATCGAGCAGGACCTGGCCGCCGGCAACCAGCCCTGCGCCGTGGTCGCGACCACCGGCACCACCGCGACCACGGCCCTCGACCCGCTGCGGCCGATCGGCGAGATCGCCCAGGCCCATGGCCTGTGGCTGCATGTGGACTCGGCCATGGCCGGCTCGGCGATGATCCTGCCGGAATGCCGCTGGATGTGGGACGGCATCGAGCTGGCCGATTCGCTGGTGGTCAACGCGCACAAGTGGCTGGGCGTGGCCTTCGATTGTTCGATCTACTACGTGCGCGACCCGCAGCACCTGATCCGGGTGATGAGCACCAACCCCAGCTACCTGCAGTCGGCGGTGGATGGCGAGGTGAAGAACCTGCGTGACTGGGGTATCCCGCTAGGCCGCCGGTTCCGCGCGTTGAAGCTGTGGTTCATGCTGCGCAGCGAGGGCGTCGAGGCATTGCAGGCACGGCTGCGGCGTGACCTGGAAAATGCCCAGTGGCTTGCCGGGCAAATCGGGGCGGCGGCGCAGTGGGAAGTGCTGGCGCCGGTGCAGTTGCAGACGCTGTGCATTCGCCATCGGCCGGCGGGGCTGGAAGGGGAGGCGCTGGATGCGCATACCAAGGGCTGGGCCGAGCGGCTGAATGCGTCGGGGGATGCCTATGTGACGCCGGCGACGCTGGATGGGCGGTGGATGGTGCGGGTGTCGATTGGCGCATTGCCGACCGAGCGAGGGCATGTCGAACAGCTCTGGGCGCGCCTGCAGGAAGTGGTCAAGGGCTGAAACTGCCGGCGCCGCTTTGCGGCCCTATCGCCGGCAAGCCAGCTCCCACAGGAACGCACAACGCCTGAAGCCTGTGCGGCTCCTGGGGGAGCAACTGACTTGTATATTTCTTCAAGCCAGCACTGGTCCTTGTAGGAGCGGCCTTGTGTCGCGATGGGCCGCGCAGCGGCCCCGACAGTCTTTGCTGCGAAGCTGAAACCTGGGGCCGCTGCGCGCCCCATCGCGACACAAGGCCGCTCCTACAGGTATTTGCACATGGCTTGAGGCCGGTGTGGTCGAGGTGTGCCCCGGCTTGCCGGCGATAGGGCTGCAGAGCAGCCCCCTGAATCGATCAGTGGCTCACCGCCTGAAAGCTCCCTTTACGGCTAGCCTCATACGCGGTCTTGTCCATCGGCTTGGCATTCGGGTTACCCAGGTCTTCCATCGCCAGGCGATGGGTTTCCGGGGCAATGTACGCTGCCAGGGCGCACACGCAGGTGATGAAGAACGCCAGGCCACCGACCACCAGCGGGATGTTGTCCGAGCCTGGCGGGGCAACCAGGGCGAACAGTGCCGGCAGCATGGCGGTCAGCATGGTGCCGATGTTCTGTGCGATGGCCATGGCGGAAACGCGATAACGGGTTTGGAACAGCTCTGGGTAGAAGCTTGGGAACACCGCGTTGTAACCCTGGTACACCATGCCCCACATCACGATCGACGAGGCGAACGCCAGCGGTACGTTCTGGATGCTGATCGCGTACAGATAGACGAAGGCCAGCAGGCCCGAGCCCAGGCAGCCGGCGATCATGGTCGGGCGACGGCCGATCTTGTCGGACAGGTTGCCGACAAACGGGATCACCAGCACCGCGACGATGTTGCCGACTACCGGAATCCACAGGTACACGCTCTTGTCGAAGCCGATGCCATAGGCCGGTTGCACTGCATAGGCCGCGCCGAAGATGGTGGCCACCACCGGAATCACGTTCATCAAGGCCATGAACATCACCAGCACCATGTGCTTCCAGCTGTGGCGGAAGGCCTCGCTGATCGGCGACCTGGCGACTTTGTCCTGCTTCTCTTCCTTCACGAATGCCGGGGTTTCGTGCACTTCCTTCCGGATGATGAAACCGGCGATCAGCACGATGGCACTCATCAGGAACGGAATGCGCCAGCCCCAGTCGTTGAAGGCTTCGCTGGGCATGAAGTAGGCCAGAGGCAGG